>NZ_JASTTB010000002.1:0-691984 GCF_053525695.1 Corynebacterium sp. 335C
AGCCTGCCAGCGCCGATGGTACTGCACTCGGGAGGGTGTGGGAGAGTAGGTCACCGCCGACAATTTAAATTTCATGTTGGAGGGTCGGGAATCCTTGGTTCAGCTTCGGCTGGGCCGGGGGTTCCCGGCCCTCCTATTTTGCGTGCAGCGCGTTTTCGGCGCCGCGCCTGCCGGACACAAGCTCATTGCGGTGTCCTGCCGACATGAGGTGCCCTTGCCGGAGCAGATGACGAGGAGTTTGTCGGCCACCCTCCTCCGTGCAGCGGCCGCGGCTCAACTGAGTGCCCCCTCCGCCGAAAGGAACCGCCCGGCCGGCCCGTCATCGGGGCCCTCCGGGCGGCGTCACCGGGGGAGGGGAGCGTCGTCACGCACCGCGGCGTCAGCCGCGCACGCGCTCCAGATGCTCCTCGAGGCGGTCGAGCGCCTCCTCCATCGACTCGCGCTTCTTGCAGAAGGCGAAGCGGATGCCGTGGCGCCACCGCTCGTCCTCCGGGTCGTCCACGAACGCGGAGACGGGGATGCCCGCCACGCCCGCGGCCTCCGGCAGCGCCAGGCACGCCTCCATCGCCGACCCGTAGCCCAGCGGTCGGCCGTCGGCGACGACAAAGTAGCCGGCCTCGGCGCCGAGGACGTCGATGCCCATGCCGCGCAGGCGCTCCAGCAGGTAGTCGCGGTTGCCCTGCAGCGTCTCGCGGAGGTCGGCGATCCAGTCGCCGCACTCCGTCAGGCCCTTCGCCACCGCAGGCTGGACGGGGCCGCAGCCGACGCACGTGATGAACTGCTTCGCCGCGACGATGCCCTCCACGAGGTCCGCCGGCGCCAGCGCCCAGCCGGTCTTCCAGCCCGTGACGTTGAACGTCTTCGCGGCGGACGACACGACGATGGACCGCTCGCGCATCCCCGGCTGGTCGACGATGGAGCGGTGCACGCCGCCGTCGTAGATGAGGTGCTCGTAGACCTCGTCGGAGAACACGATGGCGTCCGCGCGGCGCGCGGCGTCGGCGATCGCGGCGAGGTCCTCGTCGTGAAGCACGGTGCCGGTGGGGTTGTGCGGGGAGTTGACGATGATCATCGCCACGTCATGCTCCTCGACGACGCGGGCCATCGCCTCGCGGTCCAGGCGCCACGACTCCTCGCCGCGCACGAGCGGCACGGACACGTGCTTCGCGCCGGCCAGCACGACGGCGGCGAGGTACGAGTCGTAGTACGGCTCGATGAGCACGATGGTCTGGCCGGGCTCCACGAGGCCGAGCAGCGCGGCGGTGATGGCCTCCGTCGCGCCGACGGTGACGACGCACTCCGTCTCCGGGTCGTAGACGTGGCCCAGGCGGGCGGCGCGCTCGGCGCAGATCGCCTCGCGCAGCACGGCGTGGCCGGTGTCCGGCGGGTACTGGTTGTTGCCGTCGGCGATCTGGCGGCGCGCCTCCTCGAGGACGGGCGCGGGGCCGTCGAAGTCGGGGGCGCCCTGGCCGAGGTTCACGGCGCCGTGGGTGCGGGCCAGGTTGCTCATGGTCGAGAAGATGGTCTCGCCGAGCGGGCGGAGTCGGGCGACGGTTCTGGTCATGTCACCGCATCGTACGGGGTGCGTCCGGGTGCTCCGTACAATGGCCGCCATGACCGACGGATTCACGCCCATCACGACCGACGACCAGCGGCTGCGGCAGCTGGTCGACTACCTGGAGGAGCACGTCACGGCGTTCGCCCCCGGGGCGGTCGCCGGGTTGCCGCCGCGCCCCGCCGACGGGGCGTCCGCCGCGGAGCTGTCGGCGTGGCGTGACGACGTCGCGGCCGCCCGGGCGGAGGCCAACCGCACCGTCGCGCGCCAGGACGACGCGGTGGTGCATGCGGCGATGCTCGTGCTCGGCGCGGGCCTGAACCACACGCTGCCGTTCACCGCCTACGGCCGTCCCGGCACGTCGTGGCGCGGCGTCTCCATCTCTGTGCCGGCGGAGCCGTCGTGGGCGGTGCCCGCGCTGCGCCGCGCGGACGGGGGCGAGGACGACCTCCCCGTCGCCGCGCCGCCGGCCGGCGTGGAGCCCGTCCCCGCCGTCGCCGCCACCGTCTACGTCCCGGAGCAGCCGACGGGCGCCGCGGTCGTGGCCGCGCACGGCGGCGGCTGGTGGATGGGCGACGGCGACGTCCGCGACACCTGCTTCGGCCCCGACTGCGCGGCGCTGGCGGAGCGCTCCGGCGCCGTCGTCGTCGACGTCGACTACCGCCTCGCCCCGGAGCACCCGCTGCCGGCGGCCGTCGCGGACCTCACCGCCGCGGTCGACTGGGTGCGCGCGAACGCGGACGAGCTCGGCGTCGACCCGTCGTCCATCGTCCTGTGGGGCGTGAGCTCCGGCGGCCACGCCGCGGCGCTGGCGGCGCTGACGGGCGCGGACGTCGCCTCCGTGGCGCTGACCATGCCCGCCCTCGATCTGCGCGGCGACGACCGCGCGGCGGCGCTCGCGGAGCTGATGTTCGGCGCGCCCGCCGACCCGGCGTCGGCCGCCGCGTCGCCGGTGGTCGCCGACGTCTCCGCGCTGCGCCGCGTCCACGTGCAGACCGCGTCGCATGACGACGTCGCCCGCGGCGGCGCCGAGTTCGCCGACGCCGTCCGCGCCGCCGGCGGGGAGGCGACGACGGCGGAGTTCCTGGCCACCCACATGGTCACGGCCCCGGCGGAGCGGCGCCGCCGCATCACCGATCTGGCCCGCCACGTCATCGACGTCGCCGGCGTGCCGCGCGAGGTGCCGGAGGACCCGGCCGGCGAGTACGACAAGGAGGCCGTCGACCGCGCCAACGAGGAGTCCTGGGGCCGCGGCCGCTAGGCCGGGGCGGCGGACGTCGTCACGCGAAGAGACGCCGGCCGCGCGCACCCCGCAGGTGCGCGCGGCCGGCGTCGGCGCGCGGGGCCGGCTACAGCTCCAGCAGCCCGCGGCGGGTGCCCCTGACCTCCGGGGCGCGCTCGGCGAGCGACTGCAGGCGCAGCCAGTCGTCGCGCGGGATCTCGGCCTCCGCGGCGGCGATGACCTTCTTGTCGCGGGTGCCCCACGCCAGCGGCACCGGCGTCACCTCGTCCCACACCTCGCCGCCGGCGGCGTGGCGGCCCGACACCGCGACGGACGGCACGCGGGCGCCGGTGCGGCGCGGCACGCCGGGGATGGAGGTGACGGTGCGCACCGCCAGCGCCGGGCGGGGCCGGTCGCCCTCGGCGGCGACGTCGACGAGGGCCAGCAGCGTCATGTCGCGTGGGTTCACCTCCGCGACGAGCGCGGGCGCCAGGGGCCAGCGGTCGTAGAGCTCCTGCGGGGTGCCGATCTGCTTCGGCAGCGCCACCAGCACGTACAGGCAGGACAGCGCGAAGAGGGCGAGGATCGCGGCGGCGATCCACGTCCACACGCCGGAGCCCCACAGCGCCACCACGGCGACGGCGGCGGCGATGGACAGCACCGCCATGATGGCGGCGGAGGTGCGCAGCCGGCGGCTGTCGCGGAAGTACTCGTTGGTGGCCTTCGCGTGGGCCTCGTCGACGGTGAAGCGGAAGCCGTCCATGGGGTGCGGGTCCTTCCCGGGGTCGCGGTGGTGGCGGTCGTGGAGCGGGCGGCGGCGCGGCGGCCGGAGCGGCGTGGCGATGCCCCGGGCCGGCGGCCGGCGCGCCGCCGCGGGGCCTAGGCCCCGTCGATGGCGTCGCCGGGCAGGGACGGGCCCAGCAGCTCGTCGGCGTCGACGATGCGGTAGGCGTAGCCCTGCTCGGCGAGGAAGCGCTGGCGGTGCGCCGCGTACTCGGTGTCCAGCGTATCCCGGCTGACGACGGAGTAGAACACGGCGCCGCCGCCGTCGGCCTTGGGGCGTAGGAGGCGTCCGAGGCGCTGCGCCTCCTCCTGGCGGGAGCCGAAGGTGCCGGAGACCTGGATGGCGACGGACGCCTCGGGCAGGTCGATGGAGAAGTTCGCGACCTTCGACACCACGAGCGTGGAGATCTCCCCGGAGCGGAACGCCCCGAACAGCTCCTCGCGCCGCCTGTTGCTGGTGGAGCCGTCGACGACGGGGGCGCCGAGGGCCTCGCCGAGCTCCTCGAGCTGGTCGAGGTAGGCGCCGATGATGATCGTCGGCTCGCCGGCGTGGCGGTCGACGAGGCGGCGGACGACGGGCAGCTTCGTGGCGGCGCAGGCGGCGAGGCGGTAGCGGTCGGAGGCCTCGGCGGTGGCGTAGACCATGCGCTCGGATTCGGTCATGGTGACGCGGACCTCGACGCATTCGGCGGGGGCGATCCAGCCCTGGGCCTCGATGTCCTTCCAGGGGGCGTCGTAGCGCTTGGGGCCGATGAGGCTGAAGACGTCGCCCTCGCGGCCGTCCTCGCGCACGAGGGTGGCGGTGAGGCCGAGGCGGCGGCGGGACTGGAGGTCGGCGGACATGCGGAAGACGGGGGCGGGCAGGAGGTGGACCTCGTCGTAGATGATGAGGCCCCAGTCGCGGGAGTCGAACAGCTCGAGGGCCCGGTACTCGCCCTTCGTCTTGCGGGTGACCACCTGGTAGGTGGCGATGGTGACGGGGCGGATCTCCTTCTTCTCGCCGGAGTACTCGCCGATCTCCTCCTCGGTGAGGGTGGTGCGGCGCAGCAGCTCGTCGCGCCACTGGCGGCCTGCGACGGTGTTGGTGACCAGGATGAGGGTGGTGCGCTGGGCGTCGACCATGGAGGCGGCGCCGACGAGGGTCTTGCCGGCGCCGCAGGGCAGGACGACGACGCCGGAGCCGCCCTCGCGGAAGGAGTCGGCGGCGTGGCGCTGGTAGTCGCGCAGCTCCCACTCGTCGCCGGCGGAGACGTCCCAGGCGATGGCGTGGGCCTCGCCGTCGACGTAGCCGGCGACGTCGCGGGCGGGCCAGCCGACCTTGAGCAGCTCCTGCTTGACGCGGCCGCGTCCGGAGGGGTGGACGGTCCAGGTGTCGCCGTCGATCCGCTCCCCGAGCATGGGGCGGATCTTCTTGTGCCGGACGATCTCGGCGAGGACGGCGGGGTCGGAGGACTCGAGGACGAGGCCGTGGGCGGGGTGCTTGGCCAGGGTGAGGCGGCCGTAGCGGTCCATGGTCTCGGCGACGTCGACCAGCAGGGGCTGGGGGACGGGGAAGCGGGAGTACGTCTCGAGGACGTCGACGACCTGCTCCGCGTCGTGCCCGGCGGCGCGGGCGTTCCACAGCGCGAGGTTGGTGATGCGGTAGGTGTGCACGTGCTCGGGGGCGCGCTCGAGCTCCGCGAAGGGGGCGAGCGCGGCGCGGGCGGCGTCGGCGTCGCGGTGCGCGGTCTCCAGCAGCACCGTCTTGTCGGACTGGACGATGAGCGGTCCGTCGCCGAACGTCACGGTCAATCACCTCTCACGGGGTCGTGGGGCCGCGGTGCGCGGCGGTCGTGGCCCGGGTCGGGCCGAACCTCCATTATGGCGCCCGCCCGCGGGGCGCGTCGAGGTGCCCGCGTCCGTCCGCCGTGCGCGTCATGCGTGACGACGTCCGCACGCGCTGCGGTCCGCCGCCCGACGGAGCCGTCGCCGGCCGCCGCTAGTCGGCGGGCTCGACCTCGGTGACGCGGTGGAGGAGGAAGCGCAGGACGTCGCCGCCGGCGGGGTCGATGGCGTCGACCTGCCCGCCGGTGACGGTGACGGGGCGGACGCGGCGGCGGGCGGCGCGGCCGTTGCGGTCGACGTAGCCGATGATGACGTCGCGGCCGGCGCGGGCGGAGCGCTGGAGCAGGGCCTGGGCGGCGGCGCCGGTGGCGGGGTCGTCGTCCATGCCGATGCGGCCGGAGCCGTCGCCGGCGGCGCGGTCGCCGCGGCGCAGGGCCTCGAGGGCGCGGGAGACGGGGCCGTCGTCGGCGCGGTGGTCGGGGGCGGGCCGCCGGGGCGGATCCTCGACGCGGCAGGGGGCGGGGGAGAGGTCGAGGGTGGCGCCGCCGGCGTCCTCGGCGACGGCGGCGTGGCCGGCGGCGCGCAGCGCGTCGATGAGGCGCGCGGGCGCGACGGGGGAGACGACGACGGTGTCGGCGATGCGGCGCAGGCCGAGCGCCTCGGCGACGGGGGCGGCCATGACGGCGGCGAGCAGCGCGGCGTCGTCGCAGCGCAGGTAGGAGGAGGCGGGGCCACCGCGGAGGCGGCCGTGGCGCCGGGCGACGTCGTCGATCAGGTAGGTGAGCGACTGGGGGACGTCGCCGAAGGAGCGGTCGACGAGGAAGGAGTGGATCTCCGCGGCGGTCATGCCGCCGTCGAGGGCGGCGCGGACGGAGTCCTCGGTGACGCGGTGGACCGTCGCCAGGCCCTGGGACTCGGGCTCGGCGAAGCGGGCGAGCGGGCCGGTGAGCTCGGGGCCGGCGGGACCGGGCACGAGGATGGTGAGGTCGGCCTGGGGGATGAGGATGGTCGTGGGCGCGGGCAGGAGCGGGGCGAGAGCGTCGGCGAGCTCGTCGCCGCGGGCGTCGCGGGCGGCGCGCCAGGCGGCGGAGGCGGCGACGGCGTCGCCGTCGCGGACGGCGAGGCCGAGGGCCACGAGGTCGTCGACGGCGCCGCGCAGCACGGCGGCGGGGGTGCGCACGGCGACCAGGGGCCGGCGGCGCAGCAGTTCGCCGGCGGGGTCGGCGAGCGCCTCGCCGGGGTCGAGTTCGCCGCACAGCAGGTCGCCGAGGACGCCGCGCAGCCGCGGCAGCCCGGCCCGGGTGGCGCCGGCGGTGAGCAGCATGACGGTGCGGCCGTCGGGGCCGGGGGCGCCGACGCGCCAGGGCGCCTGCTCGGAGGAGCGGAGGCCGTCGACGAGCATCGCCCAGCGGGCGGGGTCGGCGGCGGCGAGGAACGCGTCGGCCGTCTCGGTGGGGGCGAGGGAGTCGCCGCCGTCGTCGTCGGCGGGCAGCGGGTGCGGCGTGCCGGCGGCGATGAGCCCGGCGGCGGTGCACAGGGCGACGAGCCGGGCGAGGCCGGGCAGGTCGAGCCCGGTGGCCTCGAGGAGGCGGCGCTGCTCGCGGACGCCGATGGCGCCGTCCTTCAGGGTGGAGGCGGGCCGCTCGCCCAGCAGCTCCAGGAGGTCGCGGACGCCGAGGATGGTCTCCAGGGCCGCGCCGGCGGCGGTGCCGTCGACGTCGCGGGGCTCGGTGGTCTCCGGCGCGCCGGGCCGCAGCGGCACGGGGCCCTCCGGCAGCGGTTCGCCGCGCAGGAGGGAGCGGACGCGGCCGGGGAGGCGGACGGTGCGGTCGTCGACGCGGTCGAGCAGCCCGGCGGCGAGGAGGCGCGGCACGGGCGCGGCGGGGTCGGCGTCGGGCGCGGCGTCGCGGGTGACGCCGAGGCCGCCGGCCTCCACGAGGGTGCCGAGCATGCGGCGCTGCCGGTCGTCGACGGCGTCGAGGGCGTCGCGCAGCTCCGCGGCGGTAGGCTCCCCGGCGCGGGGCAGCAGGCGCCAGCCGGCGGGGAGGGACTCCCAGGCGCCGTCGACGACCATGAGCCGGTCTGCGTGGTCGCCGGGGTTGGCGCGGGCGCGGCCGGAGAAGGCGCCGCCGGCGGCGGGGCCGTCGCCGTGGACGAGCGCCGCGGCGCGCAGGTCGTCGAGGGCGGCGCGGACGTGGGCGACGGTGGGGCGTTCGCGGGCGGGGACGCCGGCGTCGGCGAGGGCGTCGCGGAGGGACGCGGCGACGTCGGCGGCGGTGACGGGCTCCAGTTCGGCGCCGGCGTCGACGGCGGCCTCGAGGACGGCGAGGGCGGTGGCGTCGAGCTCCGGGAGGATGCGCTGGACGGAGGCGCGCAGCTGCAGCCGGGCGGCGAGGACGTCGGTGCTCTTCGGCGGCGGGGACACCGCGTCGGGGCGGGCGCGCAGGAGGTCCTCCAGGAAGGAGTCGGGGCGCGCGGCGAGCCACCGGCGGAACGGGGGGAACCGGTCATCGGGGGACATGATGGGGTCATCCTACCGCCGGGGGTGCCCCCGGATTATGGTCCGGGGCCGGGCCATGGGGCACAATGTGCGCATGGCTAACGTCGACAAGAAGAAGTTCGTGGATCCGGCCTGGCCGGAGGTCGCCGAGGGCGAGCACGCCGTCACCGAGCTCATCGCGCGCCACGCGGGCGCCGACTCCCCGTTCGGCGAGATCGAGTTCCCGGTGGACCCGAAGACCCTGGGCTACGTCCACCCGCACACCGTCATCGGCAAGTAGCGGTCCGCGACCGACGCGGGGCATGCGGCCCCGCCTCCGCCGGTGCGCCCTGCGCGCATCGGCGTTTCGTCGTGTCCCGGGGCGCCTGCGGGGGATTCGCGTGACGACGCGCCCCGCGCCGCGCGTGCCCCGGGTGCGCGTGCGGGGACGCGCGGGGGAGGGGATGCGCCCCGCGCGTGACGACGGCGCCCGCGCCGCGGCGGCGCGGATGCCGCGGGCGGCCGCGCCACCCCGCGCATGGCCGCGCCGGTCCCGCGCATGACGGAGGGCCCCGCCGACCGCGATGGTCGGGCGGGGCCCTTCGTCGTGCCCGCCGCGCCGGGGTGCGGCGCGGGAGGCGTGTCCCGGGTGCTTAGGCCGGGAGGGAGACCAGGAGCTGGTCGGCGATCTGGGAGACGCCGGCCGGGAGCTCGACGCCGGCCTGGGCGGCGGCGGACTCCAGGGCCTCCAGGATGGCGGTGACGTCGGCCTGCTTGGCGGCGCCGAGGAGGGCCTCGATGGCCTTGGCCGGGTCGGTGGCGTAGGCGGCCGGGTCCTCGAGGATGCCGCGGATGATGGCCTCCGGGCCGGCCTGCTCCTCCGGGGAGGTGGTGGTGGAGGAGGCGCCCGGGGTGGCGGTCTCGGCGGCGACGTTGGTGCCGAAGGAGCCGGAGACCGGCTTCGGGCGGTCGGTGTTCGGGGCGGAGCTCAGGCCGAGCTTCGCGGAGCAGGCGGGCCACGCGCCCCAGCCCTGGCCGGCCAGGACCTTCTCGGCGACGTAGATCTGCTGGTCCTTGGTGGCCAGGTCGGCGCGCGGGGCGAACTCGCCGCCGCCGAAGCCGGTCCAGGTGGAGGCCGAGAACTGCAGACCGCCGTAGTAGCCGTTGCCGGTGTTGATCTGCCAGTTGCCGCCGGACTCGCACTGCGCCAGGCGCTCCCAGTCGGAGAGCGGGGCCGCGCCGGCGGACGGGGCCAGGGCGGCGGCGCCGGCGCCGAGCAGGGCGCCGGTCAGGGCGACCTTGGCGGTCGCGGAGGCGGTGGAGCGGGTCTTCTTGGCGTGACGGGCCATGTGGATGTTCCTTCTCGTCGGTATGTGCATCTGCGCCGGAGCGGGCGCCGCGCGGTCGCGCGCCGCCGGTTGTGGTCCGGCCGTGTCCCCGACCCCGTCCGCGGTCAGGATGTCCTGTGGAGTTGTCTCCGCGATGTCCCGGCCTCCGTTGCCGCCCCGGACGGGGTGGGCGTTGGCGGCGTGGCATGGCCGGCGCGTTCCGGGGCAACGCTAGCCGCCGGTAACGGATTAGTCACATCGGATCGCCGATCTCGGCGCCGGGCGTGCGGCGGGGAGCGGCGCGGGAATCGTCGAAAAGTGCTGCAATTATGCAGGTCCGGGACGTGGCGTGACGCGTGTGACGGCAGTGGTTCGCCGAAAATGTGACCAAGGTCACGTTATGCAACTGTTACGGAACGGTGTTTCCCGTGGTCGGGTACAGTGTTCCATTCAATCCCGGCGGCGCGGCACACGGCCGCGCCGGAGAAGAAGGAGGGTGTGCACCGTGCCCATCGGCAAGGTCAGGTGGTACGACCGCGAGCGCGGCTTCGGCTTCGTGTCCAACCCGGGCGGCGAGGACGTCTACGTCGGCAGGAACGTCCTGCCCGACGGCGTCGACGAGTTGCACAAGGGGCAGCGGATCGAATACGACTACGCCGACGGCCGCCCCGGCCCGCAGGCCCTGCGCATCAACGTCGTCGAGGAGGCGCCCCGCGCCCGCGACGACCGCGCGCACGGCCGCGGCGGACGCGGGGGCCGCGGCCACGGCCAGGGCCACGGGGGCGGCGCCCGCCGCAGCCCGGCGGAGCTGAACTCCATGATCTCCGACGTCATCTCGATGCTGGAGGACGTGCAGGGCGAGCTCGACCGCGGCCGCCACGCCGAGCGCCGCCACGGCCGCCAGGTCGCCGAGGTGCTGCGGGCCATCGCCCGCGAGCTGGACCGCTAGGCGCCCGCCCGGGGGCGGGGACGGCCCCGCCCCCGGGCCCGCGCACGCGCAACGGGGCCCGCACGTCACGTCGACGTGCGGGCCCCGTTTCCGCGTCCGCGGGCGGCGAACCCCGGCCCGCGCCGCTAGGCGGCGTCGTTGGCCACCGACCAGGTGACGCCGTAGACCGTCTCCTCGCCCGCGTCGTCGACGCCGACGATGCTGGCGCTGGAGACCTCCATGACCGCGAGGTTGGAGCGCTTGCCGGCGACGGACTCCGAGCCGGAGACCTTCACCGTCGTCGCGGAGCCCGCCTCGTGGTTCTCGGCGCCGTTCATCGCCTCGTCGGCGTAGAAGCGCTGCAGGACCCAGGCGCCCTCGGCGACCTCGTCCGGCACGGTGACCTCCGCGACGTCCTGCGGGCCGACGGCGACGGAGGCGATGTTCGCGTCGTCGGTCTCGCACTCCGCGCCGAGCTCGCACACGCGGTAGGGGCGGACCGTGATCTCCTCGCCGCCGACGGAGACGGTGAGCTCCAGTGCCGACGGGTCCTCCACCGCGTCGTCGCGGAAGTACTCCACCGCCACGACGATGCCGGTGATGACCAGGCCCACCGCGACGATGACCGCCAGGAGGGTCAGCCCCTTCGCCGTCGACTTCCTCGCCATGCCGCGCGTCCTTTCCGCCGTGGCCGCCGTGCCCGGTGCATCCGCCGCGGCCGCCGTTTCCGCCGGGCGCCGGGGCCCGGATTGACGCGTCGCAGTCTACCGGCCGCCGTCGGCGGGCCGGAACCGCACCTCGAACAGCGTCGGCCAGCGCTTGCCCGCCAGCAGGAAGCGGTCGGTGCCGGGCACGTGCGCGATGCCGTTGAGCACGTCCGCCTCCTCCGAACCCTCGGCCGGCAGCATGCCGCGCAGCGCCGACGCGTCGGCGGTCGCCCGCACCGCGCCGGTCGCCGGGTCGATGAGCAGCAGCTCCCCGGTGGGCCACCGGTTGGCCCACGTCCCCGCGAGATCCCCGGCCCCCGCGGGCAGGTCCGCGGCGGCGACGCACTCCAGCTCGTTGAGCTTGCCGACGTCCCCTCCATCGCCCCGGGCGACCTCCACCGCGGTGCGGGCGGAGAGATCCGCCGGGTCCCGCAGCGTCAGCGTCCCGGTGCCGTCCGACATCACCAGCACGTCGTCGGGCGCGTGGTGGCAGAGTCCCCAGCCCTCGCCGTCGTAGCGCGCCCCGCCGTCGGGCCGCAGATCGGCGCCGGTGCTGCGGTGGGCGACGCCGGCGTGCCAGGTCAGCTGCCAGATGGACGCGCCCGCGACGGTGATCCCCTCGCCGAAGTGCTCCGCCGGCAGCGGGCGCTCCGCCAGCACCCGCGGCGGGCCCGGGGGAGCGGTCACCCGCATCAGCGCGGACTCGCCGTGCAGGCCGGTGCCGACCAGCAGGTCCGGGCCGTCGAACTCCAGTCCCTGGGTGAACCACGCCGGGTTCCACGGGTGCTCGGCGAGGACCTCGACCTCCACCCGCCGCGGCGGGGCGGGGTCGGCGGCCGCGATGGTGGAGGGCGCCGCGGCGGCCCCGGCGGCGCCGGCGCTGGGGCCCGCCGTGTCCGCGGTGCAGCCGGCCAGCGCCGGAATCGCCGCGCAGGCGCCGGTCGCGAGCGCCGCGAGGGCGCGCCGGGCGGGCGGTCGTCGACGGGCGGGCATGCGCACATCCTAGAATGGCGGCCGTGACGGAGAACCGGAGACGAGGCAGCAGGCGGCGCCGCCGCGGACGCGGCGGCGGGCCGCTGACGCGCCCGGCGGCCATCGACCTGGCCCGCCGGGCCGTCGAGGAGCTCGACGAGGGCCCCGTCGGCGACCACGCCGGCGTGACCATGGTCGGCCGCGGCGTCGCCGTCCACCGCTTCGCCACCGACCTGCCCGGCTACCGCGGATGGGAATGGCACGTCGTCCTCGCCTGCGCCGAGGGCTCCGACCACGTCACCGTCAACGAGGTCGCCCTCGTCCCCGGCGACCAGGCCCTGCGCGCCCCGGAGTGGGTGCCCTACGAGGACCGGGTCCGCCCCGGCGACCTCGGCCCCCGCGACCTCATGCCCCCGGCCGACGACGACCCCCGCCTGACCCCCGGCGAACCCGGCGAGCGGAAGCTCACCGGCGAGGGCGCCGGCGAGGCCGCCGCCCGCTGGCGCGACGGCGGCAACGGCCCCCGCGGCGAATTCGCCCGCGAGGCGCTGCACCACTGCGACACCTGCGCCTTCCTCGTCCCCCTCCAGGGAAAGCTGGGCCGCGACTTCGGCGTCTGCGCCAACGAGTGGACCTTCGACGCCGAGGTCGTCCACCGCGACCACGGCTGCGGCGCCCACTCCGCCACCCCCGCCGTCGGCGGCGAGGGCAACCCGTCCGGCGAGGCGTGGAGCGACGCGCCCGCCGACCGCCCCGGGGAGTAGGGGAGCGCCCGCGCCGGGCGTCGGCGCAGCGCACGCGACGGGGAGCGGCGCAGCTCCCGTGCCGGGCATGACCGCGCCGGGCGCGGCTGGGCCGCCGCGGCGGGGACCGTCGTCACGCGAATCCCGCGCGCACCGCTACCCGTCGGCGCGGATGCCGACCTGCGCCGTGCGCGACCCGCGCCGCACCGCGGCGCGCTGCCACGCGTAGACGCCCCATCCCGCGGTCCCGACCACCGCGCCCGTGACGCACGTCCAGCCCGCCTGCGGGCCGGCCGCGGCGAACGCGGCCGGGGCGCCGAGCGCGAACGCGGCGATGCCCGCGGCCAGCGCCGGACGCGGATCCTCCGCCCAGCGCGGCAGCTCGGGGGCCTCGGCCGGCTCCGCGGAGGCCGGCTCCGCGGGCTGCGCCGCATCCCGCGCCCGCGGCGCGTTGACCGGCGGCGATCCGGGGTCGCCGGGTGCGTCCTGCATTTGCTCGCGCGGGTCCATGTTTGGGACTCTACGTGTGCGCGCGGGAGCGCGCGGCGGCGGCCGGGCGCGGATTCCGGGCGCCGCCCGCAGTTTTCTCAAACCGGGATCGGAGCGTCCATGAGCGAGACCAACCGGGCCACCGCGGTGCAGCAGGGCACCGCGGGCGCCCCGAGCGGAGGGGGCGCCCGCGGCGCGCTCGACCGCTACTTCAGCATCACGGAGCGGGGATCGAGCGTCCTGACGGAGGTGCGGGGCGGCGTCGTCTCGTTCTTCGCGATGGCGTACATCATCCTGCTCAACCCCCTCATCCTCGGCACCGTCGCCGACTCCGAGGGCACCGTCCTCGGCGTCCCCCAGGTCGCCGCCGCCACCGCCTTCGCGGCCGGCGTCATGACCATCCTGTTCGGCCTGTGGGCCCGCTACCCGTTCGGCCTCGCCGCCGGCCTGGGCATCAACACGCTCGTCGCCGTGACGTTCGTGTCGGTCGAGGGGCTGACGTGGCCGGAGGCGATGGGCCTCGTCGTCCTCGACGGCGTCATCATCGTGGCGCTGGCCATCTCGGGCTTCCGCTCGGCGGTCTTCGACGCGATCCCGCCGTCGATGAAGTCCGCCATGACCGTCGGCATCGGCCTGTTCATCGCCATGATCGGCTTCGTCGACGGCGGCCTCGTCTCCCGCGTCCCCGACGCCGCCGGCACCACCGTCCCGGTGCAGCTCGGCTCCGGCGGCCAGATCGCCTCCTGGCCGACCGTCGTCTTCGTCCTCGGCGTCTTCATCTGCGGCGTCCTCGTCGCGCTGAAGGTGCCGGGCGGCCTGTTCATCGGCATCGTCGCCAACACCATCATCGCGCTGGTCGTCGAGGCGCTCACCGATTCCGGCCCGTCCTTCGTCGACGGGAAGCCGAACCCGGGCGGCTGGTCGATGGGCGTGCCGGAGCTGCCGGACGCCTTCGGCGGCCTGCCGGACCTGTCCATCCTGGGCAACATCGACCCGTTCGGCGCGTTCCTGCGCGTCGGCGTCGTCGGCGCCACGATGCTGCTGTTCACCCTGGTCCTGGCGAACTTCTTCGACGCGATGGGCACCATGACCGGCCTGGGCAAGCAGGCCGGGCTGGCCGACGAGGACGGGGTGCTGCCGGACATGCGCCGCGCCCTGGTCGTCGAGGGCGCCGGCGCCATCGTCGGCGGCGCGTCCTCCGCCTCCTCCAACACCGTCTTCGTCGACTCCGCCGCGGGCATCGCCGACGGCGCGCGCACGGGCCTGGCCAACGTCGTCACGGGCCTGATGTTCCTGCTGGCGATGTTCTTCACGCCGCTGTACGAGATGGTGCCGATCGAGGCCGCCGGCCCCGTCCTGGTCGTCGTCGGCGTGCTGATGATGGGCCAGATCAAGGACATCGACTTCTCCCGCATGGACATCGCCCTGCCGGCGTTCCTCACCATCGTGATCATGCCGTTCACGTACTCCATCGCCAACGGCATCGGCGCCGGCTTCGTCGCCTACGCCGTGATGGGCCTGGCCACCGGCCGCGCGAAGCAGGTCCACCCGCTCATCTACGTCCTCGCGGTGCTGTTCATGGTCTACTTCGCCGTGGACCCGGTCACCGAGCTGCTGACGTAGGGGAACGGCCATGACGACGCATGACGGCACCGCGGCGGGCGCCGTCGCCGAGCCCGGCGACGGCTGGCGGGTCCTGCCCGCCCCCGCCGTCGTCCGCGACGCGGCGGACCCGCGGCTGGACGACGTCCGCGACCTCAACCACTCCGACAACCGCCCCGATCTGCCGGGCGGCAAGGGGCTCGTGGTCGCCGAGGGCGCGCTGGTGGTCCCCCGCCTCGTCGCGTCCCGGTTCCCGGTCCGCGTCATCGCGGGCACGGATCGCCGTCTGCGGGAGCTTGACGACGCCCTCTCCGCCGCGGGCGTCCGGCTGCCCGCGGGCGCGTCGGTCGTCGACGTGGACCGGCCGACGCTGGCCGGCGCCGCGGGCTTCGACCTGCACCGCGGGCTCGTCGCCGCCGCGGACCGGGCGCCGGAGCCGTCCGTGGCCGACGTCGTCGACGGCGCCCGCACCCTCCTGGTGCTCGAGGGCGTCGGCGACCACGAGAACATCGGGTCGCTGTTCCGCAACGCCGCCGGCATGGGCGTCGACGGCGTCCTGTTCGGCGCCGCCTGCGCCGACCCGCTCTACCGCCGCGTCGTCCGCGTGTCCATGGGCCACGTGCTGCGGCTGCCGTTCGCGCACCTGCCCGGCACCACGACGACGTGGCAGCGCTCCCTGGGGGAGCTGCGGGAGCGGGGCTTCCGCATCGTCGCCATGACCCCCGGCGACTCCGCCGTGGAGCTGTGGGAGGCGATGGACGCCGACCGCGTCGCCGTCCTCGTCGGCGCCGAGGGGCCCGGGCTCACCGAGCACGCCATGCGGGCCTGCGACGTCCGCGCCCGCATCCCCATGGCGCCGGGCACCGACTCGCTCAACGTCGCGACGTCGGCCGCCATCGGCTTCTACGAGCGGCTGCGAGGCCTCTCCGCCCGCTGACCCGGGGAGGCCGAAAAGGGGCCCCGGCGCACGACTGTGCCGGGGCCCCTTTCTTCGTGTCCGGGTCCGCATCTTCGCGTCCGGGTCCGCACCGGGGAGCGCCCGACCCGCGCCGGGCGCGCGCCGGGCGCGCGCCGGGCGCGCGCCGGGCGAGCGCCGGGGAGTGCCGGACCCGCGCCGGGGGAGCGCCGCGGTCAGGAGCGCAGCCTGCGCCGCACCGCCTCGCGCAGCCCGCGGGCGCCGCGGCCGGCCGCCCGGCCCGCCGCACGGGCGCCCGAGACGACGCCGCGGCCGATGGCCCGGGCCCGCTCGACGGCCGCGGAGCCGTCGTCGGACGCCGCCGCCTCGTAGTCGTCGTAGTCCGCCGTGCGCACCGGCGCCGGCGCCTGCGGGGCCTTCCCCCGACGCGCCGCCGCCCGCGGGGCGGGGCGGCCGTCGACGGCGAACGCCGCCACCGGCACGTCCGGGCCGTCCCCGCGCGGATCGAAGCCCAGCCAGCCCGCCACCGCGCCGGCGGCGAGATCCGCCGGGTCGAACGGCAGCTCCACGCCGCGGCCGTAGATCTCGCCGGGGCGGTCCCCGTCGTCACGCACCGGACGGTGGGCACCCGCCCAGTAGGGCCCCTCCGCGGGCGACGGCAGCCCCTCGTCCTGCAGGATCTTGTCCGGCACCGCCGCGAACGCGCGGCGGACCTCCCCGTCCGCGAAGTGCGCGAACGCGCCGAAGCCGCGGCCGTCGACCGCCGTGACGTACACGTCGTCGGCGGCGATGCCCGCCATGTAGCGCGGCGACAGCTCCGTCGGCAGCGTGAACCCGTCGACGACGGTCTGCACGACCGCCAGGCCCGGGTAGCCGCCGACGTAGAACTCGCCGGGGCCGGCCTCCGTCGACCGGTTCAGCGGGAAATCCGCGAACGACTCCGCCGGCAGCGACGGATCCAGCTGCGCCAGGTACTTGCGGCCGAAGCCGCGGTCCGGGCCCGGCTCCGCGCGCAGCACCGCGGCGGGGTCCGCCGCGGAGACGAACCAGAACGTGACGACGGCCCGGCGGCCGGCGATGCCCGCGCCCCGGGGCGCTGCGTCGGCGTCGGTCATTGCGGTGGCTCCCCTCCACTCACCGCGGCGGTCCCGTTCCCGGGCCGCCGCGTCACGTTACTTCCGGTCGGTGGGCCGCACGCCCAGCAGCACGTCCTCCCAGGACGGCATCACGGTCTTGCGGCGGCGTCGGCGCGGCTCGTCGTCGTCCGGGTGGCGCAGGAACTCCTCCGGCACCTCGTCGTCGTCATCCCGGTCGTCGGCGATCTCGTCGCGCCGCGCCCCGAACGGGGTCGAGCGGGCGTAGTCCGGGTCCACCAGCTCCGCGGCCAGCGCGTTGCGCGACACGGCGGCGGACTCGCCGGCGGACGCCGGGTGGAAGCTCCACTCCGCGGTGTTGTCCGACAGTCCGGCGGTCCAGGAGACCGAGACGATCCACTGGCCGGCCGGGTCGCGGCGGGCGTCCCAGCGGGCCTCCGCCGGGTCGAGGTCGCGGGCGGCGAAGGCGGTGGCGACGACCTCCGCCAGCGTCAGCGGCGCCGGGCCGTCGGAGCGCTGCGGGTGGGCGTCGCGGCCCAGCTGGGCGATGCGGTGGCGCTCGCCGAGCACCGGCCAGGCGAACGGCTCCACCTGGCGGGCGTCCATGCCCGTCTCCTCCACGATGTCCTGCACGGACGCGCCGGCGCGGACGCGGTCCTGGATCTCGCGGGGGCGCAGGCGGCGCACCGGGCGCTCGTCGCGCACCGCGGCGATGGCCGGGCGGGGCGGCGCGGGGTCGGCGGGCGCGGCCGGGGCGGGGGAGTCCGCCGGGGCGTCGCCCGGGCGGGGCCCGGGAGCCCGGGAGATGCCCGGGGCGTCGGCCGCGTCGCCGTCGTCGGCGCGGTGGGCGGCGCCCGCGGGGGAGTCCGCGGCGCCGCCCGGGGCGGCCTGGGCGGCCTGGTCCGCGCCGGAGGCGGAGTCGCCGGCGGGCGCGGCGCCGGCGGAGCCCCCGGAGGCGGCGACCGCCTCGCGCAGGGCGTCGCCGAGGGGGACGCGGAAGCGCTCCCCGTCGGCGTCGGCGAACACCAGCTCGCCGTCGCCGCCCGCACCCGGGATGAACTCCAGCTCGCGCATCGCGTGCCCTCCTGTGCCTGCCGACGTGGACGATGTCATTCCATGCTAAACGACGCCGCCCCCGCACCGCGGGCATCCGGCGGGATGCGGCGTGTGCGGGGGCGGGGCGGGCCGGGCGGCCTCCCGGGCGGCGGGAGGGACGCGGCGGCGCGGCGCCGGCGGGGCGCCGGGGAGGTCCCCGGCGGGCCCGGCGGGTCCTACTCGGCGGCGTGGCCGTTGTCGAGGACCCAGTCGATGGCGCCGGTCAGCTTCTTCACGTCCTCCGGTTCGATGGCCGGGAACATGCCGATGCGCAGCTGGTTGCGGCCGAGCTTGCGGTACGGCTCGGTGTCCAGGATGCCGTTGGCGCGCAGCACCTTGGCGATCGCGGCGGCGTCGACGTTCTCGTCGAAGTCGATGGTGCCGACGACGAGGGAGCGCTTGGCCGGGTCGGCGACGAACGGGGTGGCCTCCGGGCGGGCGTCGGCCCACTCGTACAGGGCGGAGGAGGAGGCGGTGGTGCGCTCCACCATGCCGTCGAGGCCGCCGTTGGCGTTCATCCACTTCACCTGGTCGTCGAGCATGAGCAGCGTGCCGACGGCCGGGGTGTTGTAGGTCTGGTTCTTGCGGGAGTTGTCGACCGCGGTCTGCAGGTCGAGGAACGCCGGGATGAAGCGGTGCTCGTCGGCCTTCAGCTTGGCGATGCGCTCGATGGCCGCCGGGCTCATAGCGGCGAGCCACAGGCCGCCGTCGGACGCGAAGCACTTCTGCGGGGAGAAGTAGTAGACGTCGGCCTGGGACATGTCGACGGGCAGGCCGCCGGCGCCGGAGGTGGCGTCGATGGCGACGAGCTGGCCCTCGGAGCCCTCGGGGCGGACGACCGGGACCATCGCGCCGGTGGACGTCTCGTTGTGCGCCCAGCCGATGAGGTCGACCTCGTCGCCGCCGGCGACCGGCTCCGGGGCGTCGCCCGGCTCGGCCTCGATGATCTGCGGGGCCTTCAGCCACGGGGCCATCTTGGAGGCCTTGGCGAACTTCGAGGAGAACTCGCCGTAGGACAGGTGCGCGGAGCGGCGCTCGATGAGGCCGAAGGTCGCGGCGTCCCAGAAGGCGGTCGCGCCGCCGAGGGACAGGATGATCTCGTAGCCCTCCGGGAGGGAGAACAGCTCGGCGAGGCCCTCGCGGACCGAGCCGACGACGTTCTTCACGGCCGGCTGGCGGTGGGAGGTGCCGATGACGTTCCGGGCGCCGTCGACGACGGCCTGGATCTGGGAGGGGCGGACCTTGGACGGGCCGCAGCCGAAGCGGCCGTCGCCGGGGAGGAACTCGTCGGGCAGGGTCGGGAACTCGGCGCTCATGTTGAGGTGCGCAACCTTTCGGGCAAGCGAACAGGGGCTGGTGTCCACCATATCGGCCCGTCCCGGCCCTCCGCCCCCGGTTTCCGCCCCCGGGCCGGGCGTCGCCCCCGTGCGGGGTCCCCGGGGCCGGGTGGGCGGCGGATCGCGGCGCGAATACGGCGCAACGAAATTCGCAAACTTCGCAAAATGATATGTTCGCCTAGCGACGTTTGTGGCGGCCGCGACCGCGTGCACCGCCGCGTTCGCCCCGGTCGCGGGCCTGGCGCGCCGGCCCGCCCGCGACCGTCCCGGCCTGCGGCGAAGCGGTGCGGGGGTACCCGCGGAAACCCTGTTCCGCGCCCCGCCCGCCGGCGGCCGCCGACGCGCCCCGGAGGTGCGTCGGCCATGCCTGCCTGCGCGAATGCACCCTTTGCATGCTTTCCCCGGCCGGGCGTACAGTGTTGCCGGGACCGTCGGGCCCGCGCCTGCACGGGTGGGGCTGTTGCCTGCCTCACATTCTTTGCTAACGTGTGCCCCAATCCACTGCTGGCGGTCGGGACGCCCCCGGCCGGACCGGAACGCGACGCGAGCCTCGCACCCGAGGGCCCGGCGTGAAGGTCGCTGTCCCGGCGCGTGCTCGCGCACCGGTATAGCGTGGTCCGTGGTCGGCGACACCGCCGCAGATCCGGGCGCCGCGGCGCCCGGACGGTCTGAACGACGACAATTCAGCGAAAGGGAAGTTGTGGCTACTGAGAACGACAAGGCCGTGCTCCACTACCCCGGTGGCGAGTTCGAGATGGACATCGTCAAGGCCACCGAGGGCAACGACGGTATCTTCCTGGGCAAGATGCTCCAGGAGACCGGTCTGACCACCTTCGATCCGGGCTACACCGCCACCGGCTCCACCGAGTCCAAGATCACGTACATCGACGGCGGCAACGGCATCCTGCGCCACCGCGGCTACAGCATCGAGGAGCTCGCGGAGAACGCCACGTTCAACGAGGTCTCCTTCCTCCTCATCAAGGGCCACCTGCCCACCCAGGAGGAGCTGGAGCAGTTCAACTACGACATCCGCCACCACACCCTGCTGGACGAGGACTTCAAGCGCGCCTTCTCCATCTTCCCGCGCGGCGCCCACCCGATGGCGACCCTGGCCTCCTCGGTCAACATCCTCTCCGCCTACTACCAGGACGAGCTGGACCCGAACGACCCGGAGAAGCGCGCCCTGGCCACCTCCCGCCTGATGGCGAAGGTCCCGATGCTGGCGGCCTACGCGTACCGCGCCTCCAAGGGCGAGCCGACCATGTACCCGGACAACAAGCTGAACGCGCGCGAGAACTTCCTGCGCATGATGTTCGGCTACCCGACCGAGGACTTCGAGATCGACCCGGTCCTGGTCAAGGCCCTGGACAAGCTGCTCATCCTGCACGCGGACCACGAGCAGAACTGCTCCACCTCCACCGTGCGCATGGTCGCCTCCTCCGGCGCCAACATGTTCGTCTCCATCGCGGCCGGCATCAACGCCCTGTCCGGCCCGCTGCACGGCGGCGCCAACCAGGCCGTCCTCGAGATGCTCGAGGACATCCAGAACAACCACGGCGGCGACGCGACCGAGTTCATGAACAAGGTCAAGAACAAGGAGGACGGCGTCCGCCTGATGGGCTTCGGCCACCGCGTGTACAAGTCCTACGACCCGCGCGCCACCATCGCCAAGAAGACGGCCCACGAGGTGCTGGAGCACCTGGGTGGCGACGAGCTGCTGGACCTGGCCATGAAGCTCGAGGAGATCGCGCTCGCCGACGACTACTTCGTCCAGCGCAAGCTCTACCCGAACGTCGACTTCTACACCGGCCTCATCTACCGCGCCATGGGCTTCCCGACGGACTTCTTCACCGTCCTGTTCGCCCTCGGCCGCCTGCCGGGCTGGATCGCCCACTTCGAGGAGCAGGTCACCGACCCGGCCTCCAAGATCAACCGCCCGCGCCAGATCTACACCGGCGAGGCCGAGCGCGCCTTCGTGCCGCGCGACCAGCGCTAGCACCGGCGTGAGCCGCGTCCGCACCGCGGCGTGACGACGGGGCGCGCGGCGCCCGCACCGACCATCCGGTGACTGCGCCGGGGGACGGGGCAGGGCCCGCGCGCCCCGTTCGCGTACCCTGGTGTGGACCGACGGCGAAGACCGAGGAAACGAACCCCCACCCAGGAGGAGCGACACATGTCCAAGCCCACCATCGACGCCCAGACCGGCCCGGCCCCGTCCGAGCTCGTCATCAAGGACCTCGTCGAGGGCGACGGCGCGGAGGCCACCCGCGGCGCCGTCGTCGACGTGCACTACGTCGGCGTCGACTACGAGACCGGCGAGGAGTTCGACTCCTCGTGGGATCGCGGCGAGTCCATCACGTTCCCGCTGGACCGCCTCATCGCCGGCTGGCAGGAGGGCATCCCGGGCATGAAGGTCGGCGGCCGCCGCCAGCTGACCTGCCCGCCGGAGCTGGCCTACGGCCCGGCCGGCGCCGGCCACTTCCTGTCCGGCAAGACGCTGGTCTTCATCATCGACCTGCTCGGCGTCGAGTAGCCCGACCGGGAGCCCGCGCCGCCGCGGGACCGCACGGTCCCGCCGCCCGCGCATGACGACGGCCCCGGCCCGCCCCGCGAAGGGGAGGGCCGGGGCCGTCGCCGCGTCCGGGGCCCGCCGGGGCGGGGCGCTGCCGCGCACGCCGCGCACGGTGCGCCGCCGGGCCGGGCCGCACGCCGCCGGCCGGCCCCCGGGCGCGTCAGCGCCCGAAGGCGAAGGCGCGGTAGCGGTCGAGGCGGCGGGCGCGGCGGCCGGCGGGGTCGGCGTCGTCACGCTCCAGCTCCCACAGGGCGCGGTCGATCGCGGCGAGCGCGACGCGCGGCAGCGAGGCCGGGCCGTCCGGCTCCGCGATGACGGCGTCGACGACGCCGGCGGCGTGCATCGCCTCGGCGGAGACCTCCTGGGCCTCCATCATCTCGGGGGCGTGGTCGACGTCGCGGTGGATGATGGCGCTCGCGCCCTCGGGCGGCAGCGGGGACATCCACGCGTCGTGCATCGCCAGCGTCCGGTCGGCGGGCAGCAGGCACAGCGCGCCGCCGCCGCAGCCCTGTCCGAGGATGAGCGACACCGTCGGCGTCCCCGCGCCGAGCAGCGCCGTCAGGGTGCGGGCGATCTCCCCTGCCATGGCGTGCTCCTCCGCGTCCGCGGTGAGCTCCGCGCCGGGGGTGTCGATGACGGTGGCGACGGGGATGCCCAGCTCCCCGGCGACGCGGATGGCGCGCTGCGCGAAGCGGAGGGCGCCGGGGCCCATCGGGTCGTCGCCCAGCGGGGGCTGGCGGTGGCGGTCCTGCACGACGAGCATCACCGGGCGGCCGCCGATGCGCGCGACGCCGGCGCGCACCGAGTGGCAGCGGTGGCCGTCGCCGGTGCCGGACAGCGGCGCGAAGCCGTCGTCGAGGGCGCGGAGCACGTCGCCGCCGCCGGGGCGGGAGGCCTCGCGGGTGCGCAGGATGGACCCCCACGCGGACCGGCCGTCGGGCTCCGCCGCGGCGGGGGCACCCGGCTCCGGGCGGTCGCCCGACGCCGGGGCCAGGCACTCCACCAGGATGCGGGTCGACTCGCGCAGCTGCTCCAGCGTGACGACGCCGTCGATGATGCCGCGCTCGTGCAGGTGCTCCGCCAGCTGCACGCCGTCGGGCATGGGCTCGCCCGTCGTCAGCTCCACGACGCGGGGGCCGAGGAAGCCCAGCAGCGCGCCCGGCTCGCCGTAGGTCAGGTGGCCGGAGGAGCCCCACGACGCCATGACGCCGCCGGTGGTGGGATGGCGCAGGTAGACGAGGAACGGCAGGCCCGCCTCCTTGTGGCGCGTCACCGCGGCGGTGATGGAGATCATCATCGCGAACGCCGGGGTGCCCTCCTGCATGCGCGTGCCGCCGGAGGTCGGGCTGACCAGCAGCGGCAGCCCCTCGGCGGTGGCGCGCTCGATGCCGCGGATGAGGCGGCGGGCGGTGGCGGCGCCGATGGAGCCGCCGAGGAAGGGGAACTCGGAGCAGATGACGCCGACGCGGTGCCCGGCGACCTCGCCGGCGCCGGTGACGACGGCCTCGTCCTCCCCGGTCTTCGCCCGCGCCCGCTCCAGGCTGTCGCGGTAGGCGGCGTCGACGTCGCCGTGGTCGGCCGGGTCGTCCCAGTCGGAGAAGGTGCCGGCGTCGAGGACGGATTCGATGAGGTCGCGCGCGCTGATGTGGGCCATGGACATGAATGTATTCCGTTTTCCCGGCCGGGATCTGGCGGGACCCCCGCCCCGGGGAGCACAATCGGGGGGCCCGACCGCAGGAGAACCCGACCGGGCGACGGGGCAGGTGCCCCCGCCGGCAGGCGCGCCCGGCCAGACCGAAAGGCCCTCATCATGAAGATGATCCTCGACATCGACACCGGCATCGACGATGCCCTGGCCATCGCCTACGCCGTGGGCTCCCCGGAGGTGGAGCTCATCGGCGTGACCGGCACCTACGGCAACGTGCTCATGGAGACCGGCGTCGCCAACGACCTCGCCATCCTCGACCTGCTCGGCGAGTCCGGGGTGCCGGTTCACCGCGGCCTGCCGCACGCCTCGGAGAAGGACGGCTTCGAGGTCCTGCCCATCTCGGCGTTCATCCACGGCGACGACGGCGTCGGCGAGGCCCCGCTGGCGGCCTCCGACCGGGAGCCGTCGGAGGAGTCTGCGGTGGACTTCCTCGTCCGCTCCGTGAAGGAGCACGGCGACGACCTGGTCATCGTCGCCACCGGCCCGATGACCAACGTCGCCGCGGCCGTCGCCGCCGACGAGGGCTTCCGCGACAACGCCCGCATCGTCGTCATGGGCGGCGCGCTGACCGTGCCGGGCAACGTCAACGCCTGGTCCGAGGCGAACATCAGCCAGGACCCGGACGCGGCCGACCGCCTGTTCCGCTCCGGCGCGGACGTCACCATGATCGGCCTCGACGTCACGCTGCAGACCCTGCTGACCTACGAGCACACCAAGCAGTGGCGGGAGCTCGGCGGCACCGCGGCGGAGTTCTTCGCCGACATGACGGACTACTACATCAAGGCCTACGAGACGACGGCCCCGCACCTGGGCGGCTGCGGCCTGCACGACCCGCTGGCCGTCGGCGTCGCCGTCGACCCGTCGCTGGTCACCCTCCTGGACATCAATATGAAGGTCGACGTGGAGGGCGAGACCCGCGGCCGCACCATCGGCGACGAGACCCGCCTCAACGACCCGGAGAAGACGATGAAGGTCGCCGTCGGCGTCGACGTCGAGCGCTTCGTGTCCGAGTTCATGGAGCGCGTCACCGCGGCGGTGAAGCCGTGAGCGCGGACGGCGGCGCCGTCGCCCCCGTCACCAAGATGCAGCGCCACGCGATGAAGGCGCTGCCGGCGCTCATCGCCATCTTCGTCTTCGGCATCCTGTGCCTGCAGGCGTTCAACCTGGTCTTCTCCACCATCGGCGAGGACGTCGGCGCCCCGGAGAAGGCGTCGCTCATCACCGCGATCCCGGGCGTCGTGCTGGGCATCGTGTGCGTCATCTACGGCTCGCTGGGCGACTTCGTGTCGCTGCGGAAGATGACGATGGTGGGCATCGCGCTCATCGGCCCGTGGACGGCGACGATGCCGTTCGCGGAGGTCGCGGTGCCGGGCGTGCCGGAGGGCGCGCCGGCGAACTTCGCGGTGCTGTTCCTCATCGTCGCCGCGGTGGCGCTGCTGGGCATCGCGTGGTTCCTGCTGGTGCGGCCGAAGCTGTACTCCGACGCGTGGGGCCGCTCCACGGACGCGGAGACGGTCGGGGAGCCGGAGGATGCGGTCGCGGGTGCTCCCGCGGATGCGCGTGACGACGGCTCCCGTGCCAGCGGGGAGGGCCCCCGATGAGCCGCGCGGACCGCGTCCGGGAGCTGCTGGACCGGGTCGATGGCCCGGTCGCGGTGGTGGGGTCGGCGAACGCGGATCTGACGGTGAAGGTCCCGGCGCTGCCGAAGCCGGGGGAGACCGTCGCGGGCGGGCCGCTGGAGGTCCTGCCGGGCGGCAAGTCCGCGAACCAGTCCGCGGCGGGCGCCCGGCTGGGCGCGCGGGTGTCGTTCATCGGCTGCGTCGGCGACGACTCGAACGCGGACGTGCTGGTCGCGGCCCTGGAGGACGCCGGGGTGGACCTGTCGGGCCTGGATCGGGCGGCGACGCCGACGGGCACGGCGCTCATCACGGTGGACGACGACGCGGAGAACTGCATCGTCATCTCGGCCGGCGCGAACGGGGAGGTCACCCCGGAGATGGTGCGCCGCCACCGGGGCGCCATCGAGTCGGCGCGGACGCTGGGCCTGTGCCTGGAGGTGTCGCTCGACGCGGTGACGGAGGCCGCGCGCATCGCCCATGACGCGGGCGTGCGGGTGGTGTTCAACCTGTCGCCGGTGGGCGACGCCCCGGCGGAGCTGCTGGGCCTGGTCGACGTGCTCATCGTCAACGAGCACGAGCTGGCGCACCTCGCCGGCGACGCCGCGGTGGCGGCGGGCCGGGAGGGCGACTGGTCGGTGGCCGCGGCGGCCCTGGCGGAGCGCTACGGCATCCCCCACGCCGTCGTCACGCTCGGCGGCGCGGGCTCGGTGGTCATCGGCGCGGAGGGCGAGCACCCGATCGACGCGTGGCCGGCGGACGTCGCGGACACGACCGGCTGCGGCGACTCCTACATGGGCACGCTGCTGGCGGGTCTGGCGTCGGGGCTGACGCTCGCGGAGTCCGCGGAGCTGGCCTCCGCCGTGTCGGCCTACGCCGCCACCGGCGTCGGCGCGCAGTCGTCGTACGGCACCGCGGAGCAGATCGCGGAGTGGGCGCGCGGCGCGGAGTCCGCGGGCACCTGATCGCGCCGGGCCCGGGTGTCGCGTGACGACGCCCCGGGCCGCGGCCGGGATCGACGGCGGCGCCGGGTCCCTCCCGGGTGGGGAGGGGCCCGGCGCCGTCGTCGTGCGCGGGGATGCGCGGGCGGGGAGCCCGCCGGAGCGGGGCCGGACCGGCCCGACTTCGCCCGTCCGGTCAGCGGCGCAGGGCGTCGCGCCAGCGGACCTTCGCGCCGGTGCGCAGGATGTTGCGCGGGTAGATGATCGACGCCAGCCAGGTCACGATGGCCGCGGCGACGAGCAGCAGGGCCAGGGCGCCGAGCATCTGCAGGTCGCCCATCTCGCCGGCGGCGTACTGCAGCGGCGCGGCCGTCGTCGACGTCGGCGGAATCCACGCGAAGACCCGCATCAGCGTGGAGTCCGTCCGCGACCAGCCGAACGCGGGGACGTAGATGGTGAGCATGGACAGGAGCATCACGGGCCACTGCGCGCCCTGGAAGTCCTCCATGCGGCTGACCAGCGACGCCGCGGCGGCGTACAGGGAGCCGAAGAAGAGGTAGGCGGCGACGAAGAACGGCAGCAGCCACAGGACGGTGCCGGGCGGCAGGTCCAGGTCGCGGCCGACGCCGGTGGCGGCGAGCGCCGCGGCGGCCGTGCCGACGATGGCGACGGCGAAGACCATGCCCGCGGCGCCGGCGCCGAGGATCTTGCCGGCCAGCAGGTGCAGCGGGCGGACGGTGGCGAGCATGATCTCGACGACGCGGGAGGACTTCTCCTCCACCACGGACATCGCGATCATGCCGCCGAACATCATGATGAGGGTGATGATCACGACCGATCCGATCATCGCGACGATGATGCCGCCCACGTTGACGGCCTCGATCGACTCGACGTCGAGGGTCGCGCCGGCGGCGGCCCGCGCGATGGCGGCGGGGTCGACGCCGGCGTCGGCCAGCGCCGCGTCGCGGGCGGAGCCCTGCAGCAGCTCCCCGATGACGGAGGTGAGCGCCGGATCGGGGGCGCCCTCGACGATCATCGTCCAGGAGGAGCCGTCGCCGGGGACCAGCGCGGCGTGGACGTCGCCGGACTCCACCAGCGCGCGGGCCTCGGCGGCGTCGGCGGCGGGGCGGGCGTCGACGGTGAGTGGCAGCGCGTCGGCGCCGGGCGCGTCGGGCGCGACGGGGGCGAGGAAGCCGGCGTCGCCGACCACGGCGACGTCCTCGGTGTCCGGGCCGCCGTCGCCGCCGCCGAACGCCTGGACGGCGAAGATGCCGCCGACGACGCTGGCGAGCATGAGGACGAGGGTGATGATCGTGGACTTGCGCATCATCGTCGCCCGGAACTCGCGGGCGGCGACGATGGCGACGGGGGAGCCGGCGCGGCCGGTGGTGCCGCGGCCGGTGCCGTCGGCGCCGGCGGGGGAGCGGTCCCCGTCGACGGCGGTGGCGGCGGTGCCGGTGGTGCGGGTGCTCATGAGCGGACGACCTCCTGGAACAGCTCGGTGAGGGGGACGGTGACGGGGGCGAATTCGCGGACGGGCCCGTGGGACTGCGCGGCGCGCAGGATGGCCTGCTCGGCGTCGAGGTCCGGCCCGCCCGCGCGGCGGCCGAGATGCAGGACGTGGCGGCCGCGGCGGTCGTGCTCGGCGCGCTCGACGCCCGGCAGGCCGTCCGCCCAGCCGCCGGGGGCGTCCGGGCAGTCGACGCGCAGGATGCGGGGGCCGCCGGCCTGCAGCTCCTCGACGGTGCCCTCGGCGAGCATGCGGCCGTCGCGGATGATGCCGACGCGGTCGCACAGGCGCTCCACCAGGTCGAGCTGGTGGGAGGAGAAGATGACGGGGACGCCGGAGCCGGCCCGCTCGCGCAGGACGCGGGACATGACGTCGACGGCGACGGGGTCGAGGCCGGAGAACGGCTCGTCGAGCACGAGCACCGCCGGGTCGTGGACCAGGGCGGCGGCCAGCTGGACGCGCTGCTGGTTGCCCAGGGACAGCGTGTCGACGGCGTCGCCGGCGCGGTCGGCGATGCCGAGCGTCTCCAGCAGCCCCTCGACGTTCCGGTCGGCGGCGGCGGGGGTCAGCCCGTGGAGGCGGGCGAAGTAGCGCAGCTGCGCGCCGACCTTCTCCTTGGGGTACAGCCCGCGCTCCTCCGGCATGTAGCCGACGGTGCGGCGGGCCTCGTCGTCCATCGGCCGTCCGCCGAGGCTGACGGTGCCGCCGTCGGAGGCCAGGACGCCGAGCGCGATGCGCATGGTGGTGGTCTTGCCGGAGCCGTTGGCGCCGACGAAGCCGTAGATCTCGCCGGGTGCGACGGAGAGGCTCATGCCGTCGAGCACGAGCCGGTCGCCGTAGGACTTGCGCAGCCCGTCGAGGACGAGGGAGCCGGTCATGGGGCTCCTCCTTCCGGTGGTCGGTGTTCGGTGGTCTGGGGGACGGGGAGGGCGGGCGGCGGCCGCGCCGGGGCCCGGGTCAGTCGTCGGGCCGGGTCCAGGCGATGTAGGCGTCGGGGACGCGCTGCATCACCAGGGCAACGAGCAGCAGGGTCGTGCCGGAGAGGTACGCGGCCGCCGGGGCCCAGTCGGGCTCGTTGACCAGCGCCCACGTGCCGGCGCAGACCATGATGGCCGCGAGCGCCGTGACCAGCCAGGTGAACAGCTGGTAGGCGAGGGCTCGGATGCCCTCCACCTGCGCCCGCTCGTACTCGTCGAGGAGGGCGAGCGGGGCGTCGGCCATGTGGTCGGTGACGATGCCGAGCATCGTCCCGACGACGATGAGCAGGACGACGCCGGCGGGATAGCCGACGATGCCGGCCGTCGCCCAGGCGCGCCCGCCGCCGCCGGCGGAGGCGACGCCGAGGGCGACGATGGACAGCGCCATGAGGGCGAAGACGGCGCCGAGCGCGATGACGAGGCCGCGCCGGGCCCGCCGGGTGCGCAGGCCCCGCAGCTTGCCGGAGTCCCGCTCGACCTCCCCGAGGTGCGTGGCGATGCGCGGATCCCGGAGGGGCCCGTCGTCGCCGGCATGAGCCCGCCCGCGGGCGCCGCCGTCCGGCGCGTGGTCGTCGTGGACGGTCACGTCAGTTCTCCTTCCCGTACAGCTCCGCGGACATCGGGGTGAACTCCTCGCGGGAGAACACCGCCTCCACGGGCAGGTCGAAGACCCCGCAGATGCGGAACGCGAGGTCGAGGCTGGGGTAGTGGTCGCCGCGCTCGAGGGCGCCGATGGTCTGGCGGTTGACGTCGATGAGCTCCGCCAGCTGAGCCCGGCTGAGGCCGCGTTCGGCGCGTAGCGCGGCGATGCGGTTGAAGATGGGGCGGCTGGGCCCCCGTCGGACTGGGCTCATGCATCCAAGTGTTGGGAAAACCCAACACTTTGTCAACCGTTGCGGACGGATTGACCGTGAACCGGCCGCGTTTGGCCTGGCCGGCCCCGTGTCGCCGGGCGGCGGTCCGGCACTGCGGCGGGGGCCGGCCGGCGCCGCCGGGGCGCCGTCCCCCGCGCGCCGCGCGGAAGGCGCCCGCGCCGCGGGAGGCTCCGTCGCAACGCTCCCCGGAGGCGACGCCGCAGGCGCGCGCCCACCTCGCCGCCGCACCCCCGTCGTCGCGCATCCGCGCAGGTCGAGCGGCCTCCGGGCCCGCCCCGGCGGCGCGTCGTGACCGGCGATAACCTGGAGGGGTGATCACCCGGCCCTACATCATCCTCATCCTCATCGGGCTCAACATCCTCGCCGCGCTGGCGGTGTGGGACAGGGGCCCCTGGTGGTGGATCGCCATGATCGCGGTCCTCTTCCTCGACGTCGTCTGCGTCCATGACCTGACGCAGAAGAAGCACTCCATCCTGCGGAACTTCCCGGTCCTCGGCCACGCCCGGTACATGCTGGAGTCCATCCGCCCGGAGATGCAGCAGTACTTCATCGAGCGCAACTTCGACGGCACGCCGTTCGATCGCGACACCCGCACCGTCATCTACGAGCGCGCGAAGGGGCTGAGCAACAAGAAGTCGTTCGGCACCGAGCGCGACGTGACGGAGCCCGGCTACGAGTACGTCCGCCACTCCATGGCCCCCGCCCGCGTCGTCGGCGACGCGCCGCGCGTGCGCCTCGGCGGCCCGGACTGCACGCAGCCGTACGACGCGTCCATCTACAACATCTCCGCGATGAGCTTCGGCTCCCTGTCCCCGAACGCCGTGCTGGCCATGAACAAGGGCGCGGCGATGGGCGGCTTCGCGCAGGACACCGGCGAGGGCGCCATCAGCCCCTACCACCTGAAGTACGGCGCGGACCTGTTCTGGGAGCTCGGCTCCGGCTACTTCGGCGCCCGCACGGAGGACGGCGACTTCGACCCGGAGCTGTTCCGCGAGAAGTCCGCGATGCCCGAGGTCAAGGCCACGTACCTCAAGGTCAGCCAGGGCGCGAAGCCCGGCCTCGGCGGCATGCTGCCCGGCCACAAGGTCAACGAGGAGATCGCGGCGACGCGCCACGTCCCCGTCGGCAAGGGCGTCATGTCCCCGCCGTACCACCGCGTGTACTCGACCCCGCGCGAGCTGGTGCGGTTCATGGCGACGATGCGGGAGCTCTCCGGCGGCAAGCCGGTCGGCTTCAAGCTGTGCGCCGGCTCGACCGTCGAGTTCCTCGCCGTCTGCAAGGCGATGATCGAGGAGGACGTAACGCCGGACTTCATCATCGTCGACGGCTCCGAGGGCGGCACCGGCGCCGCGCCGCTGGAGTACTCGGACCGCTTCGGCCTGCCGCTGACCGACGGGCTCATCATGGTCCACAACGCCCTCGTCGGCTCGGGCCTGCGCGACCGCATCAAGATCGGCGCGACCGGCAAGATCGTCACCGGCTTCGACATCGTCAAGCGCATGTGCATGGGCGCGGACTTCGTCGCCGCCGCCCGCGGCATGATGATGGCCGTCGGCTGCATCCAGGCGCAGAAGTGCCACACCAACGAGTGCCCGGTCGGCGTCGCGACGCAGAACCCGAAGCTGTGGAAGGCCCTCGACGTCGACGTGAAGGCGGAGCGCGTCCGCAACTTCCACGCCGCGACGGTGGAGGAGGCGTGCCAGATGCTCGCCTCCACCGGCCTGGAGGACTTCCAGGATCTCGGCCCGACGTACCTGCTCAAGCGCACGTCGGAGGATCTCGGCGAGACGTACGCGGAGCTGCACAACTGGCTGGAGCCGGGCGAGCTGCTGCGCGGCACCCGCTTCCACAACTGGGCGGCGGACTGGGCCACCGCGGATCCGGACACCTTCCGGTATCCGGACATCCACCGCGCGGCGTAGCGTCGCCGGTGGCGGCGCGGGCCGCGGGTGCGCGGGGTTCGCGTGACGACGGGGCCCGCGCGGCCCGCGTGCCGGACGCCGGCGGCCCCGGCGGACATTCGCCCTTGCGGAAGCGGGGGAGCGCATGCATAATGTGGACATGACAACTTATGATGTCCCCTCCCTGACCATGAACGACGGCGCCCTCATCCCCCAGATCGGCCTGGGCACCTGGCGCATGGGCGACGAGGTCGCCCGCAGCGCGGTCCGCGGCGCCATCGAGCTGGGCTACCGACACATCGACACCGCCGCCATCTACGGCAACGAGGTCGGCGTCGGCCAGGGCATCGCCGACGCCATCCGCGACGGCGTGGTGGAGCGCTCCGACCTGTTCGTCACCACCAAGATCTGGCACACCGAGAACGCCCGGGACAAGGCCCGCGCCTCGGCGGAGGCGTCGCTGAAGCGCCTCGGCCTGGATTACGTCGACCTGCTGCTGGTCCACTGGCCGGCGGAGAAGAAGGACCTCTACCGCGAGGCCTACGACGCCATCCTGGAGCTGCGCGGCGAGGGGAAGACGGTCTCCGCGGGCGTGTCGAACTTCTACCCGGAGGTCCTGGACAAGCTGCCGGAGGCCCCGGCCATCAACCAGATCGAGCTGCACCCGGGCTTCCCGCAGGACGACCTGGTCGCCGACGCGAAGGAGCGCGGCACCATCGTCGAGGCCTGGACCCCGATCGGCCGCGGCTTGCACCTCGGGGATCCGGCCATCACCGGCATCGCGGAGGAGGTCGGCGCCACCCCGGCCCAGGTCGTCCTGGCCTGGCACCTGCGCCGCGGCCTGGTGCCGATCCCGAAGTCGGCCGACGCCGGCCGCCAGGCGGAGAACCTCGGCGCCGTGGACGTCCAGCTGACCGACTCCCACATGGCGCGCATCGCGGAGCTGGGCGCCGGCGGCGGCAAGCGCCAGTTCGACGACCCGATGCTCATGGGCAACGACTAGCCGCAGGCGGCTGCGGAATCCGGGCCGGGGCGGGGAACCCACGTGGTTCCCCGCCCCGGCCCGTTCGCGTCGGATGCGCCGACGGCCCGGGGGGGGGTCGGCCGTCCGCACCGGATCGGGCCGGCGCCTGGAGGGACGGGGGTAGCCGTCGGCGCCCGGAGTTGAGACGCTGGATCCATGATGATGCTTTCGCAACAATTGGCGGCCGCCCCGGTGGGCTGGCAGGAGATGCTGATCCTCGTCGTCACCGGGCTGCTCGTCCTCGCGGTCCCCGTCCTCCTCATCGTGGTGATCGTGCTGCTGGTGAAGGGGAACGGCGGCAACCGGCCGCCGCAGCAGCCGGGCTGGGGTCCGCCACCGGGCCCGAACGGGCCGGGGCAGGCGCCGTACCCGCCGCAGGGCCAGCCCGGCCAATACCCGCCGCAGGGGCAGCCGGGCCAGCCCGGCCCGTATCCGCAGCAGGGGTGGCCCGGCCAGTACCCGCCGCAGGGCGGCCCCGTGCAGCAGCCGCCGCAGGCGCAGGCCCCGGGCGCCCCGGACGCCGGGCCCGGCGAGTCCGGAGAGGCCGCCGATGGGGAGGCCGGCGGGGAGCGCGGGGACCGCTGACCCGGCGGCGCACCGCCCGATCCGTTCCCGGAGACCCCGCTCGGCGCGCCGGGCCGCCGCGTAACCTGGGGGTCATGAGCGACTCCAGCGCGGCCCCCGGCGTCCCCGTCTCCGACGACCACACGGAGGAGGTGCTCGTCCACGAGGACGGGCACCTCACCGTCGTCACCATCGACCGGGACCACAAGCGCAACGCCCTGTCCGCGGAGGTCTGCCGCGCCATCGCCGACGCCGTCATCGCGGCGCCGTCGCGGGACGACGCCCGCGTCGTCATGATCCGCGGCGCCGGCCGCGCGTTCTGCGCGGGCGCCGACCTGGGCGGCGGCGCGCACGGCTCCGGGGACTTCCACGTGCAGCTGGCGCGCATGCTGCGCGCCATCCAGGAGTGCCCGGCCATCGTCATCGCGGACATCCAGGGCCCGGCCGTCGGCGCGGGCACGCAGCTGGCCATGGCGTGCGACCTGCGCGTCGTCGGCGAGCGCGGCTGGTTCCAGGTGCCGCCGGTGAAGCTGGGCATCGCGGTCGACGCGTGGACCATCCGCCGCGCCCGCGTGCTGCTGGGCGGCGCCCGCGCCCGCACCGTCCTGCTGGCGGCGGAGCGCATGGACCGCGACGAGGCGGTGGCCTGCGGCTTCGCCTCCTACGCGGGCGATTCGGCGCTGGCGGACGAGGTCGCGGGCCGCATCGCGGGCTACGCGCCGCTGAGCCTCGAGTACCACAAGATGGTCTTCAACGACGACGAGACCCACATCGAGCCGAAGCCGGAGCAGCAGGAGCTGTACCGGCGGGTGTGGGCGTCGGAGGACGCCGCCGAGGCCGGCCGGGCCCGGGCGGAGAAGCGCGACCCCGTCTTCCGTGGCCGCTGAGGCGGGCGGGCCCCGCGGCGCGGGCGAGGCCGCCGTCGGTTCCGGCGCGCAGGCCTCCGCCGTCCCGCCGACCCCGCCGGAGGGCCTGACCTCCGCGGAGGTCGCCGATCGGACGCGCCGCGGGCTGGTCAACGAGCTGCCGCCGTCGTCGGGCCGCACGGTCGGCCAGATCATCCGGGCGAACGTCTTCACGCGCATCAACACGATCCTGGCGGTGCTGTTCGGCATCGTCCTGTTCACCGGGTCGATCATCAACGGCGCGTTCGGCCTGCTCATCGTCGCGAACTCCATCGTCGGCGTGGTGCAGGAGCTGCGGGCGAAGCGGACGCTGGATCGGCTGTCCATCGTCGGCCGCGCCCGGCCGCGCGTCATCCGCGACGGCGGGCCGGCGCGGGAGATCGACCGGGAGGAGGTCGTGCTCGGCGAGCTCGTGGAGGCCGGCGCGGGCGATCAGGTCGTCGTCGACGGCGTCGTCCGGTCGGCGCGCGGCCTCGAGGTCGACGAGTCGATGCTGACGGGCGAGTCGGATCCGGTGGCGAAGTCGGAGGGCGACGAGGTCTTCTCGGGCTCCGCCGTCGTCGCGGGGCAGGGCGCGTACCAGGCGACGAAGGTCGGCCGGGAGGCCTACGCGGCGCAGCTGGCGGCGCAGGCCAGCAAGTTCACGCTGACGCGGTCGGAGCTGTTCGGCGGCATCAACCGCATCCTCAGGGTGATCACGTGGCTGCTGGTGCCGACGGGCCTGCTGACCATCTGGACGCAGCTGTTCCGCACGGGCGAGCGCGACATCCGCGAGGCGCTGCTGGCGATGGTGGCGTCGCTGGTGCCGATGGTCCCGGAGGGCCTGGTGCTCATGACGTCCATCGCGTTCGCGCTGGGCGTCATCCGCCTGGGCCGCCGCCGGGTGCTGGTCAACGAGCTGCCGGCCATCGAGGGCCTGGCGCGCGTGAGCGTGGTGTGCGCGGACAAGACGGGCACGCTGACGGAGAACCGCATGGTGCTCGGCGAGGTGATCGCGCCGGGGCCGGCCGCAGGTGGTTCCTCCGTGTCGCGTGACGACGCCCCGATCCCCGCCGCGCCCTCCGCCCCCGCGGGCGGGGCGGATGAGCCGGAGGGGCGGGCGCCGGAGATCGACGCGGCGGCGGACCCCGCGGCGCTGCGCGCCCTGGCGGCGATGATCGCCCTGGACGTCCGCCCGAACGCGACGGCCGTCGCCATCGCGGAGGGCCTGGCCGCGGCGGGCGTGGAGCCCGACGCGCGCGCGGAGGTCGCCGCGGACGTGCCGTTCACCTCGGCGCGGAAGTGGCAGGCGGCGACGTTCCGCGGCGGGTCGACGTGGGTGCTCGGCGCCCCGGACATCCTCGCGGCGCCGGATCATCCGGCGGCGGAGCTGGCGGAGGACCGCCAGTCGCGGGGCCTGCGCGTGCTGCTGCTGTGCCGATCGGACTCCGCCGCGGGGGAGCTGGACGCCTCGGGCCTCGGCCCGGAGTCCCCGGCGGAGGAGCACCCGGGCCTGGTGGAGCCGGCGGCCGTGCTGGTGCTGGAGCAGAAGATCCGCGACGACGCCCGCGACACCCTCGACTACTTCGAGGCCGAGGACGTGCACGTGAAGGTCATCTCCGGCGACAACGCCGGGGCGGTCGGCGCCGTCGCCCGCACCCTGGACCTGCCGGGCGCGGAGAGCCCCGTCGACGCGCGCGACCTGCCGGACCCGGAGGCGGGGGAGCGGCAGCGCGAGGAGTTCGACCGGGCGGTGGCGGAGAACACGGTCTTCGGCCGGGTCACCCCGGAGCGCAAGCGCCAGATGGTCCGCGCCCTGCGGGACCGCGGCGAGGTCGTCGCCATGACCGGCGACGGCGTCAACGACGTGCTGGCGCTGAAGGACGCCGACATCGGCGTCGCCATGGGCACCGGCGCCCCGGCGACCCGCTCGGTCGGCCAGCTGGTGCTGCTCGACGACCGGTTCGCGGCGATGCCGCCGGTGGTGGCGGAGGGCCGGCGCGTCATCGGCAACATCGAGCGCGTCGCCAACCTCTTCCTCACGAAGACCATCTACTCGGTGGTGCTGGCCCTGGCCGTCGGCATCATCGGCCACCAGTACCCGTTCGAGCCGATCCACGTCACCGTGACCGGCTGGTTCACCATCGGCATCCCGGCGTTCGTGCTGTCGCTGGCGCCGAACCACGAGCGGGCGCGGCCGGGCTTCGCGTCGCGGGTGCTGCGGATGGCGGTGCCGGCGGGCGTCATCGTCGGCGCGCTGACGTTCGCGTTCTGGTTCCTGCACTACCCGAAGGGGGAGCGGGCGGTCGCCTCGGCGGAGGTGACGTCGACGGCGACGCTGGTGGTGCTCATCGTCTCCGCGTTCTGGGTGCTGGTGTGCATCGCGCGGCCGTACCGGTGGTGGAAGGTGCTGCTGCTGGCGACGTCGGCGACGGCGTACGTCCTCATCTTCACGGTGCCGCCGCTGGCGGAGCTGCTGCGCCTCGACATCGGCGGCGCGGCGGAGCGGCCGCTGTTCCTGAGCGCCCTCGCCTGGGGCGCGGCGGGCGCGGCGCTGGTGGAGATCGTCCACCACCTCCGCCGGAAGTCCCAGTTGAACGCCGATAACCGGTAGTTCCGGGCCGCGTTCCGCCGGGGGAGCGGACGCGCCCGGGGTCCTGGGCTCCTGAATCGGGGGTAAGAGGCGCTTAAGGGACGATGCAGGTCACGGCATGGCCGGGGGTGACGGTGTTCGCCTTTTTCATCGTGTGAGTCGAAACCATTTTTCCGTGAGATGTGGCGCATGTAACTTTGTCGGCAATCGCAATCCGGATACGGCGCCCCCGGGACGGGCCGCCGGCTCCGGCGATCCACATCCACGCACATCCGCTTCACCGGAAAGGCACACAGAGTGACCGCACATCCCGCGCCGGCCACCCGGCACAAGCCCACCGCGGCGGAGTACCGCTACGTGCAGGGCACCGAGGAGTTCGAGGGTCTCCGCAAGACCTTCCGCTCGTTCACCATCCCCCTGACCGTGGCGGGCCTCGTCTGGTACATCGCCTACGTCCTGTTCGCGACGTTCGCTCCCGACCTGATGGGGACCCCGATCCTGGGCAACATCAACCTGGGCATCATCCTCGGCCTGCTGCAGTTCGTGACCACCTTCCTCATCACCTGGTGGTACATCTCCTTCGCCAACAAGAAGCTGGAGCCGATCCAGGCCTCCATCCGCGAGGCGATGGAGACCGGCCAGATCGCGCAGAAGCTGAAGGAGGGCAAGTAGGCCATGCAGAACCAGATGATCCTGGCCGCCGAGGGGGCCTCGGCCGGCAACCCGATCCTCAACATCGCGGTCTTCGTCGCCTTCATCGTGGTGACGATGTTCATCGTCACCCGCGTCGGCAAGGGCGGCAACAAGGGCGCCTCCGACTTCTACACCGGCGGCGCGCAGTTCTCCGGCACCCAGAACGGCCTGGCCATCGCCGGCGACTACCTGTCGGCGGCGTCCTTCCTGGGCATCGTCGGCGCCATCGCCCTCAACGGCTACGACGGCTTCCTCTACTCCATCGGCTTCTTCGTGGCGTGGCTGGTCGCCCTGCTGCTGGTCGCCGAGCCGCTCCGCAACGTCGGCAAGTTCACGATGGCCGACGTGCTGTCGTTCCGCCTGAAGCAGAAGCCGGTCCGCACCGCGGCCGCCATCTCGACCCTGGCGGTCACGCTGTTCTACCTCATCGCCCAGATGGCCGGCGCCGGCTCCCTGGTCGCGGTGCTGCTGAACATCCACGACACCACCCAGCAGGCGCTCGTCGTCGTGGTCGTCGGCGTCATCATGGTCGCCTACGTCCTCATCGGCGGCATGAAGGGCACCACCTACGTCCAGATGATCAAGGCCGTCCTCCTGGTCGCCGCGGTCATCATCATGACGCTCATCATCTTCTGGGGCGTCAAGGGCAACTTCTCCCAGCTGCTGCAGAACGCCGTCGACGCGCACCAGGGCTCCGAGTACCGCGCGGAGCAGGGCTACGAGGCGACGGCCATCCTGGAGCCGGGCCTGCAGTACGGCGCGACGTTCGTCAAGCAGCTCGACTTCGTCTCCCTGGGCCTCGCGCTGGTCCTCGGCGTCGCCGGCCTGCCGCACGTGCTCATGCGCTTCTACACCGTCCCGACGGCGCGCGAGGCCCGCAAGTCCGTGACCTGGGCCATCATCCTCATCGGCGGCTTCTACCTGCTGACCCTGGTCCTCGGCTACGGCGCCGCCGCCCTCGTCGGCCCGGACCGCATCATGAACGCCCCGGGCAAGGCGAACGCCGCGGCCCCGCTGCTGGCCTTCGAGCTGGGCGGCTCCATCTTCATGGCCGTCATCTCGGCCGTCGCCTTCGCCACCGTCCTCGCGGTCGTCGCCGGCCTGGCCATCACGGCCTCCGCGTCCGTCGGCCAGGACCTGTACCAGGCCGTCCTGAAGAACGGCACGGCCACCGAGGCCCAGCAGGTCCGCGTCTCCCGCATCACGGTCGTCGTCCTCGGCGTCGTCGCCATCGTGCTCGGCATCCTGGCGATGTCCCAGAACGTCGCGTTCCTGGTGTCGCTGGCCTTCGCCGTCGCCGCCGCCGCGAACGTCCCGACCATCCTGATGTCCCTGTTCTGGCGCCGCTTCAACACGGCCGGCGCGGTCGCCTCCATGTACACCGGCGTCATCGCGTCCCTGGTCCTCATCACCTTCTCCCCGGCGGTGTCGGGCTCGAAGACCTCGATGATCCCGTCCGCGGACTTCGCCTGGTTCCCGCTGACGTCCCCGGGCCTGGTCGCCATCCCGCTGGCGTTCCTCGCCGGCATCATCGGCGCCTACGTCGGCAAGAAGGACGACTTCGCGGACCTGGCCGCGGAGATGGAGGTCCGCTCGCTGACCGGCGTCGGCACCGAGGCCGCCGTCGACCACTAGTCCGCGGCACCGCCCGTCCCGGCGCATCCCCGCCCCCGGGGACCTCCCGAAGGAGGTCCCCGGGGGCGTCGCCGTGCGCGGGGACGTAGAATCGGCTGACGAGAGGCCGCGCCGCCGCGCGGGACCGCGCCACCTCGCGGGACCGGGCCGGCGCGACCGGTGCACGACGCGTTCCAGGAGGTACCACCGCCCATGTCCGATTCCACCGCCGAGGCTCCCCGCCGGAGCCACCTGCACGACCAGCACATCGCCCTCGGGGCGGAGATGAGCGCCGTCGGTGGCTGGGAGGTTCCGCTGAAGTACGAGTCGGAGCTGGAGGAGCACCGCGCGGTCCGCGAGGACGTCGGCATCTTCGACCTGTCCCCGATGGGCGAGATCCGCGTGACGGGCCCGGAGGCCCCGCAGTTCCTGGCGCACTCCCTCATCTCCGCGATGAAGCCGATCGCGCTGGGCAAGGCGAAGTACACGATGATGGTGCAGGAGGACGGCGGCATCATCGACGATCTGATCGCCTACCGCCTGGGCGTGGAGGACTACCTGCTGGTGCCGAACGCGGGCAACTCCCGCGAGGTGCTGGAGACGCTGCGCGAGCGCGTCGGCGGCTACGAGGTCGACATCGCCGACCAGTCGAAGGACACCGCCCTCATCGCGGTGCAGGGCCCGCGCGCCGGCACGCTGCTGCTGCGCCTCATCCCGGAGGACTCGCACGACACCCTGCACGAGCTGCGCTACTACTCCTGCACCTCGATGGAGATCGCGGGCGCGGAGACCCTCATCGGCCGCACGGGCTACACCGGCGAGGACGGGTTCGAGATCTTCGTCCCGGCCGCCGACGCCGCCTCCGTGTGGGAGTCGCTGCTGGCCGCCGGCGCGGAGCGCGACGACGAGGAGGGGCTGCCGGAGGGCGACGACGGCCGCGATCTGCGCGTCCGCCCCTGCGGCCTGCTGGCCCGCAACACCCTGCGCATCGAGGCGGGCATGCCGCTGTACGGCCGCGAGCTGACCCGCGAGCGCAACCCGCTGGAGGCGGGCTTCGCCTCCCTCATCAGCCCGTCGAAGGGCCAGTTCACGGGCCGCAAGGCGCTGGTGAACCAGCCGGAACCGAAGCAGCGCCTGGCGGGCGTGAAGATCGCGGGCCGGAAGGCCCCGGAGCGCGGCGCGGGGCTGCGCGACGCGGACGGCAACGCCGTCGGCGTCATCACGTCCACGACCGTCTCCCCGACGCTGGGCTACCCGATCGCGATGGCGTACATCGACCGCTGGCTCGCGGTGCCCGGCACCGCCCTGACAGTGGAGGTCGAGGGCGCGGAGAAGAAGGCCGAGGTGACCCCGATCCCGTTCTACAACCGCCGGAAGCGGAAGTGACCACGGGCACGGTCACCGCGGGCGCGGGGGAGTCGCGCCCGTCCGGCTCGGCCGTCGCCACGCGGTCCCTGCGGGGGCCGCTGCACGACCGGCACCGCGCGCTCGGCGCGGTGTTCGCCGATCACGGCGGCTGGCTGATGCCGGAGTCGTACGGCGACCCGGTGGGGGAGCACCGCGCCACGCGCGCGACGGCGGGCCTGTTCGATCTGTCGCACCTGGGCGGCGTCCAGGTCATCGGCCCGGAGGCCCGGGAGGCGCTGGACTACGCGCTGATGGGCGACATGTCCCGCATGTCGGCTGGCGCGGCGCGCTACACGCTGATGCTCGATCCGGCGGGCGGCATCATCGACGACATGGTGGTGTACGCCCCGACGACGACGGAGATCCTCGTGGTGCCGACGGCGGCGCGCGCCTCCGTCGTGGCGGATGAGCTGGTGGCGCGGACCGCGGAGTTCCAGGTGGAGATCGCCGACGTCGCCGCGGCGTCGTTCCAGCTGGCGGTGCAGGGCCCGCGGGCCCGCCGCATCCTCGCCGACGCGGGCGCCTGGCGGGAGCCGGGCACGGAGCCGGCGGCGGAGCGCACCTGCCGGTTCACGCTGGTGGGCGGCTGCCCGGTGCTGGTCGGCTCGATGTCGTACACGGGCGAGGAGGGCTTCGAGATCATCGGCCGCGTCGGCGACGCCGGCGCGGTGTGGTCGGCCATCCTCGCCGTCGGCGCGGGCCATGGCCTGCGCCCGGCGGGCCTGCTGGCGCGGTCGACGCTGCGCATCGAGGCGGGCCGGCCGCGCGTCGGCGCGGAGATGGACCGCACCACCACGCCCTACGACGTGGGCCTGCGCCATCTGGTGCCGCAGGCGAAGGAGGAGCAGTACGTGGGCCGCGAGGGCCTGGTCGCGGCGCTGCAGGACGGGGAGTCCCGCACGGTGGCGGGCCTGGTCGGCGACGGCCGCATCGCCCCGGCGGCGGGCGCCGTCGTCGCGATGCCTGGCGACGGTCGCCCGGTCGGCTCCGTCACGTCGGCGTGCATGGGCCCGTCGGCGGGCGTGCCGGTGGCGCTGGCGCACCTGGACGCCGACGTCGCCCGCGAGGGCCGCTGGGTGCTGGTCTCCGGCGAGCCGATGCGGGTCACCGCCCCGCCGTTCCACCCGGCCGAGCGCGCCTGACGCCGCGGGCCCCGGGTGCCCGCGGCCGGCGCCGCGTGTTCCGCATGTCCCGCGGGGTGCCGCGGTGCGTGACGACGCCTCCCGCCCGGCCCGGGAACGGCGAAGGCCCGGCCGGATCGGCCGGGCGCGGGAGGGGACGCCGAGGGGCCCGCGGCGCGCGACGACGGCGCGGCGCCGGGGCCGGCGGGACGGCTACTCGGCCTTCTTGGCCCTGTCCTCCGCGGCCTCCTCCTTGAGCGCCGCCTCGATCTCGTCGAGCTCCTCCTCGAACATCTCCGACCGGTCCTTCGGGGTGGTCGGGGCGCCGACGCCGGCCAGGTTTTGGCCGTAGCGCTGGCCGAGGAACAGCTTCACGGCCGCCTCGAGCTGCTTGGCGTCGTAGAAGTTGAGCAGCAGCACCGCCTCGCCGTCGTCGGTCAGCTTCAGGCGGAGCTTGTCGTCGACCGTCACCAGATCGGCGTAGATCTTGCGGCCGTTGACGTCGGTGAAGATGGGCTTCTTGGTGGACATGGGACCCTCCAATCGGTGTGATGCCGGATGCGCGACGCATCGGCTTCCTGCGCCCGATCCTACTGGTCGCCGGGGGTTTCGGCGCCCGGTGGAATCCGTCCACCCCCGCGGCGCCGCACCCCGCCGCGGCCCTCGCGTGCGGAAACGCGTTCGCCGGAGGTGATCCGGTCCGGGGGAGGGGCGGGGGTGCGGTCAGTATCCGCCGGCGGCGTCGCCGGGCAGGTCGCCGTCGCCGTGCGAGGGGGCGGGGCCGTCCCATGCGGGCGCCGTGTCGTCGTACGCCGGCTCCTCGTACGTCGGCTCCGGCTCCCACGTGTCGGCCGGCGGCGGGCCGTCGTAGAACCGGTCGGCGCAGTAGGTGGTCCACCCGGAGGTGCCGTCGGTGAACCACGTCGTGCCGACCTCGTAGACCCCGTCCGACTGCTTCGCGCACCGCGCGATGGTCTTGTTGATCCGCGTCGGCTCGCCGAAGTTGCCGTCGGTGAGCCCCACGGGCCGGTCGTCGGCGGAGGTGGTCGCCGTGGAGCGGGCCTCGTCGCGGCCGGATTCGCGGGATTCGGGGGATTCGCCGGCGTCCCCGTCGTCGCCCGGCTTCGCGCGCTCGGGCGCGTTGGACTCCTGCGGGGCCTTCGGGACCTCCGGGGCATTCGGCTCGCCGGCGCCCGAGCAGCCGGCGGCGAGGAGCAGGAGGGGGATGGCGGCCAGGGCCGTGATGCGCTTCATGCCCCCGATTATCCGCCGCCGCCCGACATCCCGGTCCCGTCATCGGCGCCGGTCACCCCCGGGTTTCGCACGCGTGTGCGAGGCTCCGGCGGAGGAACCGGCGAGGCGCCGCCGCGGGGGTTCGCGGGACGCCGCCCGGGGTGCCCGCGAGGCGCCGCCCGAGGGGCCCGCGGGGCGCCGCCGCGGGGCCGGGGCGCGGGGCCGGGGAGGGTGCCGTCGTCACGCGACACGGCGAAACCCGGTGCGGCGGGCGGCCTCCCCGCGCATCCCCCGAACCTGGGGTGAACCTCCGGGGGAAACCGGCGGGCGGGCGACATCGGCGCGCCCCGCCCCTATCGTTGACACGCGAAACTATCCCCGACCCAGGAGAACACCATGAGCTCCGAGAAGCCGGACCACCCGCCGTCGGTCGACGCCGACGCCAACGGACCCCGCCCAAACGGTTCCTCGGTCTGCGCACCGACCCGTTCATCTTCCTCGTCGCCGCCGGATTCATCATCGTCTTCGTCGCCGGCACCCTGGCCTTCGGCGAGTCCGCCCGCACCGTCTACGGGACGGTGCCCGGCTCCATGATGGAGCACCTCGGGTGGCTCTACATCGGCGGGGTGTCGGCGATTTTCGTCTTCCTCGTCGTGATCTTCGTGTCCCGCTACGGGAACCTGAAGCTCGGCGACGACGATGACGAACCCGAGTACTCCACGCCCGTCTGGTTCGCGATGCTCTTCGCCGCTGGCCTCGGCGCGACCCTCATGTTCTGGGGCGTCGCCGAGCCGCTGCACCACTCCTTCAACCCGCCGCGCGGGGACATGGAGCCGATGTCGCAGGAGGCCGTCCGCCAGGCGTTCGAGTACACCTACTACCACTTCGCCGCGCACATGTGGGTCGTGTTCGCCCTGCCCGGGCTGGCCCTCGGATGCTTTATCTATAAACGCAAGATGCCCCCGCGGCTGTCGTCCGTGTTCGCCCCGCTGCTCGGCGGCCACCTGTACCGCTGGCCGGGCAAGCTCATCGACGCGCTCGCCATCATCGGCACCACCTCTTCAGCATCGCCGTCTCCGTCGGCCTCGGCGTGCTGCAGATCAACGCCGGCATGAACATCCTGTGGGGCGTGCCCGTCGCGTCCTGGATGCTCCTGGCGATCATCCTGTTCATCACCGCCGTCGCCTGCGTCTCCGTGGCGACCGGCCTGGACAAGGGCATCAAGATCCTGTCCAACGTGAACATCGCCCTGGCCGTGTTCCTGATGCTCTTCATCCTGGCGTTCGGCCCGACGATGACGCTGCTGGAGCAGACCGTCGAGTCGTTCGGCATCTACGCCTCGTCGCTGCCGGAGCTGTTGTTCTGGGTCGACAGCTTCAACGAGAACCCGGACTTCCTGGGCACCTGGACCGCCTTCTACTGGGCGTGGACCATCTGCTGGGGTCCGTTCGTCGGCATGTTCATCGCCCGCATCTCCCGCGGCCGCACCATCCGCCAGTTCATCGGCGGCGTGCTGGGCCTCATCTCCGCGTTCGTGCTGGTCTGGTTCTCCATCTACGGCCGCGCCGGCCTGGAGATGGAGCTCGCCGACCCGGGCGTGCTCACCGGCCCCGTCGTGGAGGACGGGCGCACCGAGGTGGCGCTGTTCTCCCTGCTGGAGCAGTACCCGCTGTACGCGGTGATCGGGCCGCTGGCGCTGCTCATCATCGTCATCTTCTTCATCACCTCCATCGACTCCGCGGCGCTGGTGATGGACATGTTCTCCACCGGCGAGGAGGCGGTCACCCCGGTCATCTACCGCATCGGCTGGGCCGTCGGCGTCGGCGCCGTCACCGCGGCGCTGGTGCTCATCGCCCCGGATTCCGGCATCGCCGCGATCCAGGAGGTCGTCATCATCGTGGCCTTCCCGTTCTTCCTCATCGAGTTCCTCATGATGTGGTCGCTGCTGAAGGCGATGAACGACGACCGCGCCGCGGAGCGGCCGGCCCGCACCCGCCGCTGGGACCGCGCCTACGACCCGGAGGAGCTGGAGCGCAACGAGAACCGGCCGGCGCCGGGCTACGACGCCGACGGCAACCAGGTCCCCGCACCGGAGTGGGAGTACGACGGCGACGGCGCCTGGACCCTGTCGGGCGACGTCCGCGTCGACGGCGACCTCGCGGTCTCCGGCGACATCGACGACGGGTGGGACGGCCAGGACGCCGGTTCCGGCGCGGACGCCGGCCCGTCACCCCGGGCATGACGCGGGGCCGGGAGGGGCATCGCCTGCCCCGCCCGGCCCCGCCGCGCGTGCCCCAGAGAGGAATCGAACCTCCGACACCGGCTTTAGGAGAGCCGTGCTCTATCCACTGAGCTACTAGGGCCTGACGGGGAAACGATACCGCATCCGGGGCGCCGCGCCGGAAGGCCCCCTCGGTGGGGGACAATGGCGGCATGCGTCATCTGGAGGTCATCGGCATCGGCGCGGGCGATCCCCGCCACGTCACCGTGGAGGCGGCGGAGGCCCTGCGAGACGTCGACGTCGTCATCGCCCTGGACAAGGGCGCGGCGAAGGACGACCTGCTGGCCGTCCGCCGCGCCATCCTGGCGGAGCACGCGCCGGACGTCCGGCTGGTCACCGTGCCCGACCCGCCGCGCGACCGCGATCCCCGCGACTACGGCGCCACGGTGCGGGACTGGCATCGGGCGCGCGCGGAGCTGCTGCTCGCCGCCATCGAGCGGGAGCTTGACGACGGCGGCACCGCGGCCTTCCTCGTCTGGGGCGATCCGTCGCTCTACGACTCCACGCTGCGGATCATCGACCGCATGCGCGGCCTCGGCCTGGAGGCAGACGTGACGGTGCGGCCCGGCATCACGGCGGTGCAGGCGCTGACGGCGGCGCACGCCGTGCCCCTGAACCGCATCGGCCGGCCGGTGCTGACGACGACGGGCCGCCGGCTCGGGGAGCGCCCCGCCGGGACAGACGCCGTCGTCATGCTCGACGGCGGCGCGGCGTGGCTGGAGCACGCGGAGCCGGACGAGGAGATCCTGTGGGGCGCCTACCTGGGCACCCCGCACCAGGTCATCCGGCGCGGCGTCGTCGGCGAGATCGGGGAGGAGCTGGCGGAGCTGAAGCGGAGCCTGCGCGCCGAGCACGGCTGGATCATGGACGTCTACCTGCTGCGGCCGGCGGAGTCCGGGCCGCAGCACGGGCCCGCCACGTAGCCCGGGGCGTCGTCACGCACCGCGGCGCGCGACCACGCGCGGCGCCGCACCCGCGTGCCGCACCCCGCGCCCGGCTACTCCCAGTCGAGGGTGCGGGCGACGGCGTCGCCGTAGCGCGCGAACAGCGCGTCGCGGTCCGCGGCGGTCATCGACGGGCGGAACGTCGTGTCCTCCTGCCACATGTCGCGGATCTGGTCGGTCGACTCCCAGTACCCGACCGCCAGGCCGGCGGCGTACGCGGCGCCCAGCGACGTCGTCTCCGTGATGACCGGGCGCGTCACCGGCACACCGAGGACGTCTGCCTGGAACTGCATGAGCAGGTCGTTGACCGTCATGCCGCCGTCGACGCGCAGGGTGGTCAGCTCCACCTCGGAGTCGGCGTTCATCGCCTCGACGACCTCGCGGGTCTGGTACGCCGTCGCCTCCAGCGCGGCGCGGGCGATGTGGCCCTTGTTGGAGTAGCGGGTCAGGCCCGCGATGATGCCGCGCGCGTCGGGCCGCCAGTGCGGCGCCAGCAAGCCGGAGAACGCGGGGACGATGTAGACGCCGCCGTTGTCGTCGACCGTGCGGGCCAGCGCCTCCACGTCCGAGCTGGAGCGGATGAGCCCCAGGTTGTCGCGCAGCCACTGCACCAGCGAGCCGGTCACGGCGATGGAGCCCTCCAGCGCGTACACCGGCAGCTCGTCGCCGATGCGGTAGCAGACCGTCGTGATGAGCCCGTGGTCGCTGCGCCGCGGCACCGTGCCCGTGTTGAGCAGCAGGAAGTTGCCCGTGCCGTAGGTGTTCTTCGCCTCGCCCGGCTCCAGGCACGCCTGGCCGAACGTCGCGGCCTGCTGGTCGCCGAGGATGCCGGCCAGCGGCACGCCGTGGACGGGGCCGTGATGGCGGACCTTGCCCAGGTACTGGGAGGAGCTGACGATGCGGGGCAGCATCTCCATGGGGATGCCCATCGCCTCGCACAGCGACGCGTCCCACTCCAGCGTCTCCACGTTCATGAGCATGGTGCGGGAGGCGTTGGTGACGTCGGTGACGTGCAGGGCGCGGCCGTCGCGCCGGGTGAGGTTCCACGTCAGCCACGTGTCGACGGTGCCGAACAGCAGCTCGCCGCGCTCGGCGCGCTCGCGGGCGCCCTCCACGTTGTCGAGGATCCACGTGACCTTCGGGCCGGAGAAGTACGTCGACACCGGCAGTCCGGTGATGCGGGTGATGCGCTCCTCGCCGACCTCGTCCGCCAGCCGGCGGCAGATGTCCTTCGTGCGGGTGTCCTGCCAGACGATGGCGTTGTACACCGGCTCGCCGGTCTTCCGGTCCCAGACGATGGTCGTCTCGCGCTGGTTGGTGATGCCCAGCGCCGCGATGTCGTTCGCCGGGTGCTCCAGGTCTGCGGTGATGTCGGCGATGACGCGCCGGGTGTTGGCCCACAGCTCCCGCGGGTCGTGCTCCACCCAGCCGGGCCGCGGCATGATCTGGCGGTGCTCCAGCTGGCTCATGCCCAGGCGGTGGCCCTCCCGGTCGAACAGGATGCAGCGGGTCGACGTCGTGCCCTGGTCGACGGCGGCGACGACGGTGCGCCCTCCGCGGGTGAACAGGGCGCGGGCCTGGGTCTCGAGTTCGCTCTGCAGCTGGCCGGGGATCCTCACCCGCCCGATTCTACGGGGGCGGGCACCCGCCGCGGACGCCCCCGCCGCAAGCCGCGGGGGATTTCCGGGGAGGCGGGTGCCCCCGCGCGGTGCGCGGTGCGCGGGGCCGGGCGGGGCGGTGCGGGACGGGGGAGGGGCCGCGACGCGGTCGCGGGGTCAGGCGCGGTCGCGCGTCTGGCGGCCCAGCGCGCCCTGCGCGAAGCGCGTGACGACGTCACGGGCCGCCCGGCACGCGTCGCCCACCGTGACGGGCTCGACGTCGGGGTCGTCGACGGGGATGACCCGGGCGGCGTCGCCGGCGGGCAGCACCTCGACGACCGCGGAGCCGTCGCCGTCGACGAGCGTCACGGCCGCCTCGGCGACGAGGTCGACGTGGGTCTGCTCGGCGACCGCCCACCGGTAGGCGCGGTCGGCGGCCCAGTCGGCGGCGGCGCGCTCGACGTGGGAGGCGTCGACGTCGTCGCCGTGGACGAGGCGGAGGGCGGGCACGTCGTCGACGCGGCCGTCGTGGCGCAGCGGGCGCAGGTGGAAGCGGCCGGCGTTGAGTTCGAGGGGTTCCATGGTGCTCCTGTGGTGCGGTTGCGCGGTGGTGCGGTTGCGCGGTGGCGTGGTCGGGGAGGGGCGGGCGGGGGCCCGCCCCCGCGGCGGCCCGTGCGGGACCGCCGCCGGCCCGGGACGGGCGCGGCCCCCGCGTCCGTGGCGGACGCGGGGGCCGGGGAGGCGCGCGGCGGTGCCGCGGCGCGCCGGGCTACTTGATCTCGAGCAGCACGTCGCCCTTGCCGACGCCCTGGCCGGCCTCGGCGGCCAGGCCGGTGACGGTGCCGGACTTGTGCGCCTTGACCGGGTTCTCCATCTTCATGGCCTCGAGCACGACGACGGTGTCGCCCTCGTTGACCTCCTGGCCCTCCTCGACCTGGACCTTGATGACGGTGCCCTGCATCGGCGCGACGACCGCGTCGCCGGAGGCGGCCTTCTTGGCGCCGCCGGAGCGCTTCTTCTTCGCCTTCTTCTTGGCGCCGCCGGCGCCGCCGCCCAGCGCCAGGTCACCCGGCAGGGCGACCTCGACGCGGCGGCCGTCGATCTCGACGACGACCTTCTGGGACGGGACCTGCTCGTCCTCGTCGACCTCCGCGTTGCCCGCGTACGGCTCGATCGGGTTGTCCCACTCCTCCTCGATCCACTTCGTGTAGACGTCGAACTTCTCGCCGTCGCCCACGAACGCCGGGTTCTCGACGATGTGGCGGTGGAACGGGATGACGGTGGCCAGGCCCTCGACCTCGTACTCGGCCAGGGCGCGGGCGGAGCGGCGCAGCGCCTCGTCGCGGTCCTTGCCCCACACGATGAGCTTCGCCAGCATCGAGTCGAACTGGCCGCCGATGACGTCGCCCTCGCGGACGCCGGAGTCCATGCGCACGCCCGGGCCCGACGGCTCGGCGTACTTCGTGATGGTGCCCGGGGCCGGCATGAAGTTGGTGCCCGCGTCCTCGCCGTTGATGCGGAACTCGAAGGCGTGGCCGTTGTACTCCGGATCCTCCTTGATGGAGATCTCGTCGCCCTCGGCGATGCGGAACTGCTCGCGGACCAGGTCCAGGCCCGTGATCTCCTCGGTGACCGGGTGCTCGACCTGCAGTCGGGTGTTGACCTCGAGGAAGGAGATCAGGCCGTCGCTGCCGATCATGTACTCCACGGTGCCGGCGCCGTAGTAGCCGGCCTCCTTGCAGATGGCCTTCGCGGACTCGCGCAGGCGCTTGTCCTGCTCCTCGGTGAGGAACGGCGCCGGGGCCTCCTCGACCAGCTTCTGGAAGCGGCGCTGCAGGGAGCAGTCGCGGGTGGAGGCGACGATGACGTTGCCGTGCTGGTCGGCGACGACCTGGCACTCCACGTGGCGGGCCTTGTCCAGGTAGCGCTCGACGAAGCACTCGCCGCGGCCGAAGGCGGCGGTCGCCTCGCGGACGGCGGACTCGAACAGGTCCTCCACCTCGTCCATCGTGTGGGCGACCTTCATGCCGCGGCCGCCGCCGCCGAACGCCGCCTTGATGGCGATGGGCAGGCCGTGCTCCTCCGCGAACTTCACGACCTCGGTCGCGTCCTTCACCGGCTCCTTGGTGCCCGGGGCCATCGGGGCCTCGGCCTTCAGGGCGATGTGGCGGGCGGTGACCTTGTCGCCCAGGGCGCGGATGGACTCCGGCGACGGGCCGATCCAGATGAGGCCGGCGGCCTCGACGGCCTCGGCGAAGTCGCCGTTCTCCGACAGGAAGCCGTAGCCCGGGTGGATGGCGTTGGCGCCCGACTTCTTCGCGGCGTCCAGGATCTTGTCGAAGACCAGGTAGGACTCGGCCGAGGTGGTGCCGCCCAGGGCGAACGCCTCGTCGGCCATGGTCACGAAGGGCGCGTCCTTGTCGGGGTCCGCGTAGACGGCCACCGACGGGATGCCGGCGTCCTTCGCGGCGCGGATGACGCGCACGGCGATCTCGCCGCGGTTGGCGACGAGGACCTTCGTGATCTTTCCGGTGGGATGAGTGGACACGAAACCCTCCTGTTTTCGTGGCGAACGGCGTACCCCGCCTACGCGGGGCGAGGATCCGCGCCCGGGCGGGGAGCGGATCGGCCCTGTTCTCTCGATTGTGTTGTTGTGCGACAGTTCACTGGGATTTCCGTCGCCCGCGGGCGGGCGCAGGGGAGATTCCCAACGGGTCCATTCTTGCACAGGACGACGAGGGGGAGCCGCCGCGTCACCCCGTCGCAGGGGTGATGACCTGGCCCTGAACGCCGATCAACGGTTATGTCCCGGGAACCGACGCGCCCGCGCCCCCGGTAAACCGGGGGGCGCGGGCGGGGGTGGCGGGGCGCCGTCGCCGCACGCGCGGCGGCGTGGCGGGGGAGGGTGCCGTCGTCAGGCGCCCCGCGGGGGACGCGCACCGCCGGCCGGGGCCTCGCCCGGCTCCTTCCCGCGCGCGATGGGCACGCGGATCATGTTGCCCCACTCGACCCAGGAGCCGTCGTAGTTGCGGACCCGGTCGACGCCCAGCAGGTGGTGCAGCACGAACCACGTGTGGGCGGAGCGCTCGCCGATGCGGCAGTAGACGATGGTGTCGCGGTCGCCCGACGCGTCGTCCAGCACGGAGGAGTAGATCTCCTCCAGCTCCTCGCGCGAGCGGAAGCGGGAGTTCGGGTGCACCGACTGGTTCCACGGCACGTTCACCGCCGTCGGGATGTGGCCGCCGCGCAGCACGCCCTCCTGCGGGTAATCGACCATGTGGGTCCGGTTGCCCTCGTACTCCTCCGGCGTGCGGACGTCGATGAGCTCCGCCTCGCCGAGCGACTGCCACACGTCGAACGCGAACGCGCGCTGCGCCGCGTCGTCGCGCTCCACCACCGGGTAGTCGGTGCGCGGGTACTCCGGCACCTCGAAGCTGGTGTCGCGCTCCTCCGTCATCCACGCGTCGCGGCCGCCGTTCAGCAGGCGCACGTCCGGGTGGCCGAACAGCTCGAAGACCCACAGCGTGTACGCCGCCCACCAGTTGGACTTGTCGCCGTAGATGACCACCGTGTCGTCGCGGGAGATGCCCTTCGACCGCATCAGCTCGGCGAACGCCTCCGCGTCGATGTAGTCGCGCAGCACCGGGTCGTTCAGATCGGCGTGCCAGTCGATGCGCACCGCGCCCGGGATGTGGCCGATGTCGTACAGCAGGGCGTCCTCGTCGGACTCCACCACCCGGAGGCCGGGCGTGCCCAGGCGCGCGGCCAGCCACGAGCTGGACACGAGCCGCTCGGGGTGGGCGTACTGCTGGAACTGGGGGTGCGGGTCATGGGGCGCCGCCATCGTCGTCTCCGGATCTCCTTGTCGCGCATGCGCGCGTCGCGGTCGGGTTCTGGGTACAGCCTATTCTGCCCGCCGCGGATTCGCGGAAAGTCCGGCGTCGCGCGGCGGGGAGGGCGGGCCGATGCGGGGACCGGCCCGTCAGGCGCGCGCCGCGCCCGAGGCGGTGTTCCAGAACGCCGAGACGTCCAGGCCCCACCCGGCCAGCGTGCGCCGCAGGAACGGCAGCGACAGGCCCAGCACGTTCGACGGGTCGCCGTCGACGCCGTCGATGAACCAGCCGCCGAGCGCCTCCAGCGTGAACGCCCCCGCGCAGCCCAGCGGCTCGCCGGACTCCGCGTAGGCGCGCACGTCCGCGTCCGACGGCTCGCCGAAGCGCACGGTCGCCCGCACGGCGCCGGCCTCCGTGCACGGCTCCCCGCCGCCGGCGGGCAGCCAGGTGACGCAGTGGCCGGTCACCAGCTCCGCGTCGCGGCCGCGCTGCAGGCCCCACCGGCGCACGCACTCGTCGACGGTGTGCGGCTTGCCGGACAGCTCTCCGTCGAGCAGCAGCATGGAGTCGCGGGCGACGACCACGACGTCGTCGTCCGCGTCCCCGATGGCGCGGGCGGCGCTCTCCCGCGCGTGGTCGGCGGCGGCCGCGGACTTCGCCCGGGCCAGCGCGGTCACGGTCTCCGCCGGGCCCTCGCCGCGCATGCGCTCCAGCGCCGCGTCCTCGTCGACGTCCGGCGGCGCGACCACCGGGTCGACGCCGGCGTTGCGCAGGACCATCAGGCGGGACGGGGAGCTGGAGGCGAGGACCATCACGGGCATGCGGCCAGGGTAGCGCCCGCGCCGCGCACGCGACTGCGCCCGGGTGCGCGTGACGACGGCCCCCGCCCCGGCGGGGACGCCGCCGGGGACGCGCCCGCGCCGGGCGCGGGGAACGTCGTCGCGCATGACGACGGCCCGGACCGCCACGCGGGCGATCCGGGCCGGGTGCCGCTGCCGCGGCCGGCTCGGCGGGGCCGGGGAGCCCCGGCACCGGGCCTAGTAGAACTGGACGTTCATGAAGCTCGACGGGTTGTAGCTGGAGGGGCGGTGGAAGCCGTCCTCGTAGCGGCCCCACAGGTTGCGGGGGCCCGTCGGGCCGGAGTCGGCGGCGCCGTTGGCCATGCCGGCGAACAGCACGGTCAGCGCCGCGGTCTCCTGCGGGGTCGGGTTACCGGACAGCACCGTGAGGAAGGGCTTCTTCGCCTCCGCCTCCGGGGCGCCGGCCTCGGTCGTGTTCTGATCGGTCACAGCGGAATGTTCCCATGCTTCTTGGCGGGCACGTTGACGACCTTGCGGTCGAGCAGGCGCAGGCCCTCGATGATCTGGCCGCGGGTCTCCGACGGCGGGATGACCGCGTCGACGAAGCCGCGCTCGGCGGCGACGTACGGGTTGACCAGGGTGTCCTCGTACTCCTGCTCGTACTTCTTCTGCACGGCGGCCGGGTCCTCGCCCGCTTCGGCGGCGGCGCGGATCTCCTTGCGGTACACGAAGCCGACGGCGCCGGAGGCGCCCATGACGGCGATCTGCGCGGTCGGCCAGGCCAGGGCCAGGTCGGCGCCCATGTCCTTGGAGCCCATGACGCAGTACGCGCCGCCGTAGGCCTTGCGGGTGATGACCGTGATCTTGCCGACGGTCGCCTCCGCGTAGGCGTACAGCAGCTTCGCGCCGCGGCGGATGATGCCGTCGAACTCCTGGCTGGTGCCCGGCAGGAAGCCCGGCACGTCGACCAGCATGATGATCGGGATGTTGAAGGCGTCGCAGGTGCGGACGAAGCGGGCGGCCTTCTCGGCGGCCTTGATGTCCAGGCAGCCGGCGAACTGGATCGGCTGGTTCGCGACGAAGCCGACGGAGCGGCCCTCGATGCGGCCGAAGCCGACGACCACGTTCTGCGCGTAGTCCTCCTGGATCTCCAGGAAGTCGCCGTCGTCGGAGAGCCTGGTGATGACCTCCTTGATGTCGTACGGCTGGTTCGGGGAGTCCGGGATGATGGTGTCGAGCTCGAGGTCCGTCTCGGTGATGTTGTCCTTGATGGAGCCCTCCATGATGTCGGCCTCCACCCGCGGCGCCTCGGCGCGGTTGTTCGACGGGAGGTGGCCGACCAGCTCCTGGACGAACGACAGGGCGTCCTCGTCGTCGGCGGCGGTGTAGTGCGACGTGCCGGAGGTCGACATGTGGGTGCCGGCGCCGCCGAGCTCCTCCTGCGTGACCTCCTCGCCCGTGACGGTCTTGATGACGTCCGGGCCGGTGATGAACATCTTCGAGGTGCCGTCGACCATGACGATGAAGTCCGTCAGGGCCGGGGAGTACACGTGGCCGCCGGCGCAGGCGCCCATGATGAGGGAGATCTGCGGGATGACGCCCGAGGCCTGCGTGTTGCGGAAGAAGATCTGCGAGTACAGGCCGAGGGACACGACGCCCTCCTGGATGCGGGCGCCGGCGCCCTCGTTGATGCCGATGATCGGCACGCCCGTCTTGATCGCCAGATCCATGATCTTCACGATCTTCTCGCCGTAGACCTCGCCGAGCGCGCCGCCGAAGATGGCGCCGTCCTGGGAGAAGACGCAGACCTTGCGGCCGTCGATCGTTCCGTAGCCGGTCACGACGCCGTCGGTGACGGGTCGCTTGGCGTCGAGGCCGAAGTTCTTGGAGCGGTGGCGGGCCAGGGCGTCGATCTCGACGAAGGACCCGTCGTCGAGCAGGAACTCGATGCGCTCGCGCGCGGTGAGCTTGCCCTTGTCGTGGACCTTCTCGATGGCCTTCTCGCCCATGGGGGCCTGGGTCTCCGCGAGGCGCGCGCGGAGGTCCGCGAGCTTGCCCGCGGTGGTGTTCTTGGCCACCTCGGTGCTGGGGTTGTCGGTTGCGGCAGTCGTCATGGTTGCAAGTCTACGGCGTAATCCGGGGACTCCCCGGAAACGGGGGATGGTGGACGGGGGCGACGGGGGTTCGGCGGGGAGGAACCGGGCGCGCGGGGCGGCCGCCGTGCCGCGAAGCCGCGCCCGGCGCCACCCCCGCCAGGGGTGGCCGCCGGGGCGGTCGCCGTCGTCACGCGCACGGTGCGCGGAGGGTTCCGCGGGGCGCCGCGCGGTGCGCGATGCGGTGCCCCGGGAGGAGCTTTGCGACGGCGCCCGCCCCGGCCCGCGCGCCTACAGCGGCATGTTGCCGTGCCGGCGTGCCGGGCGGGCGACGCGCTTGCCCGACAGCAGGCGCAGGTGGCGCGCGACGCGGCCGCGGGTTTCGGACGGCAGGATGACCTCGTCGATGAGCCCGCGCTCGGCGGCGTTGTACGGGTTCAGCATGTGGTCCTCGTACTCCCGCTCGCGCAGCGTGATGAGCTCGGCGACCTGCTCCTCCGTCCAGCCGTCGTCGACGGCGGCGCGGATCTCGCGGCGGTGCAGGAAGCCGACGGCGCCCTGCGCGCCCATTACCGCGATCTGCGCGGTCGGCCACGCCAGGTTCACGTCCGCGCCCAGGCCCTTCGAGCCCATGACGCAGTACGCGCCGCCGTAGGCCTTCCGCATGGTGACGGTGATCTTCGGCACCGACGCCTCCGCGTAGGCATACAGCAGCTTCGCGCCGCGGCGCAGGATGCCGCCGTGCTCCTGATCCGCGCCGGGCAGGAAGCCCGGCACGTCCACCAGCAGCACGATCGGGATGCCGAACGCGTCGCAGGTGCGGATGAACCGCGCCGCCTTCTCCGCCGCGTCGATGTCCAGGCAGCCGGCGAAGTGCAGCGGCTGGTTGGCGACGAAGCCGACGGAGCGGCCGTCGACCCGGCCGAACGCGATGACGACGTTCTCCGCCCGGTCGGCCTGGATCTCCAGGTGGTCGCCGTCGTCGGTGAGCGCGTCGATGACCTGGCGGACGTCGTACGGCGTCGCCGCCGAATCCGGGATGAGCGAGTCCAGCGCCAGGTCTTCCTCCGACGGCTCCGACCACGACGGGTCGAGGGACGCGCCCGCGTCGTCGCCCGGCGGCGGGGACGCCTCGTTGTGGTCCGGCAGGTGATCGAGGAGGTCGGCGACCCAGTTGAGGGCGTCCTCCTCGCTGTCCGCCGTGTAGTGCGTGTTGCCGCCCAGCGTCATGTGGGCGTCGGCGCCGCCCAGCTCGTGCTGCGTGATCTCCTCGCCCGTCACCGTCTTGATGACGTCCGGGCCGGTGACGAACATGCGGGAGGAGTCCCGCACCATCACCGTGAAGTCCGTCAGCGCGGGGGAGTAGGCGTTGCCGCCGGCGCAGGCGCCGAAGATGACGGAGATCTGCGGCACCACGCCCGACGCCAGCACGTTCGAGCGGAAGGTGCGGGCGATGTAGTCCAGCGACACCGCGCCGTCCTGGATGCGGGCGCCCGCGCCCTCGTACAGGCCGATGATCGGCCGGCGCGTGGCGATGGCCAGCTCCTGCAGCTTCACCATCTTCTCGCCGTAGACCTCGCCGAGCGCGCCGCCGAAGACCGTGCCGTCCTGCGAGAACACGCAGACCTCGCGGCCGTCGATCGTGCCCCAGCCGGTGACGATGCCGTCGGTGGCCGGGCGGCGCGCGCCCATGCCGAACGCCTCCGTGCGGTGGCGGGCCAGGGCGTCGAACTCCACGAAGGAGCCCTCGTCCAGCAGGTGCTCCAGCCGGTCGCGGTTGGTCAGGCGGCCCTTCGAGCGCAGCTTCTCGTGGGCGGCGTCGCCCATCGGCACGTGCGCCTCCGCGCGGCGGCGCACCAGCTCCGCGTTCTTCTCCGCCGTCGTCTGCGGCGGGCGCGCGGCCTCGACCTCCGACGGCGTCGGCATCGCCGGCACCGGCGCCGACGCCCGCTCCGCGGAGGCGGAGTTCGGGTGGCGGTGCGCCGTCGCGGGCGCCTCGTGGGCGGTCTTCGCGGCCGCGGACGCGGGGGAGTGCGCGCCTGCGTGCGCGGCGTGCGCCTGGGTGGCGTGCGCGGCCGGAGCGTCCGCGGTGGCGTCGGCGTCGGGGCGGGGCTGGCTGTCGGCGACCAAACGTGAGGAAAGAGTCATGTTTGAGCAAGCTAGTGTTCGGTAACGAAAATGTAAAACCGTTGGGGATGTGAGAACGTTCACACTCCGAAACCGAAACGCGGGGGTGGTACGCGTGCGGCGGGTGCGGCCCATGCGCGGCCGCCGCTCCGGGCGGGCGTCCCCGTGCGGCCGGAGGTGCGCGGACGGTCACCGGGCGCCGGTCGTCCGCGCGGGAGGGCGGTGCCGGCCCCGCCGCTAGACTGTGACGCCATGGACGAGCAGCGAAACGATCGGCCGGCCGCGGGCGCCCTGCGGCTCGACGAGGCGCGGGTGCGGGAGTCCCTGCCGGGGTGGGACGTCGTCCTTCCCGATCACACGGGCTCCACGAACGCCGACGCCCTGGCGATGGCGCGCGCCGGGGCGGCCGCCCCCGCCGTCGTCGCCACCGTCGACCAGCGCGCCGGGCGGGGCCGCATGTCCCGGGCGTGGGAGACCCCGCCCGGGGTGAACCTGGCCCTGTCGGCGCTGCTGCGCCCGGAGGGTGTGCCGCTGACCCGCCTCGGCCTGCTGCCGCTGGTCGCGGGCATGGCCGTGCGCGACGCGCTGCGGGAGGCTGCGGGCGTCGACGCGCAGGTGAAGTGGCCGAACGACGTGCTGGTCGGCGGCCGCAAGATCTGCGGCATCCTCGTCGAGGCCGCGTCGCTGGAGCCGCCGGCGATGGCCGTCGGCATCGGCGTCAACGTGCTGATGACGCGGGAGCAGCTGCCCGTGCCGCACGCGACGTCGCTGGCCCTGGAGGGTGCGTCGGACCTCGACGCCTCCGATCTGCTGGCGGCCGTCTGCCGCGCCCTCGAGGCCCGCGCGGACCAGTGGCGCACCGACGTCGCCGGGTTCCTCGCGGACTTCCGCGACGGCTGCGTCACCGTCGGCATGGACGTGCGCGTCGAGCTTCCCGACGGCTCCGCCTTCACGGGCCGCGCCACCGGCGTCGGCGGGGACGGGGAGCTGGAGGTCGTCGACGACGCCGGCCGCCGGCACGTCGTCACCGCCGGCGACGTCCGCCACGTCCGCGCCGCCGGCGGCGGCTACGCGGGGGACGGCGCGTAGATGCCCTTCCCCTACGACGAGATGGACCCGGGGGAGGAGGTCCTCCTCGACGTCAACCCCGTCTTCACGGACCTCGTGCGGCCGATGGTCGAGCTCGCCGTCATCACCGGCGTCATCTGGCTGCTCGTCGGCTTCATCGACGGCCCCTACATCGGCGACGGCGACCTCCGCGGCCTGCGCGCCATGCTGCTGACCGCCTGGCCGCTGCTGCTGGCGTGGCGCGTCGGCGCGCCCGTGCTCGGCTGGCTGGGCCGGCGCCTCGTCGTCACCGACCGGCGCCTCATCCTGCGCCGCGGCATCGTCCGGCCCGACATCGTCGTCGTCGACCTGCGGTCGGTCCGCGGCGTCGGCCGCCGCGGCTCGGTGCTCGAGGTGTCGACGGGCCCGTGGCGGCCGCCGCTGGTCATCGAGGGCGTGCCCGGCTCCCGCCGCGTCGCCCGCGTCATCGCCGGGCGCTGACGGGGACGCCGCCGGGCGCCGTCGTCAAGCCCCTGACCCGCGGACCCCTAGCGCTTGCGGTACAACGCGCGGCGCTGGAACCGCGGCTCCGAGGTGACCAGCATCCCGAGGTTGCGGAAGATGCCCTCGTCGACCGACCCGAGGATCGTCGTCGTGTGCGCGTCGCAGCCCCGCAGCGTCGACAGCTCCTCCAGCGCCCGCCGCGCGTTCGGGTCCGTGTCCGCCGACACGCTCAGCGCGATGAGCACCTCGTCGGTGTGCAGCCGCGGATTCCGGCTGCCCAGGTGCTCCGTCTTCAGCGACTGGATCGGGCGGATGGACCCCGGCGCCAGCAGCTTCACCTCCGGATCGATGCCCGCCAGGTGCTTCAGCGCGTTCAGCAGCATCGCCGCGGAGCAGCCCAGCAGCGGCGACGTCTTGCCCGCGATGATCGTCCCGTCCGGCAGCTGCATCGCCGCCGCCGGGGCGCCCGTCTCCTCCGCCATCTCCAGGGCGGGGGCGACCACCGGGCGGTCCGACGTCGACAGGCCCAGCTTGCCCATGATGATCGCGATGCGGTCCGAGACCTCCGGATCCGACTCCGTCCGCGCCTCGTCCACCAGCGCCTTGTACAGGCGGCGGATGATCTCCTGCTCCGCCGCCCGGCGGCACACCGCGTCGTCCACGATGGCCATGCCCGCCATGTTCACGCCCATGTCCGTCGGCGACTCGTACGGCGAATCCCCGGAGATGCGCTCCAGCAGCCGCTTCAGCAGCGGGAACACCTCGACGTCGCGGTTGTAGTTCACCGCCTGCTCGCCGTGGGCCTTCAGGTGGAACGGGTCGATCATGTTCACGTCGTCGAGGTCCGCCGTCGCCGCCTCGTACGCCATGTTCACCGGATGATCGATGGGCAGGTTCCACACCGGGAACGTCTCGAACTTCGCGTAGCCGGCGACCGTGCCCCGCTCATGCTCGTGGTAGATCTGCGACAGGCAGGTGGCCAGCTTGCCGGAGCCCGGGCCGGGGGCCGTCACGACGACGACGTCGCGCGTCGTCTCCGCGTACTCGTTCCGCCCGAACCCGTCCGGGCTGATGATGAGATCCGCGTTCGCCGGGTACCCCGGGATGCGGTAGTGCCGCGACACCGTCACGCCCAGCTTGATGAGGCGCTCGCGGAACGCCACCGCCTCGTCGTTCGACTCCTCGTACTGCGTCAGCACCACGTGCTGCACCAGGAAGCCCCGCTCCCGGAACACGTCGACCAGGCGCAGCAGATCCTCCTCGTAGGGGATGTCCAGGTCCGCGCGGACCTTCTTGCGCCGCAGGTCGCGGGCGTTGATGCAGACCAGGATCTCCATCTCGTCGCGGATGCGCTCCAGCATGGCGATCTTGTTGTCCGGCGTGAAGCCGGGCAGCACGCGGGAGGCGTGCATGTCGTCGAAGAGCTTGCCGCCCATCTCCAGGTACAGCTTCCCGCCGATGGACTCGCGGCGGCGCCGGATGTGCTCCGACTGGAGGGTGATGTACTTCTCGCGGTCGAAACCGACCGGACGGTCGCCGTCCGGGGAGGTCGCCGCCGGGGTGGTGCTCGCATGCTCGGCCATGGGCCCCGATGATAGTGGTCGCGGGGGCCGGAGGGCCCGCCGCCTATGATGGGGCCGTGACCGACGACGCCCGCGAACACCCCGCCCACGCCCCCGGTATGCCCGTCATCGCCGTCATCGGCGACGGCCAGCTGGCCAGGATGATGCAGACCGCCGCCATCGAGCTCGGCCAGTCCCTGCGCCTGCTCGCCGGATCGCCCGACTCCTCCGCCGCGCAGGTGTGCGCGGACGTGGAGCTCGGCGACTACACCGACCTCGCGGACCTGCGCCGCGCGGTCGCCGGCGCCGACGCGATGACCTTCGACCACGAGCACGTGCCGACGGAGCACCTCCGCGCCCTCGAGGCCGACGGCGTGTCCGTCCAGCCGGGCCCCGACGCCCTGGTCCACGCGCAGGACAAGCTGGTCATGCGCAAGCGGCTGCGGGAGATGGGCGCGCCCGTCCCGCCGTTCGCCGCCATCGAATCGGTCGAGGACGCGGCCGGCTTCGCGCAGGCCGTGTCGGGCCAGGTGTGCCTGAAGGCGCGCCGCGGCGGCTACGACGGCCACGGCGTGTGGTTCCCGTCCGCCGACGAGCTCGAGCCCCTGGTTCAGCGCCTGCTTGACGACGGGGTGCCGCTCATGGCGGAGAAGAAGGTCGACCTGGCCCGCGAGCTGTCCGCGATGTGCGCCCGCACCCCCTCCGGCGAGGTCGCCGCGTGGCCCGTCGTCGAGTCGGTGCAGCGCGACGGCATCTGCTGGGAGGCCGTCTGCCCCGCGCCGGGCCTCGACCCCGCCCTGGAGGAGCGCTGCCGCGAGCTGTCCACCCGCATCGCGGAGGAGCTCGGCGTCACCGGCGTCCTGGCCGTCGAGCTGTTCGAGATCCGCGACGAGGCCGGGCAGCCCGACATCGCCGTCAACGAGCTGGCCATGCGCCCCCACAACACCGGGCACTGGACCCAGGACGGCTGCGTGACCTCCCAGTTCGAGCAGCACCTCCGCGCCGTGCTCGACGCCCCGCTGGGGTCGACCGAGCCGACCGCCGCCGTCACCGTCATGGCCAACACCCTCGGCGCCGACGAGGACCCGGAGCAGCCCGTCGCCGAGCGCTTCGACGAAGTCCGCCGCCGCTTCCCGCACGCGAAGATCCACTGGTACGGCAAGGGCCACCGCGCCGGCCGCAAGCTCGGCCACGTCAACGTCAGCGGCGCCGACGGCTCGCCGGAGGGCGTCGCCCGCGTCCGCCGCGAGGCGGAGCTCGCCGCCGGCTACGTCGTCAACACCACCTGGGCCGACGGCTGGTCGGCGGACTGACCGCCGCGCGGCCGCGCGGTTGCGCGGGCGCGCCCATCCGACGGCGCTGACCTGCGCACACCCGCACTCACCCTGTACTCGCCCGGACGAAGGAACGGACACATGGAGAACGTCAACGGCCCGCTCGTGGGCCTCATCATGGGCAGCGACTCGGACTGGCCGACGATGCAGCCCGCCGCCGAGGCCCTCGCGGAGTTCGGGGTGCCGTTCGAGGTCGGCGTCGTCAGCGCCCACCGCACCCCCGACCGCATGCTCGAGTACGCCAAGTCCGCGGCCGGCCGCGGCCTGAAGTGCATCATCGCGGGCGCCGGCGGCGCCGCCCACCTGCCGGGCATGGTCGCCGCGGCGACGCCGCTGCCGGTCATCGGCGTGCCGCGCCCGCTGGAGAACCTGGAGGGCGTCGACTCCCTGCTGTCCATCGTGCAGATGCCGGGCGGCGTGCCCGTCGCCACCGTCGGCGTCGGCCAGGCGAAGAACGCCGGCCTCCTCGCCGTGCGCATCCTGTCCGCCGGCCACCCCGAGCTGGTCGCCGCGATGGAGAAGTACCAGGACGACATGCGGGACCAGGTCCTGGAGAAGGACCGCCGCCTGCGCGAGTCCCTGCTCGGGGAGTAGGGGAGCGGGGCGCCCGCCCCGTACACCCCTTCGTCCCGACCCGTTTTCGGCCGTTCCGACCCTGTTAGAACCGGGTCTGAACGGCCGAAAGCGGGTCTGGCCTGCGGGGGATGATGGCTCCGGGCGGCCGAAAGCGGGTCTGGCCTGCGGGGGAGGGCGGATCCGGGCGGCCGGAACGGGGTCGCGGCGGGGCCCGAAAGGGTGCGCAACGAGCACGAACGGGGCCGCGACGATGCATGGGCAGGTGTGCAGGACCCGGCCACATGATTTCCGGGTCGAGCGCAGCGCACGCCCGTACGACCCCGGTATCGGCCGCCGGGCGCGCGGGCCCGCGGAAGTCGCCGGCGCGCCCGCCATCCGACCCCGGCACCCCGCCGGGCGGCCCCGGAGCACCCTCCCGGCTACCCCGGGACGACGCCGGCGCACCCGGCGTCATACCGGGGGATGATTCCCGATGACCTGGGGAAATGGTCCCGTGGTCCGATGTTTCCGCGCCCGCCGCGGACGAACATGATGGACATGTTCAACGTCACGGACCTCACGAAGACCTACGGCGGCAACCCCGTCATCGACCACGTCACCTTCACCGCCCCCGACGGCCTGGTCACCGGCTTCCTCGGCCCCAACGGCGCCGGCAAGTCCACCACCATGCGCTGCATGCTCGGCCTCGACCGCGCCGACTCCGGCACCGCCCACTTCGCCGGCGCCCCGCTGCACGAGCACCGCAACCCGGCCCGCGTCGTCGGCGCCATGCTGGACGCCGAGTGGATGAACCCCGGCCTGACCGCCCGCACCCACCTGCGCTCCATCGCCGCCGGCGCCGGCATCCCCGACTCCCGCGCCGACGAGTGCCTGCGCCAGGTCGGTCTGGAGTCCGTCGCCAAGCGCCGCATCTCCGGCTTCAGCCTCGGCATGCGCCAGCGCCTCGGTCTCGCCACCGCGCTGCTCGGCGACCCCGGCAACGTCATCCTCGACGAGCCGGCCAACGGCCTCGACCCCGACGGCATCCGCTGGCTCCGCGGCACCGTCCGCACGCTGGCCGCCGAGGGCCGCGCCGTCCTCATCTCCTCGCACCTGCTGCACGAGATGCAGCTCATCGCCGACCGCCTCGTGATCATCGGCGGCGGCCGCATCCTCGGCGAGTGGGACAAGGACGACCTCGTCTCCCGCCACGGCGACCTCGAGACCGCCTACTGGTCCATCGCCGAGGGCCACGTCACCTACGGCGCCGGCCGCTAGCCCCCGCCCCCGGCACCGGCCGGAATCGCCCCGGCCGCCCCGGCACCCGGCGCCATCGCGCACCACTCCGCGCCCGGAACGAACGCGCGGACACCCGACCCCGCACCACGCACGACCACCGCGGACGACCACCGCGGACGACGAAGGAGAACCACCATGACCGCCCCCACCACCGCCCGCACCGCCGCCGGCGACCGCACCCGCGTCCCGGGCTTCGGCGACGCCCTCCGCTCCGAGCTGCGCCGCCTCGCCGGACTGCGCTCCACCCTCGTCTACGCCGTCCTCATGATCGGCGCCATCGCCGGCCCGCCGCTGGTCCGCATGCTCTTCATTGACAACGACCAGGCCGTCGGCCTGAAGGGCTGGACCGACGTCCTGGCCATCTACATGGTCATCGCCGTCATCTTCGCCGCCAGCGGCGCCGCCTCCGAGTTCGCCCAGCACCGCATCGCCTTCGTCCGCATGACGCGCCAGCACCCGTGGGTGGGCCACCTCGCCCTCGTCGCCGCGCACGTCATCGTCGTCGCCCTCTCCGGCGTCATCGGCATGGGCCTCTCCATCGCCATGGGCTTCGCGTCCGGCCGCCTGAAGTTCGAGGACTTCGGCGACGTCTTCACCCAGCTCGGCAGCATGGTCTGCCTGGCCGCCGCGGCCGCGGGCTTCGGCATGCTGGTCCGCAACCAGGTCGCCGCCATCGGCGTCCCGCTGGTGTGGCTGTTGGTCATCGAGAGCATCTTCAGCGCCATCCCGAACGAGACCCTGAACCGCATCTGGGAGTTCATGCCGGGCGCCGCCGTGGACCGCCTCTCGCTGGCCCCCGCCGGCTGGATCGCCATCGCCGCCTGGACCATCGGCCTGCTGGTCATCGGCCTGGTCGTCGCCTCCCGCCGCGACCTCCGCTAAGCGCCCGGGCGGACACGGCCGGCACCCGCCGGCCCGCCCGTCCCCGCGCATGCGGCCCCCACCCGGCACCGCCCGGCCACGCCCCGGCGGCCGCCGCACCGGCCACGCCCCGGCGGCCGCCGCACCGGCCCCCGCGCCCACCCCGGGCGCGGGGGCCAAGCGCGCCCCGCGCCGTCGTCAAGCAAATCCACCTGGAGGATGACGCGCGCGGGCCGCCGCCCGCCTAGCGTGAGGGGCATGGACGACACCCGCCGCATCCCGCGCCCCCGCCTGCCCCGGCTCCCCGTCGGGCGCGGGGGACCCGGCGGTCGGCCGCCCGGCGAACCCTCGCCCCGCGTGCTCGTCGCCGCCGACGCGGTGCTGGCGCTGGTGGCGCTGGGCGCGGGCTACGTCATCGACTTGTCGTCGACGTACCGGTGGGGCGGCCCAGACCAGCCGTGGCTGGAGATCGACTGGTGGGTGGGGCCCCTCCTCGGCGCGTGGTGCCTCGCGACGGGCGCCGTCTTCGCCGTCCACCGCATCCGCCCGGGCGTCGCGACCGCCGCCCTGCCCGCGCTGATGCTCGTGCACCTCGCGCTGCTGCAGACGGGCCTCGCCGCGGCCGCCGGCCTGTACCTCGCCGTCAGCCACCTCGGCCGCTACGCCCCGCCGCGGTGGCGGATGCCCGCGCTGGCGGCGGCCGTCGCCGGCACGGTCGCGGCGTGGTGGTTCCGCGGCGGGCACCTGCACTCCGGCGACGATCCCGTCGCCGCGGCCGCGCTGCTCGTGCCCGCGGTGATGGGCATCGCCCTGTTCTGGGTGCTCGGCTCCGCGGGGCGCTTCGACGACGAGCGGCTGGCCGCCATGCGCGACCGCGCCGAGCTCGCGGCCATCGCCGAGCGCACCCGCATCGCCCGCGAGATGCACGACATCGTCGCCCACTCCCTGACCGCCGTCATCGCGCAGGCCGACGGCGGCCGCTACATCGCCGCGAAGGACCCGGCCCGCGCCGCCGAGGCGCTGGAGACCATCGCCGCCACCGCCCGCGGTTCGCTGGCCGAGATGCGCGGCCTCCTGTCGGTGCTGCGCGACGAGGACTCCGCCACCGGCGACGCCCCCATGCCCGGCGTTGACGCGCTGCCGCAGCTGTTCGGCGAGGCCCGTCGCTCCGGCCTGGACGTCGAGGTCGAGGAGACCGGCACGCCCGAGGGCTCCGGCCCCCTCGGCCTGACGGAGCAGCTCACCGTCTACCGCATCGTCCAGGAGTGCCTGACCAACGCCCTGCGCCACGCGGGGCACGTCCCCGTCCGCGTCGAGCTGGACTGGGGCGCCCGGGAGACGACGGTGCGCGTCGTCAGCGGCAGGCGCCCGGGTTCCGCGGGTTCGCGTGACGACGGCGCCGGCCCCGGCTCCCGCACCGCCGCGGGGGAGGGGCCCCGCCCCGGCCGGGGCATCACGGGCATGCGGGAGCGTGTCGCGGCGCACGGCGGCTCCCTCGACATCGACGACTCGCGGGACGCGTTCACCGTCACCGCGCGGATCCCCAGGAGGTAGGACGTGGACGGGATGCAGGACATGACGGGCGCGGACGGCCTGTCCGGCGCCGGCGGCCCGGTGCGCGTGGCGCTGGTCGACGACCAGATGCTCGTGCGCGCGGGCTTCGGCATGGTCATCGAGTCGCAGGACGACATGACCATCGCGTGGGAGGCCGGCGACGGCGCCCAGGCGCTGGAGCGGCAGGCGGCGGACCCGGCGGACGTCATCCTCATGGACGTGCGCATGCCGGGGATGGACGGCATCGAGGCGACGCGCCGCATCACGGAGGCCGTCTCCGCCGCGCCGGAGGGCGGCCCGGCGACGCGGGTGCTGGTGCTGACGACGTACGACGTCGACGAGTACGTCACCCGCGCCATCGCCGCCGGCGCCTCGGGCTTCCTGCTGAAGGACGCCGGGCCGGATCAGCTGCTCGAGGCGGTGCGCGACGTCGCCCGCGGCGAGTCGGCGCTGTCCGCCAGCTCCGCCGCGAAGCTGCTGCGGATGGTGCGGCCGCTGCTGGACGGGGAGCGTGACGACGCCCCGGGCGGCGGCCACGGCGCCGGTGCGGCGGGGTCCGGGGCGGGGGCCGCCGGCGGCCCGGGCGGTTCGGGCGCCGCGGGCGGTGCCGCCGGGGCTGCCGCGGGCTTCGACGGGAGGGGCGGGGACGTCGAGCTCCCGGAGCCGCTGACGGCGCGGGAGGAGGAGATCCTCCGCCTGATGGCCCTCGGCCGGACGAACGGCGAGATTTCGGAGGAGCTGTACATCGCGATGCCGACGGTGAAGACGCACGTCGGCCGCATCCTCATGAAGACGGGGTCGCGCGACCGCATCCACGCGGTGCTCTTCGCGCTGCGGACGGGCCGCGTCGGCGTCGGCGAGCTGGACTGACGCGCGGCCGCGGTTCCGGGCGGCCGACCCGGACGCCCTTCGGCGCCGCCCCACCCTGCTTCCGTCGGACCTGGACGTACGTGGCCCTGGCGGCCGTCCAACGTGGACGTACGTAGCCCGGGAGACCGCCCAACCTGGACGTAGGCGGCCCCTGCGTCCGTTCAACCTGGACGTACTTGGCCCGACCTGGACGTACTTCTAGCTACGTCCAGGTCGGGCTACGTACGTCCGGGTTCGCGCGGTGATGAGGCGAAGTACGTCCGGGTTCCAGCAGCCGGGAGGCCATCCGCGTCCATCGCGGCATCGGGGGCGCGACGGGATCCGCCGGCATTCCGCGGGAACCCCGGCGACCGACGGAGTTCGCCGGACGCCACCGGAGGACTGTGGGCGCACGTGACGCCACGGCAGGGTCGTTTCGACCCGGTTGGCCCCGCGCAAGCGGCTCCCTGCGCATGGACAGACCCACTTCCGGCCGTTCCGACCCAGTTCTAACAGGGTCGAAACGGCCGGAAGTGGGTCGGGGACCGCGGGGCAGGGGCCGCGCGAGTGGAGCGACCCGGCCGAAAGCGGGTCGGGACCGCGGGGGAAGGAGCAGGAGCAGGGGCAGGAGCGGGTCGTGTCCGCCTCCGCGCCCCCGCCTACACCCGCGCGGCGTTCTCCATCTCCGCGATGGCGGCGACGCGCGCCTCGTCGCCGCCGCGGACGACGACTACGGAGCCGCAGGACGCCCAGGCCATCAGCACGCCGGAGACCCAGGCGTCGGCGTCGAGGGCGCCGTCGGCGTCCAGCCAGCCGCGGGTGAGCAGGCGTGCCCGGTCGTTGCAGCGTTCGCGGGCCAGGGCCCGGGCGCCGTCGCCGAGCTGCCGGACGGAGCGGCCGCCGAACAGCGGCTGGTCCGAGTCGGGGCCGGGGCCGGCGTAGGCGTCGCCGTACATCCGCACGGTCGGCCCGAAGTCGACGACGCCGGGCGGCAGGTCCAGCCCGCATTCGACGACGCCGCGGCCGAACGCGTCGTCCGTCACCGCCGACAGCACCGCGTCGGGGGCCTTCTCCTCCCACTCCGACAGGCGGTCGAGGGAGGTGAAGACGGCGAGCGGCTCATCGTCGGAGAGCTCCACCCCCGCCCGGGCGGCACCGAGCACGATGCAGGCCGCCGGCCACGTCAGCGGGAGGTCGACCCAGGCGCGGTCGCCCGGCTCCAGGTCGAACTCGTCGTGGAGCATGTTGGCGACCTTGGACGCCCAGTTGTCCAGCGTCGCGGCGTTCAGGTCCGTGCGGCCGCCGGTCGTCTCGTCGTAGCACGTGAGGCGCGGGGTCGACGGGTCGGTGTCCAGGAGGTGATTGAGGAGATCCACGCCACTCGATCGTAGCGGCGTCCGCCGTTCCGGGTCGCCGGGGAGCCCCCGGGATGCGGTTCCGCACAGCCGGGCGGGCCACCCCGGTGCCTCGTTCCCGCGCTACCCCAGCACCGCCGCGATGAGGAGGATGACGGGGACGCAGGCGAGCGTCGTCACGAACCCGGAGTCGCGGGCCTGCACCGACCCGATGCCGTAGCGCAGGGAGAACGTGAACACGTTCTGCGCCGTCGGCAGCGCCGCCACGACGACGACCGCGAGCAGCGCCGTGCCCTCCAGCCCGAAGGCGACGCCGGCGAGCCACGCGAAGAACGGGTGCGCGGTGAGCTTCAGCACCGACGACAGCAGGACGGCCTTGCGCGGGGAGACGCCGCGCCGCAGGACGGGGGCGCCGTACATGCTGATGCCGAACGTCAGCAGCGCCATGGGCACGGCGGCGTGGCCGAGCATCTCCAGCGGGTCCATGATGACCGCGGGCGGGGCGAACGGCAGGTGACCGAGCGTCAGCCCGCCGATGGCGCCGAGGGCCATGGGGTTGCGCAGCGGCGACAGGATGATGGACCGCCAGTCGATGCGCCCGTGCCGGGACGTCAGCACGTCGAGCACGGTCAGGGTGGCGGGGGAGTAGAGGCCGATCTGGAACAGCAGGGCGGGCACGACGACGAGCGGGTCGCCGAGGACCGCGGCGGCGATGGGCACGCCGAGGTTGGCGACGTTGTTGTAGCTGGCGGCCATGCCGCCGACGACGCGCTCGGCGCCCTTCTGCCCGAGCAGCAGCCGGGCGAGGACGTGGTAGACCACCGCCGACGCCAGGGCGGAGATGGCGGCGACGGCGAGCGGCACGCCGAGGACGTGCGAGGTGTCGGTCGTCGCCAGCGTGTGGATGAGCATCGCCGGCAGTGCCACCCAGAACACCACGAGGTTGAGCGCCGCGCCGCCGCCCTTCGGCAGGATGCCGGAGCGGCCGACGAACCAGCCCGCCAGGACGATGAGCGCCACCGACGCGAAGCCGGACAGGATGTCGGTCACGTCCGGGGCCTCCTTCGGGCGGGTCGGTCGGGTCGGTCGGGTGGGGTGGTGCGGTCGGCGCGGGCCATGCGGCCCGCGCGGGTCACGCGGCCCGCGCGCATCGCGCGGCCGTCACGTGGTCCGCGTGACGACGGCACCCGCCGCGGCGGGCACGTCGCCGGGCGCGCGGGCGCCCCGCGCCGGTGCCAGGGTACGCCCCCCCGGACATGGGACGACCCCGCGTCCCTGCCCGGTGTCGGGCGGGAGGCGGGGTCGTCAGCGCTGTTGTCCGCACTATCCGCGGTCCGTGTGGTCGGACGCGCCAGGTGCGGCCAGCGCCAAAGCAGCCGTCGGGGCCGTTTTAGCGGCTGGTGAACGGCAGCAGGGCCATCTCGCGGGCGTTCTTCACCGCGGTGGCGACCTGACGCTGCTGCTGCGGGGTCAGGCCGGTGACGCGGCGGGAGCGGATCTTGCCGCGGTCGGAGATGAACTGGCGGAGCAGGTTGATGTCCTTGTAGTCGACCTTCTCAACGCCGGCGGCCTTGAGCGGGTTCTTCTTCGGGCGGCGGGACTGCTCCATCCGCGCCTTCTTGGAGGAGTGGTTGCGCTTCATGTGAGTTTCCCCTTTACCAGCTGGACTTACGGACGCCCGGGAGCTCGCCGCGGTGGGCCATCTCACGGACGCGGACACGGGACAGGCCGAACTTGCGGAGGTATCCGCGCGGACGGCCGTCGGCGGCGTCGCGGTTGCGGACGCGGACCGGGGAGGCGTCGCGGGGCTGGCGGTTCAGCTCGTACTGCGCGTCCATGCGATCCTCGTCGGAGGTGTTCGGGGACTTGATGATGCGCTTGAGCTCCTGGCGGCGCTCAGCGTAGCGGGCGACGATTTCCTTGCGCTGCTCGTTCTTCGCGATCTTGGACTTCTTGGCCATGACTTATCGCTCCTCGCGGAATTCGACGTGCTTGCGGGCAATCGGGTCGTACTTCTTCAGGGTGATGCGATCCGGGTTGTTCCGCTTGTTCTTCCGCGTGACGTACGTGTAGCCGGTGCCAGCGGTGGACTTCAGCTTGATGATCGGGCGGATGTCATTGCGCGCCATTTAGATCTTCTCCCCTCGCGCGCGGATCTCGGCCACGACGGCCTCGATGCCACGCTTGTCGATGGTCTTCATGCCCTTCGGGGACACGTTCAGGGTGATCGTGCGGCCCTCGGAGGGGAGGTAGTACTTCTTGCGCTGGACGTTGGGGTTCCAACGGCGCGACGTGCGCCGGTGCGAGTGGGAGACGGACTTGCCGAAGCTCGGCTTCCGTCCCGTGACCTGGCAAATCGCCGACATGGGCTTTCCTTTGCTTTTCAGCGCCCCCTGCCCTCACGTGGTGCCGCACCGGGTCCGCCGCATCCCGTTTCCGGGGGCTGCAGGGCGTACTCGGGGCGCCGACGTGCCGTGCACGGGGCGTCAAACGAATAATTCAGACAACAGCGAGAGTCGAGCATACAGACCCCACCCCCCGTTCTCCTAATCCCCTGGACATCGCCCCGGGGGATCGCGCGGGCGCGCGCCCGCGAGCAGGGCGGACGCCGCGTGGCGACGGGTGCCGCGCAGGTCGTGGCCGCGGCCCGCGGCGCCGCGGGCCGGGCCCGCCGGCCGCCGCCGGGCGGCGGGTGATTATGGAATCCGGGGTCCGCGCGGTAACGTGCCCTCCAGCGTCATCGCCGACGCGCGAGCCGTCGTGCCGTTCCACGGCCCCGCGGCCCGCGGTCCGGCCCCCGCGGGCCCGCCGGCGGTGCGGCATGCAATCGACACCCAACTCGGGCACGACCCGGGCCGCGGGGTTCTCCCCGCCATCTTCGCCCGGGACCGACCCGTAGTTCAATCCTGAGGGACATCGAGAACACATGAAGAAGGACATCCACCCCGACTACCATCCGGTGGTCTTCCAGGACGCGGGCACCGGCACGCAGTTCCTGACCCGCTCCACCGCGACGTCGCAGCGCACCGTGCAGTGGGAGGACGGCAACGAGTACCCGCTCATCGTCGTCGACGTGACCTCCGAGTCGCACCCGTTCTGGACCGGCGCCCAGCGCGTCATGGACACCGCCGGCCGCGTCGAGAAGTTCCAGCGCCGGTACGGCAACCGCGTCCGCCGCTCCAAGAAGACCAACTAGCCCAGAGGAGGGTTATCCGAGATGGCAGTTCCGAAGCGCCGCATGTCGCGGGCCAACACCCGCACCCGCCGTTCGCAGTGGAAGGCCGACAACACGGCCCTCCAGGCGGTCAAGATCGACGGTCGCGTGCACATGATCCCGCGCCGCCTGGTCAAGGCCGCCCAGCTGGGTCTGGTGGACGTCGAGCAGTTCTAAGGCTCCGTTCGGGTCCGGCCCGCACGGCCGGCCCGCGCATCGTCCCGACGGGGGCGCCGCACTCGCATACGCGAGGCGGCGCCCCCGTCGGCGATCGTGCGGGCGCGGCGCGGTTCCCGTCGTCAAGCACCGCGGGGGAACGCGGGGAGCGCGACGGCGCACGCGGCGGCCGCGCCCGACGCGCCGGGGCGCCCCGCCGTGGCCGCGCGCCGCGGCGGTGGGCAGAATGGACCGCATGATGATCCTCGTGGTTGATGACGACCAGGCGGTGCGCGAGTCGCTGCGCCGGTCGCTGACGTTCAACGGGTACACCGTGTCGCTGGCGGAGGACGGGGAGCAGGCGCTGGCCATGATCTCCGCGGACCGCCCCGACCTGGTGATCCTCGACGTGATGATGCCGAAGCTCGACGGCCTCGACGTGTGCCGCCGGCTGCGCAGCGAGGGCGACGACCTGCCGGTGCTCATGCTCACCGCCCGCGACAGCGTCTCCGAGCGCGTCGCCGGCCTGGACGCGGGCGCCGACGACTACCTGCCGAAGCCCTTCGCCCTGGAGGAGCTGCTCGCCCGCGTGCGCTCCCTGCTGCGCCGCGCCGCGCTGGAGCCGACCACGGCGCAGGAGCCGGCGACGCTGCGGTTCGAGGACCTGTCGCTCGACCCGGACACCCGCGAGGTGTTCCGCGGCGACCGGGCGATCTCCCTGACGCGCACGGAGTTCGCGCTGCTGGAGCTGCTGATGAACAACCCGCGCCGCGTGCTCACCCGCACCGCGATCCTCGAGGACGTGTGGGGCTACGACTTCCCGACCTCCGGCAACGCGCTGGAGGTGTACATCGGCTACCTGCGCCGCAAGACGGAGTCGGAGGGCGAGCCCCGCCTCATCCACACCGTCCGCGGCGTCGGCTACGTGCTGCGGGAGACCGCGCCGTGATCCTGCGCCGCCGCCCGGCCACCGGCGGCGGCCGCGACGCACGGGAGGCGGCCGCCGCGGACGCGGGGGAGCCGCAGGCGCCCGCCGATGCGGCCGCCGTCGCGCCCGGGGACGCGCGTGACGACGCCGACCCGGTCGGCGAACGCCCCGCCGGCGCGCCGAAGCGCCGGTTCTCCCTCCGGTGGCGGCTGACGCTGCTGACCGCCGGCATCGTCGCCGCCGCGATGGCGCTGATGACGGGCACCGCCTACCTGACGGTCCAGGCGACGCTGTACCGGGAGGTCGACGAGAACCTGACGACGCAGGCGACGCAGCTGCTCAACTCGCCGTACGCCACCGAGTTCGCCATCGAGCCGGCGGTGCAGGCGGAGGCGCTGAAGATCCTGGCGCCCGACCTGGACGCCATGTTCTTCGCCCGCAACTCCGTGTCGGGCCGCGGCGACGTCATCACCCTCGCCGGCCCGGAGCTGGCGGTGCTGCGCGGCAACCGGCCGGATTCGCTGCGCACCGACGAGTTCACGAACCAGCGCATCTACGCCGTCCACGACGCGTCGGGGGCGACGCTGGTGCTGGCGCAGGACATGTCGTCGACCGACGCAGTCCTGCGGTCGCTCGGCTCGGTGCTGTTCGGGATCGCCGCCATCGGCATCTTCTTCGCCCTGGCCGCCGGCATCACGGTCGCCACGGCCGGCCTGCGGCCCGTCGCCAGGCTGCGGCGCGCCGCCGAGCGCGTCACCGCCACCGACGAGCTGCGCCCCATCCCCGTCCACGGGGAGGACGAGCTGGCGCTGCTGACCCGCAGCTTCAACGAGATGCTCGCGGCGCTGCAGGCGTCCCGGCAGCGGCAGGCGGAGCTCGTCGCCGACGGCGGCCACGAGCTGAAGACGCCGCTGACGTCGCTGCGCACCAACGTCGAGCTGCTGATGTTGGCGTCGCGCCCCGGCGCCGCCGCCAACATCCCGGAGGAGGACCGCCGGGCGCTGGAGGCCGACGTCATCGCCCAGATCGAGGAGCTGTCGACGCTGGTCGGCGACCTCGTCGACCTGGCGCGCGAGGACGGCCCGCAGCAGGTGTTCGAGGAGGTCGACCTGGCCGACGTCGTGGCGACGTCCCTGGAGCGCGTCGAGCGGCGCCGCGCCGACGTCACCTTCGACGTCCGCGCCGCCGACTGGTTCCTCGTCGGCGACTCCGCCGCGCTCGGCCGCGCCGTGCTGAACCTCATGGACAACGCGGCGAAGTGGTCGCCGGAGGGCGGCACCGTCCGCGTGCGCCTGGCGCCCGTCGGCGACTCCCTGGCGGAGTTCACCGTCGCCGACTCCGGCCCCGGCATCCCGGAGGCCGACCGGCTCAAGGTCTTCGAGCGGTTCTACCGCTCCATCCAGTCCCGGTCGATGCCGGGTTCGGGCCTGGGCCTGGCCATCGTGAAGCAGGTCATCATCCGCCACGGCGGCACCATCGTCGTGGAGGACTCCGACGACGGCGGCACGCTCATGCGCGTCCGCCTGCCCGGCACCGCCGACCGCGACGCGCTGGGCGAGCCGGCGGAGCCCGCCGGGGGAGCGGACGGCGCCGCGTCGTAGCGGCCGGTCCGGCCGGCGTGCCGCGCCGGTCCGGCCCGGCCGCCCGGCGCACCCGGGCCGGCCGGCCCGACGGCGGCGCCCCCCCCTGAGCGTCCCCGTGGACGGCGATCATGCATCGTCGCGGGAAATATTCTTCATTGCGAAGACCGTTTTCAGCGTCCGCTCAGACGCCTGATGCAGCATGGTCCGCATGACTGATTTCGGACGTGGCGGTGTCGACGGCTCCTCCGGCCCCATGGGCCGCGGCGATTCCCCCGGCGGCGGCGCCGGGGGCTTCGGGCAGGGCCCCGGCGGACCCGGCCACGGCGGCGCGCAGCAGTACGGCGCGCAGCAGTACGGTGCGTCGCAGTACGGCGCCCCGCAGGCCCCGCAGCAGGGTTACGGCGCCGCGGGACAGGCCCCGTACGGCGCCCCGGCCGGTCCGGTCGGCGCGACCGGCGCACAGGGCGCCGACGGCGCGCATGACCCGGGCCACCCGGCCGGCGACGGCTCCGGCGGGAAGTCCCGCGGCAAGGGCCTCGGTGCCCTGGCGGTGGCGGCGCTGATGGTCGCCTCAGCGGCGGTCGGCGGCGTCGCCGGCGGCCTCGTCGCCAACAACGCCGACGGAGGCTCGTCGTCCGGCGCGATCGGCTCCGGCCAGTCCGTCACGGACGCCGAGCCCGCCCCGCCGGCCCCGGAGGGCACCATCGAGCGGGCGGCGCAGAAGGCGCTGCCGTCGGTGGTGTCCATCGCCGTGGAGACGCCGACGAAGGGCGCGACCGGCTCCGGCTCCATCCTGTCGCCGGACGGCCTGGTGCTGACGAACTACCACGTCGTCGCCGACGCGGAGGATCCGCAGGCGAAGGTCGAGGTGCGGCTCAACGACGGCACGGTGCACCCGGCGCGCTTCATCGCCGGCCACGCGCAGAGCGACATCGCCGTCATCCAGATGGAGGGCGTGCAGGGCCTGCAGCCCATCGGCCTCGGCGACTCGGATCAGCTGCGCATCGGCCAGGAGGTCGTCGCCGTCGGCTCCCCGCTGGGCCTGACGTCGACGGTGACCTCCGGCATCGTCTCCGCGATGAACCGCCCGGTGAGCGCCCAGCAGGGCGGCGGCGAGGCGTCCGTCATCGACGCGGTGCAGACCGACGCGGCCATCAACCCGGGCAACTCGGGCGGCGCGCTCGTCGACCTGGAGGGCAACCTCGTCGGCGTGCCGTCGGTCATCGCCTCGGCGTCCGGCCCGGGCGAGATGGCCGGCTCCATCGGCCTGGGCTTCGCCATCCCGGTGAACCAGGCCCGCCGCATCGCCGACGAGCTCATCCGCACCGGCGACGTCACCATGCCCGCCATCAACGCGACCATCGACGTCCGCTCCACCGGCGGCGCCCTCATCGCGGAGGTGATGCCGGGCGGCGCCGCCGAGAAGGCGGGCCTGCGCCGCGGCGATCTCATCGTCAAGGCCGGCGACCGCCAGATCGACTCGGGCGTCGCGCTCATCGCCGCGATCCGGTCGCAGGAGATCGGCGAGACGGTGAAGCTCGTCGTCGCGGACCCCCGCACGAGGGAGACCCGCGACGTCGACGTGCAGCTCGAGGCCTCGGGGGAGTAGCCCCCGGGGGCGGCGGTCCCCCGATGCGCGGGAACCGTCGACAAGCGCCCCGCGATGGGCGAAGATGAACCCACCTCCGGCCGGGCGCGCCCCGGCCGGCACCGACAGGAAGGCGGCGAGGACGACATGGTCGACGGATACCCCGGTAACCCGGACGGCGACGGCGCGGTGATGGCCGCGGAGCCCGACGAGGGCACGCTGGCGGAGGTCGAGGAGCTGCTCGACGCGGACTCGGGTCCGCGCCGCGCGCTCGTCGTCGTGGTCGGCGACCGGGCGGACGAGGATTCGCGCACGCAGGAGCTGATGGTGGAGCTGCTGGGGGAGGACGGCTACTACGTGGACGCCGTCATCGACGTCCCGTCGGTGAAGTCCCGCATCCGCCAGGCGCTCGAGACGGGCGTCGTCGGCGGCGCCGACCTGGTGGTCACCGTCGGCGGCGTGGGCGTCGGCCCGCGCGACCGGGTGCCGGAGGCGACGCGGAAGGTGCTGGACCGCCGGCTGCAGGGTATCGAGGAGGCGCTGCGCGCCTCGGCCCTGTCGGCGGGCGCGCTGGACGGCGCGCTGTCCCGCGGCCTGGCGGGCGTGTCCGGCTCCACGGTCATCGTCAACATCGCCGATTCGCGCGCCGCGGTGCGCGACGGCATGTCGACGCTGGGCCCGCTGGTCGACCACGTCTGCGACGACCTGGGCCGCTGGCGGGTCTGATGCCCGCCGCGCGCAGGCCGCGGCGCCGCGCGGTGTACCGCTCCCCGGAGGTGCGGGATCCGCGTGACGACGATCCCCGCGCCGCCCGTATCCGCAGGCTCCGCGGCGCATCCGGCCGCGGCGCATCCGGCCGCGGCGGTGCCGCGGGGCGGGCGGGGAGCGCGGCGGCGGAGTCGCCGGACGACGCGGGCGGCTTCCCGGAGTCGTTCTGGCGGGAGCAGCGGCCCCCGCACTGGTGACCGGCCGGATGGCCCGGGCATCGCGCCGGCCCCGCGCCGGTTCCCCGGTGGGCGGCCCCCTGACCCGGGCATGACGACGGCCCCGCGCATCCGATTGGGTGCGCGGGGCCGTCGTCGTGGTGCGGGAGGCCGCGGCGCTGCGGTGCCCCGGAGCGGCCGCGGGGTTACCGCAGCTTCTTCGCCAGGCCGCCGAGCGGGCCCGGCAGCTTGCCGGCGACCGTGTCGGCGACGCGGGAGCGCAGGCCGGCCTCGTCCTTGTCCGCCTCGGAGCCGGCCTCCGCGTCCGCGTCGGCGTCCGCCGCGTCGGCCTCGCGGACGGCGAGGGCCGCGGCGCGGGCGGCCTCCACCACGTCGTCGTCCGAGCCGCGGGCGGCGGCGTCGCGGGCGGCCTGGGCCTTCAGCAGGTCGCGGATCTCGGTGAGCAGCTCGCCCTCGGTCGGGCCCTGCTCCTCCTTCTTGTCCTTGCGGATGCGCTCGCGGAGGGCGGAGTACTTCGCCATCGGCGCGACGATGACGAAGTACAGCACCGCCGCGACGATGAGGAAGTTGATGACGGCGGTGATGACGGCGCCGAAGTCCAGGAACGTGTTCGCGTTGTCCCGCAGGATGCGGAAGCCCAGGCCGTCGGCGTTGACGCCGCCGATGGAGGCGATGAGCGGGTTGATGAGGTTCTTCGTGAACGCCGTGATGATCGCGGTGAACGCGGAACCGACGACGACGCCGACCGCCAGGTCGACGACGTTGCCGCGGGTGATGAAGTCCCGGAAGCCCTTGAGCATGTGGGTGGATCCTTTCGCGCCCGGCCCCGGCGGGGCGGGCGACTGGGTCGCGTCAGTGGTTCTGCCGTGCCCCCTCGCCGCCGTGACCTGCGAGGACCAGCGTGAGGGGACTGTCCAGGCTAACGGCCGCGACCCGCGCGGCCGAATCGGCGGGCAGCGCGAGCAGCACGACCCCGTCCTCCGCCGCCGTCAGCACCCGGGCGCCGGCGGCGATGGTCGACGGCGCCGCATCGGCCGCGCCACCTGGGGCGATGACCTCGACGACATCGCCGATGGACAGCACCGCCGTCAGCCCCGCGTCCTGCGGCGCCACGGCGACGACGCGCGCGCCCGGCCCGCCGGCGAGCTTCTCCGCCAGCTCCGGGCCGACCAGCCGCGCCGCCGTCACGGGCTCGCCGGCGCCGATGGGCCCGGCGGCGGTGGCTCCCTGGACCTCGGCGGCGGTGGCGCGGGCGCCGTCCGGCACCAGGTCCGCCGGCATCCGCGCCACCCGCACGTCCGCGTCCGCCAGCACCGCCCCCGCGGCCACGGGCCGGGCGGCGACGACCACGGGCCGCGTGCCGTCGCCGGCGCCCAGCACGTCGGCGGCCAGCAGCAGAACGGCCAGCCCCGCGAGCCCCGCCGCCAGCGCCCGCCGGGCCAGCAGGCCGCCGCGGGCCCCGCGCAGCCTGCGCGCCCACGCCGGGCCTGGGGCCGATCCCCGCGCCGTTCCCCGATCCGTCATCGCGCCCCGTGCCCCGCGTCCGCCGCGGTCCCGCGTGGCCGCGCGCCGACTCGTCCCGTGCATGCCGTCGATCCCCTCCGCCGTGGCGCGCCCCCGCCGCGCGCCGTCGCCCCATTGGACGCGCGGGCGGCGCGGGCGGTTCCACCGGATTCGCGCGGCGCCCTGGCGGCGGCGCGACCGCGGCGGGGCCGCCTGACGGTGAAGGTGCGGCGAGATGCGGAGGGGAGGGGCGGAGAACAAGGAACCCGGAGGCGGGCCGAAGCGCCTCAGCCCCCGATCGGCTCCACGCCGTCGCAGGTGATGAGCGCCCCGACGGGCCGGTCGTGGGCATCCGCCGGGACCTCGTCGACGACCTCGCCCGGGTGCAGCAGCACCGCCGTCGGCGCGTCCGGGCGCGCGAACTCCAGGGACCGGTCGTAGTAGCCGGCCCCGCGGCCCATCCTCATCCCGCGCCGGTCGGCGGCCACGCCCGGCAGCACGATCGCGTCGGCCAGGCCCAGCGCCTCCGGGCCCAGCACCTCGCCGTCCGGCTCCGGCAGGCCGAAGCGGCCCGGCCGCAGGCTCCCCGTGAACCAGCCCCAGCGCAGCGCCGCCGGCGGACCCGGCGGGCACACCGGCAGCAGCAGCCGCACCCGCGGCTCCGCGCCGGGGGCGCCGCCCCCGCCCGCGGCATCGTCCAGGGCGCCCAGCAGCGCGGCCGGCAGGTCCGCGGCCGCGCCGGGCTCGGACCCCGCCGGGACGTGGGCGGCGACGACGATCGGGGCGTCGTCACGCGACGACGCGGAACCCCGCGCGGCGGCGACCCCGCGCACCCACCCCGCCGCATGCCGCATCAGGCGCGCATCGCGCGCCGCGACGTCCCCCGCGCCCGGCCGCGCGGCCAGCAGCCGCGCCCGCAGATCGGATTTCCGCTGGACCACGTCGTTTCCCCGGGAAATGGTCATGCCCGTGACACTACCCCCGGCGCTTCCGGCCCGGCGCCCGCGGCCCGGGTAGGGTGGCGCGCATGACCGCAGACGCCCCGAGCACGCACGACCCCCGGCCCGCGCGGACCGTCATCGTCCCCGCCGCCGGAATGGGCACCCGCTTCCTGCCGGCCACCAAGACGGTGCCGAAGGAGCTCCTGCCGGTCGTGGACACCCCCGGCATCGAGATGATCGCCGAGGAGGCGGCCGCCGCGGGCGCCGAGCGCCTCGCCGTCGTCACCGCCCCCAGCAAGGACGGCGTCCTCGGCCACTTCGACGACCGCCCCGACCTGGAGGAGACCCTCCGGGAGCGCGGCAAGGACGCCATCGCCGCGAAGGTCCACCGCGCCACCGAGGTCATCGACGTCGAATCCGTCGTCCAGGACAAGCCGCTCGGCCTCGGCCACGCCGTGCTCGTCGCCGAGGAGCTCCTCGACGACGACGAGGACTGCGTCGCCGTGCTCCTGCCCGACGACCTGGTGCTGCCGCTCGGCGTCCTCGACCGCATGCAGCAGGTCCGCGACCGCTTCGGCGGCTCCGTCCTCTGCGCCCTCGAGCTGCCGCGCGACGAGGTCTCCAACTACGGCGTCTTCGACATCGACCCGTCCGACGCCCCCGAGGACGGCTGGTCCGACGTCCGCCGCATCTGCGGCATGGTCGAGAAGCCGGAGCCGGAGGATGCTCCGTCGAACTTCGCCGCCGTCGGCCGTTACCTGCTCGACCGCGCCATCTTCGACGCCCTGCGCCGCATCCCCCGCGGCAAGGGCGGCGAGTACCAGCTGACCGACGCCATCGAGCTGCTCATCTCCGAGGGGCACCCCGTCCACATCGTCGTCCACGACGGCTTCCGCCACGACCTGGGCAACCCGGGCGGCTTCATCCGCGCCTGCGTCGACTTCGGCCTGCGCCACCCCGACTACGGCCGGGGCCTGCGCCGCTACATCGAGCAGCGCATCACCGAGGAGGACACGCCGCTGCCGCCGTTCTCCGGCGATCAGGGGGCCCCGGCGAAGTAACCTCGACCCGAGGAATGCACGCAGGTCCGGCCCCGCGGGGCCGGCGATGAAGGAGGTCGGGCGCATGCGGTCCGTCGAGGAGCAGCTGGCCGGCATCACCGCCAACGCGGTGATGCCCGATCCGGTGCGCGTGGCGATCTCCGAGTCGCTGGGCCTGCTGTGCGCCGAGGAGGTCGTCGCCGACCGCGCCCTGCCCGGGTTCACCCAGGCCGCCATCGACGGCTACGCCGTCCGCGCCGTCGACGTCAACGGCGACGCCGTCGGCTCCGCCGACCGCGCCGACCGCCCAGCCGACTTCGCCCCCGTGACCCTGCCCGTCGACGGCGAGGTCCCCGCCGGCTCCCGCCACCCGCTGCGCCTGCAGCCGCTGCACGCCGTCCGCGTCCACACCGGCGCGCCGCTGCCGTCGCTCGCCGACGCCGTCGTGCCCCTGGACTGGACCGACCGCGGCACCCGCAAGGTCACCGTCGACAGGCCCGTGCGCACCGGCGACTTCGTCCGCCGCGAGGGCGATGACGTGCAGCCCGGCGACGTCGCCGTGTCCTCCGGCTCCGTCATTTCGCCCGCCCAGGTGGGCCTGCTCGCCGCCGTCGGCCGCTCCAAGGTGCTCGTGCACCCGCGGCCGCGCATGGCCGTCATCTCCATCGGCCCGGAGCTGGTGGACATCGACCGCGAGCCCGGCCCCGGCCAGGTCTACGACGTCAACTCCCACGCCCTGGCCGCCGCCGGCCGCGACGCCGGCGCAGAGGTCCACCGCGTCGGCATCGCCGACGGGGAGCCGCGCCGCATCCGCGACATCATCGAAGGCCAGCTGCTGCGCTCGGAGCTGCTGGTCATCACCGGCGCCGTCGGCGGCGACGCCGGCCGCGACGTCCGCCGCGTCCTGGCGGACATGGGCGAGCTGGACGTCACCCGCGTCGCCATGCACCCCGGCTCCGTGCAAGGCTTCGGCGTCCTCGGCGACGACCGGGTGCCGGTGTTCCTGCTGCCGGGCAACCCGCTGGCCGCCCTGGTGGCGTTCGAGGTGATGGTCCGCCCGCTGGTGCGCATCGCGCTCGGCCGCCGCAACCCGCGCCGCCGCGTCGTCCGCGCCCGCCTGGTCGCCCCGCTGGAGTCCATCGCCGGCCGCCGCGGCTACGTCCGCGGCCAGCTCATGCGCGACCGCGACACCGGCGGCTACCTGGTGCAGCCGCTCGGCGGCCCGACGGGCGCGGAAGCGCATCTGCTGGCGGGCCTGGCGGAGGCGAACTGCCTCGTCGTCATCCCCGACGACGTGGAGCGGCTGCGCGCCGGCGAGGACGTCGACGTGCTGTTCCTGTCCCGCCAGGCGTAGGGGCGCCGGTGCGGACGGAGCGCATCGAGGTCGGCGCCGGCGCCGTCAGGCTGCGCCCGCTGGCCCGCGGCGACCGCGACGCGTGGCGCCGCCTGCGCCTGCGCGACGAGGCGATCCTGCGCCCGGTGGAGCCGACGATGCCGGACCCGTGGGCGCGGTCCCACACCCGCGCGGACTTCCGCCGGCAGCTGCGCGGCGCCCGCCGGGGGCTTCGCGACGGGACCTCCTTCATCGGGGTCATCGAGGTCGACGGCCGCTTCGCGGGGCAGCTCACGCTCGTCGACGTCCGCCCGTTCCCGCTGCTGACCTGCGCCGCCGGGTACTGGGTGGACTCGGAGCTGGTGGGCCGGGGCGTCGCGACGGCGGCGCTGGCCCTCGGCGTCGACCATGCCGCGGCCCTCGGGCTCCACCGCGTCACCGCGACCGTCCTGCCGGAGAACACGGCGTCGCGGCGCGTGCTGGCGCACTGCGGCTTCGCGGAGGAGGGCGTGATGGCCGGGGCGATGCACATGGACGGGCGCTGGCGCGACCACATCCTCGCCGCCCGCCTGGTGGGGGAAGACCACCCGTCGGCGGTCGACGACCTGATCGTCGCCGGCCGGGCGCGGCGGCTGGAGGAGGACCCGGACGCGCCCGACGACTCGTGCGTCTACGGGGAGGCGTGAGCGGCGGGCCACGCGGCGCCGCGTGAGCGCGCGGCGGCGCGGCGGCGCGTGAGCGGGCGGGGCCGGTCAGCCCGGGTTTCCGGCGTTTTCCCGGCGTGGCGGCGCCCGCGGGCGGCGCGGCGCGTTTAGGCTCCGAAACGGTACGCCGTACGTCCGTTCAGGAGGATCCCGCATGTCGAGTTCGCTGCTTCTCGTGCTCATCATCGTGGTGTGGGTGTTCGTGCTCGCTCCGCTGGTGGTGAACAAGCGGGAGCCGATCCGCCGCACCTCGGAGGGGCTGGGCAAGACGCGCCTGCTGCACCGCGGCGGCGACGAGCTGTCCGCGAGCCGCCGCCCGCGCTTCACCGGCGACGACGTGCGCCGCCGCGACGACGCCGACGACGATCTGCTGGAGACCGTCGACGCGGAGCCGGACGGCATCGACGGCCTGCTCATCGACGACGCCCCGGAGCGCGACGCCCGCGCCGCCGACCGCGCGGATGCGCCGGTCGACGGCGACGTCGTCGAGGGCGACGTCGTCTACGAGCTGGAGCCCGCGCACGCCGCGGACGCGGCCGACGAGGCGGACGTCGTGGACGAGGCCGATGCCGCGGACATCGCGGACGAGGCCGGCGCCGCCGATGCCGCCGATGAGCGTGACGACGCCGCCCGCCGCGGCGGCCGCGCCGACGCCGTGGCGCTGACGGCCGACGACCTGGGCGCCGCCGACGACGCCGACGAGGCGGACGCCGCGGACCTCGCGGATGCGGCGGACGGGGCCGATGCGGAGGCCGGCGAGGCCGGCGCCCGCCCGGCCGCCACCGCCATCGTCGCCCCGGCCGGGGACGCCGACCCGGTCTCCGCGGACGTGCGCTCCTCCGGCCCGGACGAGGGGCTCGACGCCCACGACGCCGCCGGCGACTTCCTGGTCGCCCGCGATCGCCGGACCGCCGCGGAGAAGATGGCCGACCGGGCCGCCGCCGCGGAGGCCGCGAAGGCCGTCGAGGAGCCCGCCGGGGCCGAGGCCGTCGAGGAGCCCGCCGCCGAGGCCGGCGACTCCGCCGACCGCGACCTGCACGTCGTCGCCGACGACGAGCTGACTCCGGACGACTACGCCTGGGCCGCCGCCCACCGCGGCCGCGGCGGCTTCGACCCGGTCGCCGCCGCCCGCTACGCGGAGACCCGCTTCGCGCGCCGCCGCCGCACGGTCTACGGCCTGCTGGCCGCCATCCTGGTCACCCTGGTGCTGGGCTTCGCGCTCGGCGGCTGGTGGTGGGCCGCCCCGGCCGTCGCCGTGGCCCTCACCGTGGCCTACCTGGTGACGCTGCGCCGCACCGTCGTCGCGGAGCAGGAGCTGCAGGCCCGCCGCATCGCCGGCCTGAAGCGCCGCCGCATGGGCGTCCGCAGCCTGGAGGCCGAGGAGCTGGGCATCCCGCAGCGCCTGCGCCGCCCGGGCGCCATCGTCGTCGAACTGGATGACGAGGACCCGGACTTCGCCGACGTCCCCGTGCTGGAGGACGACGGCTTCCACGACGACTGGGACGGCCGCCGCGCCTCCGGCCTGTAGCCGCGACACCCTCTTTCCGCGCCCCACCTGCCGTTTTGGCAAGTGCGGCGCGCGTTGTTAGGATGGTCGACGTTGCCGACGCGGACAGGTTCCGCGGAACGCACGGGGCTATAGCGCAGTTGGTAGCGCGTCTCGTTCGCATCGAGAAGGTCAGGGGTTCGATTCCCCTTAGCTCCACCACCGGGAACCCCGGGCCGCATGGCCCGGGGTTCCGTCGTGCACGGGGGAGGGGACCGTCGTCACGCAACGGGGCGGGCGACCGGGGGAGCGGTCGAGGTCATGCCTCCCGCGACCGCGGGGCCGCGTCCTCGGAGGCGAGCCGCGCGAAGACGAGGGTGTCGGTCCATTCGCCCTTGCTGAACCAGTCCCGGACGTGGTGCGCCTCGAGCCGGAGCCCGACGCGGCGTGCGAGCGCCGCCGAGGCGGTGTTGCGGGCGTCCATCTGCGCGGTGACGCGGTGGAGCCCGTAGTGGCCGAACCCGAGGGCGAGCACCGCCCGGACCGCCTCGCTCGCGAATCCCCGCCCGCCGTGCCCCGGGTCGAGGACCCACCCGATCTCCGCCTGCCGATGCTCCCGATCGGTGAGCCACAGGGCGACGTCCCCGATCGGGGTCCCGTCATGTTCGATGACCACGGCGAGCGCGCCGCTCTCGCCGTCGAGGCAGGTCTTGGGCAGGCGCTCGGCCAGCTTGGTGCGGGCGACGTCCGCGGTCCACGGGTCGTCCAGCAGGTAGCGGGCGACGTCGGGCCGCGAGTAGAGCTCGTGGAGCCATCCGGCGTCGCCCTCCTCGTGCGGGCGGAGCCGCAGCCGCTCCGTCTCCAGCGGCCACCGGATGGCGGGTGCGAGGTCGAGACGGTGGTGGATCGGGTCCCCGGGGAGTCCCGCGGGGGCGGTCCCGGCGCGTCGGCCGACCTCGCGGAACCCCGCCGCCGTCAGGCAGCCACGCGCGGCCCGGTTCTCCGGGTGCGAACGTGCGGTCAGGGCGCGGAATCCGCCGGCGCGGGCGAAGCGCGCCGCCAGCTCCAGTCCCCGGCGGGCATGTCCGGCCCTCCGTTCGCCGGGGAGAATCCAGAACTCGATACCGGCGGTTCCGGAGCCGGCGTCGACGAGCGTGAGGGAGCCCACGAACCGGTCCGTCCCGGCGTCGGCGAGCGCGAGGACCGTTGCGGCATCCGGCGAGGGGTCCGGCGCCGCATCGTCGCGGATCATCGGGCGCATGTCCTCCGGGGTGAGGTCCGGCCTCGGCGGGAGGTGGAGGCGCTGCACGGACTCGTTGCGGGCGCCGGCGGCATAAGCCTCCTCGTCCCGGTCGGACGGGAGGCGCAGGCGGGTGTTCCCGGCGGTGAGCGGAAGGGAGGTGACGTCCAGCATGCCTGTAACCGTACAGCGTTCGGATAATTAACTAAAGGGTGTTTGGTTAGGTTGGTGGGGTGAGCTACTGGGAACACCGCAAACCCGTGCAGCGCCTCCGGGCGGTGGACGTCGGCGAGGTCGCGAGGGCGTCGGTGCGGCTGCTGGACGACGGCGGCCTGAGGGCGCTCACGCTGCGCTCCGTGGCGCAGCAGGTGGGCGTGGCCCCGGCCAGCCTGTACTCCCGCGTGGAGTCGGTCGACGACCTGTTCGACCTCGCCCTCGACACGGCGCTCGCCGACGATCCCGCGATGTCCGCGGCGGTCCGCGACGCCGACCTGCCCACGCTGATGACGGCCTTCTTCGAGCACCTCACGGCCCACCGCTGGGCAGGCCAGGTCATCGGCATGCGCGCCCCCAGGGGCCCCGCCTACCTGGCCCTCTCCGAGCGGATGTGCGTCCTGCTCGAGCAGGCGGGCGCCCCGGATCCGCTGGGGACCGCCTACCGGCTGTCCAACCTGGTGATCGGCGCCTCCCTGACCGCCCCCATGGCATCCGACGAGAGGAGCTCCGCCATCGACCCGGACGCGGCCCCCACCTACGCAAGGCTCCATGCGGGGCACCCCGTCGATCCGCGCGGGATCCTCGCCGAGGGCATCCGGGCGCTCCTGACCTAGGGGCGCGCTCCGCGCCGTCCGACCGCGTCGGGGGAGGGGGCGTCGTCACGCGGCGGACGCCGGGCACGCGCCGCGGCGGCCCCTACGCGCCGGCCCGGGCGTCGCGCATGCGGCAGCCGGCGACGACGCCCGTCAGTCCCTCGACGCGACCGAGGACGGACGCGGCGCAGACCGCCGCCCACGCCAAGCCGGCGAGCGCCCACGGCAGCCCCAGCGCGACGAGCGCGACGGCGACGCCCTGCCCCGCCAGGGCGCGCAGCACCAGCGCCGCCCGGCCCAGCGCACCGGGGCGGCCGGGCACGGGCCGCAGGTGCACCGCCCGCTGGCCGACGGAGCCGCCCGCGCCGATTGCGGCGGCGCCGACGATGAGCGCGAGGCACCCGGTGAGCGCGCCGAGCGCCGGCACCGGCACCCCGCGGACCGCGAGCGTCGCCCCGGTCCCGGTCCAGGGGAGCGTGACGACGGCGCCCGCCGCGGCCGCCAGGGCCAGCGCGCACGCGTCGACCGCCATGCCGGTCAGCCGCCGGGAGGCGGTGACGGGGCGCACGACGTCGCGGCGGGCCTCCATCTGCAGCAGGGTGCGGCGGGGCTTCGGCAGCGCCGCGGCGAGGAGCAGACCGATGGCGGCGCCGAGGACGTTGGTCATGAGGTCCGTGACGTCCGCGTGGCGGTACGGGCAGGGGGCGAGGCCCCAGTTGCCGGTCAGCTGCGTGACCTCGATGAGCAGCGACGTCGCCAGGGCCAGCAGCAGCACGCGGCGCCGTCGCCACTCCAGCAGGCGGCGTGTGAACAGGCCCAGCGGCACGAACAGGGCGACGTTCATCGCCGCCTCCTGCACCGGCCAGGCGCGCACCAGGGCGGCGGGGCCGGAGCGGTCGACGACGCGGGCGATGGTCCGCGGCAGCTCCGTCGGGTCGAGGTGGATGGCGGACTCGCCCGCCCGGGCCGCGCAGAACCCGGGCGTGAAGTCGGGGATCGGCAGGATCGTGAACGCCCCCAGCGCCGCGGCGTAGACGACCGCGGCGAGCGACCAGCCGAGGCGGGCGCCCTCCACGCCGCCGAAGCGGCGGTGGTGGCCGACCAGCAGCGGCAGCAGGAGCAGCGCGACCAGCGCCGGCCCGAGCACCAGGGACCACTGGAAGCGCTCCGCGATGACGTGCATGCGCCGTCCTCCTCATCCGGTCGTCGTCGGTGCCCGCGGCGGGTCGCGCGGGCCGGACCATGGTGCGCCATCGCGCCGCCGCCCGCGAATCGGCGCGCCGGGGCGGCGGACGTGACGCGCGGTACCTCCGGGCCGGCGGTGCGGCGGCGGGTAGCATGGCCGCCATGGATCGACCTGCCGTGCGCGACGGAGCGCTGCTCATCGTCCGGCTCATCCTGGGCGGGATCTTCATCGCCCACGGGTGGGACAAGGTGTTCGGGACCGGCGTCGCGAAGACGACCGGCTACTTCGTCGGCTGGGGGATCCCGCAGGCGGAGATGACGGTGTGGCTCGTCGCCCTCGTGGAGATGGTCGGCGGGGCGCTGCTGGTCCTCGGCCTGCTGGCGCCCATCGTCGCGGGCGTGCTGGTCGTCGCGATGCTCGGCGCGGCGTGGTTCGTGCACATGGGCAACGGCCTGTTCGTCGCCGACGGCGGCGCGGAGCTGGTGCTGGCGCTCATCGCGGGCCTGGTGGTCATCGTGACGTTCGGCGCCGGGCGGGCGAGCCTGGACCGGATGTTCACGCGATGACGGACGCCCCCGGACGGCGGGAAGGAGGGGCCGGGCATGGACTGCGGTGACGTCCGCGCGGCCCTGTCCGCGCGCCTGGACGGGGAGCCCTCCGGCGTCGACGACGACGTCGTCGACGCCCACCTCGACGCCTGCGCCGACTGCCGCGCGTGGTTCGATCGTGCGGTCGCGCTGAACCGGTCGCTGCTCATGGGCCCGGCGGACGCGGGGGAGCGTGACGACGTGACCTCCGCCGTGCGCGCCGCCGCCATGCGCGTGCCGGAGCACCCGGACCTGGAGGACCTGTCGGAGCGGATCCTGTCGACGGTGGAGCCCGAGCGGCGCCGCCGCGAGCGCTTCTGGACGGTGATGAGCGTCGGCGGCCGCGTCGTCCTCATCCTGCTGGGCCTGCTGTACGTGGGGTGGGGCGTCGGCCTGGTCGTCGCCGCAGGCGCCGCCGCCGACTCCGGGGCGCCGGGCGCCGCCGGGGGCGCCGGGGGCGCCGACGGCGCGGCGATGCGGGACTGGGCGGACGCGGCGCGGCTGGCCGCGGAGGCCGCCGCCATCCGCTTCGCCCTGGCCGTCGGCCTGTTCTGGGCGGCGTGGCGCCCGAAGGCCGCGATGGGCATGGCGCCGGTCTACGGCGCGGCGGCGATGTTCTCCGCCGGGTTCGGCGCGGCGTCGCTGGTGCTCGGCGGCGTCGACGCGGCGGGCGTCGCCAAGCTCGTGCTGCTGTTCGCCTCCGCGGCGGCGCTGGCGGCGGTGTGGCTGGGCGGCTACACGCCCCAGGCGCTGGCGCAGGCGTGGCGCGCGGCGTCCGGCCGGTCCGTGCGGGGCCTGCCGCGCGGCGGCTGGGACTGAGCCGCCGGTCGGCGTCCTGGGCCAGGCCTGCGGTGGCCCCGGCCGGGCGGGCGCGGCCCGTCAGGACCAGCTCGGCAGCCAGAACCGCAGGTTGAACGTCTCCTCCGGCAGCATCACGCCGGTCATGATCGGCAGCCAGAACGTGAACGCCGCGACGACGAGCGCCAGATGCGCCACGACGACGGCCATGCCGGCGCGCCGGCCCCGCCACGTCCACCGGCACAGGTCGGCGGCGATGATCGCCATGGCCATCAGCACGAACGGGATGAGCGCGGTGGCGTAGAAGAAGTACATCTGGCGGTCGTACGCGATGACCCACGGCACCCACGACGCCAGGAACCCCACCGCCGGCAGCGCGAAGCGGCGGTCGCGCCGGACCACCCACCGCCACAGCGCCCACAGCACCACCGGCACCAGCAACCACCAGATCGGCGGGGTGCCGAACAGCATCTGCCAGCCGCGGCAGTCGTGGCCGCCCATGCACGTGCCCTCCGAGGAGTAGTAGAGCATCGGCCGGCCCGACCACAGCCACTCCCACGGCTTCGACTCCCACGGGTGCTCGTGGCCCCCGGACGTCGTCAGCGACCCGTGGAACTCCAGCACGCCGCGCTGGTAGTGGATGAACCGCGCCACCGCGTCCGGCAGCATCCCCGTCACCGACGACGGCAGGCCGGTGTCCAGCTGGTCGGCGGGCAGGCGCCGGTAGACGCTGGTCTCCTGCGCGAACCAGGACCGCCACGCCAGGACGTGGACGATGAGCGGCACCAGCACGATGTCGCGCAGCGCCGGGGCGACGTCGAGCCGCAGGGCGCCGAGCATCGGCCGGCGCACGCCCGCGCGCCGCCGGTCCGCGACGTCGAGGAAGACGGTGAGCAGGCCGAACGCCGCGATGTAGTACAGGCCCGACCACTTCACGCCGAGCGCCAGGCCCAGCAGCACGCCGGCCGCCAGGCGCCACCAGCGCCACGACAGGTACGGCCCGTAGGTGGCGTCCCCGCGCACGGGGACCCCGTCGTCACGCACATCGGCGGCATCCGCGTCGGGCGCGTCATCGCCCCCTCCGGAGCGCACCCGCGCCCGCCAGCGCAGCAGCCGCTCCGCCATCCGGTCGCGGTCGACGAACAGCGCCCACGCCGCCGCGACGATGAAGAACGTCTGGATGATGTCCAGCATCCCGACGCGCGACGACACGAACAGCACCCCGTCGAACAGCCCGTACAGGCCGGCCAGGAGGGTCGCGAGGGGGACGCCGGCGATGCGGCGGACCACGTCCATCATCAGCAGGAGCGTGACGACGCCGAGGGCCGCCGACGTCACCCGCCACCCCAGCGGGGAGTACCCCAGCAGCCACTGGCCGAACGCCATCACGTCCTTCGCCACCGGCGGGTGGACCACCAGCCCGAAGCCGGGGTTGTCCTCGATGCCGCCGATGACGCGGCCGGACAGGGAGGAGTCCGTCGAGCGGAGGATCTGCCACGCCTGCGGCACGTAGTGCTTCTCGTCGAACACCGGGGTGCCGCCGTCGGTCGGATGCGACAGGCCGGTGAAGCGCGTCACCGCGCCCAGCAGACCGACGAGGACGAAGACGACGGTGTCGTACGCCGTCCACGGCACGGGCCGGCGCGGCGGGCGGGGCTCGCCGGGGGAGCCGCCGCCCCGCCGCCACGGGGCGCGCCGCGGGGGCTGCGCCGGGCGGACGGGGCGGGCCACGGCTCGGTTCACCCCGCCGATGGTACTGGTGGCGCGGCCACGGCGGCGGAGCGGCCGCCGCGGGGCGCTAGGCTGGCGGCATGCACGGCGAACGACGCGGCCCCGCACACCCGCTGGCCCCCGGGATCACCCTGGCGGCGACGCCCCTGGGCAACATGGGCGACGCCACCGACCGGCTGCGCGACGCGCTGGCCGACGCCGACGTCATCGCGGCGGAGGACACCCGGCGGGCCCGGTCGCTCGCCTCCGCGCTGGGGGTGGAGATCCGCGCCCGCGTCGTGTCGAACTTCGATCACAACGAGGACGGCCGCGCCGCCGACCTGGTGGAGGCGGCGAAGTCGGGGCGGAAGGTCCTCGTCGTCACGGACGCCGGCATGCCGGTGGTCTCCGACCCTGGCCTCGGCGTCGTCGCCGCCGCCCACGACGCCGGCGTGCCGGTGACCTGCCTGCCCGGCCCGTCCGCCGTGACGACGGCGCTGGCGCTGTCCGGCCTCGGCGTCGGCCGCTTCGCCTTCGACGGCTTCGCCCCGCGCAAGTCCGGCCCCCGCCGCCGGTGGCTGGAGTCCATCGCCGACGAGCGCCGCGCCGTCTGCTTCTTCGAGTCCCCGCACCGGCTGGCGCAGACGCTGGACGACGCGGTCGAGGTGCTCGGCGGCGACCGCCGGGCCGCCGTCGTCCGCGAGCTGACGAAGCTGCACGAGGAGGTCAAGCGCGGCACGCTCGCCGAGCTCGCCGCCTGGGCCGCCGACGGGGTGCGCGGCGAGATCACCGTCGTCCTCGACGCCGCCGAGCAGCGCGCCGCCGACCCCGCCGATCTGGTCGGCGAGGTCGAGGACCGCGTCGCCGAGGGGGAGCGGCTGAAGGATGCCTGCCGGGCGGTCGCCGCGGCCCACGGGCTCGGCGGGCACCGGGAGCTCTACCAGGCCGTGCTCGACGCGCGCGGGTAGCGGGGCCGGCTGACGCGGGGCCGCCGCCCGCCGGCGGCCGTCGTCCACGCCCGTTCGGGCGCACCGCATTCGCCGGATCCCGTCCGGTCGGGATGACACCGCCCCGCGCGATTCGGGGCCGTGCGGGCGCCGATCCGGTCGCATCCAGGGGTGAAACGAAAATCGTGACCGATTCGTGACCGTGTCGCCTATCCGCTCGGCCTGACCTGGTGGTATTCGCGCGACGCGCCTGGGCGAAAACTGAAGGAACGCTGAAAACCGCAGGTCCGCGGTTTGAATTCCCTTCACCTCTGGCGAAGATTGTCTCTTATGAGCAACAGAGGACACGAAGAGAAGAAGAAGGGGAGTGACGACGTCCGCACCACGGCCGCCGAGGCCGAGGCCGTGACGTCGCCCGTCGCCGTCGACGACATGCCGGCGCCTCCGGCGGAGGATTCGGAGGCGCCTCTGGACTGGAAGGTCGCGGCGCCGGCGGGCGTGCTGCTGCTGGCCGTGGTGCTGTGGGGTCTGCTGGCCCCGCAGAACTTCTCCGACTTCGCCGCCGCCGCGCTCGACGCGGTCGTCGGCAACGTCGGCTGGCTGTTCGTCTTCATGGGGACGGTGTTCGTCTTCTTCATCCTGGCGATCGCCATCTCGAAGTTCGGCCACATCCGGCTGGGCCAGGACCAGGAGGAGCCGGAGTTCTCCACCGCGTCCTGGATCGCCATGATGTTCGCCGCCGGCATGGGCATCGGCCTGATGTTCTACGGCGTCGCCGAGCCGCTGACGCACTACATCAACGGCGTGCCGGGCCGCTCCGAGAAGGAGGTCGGCACCGCGATGGCGACGACGATGTTCCACTGGGCGCTGCACCCGTGGGCCGTCTACGCCATCGTCGGCCTGGCCATCGCGTACGGCACGTTCCGCCTGGGCCGCAAGCAGCTCATCTCCGCGGCGTTCATCCCGCTCATCGGCGCGAAGGCCGCCGAGGGCTGGCCGGGCCGCATCATCGACATCCTCGCAATCTTCGCGACCGTGTTCGGCACGGCCGCCTCGCTGGGCCTCGGCGTGCTGCAGATCGCCGCGGGCCTGGACCACACCGGCCTGATGGCGAACCCGGGCACCTGGGTGCTCGTCGGCATCATCGTCATCCTGGGCGCGGCGTTCCTCGGCTCCGCGCTGTCGGGCGTGAGCAAGGGCATCCAGTACATCTCGAACTTCAACATGGTCGCCGCCCTGGTGCTGGCGCTGTTCGTGCTGCTGGTCGGCCCGACCATCGCGATGCTGAACCTCATCCCGACCTCGGCGGGCTCCTACCTGTCGCAGTTCTGGGAGATGGCCGCCCGCACGGCCGGCTCGGCCGACGGCACCGCCGGCGACTGGCTGTCCTCCTGGACTATCTTCTACTGGGCGTGGTGGATCTCCTGGTCCCCGTTCGTCGGCATGTTCATCGCCCGCATCTCCCGCGGCCGCACCATCCGCGAGTTCGTCTTCACCGTCGTGCTCGTCCCGGCGACCGTGTCCCTGGTCTGGTTCGCCATCTTCGGCGGCACCGCCATCGACCTGGAGCAGACGGGCCGCTCCATCTGGGGCGACGGCTCGGCGGAGAGCCAGCTGTTCGGCCTGTTCGACACGCTCCCGGCGAGCGGCATCGCGTCCTTCATCGCGATGATCCTGCTGGCGACGTTCTTCATCACCTCCGCGGACTCCGCGTCGACGGTGATGGGCACGATGAGCCAGTCCGGCCGCATCAACGCCTCCAAGCCGATCGTCGCGTTCTGGGGCGTCGCCACCGCCGCCATCGCCGTCGTGCTGCTCATCTCGGGCGGCTCGGAGGCCCTGAGCAACCTGCAGAACGTCACCATCATCGCGGCGTCGCCGTTCCTGCTCATCGTCATCGCGCTGATGTTCTCCATCGTCAAGGGCCTGTCGGATGACCCGATGTACCTGGACGAGAAGGAGCAGCGCCGCTTCGCCCTGAAGCTGGCCCGCGAGCGCCGCCTCGCCGAGGCGGAGAAGCGCCGCCAGCAGGGCCGCCGCCCGGAGCGCGGCCGCCGCAGGGCGGACGACGCCGCGACCGATGGCGCCGCGGGATGAGCGCGGGGGGAGCGCGACGACGTGACGCGTGACGACGTGCCCCGCGACGGCGCGGTGCGCGACGACGCGGCGCGTGACGACGTGACCCGCGACGGCCTGGCCGTCGCCGTCGGGGCCGACGGCTCCGACGGCGGCGATTCCGCCGCCCACGGCGCCACCGCCGGCGACCCCGCCGACGGCAACCTCGGCCAGGTGGACTACGACGGCGGCATCAACTGGGCGGTCGTCGCCCCGACGCTGGTGCTGTCGCTCGGCATCGTGGCGTGGGGTCGTGCGGCCCCGGAGAACTTCGGCGCCGCCGCGGCGAACGGCCTGGACTGGGTGGTGTCCAACCTGGGCTGGCTGTTCGCGCTCATCGCCACGCTCGTCGTGGTGTTCGTCGTGGCGCTGGGCTTCTCGAAGTACGGCGCCATCCGGCTGGGCCGCGACGACGAGCGCCCGGAGTTCCGGACGACGTCGTGGATCGCCATGATGTTCGCCGCCGGCATGGGCATCGGCCTGATGTTCTACGGCGCCTACGAGCCGCTGAACCACTATCTGACCCCGCCGCCGAACGCGACGGGCGAGGTGCCGGTGTCGACGGCGTTCGCGCACACGCTGCTGCACTGGACCATCCACCCGTGGTCGATGTACGCCGTGGTCGGCCTGGCCATCGCGTACGCCACGTTCCGCATGGGCCGGAAGCAGCTCATCTCCTCGGCGTTCATCCCGCTCATCGGCGTGCGCCGGGCGGAGGGCCCCGTCGGCAAGCTCATCGACGTGCTGGCGGTGTTCTCGACCATCTTCGGCACCGCGACCTCGCTGGCCGTCGGCGCGACGCAGGTCGGCGCGGGCCTGGACTTCGTGGGCTTCATCGGGGAGCCGACGACGACCACGTACGTCCTGGTCATCGTCATCCTCGGCGTCGCCTACCTGCTGTCCGCGATGTCGGGCGTCAGCCGCGGCATCCAGCTGCTGTCGAACGTCAACATGGTCTTCGCGGCGCTGCTGGCGGTGTTCGTGCTGTTCGCCGGCCCGACCATCGCGGTGCTGGATTCGCTGCCCATCGCCGTCGGCAGCTACTTCGACCAGTTCCTGGAGATGACCAGCCGCACCGCCGCCTCCGCCGACGGCACCGCCGGCGAGTGGCTGTCCACCTGGACCCTGTTCTGGTGGGCGTGGTGGATCTCCTGGTCCCCGTTCGTCGGCATGTTCCTGGCGCGCATCTCCCGCGGCCGCACCATCCGCGAGTACCTGCTGGGCGTCATCGCCGTCCCGTCGGGCGTCTCCACCATCTGGTTCTGCATCTTCGGCGGCACCGCCATCCACCTGGAGCAGGCCGGCGAGTCCATCTGGGGAGACGGCACCCCGGAGACGGTGCTGTTCCGGATGCTGGACACGATGCCGTGGGCGACCGTGTCGTCCATCATTGCGATGATCCTGCTGTGCGTCTTCTTCATCACCTCCGCCGACTCGGCGTCGACGGTGATGGCGACGATGTCGCAGAACGGCCGCGTCATCCCGACCCCGTGGCTGTCCGCCGTGTGGGGCGTCATGACCGCCGTCGTCGCCAACGTCATGCTGGTGTCCGGGGGGGCAGGACGCGCTGTCGAACCTGCAGAGCATCATCATCGTGGCGGGCACGCCGTTCCTGCTCATCGCGGCGCTGCTCATCGTGTCGCTGCTGAAGGGCTTCACCGACGACCCGGTGTACCTGGACGAGAAGGAGCGGAGGCGCTTCGCCCTCCAGCTCGCCCGGGAGCGGCGCATCGCCGAGCGCGGCGCGCGGAAGGCGTCCGCGGGCGACGCCGGCGCCGCGTCCACCGGGTAGGCGCCGCGCCGTCCCCGCGACGGCCCCCGCACGGGTTTCCCGTGCGGGGGCCGTCGCCGTCGTCACGCGCAACCCCCGCGCGACCGGCCACCCCGTACGGGCGCATCCGTGCGGGGCTGATTCCCGCTGCCGAGGTCGGGGAGGGGCACCCGGCATAGGCTGGGGAAAGGCCCGTTCACCTAACGCCGCGCCCCGCGCCGCGCCGGGCGGGCCGTCACCCGACCTCCACGGAAACGGAAGTGAACGCATGGCAACCCAGGACACGACCCGCCCCGACCGGACGGCCCCCGACCCCTGGGACGCCCCCGACGACGGCCCGGCGCGGATCAACCCGAAGGTCGCGGTGCCCGGCCTGGTCGTCATCCTCGGCATCGCCGCGTGGGCAATCTTCGGCGGCGAGTCCTTCTCGACGGCGGCGACGACCGCGTTCCAGTGGGTCGTCGACAACGTCGGCTGGTTCTTCATCATCATGGCGACGGTCTTCTTCGTCGCCATGGTCGCCATCGCCCTGAGCCGCTACGGCTCCATCAAGCTGGGCGGCGACGACGAGGAGCCGGAGTTCTCCACGCCGTCGTGGATCGCCATGATGTTCGCCGCCGGCATGGGCATCGGCCTGCTGTTCTACGGCGCCTACGAGCCGCTGTACCACTACCGCGAGGGCGTGCCCGGCCACGAGACCCACGAGTTCGGCACCGCCTTCGCGACGACCCTGCTGCACTGGGGCCCCATCGCGTGGGCGACGTACGCCGTCGTCGGCGTCGGCATCGCCTACGGCACCTTCCGCCTCGGCCGGCCGCAGCTCATCTCCGCCGCGTGCACCCCGCTCATCGGCGAGCGCCGCGCCCGCGGCTGGATCGGCGCCGTCATCGACGTGATGGCCATCGTCGTCACGGTCTTCTCCACCGCGATGTCGCTGGGCCTCGGCTCCGCGCAGATCTCCGCGGGCATGAACGCCGTCGGCTGGACGGAGACGTCGACCGTGCCGGTGATGCTGGGCATCATCGGCCTGCTGGCCATCGGCTACCTCGCGTCGGCGATGTCCGGCGTCGCCCGCGGCGTGCGCATCATGTCCAACGCGAACATGGCGATGGCCGCCGCGCTGGCCATCTTCATCCTCATCGCCGGCCCGACCGTCTACATCCTCAACACCGTCCCCACCGCCACCGGCGCCTACGTGGACCAGCTGTTCGAGATGCTGAGCCGCACCGCCAACTCCGACGACGGCACCGCCGGCGAGTGGATGGGCGCCTGGACCGTCTTCTACTGGGTGTGGTGGGTCGCCTGGACGCCGTTCGTCGGCATGTTCCTGGCGCGCATCTCCCGCGGCCGCACCATCCGCGAGTTCGTCATCGGCATCGTCGCCGTGCCGTCGCTGCTGACGCTGCTGTGGTTCTCCATCTTCGGCGGCGCCGCCATCTTCTACGAGCAGCGCGGCCAGTCCGTGTGGGGCGACGGCACCGCCGAGGCGATGCTGTTCGAGCTGCTCGACCGGCTGCCGTTCTCCGGCGTCGTGTCCGTCCTGACGATGGTCCTGCTGGCGACGTTCTTCATCACCACCGCCGACTCCGCCTCCACCGTCATGGGCACGATGAGCCAGTACGGCCGCGTCAACCCGACCCCGTGGGTCACCGGCGTGTGGGGCCTGATGACCACGCTCATCGCGTGCGTCATGCTCATCTCCGGCGGCACCGACGTGCTGGATTCCCTGCAGCCGATCATCATCGCGGCGTCGTCGCCGTTCCTCATCGTGGTGATCCTGCTGCTCGGCTCGCTCATCAAGGGCGTCATCGAGGACCCGAGCCAGCTCGACCGCCGCGAGGCCCGCAAGGCCTACCTGCGGCTCCTGCGCGAGCAGCGCAACCGCGCCCGCGACGGCGAGCCGGTGCCGGAGAAGCCGGCCGTCATCCCCGACGACGGCATCCCGGAGGCGTAGCGTGTTTTTTGCGTGACGACGGTGCCGACCCCGGCGCGGATCCTCCCGCGCGGGGGCCGTCGCTGCCTCCGGCGCCCGCGCTTCCGCTGCCGCCGACTGCCATCCGCGGGCCGGGCAGGGCACTCGTGCACAACTGGCCATTCTGCCGCCGCGGCTGGCGGCAAAAGCCCAAGTCGCGATCGGCCGCCACGGCGAAATGATGGCCACTTGTGCACGGGTGCCCCGCGGCTCCGTGGCGGGAGCTGGTGGAACGTCGGTCGGAGGGGAGGATCCTCGGCGGGAGGGGCCGGAGCCGGCCGCGTGCGGCGTCAGACGGGGCGGATCAGGGGAGCGGCCTTGGCCAGGACCTCCGCCCACTCGCCATCGGGCGTCGAATCGATGGTGATGCCGCCGCCGACGCCGGCCTCGACGACGCCGCGCGACGTCGAGTCCGGCGTGCCGTCCGGTGATCCGCTGGGCGCGTCGGCCGCCGGCGTGCCAACCGCGCCAACCGCGCCGGCTGCTCCGGGCGTCCCGTCCGCCTCGCCCGGTCCGCCCGGTCCGGCCGGGGTGGCGCGGAACTCCGCTGTCCGGATCGCGACGTTGAGCTCCATCCGATGGCCGTTCGAGGCGCCGATGGCCCCGCAGTGCACGCCGCGGTCGACCGGCTCCCACTCGTCGATGAGCTCCGCCGCCCGCTTCTTCGGCGTGCCCGTCACCGACGCCGGCGGGAAGCACGCCTCCACCAGCTCCCGGTTCGGCAGCCCCGCGGGCAGATCCGCCCGCACCGTCGAATGCAGGTGCCACACGCCCGGGGCGCGGCTCACCGACAGCAGGTCCGGCACCGTCACCCCGCCCGTGCACGCCACCTGGCCCAGATCGTGGCGCACCAGGTCGACGATCATGATGTTCTCCGCGACGTCCTTCCGGCTGGCCAGCAGCTCGGCCGGGTCGCGGTCGAGCGGGACTGTGCCCTTGATGGGCGTCTCCCGCACGACGTCGCCGTCGCGCACCAGGAACTCCTCGGGGCTCAGCGACGCGACGACGACATCGCCGCCGTCGGTGTCCCGGCCGACGAGGAACGCCGCCCGCGCCGGGCGGAACCGCTGCACCCGCGCCGCGAACCAGCGCGCCGCGACCTCCACGACGTCGCCGTCGAACGTGCCGGCGAACCGCGTCGACAGGCACGCCTGGTACACGTCGCCGCGGCGGATGGCCTCCAGGCACGACTCCACGCCGGCGCGGTGGGACGCCTCGTCGCCGCGGTCCCACGCGATGTCGGGGTCCGCGACGGCGGAACCCGCGGAGGGGCCCGCCGCGCGGCCGGGGGAGCCGGCGCCGGGGCGGGAGGCGTCGTCAAGCAACTCCACGTCGGCGACGTAACCGCCGACCGCGGCCCCCGCATACGGCCGCCACCCCAGGAACCAGCCGGCGCCCGGCGCATCCGGGAACAGCTCCCCGTCCGGCATGGCCCGCAGGTCCGTGTCGCGGGCCAGCAGCCCCGCCCCGCCGAACCAGTCGCCCAGCAGCGCCGCCGGCCGCAGGCCCCGCGCCGCCAGCTCCGGCAGCAGCGCCGCGGCGGCCATCACGTCCATGCCCATGGCAGGGGAGCCTAGCTGCACGGATGGCGCGGGCCATGGTTTACCCTGATGTGCATGTCACGCATCCTCACCGCCGTCGCCTGGCCGTACGCCAACGGACCCCGCCACATCGGCCACGTCGCCGGCTTCGGCGTCCCGTCCGACGTCTTCGCCCGCTACCAGCGAATGCGCGGCAACGAGGTGCTCATGGTCTCCGGCACCGACGAGCACGGCACCCCGCTGCTCGTCCAGGCGGAGAAGGAGGGCGTCGGCGTCCAGGAGCTCGCCGACCGCTACAACCGGCAGATCGTCGAGGACCTCGCGGGCCTCGGCCTGTCCTACGACCTGTTCACCCGCACCACCACCCGCAACCACTACGCGGTGGTGCAGGAGCTGTTCCGCGGCCTCCACGACAACGGCTACATGGTGAAGCAGACGACGATGGGCGCCATCAGCCCGTCCACCGGCCGCACCCTGCCCGACCGCTACATCGAGGGCACCTGCCCCATCTGCGGCGCGCCGGGCGCCCGCGGCGACCAGTGCGACAACTGCGGCAACCAGCTCGACCCGTCCGACCTCATCGACCCGGTGTCGAAGATCAACGGCGAGACCCCCGAGTTCGTCGAGACGGAGCACTTCCTCCTCGACCTGCCCGCCATTGCCGAGTCGCTGACGGAGTGGCTGAAGACCCGCGAGGACTGGCGCCCCAACGTCCTGAAGTTCTCCCTCAACATCCTGGAGGACATCCGCCCCCGCGCCATGACGCGCGACATCGACTGGGGCGTGCCGATCCCGCTCGACGGCTGGCAGGACAACAACGCCAAGAAGCTCTACGTGTGGTTCGACGCCGTCGTCGGCTACCTCTCCGCCTCCATCGAGTGGGCCCACCGCATCGGCGCCCCGGAGCGGTGGCGCGAGTGGTGGAACGCCGACGACGCCCTGTCCTACTACTTCATGGGCAAGGACAACATCACGTTCCACTCCCAGATCTGGCCCGCCGAGCTGCTCGGCTACAAGGGCCAGGGCTCCCGCGGCGGCGAGGCCGGCGAGTTCGGCGACCTCAACCTGCCCACCGAGGTCGTGTCCTCCGAGTACCTGACCATGTCGGGCTCGAAGTTCAGCTCCTCGAAGGGCGTGGTCATCTACGTCAAGGACTTCCTCAAGGAGTTCGGCGCCGACCCGCTGCGGTACTTCATCGCCATGGCCGGCCCGGAGAACCAGGACACCGACTTCACCTGGGACGAGTTCGTCCGCCGAGTCAACAACGAGCTGGCCAACGGCTGGGGCAACCTGGTCAACCGCACCGTCTCCATGGCCCACAAGAACTTCAAGGAGGTCCCGCAGCCGGGCGAGCTCGACGACGCCGACCGCACCCTGCTGGACCTGGCGGAGCGCACCTTCGACGAGGCCGGGGCGGCGCTGGGCGCCTCCCGCTTCCGCGCGGGCATCACCGCCGTCATGCACGTCGTCGGCGAGGCCAACGCCTACATCGCCGCGCAGGAGCCGTGGAAGCTGGCGAAGGACCCGGAGCAGCGCGAGCGCCTGGCGACCGTCCTGTGGACGGCGCTGCAGGTCGTGTCCGACTGCAACGTCATGCTGACGCCGTACCTGCCGTTCAGCGCGCAGAAGGTCCACGAGACCCTCGGCCGCGACGGCGAGTGGGCCGCCCAGCCGCGCATCGAGGAGGTCGCCGACGACATGCCGGTGAACCCCGTCGGCGCCGGGCTGCCCGCCGAGGGCCGCACCTACCCGATCATCACCGGCGAGTACTCCAACCAGCAGGCCCGCTGGGGCCGCGTCGAGATGGTGCCCGGCACGCCGCTGGCGAAGCCGAAGCCGCTGTTCGCGAAGCTCGACCCGGAGCTCGCGCAGACCGGCCCCGAGTGGGCGCCGGTGCAGCCGAAGGAGGCGTAGCCGCCGCGTCCGCGGTGTTCGCGTGACGACGGCCCCCGCCTCAGGCCTCGCCGATGCGGGACGCGGAGCCCCACGCCGCCTCCACGTGGCCGACGGCGAGCTCCAGGGCGGCGACGGCCGCCCGCAGCTCGTCGCGCACGTCGGCGACCGCCCCGGCGGGGGTGTGCACCGCGCTGTCGTCGACGGTCAGGCGCGCCGGGTCCCACGTTTCCGTCTCCGCGACGAGGAGGCGCAGCTGATCGGCGACGCCGTCGAGAACCCCGTGGGTCATGCCCACCTGCCCGTACAGTTCCTGCGGCCGCATGCCCGGGAAGGTACCAGCGCGGGGGAGCGGCCGCCCGTCGGCGCAGGTGGCGCGGGGCGCGGGTGGTCCGTCAGAGGCGGCCGAGCTCCCGCAGCGCCTCGTGGTGCAGGCCGTGTTCCAGTCCGGCGATGAAAAACTCCGTGAAGCGGCGCAGGCCCTCGCCGACGGTCCAGTCCTCGGCGGGGTAGACCCGGCTGGGCACGCCCGACTCCTCCGATTCCCGGTCCAGCATCCTGCGGGTGACGTCGATGCCGCGGGTGCCGCTGCCGTCGTCGGCGAGCATCGTCTCCGCCGTCAGCGCCGAGGCGATGGCGTAGCTGCCCAGCGTGCCGACCGCGAAGTCGATGTCCGCGTCGTCGCCCGGGAAGCCCGCGCCCGTCAGCGCCGCGGCCGTCGCCCGGATGTAGTCCTGCGCCGCCGAATGCGCGCCCGGCGTGCCCAGGATGGCGGCCGGCATGCCGGGATTGGCCAGCAGCTCGGCGAAGAACACGTTGCAGTAGTCGCGGATGATGTCCTGCCACGTCCCCGACGGGTCCGGGCGGCGCATCCCGTCCGCGATGTCCCGCAGCGCCATGAGCACCAGGTCATCGCGGCCGTCGGCGACGCGGTACAGCGACGCCGTGGACACCCCGAGATCGCGGGCGACCTCGCCGAGCGTGAACGTCGCGAGGTTGCGGCCCCGCACGGCGGCGACGGCGTCGTCCCGGCTGAAGCTGGGTTTCGGGCCGGTGCGCCTGCCGCGTCGGGGTTCCGTGATCCCCAGCCTAGTCCCGGCCGGCGCCGGTGCCCGCGGCTCCGGCGGAGCCCGCGCCGGCATCCGCGGCGCGCTTCTCCTTCGCCTCCCGCTCGGCGGCCGCGGCGTCGAACTCCGACCGCCCGGCGGACGGGGCATCCTTCTCCGTCACGGCTCCTCCCTTCCCGGCAGCGCGATCACGCGGTCGGCGCATGCCTCGACGAGCTCCTCGTCGTGGGTGATGACGATGACGACGACGCCGTCGTCCGCGAGCCGGCGCATCAGCGTGCCGATGGCCAGCAGATGCTCGCGGCCGACGCCCGACGTCGGCTCGTCGAAGATGCAGATCCGCGGCCGCCGCGCCATCGCGGACGCGATGACCAGCCGCTGGCGCTGTCCGCCGGACAGGGACTGCGGGTGCCGGTCCTCCAGCCCCGCCAGGTCGACCTCCGCAAGCAGGGCGCGGGCGTCGACGCCGTCGAGGCCGAGCTCCACCTCGTGCTCCACCGACTCGGTGAACAGCTGGCGGGCGACGTCCTGCATGACGATGTACGCCCGCCCCCGCCGCTTGTCGGCGGTCAGCCGCACCCCGTCGAGGGAGACGGCCGCGCCGCGGTTCTCCTTCTCCAGGCCGCAGACGATGCGGGCCAGCGTCGTCTTGCCCGCGCCGTTCGGGCCGGTCAGGGCGGTGATGCGGCTGGCGGGGAAGTCCATGCGGTCGACGTCCAGGACCGTCTGCCCGCGGCGGTAGCCGAAGCGCAGCCCCTCGACGCGCAGGCCCGGGGCGTCGTCCGCCCACGGGTCCGGCTCCCGCGCCGGGGTGGGCGCGAGCCGGCGGAGGCCGAGGCGCCGGCGGGTCCCGTCGTCAAGCGCGAAGAACGCGTCCCCCGTGAAGCGCTCCGCGACCCGCCCGTCGCGCAGGTACAGGACCCGGTCGACGAGGCCGCGCAGGTAGTGGAGGCGGTGCTCGGCGACGACCATGGTGACGCCCCGGGACCGCAGGTCCGCGATGAGCGCGCGGAGGTCGCCGACGGCGGCGGGGGAGAGGTTCGACGACGGCTCGTCGAGCAGCAGCACCCGCGGCTCCGCGGCGATCGCGGCGGCCGCGGCGACGCGCTGCACCTCGCCGCCGGACAGCTCCATGATGTCGCGGCCCAGCAGGCGGACGACGTCGGCGACGGCGGCGGCCTCGTCGACGCGTGCGAGGATCTCCTCCCGCGGCAGGCCGAGGTTCTCCAGCCCGAAGGCCAGCTCGTCGACGACGCGGGCGTTGAAGAAGCCCGTCCGCGGGTTCTGGAAGACCGTCGCGGTCGTGCGGCCCGCGTCGTGCAGCGGCGTGTTCGGGACGTCCACGCCGGCGACGTGCACCGACCCCGACAGCTCGCCGGAGTGGAAGCCCGGCACCAGGCCGTTGAGCAGCTTCAGCACCGTCGACTTGCCGGAGCCCGACGGCCCGCACAGCAGCGTCAGCGTGCCCGGCGCGGCGTCGAAGGTGACGTCGTCGAGGCCGTGCTCCGTCGGCTCGCCCTCGGGGCCGGAGAGGTAGCGCAGGCGGACGTCGCGGACGTCGACGGCGGCGTCCGCGGTGCCCTCGGCGCCCGGCGCGTCCGCGCCCGCGGCGCTCACGACGCCACCGCCAGCGCGACGAGGCCCGCGAGGAACACCAGCACGACGCCGTCCATTGCGCGGAACCGCAGCTTCGTGATGGTCGTCTGCCGCCCGCCGGCGCCGAGGCCGCGGATGATCGCGGCGGCGGCGAGGTCGTCGCCGGAGCGCACGACCATCGACAGCAGCGGCACCAGGACCAGCTCGCCGTAGCGCAGCGGGTGGGCGACGAAGCCGCGGGCGCCGGGGCTGACGCCGCGCAGGGACATCGCCTCGGTGATGGCGCGGGCCTCCCGCATGATGACGGGCAGCATGCGCAGCACGACGGCGACGGGGATGAGCAGCTGCTTCGGGCAGCGCACGGCCCGCAGCGCGGACATCAGCTCGGCGGGGCGCACGGCCCGGATGGCCCACAGGCCCAGGCCGATGGTCACCGCGAAGCGGGCGAACCACAGGCAGGTGACGCCGAGCAGCGCCCATCCGGTGCCCTCGGTCAGGCGGGGGATGAGCAGGTAGCCGGCGCTGAAGACGACGAGGAGGCCGGCGACCCACGCCAGGGTGCGCCACCGGCCGACGGTGGCCAGCAGCACGCAGGCGACGGCGCCGACGGCGATGTAGACGCGGGCGGGCAAGTTGGCCATGGCCAGGGCGTTGCCGGCCAGCAGCATGAGCAGGACGGTGCGCGGGTCGACGCGGAGCGCCTCGCCCCGCCTGACGACGTCCGCCGCCGTCGCCGGGGCCTCCGCGCCGGCCGCGGCTCCGGCGTCCGGCGGTCCCGCGGGCGCGGTGGTCGCGGGGTTCACGGGTTCCTCCCGGGAGGTCACGCCAGGCCGGAGCGGCTGAAGTGGCGGCGGTTGACGCGCACGCCCAGCAGGCCGCCGAGGTAGCCCAGGATGAACAGGCAGAACGTCCAGACGATGAGCAGCCACGGCTGGAACAGGTCGCGCATGGCGTCGGTGTACTCCTGGCCCATCTGCGTCGCGATGTCGGCGTAGTAGGCGTCGGCGTTGTAGAAGATCGGCAGCAGCGGGGTGATGAACACCAGCGTGAAGATGGCGTAGGCGATCGGGATGCGCCTGGCCAGCGTGGCGCGGGGGCCGCGGGCGACGATGACGTCGCCGATGAGGCCGAGGATCGCCGCGCCGGGGATGACGCCCCAGTAGTGGCCGGTGAGGGTCAGCAGGATGCCGAGGACCAGGCCCATGATCGTCAGGGCGCCGATCTTCGGGGTGCGCGCGAGGTGGAGCGCGACGACGATGCCGTTGAGCAGGATGCCGATGGCCCAGCCGACGAACATGAAGATCGGCGCGATGATGCCGATCATGCCCGTCATCCACATGACGACGAAGTAGAGGGCGGTGAAGACGCCCACGTCGATGAGGTTGCGGGTGGTCAGCTTCGGGTTGGCGGCGGCCGGTGCGGACATGGCTCCCCCTGAATGTGACGGAGGTGAACGTTTTACGCAGCCAAGCCTAATCCTAAATGGTGATTAGATTTTGTGTCGTCGGTCACCGCCGCCCCCGTTCGGGGCATGTTGCGTGACGACGGCCGCCGCGCCCGCGGTGCGCGGCGCGGGAGCGGCCCGGGTCCGCGGTTCATCGCGTGACGACGTGCCCCGCCCGGGCGGTCGCCACCCGGCGCCGCCCCGCGCCCGCCCCGCCGCCCGGGGCCGCCGCGCCCGGCCCCTACACTCGGGCGCATGGGGAAGAAGAGGAAGGTCGCCGAGCTGGCGCCGTTCACCACGCCGATGTTCGACGCGCACACCCACCTGGCCTCCTGCGGTGCCCGGGACGCGGAGTCCATCGCCGCGCTGATGGATCGCGCGGCGGCCGCCGGCGTCGTCGGCGTGTGCACCATCGGTGACGGGCTGGAGGAGACGGAGCTGGCCGTAGAGGCCGCGCACCTCCACCCGCGCGTGTGGGCCGCCGCGGCCATTCACCCCACCCGCGCCGGCGAGCTCGACGACGCCGCCCGCGCCCGCCTGGAGGAGATGGCCCGCAACGACCGCGTCGTCGCCATCGGCGAGACCGGCCTGGACTGGTACTGGGTCGGCCAGATGGAGGGATGCGCGGAGCCGGACGTCCAGGAGGAGGCGCTGCGCTGGCACATGGAGCTGGCGGCGGACGTCGGCAAGCCCCTCATGATCCACAACCGCGACGCGGACGCCGACCTGATGCGCGTGCTCGCGGACTTCGACGGCACCGTCATCCTGCACTGCTTCAGCTCGCCCATCGACGTCGCCCGCGAGGCCATCGACCGCGGCTACGTGCTGAGCTTCACCGGCAACGTCACCTTCAAGCGCAACGACGAGCTGCGCCAGGCGGTCGCCGAGGCCGACGCGGACAAGCTGCTCGTGGAGACCGACGCGCCGTACATGACCGCCGAGCCGTTCCGCGGCGCGCGCAACGAATCGCAGTTCATCGGCCACCAGGTCGCGTGCATGGCCGAGGCCCGCGGCCTCGCCGCCGACGAGATGGCCGCGCAGCTCACCGCCAACGCGCGCCGCATCTACGGGCTGCCGGAGATTCCGCCGGTGCCGCGCCCCGCGTAGCGCGCGGAGTCGCGGCCCGCGCCGGGCGCGGGCCGTCACGCGCGTGACGACGAGGCCCGCGCCGCGCGCATCCCGCGGTGCCCGCGTGCATCCGCCGTGACGCGTGACGACGGGGCCCGTGTGGCTGCTGCGACGGAAGCCGCGGTTGGGGCGGTCGTGGCATGCGGCCGGTGTGACCTGCGCAATCGTTTCGGTGAAAAGTCATCGAACAGTTGGACATTGGCCGTGACCGTCCCGTAATCTTCCCCGAAGCGCATGCGGACATATGCATGACGGCAGCCCGGACCGGGCCGCCCGAGAATCCCGACGCGCCACCCCATCCCAGCCCGAAGCCACGTCAGCGAGGTAGACGACCAGTGAGCGCCCTGAAGAAGAACACGGTCAACCGCGGCAACGAGAAGACGCCGGCCGCCGCGAAGGTCGGCGCCGCCGGCCTCGCCGTCGCGGTCGTCGCCGGCGGCGGCGCCGTGGCGCTGTCCCAGCAGAAGGACGTCGAGGTCGTCGTCGACGGCGAGGTCCAGCAGACCTCCACCTGGTCCTCCGACGTGGAGGGCGTCCTCGACGCCGCTGGCGTCGACGTCGGCTACGAGGACGAGGTCATCGCCCAGGACGCCATCTCCGACGGCTCCCGCGTCGAGGTCCGCACCGCCAAGCCGGTCACCGTCGTCGTCGACGGCGAGCGCCGCGAGATGACCACCACCGCCGTCACCGTCGACGAGCTGGTGAAGAAGCTGGGCTTCGGGGAGCGCGACGAGATCGCCGACGCCCCGGCGAAGATCCCGGCCGAGGGCCTGGAGCTGGCCGTCACCACCGCCAAGGACATCGTCCTGCACGACGACGGCGCCGCCCGCCCGCTGACCGTCCCGGCCGCCACCGTCGCCGACGTCCTCGCCGCCCGCGGCATCGAGCTGAAGGAGGGCGACACCGTCACCCCGGCCGTCGGCGAGAAGGTCGTCGACGGCATGGACATCACGGTCTCCCGCGACATCGTCAAGACCGTCATCCAGACCCTCCCGTTCGAGGCCCCGGCCCAGGTCATCGAGGACCCCGACATGTACGTCGGCGAGTCCGAGGTCGTCGAGGCCGGCACCCCGGGCGAGAAGGAGGTCACCTTCACCGTCACCAGCCGCGACGGCGTCGAGCTGTCCCGCGAGGTCGTGAAGGAGAAGGAGCTCGCCGCCCCCGTCGCCGGCGTCGTCCGCCAGGGCACCAAGCAGCGCATCGCCGCCCCGGCCGCCGGCTACGGCGTCTGGGACCAGCTGGCGCAGTGCGAGTCCGGCGGCAACTGGGCCATCGAGACCGGCAACGGCTTCTCCGGCGGCCTGCAGTTCACCGACTCCACCTGGGCGGCCTACGGCGGCACCGCCTACGCGCCGCGCGCCTCCGGCGCCACCCGCGAGCAGCAGATCGCCGTGGCCGAGAAGGTCCAGGCCGGCCAGGGCTGGGGCGCCTGGCCCGCCTGCACCGCGAAGCTCGGCATCCGGTAGCGCCCGTCCGCGCCCACGCGGCGCCCGGGCCGGCCGGAGGGACCCGTCGTCACGCACCCCATGTGCGGGCGGCGGGTTCCGCGCATCCCGGGCCCGCCGGGTAACGTCCCCGGCATGCACGACACCGCCGGGACGGACCCCGCCGCACCCGTCCGCCTGCTCGGGCCCGCCGACATCCGCGCGCTGGCCGAGGAGCTGGACGTCACGCCGACGAAGAAGCTCGGCCAGAACTTCGTCCACGACCCCAACACGGTCCGGCGCATCGTCGCCGCCGCCGACCTCGACCCCGCCGACTACCCCGTCGAGGTCGGCCCCGGGCTCGGCTCCCTGACCCTCGCGCTGCTGGAGCACTGCGGCCGCGCCGCCGCCGTCGAAATCGACGAGCGGCTCGCCGCCCGCCTGCCCCGCACCGTCGCCGAGCGCGCCCCCGGCCGCGACCTCGCCCTGGTCAACGTCGACGCCATGAAGGTCCGCGCCGCCGACCTGCCCGAGGCGCCGACCGCCCTGGTCGCCAACCTGCCGTACAACGTCTCCGTGCCCGTGCTGCTGCACATGCTCGCCGAGTTCCCCACCATCCGCCGCGTCCTGGTGATGGTGCAGGCCGAGGTCGCCGACCGCCTCGCCGCCGAGCCCGGCTCCCGCACCTACGGCGTGCCCAGCGTCAAGGCGTCGTTCCACGGCGACGTCCGCCGTGCCGGCGCCATCGGCCGCAACGTCTTCTGGCCCGCGCCCAAGGTCGACTCCGGCCTCGTGCGCATCGACGTCTTCGGCGTGCCCGGCCCCGGCGGCGAGCCGTCGCCGGCCGGCGAGTCCCCGTGGCCGCGCGACGCCGCCGCCCGCGACGCCGTCTGGCCGCTGGTCGACGCCGCCTTCGCGCAGCGCCGCAAGACCCTCCGCGCCGCCCTGGCCGGCCACTACGGCTCCGCGGCCGCGGCGGAGGAGGCCCTCGTCGCCGCGGGCATCGACCCGAAGCTGCGCGGCGAGAAGCTCGGCGTCGCCGACTTCGCCCGCCTGGCCGGCATCTGACGGGGCGGGCGGGGCGCGGCGCGCCGCCGCCCGGGTGGCCGCGCCCGGGCGCCGCGCACGTCCCGCCGGACACCCGGCCACCCATGAGCCGCCGCGCATGCGCCCCGCGCGCGTCGGCCGCCGGCCGCCCCGCCCGCGCTACGATCCGCCCATGACCGCCGTCACCGCCACCGCCCACGCGGGCGTCACGCTGCGCCTGTCCGTCGGCGACGGCCCCGCCGACCCGGGGCTGCGCCCCTTCGACGCGGTGCGCATGGCCGTCACGCCGGTGACCCGGGTGACGCTGGACGACGACCGGGACGTCGCCCGCGTCTCCGCCCGCCGCGACGACGGCCGCGGCGCCGTCACCGCCCTCACCGTCCGCGGCCACCGCGCACGGCCCGTGCCGTGCGGCCCCGACAACCTCGCGTGGCGGGCGACGGAGGCCGCCATCGCCGCCGCCGGCGCCGGCGCGCGGCTGACCGGGGGCGTGCGCCTCCACGTCGACAAGGGCTTCCCCGGCGGCTCGGGCCTCGGCTCCGCCGCCGCGGACGCGGCCGCCGCGCTCGTCGCCGCCCGCGCGAAGCTCGGCCTGGCGCTCACCGACGGGGACCTGCGGGCCATCGCCGCCGACCTCGGCCCCGCCGTCGTCGCGGCCCTCGACGGCGGCGCCACCGTCATCACCTCCGACGGGGCGGAGGCCGCCGTCGCGCCCGTCCTCGCCCGCGGCCCCTTCCACTGGGTGATGGCCCTGCACACCCAGCCGCTGTCGGCCGCCGAGGTGCTCCGCGCCCGCGACCGCATCGCAGCGGACCGCGGCATCGAGCCCGCCGGGGACCCCAACCCGCTGCTGCGCGCGCTGGCCGCCGGCGACGCGGAGGCGCTGGCCGCGTCGATGCGCAACGAGGTCCAGCCCGCCGTCATCAGCCTCAAGCCCGGGCTGCGCCGCATCTTCGCCGCCGGGGAGGAGGCGGGCGCGCTGGCCTCCACCGTCTCCTCCACCGGCACGGCCGTGGCGTTCCTGTGCCCCGACCGCGCCACCGCCCTCGAGGTCGCCGTCGCCGCCGGGGGAGTGGGCCTCACCCTGGAGGTCATCGTCGCGGAGGGCGCGGCCGGCGCCGCCACCCTGCTGCCGCCGCCGGAGCCGGCGGCGTAGCCGTCGTCAAGCAACCACCGCGCACCTGCGGAACCCGCCGCACGCACCCGCGCCACGCGCCCCACGTGCGTCCCCGCGCACGCCCCCGATCGCGTGACGACGGCCGCTGCCCGCCGCGGTGCCGGACCCGCGGCGCCGCCCCGATAGACTCGACCGGACGCACCCGCACCCGACGACGAAGGAGCCCGCGCCCCGTGGCGAACCTCATCAACCTGGAGAACGTCGACAAGTCCTTCGGGCTGAAGACCCTGCTGGACCAGGTCAGCCTGGGCGTGCAGGAGGGCGACCGCATCGGCGTCGTCGGCCTCAACGGCGGCGGCAAGTCCACGCTGCTGCGCGTCCTCGGCGGCGTCGAGCCCGTCGACTCCGGCCGCGTCAGCCACGCCACCGATCTCCGCGTCGCGCACGTCGCCCAGGACGTCGGCCTGCGCGACGACGCGACGGTGTTCGGCTCCATCATCGAGCCGCTGGGCCTGGCGGAGCACGAGTGGGCCGGCGACGCCTGCGTCCGCGGCGTCCTCGACGGCCTCGGCATCCACGACCTGGGCCTGGACACCCTCGTCGGGGACCTGTCCGGCGGCGAGCGCCGCCGCGTCAACCTCGCCGCCGCGCTGGTGCGGGACCTGGACCTGCTCATCCTCGACGAGCCGACCAACCACCTCGACGTCGAGGGCGTCCAGTGGCTGGCCGACCACGTGCTGTCGCGGAAGTCCGCGCTCGTCGTCGTCACCCACGACCGCTGGTTCCTCGACACCGTCGCCACCCGCACGTGGGAGGTCCACGACGGGCAGGTGGACATGTACGACGGCGGCTACAACGACTGGACCTTCGCCCGCGCCGAGCGCGCCCGCCAGGCCGACGCCGCCGAGGCCCGCCGCCGCAACCTCGCCCGCAAGGAGCTGGCGTGGCTGCGCCGCGGCGCCCCCGCCCGCACGTCGAAGCCCCGCTACCGCATCGAGGCGGCGGAGGCGCTCATCGCCGACGTGCCCGCCCCGCGCGACTCCGTCGAGCTGCTCGCGTTCTCGAAGCGGAGGCAGGGCAAGGTCGTCATCGAGCTGGAGGACGCCGCGCTCGACGCGCCGGACGGCCGCCGCCTCGTCGACTCCCTGACCTGGCGTCTGGCGCCGGGCGAGCGCATCGGCCTCGTCGGCGTCAACGGCTCCGGCAAGACCACCCTGCTGCGGGCCCTGGCCGGCGAGCACCCGCTGGCGGAGGGCCGCCGCGTCGAGGGCGTCACCGTGCGCCTGGGCTGGCTGCGCCAGGAGCTCGACGACCTGCCGCTGGAGATGCGCGTCATCGACGCCATCGAGGACGTCGCCACCCGCATCGAGGTCGGGAAGAAGGAGCTGACGGCGTCGCAGCTGGCGGAGCGCCTCGGCTTCTCCCCGAAGCGCCAGCGCACCCCCATCCGCGACCTGTCCGGCGGCGAGCGCCGCCGCCTGCAGCTGACGCGCGTGCTCATGTCGGAGCCGAACGTCCTGCTGCTCGACGAGCCGACCAACGACCTCGACATCGACACCCTCCAGGAGCTGGAGGACCTGCTGGACGGCTGGCCGGGCACCCTCGTCGTCATCAGCCACGACCGCTACCTCGTCGAGCGCATCTGCGACTCCACGTGGGCGCTCTTCGGCGACGGGGCGCTCACGAACCTGCCGGGCGGCATCGACGAGTACCTGAGCCAGAGGAGGCGGGCGGCGGCCGCGGGAGACGCGGGCAAGCGTTCGCGTGACGACGGCACCCGCCCCGGCGCGGACGCCGCGGCCGGCGGCCCGGCCGGCGCGGCGGAGGCGGGGCCCGCCTCGGGGCTGTCGGCCCAGGAGGAGCGGGCCGTGCAGAAGGAGATGCGCGCCCTGGAGCGGAAGATGGGCAAGCTCGAGCAGCGCGAGGCGAAGCTCGGGGAGGAGATGGCGGCGGCCTCCGCCGACGTCGCCAACCTGGACACCGCGAAGCTCGCGGACCTCGACCGGCAGCTGGGAGAGGTCCGGGAGGAGCGCGAGGCCCTCGAGATGGAGTGGATGGAGCTCGGCGAGCGCCTGGAGGGCTAGCCGCGGGCGGTCCCGCGCATGCGGGCTAGCCGCGGGCCAACCGCCCGCGGGGCCGTCGTCACGCGCGGCGGCGACCCGCCGCGGCCCGTGACCCGGGCCCTAGCGCTGCCCCGCGGCGGCCTTCCCGATGCCCGCCGGGCGCGTGCCGGCCGGGCCGAACTCGCGGAAGCGGATGAACGGCTCGGAGCCCTTCAGCCCCACCGCCGGCGGGTTCGACGAGCCGATGCCGGCGTCCGACAGCCGGCCGTCGCGGGCGAACTCCGCCCACGCCGCCCGCATCCGCCGACCGTCGGCGTCGACGACCGCCCAGTCCAGGCCCTCGATGAGGCTGGAGCCGGACCACGAGTCCTCGTCGCCCAGCAGCAGCGGGATGTCGATGATGTGCGCCGACCGCACCAGGCTGCCCGCCGGGCCCCAGTCCAGCCGGTACGTCGCGCCGCGGCCGCCGCCGGCGGCGTGCCGGTCGACGAACCGCTTCATCGGCCCGTAGGTGATGCGCGTGTAGTGGCGGGTGATGGCCTCCATCAGCGGATCGCCGATGAACGGCATCCGGCGGGCGCGCTGCGCGTCCTCCCGGAACTCGCTGAACAGCGCCGCCTCGCGGGTGGTGTGGCCGACGAGGACCTCCACGCGCGGGGCGACCTCCTTCAGCGCCGCGTCGACGCCGGAGCGCGGCGGCAGCGGGTCGTGGCCGTACTGCGGGCCGAACGGCATGTTCGCGAACAGGCCGTGGTCCTGCGCCGCCTCCGTCGCCCGGCCCTCCGCCTCCAGCATCTCCTCCACCGGCATGTCCTTCGACAGCGGGCCCGCGGCGGCGAGCATGTCGTCGGTCATCGCGCCGCGCTCGCCGTGCATGCCGAACGGCGCGGACTGGACGATCGCCCGGTCGAACAGCGGCCCGTCCGCCCGGCCCTCCAGCATGTCGTGGCCGTCGGCGACCATCAGCGCGACGATCGCGTCGGCGCCGGCGGACTGCCCGAACGCCGTCACCTTCGCCGGGTCGCCGCCGAACGCCCCGATGTTGCGGCGCACCCAGCGCAGCGCCTCCCGGATGTCCATCAGCCCCAGGTTCGCGGGGGCGACGTCGCCGTCGCCGAGGAAGCCGAACATCCCCAGCCGGTAGGTCACGGTGACCACGACGACGCGCTGCTCCGTCACCAGACGCCGCGGGTCGAAGCCCGGCAGGTCGCCGGAGCCGGAGACGTACGCGCCGCCGTGCACCCACACCATCACCGGGGCGCCCGCGTCGGCCGGCAGCCCCGCCGGGACGTGGACGGACAGGCGCTGGCAGTCCTCGTCGACCCGCAGCTTCGACGCCGTGCGGCTGACCGCCAGCGCCGTCGACGGCGGCGTCTGCGGGCACGCCGCGGCCGGCGTCTCCGCGATGAGCAGGTCGTCGTGCGGCTCGACGGGGCGCGGGACCTCGTACCGGCCGCCGACGGCGTAGCGGATGCCGAGGGCGCGGTCGACGCCGTCGCCGCTGACGCCGGCGACGTCGCCGTCGGGGGTGGACCACTGCGGGCGGGACTTGTTCATGCCGGAAATGATGTCATGAATGGAACCGTTTCGGGCGCGCACCGCCGCGACGGGGGGAGGGCGCGGGGCGGGGGCCGTCGCAAAGCACATGATCGCGCGCGGGGTCGCCGACGGCCGCGCACGGTCCCGCACACGATGAGGAACGGGCGTCGGGGTTAGGTCACCGGCGCCGAATCACCTTTGAGTGGCCTTGGTCCGCGGCGCTACGATGGACGGGTCCCCCGGACACCGGGGCCGGGGCCGGGGACCGGCGCGACGGGCGCCGGCGGGCCCGGAGGCGGAGAGGAGAGCGGATGTCGTCCGGACCGATGCGATGGGCGCTCATCGCGGTGGGGCTGGTCGCCCTGGCGCTCGGCTCCATCGGCGTGTTCCTGCCGCTCATCCCGACGACGCCGTTCCTGCTGCTCGCCGCGTTCTGCTTCGCGCGCACCTCCACCCGGCTGCACGCGTACCTGATGAACCACCGCATCTTCGGCCGCTACCTCCGCGAGTACCGCGAGGGCCGCATGAGCACGAGCTACAAGATCCGGACCCTCGCGCTCATGTGGGCCGGCCTGCTGTTCTCCATGTGGATGGTGGGGAAGTGGTGGGCCATCCCGCTGCTCGGCGCCATCGGCTGCGGCGTCACCGTCCACATCATGCGGCTCCACCCGTCGGAGGCGGTGCCCGCCGCCGGCGCCGCGGGCGCGGGCGATGCGCCCGTCGCGGATGCGCGTGACGACGGGGACCGCGCCGCGGAGGCCCCGGACGCCGGGGCGGCCGAGCCCGCTACGCCTTCGGAAGGTAGGGCTCGACCCACGTCCGGATGACGTCGGCCGCGCGCTGCGCCGCACCGGAGCGCGTCAGCATGTGGTCCGCACGGTCCAGGGAGACCAGGGACTTCGGGTAGCGCGCCAGCGTGAAGATCTTCTGGGCGTTGTCGATGCCGACCGTCTGATCCGTCGGGGAGTGCAGCAGCAGCAGCGGCTTGCGCAGCTTGTGCAGGTACGTCTCCGGGTTGTTGTCCGCCAGCACCTCCAGGAACTCGCGGGACATCGGGATGTCGCGGCCCGCGATGGACAGCGTCTGCGTGCCGTTGCGGTCGATGTCGCCGATGGCGTCCGCGAAGTGGAAGATCGAGTGCGCCGGGTCGAACGGGGCGCCGATCGTCGCCACCGCCTTCACCTTCGGCATCTGCTGGGCCGCCAGCAGCGACGCCGCGCCGCCGAGCGAGTGGCCGATGAGCAGGCTCGGCGCTTCGTACTCCGCCTCCAGCAGCTCGTAGGCCTTCACCAGATCCGCGACGTTGGTGAGGAACGTCGTCTGGTCGAAGGAGCCGCCCGACTGGCCGAGGCCCGTGAAGTCGAAGCGCAGGCACGCGATGTCCTGCTTCGCCAGCGCCTTGCACACGCGGGAGGCGCCCGGCACGTGCCGGTTGCAGGTGAAGCAGTGGGCGAAGAGGGCCCACGCGCGCGGCGAGCCGGAGGCCGGCATGTCGATGGACGCGGCCAGGGTTTCGCCGGTGGAGCCCTCGAAGGTGATGTTCGTCGTCGGCATGGGGTCGACGGTACTACCCCCGGCCTCCCCCGCGGGGCCCATGTGCGTGGAATCGCGTGGTAAAGGCGCAGTGACCGCGGTTACACCGGGGGTGGGGTCCGAAAGGGCCCTGGACGATGTCGGGTGCGCCGGTAATGTCCGATCCCGAAACCGGCGTCCGTCCGCGGGTGCCGGCCGGATCCCCGGATCCGGCCGCGCCCTCCGCGGCGGGAGCCCCTCCCCGGGGCCGGGTATCCCCGGCCGCGGCGGGAACAAAAAGGGGCGCCCGACGGCTCCCATGGGCGGAAGCACCGACAGGACACGAGGAGAAGCGCGACGTGAGTGGTCCCTTCAACGCACCCGGATCCGGGGACGGCGGCTTCGGCGGGGGCTTCGGCGCCCCGCGCGACCCCGGCACCGGCTCCGGTTCCTCCGGCGGTTTCGGTTCGGGGTCGGGCTTCGGCTCCGGCCCGGGTTCGTCCGGCGGTTTCGGTTCGGGTTCCGGCTCCGGTTCGTCCGGGGGATTCGGCGCCCCGTCGGCGCCGGGCTTCGGTGCGCCGTCGGGAGGCTCCGCGTCGCCCGGCGGCTTCGGTTCGGGTTCCGGCTCCACCGGCGGCTTCGGCGCCCCGCAGGGTGGCGGCTCCGCCCCCGGTCCGGATTCGGGCTTCGCGGCGCCCGCGCGGACCGGGGGCTTCGGCTCCGGGGAACCGGGCGGCTTCGGCGACCTCCCCGCCTCCCGCGGGGACGCGGCCCGCGCCCTTGAACCGGCCACCGGCCCGTGGGGCTGGGTCCTCGGCTCCCTCGCCGCCGCCTCCGCCGGACTCGTGCTCGGCGTCGTCGCGCTCGTCGCCTTCGGGGCGACCGAGACGATGTTCGCGGTCCTGTCCTTCGCCGGGTGGGCGCTGGCGGGCATCGTCGCGTTCGTCCTCCTCGGGCTCCACGTCATCGAGGACACGAAGCGCCGCGCCTCGGGCCCCTACATCGGCACCGCGGGCCAGACGACGGCCTACCGCGCCGCCGCGGGCATCGGACTCGCGGGCGTCGCCGTCACCGCCGTCGCCATCGCCCTGTGGGCGTCCAAGCTGAACTCCGGGAGCTGACCGCGCCATGCTGAACCGCATCATCCGAGGTGCCGCGGCCTCCGCGGCCACCATCGCCCTGTCCCTCGGCGCCGGCGCCGGCCTCGCGGCCGCGCAGGAGCCCGCCGGCCCCGGCTTCGGCCAGCTGCCCCCGGCGCAGGGGCAGCCCGCGCCCGCGCAGCCGGGTCAGACGGCACCGGGCCAGGCGGCGCCGGCCCCGGCCGCCGAGGACGGCGCCGTCGCCGACTTCGGCGCCTGCATCGCCGGCAAGGGAGCGGCCGACATCGTCCTGGTGCTCGACCAGTCCGGCTCCCTCGACGGCGACGCCGGCTCGGAGTGGTCCGGCGAGGCCTCCGATCCGGAGGGCCTGCGCGTCGACGTCGCCAAGGACTTCGTCAACCGCATGGCGACCTACGCCGCGGACACCGGCGCCGACGTCAACGTCCGCGTCGCGGGCTTCGGCGGGGGCTACACCGCCTACGGAGACTGGGTGAACCTCGGCGACGGCGGCGGCGCCGCGACGTCGGAGATCGACGAGTTCGTCAACGGCGGCGACCGCGCCGACGACCTGCACACCGACTACCGGCAGGGCCTCTCCGGCGCCTTCGAGTCCGCCCGCGGGGGCTCCGGCGACGGCGACCCGTGCCGCGCCGTCCTGTTCTTCAGCGACGGCAAGCCGACCGCGGAGGGCGCCTCCGAGGAGGCGATCATGGAGGAGGTCTGCCGCGAGGGCGGCCCCGTCCACCAGATGCGCTTCACCGGCGTCCACCTGTTCACCGTCGGCCTGTCCCCGGCGGACGGCTCCGACCCGGCCGACACGCTCACCCGCATCGCGGAGGGCGACTGCGGCGGGCTGCTCCCGAACGGCGCGGCGTTCTCCGCCGCGAACCCGGAGGGCCTGTTCGGCGCCTTCCGCGGCATCGTGCCCGACGGCGCCACGGAGACCCGCACCGGCATCCCCGCCACGGAGAAGTACCGCTTCACCCTGGACGACTCGGTGACCCCGGTGCGGCTCAGCGTCGTGCCGGAGGGCCCGATCTCGGAGAACGCGCGGCCGGTGCTGACCTCCCCGGGCGGCGAGACGGTGCCGCTGGACGGCTCCGCATCCGCCGTCGCCGGCCACGGCCTGACGGTCACGCCGTCGGAGGCCCTGCCCGGCATGGTCGACGTCGAGCTGGAGAAGGGCGCCGGCGGCGGCTGGGCCGGCGAGTGGGTCTTCGGCTACGAGAACACGGCCCCCGGCGACTCGACGTACCAGGTCACCATGACCATCGTCCCGGGGCTCGACATCAAGGTCGACGGCGGATCCGTCGGCCGCGACGGACGGCTGACCGTCGCCCCGGGCGACGCGGTGACCGCCCAGCTCGTCGATCGCGACGGCAATCCGCGCCCGATGGACGGCACCACCGCCTTCGCCGCCGAGCTGGTCCCGGCCGACGGCGGCGAGCCCATCCCGCTCGGCCCCGTCGAGGGCGACGCCTCGAAGGGCCCCGTCACCGTGCCGATTTCGGTTGATCATCGCGTCTCCGGCGACCTGCGGATGAGCGCGACCATCACGACGGCCGGCACGCCCGGCACCACGCTGGCGCCGGTCACCGTCGACACGCCCGTCACCGTCGTGCCGCCGAACTCCCCGTCCTTCCCCGGCGTCCTCGACATCTCCCTCTCGGGTGACGAGGAGACGGAGGTGCCGGTGCACGTCACCGGCCCGGGCACCGTGTGGATCGAACCGGGGGCGCTGGGCGACGGCGTCTCCTACGACTCCGACCACGGCGACCGGGACTCGGCCCTGACGCTCGGCCCGGGGGAGGAGGGCGTCATCACCCTGACCGCCCGCGCCGAGACGCCCGCCGACGCGGCCCTCGACGCGCGCGTCCCGGTGAGCTACATCCCGGCGGAGGACGGCGCGCAGCCGGCGACGGAGGAGGTGCCCGCGAAGGTCTCCATGATCGTCCCGTCGGACCCCGGCGTCTTCGTCGCCGCGCTCGTCGGCGCGCTCCTGCTCGCCCTTCTCATCCCGCTGGGAGTGCTGTACCTGATGAAGTTCGTCAGCGGCCGCATCCCGGCGAAGCCCGGTGTCCTCGGCCTGCGCATCCCGGTCACCGCGGACGAGACGACGATCCGCCGCACGGACACGGGCGCGGAGTTCGACGTCGACTACGACGAGGTCGTCCACGCGCCGCGCACGGTCTCCGGGGGCCGCACCATCACCGTCGCCGGCGAGCGGCTGGACGTGAAGCTCGGCGCCAACCCGCTGACGCCCGCGTCCGCGGTCGCCGCGGCGCCGGACTCCGTCGCCGACGACGGCAACCGCGCCGGCGCGAGCGCCCGGCTCCCGCTGGCGGTCCACAACCGCTGGTTCATGGTCCTGGATCCGCATGACGACGCCCAGGCGACCGTCATCATCGCCGCCGACGAGGGCATCACCCGCGACCACCTCGCGGCCATCGCCGACGACATCCGGTCCAACGGCCCCGAGCGCTTCAACCGGCTCGTCCGGGAGCGGCGCTCCGCGGCCGGCGGGGGCGCGCCGTCCGGCGGCGCCCCGGCCGCGGCCCCGGCGGCGGGCACCGCGACGGCTCCGGCGCAGGAGCCCGGCGATCCGTGGACCGTCGCGGAACCCGGTTCGGCCCCGGGCGCGGGCGGCTTCGGCTCCGGAGGACCGGGCTTCGGCTCCGGCTCCGACGGCTCCTCCGGGGGCTTCGGCTCCGGCGGAAACGGCTTCGGCGGCGGCTTCGGCACCGGGGACGGGGGCTTCGGCTCCGGCGGACCCGGATCCGGGGACGGCGGCTGGTCGCGCTAGCGACCGCAACGACACGGCATGACACACGGATAACGACCCAGAAAGAGACTTGACGTGCAGAAATTCCTCGTGGTCGGCTGCGGCGGCTCCGGCGCCAAGACGCAGGCGTACATGATCGACCAGCTGATGGCCTACCTGCGGACCGTGGACCCGGGCCGGACCCGGCTGCCCGCCGCCCTGCAGTTCGTCAGCGTCGACGTCCCCCTGATGGCGGAGCCGGGCCCCGACGGCCTCGGCAACGTCCCGGACCATGGCGGCCGGTACGTCTCGATCGGCTCGTCCCTCAACTACTCCGAGTTCGACCGCGGCCTGTCCGACCTCCTCGGCCGCGAGGGAACCCTGGGCGAAATCGCCACCTGGGCGCCCCGCGACCCCGCCGCGGAGGCGAAGCCCATCTCCGCCGGCGCCGGCCAGTACCGCGCCATCGGCCGCATGCTGACCATCCAGGGCCTGGAGAAGATCCGCGACGCCCTCGTCCAGTCGCTCGAGAAGCTCTACCACGCGGACACCATCGCGGAGCTCAACGAGCTCAACCACCGCATCAGCGGCCGCCGGTCCGATGCGACGGACGACACCCCGATCATCCTCGTCGTCACCTCCATGGCGGGTGGCGCGGGCGCGTCGATGTTCCTCGACGTCAGCCGCATCCTCACCACGATCCCCGGCGTCGACCCCGCCAACATCGCGGTGTTCATGATGACCCCCGAGGTCTTCGGCAACCTGTCCGAGTCGCAGAAGACCGGCATGTGGCCGAACGCCCTCGCCGTCTTCGGCGAGGCGTTCGCCGCCCAGACCGGCGCCGCCCTGCCCCACGACGAGGCGCTGTACCGCGCCATGGGCATCTCCGAGACCCCGCGCCTGAAGTCCTTCGGCCGGCTGTTCCCGATCGGCGCCCGCATGGGCGGCCAGGGCGCGCGCTTCGGCGACGGCTCCACCAACGGCGTCTACCGCGGCCTCGCCCGCGCCCTCGCGGCCCTCGTCTCCTCCGACCGCGCCTCCCACGACTTCAAGGGCTACCGCCTCGCCAACACCGGCTCGCTGCGCGGCGACCGCTCCGTGCTCGGCTGGGGCAACCCGGAGAAGGTGCAGTGGGACGGCCTGCCGTGGGGCTCCATGGGCTACGCCCAGCTGTCCATGGGCCGCGACCGGTTCGCCGAGTACTCCGCCCAGCGGCTCGCCCGCGCCGCCTTCGACCGCCTCCTCGACGGCCACATCCGCGCCGACGACCCGTCGACCGGCCTGGAGCAGCTGAACAAGCGGCTCGACGAGGAGCTGGAGGGCTTCCGCAACCGCTGCTACCTCGCGTCGCCGCGCCCCGGATTCGGCCCCGACGACGCCGCCACCTGGGTGTCGCAGGTGTTCGGGCAGAAGGCCTCCCGGGCGGCGGCGCACTGCCGCGCCGGCCTGCGCAACCAGTTCCCGCCCGGCGACGGCATGCGGTCCTCCGAGTGGGCGGACCTCGTCCGCCGCCGCGTCGCCGATTCCCGCGGCGTCGTCGGCAACGAGCTGCGGCGCAGCGCCTACGCCTCCGTCCACGAGTTCGCCGACTTCTTCGCCGACGGCGTCATCGCCGTCGTCGAGGAGTACATCGCCCGCTACGGCGTGCCGATGGCGGAGAAGCTCGTCGAAAAGCTCACCGAGGACCTGCAGCACTCCTACGAGGGCGCCCTGTCCGCGTTCGGCGCGCAGGCCGGCGCCATGAACCCGCTGGGCGACTCCCCGGCCTCGCAGCAGGTCTACGAGCAGCTCAACGTCAAGGGCACCATCAGCCAGACCGGCCGCTTCGCCGACCGGATCGCCGACTCCTACGCGCCGGGCATGCACCGCTACGCCTGCGCCGCCGTCGCGGAGCTGCTGCCCGCCGTCTTCGCGGACTTCCGCGTCAACGTGCTCGCCCCGCTGGCCCGCTCGCTCGACGTGCTGCACAAGAACCTCGACGCCGCGCGCGTCCCCCGCGCCACCCTCGTCAACCTCGCCGACGTCGCCACCTCGGAGCCGGGCGCCTGGCCCACGGAGTCCGATGAACTCGTCGAAAAGCGCTTCGAGGGCTCGGCCAACGAGATCATGATCACCGACTACGAGTCGTTCAAGGCCGACTACGAGGACCACATCACGTCGACGATGCGCACCGAGCACCTCGTCGACGCCGTCGACGCCGCCTCCCGCGAAATCGTCCACGGGCGGTGGGAGACCACCGGCCCGGAGAAGGCCCCCGAGGACACCCTCGCCCGGCCCCGCCCGCAGACCGCCGGCCCCGGCAACCGCGTCGGCTGGGTCGCCCGCGCCCTCACCGACGCCCCGAACGGCCAGGGCCCCAAGCGCGAGGTGAACTCCGCCAAGTTCGAAATCCGGCTCATGCCCGCCGACCTCATCGACCGCGCCCGCAAGTGGATCGGCCGGCCCGCCATGCCGTTCAGCGACTTCATCGGCGTCGACCTGCGCAGCTACCTCTCCCCGGAGAACGCGGGGAACGACCAGATCCGCAGCGCCCGCCTCACCGCCCTCGGCGAGGCGTTCCGCAAGGCCCTCAAGCAGGCCCGGCCGCTCGCCGCCGTCGACACGGACATGCTGTCCCACGTCCACTCGTCCGGCGGGGAGGTCTACGAGTACATCTTCTCCGAAATCCCCTTCGACGGGACCGTCGAGCCGCTGCAGGTGCTCACCGACGTCATGCGGCAGGAGAAGCACAGCGCCGACGAGTCGAAGCTGACCTTCGAGCAGGCGATGACCGACGACACGAACGTCACCTCCATCGAGGTGTTCGGTTCCTACCCGAACTACTCGCCGGTCGTGTTCAGCTCCCTGTTCAAGCACATCGCCGAGGAGTGGGCGAAGCGCCGCGGCAACGCCGAGGGCTTCTGGAGCCTCCGCCGCTCCCGCCCCCTGCCCGCCGCCCTGCCGCTGTCCGACGACGAACGCCGCGCCATGGTCGCCGGCTGGATGATCGGCGAGATCACCGGCCGCATCCGCGTCCGCAACCCCCGCACCAACGACGAGACCGTCGACATCTGGGACGACGCCGACGAGCGCTGGACGCCGTTCCCGCCGGACCTGCTGACCCCGCCGAACCGCCAGCTCGAGGGCATCGACCGCATGCCCGCCGTCATCGAGTCCATCCTGCTGGCCTACGCCAACTGCCAGCGCCGCTCCGGCGTCCGCGGCGCCGAGTCCCTGCGGCCGTACCAGTTGCTGCGCGCCCTGTACGACACCGGCCGCGAGCAGCCGACGACCGGCTCCGTGACGCACTCCGCCGGTACGCACCTCGCCGAGTGGTTCGCGCTCGGCGAGGCGCCGCAGGAGGTGGAGAACGCCGCGACGCTGGAGGAGCGTTCCGAGTCCGCCCGCAAGCGCCTCGACCAGTACCGCCTCGCCGCCAGCCTGTTCCTGCCGGGCGGGCCCCGCCCGGAGCTGGCGTCCATCCGCAGCCGCTCCATCGCCTCGAAGACCCCGCTGTTCCGCGACCTCGCCCCCGACGTCGAGGACATGGCGACGGACCTCATCCGCCGCCTCGACCAGGCCGTCGCGGAGGCGCGCAACTGGTCCGACCGCAGCGCCGGCGGAGCCCACCGCGCCGAGGACCCGGGCCCGGCGCCGCAGACCGGCCTCGGCCTCGGCGACATCCTGGGCGGTGGCCTCTGATGCCCCGCACATCGGTGTTCCTCCTGGGCTCCGGCCCCGGGGCCGCCGCGATCCGGGCGACCCTCACCGACCTCGCCGCCCTCGGGCTCATCGACCGCTTCCACTGGCTGGACGCCGCCGCGGGCCCCGGCACCGTCGCCACGATCACCCCGGCCGACGGCGGCGGCCATGCGGTGCGCGAGGACGGCGTCGCCCGCACCCTCGACGCCGAACGCCCCGACCGGGCCCTGCTCATCGCCCTCGACGAGCAGGACGACCGGGGCTCGACCATCGACCCGTCGTCCGTCGACGCCTGGACCCGCGCCATCGACGGCGGCCTGTCCTGCGACGTCCACCGCATCCACCTGGTCCTGACCCGGCTGGAGCTGCCCGCGGAGGAACCGGTCCGCCTGCCCGCCTACCCGCGCCTCGTCCTGTCCCCGGAGGACTCCCTCGCCCCCGGCGAGCCCGTCACCGCGCAGCGCCGCGCCGACGGGCCCGACGCCCTGGCCCGCTACGCGGCCCCCGCCATCGCGGGGCTCGCCGGCCTCTGGCGGGGCTCGGCGGCGGTGCCCGTCATCGACGGCGCCGACGGGCCCATCGGCACCGGCGACCCCGGCCACGTGCGTCTCGTCCGCGTCTTCCACCGCCGCATCGACACCACGACCGTGGAGGACGCGCTGCGCGCCCGCGCCATCGACGTCACCGGCGGCCTGCCGCAGCCGGCCCAGTCCGGGCCGGTCCAGGTGCAGGTCGGGGGCTACGACGAGGAGATGGTGGACCTCGTCGTCGGCACGTTCACGAGGGAGACCCACCGCCGCGTCCTGTCCGGCCTGCGGCCCTACGAGGACGCCGGATCGTCGACCATCGGCGCCGACGCCGCCGTCGACGCGTTCCTCTCCGACTTCTTCGGGTTCGTCGTCGGCAAACCCTCCGACTGGGGCCGCGCCGTCGCCGGCGACGCCGGCCGCGGCTACGCCCGCGCCGTCCAGCGGGCCCTCTACGGCGACGACTCCCGTGTCGAGGTCATGGTCGGCTCCCACTCCGGCAAGGGCGGCCGCGGCAGCGTCGACGACATCGGCCGCGCCAGCGCCTCCTTCCGCCACGAGTTCGAGGAGACCGACGGGCGCGCCCTCACCGTGGGGCCGGAGACCGTCACCGCCGACGTGTGGCAGGCCTACGTCGACACCGCCATGACCATGATCGACGGCCACGACCGCGCCCAGTCCAACGGCAACGGCGCGGGCATGCCCGTCAACGTCCGCAACTCCGACGGCCCCGTCGTCGTGTCCCGCCCCGACCTCGTCGTCCCCGACCCGTCGGAGGCGTTCGACGGCTCCAACCGCATGCTCGAGCGCCTCGCCGGCGCCAGCCTGCGGGAGACGACCGTCGCCCCGTACGACCCGTACGGGGCCGCCCGGTACGCGGAGACGCTGACCTGGGCCGCCGGCCAGAACACCGACAAGGGCATCCAGGATCTCAACCGCCGGTTCGCCGCGTGGCGCGAGCGCCACTCCCGCAGCTTCGCCTGGCGCTTCGGCGAGGCGATCTCCGGGATGATCGACGAGGCCCAGGAGCGCATGGACTGGGCCCGCGCCGAATTCGAGGACGCCTCCGCCCGGCTGGAGGAGGCCGAACGCGGCGACCGGGGCGATCTCAGCCTCTCCGGGAAGCTGCGCGGCCTGTGGATCATCTGGGGCGTGGCGACGCTGGCCATCGCCTACATGACCGCGGCGTGGCACTGGGCCGACGCCTCCGGAGACCGCCCGCTGACCTTCGGCGACTGGCTGCCGCCGGCCCTGCGGTGGAACCACGGGCTGTTCTGGCTCGCGGTGACGACCTTCGTCGTCCTCGGCGCCGGCATGGTCACGTACGCCAAGGTCACGAAGGAGCTCCGCGCCCGCGACGAACGGCGCCGCGAACTGGCCCACCGCCACGAGGTCGCCTCCCACAACGTCGTCGCCGCGGCCGCCGACGTCGAGAAGTGCGCCCACGCCTACAACCAGTTCCTGTCCTGGTCGGCGATCATCGGCCGGGTCGTCTCCCGCCCCTACGGCGCGGCCGGCGGCTCCGCCTCCCGCGTGCGGCTGCCGCAGGAGGGCCTGCCCCGCTCCACGGCGCTAGCCGAGGTGCCCGTCGACGGGGCCTTCGTCGACGACTCCGTCCGCGGCGTCCGCGCCGGGCTGTTCCCCGGCTCCTGGGCCCAGGCCCGCCTCGACGCCTACGTCGGCGCCGCCCGCCGCCGCGCGGAGGAGTCCGGGATGCCGCTGCCGTCGTTCGGCGGCCTCGCCGCCCAGGCCGGCCACGGCTCCGGCTCCTCGCTCGATCGCCTGGCCCGCGCCATCCTCGCCGACGACGCGGACCGCGACCGGGGCTTCGCCTCCGAATGGCGCGCCGCCATGGAGCGCTTCGCGCGCTCCGGCGGCGCCGGCCGCCTGCGCTCCGGCCTGACGACGCACGTCGACGGCGCGCCCCGCACCGTCGCCTACGACGACTTCGTCCGGGGCGTCGCCTCGGCCGACGCCGCCGGCGCACCCGGCACCGGGTTCCTGCACGAGGCGATGTCGGAGCTGGGCGCCGTCCGCGGCGGCGTCCGCGTCGACCCCGCCGCCAGCCACGTCGTCCGGGGCGCCGCGGGCGACGGCCCCGGAGGCGCCCTGTCCGAGGGCGTCACCCTGGTCCAGTACGGGCCGAGCGTCCCGGCGGAGTACGTCACCCGCCGCGACTCCGCCGACGACCCCGCCGCCGGCGGGGGCCGGGGCCCCGGCGCCGGGGACCTGGGACTCGGCGGCTTCCGCCTGGACTGACCGCCGCATGACCGGACGATGAGCGACACCGCGAACCACCACCACGACGAGGAGAGCACCGATGGCCGACCGTGACGGCATGGACCTCAGCCAGGTCCCGGACCACCTGCTCAGGATGCTGAGCCGGCTGGAGGCCCCGACCGTCGAGGACATCCGCCGCCGGCTCCCGCCGCGCTTCCACGGCGTGGCGGAGGAGGCGCACGCCCGCCTCCTCGGCCGATCGGGGCCCGGCGGCGGCGCCGTGCCCGTCCCGTCGTCCGCGCAGCCGGAGCCCTCGTGGCAGCAGAGCCGGCCGCAGCAGTCGCAGCCGCAGGCCCCGCAGCAGCCGCAGGCGCCGTTCGGCGCGCCCGAGCAGGCGCCCTTCGGACGGCCCGGGGCGGCGTACCCGGCCGCGCATCCGGCGCCGGGCGGCGGGCCCGCACCGGCCCCCGCCGCCGCAGCATCAGCCGTCGCCGCACCGGCGTCCGCCGCGACCGCCGGGGGCCCGCGGACCCCGGCCATGAACCTCGCTCCGCCGAGCCGCGCCGCCGGAGACATGGGCCGCCCGTTCATGGACCCGGGCACCGTCGTCGGCGCGGCCAACGAGGACTTCGCCGCGGATGACAGCGACGAGCGCAACCGGGCCGACGCCCCCGGCATCACGGTCCGGTACGTCCCCGGCCGGGACGGGGAGCGCGGCGCCGTCCGCGTGCGGTGGGACCGGCCGTCGTGGATCCCCGACGGCATGCCCGTCATCTACCGCGTCGTCTCCGCCGACCGGGAGTTCTTCACCTCCCCGGAGGACGGCGACGACGTCACGTGCGTGACGGGGCCCCGCTTCGAGGAGCCGGCGCCGGAGGGCACGGGCTTCCGCCACTACCAGGTGTGGGCGAACTTCGGCCCCGACGTCGACGCGATCTACGGCTCCCAGCCGCGGTTCGTCGGCGAGGACGTGTGCATCCTCCCGGTGCCCGGCCTCCAGCTCGTGGAGTCCCAGGGCGTCGTCGAGGGCCGGTGGGAGAACGTCCGAGGATTCGACGGCATCCGCATCGAGGCGTGGCCGGTCGCGGACCGCCAGGCCACCGAGACCATCCCCGTCTACGACGGGCAGCACCAGTTCAGCCACGTCGTGTCGGTGCGCGGTGCGACGATGCGCTTCCGCATCCGCGGCGAGGTCGCTTTCCGCGGCACCACCCGCGTCGATCCCCGCGGCGTGCAGGTGGACCTGGACATCTCCGCGGATCTGGTGAAGGTGGAGCTCACCGACGCGACGTACCACTCGGGGGAGCGGGAGGAGATCGAGTTCTCCTGGAGCTCCCCGCCGTCGGGCAGCGTCCGCGTCTTCTTCACCCCGACGGCGCCGGACCCGGACCTCGGCCACGAGGAGATCGACCGGAGCGCCCTGGAGCGGGAGCTGACGTCCGGGTCCATGCGGGACAAGGTCCTCGCGGCGGACGAGGACGCGATGCACGGCTCCGAGATCACGCGCCGCATGGTGTGGCCCCACCTGTGGGACACGGTCTACGTCACCCCGGTGAGCATCGTCGACGAGTGGGTGTTCGTCGGCACGCCCCGCATCCTCCAGCGCGTGCAGGGCATCCGGAACGCCACGCTGGTCGAGCGCGTCTCCTCCCAGCTCATCACCTTCGAGTGGCCGGCCGGGGCGACGGAGGTGAAGGTCGAGTCCGCGGAGTTCGGCGCCTCCGACTCCGAGCGGGTCTCCCACGGCGAGCTCGACCGCGCCGCCTACGCCCGCGACGGCGGCGTGCGCCGGAGCTTCAGCCCGTACGGCGAGCGGGTCATCCTCACCCCGCGGGCGTTCAACCGGGGGCAGGAGGTCACGGCCGAGCCGACGGAGCTGATCTACCCGGGCCTCGAGGTCTACCAGTGGGCGCTGGAGAACGACCCGCTGGATCGCGGCGCGCTGCTGCGCATCTGGAAGCGCGGCGGCGAGGACCGCAACCCGCCGAAGTTCCGCCTGGTGCGCCACCACCGCCGCCTGCCGCTGTCGATCGCGGACGCGCGGACGGAGGGCGGCGGGTTCTACGCGGTGACGCGCGTCGACGGCGACGGGATGCCCGAGGGCGCGCCGGGCACCGTCGTCACGCCCCGCGAGCTGTCGTCGGGCGACGACCCCGGCGGTTGGCTGCTGACGTACGACGAGCTCCGGTCGGCGTGGCCGGCGGGGCAGTGGTACCGCCTGCTCATCGTCGAGGAGGAGGACCCGGCGGGCGGGCGCAGGGGCGTCGATCTGCCGCGCCGCATCGTCGTCGACGACGCGCTGCACAACCTGCCGTACCTGCCCGCCGGGCACTGGGGAGGCGGCGCATGAGCGGGCACGGGGCGATCACCTACGCGGCGTTCTCCGGGGCGGGCCGGGCGCACGGCGGATGGCAGGTCGGGGATCGGGTCGGGGACCTGACGGACGCGGAGGTCCAGCAGCTGTGCGAGCGGACGCCGACGGGGCTGTCGGGCGTGCGCCGGCTCGGCAAGTTCCCCTCGGACGATGAGATCCGGTCGCTGGAGGTCCGCCGTGCGTGGACCCGCGCGCCGTGGGGCGGCGGCGATCACGTCTTCTGGTACTCGTGCCCGGCGGGCTCGGATGCGACGGGCCGGGCGGGCAACGTCTTCACGGTCGCGTTCGTCGTCCGCGCCGGAGCGGTGCCGTGGCGGCCGGTGGAGCTGGCGCCGCCGCTGTCTCCGCCGGTCCCGGTGCACGGGGCGGCGGCCGTCGACGGGTTCTCCCTGGATCCGGGTCTGCCGGCGCTGCCCGCGGAGGACTGGTCGCCGGAGTCGCGCGAAGTCGGGATGGTGTGGGAGTGGGCCTCGGGGCCCGGCCGCCGCGAGGTGCTCGCCCGCATCCTCGACGGGCTGGCGGCCGGCGACGTCGTCGCGCTGGCGGACCCGTCGCCGGCGGGCCCGTGGAATCAGCTCGCGGAGCGGTGGCTGCTCGTGCTCAGCCGCCTGCTGACGCCCGCGGCCGCCGCGGACTGCGGCTGGTCGACGCTGGAGCGCGCCGCGAAGCTCGCCCGCCTGCCGGAGTCGGGCGTGCGGGTGGCCGCCATCCCCGCCGCCGATGCGGAGGCCGCCCGGGAGATGCCGGGCGTCACCGTGGTGATGCTCGACGACGAGGCCCTCGCGCGCCCGTCCTCCCCCTGGGCGCGGCTGGCGCATGTCCTGGTGGGGGAGGGCCGTGCCATGGACATGGAGCGCCTCGACCCGGCGACGGGGTCCGGGCTCCCGGAGTCGCGGGTCGCGGCGGCCGTCGCGGCGGATCCGGAGCTGCGCCGCCGCTGCCGCGGGGACCTCGCGGAGCTCGTCGCCGAGGCGGGCCCGGAGGTCCTCGGCGAGGGGGCCGACGCGGAGCTGGTGCGGGATCTGGCGGCGGCGGGGTTCGAGGGCACCGACGGTGCGGGGCTGCTGCGCGCCCTGGACCGCGTCGCCCGGGCGAACCTGCTGGACGGACCGGTGCGGGAGACCGCCCGGGACCGCGTGCGCGCCACCGGGCTCGCCGCGGACCTGGTGGAGGGGCGCGTCGACGCCCCCGCCGCCGTGGACCGCCCGCACCGGGCCGCGGCCGAGCTGCTGCGCGACTGCATCGCCGCAGACGATGCGCTGACGGCGCTGGTGGCGCGGGGCGCGGGGATTCCCGCGGGCCTGGCCCGGTGGCTTGGCCTGCCGGCGTTCGCGCGCGAGCGGGCGGAGGCCGCCAAGGGGAAGCACCTTGCGGACGACGGCCCGGCGGGGCTGCTCGCCGGCGCCTGGGCGCTGGGCGCGCCCGCCGCGCCGCCGATGGCGGGGTCGTCGGGCGCGGCCGTCGGCAGGCACCTGAACGCGATGTTCGGGGCGGGCGGAACGTCGGCCGGCGACGATCGCGCCATCGTGTTCGGGCTGAACTCCCTGCACGGCCGCGTCGCCGACGACGCGGCCCTCCGCGACGCGGTCGCCCGGGTGCGCGCGACGCTGACGGCGGATGCCCGCCGCCTGCTGGACGACGGCCCGTGGGCGCCGTCGCGGACGCCCCGCGGCCTGACGGCTGAGGAGTGGGAGCACGACGCGGCGTCGTACGGCGACGCGTCCGCCACCCGGTACGGCGGAGCCACCGGCGGCGACCGCCACGGCGCCCGCGCATACGGCGGGGACCCGTACGCCGCCGGACCCGAAACCGGCGGATACGGCGACGCCGCCTTCGGCCGTCCCGATTCCGCCCGATCGGGCTACGGCCGCATCGACCACTCCGGGTCCCCCTACGGAGGCGGGGACGATCCGTACTCCGGCGGCCCCTACGACGGCGACCCGTACGCCGACGTGCCGATCCGGCCCGCGGCCCGCGCCATCAGCGTGGATGACGTCCCTTCCGCGGCGGCCGGCCGCGTCCGCCGCGAATTCGACGGCCCCGGCCTGCCGGAGGCGCTCCTGCGGCGCCTGGCGGAGCTTCCCGCCGACTTCGCCGACGACCACGCGGAGGCCTCCCGCCTCGTCGGCGGTTACCGCGCGGGAGGCGCGGAGCTCGGCGTCTGGGACGTGCTGGCCCTGGTGCTCCTGCTGCCGGGCGAGGGCGACCCGGTGGTGCGGGAGGCGCAGAAGACCGTGCTGGCCGCCGGCGTGCGCAACGAGCTGCGCGGGGCTCCGGCCGATGCCGGGCACCGGGGCCTGCCCTGGTGGCGCCTCGCCTCCTTCGGGGCGGAGGATCGGCGGGAGATCGTCGATCGGGCGCGGGCGGCGGGTGACCGGGACGGCGCCGGCCAGCATGTCCCGTCGTCCGTGCGGGACGCCGCGGGGCGCCCGCCGGAGCTGCGGCGCCTCCTCGAACCCCCTGCCGCACCGCCCACCGGCCCCCGGGCGGGCGCGCACGCCGGACCACCCGGTACGGCGGACCACCGCACCGACGACTGACGACGCAACCAGGACAGGAACACGACATGCCATTCACAGCCCTGCGCGACGGCGAGTCCGTCGCCCTCACCGCCGGAAGGTTCGAGGTCGCGGCCACGACCCCGGGTCGTCGGATCCCCCTGCGCCTCCGCATCCGCGGCTCCGCCCAGATCAACGGCCGCGGCCCGCTGAACTCGCACGTCCTCGATCTCCGCGGTCCGCTGACCATCGCGGTCGTCCCGTCGGAGGGCGATGCCTTCGGCCCGGGCAGCGCGGTGACCGTCCGCGTGACGCGCGGCCGCGCGGGGTCCCCGGAGGAGGAGACGGTCGAGTTCCCGCAGGCGACGCTGGACGGCCGCTCCGAGGTGGTCATCGGCACCGTCGCCCCGCGCGGCGCGGCCTTCGAGGTCACCGCCGAGCACGTCGTGCAGGAGGAGAGCCTCGACGGCTCCGCCCGCTCCGTGCCGGCGGCGCTGCGGTCGCTCCTCGACGCGGAGGGGATCCGCGTCCCCGCTGATGCGCGCGTGACGCTGATGGTCGACCGCTCCGCGTCGATGACGGTGCCGTCCCCGCCGCGGGCGGCGGAGGACGCCGCCCAGTACGTCCGCGGAGTCGCCGGGGTCGTGTCCGGCGGCGCGGTGACGGTGGAGGCCGGCCCCGTGCGGCGCACGGCGGGCTCGGGCGAGCTGGTCGGCGCGGTCGCGGATCTGCTTGACGACGGGGTGGTGCGCGTCGGTTCCCTGGAGGACGTCGCCGACGAGCCGGGCACGCTGACCTTCGTCCTGGGCGACGCGGTGCCCGACGCCGTGGCGGCCGGCCGCTGCCGGGGCGTCGCGCTCGTCGTCGACGAGTCGGCGCACGCCGCGGGCCGCTCCGTGGTCTTCACCCGCGAGGTCGTCGATGGGCTGCGCGGCGGCGACGACGCGGTCGTGCGGCGGTCGCTGGGGCCGGTCGTCGATGCGCTGCGGGCGCTCGCCGAGCCGGATCGCGGCACCATCGCCGCCCCCGCCGCCGGCTTCGCGACGGCCGTCGCGCCGGAGCCCGGGCCCGCCGCCGACGCCTACCCGGCGTACGGGACGGCCTACGAGCCGGTGGGCGGGACCGCCGCGGGGCAGTCGCCGGACCGGGGCGCCCCGGAGGCCCCGTACGGCGGCGACGCCGGCTGGGGTGCACCGGCGTTGTCCGTCGGGGATGCCGGCTGGGGTGCGCCCGCGTCGTCCGGCGGGAACGCCGGCTGGGGTGCGCCCGCGTCCTCCGGCGGGGACGCAGGCTGGGGCGCGCCGGAGGCGACCGGGCCGGAGCGGGAGGCGTCGTCACGCGACACCGCCACCCCCGGCCGGCCCGCAGCGGACCGCGGCGCCGGGCGCCACGCGGCGGACGGCGACGACGCGGCGCATGACGACGGGTCCCGCGACGGCCGGCCCGCCGGGGGCTTCGGCGGGTTCGGCGGGTTCGGCGGATTCGGCGGATTCGACGACGACGGAAAGGACGGAAACCGATGACGGTCCCCGCCCCGGTGATCACCCGGTGCCCCCACACCTTCCGGCCGCTGGCCGACCCGGCCTCGCGCACCAGCGAACACGCCGGCGGCCGCGAGCTGCCGATGGGCTGGGAGGACTCCGGCACCATCTGCATCTCGCTGGCCGGTGCCCGCAACTCCGGCAAGAGCTTCTACATCGCCGTGCTGGTCAAGCAGCTGGAGCGGCTGTGCACCGGGCACCGCCGCACCATGCGGCCCGCCGACGCCAACACCCGAGACGTGTACCGCGAGCACTACGAGACGCCGCTGTACCACGAGATGGGCCTCATCCAGTCGACGCCCAGTTCCGACCACGACGACGCCTACCAGCGCGAACCCCTCATCTTCGACATCGGCCGCTGGGACGTCGACGGGCGCGACCGCAACTGGTTCGTCGTCATCCGCGACGTCGCCGGCGAGGACCTCGAACGCCCCGACGTCGACGCCGAGTCGCTGGGCTTCTTCAGCTACTCCGACGCCATCGTCTTCCTCTTCGACCCGCTGAAGGTCCCGCAGGTCACCAACTACCTGCGCGGCCTCGTCGACCCGCAGGAGCTCGGCGGCGACCCGCTGCCGGTGCTGCAGAACCTCATCCGGGTGCTGCACCGCCCCGGCGCGCGCGACGCGTTCGCCGCGGCGCCGCCGCGGATGTGCGTCGCCCTGTCGAAGTTCGACACCCTGCAGGAGCTGCAGAAGGTCGAGGACAACGAGTGGAGCGGCATCATGTCCAACTACGGCGCCGCCTACCGCCGCGACGTCGGACTGGACTACGACGAACGCGACGGGATGCTCCTCGACGCGGAAATCCGCAGCATGCTGCTGCGCCTGCGCGCCGACGACATCGTCAACACCGTCGAGAACCTCTACCGCGACGACCCGGGATCGGAGATGCACCGCTACTTCGCGGTGTCCGCCCTCGGCGCCGCCCCGACCGGAACCCACCTCCACCGCAACGGCATCGCCCCGTACCGGGTGCTCGATCCGCTGCTGTGGATCTTCAACCGCAAGGGCGTCTTCCGCCCGCAGGAGGAGATGTACCGATGAACGGATTCAACGACGGACGCCCGGGCGGACGCGGCTTCGGCGGGCCGGGCTCCGGACCCCAGGGCGGCGGCGACGGACGCGGCTTCGGCGGACCGGGTTTCGGGCCCCAGGGCGGCGGCGACGGACGAGGCTTCGGGGGGCCGGGTTTCGGCGGGCCCGGCGGCGCCCCGGCAGGTCCCGGCCGCGCCCCGTCCGATCCCGGCGGCGCCCGCCGGACCGCGGCGCCCGCGCCGGGGGAGCCGTACGGGCACGGCGCGGCCGCCCGCGTCGCCGAGCGGCCCCGCCCTGAGCCGAATCCCCGCTGGTTCCGGAAGCCGGAGGGGCGCCGCAGCGTCGAGCGCCCCGACGCCCCGGGCGCCGGCGACGGGGGAGCGGCCTGGTCCCTGTGGACGGCGATCGCGGCCCAGGTCGGCGTCATCGCCGTCATCCTGTTCCATCTCGTCGGCGACTGGGGCAAGCCCGTGCGGACGGCGGAGAGCCTCCGTTCCGGGGCGGAGCTGCGGCCCGACAACCTCGAGATCCTCACCATCCTGTGGGGCGTCGCCATCGTCGCCGCCATCGCGGGAATCGTCGGCTGCATCCTGCGCAAGTCGTGGGGTCGCTACCTGCTGACGGTGCTCGGCTTCCTCGGCCTGCTCCTCCTGCTCCCGCAGGATTACGTCATCGCCGGCGTGCTGTCCCTGGCGACGATCATCCTGCTCTGGCTGCCACCGACGGCCCGCTGGTTCAGCGCCGGGCGCTGACCAACCGACGTCCGCACCGCGCTGAGCGTCCGCGCCGCGTCCCGGTTCCCGGGGCGCGGCGCGTCGCGTTTCAGCGGCGCGGCTTGCCGCGTTTCGCCGTCGCGCGCGGACCGCGGCCGGAGGTCAGAGGCCGCGGCGCATCGACTCGGCGTCGTGGAGCAGCCGCTCCTGCCCGAGCTCCCGGGCGATGGCCGCCGCCCCGTCCAGCAGGACCCGCGGATCATCGTCCGGGCGCAGCGGGCGGAAACCGCCGGCGATCATGCAGCGCGCCTTCTCGATGCGCAGCCGCGCCGCGAGCTCCCTCAGCCCCGGGTCGGTCTCGTCGAAGAGCGCGTGGGAGGTCACCCGGTCGATGATGCCGATGGCCGACCCCGGGTCCCGCTGCACGAACCGCGTCGAGGCCGCCAGATCCAGCTGGGCCTCCGCCACGATGGAGAACTCGCGGGCGTTCCACGCCTCGTCGGTGATGCGGGAGTAGTCGGCGTGCGCCTCGGCGTAGCCCTGCGGAGTGCGCTGCATCGCCTTCGCCTTCGCGGCCTCCAGGCGGCAGCGCAGGGAGCGGCCGACGTCGCCCACGGCGGCCCAGTCCCGGGCCGAGGCGGTGAGCATTCCCGCGGTCCAGCGGGCGCGGCCCGCCCCGGTGCCCGCGGCGTGCGCCGCGTACAGGGCGAGCTCCGCGCGGACCCCGGGCTCGGACAGTTCGCCGAGGGCCCGGGCGACGAAGTCCATGACCTCCCGGTCATCGTCCTCGTCCGCGGACTCGAACGCGAGGCGGGCCAGGTCGACCGCGGCGAAGCCGTACATCTTCTCCGTCAGACCGTCGCCGCGCGCCGTTCCCCAGGTGTCGATGACCTCGGAGTACATCGCGGCGGCGGTGTCGTCGTCGCCGGCTGCGGCGGCCTCCTGCGCCGTCGTGAGGTGGCGGACCCAGTCCACGGGCGCGGAGGCGCCGGCGGAGCCGGCGTGCCGGTCGGCGCCGGCCTCGCCGCCGACGGCCCCGAGCGGCAGCGTGTCCCCGGTGACCGGCGTCGCGTGGACTGTGGTCGGGGCGTCGGCGTCGCCGAAGGCCCCATGGCCGGGTCCGTCGTCGGACGGGGCGGGACCGGCCGAGCCGGCCGCATCGGCGTCGCCAGGGGTCGTGTCCCCGTCCGCATCCGCGTCGCCCCCGCCCGTCTCGTCCGGCCACGCCTCGTCGACGGCCTCGTCGGCGGCGTCGTCGCCGGTGAGGAAGCCCTCCTCGACCAGTCCCGTGACGGTGGGGAAGGGCAGCGGTACGCGGAACGCCGGCGGGACCGCGGCATGCGCCTCATGGTGGCCGTGCGCGGGGCCGCCGTCGAGCAGCGGGCCCACCAGCGCGGCGATGGAACCGGGGGCCGCGCCGTCGCCGTGGGCGAGCGCGGCGCAGGCCGCGGCGGATTCCCCGTCGCCGGCGGCGGACAGCGCATGGGCGGCCGCGGACAGCGTCTCCGCGGCCTGGCCGGCGTCGGTGGTCTGCTCCAGCGCGGCGGAGAGGGCGAGGCCCCGGGCGCGCAGCGCCGGGTCCCCGAGTAGCAGCCCGGTGACGGCGAGGTCGCGGGCGCGGGAGGTCCCGCGGTCGACGTTGCCGGCGGCGACATCGGAGCGCACGAGGTTCTCCAGGACGTAGGCCAGCAACCTGAGGGTGACGGGACCGGGCGGGAAGCGGCGGCCTGGCCGCAGCTTCGTCAACGCCAGCTCGAAGCCGGAGCTGCGCCGGGCCGGGTCGCCGTCGCCGGACGCCCGGTACAGCATCTCCACGAAGTCGGAGACCTGCTGGAGTGCGGCGGTGTCGGGGCCTGGATTCTCTGCGGTCACGGCCCCATGATAGCGACGGGGTCCCGCGCCGGAACCCGGGTCGGGACACGCCGTCCGCGCCCGCCGGCGCCCCGCGCCGGCGTCCCCCTGAGCCGGGGACTCCCTTCGCGCGGCGCCGCATCCTCCCCGCCCGGATACGACGGCGGCCCGCCCCGGCGGGGAGCCGGGACGGGCCGTCGCGTCGTCCGTTCGATGGGGCGCACCGCAGTGCGGCGCCCCGCGCGCCGGTCTAGCGGACCGGGGCGCCGGGGCCGAGCGGGATGCCCAGCAGGTACCAGACGACGAAGAAGAGGAACCAGCCGACGAGCATCGCCACGGAGTAGGGGATGGCGAGCGACATGAGGGTGCCGACGCCGGCGGGCTTGTAGTACTTCTGCAGGAACGTCAGGGCCAGCGCGAAGTACGGGGACATCGGGGTGATGATGTTCGACGGGGAGTCGCCGATGCGGAACAGCATCTGGGAGACCTCGGGGGTGACGCCGACGTACATCAGCATCGGCACGACGACGGGGGCCATGAGCGCCCACTGCGCGGAGCCGGAGGTGATGAACAGGTTGATGCAGGCGACCATGAGCACCAGGGCGGCGAAGAGCAGCAGCGGCGGCAGGTCGGCGGCGGTGAGGAACTCGGCGCCCTTGATGGCGGTCCACTGGCCCAGGTTCGACCAGCCGAAGTAGGCGGTGAACTGGGAGACGGCGAAGAACAGCACCATCATCGTGGTGAGGGTGTCCAGGCCGCGGCGCATGAAGTCCGGCACGTCGGCGGAGGAGCGGATGGAGCCGACCGCGATGCCGTAGGCGATGCCGGTGACGGCGAAGAGCACGGCGATGGACACGACGATGTCGGTGATGAGCGGGGAGTCCATGATGCCGCCGCCCTCGCCGCGCAGCGGGGAGCCCGGGATGAACAGCAGGGCGCACCAGGCGGCGAACACCGCGAGCGCGGCGAAGGACGCGATCTTCAGGGCGCGGGACTCCTCGGGGTCGAGGTGCAGCTCGGCGTCGGCGTCGTCGTCGCCGTCCGCGCCGGCGTCCGCGTCGCGCTTGCCGACGGCGACCGCGGACCCGTCGGGCGCCCGGTCCGTGTCCGCGTCCCGGGACCCGTCCGCGTCGCCGGAGTCGTCGCCGTCCCGGTCGGGGCGGGTGAACTGGGCGGCGTCGTGGTCGACCTGGTCGTGGTCGATGGTCTTCTCGGTGTGCTTGACGATGAAGAACTCGGTGACGGCCGTGACGATCGCGGCGAGCACCAGCGCCGAGGCGGCGGAGAAGAAGTAGTTGGCCAGCGGGCTGACGACGTACTCGGGGTCGACGAACTGCGCGGCGGAGGTGGAGATGCCGGCGAGCAGCACGTCGGTGATGTTGAGCACCAGCGAGGAGTTGAAGCCGGCGGAGGAGGCGGCGAAGGCCACCATGGCGCCGACGATGGGGCTGCGTCCGACGGCGCGGAAGGCGGCGGCGCCCAGCGGGATGAGGATGACGTAGACGGCGTCGGAGGCGATGGAGCCGGTGACGCCGGCGAGGGCGACGATGTAGGTCAGGGACCAGCGGCCGGAGACCTTCGCGATCATCGCGCGGATGGCGGCGCCGATGAAGCCGGAGTACTCGGCGATGGCGACGCCGAGCATGCACACGAGGATGAGGCCGACGGGCGCGAACGACATGAAGTTGTCGACGGCGTCGGTGACCATCTTGCGCAGGTACTCGCCGGTCATGAGGTTCTGGACCTCGATGATCTCGCCGCTGGCGGGGTCCTTGGCGGACATCCCCGCCATGGATCCGAGCCAGGAGCTGACGATGACGACGCCGGCGAGGATGACGAACAGCCAGAACGGGTTCGGCAGCGCGTTGCCGACCCTCTCCAGCGTCGCCAGGAATCCCTTGGGCCGGTCCGTGCCCTGCCTGTTCTTGTCTATGGTGCCGCTGGTCGTGTCGGCCATTGGCGCTCCTTTTCCGTGGGGCGGCCCGTGAGCCGCGGCGGACGGGGGACGTTCGTGACGCGGTTCACATGGGTGAACCGGATTCCCCCACGATAGCGGCAGGGCGGCCGGGGTGAAACGCCGGGGGACGCTCGGGTAGCATCGTCCGAATCATGATGGCGAAGAAGAAGTCGAAGAAGGCGAAGGCGAACCGGAACCCGGTCATCGCCACGAACCGCCGTGCCCGGCACGACTACGTCATCCTGGACACCTGGGAGTGCGGCGTCGCGCTGGTCGGCACCGAGGTGAAGTCCCTGCGCGAGGGCAAGGCGTCGCTGGTCGACGCGTTCGCGACGATCGACGACGGGGAGGTGTGGCTGCGCGGCCTGCACATCCCGGAGTACTCGCACGGGTCGTGGACGAACCATTCGCCGCGCCGGAACCGGAAGCTGCTGCTGCACCGCCGCGAGATCGACTCGCTGGAGGGCAAGGTCCGCGACGGCAACAACACGCTGGTGCCGATGTCGCTGTACTTCAAGGACGGCCGCCTGAAGGTGGAGCTGGCGCTGGCCCGCGGCAAGCAGGACTACGACAAGCGCCAGGCGATCAAGCGCCGCACCGAGGCGCGGGAGATCACCCGCGAGCTCGGCCGGCGCATCAAGGGCGTCAACGCGTGACGGTCGCCGTCGTCACGCAATCGCGTTGCGACGGCCGCCTCCCGCGTGTTTCCGCGCGCACCCGCGGTGCGCGCCACGCCATGCTTTGCGACGGGACCCGCGCGCGTTGACCGCCGGCGCCGCACCGCGCTACGCTGGGTCCTCCCGCCGGGTCCGATGCACGGACCCTCCCGGCGGGCGTGAGGGGCTGATTTTGGTTTCGACTCCGCACATTGAGCCAGGGGAAGCGTGCCGGTGCAGGCTGAGGACCACCGCAAGCGTCGCAGCAACTGATTAAGCGCCGAGAACACTCAGCGCGACTACGCCCTCGCTGCCTAATACAGCGACCGCGTGTCTGTCGGACCGGAGAGGCCCCTGCTCCGGACCCCGGCATCGTTCAGAGGGGCTCCGCCCGCCGGGTGGGCCGCGAGGCCCGGCGGGGACACTCACTGGCGGCTGGGCCCGTCATCCGGACATGTCCGCCTGATCCGGAGGGCCGAGCAGAGATTCCGCGCGGACTGCGCACGGAGAAGCCCTGGTGAAGTGGCGGAGGACCCGGGTTCGATTCCCGGCAGCTCCACTGCACGGCCCCCACCTGCTCTTGCAGGTGGGGGCCTTTTTCGTGCGCGCCGCCGGGCGGGGCGGGATGCGGCGGGGCCGGGCGCCGGGCTGCGGCCGGCGGGGGAGGGCGGCGACGGGGAAGGCCCCCGCCCGCGGTGCGGGAGGGGGCCTCGTGCACGCCCGCGTCAGGGCGTCCGGGGGTGCGGCGCGATCAGGCGCCGTGGAGCTGGCCGGCCATGTAGTGGCCGATGGCCTGCTGGCCGTGGATGGTCGGGTGCAGGCGCATGTTGTGCTCGACCGTGGTGTCGACGAGGCCGGCGACGTAGCGCTGGTCCGGGGCGGCGCAGGTGCCGTGGCCGCGGGTGGCCTCGCGCAGGTCGACGAAGCGGGCGCCGGCCTGGGCGGCGGCGGAGCGCATGGTGTTGCGCAGGGAGTCCTCGACGGCGGTGGCGCCCGGGACGAGCAGTCGGCCCGGGGCGTTCGGGTCGAGGTTCACCAGGCAGACGGTGTCGCCGGAGGTCAGCTCCGGGTAGCCGGCGAACACGACCTCGGCGTGCGGGGCGTGCTGGCGGACGCGGTTGGCCATGTCGACCAGGAGGCGGTCGTAGCCGGTCGGGATGTCGAGGCGCAGCATGCCGGCGCCGGCGTCGACCCAGGTGAGGGCGTCGAGGCCGCCGTACATGAAGACGACCTTGTTGGTCGACGGGCCGATGTCGCCCTGGTTGATGGCGGCGTCGACGCTGGCGGTCAGGTCCTGGACCGGGACGCGGCCGGTGCCGTTGCAGGAGTAGTCGGCGAAGTCGCGCAGGTCGTTGAAGTTCAGGCCCAGGTCCTGGGCGGCGACGCGCGGCCAGTTGAACGGGTCGACGATGCAGCCCGGCTTGCGGGACGGCACGGTCTGGCGGTGCTCGTCCAGCGGGTCGGAGCCGGAGATCGGGTGGCCCGGGATGGTCGGGTTGGACGTGAAGGAGTCGCCGATGGTGACCAGGCGCGAGCCGCCGTGCGGGTTGGCGCCCGCGGCGGGGGACGAGACGACGGCGGCGAGGCCGGCCACGCCGAGCGCGGCGGTCGCGGCCGCGACGGCCTTCTTCAGGGACTGCTTCAGGGTCATGTCGAATGCTCCATGTGTGACGCGGGATGCTGTGTGTGACAGGTGAGGCTACCAGGACGGGCGCTCCAGGTGAATGGAGCCACAACGTTACCTGATCGCAATCTACGGGACTCTTCGCCGGCGTTCAGGTTTCCGTTACATCGCCCCGGTCCGGGAGCCCCGGGGCGGGCGCCGGGGAAGCGGGTCCGGGCCCGGGCGAGGGTCGGGCTCGCCCCCGCTACTCGCCGAGGGTGGCGCGCAGCGCGGCGACGACGCCGTCGGCGGCGCCGGTGCCGTCGCGGAGCTCGATGTCGTCCTCGGCGAACGGCCCGCGCTCGGCGAGCTCCGCCTCCGTCGGGCGGGGCTGGATGAGGGTGACGTCGGGGCCGTCGGCCAGCACGCCGGTGACCAGGCGGACCTGGCGGGCCAGGCCGTCGCGCGCGCCGGAGCGGGCGCCGGCGCGGACCTCGTCGAGCTCCATGCCGCCGACCTCGTCGGCCCGCTCGGGGGCGACGACCAGGACCTCCTGGACCAGCACGGCGCCGACGACGCCCTCCGGCCAGGAGGTGCGGGCGATGAACTCGCCGAGCTCCGGGGAGCCGCCCTCGACGCCCTCCGGCAGCGGCTCCTGGGTGACCAGGGTCAGCGGGTCGCCGTCGAGCTCGCGGCCGAGGGCGCCGGCGACCAGCTCCGTCGGCACCAGCGCGATGAGCTGCGGGGGCCGGTCCCAGCCCTCGGCATGGGCCAGTTCGACGGCCTCGACGGCCGCCCTGTTCAGCGCCGGCCGGGTCCGCCAGGCGGCGCCGCCGGCCGCGTCCATCCGATCGTCCATTCCGTTCGCGCCCTTCCTTCGTTTTTCCTTAGAGTGGAACCAACCGTAGACCCGATGCCGGGCGGCCGGGAAACCCGGCGGCCCGGCCCCAAGGAGAGCCCGTTGACCCACAGTCCCGACGCGAGAATCCAGGCGGGCGGAAAGGGCAGCCGGTGGCTGACGGCGATCGTCGTCGTCATCGCCGCGCTGCTGCTCATCGTCCCCGTTCTCGTCAACGTGTACACCGACTTCCAGTGGTTCGGCGAGGTCGGCCACCGGGGCGTGTTCGCCACGGCCTGGACCGTGCGCATCGTCCTGTTCCTGATGGTCGGCCTGCTGTTCGGCGGCATCGTGTTCCTGGCCCTGTGGCTGGCGTGGCGGTCCCGCCCGGCGACGGTGCCGGGGCTGGATCCGCGCCACCCGCTGGCGGCCTACCGGAAGATGGCGGAGCAGGGCTCCCGCACCGTGCTCATCGGCACGCCCGTCATCTTCGGCCTGTTCGCCGGCGTGCTGTCGCAGGCGAGCTGGCGCTCGGCGCTGCTGTTCCTCCACCGCGAGGACTTCGGCGAGGCCGACCCGCAGTTCGGCCTGGACTACGGGTTCTACGCCTTCCACCTGCCGTTCTGGCGCTTCCTGGCGGACACGGCGGTCATCGCCGTCATCGTCGCGTTCCTGCTCAGCCTGGTCACCCACTACCTGCTGGGCGGCCTGCGCGCCGGCGACCCGACGACGGGGGAGAAGATGCGGGTCACCGGCTCCGCCCGCGCGCAGCTCGCCTGCTGGGCGGGCGTCTTCATGCTGCTGAAGGCCGTGGGCTACTGGCTCGACCGGTACGACATGCTGGGCAACCCGCAGGCGACGTTCACCGGCGCGTCCTACACGGACGTCAACGCGCTGCTGCCGGCGAAGATCGTGCTGCTGGTCATCGCGCTGCTCGTCGCCGCCGCGTTCTTCGCCGCCATCTTCCTGCGCAACCTCGCCATCCCGGCGATGGCGACGGCCCTGATGCTGGTGTCCGCCGGCGTCATCGGCGTCGCCTGGCCGATGATCGTCGAGCAGTTCTCCGTCGACCCGAACCGCGCCGCGAAGGAGCGGGAGTACATCGCCCGCAACATCGAGGCGACGCGCTACCACTACGGGCTGACGGAGGAGGACGTCACCGTCATCCGCGACTGGGGCGCCACCGGCGCGGAGGAGAAGGATCCCGAGTCGAAGGAGCAGGGCGCCGAGGCCATCGCGTCCGACGAGAACACCCTGGCGAACATCCGCATCCTCGACCCGGAGGTGCTGCCGCCGACGTTCACGCAGCAGCGCCAGCTCCGCAACTTCTACGGCTTCCCCGAGGTCCTCGACGTCGACCGGTACGAGATCGACGGCGAGATGCGCGACTTCGTCGTCGCCGCCCGCGAGCTGAACCCGCGGAACCTGCAGGGCAACCAGCAGGACTGGATCAACCGCCACACGGTCTACACCCACGGCAACGGCTTCATCGCCGCCCCGGCGAACCGGGTCGACGAGGTCGCGGCCGGCGCCGGCTCCACCCGCGGCGGCTACCCGCTGTACACCGTCGCCGACCTGTTCCAGTCCGAGGACCCGAACGGGATGAACCTCCAGCTGGAGCAGCCGCGCATCTACTACGGCCCGGTCATCGCCGACTCCGACGCGGACTACGCCATCGTCGGCGGCAACGGTTCCGGCACGGACTTCGAGTACGACGCCGACGGCCGGAACTTCACCTACGACGGCAAGGGCGGCGTGCCCATCGGCAACATCGTCGACCAGGCCTTCTACGCGCTGAAGTACCGGGAGATGAACATCCTCCTGACGGACCGCATCGGCCCGGACTCGAAGATCATCTTCGAGCGCGACCCGCGCGAGCGCGTCCACAAGATCGCCCCGTGGCTGACGACGGACTCCCGCACGTACCCGGCGGTCGTCGACGGCCGCATCAAGTGGATCGTCGACGGCTACACGACGCTGGCGGACATGCCGTACGCCGAGCGCATGAGCCTGCAGGAGTCCACGCAGGACTCGCTGAACCAGCAGGGCACCCAGCAGGCGCTGCCGAACGAGGAGATCAGCTACATCCGCAACTCCGTGAAGGCCACCGTCGACGCGTACGACGGCACCGTCGAGCTCTACGCGTTCGACGAGGAGGACCCGGTGCTGAAGGCGTGGCGCTCCGCGTTCCCGGGCGTCGTCAAGCCGAAGTCCGAGATCTCCGAGGACCTGATGCAGCACCTGCGCTACCCGGAGGACCTGTTCAAGGTCCAGCGCGAGCTGATGACCCGCTACCACGTCTCGGACCCGGGCGTCTTCTTCACCAACGACGCGTTCTGGTCGGTGCCGAACGACCCGACGGCGCCGGAGGAGCAGAACCTGTCCCAGCCGCCGTACTACGTCGTCGCCGCCGACCCGAAGACCGGCCGGTCGAGCTTCCAGCTCATCTCCGCGTTCCGCGGCCTGGAGCGCGAGTACCTCGCCGCCCACATGACCGTCTCGTCCGATCCGGAGAACTACGGCCAGATCACGGTCCGCGCCCTGCCGACGGACACCCAGACGATGGGCCCGAAGCAGGCGCAGGACACGATGATGTCGGCCGACGAGGTCGCCCAGGAGCGGACGCTGCTGGAGGGCGCGAACGTCGTCATCAACGGCAACCTGCTGACGCTGCCGGTCGGCGACAACGAGATCCTCTACGTCGAGCCGGTGTACACCCAGCGCGAGGGCCAGGAGACGGCCTTCCCGAAGCTGCTGCGCGTGCTCGTGTCCTACCGCGGCGAGGTCGGCTACGGCGCGACCGTGTCCGAGGCGCTGGCGGAGGTCGGCATCGACCCGGCCGCCGCGACGCAGATCTCCGGCGAGCCCGAGGGCGGCGGGCAGCCGGAGGACGGAACCGAGCAGCCGCCGGCCGAGGACGCCCCGCCGGCAGACGCGCCGCGCGAGGTCGACGAGGCCGCCCGCGACGACGCGGTCAACCGCATCAACGATGCGCTGACCCGCCTGCGCACCGCGCAGGAGTCCGGCGACTTCGCCGCGCAGGGCCAGGCGCTGTCCGACCTCGACGCGGCGGTGCGCGACTACCAGCGCGCCAACGGCCAGGACGTCGAGTAGGCGCCCGCGCCGCGGGCTTCGCCGAGCAGGCGGCCCCGCGGCCGGGCCCCGGCGCGGCGCCGTCCCGTCGCACGGCGGCGCCGGCGCCGCCTTCCGCCCCGCGACCAGGCGATTGGCCAGGCGGCGGTCGCCGGTGTTATCGTCGGTAACCGCAACGACGCGGGGTGGAGCAGCTCGGTAGCTCGCTGGGCTCATAACCCAGAGGTCGTAGGTTCGAATCCTGCCCCCGCTACGAAGACGAGGCCCCGCCCGGAGGAATCCGGGCGGGGCCTCCGTCATGTCCGGGGAACGCGCCCGCCCCCGGCGGGGACGGCGCCCTGGCCCGGGCCCGAGCCCCGGGGCGGGAGGCCCGCCGACGCCGGAGCGGCGGTGGCGCGTGGCCGCGGGGGAGCGGTCGCCCGCGTCGCCCCGTGCGGGGCGGGGAGTGAACGACCCGCGAACGGCGCATGTCCCGGCGATGAACGCGGGGCGCTTCCGGTATCGCGACCAGCGGATTTGCCGACGGCGTCAGGTGTCTGTACAGTTACATGACGTTGCCCACGAGGCAGCAGGAAATGCGAAGGCATTCCCCGACGCGGGGTGGAGCAGCTCGGTAGCTCGCTGGGCTCATAACCCAGAGGTCGTAGGTTCGAATCCTGCCCCCGCTACGAAGAGAAGGCCCCGCCCGGAGTAATCCGGGCGGGGCCTTCGTCATGTCCGGGCCGTAACGGTCGAAGTGCGCGCGGTGCCGCCCGCATGACGAAACCCCGCACCATGCGGGTGCGGGGTCTGCGGGGCGGGCGGGCTAGCGGACCCGGGCGCGCTGGGCGATGCCGGCGAGCGCCGCGAAGTCGATGTCGCCGGAGCCGCGCGTGATGGCCCGGTTCATCTGGTTGACGACGACGGGGCAGTTGCGGCACCGGCGCGTCTTCCTGCAGCAGCGCTGGCGCGGAGGCGTCAGGGCCAGCTTCAGCAGCTGTGCGTCGGACATGGTGCCGCGCGGCTCGCGGCCGGGGAGCGTTCCCCAGCGCGCCTCGCGGCGTGCGTACTTGTCCGTTCCGTAACCCATGTCACGAAGGGTAGTGAACCCTTCGCGGATTTGGAAAGGGGAACGACCCTGGGGTCCGCCCGGGGTACCCCCATCCGCGGAACGAACGGTGACGGACCACCGCCGTTCGCGGCGGGCCGGCCCACCCCCGGATGCCGCAGGTTCTGGCCGTCCACCGGGCCACGGCGTCCGCGCGACCCGGGCCCGCCCGGCCCGGGGCCCGTCGTCTCCGGGCCCCGCCGTCCACCGGATTACGGCGCCAGGCGGCGCAGCACCTCGTCGTGGAGCAGTCCGTTGGAGGCGACGGCGTCGCCGCCGTGCGGCCCGTCCTCCCCGGCGAGGGAGGTGAAGCGGCCGCCGGCCTCGGCGACCAGCACCGCCAGCGGCGCGAGATCCCACAGGGACACCTCGGGCTCGGCGGCGACGTCCACGGCGCCCTCGGCGACGAGGCAGTAGGAGAAGAAGTCGCCGTAGCCGCGCAGGCGCCACGCGTCGTCGGTGAGCCCGATGAGCTGGTCGCGCAGGCCCCGGTCGCGCCAGCCGGTGAGGGAGGAGATGGCGATCGAGCTGTCCCCGAGGTCGCCCACGCGGGAGACGCGGATGCGGCGCGGCTCCGCGCCGTCGAAGGAGCCCGCCTCGCCGACGACGCCCGTGACGGTCCAGGTGCCCTCGCCCTTCGCGGCCCACCAGCGGCGGCCCAGCGCGGGCGCGGAGACGACGCCGACGACGGGCTCGCCGTCGACGAGCAGCGCGATGAGCGTCGCCCACACCGGCACGCCGCGGACGAAGTTCTTCGTGCCGTCGATCGGGTCGATGACCCACTGGCGGCCGCCGGGGACGGCGTCGCCGCCGAACTCCTCGCCGAAGACCTCGTCGTCCGGCCGGGCGTCGGCGAGCAACGCGCGGATGGTGCGCTCGCACTCCAGGTCGGCGTCGGTGACCGGGGAGAGGTCGGGCTTGGACTCGACCGCCAGGTCGGAGGCGCCGTAGCGCGCGGCGGTCAGGGCGTCGGCGGCGTCGGCGAGCTCGCGGGCCAGCCGCAGGTCATCGGTGTAGTCGGTCATGGCCGGTAGTCTATGCGCATGCTCGAGGCCCTGACGTTCGCGTTCCTGGACTCCGTCAACGTCCTGTTGATCGGGGTCCTCGTCGCGCTGGGCGTCATCCTCCGCCGCGGCTCCTACCGCCGCATCGCGCCGCTGCTGGTCGCCGGCGACTGGCTGGGCGTGCTCACGCTCGCCGTGCTCGTCCTCACCGTCTTCGACGGGCTGGGGCAGCGGGTGCAGGCGCTGGTGCATTCGCCGGTGTTCGGGTGGCTGCTGGTCATCACGGGCGTTGCGACGGCCGCCCTCACCCTGCGCGGCGGCGATTCCTCGGCCCTGGTCGCGAAGCTGCTCGGGCCGCTGCGGGTGCCCTCGTGGCGCACCGTCGCCGCCGGCTTCCTGCTGGGCGTCATCCAGTCGGCGACGTCGGTGCCGTTCTTCGCGGGCCTGCTGCTGCTGTCGGCGGAGGGCCTGCCGGAGGCGTCGCGGTGGCTGGGCCTGGTGGCGTACGCGACGGTGGCGCTCAGCCTGCCGACGCTCGCGGGCCTGGCCGTCGCGGCCATCCGGCACCGGCCGGACTCGTGGCTCGGCCAGATCTTCGCCGCGGCGCAGCGCAATCAGGCGGCGGTGGCGCGCGGGGCGGGCTACCTCGTCGCCGTGCTGCTCGTCGTCATCGGCGCCGCGCAGCTGATCTAGCCCGCCGCCTCCGCCGGGTCCGCCAGGATCGCGGCGACCTCGCCGACGATGCCCGCGGGGCCCGCGACGCGCCAGCCGCCGGACAGCACGCCCGCCCCGCCGGCGCCGGCGACCAGGGCGAAGCCCGGCAGCCAGTCCCACGGGGCGACGGAGTGCTGGAACCAGGCGCCCTCGCGGCCGTCGGCGACGCCCGCCAGATCCAGGGAGGCGGAGCCGAGCGCCCGCCACGTCGCGAAGCGGCCGATGGCCCGCGACCAGCGGGAGACCAGCGCCGCGCGCTCGGCCGCGTCGTCGGCCGCCGAGGCCCCGTCGCCGAAGAACGACGAGTGCAGGTAGGTGGCGGCGCAGGTGGAGGCGGCGCGCAGCCCGTCGTCAAGCGTCCCGACGCGGCGGGTGCCGCGCGCGTCGGTGCGCTCGGTCGGCAGCTCCGGGCCCCCGATCCACGTGCGCCCGCCGGCGACCTGGTGCACCGCGCCGAGCAGCACCCGGTCCGGCGCGTGGGGGTCGCCCTCCACCAGCGCCAGCGCGGAGCACCAGTAGTCGGAGCCGGCGGTGAAGTTGTAGGTGCCGTCGACGGGGTCGATGACCCACGTGCGGCCGGAGCGCGACTCCTTCGCCGAGCCCTCCTCGCCGAGGATGCCGTCGTCCGGCCGCAGCTCCGCCAGCGTGGAGACGACGTGCTCCTCCGCGGCGCGGTCGGCCTGCGTGACGACGTCGCTGACGGACGTCTTGTAGTCGACGTCGAGGCCCCCGGCGCGCAGCTCCGCGGCCAGGGCCGCCGCCTCGGCGACGGCCTTCCGGGCGACGTCCATGTCGGTGACTGGTCGGTTCGCGGTGGCGGTCATGGGACCATCATGCACCCCCGGCCGCTATTGTGTGGGGCGTGAATCCCGACGTGACCGCAGACCTGGACGCCCTCGACGCGACGCTGACGACCATCGAGAAGGTCGTCGACCTCGAGGAGCTGGACTCGCGCGTCCGGGAGCTCGAGGCGCAGGCCGCCGACCCGTCCCTGTGGGACGACCCCGACCACGCCCAGCAGGTCACCTCCCAGCTGTCCCGCAGCCAGGCGCAGCTCAAGCGCGTCCGCGGCCTGCGCCAGCGGCTCGAGGACCTGCCGGTGATGTACGAGCTGGCCGACGACGAGGGCGACCCGGACGCCGCCGAGCTCGCCGACGCCGAGCGCGCCGAGCTGCGCGAGGCCATCGAGTCGCTCGAGGTGACGACGATGCTGTCGGGCGAGTACGACGAGCGCGAGGCCGTCGTCAACATCCGCGCCGGCGCCGGCGGCGTCGACGCGGCGGACTTCGCCGAGATGCTCATGCGCATGTACGTCCGCTGGGCGGAGAAGGCCGGCCACAAGGTCGACGTCTACGACACCTCCTACGCGGAGGAGGCCGGCATCAAGTCGGCGACGTTCGTCGTCCACGGCGAGTACACCTACGGCACCCTCTCCGTGGAGCAGGGCACGCACCGCCTGGTGCGCATCTCCCCGTTCGACAACCAGGGCCGCCGCCAGACGTCGTTCGCGGCGGTCGAGGTGCTGCCGGTGGTGGAGCAGACCGACTCCATCGACATCCCGGACTCGGAGCTGAAGGTCGACGTTTACCGCTCGTCGGGCCCGGGCGGCCAGTCCGTCAACACGACCGACTCGGCGGTGCGCCTGACGCACATCCCGACCGGCATCGTGGTGACCTGCCAGAACGAGAAGTCGCAGCACCAGAACAAGGCGTCGGCGCTGGCGGTGCTGTCGGCGAAGCTGCTGGAGCGCAAGCGCCAGGAGGAGCGGGCGGAGCTCGACGCGCTGAAGGGCGACTCCGACAACTCGTGGGGCAACCAGATGCGCTCCTACGTGCTGCACCCGTACCAGATGGTGAAGGACCTGCGGACCAGCCACGAGGTGAACAACCCGACGGCGGTGCTAGACGGCGACATCGACGGGTTCCTGGAGGCCGGCATCCGCTGGCGCATGGCGCAGGAGCAGGGCGAGTAGCCCCGGGGCGACCGCATGGCCGTGGATGAAGGAACTCTCATCCCGGTTTCATGGCGGCATCACGGCGGCGGGGGAGGCTGGAGCCCATGGAGCTGCTGAAGAAGATCGGCCTCGCCGCGGCCGCCGTCGTCGTCCCCGTCGGCCTGGTGATGGGCGGCATGGCGCTCGGCACCGCCGGCGACGCCCCCGACGTGTCCCCGGATCCGGCGATGGAGCAGGACCGCGACATCGCCACCGGCGCCGAGCAGCGGCGCGCGGAGGAGGAGCGCGGGAAGCGCGAACGCGAGGAGACCGAGCGGGAGGAGCGCGAGCGCGAGGAGGCGGAGCGCGAGAAGGAGCGTGACGACGCCTCCCGCTCCGGCTCCTCCGGATCGTCCTCCGGCGGATCGGGGGGATCCTCCGGCGGTGCCGCGGGCGGATCGTCCGGCGGCTCCGGTTCCGGCGGAGGCTCGGGTTCCGGCGGCGGCTCCGGCTCGGGCGGCCGTGCCCCCGCCCCGGCCCCGGCGCCCGCCATCGATCACCGCCCCGCCCCGGCCCCCGTCTACGACGACTGGGACGACGATGACGGCGACGACGACTGGGACGACGATGACGGCGACGACGACTGGGACGACGACGGCGACGCCGACGACTGGGACGACGACTGATGGAGGACCGCGAACTCGCCTGGTCCCGCGTGGACATCGGCGCCGCCGGCGATGACGGCGGCGCCTCCGCCGCGCCGGGCGCCGGCGCCGCGGGCGACGCGGCCGGCCCGGGCCCCCGCGCGGACGCGGGGGACGGCGCGGCGCGGGGGACGTCGTCACGCGCGGGCCACGGCGACGCGGCCCGCATCGTCGTCATCCCCCGCGGCGACTCGGAGGCCCGGTCCCGCGACGAGGCGGTGCGGCCGTCGCGCTTCACGGCGCGGTGGCGCATCGTCCTGTGGTTCCTCGTGCTGCTGGGCGTCGTGCTCGGCGCCGTCATCCTCATGGCGCGATCGGTGCTGATGTCGGAGGTCGGCGACTCCGCCAACCAGGAGATCGAGCAGGAGATCGGCGAGTTCCGCCGCTACGCCGCCGAGGGCCGCGACCCCGTCACCGCCGAGCCGTTCGAGGACGCCGCCCGGCTGTTCGAGGTGTACCTGTCGCGCCAGCTGCCGGCCGACGACCAGGTCATCCTCGGCGTCGTCGGCGACCAGGTGCTGCAGATCGACCGTGGCGCCGACATCAACGCCATGCACCCCTCCGGCGAGGTCCTCGCCCCGATCCTCGCGGACCCCGCGCCGTCCGGGATCCTCGACGACGTCCCCGGCGGGCCCGTGCACTGGGGCCGCGTCGCGCTCACCGACGCCCCGGAGTCCGACCATCTCGTCGTCGCCGTGTTCACCGGCGGCGCGCGCGGCCAGGTCGACCACCAGATGCGCATCATCGCCGCCGTCGGCGGCGGCGGGATGCTGCTGGCCCTGCTCATCTCGTGGCTCGTCGCCGGGCAGATCCTCCGGCCCATCCGCGAGGTGCGGCAGGTCGCCGAGCAGATCCAGGAGACCGACCTGACCAAGCGCGTGCCCGTCCACGGCGACGACGACGTCGCCGACCTGTCGCGCACCGTCAACTCCATGCTCGACCGCGTCGAGGCGGCCTACGCCGGGCAGCGCCTGTTCGTCGACAACGCCGGCCACGAGCTGCGCACCCCCATCACCGTCATCCGCGGGCAGCTGGAGCTGTTCGACGGCGCCGACGAGGAGCAGCGGGCCGTGTCGCGCCAGCTCATCACCACCGAGCTGGACCGCATGTCCCGCATGGTCACGGAGCTGCTGACGCTGGCGAAGGCCGACCGCGACGACTTCGTGCGCCGCGAGCCCGCCGACGTCGCCGACATGACCCTGGAGATCGAGCAGAAGGCCCAGTCCCTCGGCGACCGCGACTGGCTGGTCGCCGACGTCGCCGACGACGTCGCCGTCGTCGACCCGCAGCGCATCGTCCAGGCGATGCTGCAGTTCGCCTCCAACGCCGTGGACCACACGGCGGAGGGCAGCCGCATCCTCATCGGCTCCTCCGTCACCGGCCACGGAGGCGACCGGCGGCTGCGGATGTGGGTCACCGACGACGGCCCCGGCATCGACCCGGACGAGGCGACGACCATCTTCGGCCGCTTCGCCCGCGGCGCGGAGGGCTCCGACCGCAACAAGGGCGGGGCGGGCCTGGGCCTGTCCATCGTCCGCGCCATCACCGACGCCCACGGCGGACACGCCTGGGTGCGGTCGGCCCCGGGCCGCGGCGCGACGTTCGGCATCGACGTGCCGGCCGGGCGGGCGCCCGCCGGGTCCGGCGCCGGCGGCGAGGCGGACGCGGACTTCGCGCTCCCTGACGACGGGCCGGATGCCGCGGGTCCCGCGGATTCCGCGGGCGTCCCGGGCGCCCCGGCGGACGCCGCCACCGGCCGGCTGCCCCGGGCGGAATCCGCTTTCCCGCGGCATGATGGCGGAAACGGCGGCGCGGATGCCGCCGGCCACGCGGGCGCGGCGGATGCCGCCGACGAGGCGGACCTCGCCGACGGCGCGGACGCGGCCGATGCGGCGGATGCTGCGGACCGCTCCGCGGGCTCCGCGGATGCGGCGACAGCCGGCGCGGGACGCGCCGGCGCTGATGACGACTGGGCGCTGCCCGCACCGGACCTGACCGGCGGGCGCGGGAAGGACGGTGACGACCGATGAGCAGGATCCTGGTGGCCGAGGACGACCGGGGCATCTCCGACTTCCTCCGCCGGGGCTTCGAGGCCTCCGGCTACGCCGTCGACGTCGCCGAGGACGGGCTGACCGCCTACGAGGCCGCGAAGTCCGGCGGCCACGATCTCATGGTGCTGGACCTCGGCCTGCCGCTGCTCGACGGCCGCGTCGTGCTGTCCCGGCTGCGCGAGTCGGGCGTGAACCTGCCCATCATCGTGCTGACGGCCCGCGACGGCATCGACGACACGGTCGGCTCCCTGGAGGGCGGAGCCAACGACCACATGACGAAGCCGTTCCAGTTCGCGGAGCTGCTGGCCCGCGTCCGGCTGCGCCTCAACGACGAGCCGTCGGGCGACCCCGCCGGAACCGTCACCCACGGCGACCTCGTGCTGGACCTGCGCACCCACCGGGTGCAGGTGGACGGCATCTGGAAGGACCTGTCCCGCCGGGAGCTCGGCCTGCTGGAGGCGTTCATGACGCACCCCGGCCAGGTGCTGTCGCGCTCCCAGCTGCTGGGGCGGGTGTGGGGGCTGGACTTCGACCCGTCGTCCAACGTCGTCGACGTCTACGTGCGGTCGCTGCGCAAGAAGATCGGCGCCCGCCGCGTGGAGACCATCCGCGGATCCGGCTACCGCATGCCCTGACACCGCTGTGACAGGAGTGACTGGCGACGGCTAGGGTTGCGCACGTGATCACATTCGATGCCGTCACCAAGTCGTACCGGACGTCCTCGCGCCCGGCGCTGGACGACGTCTCGGTCGAGATCGGCCGCGGCGAATTCGTCTTCCTCATCGGCCCCTCGGGCTCGGGCAAGTCGACGTTCCTGCGCCTCATGGTCGCCGAGGAGCGGGCCGACTCCGGGCGCATCGTCATCGACGACCAGGACATCACCCGCCTGGCGTCGCGCAAGGTGCCGAAGCTGCGGCAGCGCATCGGCTACGTCTTCCAGGACTTCCGCCTGCTGCCCAACAAGACGGTGGCGGAGAACGTGGCGTTCGCGCTGCAGGTCATCGGCAAGCGCCGCGCCTTCATCGACAAGGCCGTGCCCCAGACCCTCGAGATGGTGGGGCTCGCCGGCAAGGCCGACCGCCTGCCGCACGAGCTGTCCGGCGGCGAGCAGCAGCGCGTCGCCATCGCCCGCGCCACCGTCAACCGGCCGCTGGTCCTGCTGGCCGACGAGCCGACCGGCAACCTCGACCCGGAGACCTCCGGGGACATCATGCTGCTGCTCGATCGCATCAACCGCGGCGGCACCACCGTCGTCATGTCCACCCACGACCACGAGGCCGTCGACGCGATGCGCCGCCGCGTCATCGAGCTGAAGCTGGGCAAGCTCGTGCGCGACGACGCCACCGGCGTCTACGGCCTGGGCCGCTAGGGGAGGGGAGGAGACGCCATGAAGACCAGGTTCATCCTCGGCGAGGCCCTGTCCGGGCTGACCCGCAACATCACCATGACCGTCGCGATGGTCATCACCACCGCCATCTCGCTGGCCCTGCTGGCCTCCGGCATGCTCGTCACCGACATGACGGAGCGGACGAAGGAGATGTACCTCGACCGCGTCGAGGTCATGGTCGAGCTCGACGAGCCGATCAGCGCCGGCGACCCGGCCTGCTCCGGCGCCCCGTGCCGCGAGGTCGTCGACGCCCTGGGCGGCGCCGAGGGCGTCGAGTCCGCCGTCTACCGCAACCGGCAGGAGAACCACGCCCGGTTCACGGAGCTGTTCCGGGACACGGACCCGGAGCTGGTGGCCAACACCCCGCCGGAGTCGCTGCCCGCCGTCGTCATGGTGCGGCTGGAGGACCCGACCGACACCTCGCCGCTGCAGGTCGTCGAGGGCATGCCGCAGGTCGTGCACGTCACCGACCAGGCCGACGACGTCACCGCCGCGGTCGGCAACCTCGACTCCATCCGCAACGCGACGTTCGTCATCGGCGCGGTCCAGGCGGTGGCCGCGGTGTTCCTCATCGCCAACATGGTCCAGATCGCCGCGTACTCCCGCCGCCGCGAGGTCGGCATCATGCTCATGGTCGGCGCGACCCGCTGGTTCACGCAGGCGCCCTTCGTGCTGGAGGCCGTCATCGCCTCGCTGCTCGGCGGGGCCCTGGCCATCGGCGGCCTGTTCGCGGCGAAGGAGCTGGTCCTCGACCCGACGCTGGAGAACCTCTACCAGGCGCATCTCATCGCCCCGGTGCAGGCGTCGGACATCTGGGTGACGGCCCCGGTGGTGCTGCTCGTCGGCGCCGTGTTCTCCGCGCTGACGGCGCAGGTGACCCTGCGCTTCTACACCCGGCGCTGAGTTTGTAGGATCGGCCCCATGAGCACCGATGACGTCCAGCGCCCGCCGAAGCTGAAGAAGAAGGCGTACGAGAAGGAGCTGAAGAGGCTCCAGGCCGAACTGGTGGAGATGCAGCAGTGGGTCGTCGAAACCGGCGCCCGCCTCGTCATCATCATGGAGGGCCGCGACGCCGCCGGTAAGGGCTCCGCGATCAAGCGGATCACCCAGTACCTCAACCCCCGCACCTGCCGCATCGAGGCGCTGCCGACGCCGACGACGCGCGAGCAGGGCCAGTGGTACTTCCAGCGTTACGTGGAGAAGCTGCCGACCGCCGGCGAGATCGTCATCTTCGACCGCTCCTGGTACAACCGCGCGGGCGTCGAGCGCGTCATGGGCTTCTGCACCTCGCAGGAGTACCGCCGCTTCCTGCACCAGGCCCCGATCTTCGAGCGCCTGCTGGTGGAGGACGGGATCATGCTGCGCAAGTACTGGTTCTCCGTGTCCGACGAGGAGCAGGTCCGCCGCTTCGAGTCCCGCCGCGAGGATCCGCTGCGCCGCTGGAAGCTGTCCCCGATGGACCTGGAGTCCATCACCCGGTGGGAGGACTACTCCCGCGCGAAGGACGAGATGTTCATCCACACCGACATCCCGTCGGCGCCGTGGTACACGGTGGAGTCGGAGGACAAGAAGCGCTCCCGCATCAACGTCATCAACCACCTCCTGTCGACGGTGCCCTACGAGCACATCGACCGCGAGATGCCGGTCATCCCGGAGCGCCCGGAGTCGGAGAACTCCTACGAGCGCCCGCCGCGCACCGAGTTCCGCTACGTGCCGGACGTCGCCGCGAAGCTGGAGGAGGACCGCCTCGACGGCAAGAAGTCCAAGCCCACGTCGAAGGGCAAGGACAAGGCCAAGGACTCCGGCAAGGGCAAGAAGTCCAAGGGCAAGAAGTAGCCTCATCTGCGTGACGACGGGCGCCGCCCGGCGGCCGCACCACCGGTGCGGCGCGGCCGTGGCTGCGCCCGTTCGCGTGGCGGCGCCCGCCGCGCCGGGGCGGGTCCCGTCGTCACGCGCCGCATGACCCGCGGCGACCCGCGCACGCGGCGCCGGCCGCGCACCCCTGCCCCGGCGCACCGGCGGTGTGATGTGCAACACTCGGGGCATGAACGATCGCACCGTCATCGCCACCACCGAGGGCGTCTCCGGGCGCCTGCTGCTCAACCGCCCGAAGGCGTTCAACAGCCTCGACGCCGGCATGGTCGACGCCATCCGCGACGCCCTGGACCGCTGGCGCGGCGACGACGCCGTCCGGCAGGTCATCGTCGTCTCGGAGCACCCGAAGGCGTTCTGCGCCGGCGGCGACGTCCGCACCGTCCGCGAGCAGGTCCGCGACGGCGACCTGGAGTCCGGCGACGAGTTCTTCCGCCGCGAGTACCTGATGAACGCCGAGATCGCCGAGTACCCCAAGCCCTACGTCGCCGTCATCGACGGCATCGCCATGGGCGGCGGCCTGGGCGTGAGCATGCACGGCTCGCACCGCATCGTCACCGAGAAGGCGTCGGCCGCGATGCCCGAGATGGCCATCGGCTTCGTCCCCGACGTCGGCATCACCTGGTTCTCCCAGCACGTCGAGGGCGCCTCGGGCCGCCCCGACCCGGGGCTCGCCCGCTTCATCGGCCTGTCCGGCTACCGCCTCACCGCCGCGGACATGCTGTGGGCCGGGTGGGCGACGCACTTCGTCGCCTCCGACGACGTGCCCGCCCTGCTCGAGGCCGCCGACGCCGACGGCATCGACGCCGCCCTGGAGCGCTTCGCCAAGGACCCCGCCACGGCCGGCGAGCCCGCCCTGGCGGACATCGCGGAGCGCGCCTCCGAGGCGTTCGGCCGCGACACGTGGGCGGAGATCTCCTCCGGCCTGGAGGAGGGGGAGTTCGGCGACCTGCTGGCGTCCGCGTCGCCGACGTCGCTGGTCGCCGCCGCCGAGCTCTACGCCGCCAACGCCCGCGCCGACCTGCGCACCGCCCTGGACAACGAGGCCGCCGTCGGCGCGCTCATGCGCCGCCACCGCGACTTCGACGAGGGCGTCCGCGCCGTCCTGGTGGACAAGGACCGCAACGCCACGTGGGAGACCGCCGACGCCGCCGACGTCGACCCCGCGCCGTTCCGCGAGGCGCTGACGCGCTGACGCCGTGCGCGGTTCCTGCCGCACGGCACGCGACGCGCGACGACGGGGCCGGCGGACCTGACCCCTTGGTGGTGGACACGCTGAAACCAGCATCTAGCTGGGGAAGTGAGGTACCTTTCCACCATGCCACGCAAGACCTACACCGAGCTGTTCAAGCGTGACGCAGTGCCGTTGTACGAGTCGACTCCCGGAGCCACGATCAACGCGATCGCCTCCGATCTCGGGGTCAACCGCAACTCCCTGCGCACCTGGCTCGACTCCTTCGGCACCGGCACCAAAACCAACGCCAACGGTGAAAAAGTCGCTAGCCCGATCGCTGCAGCCAACAGCGAACGCACCCCGGCTGAAGGACTCTGCGATGCCGAGCGGATCCGCGTGTTGGAACGCGAGAACGTCAAGCTCCGGGAGGAACGAGAGATCTTGCGCAAGGCGGCCAAATATTTCGCGGAAGAGACGAACTGGTGAACCGCTTTCAGTTCGTTGATGACCACCGAGACTTCTACGAGGTCAAGCGGTTATGTGAGGTTCTGAAGATCAACCGGTCCTCGTATTACAAATGGAAATCTGCTGCTCCTGCCCGCTGGCGACGCCTCGTCGCTGATGCGGTGCTGGGAGCGAGGATCAAGGCCGTGTTCACGGCCGAGAACGGCTGTTACGGGGCGAAACGTGTGACTGCGGCCATCAACGCCGATCCCGTCAACGACCGGGGCAATGGTGACCGTCTCAATCACAAGCACGCTGCCAGGTTGATGCGGCAGATGGGCCTTTTCGGCTACACCAGGAAACGCCGGGTGAAGGCCACCGTGTCCGCGAAACGTGCGCCTAAATTCCCTGACCTTCTGAAACGCCGGTTCACCGCGCAGAAACCGAACAAGGTCTACGTCGGCGATATCACGTACCTGCCGATCGCGGACGGGTCGAATATGTACCTGGCCACGGTCATCGACTGCTATTCGCGGCAGTTGACCGGTTTCGCGATCGCCGACCACATGCGCACCGAGTTGGTCGAAGAAGCCCTCACGATGGCTCACGGGGTCCGAGGTAGCCTTGACGGGACGATTTTTCACTCGGATCACGGCAGTGTCTATACCTCTGAGCAGTACCGGAGGTTATGTGAGCGGTTCGGTGTCACCCAGTCGATGGGTACGATCGGGACGAGCGCGGACAACTCGTTGGCGGAGTCGTTCAACGCCTCGTTGAAGCGGGAAGTCCTTCAGGATGAGCCTGTTTTCGCCAGTCAGCTGGTGTGTCGCCGGGACGTGTTCCAGTGGTGCATCCGGTACAACACCCAACGGCTGCACTCGTGGTGTGGCTACCGCTCGCCGAACGCCTTTGAAGCCGCCGAATCAGCTACACTTACTATCGCATCTTGATTAAATCCCCGTGTCCACTTTCCGGGGTTCGGGCCCTGGCTCGCTTGAAAGAGTTGCCAGAAACGGAAAGTAATGGACAAAAGTGGCAGAAGATTGTTGAGAAAACACTGACTGACACACAGTATATGAATCAGATCATGAGCGGAGTGATGTCCGAGTTTGATCACTTGTTGAGGATCCTCAGAGGAGAAAAAGGATGAAAGCTTTAATTATCGCTGGCGCTCCCTTTCGGTGGAAGGTGGGCCTAACTGGAGCGCTCACGAAGTTCTGCATAGGAAAGTTGAAACTGGTGAAGGTCTCTTGACTAAGTCATGCACTCGTGTGGTTGCTAGGAGTTATTCATGAAGCTAGTTTTTCGTAGTTTTATAGCGATTACGATTCTCTCCGAGGTGGCGCTGCTTGCTCTTGCTAACTCAAAGCCTGAGTTGTCGAAGCTGTGGTTACTTGCACCGATCACGCTTCTCATTGTGGCCCTACTTATGCTCTTTGGTGGCATGTGGGGGGATTATCGCCATCGTGGATGCTCGTGGGCAACTTCCTTGACGGTGACGTCCAAAAGGTTTGGTGTGCCTCGGAAAGCATTGGCTTTGCTTGTTTCGGAGGTTGGTTCACTTGCTTCCGTGTTGAGCCTGTTTAGGCCTACTAAAAGCTCCTCGCATGGTGGTCAGGCTTACACTGCCCATCGGAACTTGCGAACCGTTATCTTCGTACTGTTGGGTCTGAGTGTTGTCGAAGTGATCATCGTCCATCTGGCTATTTCTAGTAGCTTTTGGCGGTACCTGATTCTGGCCGTGAGTATTTACGCTATCGCTTTGCTATGCGGATTTTATGCATCGGTTCGGAGTAGGCCACATCTCTTGACTCCCCGCGGGATCGTGATTCGATCCGGCAAGAGGCTCACCTGCAAAATTCCATGGTCACATATGAGGGATATTAAGTATGTTGGAGCGGGGCAAGGCGGGGATATTACGGTCGATGAGAACGGCCACCTAAGGATTCCTGTCTTGAGTGAAGTTAACGTAAGAATCGAGGTGGATCCCCAAGTTCGAGTTGAAGATCTTCACAAGGGTTGCGTGAACGTTTCTTCCATTGACTTTTATTGCGATGAGAAGGAATCGTTTCTGAAGAGCGTAACTCAGCAGCGCTCCTTAGTTGAGTGACCGATAAATGTCGGACATCCCCGCGGAAATGGAATACTTGGTGTTACCCTCAGACTCGGTGATTCTGATAGTGTTTTCGGTTTTTTGATCCGGGGGAACTATTCGCCTTTTTGCTTTGCGGATGAGGGTGTCAGGAAGTTTGTGTGTGAGGCTCTGATCTAGAAGGAGTTTCACCGATAATGACTACGGTGTCACCGAAGAAAAGTCATGACCCGGCGAGGGTCAACGAGATCAGCGAGAAGCTGATGGAATATTCTGAAATCGCCAGCTTGATTAGCGAGCTGTCGGCTTCCGCTGATGATGCAAGCGAGCTGGTCAAAGGCCTGTTACAGAGAGTGTCTGATGGTTTGTGTGTGGGAACCTAACCCGCATAAGGAGATGGGCCAGAATGGCTACTGTGGCACGACGAGATCCGGCTGATAAGGCCAAGATTGATGCGATTGAAAAGAAGCTTCTTGCTAACCCTGAAATCGCGAAACTCATTGATGACCTAGGCACGTCGACAGCGGATGCCAACGACCTGGTTCGCGGCATGTTGCAGGCCTCGATTACCAGGGGACTCAACGCTGAAATGGATGCCCATTTGGGCTACGAGTCTGGCGACAGGATCGCTAAAGCTGCTGTTGGAACAGACAATCACCGCAACGGGTCGTATCCCAAAACCGTGGATTCTCACTACGGGCCAGTCACCATTGATATCCCCAGGGATCGGGCTGGAACATTCTTGCCGGCTATGGTCCCTAAAGGATCTAGGCGCTTGACTGATGTCGATGACATGATCGTCAGCTTGTACGCCGGTGGGATGACAATTAGGGACATCCAGCACTATATGGCAACTGCGATGCGGGTTGATATTTTCCATGAGACGATTTCCGCAGTCGCCGATGCCGTCCTCGATGAGGTCATGGTCTGGCAAAACCGCCAGTTAGACGAGTTCTACCCGGTCATTTTCCTCGATGCGCTGCGCATTAAAGTCCGCGGAAGCCCTCACGATGGCTCACGGGGTCCGAGGTAGCCTTGACGGGACGATTTTTCACTCGGATCACGGCAGTGTCTATACCTCTGAGCAGTACCGGAGGTTATGTGAGCGGTTCGGTGTCACCCAGTCGATGGGTACGATCGGGACGAGCGCGGACAACTCGTTGGCGGAGTCGTTCAACGCCTCGTTGAAGCGGGAAGTCCTTCAGGATGAGCCTGTTTTCGCCAGTCAGCTGGTGTGTCGCCGGGACGTGTTCCAGTGGTGCATCCGGTACAACACCCAACGGCTGCACTCGTGGTGTGGCTACCGCTCGCCGAACGCCTTTGAAGCCGCCGAATCAGCTACACTTACTATCGCATCTTGATTAAATCCCCGTGTCCACTTTCCGGTGTTCGGGCCCGGCCGCGCCGGGCCCGCCGGCGCGTGAGACGGCGACGCCGCACGCATGACGACGGGGCGCCGCCTCCGGGGACGAACCCCGGGGCGGCGCCCCGTTCCCGTGCGCCGGTTGCCCTGCGGGCGGCCTAGTCGGGCCGGCCCGCGGGGCCGCCGATCCACCCGGCGGCAGCCGCGACGATGCCGTCGGGCGAGTCTGCGACGTCGAAGACGCGGCCGGCCTCGTCGTCGTCGAGCTCCTCGAGGGTGTCGAACTGGGAGCGCAGCAGCGTCGGCGGCATGAAGTGCTCCGGCTCCAGGCGGGCGCGCAGCGCCAGCCGCTCCGACATCAGCTCGAACGTCCCGTGGAGGTGGACGAACACCGCGTCCGGCGCGGCGGCCCGGATCCGGTCCCGGTACTTCCGCTTCAGCGCGGAGCAGGCGATGACGCCCCCGCCGTCGGCCAGCCACCGGCCGACGAGCTCGAGCCACGGGGCCCGGTCGTCGTCGTCCAGCGGGGTGCCGGAGGCCATCTTGTCGATGTTGGCCTGCGGGTGCAGCTCGTCGCCGTCCTTGAACGGCACGCCCAGGCGCGCGGCCAGCATCATGCCGACCGTCGACTTGCCGCAGCCCGACACGCCCATCACCACGATGGCGGGGTCGCGCTTCGCGTCGCCGAGGGGGCCGGCGGGGCCTGCCGCGCCGCCCGGGGCCGTTCCGGTTCCGTCGTCCGTCGCCATGCCGCTCACCAGTTGTGGACGGTGCCGTCGGCGAGGCGGTTGTACGGCAGGTAGGCCTGCTCGTACGGGAACTTCGCGGCCGCCTCCTCGTCGAACTCCACGCCCAGGCCCGGGGTGTCGCCCGGGTGCAGGTAGCCGTCCTCGAACGTCATGGACGTGCGGAACACCGACAGCGTCTCCTCGGAGTGCGTCATGTACTCCTGCAGGCCGTAGTTGTGGATGTTGAGGTCGACGTGCAGCTCCGCGGCGAAGCCGATGGGGGACACGTCGGTCGGGCCGTGGAAGCCGGACTTGATCTGGTACGGCTCCGCCAGCGCCATGACCTTCTTCAGCGGGGTGATGCCGCCGAAGTGGGTGGAGGCCACGCGCACGTAGTCGATGAGCTGCTCGTTGATGAGGTCCTTGATGTCGTAGACCGTGTTGAACACCTCGCCGATGGCCAGCGGCGTCGTCGAGTGCTGGCGGACCATCCGCAGGTTCTCCTGGTTCTCGCCGAGGGTGACGTCCTCCAGCCAGAACAGGTCGTACGGCTCGAGGGACTTCGCCAGCTGGGCGGCCTCGCGCGGGGTCATGCGGTTGTGGCCGTCGTGCAGCAGCGGCAGCTCCGGGCCGAACTCGTTGCGCACCGCCTCGAACACGGTGGGCAGGTGGCGCAGGTAGGCGCGGGTGTCCCAGTCCTCCTCGACCGGCCAGCCGCCGCGGTTCGCCGGCTCGAAGTCGTAGCGCTGGCCGCTGGACTGCTCCTGCGCGGCGACGCCGTACAGCTTCTCGATGCCGGGCACGGAGGTCTGGATGCGGATGGACTTGTAGCCCAGCTCCATCTCGTAGCGGATGGAGTCGAACAGCGACTCGATGTCGGTGCCGGAGGCGTGGCCGTAGGCGCGGCAGCCCTTGCGGGACGCGCCGCCGAGCAGCTCGTAGACCGGCATCCCGGCCATCTTGCCCTTGATGTCCCACAGCGCCATGTCGACGGCGGCGATGGCCGCCATGGTGACGGGGCCGCGGCGCCAGTAGCAGGAGCGGTAGAGGAACTGCCAGGTGTCCTCGATGTTGCGGGCGTCGCGGCCCACCATCAGCTGGCAGACGTGCTCCTTCAGGTAGGCGGCGACGGCCAGCTCGCGGCCGTTCAGCGTCGCGTCGCCGACGCCGGTGACGCCGTCGGAGGTGGTGAGCTTCAGGGTGACGAAGTTGCGGGTGGGGGAGCAGATGAAGACTTCGGCCTTCTCGATCTTCATGGTCGTGTCCTTTCGGTGCGCCGGCGTCGGGCGGCGCGGGGTTCGTGGGGTTGGTGTCAGTCCAGCTTGTCGGTCGGGTGGGTCTCCTCGGCCACGCCGCCGGGGCGGTCGGCCAGGGTCTCCTTCTGCGCGTAGCCGCCCTTGGCGCCGCCGTACTGGACGTGGCGCAGGCCGCGGTTGCGCTCGATGGACTCCATGATCTCGGCGAAGCGCTTCTCCGTCAGCGGGTAGGACCACATCACGGCGACGGCGATGACGAAGCAGGCGCCGGCGAAGATGATGAACCACAGGGTCATGGAGTCGAGGACCGCCGGGGTCTGCTGGATGTGGGACAGGCCCTCGGCCTTCTGCGCCTCGGTCGGCTGGACGTAGCCGGCGAGCGCCAGCACCCAGCCGGCCATGGCCATGCCGATGCCCTGGCCGACCTTGCGGGTGAAGGAGAAGGCGGCGTAGGTGGCGCCCTCGGTGCGGATGCCGGTCTTGTACTCGCCGTACTCGACGGTGTCGGCCTCCAGCGCCCAGGTCATGGTGTTGAGGATGGCCATGCCGGCGCCGACGATGAACAGGCCGGCGAGGGAGAGCCACAGGCTGCCGACGAGGGCGTTGCCGACCCAGAACAGCAGCAGGCCGAGGATGCTGGCGATGCCCGCGACGAGGAAGCCGCGCTTCTTGCCCAGCTTGCGCGTGACGACGGGGCCGAACGGGCCCATGTACAGCACCGCGCCGGTGGTGATGACGGTGACCACGGAGGACTGCCAGTTGCCGTCGGAGTAGCGGCCCAGCAGGTCGATGGCGATGTACAGCGCGGTGGCGGAGACGACGTTCTGGCCGGTCAGGTAGGCCAGGGAGGAGCCGCAGAGGCGGACCAGCGGGCCGTTGCGCTTGACGGTGTCGATGGTCTCCTTCAGGGAGACCTTCTCGACCTCGCGGAACACGACCTCCTTGGACGTCAGGAACGTCGTCATGAAGAACACGGTGCCGATGACCAGGAACACCACGGCGGTGACGAGGAAGGTGCGCTGCAGGTTCTCGGCCGCCTTGATGGCGGGGGCGAGCAGCAGGGCGAGGACGAGGATGGTGAAGCCCGAGCCGACCATGCGGGCCGAGGCCATGCGGGAGCGGTCGACGGGGTTCTGGCTCATCGCGCCGGCGAGCGAGCCGTAGGGGATGTTCACCATCGAGTAGAGCAGGCCCATGAGCGCGTAGGAGAACGCGGCCCAGCCGACCTTGGCCCAGTAGTCGTCCACCGGGATCCAGAAGCACAGCAGGTTGGAGGCCAGCAGCGGCACGGAGTACCAGAGGATGAAGGGGCGGAACTTGCCCCAGCGGGTCATGGTCGCGTCGACCATGCGGCCGGCGAAGATGTCGGCGAAGGCGTCCCAGATCTTGATGAACAGGAAGATGAGGGACGAGTGCTCCGGCCTGATGCCGACGACGTTGGTGTAGAAGACCAGCAGGAACAGGCCGGTCATCTGGAAGGCGATGTTGCAGCCGGCGTCGCCCATGCCGTAGCCGATGAGGGTCTTGGCGGTGAGGTGCGGCTTGTCCGCACTGGGGGCGTGGGGCGCCGTGTCCGTCGCGGTTGACACGATACCTCCTAGGGGAAGGTGGGCCCGGTGCCGTTCATCGGGCCGTTCCCCTTCATTTTCCGCCCCGAACCCTCCGGCCCCCGCATGGTTGCACAACGTTGCCGTGGGGTTGCCGCGCGGTTGCCACGGGGCCTCGGAGGGGTCGGGGAGGGCCGCGCGCCCGGGTGCGCGCATGCGCCGACCCCCGTCCGCCGCAGCCGTTTTCGCGGATGCGGGGTCGGGGGTCGGGGTCGGGGCGGTGCTGTGCGACGGGACCCGCGCGGGGTCGCCGCCGCGCGCCGCGCGCGGGCCGCGCGGGGAGCGGCCCGCGCGTGACGGCGGACGCCGCGCCGGGCGGTCGCCGTCGTCACGCGGAGGCGGCGGGGGACGCTACCGGCCGAGCTTGCGCGCCCACCGGTCGCACAGCCACGTCGCGGCGGCCTTCGGCCGGCGGTCGCGCGTGAAGGCGCCCTTCTTGTTGCCGTCGACGCGGGCGACGCCGTACTTCGTCTGGAAGTCGGCGAAGTTCCACATCTGCTCGCCGACGACGCCGTCGACGGCGTCGAAGACCCGCGAGTACATCTTCAGGAACTCCACCTGGAAGTCCTCCGTGAACGGCTGGCGGTACACCGAGTGCATGCCGGCGACGGTGTCGACGCCGTACTCCGTCACGATGACCGGCTTGCCGTACAGCTCCACCCACTTCTCCAGCTCCTCGCGCAGGTGGCGCTCCGCCCACTCGAAGTCCGCGATGTTCGCGTACCAGCCGTAGTAGCGGTTGACCATCAGCACGTCGAACATGTGCGAGATGGTGTCCACCCCGGCCGGGGCGAACATGACGTTGACGAAGCCGACGGGGCGCGTCGGATCGAGCTCCCGGGTCAGCTCCACCAGCGGCTCGAAGTAGCCGACCGCGGCGTCGACCGCCGTGTCCGGCTCGTTGGCGATGGACCACAGCACCACCGACGGGCGGTTCTTGTCGCGCCTGACCAGCTCCTCGATCTCCCGGCGGTGCGCCTTGTGGGTCTCCTCGTCGACGCGGCCCGGGGCGTAGGTGTCGCCGTGCTCGTCGCCCATGATGCCGCCGGCGATGTTCCAGTTCAGGCCGACCGCGGCGGTCTCGTCGATGACGACGACGCCGTGGCGGTCGCACCAGTCCATGATCTCCTCGGCGTACGGGTAGTGCGAGGTGCGCAGCGAGTTGGCGTTGATCCACTCCAGCAGCTGGAAGTCCTGCACCATGTGGGCGTTCGAGTGGCCCTTGCCCAGCGTCTCGTGATCCTCGTGCATGCCGAAGCCGGTGAAGTAGAACGGCTCGCCGTTGATGAGGAAGCGGGTGCCGTCGACCTCCACGGTGCGGACGCCGAAGTCCTCCGGGTAGGAGTCGACGACCTCGCCGTCCTCGACCGCCTCCACGACGAGGGTGTAGAGGTAGCCGGCGCCCGGGCGCCACAGCGTCACGTCGGAGAGCTGCGTCGAGCCCTCGGCGCCCTCGCCCGCGGCGACCTCCGCGCCGGAGGCGTCGAGGACGCGGACCCGGACATCGGCGTCGCCGCCGGAGAGCTCCGCCGTCCACCGCACCGTCGCGGTGCGGGCGGCGACGTCGGCGTCGGTGACGATGACGACGTCCTCCACGCGGACCCGCGGGGTGCGCAGCAGGTGCACCGTGCGGTGGATGCCCGCGTAGTTGAAGAAGTCGTGCTTGTACTCCTGGTACAGCCGGCCGTCGGGCAGGGTCTTCACCTCGCCCGGCGGGATCGTCGCGTTGGACAGGCGGTTGTCCGCCGCGACCTCAAGGGTGAACTCCCCACCGGCCCGGACGCGGTCGGTGACGTCGACCTCGAACGGCAGGTAGCCGCCGGAGTGGGAGCCGGCCTCCTCGCCGTCGACGTAGACGGTGCCCTTGTGGGTGACGGAGCCGAAGCGCAGGGAGATGCGGTCGCCGTCCCAGCCGCGGGGGACGCGGACGGTGCGGCGGAACCAGTACTCGCCGATGTGGTCGCGGATCCGCTCGTCGTGGAACAGGTCGTTGACGGAGGCCGGGACCGCGACCTCCGCGCCGTCGCCGAGCTCCGCCCGGTCGAGGGCGAAGTCCCAGACGCCGTCGAGGGAGACGGCCTCGCGGGTGGCGGTGTTGCGGGGCTTGAGCATGGGGTGTCCTTTCGTCGTTCGTCTGCGGCGTTGGCGCGGGGCGCGGGTGTGCGGGGCAGGGGCGCCGTGCGCGGCGAAGCGCCGGCGGGGCGGACGCCGCGGTCCGCCCGGCCGGCGCCGGGTCAGCGGCCCGCGGCCTGCTTCAGCTCGTCGGCGAGGTCGCCGATCATGGCGACGGCGCCGTCGTCGGCGGCGAGGTCGTCGTCCAGCACCGCGACCAGCGCGCGGACGCGGTCGGCGGCGGCGTTGGCCTCCAGCACCTCGGCGGCGCGGGAGTCCTCCACCTCGTCCCGGCCGTCGAGGAAGGCGATCCATGCGGCGATGGGCAGGGCGGCGCCGCGAGCGTCGCGGCCGGCGGCGCGCTCCAGGGCGGTGACGGGCACGGAGCGCATCCGCAGCTTCGTGGCGCCGTCGATGGCGATCTGGGCCAGCAGGTGGCGGATGGCGGGGTTGCCGAAGCGCTCCAGCAGCGCCTCCCGGTAGCCGGGGACGTCGAGCTCCGCGGGCTCGGTGAGGTGGCGGGCGGCGGCGTCCCAGAACTCCTCGACGCGGGCGCGGCACGCCTCGTCGGCGATGGCCTCGGCGATGGTGGCGTGGCCGTGCAGCTGGCCCAGATAGGCCAGGAGGGAGTGGGAGCCGTTGAGCAGCCACAGCTTGCGGTTCTCGAACGGGTCGATGTCGTCGGTGAACACGGCGCCGGCCTTCTCCCAGTCGGGGCGGCCCGCGGGGAACTCGCCGGAGATGATCCAGCTGGCGAACGGCTCGGTGACCACGGGCGCCGCGTCGTGCAGGCCGGTGGCGGCCTCCGCGGCGGCGACGACGTCGTCGTCGGTGCGCGGGGTGATGCGGTCGATGGAGGTGGTCGGGAACGTCGCGTTGGCGCGGACCCACTCGCCGAGCTCCGCGGAGACGTCGTCGGCGGCGGCCAGCACGGCGGCGCGGCAGGTGTCGCCGTTGCCGGCGAGGTTGTCGCAGCTCATGACGGCGATCGGCCCGGAGCCGGCGGCGCGGCGGGCGTCGAGGGCCCGGACCAGGCGGCCGATGGCGGGGCCGTCGGAGTAGCCGGCCTCCGTGATGGTGAGCGTGACGACGGCGACGGCCGGGTCGGCCACCAGCTCCGTCAGCCGCTCCTCGTCGCCGCCCGGGTGCGCCTCGGAGATGGTGGGCACGAGGACGGGCTCGTCGCCGTCGGCGGAGCGGACCAGCAGGGTGTAGGCGCCCTCCTGGGCGGTGAGCTCGTCGGGCACCGTGGCCGAGCGGCCGGAGAAGGAGGCGTAGCCCCACTCCGGGTGCGCCGGGTCGGCCTCGGCGTTCATCGTGTACCAGACCTGGTGGGCGCGGTGGAAGGCGCCGAGGCCCAGGTGGACCAGCCGCACGGGGGCGGCGGCGGGTAGGTTGCCGGTGGTGCGGTTGAGTTCGGTCACAGCTTGAACGCCCTCCTCGGCGCGGCGTCGACGATGTCGACGATGATGTCGGAGGCCCGCTCCTCGCTGATGCGGTGCTCGGCGACGAGGCGGGCGAGGAAGCCGGCCTCGACGCGGCGCGAGGTGTTGTGGCGGGCGGGGATGGAGCAGAACGCGCGGGTGTCGTCGATGAAGCCGGAGGACCGGGAGAAGCCGGCGGTGCCGGTGACGGCGGCGCGGAAGCGGGCCATCGCGTCGGCCTCGTCGATGAACCACCAGGGGGCGCCGAGGTAGAGCGACGGGTAGTAGCCGGCCAGCGGGGCCAGCTCGCGGGAGTACACCGACTCGTCGATGGTGAACAGCACCAGGTGGAAGTCCGGGTTCTCGCCGAAGCGGGACAGCAGCGGCTGCATGCCGTTGACGTACTCCATCCGGAACGGCACGTCGTGGCCGGTGTCGGCGCCGTACTTCGCGAACGCGGAGTCGGAGTGGTTGCGGTACACGCCCGGGTGGATGGTCATGACCAGCCCGTCGTCCTGCGCCATCTCGGCCATGCGGTACGTCATGTTCGCCTCGAAGGCGGCGGCCTCGGCGCGGGTGGCGGTGCCGTCGATGCCCTTGCGCAGCAGGGCGTCGGCCTCCGCGTCGTCCAGCGGGGTGGTGTCGGCGTCGTGGGTGCCGTGGTCGGTGGAGACGGCGCCGTGCTCCTTGAAGAACATGCGGCGGTTGCGCATGGCCTCCAGGTATCCGGCGTAGCCCGTCTTCCCGTCGCCGTGCTCGGCGATGAGGCGCTCGACGCGCTCGCCGAAGCCGGCGTTGTAGAACTTCACGTACGCGTCGGGGCGGAACGTCGGCAGCACGCGGGTGCTGAACGTCGCGTCGGCCGCGAGGGCGTCGTGGTGGCGCAGGTCGTCCAGCGGGTCGTCGGTGGTGGCCAGCACCTCGATGCCGAAGGACTCCGCCAGCGCGCGGGGCCGGAACTCCGGGCGGGCGATGATGTCCGACAGGTCGCGGTACAGCGCGTCGGCGGCGGCCGGGTCTCCGGCCGCCTCGTCCAGGCGGGCGTCGGAGAGCCCGAAGACGTGGGCGAACTCCTGGCGCAGCCAGTAGCCGGAGGCGGTGCCGTCGAAGAGGTGCCAGTGGGCGCAGAACGTTCGCCACGCCTCCTCCGGCGACGCGTCGCGGTGGCCGCCGACGCGCAGGTCGGCGAGCTCGACGCCCGCGGCGTGGATGAGGCGGCACACGTAGTGGTCCGGGCTGATGAGCAGCTCGGTGGGGTCGGGGAACGGCCGGTCCTCCGCCAGCATGGCGGGCTCGACGTGGCCGTGCGGGGAGATGATCGGCAGATCCTCCACCAGCGAGAGCAGACGCCGGGCGATGTCGCGGGTGCCCGGATCCGCGGGGAGGAGCCGGTCGGGGTGGTTGGCGATGGACGTGCTCATGCACCCAGTTTCCGGCCCGGAAGCAGCCCCGGCCAAGGGGTTGCGGGTAGTTGCAACCGTGTTGCCGCAACCGTTGCATCGGGTGGCCGCGCCGGCCGCGGGTCGCCGCCGGCGGGTCCGGTCCGGCGATGCGCGCGCCGCGCGCGCATCGCGTGACGACGCCTCCCGCCCGGGCCCGGTGCCCGTCGTCACGCGGGGGAGGCGGGCGGGCCTAGGAGGATTCGCGGACGACGAGGCGGCTCGGCATCGTCAGCGACGTCGCCGACTCCGGCCGGGTGCCGCCGATCATCGACATGAGGTTGTGGGCGGCGGCCCCGCCGACGGTGCGCAGCGGCGCCGCGACCGTCGTCACAGACGGGTGCATCAGCGTCGTGGCCAGCGTGTTGTCGAAGCCGACGACCGCGACGTCGTCCGGCACCCGCACCCCGTTGCGCACCGCCTCCCGGATGAAGCCGACGGCGACGCGGTCGTTGTACGCCAGCACCGCGTCGGTGCGGTCGGCGTCCCACTCCGCGAACGCGGCGGCGCCGCCGGAGATCGTCGGCCGCGTCGTCGTGATGCGCCGGTGCGGCATGTCCGACTCCACGACGCCGCGCCACCGGATGCCGTCGGCCCACGCGTTGTCCGGCCCCGCCAGGTACGCCACCGTGCGGCGGCCCCGGTCGGCGAGGTGCGTCAGCGCCCGCTCCGTGCCCTGCCGGTTGTCCACCAGCACGGACGGCACGCCCTGCACGGGCCGGTTGCACACGATGACCGGCGCGGCCTTCGCGACCTTGCGGATGTCGCCGTCGTCCAGCCGCGACGACGCCAGGATGAACCCGTCGACGTGGCCCGTCATGCGCTTCACTCCGGCGGCGCCGCGGCGGCGGGACTCGTTGGCGTTGAGCACCACGACGGAGGAGCCGCGGGCGTCGGCCGCCTCCTCCGCCCCGCGGATGAGCTCCGTGAAGAACGGGTTGGTGATGTCCGCGACGACCAGGCCGATGAGGCCCGTCTTCCGCTCGTCGCCCGTGCGCACCGTGGCGCGGGAGCGGTAGCCGAGCTCGTCGGCGATGCGGCGGACCTTCTCCGCGGTGGCGTAGGCGACGCGGTCGGGGTGGGAGAAGACGCGCGACACGGTCGACGTCGCCACCCCCGCGGCCGCGGCCACGTCGTAGATCGTGGCGCGTTCCTGGCTCATGCCCCGCAATCGTAGTCGAGTCCGCGAACCGTCCCGGCGGGCGCCGCATGCGCCGCGTGCGCGCCGTGGCGCCCCGACGGCGCGGGGAATCCGGTGGCGACGACGGCGGCGAGCTCCCGGAACGCCGCCGCCGTCGCCGGGCGCAGCCGCGCCGGGTCGACGACTGCGCCGTCGGCCAGGTGCGGGTCGAACGGCAGCGCCACCGTCGCGCGGCAGCGGGCGCCGAACAGCCGCTCCAGCTCCGCGTCGTCCGCGCCGCCGGCGACGGGGTGGTTGACGGCGACGACGGTCTGCGCCACCAGCGCCCCGTGGCCGTGCGCGGACAGCCAGTCCAGCGTCGCCCACGCCCCGCGGGCGCCGTCCAGCGCGGGCGTCGCCACCAGCACCAGGCAGTCCGCCGAGGCCAGGATCTCCGGCATCGCCGGGTGCACCAGGCCGGTGCCGCAGTCGACGAGGATGAGCGTGTAGTGCCGCGACACGATGTCCAGCACCCGCGAGTAGTCGGCGGCGGAGAACGCCTCGCTCACCGACGGATCCCGCTCGGAGCCGACGACCTCCAGCCGGCTGGGGGAGTGCGACGTCAGCGCCCGCACGTCCGCGTACGACTCCGTCGACGGCGCCCGCAGCAGGTCCCGCACCGTCGCCGCCGACGGCTCCGGCATCCGGTCCGCCAGCGTCCCCAGGTCCGGGTTGGCGTCGACGGCGACGACCCGGTCGCCGCGCAGCGCCGCGAACGTGGCGCCGAGGCCCAGCGTCACGCTCGTCTTGCCCACCCCGCCCTTAGCGGCCAGCACGGCGATGCGCCGGCGGCCGTCGACGGGCGCGGCGATGAGCTCGCGTTGCTCCCGGTCGCGGACGTCGCGGGCGGCGTCGCCCGGGTCCCACGCCCCGCCGGTGAGCCGCCGCACGGCCCCGCGCCAGCCGCGCCTCCGCGGCGGCTCGCCCAGGCCGAGCGCCAGGTCGTCGATGGTCGCCGGCTCGTCGGATGCCGCGTGCCGCCCCCGGTGGCGCACGGCGGTCTCCCCCTCGAAATCCCCCATGGGGCGGAATCTAGCCCAGGGTGAACCAGGCCGCCACCGCGATGACCACGGTCAGCGCCGCCTCGATGAGCCCCACCGTCTTCGGGCGGAACGGCTTGCCGCGGCGGTCGGCGGCGACCGGCATGGCGAAGGCGCGGGCGGCGAGGACGACGGCCAGCGCGACCATCACCCAGTCGAGGAACACGGCGGCCACGACGGCGGCGACGTGGTACGCGACGGAGCCGATGAACCAGTCGCGGTCGCCGCGCTCGCGGATGAGCGTCTTCACGTACGGCACGGTGCCGGTGAAGTAGACGGCGTAGACGGCGAAGATGAGCCATGCGCGGGCGTCGAGGCCGCCGCCGGCCCAGGCCATGACGGGCAGCATGAGGCAGGCGGCGATGACCGTCGCCACGCCCGACAGGAGCGACCGGGGCCTGCGCCTCCACGTCTCGTACACCGCGATGGCGACGAGCGGCGCGAAGGCGGGCGCCCAGACGAGGAGCCTCCAGTCCAGCAGGAGCGTGACGACGCCGGCGACGGCGGTGACGGAGCCGTAGGCGACGACCGGCGGGCGGTTGTTCGCCCGGAACCGGGAGCGCATCCAGATGCCGGCGGCGAAGAAGGCGAAGTAGCCGGCCCACCACGTCACCAGCAGCGGCAGCTGGATCCACGCGGGGGCGAGCAGGACGCCGGTGAGCACCGGCACGGTGACCATGAACCAGGCGCCGTGCTGGTCGGGCACCCAGCCCTTCGCGCGGCGCTTTTTTCGGACTTTCCCGTTCGCCTTTGCCATGCCCCAGCTTACGACGCCCCGCCGGTCACGGGAACAGCCGGTCCAGGACCTGCAGCACCCCCGCCTCCGTGTTCGGCGGGGCCTCGCGGTTGGCGGCGGCCTTGATGTCGGGGTGGGCGTTGGCCATGGCGTAGCTGAGGTCGCCGGAGCCCATCATCGGCAGGTCGTTGAGGTAGTCGCCGAAGACGACGGTGCGGTCGCGGCCGACGCCGAAGCGCCCGCGCAGCGCCGCCACCGCGGTGCCCTTGTCGACGTCCGGGTCCATCATGTCGACCCAGTGCGCGCCGGACAGCGCGACCTGCAGGCGGTCGCCCGTGATGTCCTTCAGCAGCGGCCACGCGCCGGTCTCCGCGTCGCCGAAGTCGTACACCGCGAGCTTGACGACGTCGTCCCGGACCGCGTGCAGGTCGTCGACGAGGGCGTTGCTGACGTAGTACACGCCGACCTCGCGCAGGAACGCGTCGTCGCCGCGCTCGACGTGGGCGGTGGCGGCGCAGCACATGACCAGGCCGAGGTCGAGGTCCGAGTCCCGGACCGCGTCGACGACGGCGTCGACGACGTCGCGCGGCAGCCGCGCCTGCGCCGACGGCTCCCCGGCGACGGCGGTGACGGCGCCGTTCTCCGCGATGAAGTCCTCCACGCCGTGGTCGGCGAACATGCCGCGCAGCGTGGCGTACTGGCGGCCGGAGGCGGGCACGAAGGCGGCGCCGGCGGCGCGGACGCGCTCCAGCATGGCGTCGAAGCCGTCGGGCAGGCGGTGCTCGTCGTCCAGCAGCGTGCCGTCCATGTCGCAGATGACGAGGCCGGGGACCGGGTCGCGGTCCATGCGGGCTCCTTTCGGGGCGGGGTCGGGCGGTGACGGGGGAGCGGCCGGCGTGCGCCGGAGCGCGGCCGGGCGCGCGATGGGAGCGGCGCGGCCGCGCGGCGGAGGTCAGTCCTCCGGCAGCGGAGGCTCCTTGCGCAGGTCGCGGGCGGTGGCCTTGCGCACCTCGCGCGGCTCGTCGTCGCGGCCGCGGAACGGGTTGAGGTTACGGACGGCGCCGGCGCGCAGGTTCGGCAGCTTGTCCAGGGCGTCGCGGCCGGCGTCGACGGAGCGGCGCAGCACGTCGGAGCCGACGTTCTCCGCCTTGCGCAGCAGCTCGCGGCGGCGCGCCTCGCGGCGGGCGTCGCGGGCGCGCTTGGCCTCGCGGGCGTCGTTCTGGCGGGCGCGCTCGGCCTTGAACGCCTCGGCGTCGCGGGCCTCGGCCGTCGACAGGGCGCGGGAGGCGGCGGCCGCCGCGTCCCACGTCTCCTCCAGCGACTCGGCGAGCAGCAGGAGGGAGTCGATGCGGCGCTCCACGTCGCGCATGCGCTCGCGGTAGCCGGACTGGATGGAGTAGCGGCGCAGCAGACGCCGCGCGCGGGTGGCCTCCGACCGCCACAGGGCGATGGCGCCGTCGTGGATGGAGTCGTCCACGATGAAGCGCATCTCCCACGGGTCGACGTCCTCGGAGGCGAGGTTGGTGCGCACGCGCTCCTCGCGGTCGAGGATCTCCTGGACCAGCCGCCGCGCGCGGTCCTCCGCCTGCGCCGCCCGGTTAGTTCTGGAGTTGTCAGGTTGGAAGATCACGTGGGCCAGTCTACAAACCGGCCGCGCCGCTACCATGGCGGGATGATCACCCAGACCCGGCTGCTGTCCCCGGTCCGCCCCGACGCGCCCCTCCTCGTGGTCGCGACGGAGGTCGAGGCCCGCCACCTCGGCGACGATCTGCCGGTGCTGCTCACCGGAATCGGCAAGGTCCGCGCCGCGATGGGGCTGGCGGAGACGCTCGCCGCCGGCCCGCTGCCGGCGTCCGTGCTCAACGTCGGCACCGCGGGCGCGCTTCACGACGGGCTGACCGGCGTCCACCGCGTCGGCACCGTCGCGATGCACGACTTCAGCCACGACGCCGTCCGGCGCATCACCGGCGACACCGCCTACCCGCCCATCGAGCTGGGCGAGGGCGTGCGCCTGGCCACCGGCGACTCCTTCATCGAGGACGGACTGACCCGCGGCCGCCTCGCCGCAGAGGCCGACCTGTGCGACATGGAGGGCTACGCCGTCGCCTTCGTCGCCCGCCGCTTCGGCGTGCCGGTGGAGCTGGTGAAGATCGTCAGCGACTCCGCCGACGAGGCCGCCGGCTCCCGCTGGACCGAGGCCGCCGCGTCGTGCTCCCGCATCCTCGCCGAGCACATCCGGTGAGCGCGGCATCGCCGGCCGCGTCCGCCGGCCCCTCGGGGGAGGCCCGCCGGCTGACCCGCGTCGCCCTGGGGCTGGCGCTGTTCACCATCGCCTACAACGTCGCCGAGGGCGCCCTGTCCGTCTGGTTCGGCCGCGGAGACGGCCTGTCCGTCATGGTCGGCTTCGGCTTGGACAGCTTCATCGAGTCGCTCTTCGCGGTCCTCGTCGCCCTGCGCCTGGCGGGGCGCCTGCGCGGCGACGGCGGCGGGGCCGGGGAGATCCGGGAGCGCCGCACCCTGCGCGCCGTCGCCGTCACCTTCTGGCTGCTCGCGGCGTGGCTGGTCTGGGAGGGCGTCTCCGGGCTCGTGGTCGGCGAGGTCCCGGAGCGGTCGTGGCCGTCCGTCGCGGTGCTCGTCGCGTCGCTCGCCGGCATGCCCGTCCTGTGGCGGGCGAAGGTCACGGTCGGCAGGCGCCTCGGCGGCGACCCGCTCATCCTGTCCGACGCGGCGGAGACGCGGATCTGCCTGCTCATGACCGGCTCGGCGCTGATCGGCATCGTCGCCTTCGAGCTCACGGGCTGGGGCGGCTTCGCGTCGCTGGCCTCGCTGGCCATCGCCGTCATCGCCGTGCAGGAGGGCCGGGAGGCCTGGGAGGGCGAGCTCGCCGAGGAGGACGGGGACGACGGCTGACCGCGCCCCGTCCCGGTGCCTCCGCAGCCGCGGCGGGGCCCGCCGGGGCGATCGCCGCGGCCGGACGGGCCGCCGCCCCGGGCCCCGTCAGGGCAGCGGCAGCAGCGCCGCCAGCTCCGGCGTCCAGCCGTCGACGACGACGCGCCCGCCGCCGTAGTCCGCCGTCTCCGGCGTCACCCGGTGGTGCTCCACGGGGAAGGGGCCCGAGTCGTCGACGCCGCCCACGCGGGCGTAGCCGCAGCGCCGGCCGACGGCGAGGGATGCCGCGTTGTCCGGGTGGGCGCTGAACCACAGCTCCTCCGCCCCGAGGTGGTCGAACGCCAGCGCCATCGCCGCCCGGCGCATCGCCGTGCCCAGGCCCCGGCCGTGGAACCCGGCGAGCAGGTAGGAGCCGGTCTCCAGGAACCGCCGGCCCCCGCGGGAGGCGACCCGCAGGTCGATGGCCCCGGCGACCTCCCCGCCGGTGACGGCGGCCAGGCCGAGCGTCCAGTCCGGGGTGCCGGGCGACGCCGCCATGGCGAGCATGTGCCGGGCCGACTGGGCGGCGGTGCCCTCCAGCCACGGGAACGCCCACGCCACGTCCGGATCCGGGAAGACCGTGGCGGTGCCGCGGGTGCGGCGGATGAGCTCGGCGCCGGTCTCCGGCGTCATCGGGGCCAGCCGCAGTGCGCCGGAGGCGATGGTCAGGCCGGACGGCGGCCAGATGTCGGAGGGCAGCATGCGGACAGCGTAGCGGCGCCCGGCTAGTCGGCCACCAGCGTCTCGAGCGTGAACTCCGGATGCTCTTTCTCGATGAAGGACAGCTTCCACTTGTCGCCGAACAGGGCGATGAGCGCCCCGTCGGAGCGGGTGAAGATCTCCACGCCGCGCTGCTTCGACAGCTCCGGCACCGACTCCGCGTCGGTGCGGCGGGCCACGGAGTACGGCACCGGCTCGGTCACCGTCTCGACGTTGTACTCGTTCTGCATCCGGGCCTGCATGACCTCGAACTGCATCGGGCCGACCGCCGCCATCACCGGGGCGGCGTCGCCGCGGGCGTCGTTGCGCAGCACCTGCACCACGCCCTCCGCGTCCAGCTGGTCGATGGCCTTGCGGAACTGCTTGTACTTGCCCAGCGACTTCGCCCGCAGCGTGCGGAAGTGCTCCGGCGCGAACGACGGCATCGGGCGGAACTGCACCTTGCGGCCCGCGTAGATGGTGTCGCCCGGCGCCAGCGACCCGGCGTTGACCAGGCCGACGATGTCGCCCGGGTACGCCGTCTCCACCGTCGAGCGGGTGCGGCCGAAGACCGTCAGCGCGTACTTCGTCGAGAAGCTGCGGCCCGACTGGGCGTGCGTGACCTGCATGCCGCGGTCGAACTCGCCGGAGACGACGCGCATGAACGCCAGCTTGTCGCGGTGGTGGGCGTCCATGCCCGCCTGGACCTTGAACACCACGCCGGAGAACGCGTCGGTGGGCTCGCGGACCTCGTCGATGGCCGTCGTGGACTCCTCCACCGCCTTCGGGTCGGACTCGCGGGCCGCCGGCGCCGGCGCCAGCGCGCACAGCGTGTCCAGGATCTGGTGGACGCCCCAGTTCAGCATCGCCGACGCGAAGATGACCGGGGAGGTGTCGCCCGCCAGGTACAGCTCCTGGTCGTGGTCGGCCGCGTCCGCGGACAGCAGCTCCGACTCCTCGACCGCCGTCTCCCACGCGTCGCCCTGCTCCGCCGCCGCGGCATCCGGATCCAGGTGCGTCTCCTCCGCGATGGTGGAGCCGCCGGCGGTGCGCTCGAAGCGGATGAACTCCTCCGCCGCCCCGTCCTCGCCGCGGCGCAGCAGGCCGCGGAAGTCGCCGGCCTCGCCGACCGGCCAGAACAGCGGCGTCGGCTGCAGGCCGATCTCCGAGACGATCTCGTCCATCAGCTCCAGCGGCGCCTTGCCCGGGCGGTCCCACTTGTTGATGACGGTGACGATCGGGATGCCGTTGGACTTGCACACGCGGAACAGCTTCAGCGTCTGCGGCTCCAGGCCCTTCGCGCCGTCGACCAGCATCACCGCCGCGTCGACGGCGGTGAGGACGCGGTAGGTGTCCTCCGAGAAGTCCGCGTGGCCGGGGGTGTCGACGAGGTTGATCATGTACGGCTCGCCGTCGTGGCCCTCCGGCGCGTACTCGAACTGCAGCGCCGACGACGCGATGGAGATGCCGCGGTCCTTCTCCATGTCCATCCAGTCGGACACGGTGGCCTTGCGGCCGGCCTTGCCGTGGACGGCGCCGGCCTCGGAGATGACGTGCGCGTGCAGCGCCAGCGCCTCCGTCAGCGTCGACTTGCCGGCGTCCGGGTGGGCGATGACGGCGAACGTGCGGCGGCGGGCGGCCTCGTCGGCGAGCGTGCTCATGGGGTCCTTACGGCTGCGGGGATGGTGCCGTCCAAGGATAGCCCCCGCGCCGGGCGGCCCCGCCTGCGCGTCCGGGGTCGCGCCGCGGGCGTTCCCCGCGCCGGGCCCCGCCGCCGCGCCGGGCCCGGGCGCCGTGCTGGCCGTCGCGGTCCGATCCGGTGCGCCGCACGTCACGGCGTCCGGTCCCGCGCGCGCCGCCGCGGGTAAGGGCATCCTGGGTACTCTCCGAAGGTATGGCAGATTTCGTCGACGAGCGCGGCATGGGGGAGGCCCGCGGCACCGTCGCCCGCAGGCTCCTGACGGCACTGGAGCTGGAGGGCCTGCTCCGTGAACCGCTTGACGACGCCTGGCGCGCCCGCGTCGCCGCCGACCCCGCCGCCGCGCTGCGCGACCTGGCCGGGGCGGGGATGCTCCGCGGCGATCTCGGCAACCTCGACCGCTGCGCCCGCGAAATCGCCGACGGGGTCGGGGGCCTTGCCCGCGCCCGGGCCGGGCTCCGCGCACGCTGGGCCGATGAGGTGGAGCGGCGCCCGTCGTCACGCGATGGGGCGGATGCGGACCGGCCCTTCGCCGCCCTCGTCGACCGCCTGCGCGCCCGCTGCGCGCCGGGCGACGGCGGTGCCCCCGCGCTGCTGTCGCGTTTCGAGCAGATCGTCTGCGAGGGCCACCCCGCGCACCCGTCGGCGAAGACGTCGCTGGGCCTCGGGGACTCCGCCCGCGACGTCCTGCCGGAGTGGACCGAGCGCTTCGACCTGCGATTCCTCGCCCTCGACCGGGAGCTGGCCGACGCCCGCGGCGACGACGTCCTCGACGCCCTGCGCGCCGAGTCCCCGGCGATGGGGGAGGCGCTGGCCGCGGAGCTCGCCCGCCGCGGCCTGGGCGGCCACGTCGTCGTGCCCGTCCACCCGTGGCAGCTGGAGCACGTCATCCGCGGCGAGTTCGGCGCCGAGCTTGCCGACGGCAGCCTCGTCGTCCTCGACGCGACCGCCCCCGCGGAACCCGGCATGTCCGTCCGCACGGTCCGCGCCACCGGCCCCGACGGCGCGTCCGTCCACGTGAAGCTGGCGCTGGAGGCGCAGCTGACCGGCGCGGTGCGCGGCATCTCCGCCGGCGCCGTCGCGGGTCCCGTCGTCGCCCGCGCGCTGGAGCGCATCCTCCGCGTCGACTCCGGCCTCGTGCCCCGCACCCCGGAGGACGCCCCGGCCTTCGCCGCCGCCGCGGACCTCGCCGCCGTGCGCTTCCGGGCGGACGACGGCATCCGCGCGCACTGCCTCGGCGCCGTCGTCCGCCGCGACCCCGCCGTGGGCCTGCCGGACGGCGACGTCGCCCTGCCGGCCGCCGCGCTGCAGGCCCGCGACCCGGTCACCGGCCGCATCGTGCTGGACATGGCGCTGGACGACGCGGCCGCCGCGGCGGTGGCCTCCGGCCTGCGCATGTCGCGTGACGACGTCGTCCGCGCCTGGTTCGACGCCCTCGCCGAGGTCCTCGTCGTCCCTGCGGTGTCACTGCTGGCGCGGTGGGGTGCGGCGCTGGAGCCGCACCCCCAGAACGTCGTACTCGTGCTGAGGGGCGGGGTGCCCGTCCGCGCCGTCGTCCGCGACTTCGGCGGCGCCCGCCTGCTGGACGACGGCCGCGCGATGACGTGGGCCGGCGCCGAGCCCGGCCTGGCCGATCTGCGGTCGACGGCGCTGGTGGCGCGGGACGTGGACGCCGTCGCCGACAAGACCTCCTACCCGCTGCTGGTGAACCTCCTCGGCGGTCTCGCGCGCGCCCTGTCGGCGGCGGAGGAGGACCGGGCGGCGGCCGCGGCGGGCGACCGGGCGGCGGGCTCCGCGGACGTGGCGGCGTCCGCGGCCGCCGGCGCGCCCGCACCCGGCCTGCGCGACGACGCCGGCGAGATTCCCGATCCCGATCCCCGCATCCTCGAACCCGTTGCCCTGCGCCTCGTCGCCGAGGCGGGCCGCTGCGGCCGCGACCGGCCGGACTCCGGCATCCCGGTCGCCGGCGCCGTCTTCGAGCGCGTCCTCCACCACGACCTGCCCCGCAAGCGCGTCCTGGCCATGCGCCTGTCCGGCGCCGTCACGGAGCAGGCCTACGTCCGCGTCCCCAACGTGCTGTCGCACGCCGCCGACCGGGCGCTGGCGGCCATCGCCGCCGAGATCGAGGTCGCCGCGCCGCGGGCGCTCGACGAGGTCCGCTCCCGCCTCGCGGAGGCCGCCGCCGCCGAGGACGTCTCCCGTGCCGAGGTCCACCTGCTCGAGGCGGATCTGAGGAACTCCGCGGGCAACCTGGCCAGGGCGGAGATCGTCGCAAAGCACCGCCTGGAGGCGATGCGGCGCCGCGCCGCGATCCTCGGCCTCGGCGCCGGCGCGTGGGACGTGCTGCGCCTCGCGCCGCGCGGGCTGGCCGCCGCGACCGCCGATTCGCTCGCCGTCGCCGGCCACAACATCCACCCGATGGCGAAGCTGCGGCGCGGCTTCGACGACGGCGACAACGCCGCCTGGGCGCCCGAATCCGGGCAGGTCGCGGAGCTGCGCCTCATCGGCGTCGCCCCCGGCCTGCTGGAGCGCTCCGGCGTCGGCGACCTCGCCGGCCGCTTCGCCGCCGCCTTCCCGGAGCACGTCTCCCTCGCCCGCGCCGAGCTCACCGCGGAGGTCGTCGCCGACGACGGCGCCCGCCTGCTGCCCGCCGCCGCGCCCTCCCCGGAGCCGGAGGACCCCGCCGACCGCGACTGGACCATCCTCGCCGTCCACCCCTGGCAGTACGACCACGTCATCGTCCCCGCCTTCGCCGCCGAGCTGCGCGAGGGCCTGCTGCGGCCCGTCCGCGACGTGACGCTCGCCGTGCGGCCCACGACGTCGCTGCGCACGATGGTGCCGCACGCCCCGTCGGCGGACGGCACCCGGCCGTTCGTGAAGGTGCCGCTCGACGTCACCGTCACCTCCACGCGGCGGTACATCTCTCGGCAGTCGGCGCTGGGCACCCCGGCGGTCGCGCGGCTGGTCGCCGAGCTCGTCGCCGACGGGCCCGCCGCCGGCCGCGTCGCCGTGCTGCCGGAGCTCGCCGGCACCACCTTCCGCACCGCCCCCGGCGAGTCCGACGAGCGCGCCCGCGGCCTCTGCCTGCTCATGCGCGCCGGCGCCGGCTCCGTGCTCGACGACGGCGACGTCGCCGTCGGCGCATCCGCCCTCCGCGGCCGCCCCGACGGCGCCGCGAGCCCGCTGGCGGACCTCGCCGGCGACGCCCCGGAGGCCTTCCTGCGCGCCTACGCCCGCGACCTGCTCGGCGCCGTGCTGCCGGTGCTGTGGGGCTCCGGCATCGCGCTGGAGGCGCACCTGCAGAACACCATGGTCCGCGTCGGGGGAGTGGCCGGGGCGTCCGGCCCCGGCGCCCGGCCGGTCTACCGCGGCCTGGTGCTGCGCGACTTCTCCGGGCTGCGCATCCACCGCGGCCGCCTCGCCGCCGCCGGTCGGGCGCTGCCGGCGCGGGAGGGCTCCGTCACCGTCACCGACGACGTCGGCGAGCTGCGCGACAAGGCCCACTACGCCTCGGTGTTCGGCAACCTCGACGGCATCGTCGAGGAGCTGGTGGCCGCCCGCGGCGTTGACCGCGGCCGCGCCCACCGCATCCTGCGTGAGGTGGCGGAGGAGATCATCGGCGGCTTCGGCGGGGGCATCCCCGACGGCGACGTCGACGCGCTGCTGGCGCCGACGCTGCACCGCAAGGCCTTCGTCGCCATGGCGGCCGCCGGCGGCGGCGACCGCTACGTCGACGTGCCGAACCCGCTGGCGGACCCGGCCCGCTAGCCCCCGTGGACCTGGTTCTGCGCGGCCTCCAGGCCGTGCAGGCCCAGCAGCTCCGCGGCGTCGGCGGCGTCGTCCACCCAGAACGGCAGGTCGTCGCGCCGCTCCTTCGCGCTGAAGTCCCGCAGCACGTAGTCCGCCGGGTCCTGCCGCCCCGGCGGCCGGCCGATGCCGACGCGAACCCGCAGGTAGTCCCGCGTCCCCAGCGACTTCGAGATGGACCGCAGCCCGTTGTGGCCGCCCTCCCCGCCGCCGCGCTTGAGGCGGATGACGCCGGGGTCGAGGTCCAGCTCGTCGTGCACCACGACGACGTCCTCCGGCTTCACGCCGAAGAACCTCGCCAGCCCCGCCACCGGCCCGCCGGAGACGTTCATGTACGTCCGCGGCTTCGCCAGGATGACCTGTCGCTCCCGGTCCCCGGACCCCCACCGGGTCTGCACGATCTCCGCGTTCGACCGCTTGTGGGCGGAGAACGTCGACGGCATCGGCAGCGTCCGGCCCGCCAGCTCGTCGACCACCATGTGGCCGATGTTGTGGCGGTTGCCGGCGTACTTCGGGCCCGGGTTGCCCAGGCCCACCACGAGGAGGGGGGATGCGCTCATGGCCCCCATCGTCGCACACCCCGGCCCGCCCGCCGCGCGCGCCGGGTGCGGCGGGCGCGTGCGGGGCGGGTCCCGTCGTCAGGCAACCCCGTGCGTGACGACGGCCCCCGCGCCCCGGGGTGACCGGGACGCGGGGGCCGCGCCGTGCACGTGGAGTGCGGGGGAGTGGACTACTCCTCGTCGTCGCCCTCGGTCTCCTCGTCCGGCAGCTCGTCCTCGCCCATGCCCTCGACGTCGGCGTCGACGTCGCCGGCCGGGTCCTCCTCCGGCTCGACCAGGTTGAAGACCAGCAGCTCGGCGTCGTCGGTGAGCTCGATGCCCTCCGGCAGGGTGATCTCGCCGGCGGTGATCTGGGTGCCCTGCTCCAGGCCCTCGACGGAGACCTCGATCTCCTCCGGGATGGACAGGACCGGCGCGAGCACCAGGATGGTGTCCGCGTCCTGCATGACCAGGGTCTCCGGGGCCGGCTCGCCGACGTGGACGACCGGGACCTCGACCTCGACCTTCTCGCCGCGCTTGATGGCCAGGAGGTCGACGTGGTCGAACTCCAGGGTCAGCGGGTTCTGGTCCAGCATCTTCACCATGGAGAGCTGCTTCTCACCCTCGATGGAGAACTCGATGATGGAGTTCACGCCGTGGTGGCGGATGATGGAGTTGAACTCCAGCTGGTCGACGGCGATGTGCAGCGGGGACTCGAGGTCGCCGCCGTAGATGACGGCCGGGATGAGGCCGGCGCGGCGGGCGCGGCGGGAGGCGCCCTTGCCGAACTCGGTGCGGACCTGGGCGTCCAGGGACTGGATGTTGGGCTTGGCCATTGTCTGACTCCTAGCTTTCGATGGTGTTCGGGAGTCGATCACGTGCCGTGGAATGTGGCGTCGCGTCGATAACGGGGCCGTTTCAGGCCACCCTCGCCGAGACATGACGGTCCGACGATACCCGGTCGGTGGCGTCGAGGGAAATCCCGGCTCGGCGGACGTCGAAGGGGCGCCCGCCACCGTTGGGGCCGGCACAAGGTTATGCGGGAGGGGTTAACGCGCTTTAGCGGGATCAACGCCACGAAATCGGTGCCAAAAGCCCAGGAGCCGTGTTGCGTTGATCCCGCTAAACCGCATTAACCCCCTGCTGGAGGCGCCTGCTGGAGGTTTGCGCTGGGGGCTGGGCGTGCGCCGGCCGGTCGGGTGATGGGTCTGGTGTGCGCCGGGATGGGCGGTCGCCGGATCGTCGCCGGGCTCGGATGGTGGGGGAAGTGGCGGGCCGGGAGGTTTTTGGGAGGGGGGGGAGCTCCGAGAAGTCGTCCGGAGCCGAGCCGGGTTCGCCGAAAGGTTATGCCGGAGGGGTTAACGCGCTTTAGCGGCCCGGATGCGACAAAAACCGCGGCAAAAGCCCAGGAAGCGGATCGCGTTTAGGCCGCTAAACTGCATTAACCTCTGTCATGGGCCCTTCAATCACGGCTGGAGGTGGGGGAGCCAGGGGGCCGCGGAGCCCCCGGACACGGGACGGCCCCCGTCGCGGCGGGGAGCCGCGACGGGGGGCCGTCGTCACGCCCGGTGCACCCCGGGGCGTTTCCGTGGCGCGGCGGCCGGGACCTCGGGCCCGGGGGACGCCGCGCGGAGAGCGCTACGCCTGGCCCTCGAAGAGGGTGGTGACGGAGCCGTTCTCGAAGATCTCGTGGATCGTCTGCGCCAGCAGCGGGGCGATGGGCAGCACCGTGAGGTTGTCCCAGCCCTCGGCGTCCTGCGGCAGCGTGTCGGTCGCGATGACCTCCTTCGCACCGCACTGCGACAGGCGCTCGCGGGCCGGGCCCGAGAACACGCCGTGCGTCGTGGCGATGATGACGTCCTTCGCGCCGGCCTCGCGCAGCACGCCGACCGCGCCGGCGATGGTGCCGCCGGTGTCGATCATGTCGTCGATGAGCACGCAGGTGCGGCCCTCGACGTCGCCGACGACGCGGTTGGCGACGACCTCGTTGGCGACGTCGACGCTGCGGGTCTTGTGCACGAACGCCATCGGGGCGTCACCCAGCGTGTTCGCGTACTTCTCGGCGACCTTCACGCGGCCGGCGTCCGGGGACACGACGCAGATGTCGTCCAGCGGGTAGTTGTCCCGGATGTGCTGCGTCAGGATCGGCATCGCGTGCATGTGATCCACCGGGCCGTCGAAGAAGCCCTGGATCTGATCCGTGTGCAGGTCGACGCTGACGATGCGGTCCGCGCCCGCGCACTTCAGCAGGTCGGCGACCAGGCGGGCGGAGATCGGCTCGCGGCCGCGGTGCTTCTTGTCCTGGCGCGCGTACGGGAAGAACGGCAGGATCGCCGTGATGCGCTTGGCGGAGCCGCGCTTCAGGGCGTCGATCATGATGAGCTGCTCCATCAGCCACTTGTTCAGCGGCTGCGGGTGGGACTGCAGCACGAAGGCGTCGCAGCCTCGCACCGACTCCTCGAAGCGGACGAAGATCTCGCCGTTCGCGAAGTCGCGGGCGGTCATCGGGGTCAGCTCGACGCCGAGCTCCCTCGCCACCGCCTCGCCCAGCTCCGGGTGCGCGCGCCCGGAGAAGAGCATGAGGTTCTTCTGGTTGTCGATCCACTCGCCGGTCATCGGTTGCCGTCGCCTTCCTCGTCGGTCGCCGTGTTCGCCGCTGCCGCCGCCTCGGCGGCCGCGGTGCCGGGCCGCTTGCGCTCGACCCAGCCCTCGATGTTCCGCTGCCGGCCCGCGCTGACGGCCAGCGCGCCCGGCGGAACGTCGTCCTTGATGACTGTACCCGCACCGGAGTACGCGCCATCACCGACGGTCACGGGGGCGATGAACATCGTGTCCGAGCCGGTGCGGCAGTGGCTGCCGATGGTGGTGCGGTGCTTGTTCACGCCGTCGTAGTTCACGAAGACGGAGGAGGCGCCGATGTTGGAGTGCTCGCCGACGGTCGCGTCGCCGATGTACGTCAGGTGCGGCACCTTCGAGCCGCGGCCGATCTCCGCGTTCTTCGCCTCGACGAAGCCGCCGAGCTTGCCGTCCTCGCCGAGCTTCGTGCCTGGTCGGATGTAGGTGAACGGGCCGACCTGAGCCCCGGCGCCGATCTCCGACTCCGAGCCGTGGGTGCGGACGACGGACGCGCCCTCGCCGACGGTCATGTCCGTCAGCGTGGTGTCCGGGCCGACGGTCGCGCCGTCGGCGATGCGGGTGCGGCCGAGCAGCTGCGTGCCCGGGAGGATGGTGACGTCGCGGCCGATCTCCACGTCGACGTCGATCCACGTGGTGGCCGGGTCGACGATGGTGGCGCCGCCGCGCATGTGCTTCTCCAGCACCCGGTCGTTGAGGACGCGGCCGAGGCGGGCCAGCTGCACGCGGTCGTTGACGCCGGCGACGCGCTCGGCGTCGGTGATGCGGTGGGCGCGGACGACGCGGTCGGCCTCACGGGCGATGCCGATGACGTCGGTCAGGTACAGCTCGCCCTGGGCGTTGTCGGACTTCAGCTGCGTCAGCGCGTGGCGCAGCGTGGCGGCGTCGAAGGCGTAGACGCCGGAGTTGACCTCCGTGATCTCCCGCTCGTCGTCGGTGGCGTCCTTCTCCTCGACGATGCGCAGCACCTCGCCGTCGGCGTTGCGGACGATGCGGCCGTAGCCGTGCGGGTCCTCCGCCGTGGAGGTCAGCACCGTCACCGCGGCGCGCGGCTTGCGGTCGTGCTCCTCGACGAGGTTCGCCAGCGTCTCCGCGTCCAGCAGCGGCACGTCGGAGGTCGTGACGACGACGGTGCCCTCGAACTCCGCCAGGGCCGGGTCGTCGAACGCGCACTGCACCGCGTGGCCGGTGCCGTTCTGCTCCTCCTGGTGGGCGATGATGACGCCGTCGGGCAGCGCCCCCTCGCCGTCGCGCTCGCCGACGCCGGAGACCCAGCCGGACACGGCGTCGATGACCTTCTCGCGCTGGTGACCGACGACGACGGCGATGTCGGCCGCGCCGAGGCCGTGCGCCGCGTGCAGCGCGTGCTCCAGCATCGTGCGGCCCCCGATGGCGTGCAGCATCTTCGGGGTCTCCGACTTCATGCGGGTTCCGGCGCCGGCGGCCAGGATGACGACCGCGGTGGCGGTGCCGTTGGTCATGGGGCAACTCCTCGTTCGGGTTCGGTTGCCCCGCACGTTACCCGTCCTCGCCCGCGCGGTCGGAGACCTCCGGCAGCGCCGCGGCGGCGAGGACGCCGGCGCCGCCCATGACGGCGAGCAGGAGCAGGGCCCATGCCGCGCCCAGCGTCGCCAGGGCGCCGGAGACGAGGCCGGTGACCAGCAGGATGCCGCCCATCGCCGTGTTGGCGACGGCGACGCGGTCGGTCCGGTCGTCGCCGGAGGCCATGTCGACGACGTAGGTCTTCCTGGCGACGCGCACCCCCGTGTGCGCGAGGGCGAGCAGGAAGTAGGCCGCGGGCAGCGCCCAGCCCGCCGCGCCCGGCGCCCACAGGGCGACGGCGAGCGCGGTGAGGATGATGGCGGAGCCGATGCCGGAGCCCCAGATCATGGTCCTGCGGGAGGAGACGTCGGAGAGCCTGCCGGAGACCTGGCCGCCGAGCAGCGCCGCGACGCCGGACGCGAGGATGAAGGAGCCGAGGCCGGACAGCGCGGAGGCCCCGGACTGCGCGGACAGGGTCACGAGGAACGCGGGGGCGAGGGCCGTGACCAGCAGCAGGGATCGGACCACGATGAAGCGGCGGAAGCCCCGGTCCCCGCGGATCATCCGCCATGTGTCGCGGGCCCATTCCCCGGCGGACTGGTCCTCCGGCTCCGCCGCGGGTTCGTCGACCGTGGCGAAGGCCCACGCTCCGAGCAGCCATGCGGCGCCGGCCGAGGCGAGGAGGATCTCCAAGGTCGATTCGGGCAGTTCGCCGCCCCCGAAGACGCGGATGGCGAGGCCGACGGTGACGGCGGCGATGCCGCCGAGCGTCGTCGACAGGCCCGTGACCCAGCCGCGGGAGCCCTTCGAGATGATGCGCCCCTGCACGTCCTTCGAGCTGATGGAGCACAGGGCCCTGCCGAGGGAGAACAGGGCGAGGGCCGCGAGGATCGCGACGCCTGCGGCGACGCCGTCGAGGAGCGCGGCCGCCGCCGCCATCGCGACGCACATGAGCGCCTGCGCGGCGGCGCCGGCGACCCAGACGGCGCGGCGGCGGGGCCGGCGCTTGATCCAGGGGGTCAGCGCGGCCTGCGGCAGCATCGATCCGGATTCGCGGATGGGCACGATCAGGCCGATGAGGAGACCCGGCACCCCGAGCTGGTGAAACAGCCAGGGCAGCACGGTCTTCGCGTTCACCATCTGGTCGCCGGCGTTCTGCAGGCCGTTGGCGGCCGCGATCCTCCACCGGTCGGCGCGCGAGTCCGTCATGCTCCCCCGCCAGGACTCGAACCTGGAATGCCTGAACCAAAATCAGGAGTGTTGCCATTACACCACGGGGGACCGGCCGCGGCGGCGGTCCCCGGGGCGGTGGGCCGCCGCTCCCGGCGCTCGCCGGACCAGTGCGCCATCCTAGTTCACGTGCGGGCGCGGACGGTGCGGCACTCGCCGTCGTTGCAGGTGCGCGCGGGCCCCCGGATACTGGCGTCATGTACCCGCCCCACGAGGACCCGGCCGCGCGGATGCGCCGGGAGGCCCGCCGCTCCGGGCAGCTGCTGTACCTCATCTGGGTGCTCGGGATGTGCGTGACGACGGCCGCCGCCCTCGCCGCGCGCATCGCCGGCGGCCAGACTGGCTGGATGATGGTCATCATCGTGATGACGTCGCCGCTCATCCTCGTCGGCGCCATCGTGCTGGGGCTGCCGCTGCTGGCGTCGACGCCGGCGACGGCCGCGGCGCCGCGGCGGGTGCGGCTGCCGATGTACGGGGCGTTCGCCGGGTGGTTCGTCGCGCTGTGGGTGCCGCCGGACTTCGGTGACGCGCCGCCGGCGCACTGGACGGAGGGCCGTATGCCGCTGCTGCGGGTCTTCGGCGACGACGGCTCCAACGTGGCGGCGCTGGTGCTGTTCGTCGCCGGTCTGGCGGCGTTCGCCGTCTGCTGGGCGGTGATGTGCTGGCGCGGCGCCGACGGCCCGGGCCGCATGGCGCGGGGGAGGGGGCCGGGGCCGGCCCCCGGTCCGCAGCAGGGGCCGGCCGGCCCGCCGCCAGGTCCGGCCCCCGGTCCGCAGCAGGGCCCGCCGGCCGGCCCGTGGCAGGGGCCGGGGCAGGGCGGCTAGGCGCCGCGGCCGCCCCGCCGCGGGGTCCCCGGGGGTCTTGCGGGGCCGCGCGGGCGCCCGGATACTGGCGGCATGAAGGCGCCCCACCCGGATCCCTCCGGGCAGCTGCGCCGGAGGGCCGGCCGCATCGGCCTTCTCATGTACGCCTTCTGGGTGCTCGGGGTGTGCCTCGCGTCGGCCGCCGCCGTCGTCCTGCGGATCCTCGACGGCTCCGCGGGCTTCGTCATGTTCATGTTCCTCCTGGTGTCGCCGTTCGTCCCGATTGGCGCCGTCGCGTTGGGGCTGCCGCTGCTGGGCATGACGCCGAGGTCCGCGTCCTCCCTGCACCGCGTGATCCTGGCGATGTGCACGTCGCTCCTGGGGTGGGGCCTCGCGCTCTGGGCGGTGCCGGACGGCGACCTCGCCCCGCCGCCGGACCATCGGGTCGAGCGGGTGGCTGTCCTGTGGCTGCTCAGCGAGGAAGACGCGGTCATGGCGACGGGGCTGGTCGTCCTCGTCGGCCTGGTGGCGTTCGCCGTCGGCTGGCTCGTGATGTGCTGGTTCGCCGTGGACATCCCGGGTCGCCGGGCGGAGCGGAGGAGGGCGGAGGCGGCCTGGAAGGGCGCGGGAGCGCAGCCCCGGCCGGACGGCCCCGGCGATTCCGCCGGCCCGTTCCCGTACACGCCGCCGGGCCCGTCCGCCTAGCCCCGCCGCCCCTCCCGTCCGGGCCGGCCGCGCCCGCCCCGGGGGCGGCCAACCCGGCCCGGCGCCGTGGCCGAACGGTTAGGCTCCGGAACATGGAACCGGGACAGGACACACGCCGGCGCCGGATGAGCGGACCGGCGCGCCGCCGCCAGCTCATGGACGTGGCCCGCTCGACGTTCGCGGAGCGCGGCTTCGAGGGCACGGCGATGGAGGAGATCGCGGCCCGGGCGGGGGTGTCGAAGCCGGTGGTGTACGAGCACTTCGGGACGAAGGACGCGCTGTACCGGGCGGTCGCCGACGAGGAGACGGCGCGGCTGGAGGCCATCATCGGCGAGTCGATGGAGGGGGCGAGGGCGCGGCTGCGCATCGAGAAGGCGGTGCTGGCGCTGCTGACGTACGTCGAGGAGCACGCGGACGGGTTCACGATCCTCGCCCGCGATCCGGTGACGGCGGGCGGGTACGCGACGCTGCTGGGCCTGGCGACGGGCCGGGTGTCGCACATCCTCGGCGCCGCCTTCGATCGCGCGGGGCTGGATCCGCGGGATGCGGAGCTGTACTCGAATGCGCTGGTGGGGATGGTGGCGCAGACGGCGCAGTGGTGGCTGGACGAGCGCGTCGCGGCCGCGGACGCCGGCGGCCCGGCCGACGAGGCGTCGGTCCAGCGCGACCGCGAGCAGGTCGCGGCGCACATCGTGAACCTGTGCTGGAACGGCCTGGCGGGGATGGAGCGGGAGCCGCGGCTGCGCGGCGTCGCGGCGGAGCGCCTGCCGGACGAGGGGGTGCGCCTCGGCGCGGGCAGCGCCGCGGATCCGGCGGACGACGCGCGCGTGGGCCGCTGACCGCGTCCGCGGCGCGGGTGCGCGCCGCGTCGCCGTCGTTCGCGTGACGACGGCCGCCGCCCCGGCCCGGCGCCCGTGTCGGGGGCGGCGATAGACTGCCCGGCGTGACTCCCCGAACCCCGGCCCCGCTCGCGGGCCTCGCCCAGGTCGTCGCCACGGATCCGCAGCTCCAGGGGGTGCTCGCCCACGTCGGCGAGCCCCATCTGGCCATGACGGGCGATGACCGGGTGCGGCCCTTCCTCGTCGCGACGCTGTCGGAGCGCGTCCCCGTGCTGGCGGTGACGGCGACGGGCCGCGAGGCGGAGGACCTGGCGGCGGAGCTGACCGGGATGCTGGGGGACAAGGTGGCGCTGTTCCCGTCGTGGGAGACGCTGCCGCACGAGCGGCTGTCGCCGGCGGTGGACACGGTGGCGCGGCGGCGCGAGGCGCTGGCGGGCGTCGCCGCGGGTCGGGTGCGCGTCGTCGTCGCGGCGACGCGATCGCTGGTGCAGCCGGTGCTGGCCGACGGGGTGGAGCCGATCGTGCTGGAGGTCGACGCGGAGACGCCGGACCTGCCGGCGCGGCTGGAGGCGTTCGGTTACTCGCACGTCGACATGGTCGGCCGGCGCGGCCAGTTCGCGGTGCGCGGCGGCATCGTCGACGTGTTCCCGGCGACGGCGGAGAACCCGGTGCGCGTGGAGCTGTGGGGCGACGAGGTGACGGATCTGCGCGCCTTCTCCGTCGGCGACCAGCGCACGATCGACGAGGTGGAGCTGGGGCGCGTCGAGGTGCACGCGGCGCGCGCCCTGCTGCTGGACGAGCCGGTGCGGAGGCGCGCGGCGGAGCTGGCGGCGGAGCGCTCCGGCGACGTGCAGGAGATGCTGGTGCGCATCTCGGAGGGGCAGTGGGTCGACGGCATGGAGGCCCTCATCCCGCTGCTGACGGACGTGCCGCTGCGGCCGCTGCCGGAGCTGATGCCGGAGGGCGCGCACACGGTGCTGTTCGGGCCGGAGCGCATCCGCTCCCGCGCGGCGGATCTCATCGTGACGGGCGAGGAGTTCATGTCGGCGGCGTGGGAGACGGCGGCGATGGGCGGCGCGGCCCCCATCCCGGCGGACGGGCTGGAGGCGTCGGCGTACCGGACGCTGGACGAGGTGCGGCATGAGCCGTGGTGGACCATCGCCCCGCCCGGCATGGTCGGCGCGGACGGCGCGGGCGACGTGCTGCCGCTGACGCACGAGCCGTGCCCGGCGCCGCGCGGCGACCTGAAGGCCATCGGCGCGATGATGGCGTCGCTGCGCGACTCGACGGTGGCGGGGGAGCGCATCGCCTACGTGGCGCCGACGCCGGCGGGCGTGCGCCGCCAGGCGGAGCGGTTCCGCGAGGCGGGCATCGCGTGCCGCACGGCGACGGGGCCGGAGCACCCGGAGCCGGGCCGCATCACCCTGTACCAGGGCGTCAACCACGGCGGCCTGGTGTTCCCGCGCGTGCCGGGCGGGCAGCTGACGGTCATCTCGGAGGCGGACGTCACGGGCAACCGCGTCGCCGACATCGGGGCGGGGCGCCGGAAGCCGGCGAAGCGCCGCAACCGCGTCGATCCGCTGGCGCTGCAGGCCGGCGACTACGTCGTGCACGACACCCACGGCATCGCGCGGTTCGTGAAGCTGACGGAGCGCACCATCGGCACGGGCGCCGACCAGGCGCGCCGCGAGTACGTGGTGCTGGAGTACGCGCCGTCGAAGCGCGGCGGCCCGCCGGATCAGCTGTTCGTGCCCATGGAGTCGCTGGACCAGCTGACCCGCTACGTCGGCGGGGAGACGCCGCACCTGTCGAAGATGGGCGGCTCCGACTGGAAGTCCACCAAGCGCAAGGCGCGGGGCGCGGTCCGGGAGATCGCGGAGGAGCTGGTGAAGCTGTACGCGGAGCGCCAGGCGTCTCCGGGCCACGCGTTCGCCGCCGACAGCCCGTGGCAGCACGAGATGGAGGACAACTTCCCGTACACGGAGACCGAGGACCAGCTGCGGGCCATCGACGAGGTGAAGGCCGACATGGAGTCGGCGACCCCGATGGACCGCGTGCTCATCGGCGACGTCGGCTACGGCAAGACCGAGGTCGCGGTGCGCGCTGCGTTCAAGGCCGTGCAGGACGGCCGGCAGGTGGCGGTGCTGGTGCCGACGACGCTGCTGGCGCAGCAGCACATGTCGACGTTCACCGAGCGCATGGACGGCTTCCCGGTCACCATCCGCAGCCTGTCGCGCTTCACGACGCGGGCGGAGGCGAAGGAGATCCTCCGGGGCCTGGCCGAGGGCGAGGTCGACATCGTCATCGGCACCCACCGCCTGCTGCAGACGGGCGTGCAGTGGCACATGCTCGGCCTGGTCATCGTCGACGAGGAGCAGCGCTTCGGCGTGGAGCACAAGGAGCACATCAAGGCGCTGCGCAACCACGTCGACGTGCTGACGATGTCGGCGACGCCGATCCCGCGCACGCTGGAGATGTCGATGGCGGGCATCCGCGAGATGAGCCAGATCCTCACCCCGCCGGAGGACCGCCACCCGGTGCTGACCTACGTCGGCGCGCAGGACGACAAGCAGGTCGCCGCGGCCATCCGCCGCGAGCTGCTGCGCGACGGCCAGGTGTTCTACCTGCACAACAGGGTCAAGAGCATCGACCGCGCCGCCGCGCGCATCCGCGACCTGGTGCCGGAGGCCCGCGTCGTCGTCGCGCACGGCCAGATGAACGAGGACCAGCTGGAGCGCACCGTCGCCGGCTTCTGGAACCGCGAGTACGACGTGCTGGTGTGCACGACCATCGTGGAGACGGGCCTGGACATCGCGAACGCGAACACCCTCATCGTGGAGGACGCGCACCACATGGGCCTGGCGCAGCTGCACCAGCTGCGCGGCCGCGTCGGCCGGTCCCGCGAGCGCGCCTACGCCTACTTCCTCTACCCGGCGGACCACACGCTGACGGAGAACTCCTACGACCGGCTGGCGACGATCGCGGCGAACAACGAGCTGGGCGCCGGCATGGCCGTCGCCATGAAGGACCTGGAGATGCGCGGCGCCGGCAACGTGCTGGGCGCGGAGCAGTCGGGCCACATCGCCGGCGTCGGCTTCGACATGTACGTCCGCCTCGTCGGCGAGGCCGTCGCGGCGCTGAAGTCCGCGGTCGACGGCGAGCCGGTCGACGGCGGCTCCGACGAGCCGAAGGAGGTCCGCATCGACCTGCCGGTCGACGCGAACATCCCGGCGTCCTACGTCTCCTCGGAGCGCCTGCGCCTGGAGGCGTACCGCAAGTTCGCGGAGGCCCGCGGCTTCGACGACGTCGACGCGGTGCTGGAGGAGCTCGTCGACCGCTACGGTGAGCCGCCCGTGGAGGTCGTACGCCTGGCGGCGATGAGCCGCCTGCGCCTCATCTGCCGCGAGTTCGGCGTCCGCGAGATCACGGCGACCGGCGCGAGCATCTCCGTCAAGCCGATGGAGCTCGCCGACTCCAAGCAGGTGCGCCTCAAGCGCCTGCATCCGGGGTCGACGTACCGCGCCGCGTCGGGGACGGTGTCGGTGCCCGCGCCGGGCGCCGGCCGCCGCATGGGCGCCAAGCCCGTGCGCGACGTGGAGCTGGTGCAGTGGGTCGCGGACTTCCTCACCGGCATGGCCGGCGTCCCGGTCATTGACGTCACGGCGGGCGCCGGGGATTCGGCGAAGGCCGGGGGCGCGGACGCGGGCGTGGCCGGGTCCGGGGCGGCCGCCGGCGCCGCCCGAGGGGCCTCCCGCGGCGCTTCCCGCGGCGGCTCCGGGCGTGCCCCGCGCGGCGGTTCGGGCGCCCGTTCGGGAGGGTCCCGCCGTCGCCGATAGGTTCGCCGTGGCAATCTAGGGGGAGGCCGGGCCGCCCGCCCGGCGCCTCATCCGGCGGAAAGGACGGACGGACGATGTCGATCATCCATCTCGACCCCAGGTTCCCCACGGCGATCCCCCTGGGCGCGGCGGGGCTGCTCACCGGCGACGTGAGCTACACCGAGGAGGTCCCCATCCGCGTGCGCTGGGCCATCGCCGACGCCGGCGGGCACAGCGTCTCCCGCGCCGAGGTGCTGATCACGACCGACCTGGACAACGACGACGTCGTCGACCGCCTCGACGCCGGCGAGGAGCTCATCTCCGTCGGCCTCGCCGACGCGCCGGACCCCGCGCCGGAGGAGCCGGCCGACACCCCCGCAGAGGCCGAGCCGGCCGCGGGCGCCTCCGCGGACACGTTCGCGGCCGTCGCGCCGGGCGCCGACGGCACCGCCCCGGCGGCCGCCGCGGAGCGTGACGACGCGACCCCCGCCGCCGCGGCCCCCGCGGCCGGCGGCGCCCTCCCGGAGCTGGAGGAGGCCGTCGAGCTGATGGCCCGCGCCCGCCGCCGCGGCGAGTGGGAGGCGAAGCAGACGCACCGCTCCCTGCTGCCGTACCTGCTGGAGGAGACCTTCGAGTTCGCCGACGCCGTCGAGGACGGGGGCGACGTCCTCGGCGAGCTGGCCGACCTGCTGCTGCAGGTCCTGTTCCACGCCGAGATCGCGGAGGGCTTCGACATCGGCGACGTCGCCCGCGCGTTCACGGACAAGCTCCGCGCCCGCTCGCCGTACCTGTTCGAACCGGAGGACTCCCGCAGCTGGCCGGTCCCCGCCGACGAGCAGGACGCCGCGTGGAACGCGGGCCGCACGGCGCCGCGATCCGCCCCGGCGCGCTCCCTGCCGGCGCTGGCGCTGGCGCAGGAGGTCATCGGCCGGGCCCGCGCCGCGGGCGTGCCCGACTCCCAGATCCCGGCCGACCTGATGTGCCCGACGCCGGGCCTGGAGCTCGGCGACTCCTGCGAGGCCCGCACCCGGGCCGTCGCCCGCGAGTTCCTGGCGCAGCTGGAGGAGGCGCAGCGCCTGGCCGCCGGCGACGTCGCCGACGGCGCGGACTACGACGACTACGGCGACGCCGCCGACGCGGCGGACCTCGCCGACGACGACGCGGGCTTCGCCCGCCCGGCCGGCGACGGCGCGGACGTCGGAGTCCGCCCGGGCGACGCCGACGACGCCCACGGCTTCGCGCTGGACGAGCCGTTCGACGACGACCGTCGTTAAGCGGCTCCTGCGCCGCCCGGCACCTTCCGGCACGCACCGTCACCTCCCGGTACCTTCCGGCACCCGCCCGGAGCCCGCATCTCCCGGCGCCGACCCGCCGGCGACCCGCCGCACCGGCGCGAATCGGAGCTGCGGCGGTCCTCCCGTAGGATGGGGCGCCATGCATGCGAGCCGACGCCCCCCGAACGCCCGACGACAGCCCACGTCGTCGGGCTGCGGCTGTCTGGCGACGACGGCGGTCGCGGTCATCGCGATCATCGTCCTCATCGGCGCTGCGGCCATGTTCGCGGGCCCGATCAGCTCGCCCTTCGACCGGCGCCCGATCCCCGACGACGTGCCGCCGGCCGCCGCGGAGCCGGCCCCGCGCGTCGACGTGAACGCCCCGGGCCGCCCCGCCGATCAGCTGGCGCAGTGGGCGGCGCCGATCGCGCAGTCGACGGGCATCCCGGAGCAGTCGGTCCGCGCCTACGGCCTCGCGGAGGTCATCGCGGAGCAGCGCCACCCGGGCTGCGGCCTGTCGTGGAACACGCTGGCGGGCATCGGCCACGTCGAGACGCGCCACGGCACCTACGGCGGCAACTGGCTGGACCGGCCGATGCTCGACGAGCGCGGCATCGCGACGCCGGCGATCACGGGCGTGCCGCTCGACGGCTCCCCGGGCCTGGCGGCGGTCAAGGACACCGACGGCGGCATCCTCGACGGCGACCGCGAGTGGGACCGCGCGGTCGGCCCCATGCAGTTCATCCCGGAGTCGTGGAACACCTACGGCATGGACGCCTCCGGCGACGGCGTCGCCGACCCGCACCAGATCGACGACGCGGCGGCCGCGGCGGCGAACCTGCTGTGCTCCGGTGGGCGGGATCTGCGGACGCCGGAGGGCTGGGCGACGGCCATCCGGTCCTACAACCAGTCCGACGAGTACCTGCGCGACGTCCGCGACGCGGCGGCGAACTACGCCCTGGGGCAGGGGGCCTGACGGGGACGGCGAAAACCGCGTCGCGCGGCCGGGCGGGCGACCGGCCGCCGTGCGCGCGGGCGCCTGACCGGCGGCGGCGCGGGCGGCGGCCCGGGGGGAGCGCCGCGGGGTTGCGCCGGCGGCGGCGAGGGCGGCGGAATCGTGCCACAATCGAGGGCAAGTGCGCCGGAAAGGTTCCGGCCGGAAAGGTGACGAATGGCTGCCCCCATCATCGGACTGAACGCCCTGGAGATCCTGGATTCCCGCGGCAACCCGACCGTCGAGGTCGAGGTCGCCCTGGAGGACGGCTCGATCGGCCGCGCCGCCGTGCCCTCCGGCGCGTCGACCGGCGAGCACGAGGCCTACGAGAAGCGCGACGGCGGCGACCGTTACCTGGGCAAGGGCGTCGAGGAGGCCGTGGAGAACGTCCTCGGCCCGATCCAGGACGAGCTGGTCGGCTCCTTCGCCGATGATCAGCGCCTGATCGACCGCGCGATGATCGATCTGGACGGCACCCCGAACAAGAAGAACCTCGGCGCGAACGCCATCCTGGGCGTCTCCATGGCCGTCGCGAAGGCCGCCGCGGCCTCCGCCGAGCTGGAGCTGTACCAGTACGTCGGCGGCCCGAACGCCCACGTCCTGCCGGTGCCGATGATGAACATCCTCAACGGCGGCGCGCACGCCGACTCCGGCGTCGACGTCCAGGAGTTCATGATCGCCCCGGTCGGCGCGGAGTCCTTCCGCGAGGCGCTGCGCATCGGCGCGGAGGTCTACCACTCCCTGAAGAAGGTCATCAAGGACAAGGGTCTGTCGACGGGCCTGGGCGACGAGGGCGGCTTCGCGCCGTCCGCCGAGTCCACCGAGGCCGCGCTGGACCTCATCGTCGAGGCCATCGAGGCGGCGGGCTACAAGCTGGGCGAGGAGGTCGCGCTGGCGCTCGACGTCGCGTCCTCCGAGTTCTACGAGGACGGCCACTACAACTTCGAGGGCGGCCAGCACACGCCGGAGGAGATGGCGGCGGTCTACGAGAAGCTCGTCGACAAGTACAACATCGTCTCCATCGAGGATCCGCTGGACGAGAACGACTGGGACGGCTGGGTCGAGCTGACCAAGCGCATCGGCGACAAGGTGCAGCTGGTCGGCGACGACTTCTTCGTCACCAACCCGGCCCGCCTGAAGGAGGGCATCGCGAAGGGCGCCGCGAACGCCCTGCTGGTGAAGGTCAACCAGATCGGCACCTTGTCCGAGACCTTCGAGGCCGTCGCCCTGGCGCACAACAACGGCTACAAGTCGATGATGTCCCACCGCTCCGGCGAGACCGAGGACACCACCATCGCCGACCTGGCCGTCGCCCTGAACTGCGGCCAGATCAAGACCGGCGCGCCGGCCCGCTCCGAGCGCGTCGCGAAGTACAACCGCCTGCTGCGCATCGAGGCGCAGCTGGGCGACGCCGCGGTCTACGCCGGCCGCGACGCCTTCCCGCGCATGAAGTAGCGCACCGCCGCCGGGCCCCGCGCCCGGCGCCGCCACGGGGCCGGGTCCGCCGCATCGCGCGTCGGGCCCGGCCCCTCCGCATGTCCGCGCACCGCGCACGCCCCGCGTGACGACGGCCGCCGCCCGGGTCCGCGCGCCGGGTGCGGCGCCGCGCGTTCCCGGCACCTCCGCGTGACGACGGCCGCCGCGCCCCGTCCGCGCGCCGGGTCGGGCGCGGTGCGCGCGGGGCTGTAGGATCCACGGTCATGGAGGACGGGAACGCGGGACGCGGACGGACGAGCGGGGCGGCGCAGCTGACGCCGGGCCAGATCGTCGTCATCGTGCTGCTGATGCTGTTCCTCGTCGTCACGCTCATCATCCCGCTGCGCGCCTGGTCCGAGCAGCGCACGCTGCTGGCGGAGTCGCAGGCGAACATCGCCCGGCTCGAGGGCCGGGAGCGGGATCTGACGCGGGAGATCGAGCAGGCGCACGACGAGGCGTGGGTGCGGGAGCAGGCCCGCGTCCGCCTCGGCGTCACGGAGCCGGGGGAGACCCCGTACCGGCTCATCGATCCGGGCATGGAGGGCTCCCGCCCCGACGTGCCGGGCGTGGCGGAGACCCCGGAGCCGGACCCGTGGTGGTCGCTGCTGTGGGAGTCCATCGCGCGCCCGCCGGAGCCCGTCGACTAGGCTTTCCGCGTCGACAGGCGGCGCATCCCGCCGCGCCGGCGGCGTCGGCCGACCCCGCGCCGGGGGAGGGCGCGCCGCCCCATCGCCCGCCCGCGTCCGCGCGGCGGGCGCACACCGCCGACCCAGCCACCCAGGAGGTGCCCGCACGTGACCGTCTCCGACGACGATCTCGCCGTCATCGCAGAGCAGCTCGGCCGCTCGCCCCGCGGCGTGCTCGCGATCCCGTACCGCTGCCCGGACGGCGCCCCCGGCGTCGTGAAGACGGCGCCGAAGCTGCCGGACGGCACGCCGTTCCCGACGCTGTACTACCTGACGGACCCGCGCCTGACGGCGGAGGCGTCCCGGCTGGAGGTCGCCGGCGTGATGCGCGCGATGACCCGCCGCCTGGAGGAGGACGGGGAGCTGTCCGCCGACTACCTCGCGGCGCACGAGCACTACCTGGCGCAGCGCAACGCCATCGAGGACCTGGGCACCGACTTCTCCGGCGGCGGCATGCCGGACCGGGTGAAGTGCCTGCACGTCCTCATGGCCTACGCGCTGGCGGAGGGCCCGGGCCGCTTCCGCCTGGGCACCGAGACCGTGGCGCTGGCGGCGGAGGGCACGGGCCTGCGCGGCACCGCCATCCCGGAGGACTGGCCGACGTGCGCCGACCTCGGCATCTCCCGGGAGGAGATGGAGGAGCGGCCGGAGGACGGCCGGTGACCCGGTACGCGGCGGTCGACTGCGGCACCAATTCGATCCGCCTGCTGGTCAGCGACGTCGCCGAGGTCGGCGGGGTCCTGGAGTTCACCGAGCTGCACCGCCTCATGGAGATCGTGCGCCTGGGGCAGGGCGTCGACGCCACCGGCGAGTTCGCCCCGGAGGCGCTGGAGCGCGTCCGCGGCGCCCTGGGCCGCTTCGTCGAGGTCATGAAGGCAGAGCGGGTGGAGGCCGTGCGCATGGTCGCGACGTCGGCGTCCCGCGACGCCGGCAACCGCGACGAGTTCTTCGCGCTGACGGAGGAGGCGCTGGCGCCGTGGGGCGCCCGCGCGGAGGTCATCGACGGCGCCGAGGAGGCGTCGCTGAGCTTCCGCGGCGCGGTCGACGATCTGCCGGCGGCGTCCGGCCCGTTCGCCGTCATCGACGTCGGCGGCGGTTCGACGGAGGTCATCGTCGGCGATCACGACGGCACGGTCCACGGCTCCCTGTCGGTGCCGATGGGCAGCGTCCGCCTGACGGAGCGGTTCCTGCGCTCCGACCCGGCGGCGCCGGAGGAGATCGACGCGGCCCGCGCGTACGTCGCGGAGCTGGAGGAGGCCATCCGGGCGGAGGTGCCGGTCGGCACGGCCCGTACGGTCGTCGGCTGCGCGGGCACGTTCACGACGCTGTCGGCGCTGGCGCAGGGCCTGGAGACCTACGACCCGTCGGCCATCCACCTGTCGACGCTGCGCTTCGACGCGCTGCGCTCGCTGGGCCGCTCCGTGCTGGAGACCGACGCCCATGCGCTGGCGGCCAACCCGGTCGTGCACTCCGGCCGCGCCGACGTGTTCGCCGGCGGCGTGGTGTGCGTGGAGGCGATGATGGACCTGTTCGGCGGCGTCGCCGAGGAGTTCCGCATCAGCGAGAAGGACATCCTCGACGGCATCGTCGCCGGCCTGGTCGACGCGCGGCGCCGCCGCTGACGGACCGCGCCCGGGTCGCCGCGGTCGCGCGTCCGCGTGACGACGGCACCCGCGCCGCGGCCGTCCGCGGGCCCCGGCCCGCGACCCCGCCCGGCATGGTCCGGGCACCCCGCCCGGCCCCGCCGGGCGCCGGCCCCCGTAGCCCAACTGGCAGAGGCGGCGGACTTAAAATCCGCGAGTTGCGAGTTCGACTCTCGCCGGGGGCGCCGAACGCGGCGACGGCCCCGCCCCCTTCGTCGGGGGCGGGGCCGTCGTCATGCGCGGCGGGCGCGGCCGCCGCGCGGGTCCCGTCGTCACGCGAACACGCGGGCACCTGCCCGCGGCGACGCGCGCGACCGCTACGGCAGGATGCCGAACTTCTTGCCCAGCGTCAGCGCGGTGCTGAACGTCTTGGCGTAGGTGGAGCGCTCCAGGAACGGGAAGGAGATGGGGGACAGGCGCTGGACGGCCACCGTCTGGGACTCGGTGTACTTCAGCAGGCCGTGCTCGCCCTGGCGGCGGCCGGCGCCGGACTTCTTGAAGCCGCCCATCGGCGCGTCGACGGACGCGAAGGACGCGGCGAAGCCGTCGTTGACGTTGACGGAGCCGGCCTCGATGCGCGGGGCGAGCTCGCGGGCGCGCTTCGGGGAGGTCCACAGGGAGGCGTTGAGGCCGTAGTCGGAGTCGTTGGCGCGCTCGATGCCCTCCTCCACGTCGCGGACGCGGTGCAGGACGACGACGGGGCCGAAGACCTCCTCGGTCAGCACCGGGGTGCCCTCCGGCACGTCGGCCAGGATGGTCGGCTCGTAGAACAGGGGGCCCAGGTCCGGGCGGGCGCGGCCGCCGGCCAGGACGGTGGCGCCGGCCTCGCGGGCGCCGTCGACGTAGCCGGCGACGACGTCGAACTGGCCCTTCGACTGCAGGCAGCCCATCTCGACGTCCCAGCCGTAGCCGGCGCCGAGCGTCATGGCCTTGGTGCGGTCGGTGAACTCCGCGGTGAACTCGTCCCACACGGCGTCGGCGACGTAGATGCGCTCGATGGACACGCACAGGTGGCCCGAGTTGGTGAACGACGCGATGATGGCGCCCTGCGCGGCCTTCTTCGGGTCGGCGTCCTCCGCGACGATGAGGGCGTTCTTGCCGCCGAGCTCAGCGGAGAAGTCGATGAGCCGCTCGCCGGCCTGCGACGCCAGCTGCGCTCCGGTCTCGGAGGAGCCGGTGAACATGAGGTAGTCGGCGTGGCCGACGATGCCCTGGCCGACGACGGCGCCCGGGCCGGGCACGACGCGGAACAGGTCGCGCGGCAGGCCCGCGCGGTACAGCAGCTCCACCGCGAGCAGCGCGGTGTACGGGGTGGTGGAGTCGGGCTTGGCGACGACGCCGTTGCCCGCCGCCAGCGCCGCCACCGCGTCGGAGACGGCGAGGGTCAGCGGGTAGTTCCACGGGCTGATGACGCCGACGACGCCCTTCGGGTGATGGTGCACCGTGGTGTGGGTGAGCACCGGCAGGGCGCCGTGGGCGCGCTTCGGGGCCAGCATCTTCTCCGCCTTGTTGCCGTAGTAGCGGGCGGTGATGGCGGTGTGGACGAGCTCCTCGAACGCGGAGGCGCGGGACTTGCCGGTCTCCGCCTGGATGACGTCGAGGACGAGGTCCTGGTGGGTCATCAGCAGGTTGTGGAAGCGGTGCAGGATCTCGCGGCGCTGCTTGTGCCCGACGCGGGCCCAGGACTTCTGGGCGCGGCGGGCCTCGGCGAAGGCGCGCTCGACGTCGTCGGCGTCGCCGACGGGGACGGTGCCGATGACTTCGCCGGTGAAGGGGCTGACGACGTCGCGGTCGCCGGCCGTGCCGGACACCGCCGCGAGGGCGTTGAGCCGCTCGGCGACGCCGCCGGCCAGGGGGTTGCGGATGGGGGCGGACGTGGGGGTCGCGGTGGTGGTCATGTGCGGCAGGCTACCGCAGGCGCGTGCGCCGTCGCCGCGGTTTTCCGGCGTTCGTTCCCCGGGAATAGTTTTCCCGGCATGCGCGTGCACCGGTTCGGGCCGGGGCGGCCCCCGGTTCGCGCCCGGTGCGGGCGCGGGGTCGCGCGCCGCGTGCGGGATTGCGGAGGGCGCGGGGCATCGCCGTCCGTGTGACGACGTCCCCGCCGCGGCCCTAGTCCGCCGACCAGCCCAGGCGCCGGTTGTGGTCGGGGTCGCCGGGGTGGGCGCGCCGGCCGTAGGCGTAGTCGTCGTCGCCCTCGTGGCCGTCGACGTCGCCGTAGCGCTGCTCGGGGTCGTCGCCCCACGGGCGGTCGTCGTCGACGCCGACGTCCGGCTTCTCCTCCGCCAGGCGCTCGTCGAGGCTGTCGTGCGGGTCGGCTCCGCGCCAGTGCTCCGGGGCGTCCATGACGTAGTTCTCGCCGTCGGAGGTGATGACGTCGCCGTCGAGGCCCTCGGAGCCGTCCAGGGTGGTCTCGTCGAAATCGCCGGTCGTGTCGGCGTCGTAGTCGCCGCTCATCGTCTCCTCCTCGGGGGCTGCGCCGGCACGCCGGCCAGCGTCGTCGTCAGGTCCCCTCCATCGTATGACCCGGCCCCGTGCGGGCGGAAAGGAACGCCGGGCGAGGGGCCCGCGGGTGCCTCGGACGGGGGAGGGCGGGGCCGTCGGGGCACGGATGGATGAAGGACCGCCGGCCGGGGAACAATCGGGCCGCGATCGCCGTTACAGTGTTGACGAGAGAAGAAACCACCCCGATCACGGCACGCGGAGGACGCGGACGCCGCCATGAAAGGACGACGAGACCGAGTGCGACAGAGCAGCAACCCGGCCTTCAGCTCGCTGACGCAGACCGTCGAGCGCGAGCGCCGCGCCGGCTACCAGGACCCCTACGCCGCCGAGTACGGCCAGTACGGCCAGCCCGCCCAGCAGGCCCCGGCCCGCCAGGAGCGCCCGATGACCGTCGACGACGTGGTGTCGAAGACCGGCATCACGCTCGCGGTCATCATCGTCGCGGCGGCGATCAACTTCTTCATCTACAACTCGGTGAGCCCGGGCCTCGGCGCCATCCTCACCATCGTCGGCGCCATCGGCGGCCTCATCACCGTGCTGGTGTCCGCCTTCGCCAAGAAGTACGGCTCCGCGCTGGTGACCCTGCTGTACGCGGCCTTCGAGGGCCTGTTCGTCGGCGGCGTCAGCTTCATGTTCGCGGGCACCCAGATCGGCGGCGCCGGCGGCTTCGGCCTCATCGTCCAGGCCGTCATCGGCACCCTGGGCGTCTTCGCCGGCATGCTGTTCGTCTACAAGACGGGCGCCATCAAGGTCACCGCGAAGTTCACCCGCTTCATGACCGCCGCGCTCATCGGCGTGATGGTGCTGGTCTTCGGCAACCTGCTGCTGTCGCTGTTCATGGGCATCAGCCCGCTGCGCGACGGAGGCCCGCTGGCCATCGTCTTCTCCCTGGTCTGCATCGCGCTGGCCGCGTTCAGCTTCCTGCTGGACTTCGACCAGGCCGACAAGCTGGTCCGCGCCCAGGCCCCGGCCAGCTACGCCTGGGGCGTCGCCCTCGGCCTGGCCGTCACCCTGGTCTGGCTCTACATCGAGATCCTGCGCCTGCTGTCCTACTTCAACCGCGACTGACGCGGGCGGCCCCGCGCATCCGCGGGGCCCGGGCCGGCCGACCGGCCCGCACACGGTAGGACCCCCTCCCGGGAATCCCGGGAGGGGGTCCTTTCCGCGTGCGGTGGGGAGGGGACTAGCCCTCGAAGTTCTCGTCGTACGGCTCGGCCTTGACCAGCGTCACGGAGACCTCGTCGCCGGCCGGGGACTTGTAGGTGCGGGTCTCGCCCTCCTTGGCGCCGAACAGCGCCTTGCCCAGCGGGGAGTCCGTGGAGTAGGTCTCCAGGTCCGGGTTGGAGGAGTCGGCGCCGCGGGTGCCGATGAGGAAGGTCTCCTTGTCGTCCTCGTCGCCGTCGTAGTAGACGTGCACGACGGTGCCGACCAGGGCGACGCCGGACTCCTGCGGGACGTCGCCGACGGTGGCGCGCTGCAGCAGGTCCTCGAGGTGGCGGATGCGGGCCTCCTCCTGGCCCTGCTGCTCGCGGGCGGCGTCGTAGCCCGCGTTCTCCTTGAGGTCGCCCTCCTCGCGGCGCTCGTTGATCTCGGCGGCGATGACGGGGCGGTTCTCGTACAGGGCGTCCAGCTCGGCCTTGAGCTTGTCGTAGGACTCCTGCGTCAGCCACGGGTTCTTGGAATCGGCCATGTGACAGCCCTCCTGCGGTCGTGTCGTCTCGGCCCGCCCCGGGAGCCGTCGGGCGGGGGCGGGGGTGGAGTGAATGCGAAAAACGGCCCGTTCGGGCCGTGAACGCGGCAAGGATAGCACGGTCCCGGAAAGCATCCGGGAACCGGGTTCACCCGCGCCGGAGCGTGTCCGGCACGTCGGTGGAGCAGCCGTAGACCTTGCCGGCCACGGCCTGCTCGCGGGTCTCGATGGGCACGTCGATGCGCACCGTCGGCTCGCCGCCGGCGGGGACCAGGACGTCGCGGCGGCCGACCTCGGCGAGGTCGTAGTTCATCGCGTAGATGACGCAGTACGACTCCCTGGCGGGATCCTGGCGGGTGACGTCGAGGGTGAAGATGAAGATGTCGTCCTCGCGGCCCTCCTCCCGGCTCCAGCCGGCGGGGCTGCCCGTGACGTCGGGCTCGGAGACGCGGCTCATCTGCACGATCACGTACGCGACGCAGACGACCAGCAGGATCGCCACGCCGATGATGATGAGCTTGCCGGTGGGGCGGCGGTTCGTGTCGCCGTACCGCTCCCGCAGGACGGCGGGATCGCCGTCGCCCGGATCGTTGACGTTCGCCATGTCCCCCACCCTATCCGAATGTGCCCGGGGGCAATTCCGCCGGGGCCCCGTCCCGGGGCGGCGCCGGTGGCCCGGCGGGAGCCGGGTCCGTACCCGGGCCGGATGCGCCGCCGTGCATGGTCCGCGTGCGGCCCGGGTGCGGTCCGGCGGGGGTGCGGCCGTTACACTGAGGTGCGATGCCGAAGGAGGTTCCATGGGATTCCGGCTGATGGCGGTGCACGCCCACCCCGACGACGAGTCGAGCAAGGGCGCCGCGACGATGGCGCGCTACGCCGCCGAGGGCCACGACGTGATGGTCGTGACCTGCACGGGCGGCGAGCGCGGATCGATCCTCAACCCGGCGATGGATCGGCCCGAGGTCGAGGCCGACCTCGTCTCCGTCCGCGTCGCCGAGATGGAGGCCGCGGCCGAGGCGCTGGGCGTGGACCACCGGTGGCTGGGCTTCGTCGACTCCGGGCTGCCGCAGGGCAACCCGATCCCGGTGCTGCCGGACGGGTGCTTCGCCCGCCAGCGGATCGACGTGGCGGTGCGGCCGCTCATCCAGGTCATCCGCGAGTTCCGCCCGCACGTGCTCATCACGTACGACGAGAACGGCGGCTACCCGCACCCGGACCACATCCTGACCCACATCATCTCCCTGCGCGCCTGGAACGAGGCCGCGACGGACGCGTACCCCGAGCTGGGCGAGCCGTGGGAGGTGCAGAAGATGTACTACACCCACGGGTTCGTGCGGGCGCGCCTGCTGGAGATGGACCGCTGGTACCGCCGCCGCGGCGAGGACTCCCCGCTGGGGGAGGCGCTGCAGCGCTGGCGCGGCACGGGCGACATCATGACGCGCGTGACGACGCAGGTGCGGTGCGACGACTGGTTCGAGGCCCGCGACCGGGCCCTGCTGGCCCACGCCACCCAGATCGACCCGAATGGCCCGTTCTTCGCCGTGCCCATCGAGGTGCAGCGCGAGGTCTGGCCGACGGAGGAGTTCGAGCTGGCCCGCACCCGCGTGCGCACCACCCTGCCCGAGGACGACCTGTTCGCCGGCGTGGTGCCGGACGACGAGCGCGAGAAGGACAACGCCTGACATGTACGAGATCGTCGACTTCCTGGCCCAGAACCCGGTCGGCCCCCGCGGCGCCGACTTCGGCAAGGCGTCGCCCATCGGCCTGCTCATCCTGGTGGTGCTGCTGGTGTGCGTCCTCGCCGCCGGCTGGGACCTGACCCGCCGCCTGAAGCGGATGCGCCTGCGCCGCGAGTTCGCGGAGGCCCATGACATGGATCCGTTCGACGTCGCCGCCGTCGACGAGGCGATGGCGAGGGAGCTGGAGGAGGGGCGCACGCCGCGCTCGGCCTCCCCCGGGACGGTGGACGAGTCCCTCGGCGAATTGCGCGACCGCCGCGAACGTGGTTAAGGTCACAACCATGCGCACCCGGCGATTTTATTTTGAGGGGGCTCCGGCCGTGACCCCCTGATTCGCCGCGCGCACGACCGGAGCCGAAGGCAGCACCCGATGTTCGGGGGCTGCCTTTTCGCGTACCCGGTCACGCCGGCCCTCCGGCCCCGGGCCCGCGCCCGCCGCGCCCGGTCCCACCGGACACCCGACCACCCACCCCAGAAAGGCGCCCCATGGCACCGCAGACGTCCCTCGCCAACCCCGCCTCGACGACCAACCGGCGCGTCGCCCGCTTCCACTCCCTGCCCACCCCCGCCGAGCTGATGGCCCGCCTGCCGCTGGGCCCCGGCCACGCCGACGCGGTGGAGCGGGCGCGCACGGAGATCGCGGAGATCATCGCCAACGAGGACGACCGGCTGCTGGTCGTCGTCGGCCCCTGCTCCGTCCACGACCCGGAGGCGGCGCTGGACTACGCCCGCCGCCTGAAGGCCGTCGCCGACGAGCTGTCGGACGACCTCCTCGTCGTCATGCGCGTGTACTTCGAGAAGCCGCGCACGACGGTCGGCTGGAAGGGCCTCATCAACGACCCGCGCATGGACGGCTCGTTCCACATCACGGAGGGCCTGGGCATCGCCCGCCGCCTGCTCACCGACGTGCTGGAGATCGGCCTGCCCGTCGGCTGCGAGTTCCTCGAGCCGAACTCCCCGCAGTACATCTCCGACGCGGTGGCGTGGGGCGCCATCGGCGCGCGCACCACGGAGTCGCAGGTGCACCGGCAGCTGGCCTCCGGCCTGTCGATGCCGATCGGCTTCAAGAACGGCACCGACGGCAACATCCAGGTCGCCGTCGACTCGCTCGTCTCCGCGTCGAACCCGCACGTGTTCTTCGGCATGGACGACGACGGCCGCGGCGCGGTCGTGGAGACGGCGGGCAACAACAACTGCCACATCATCCTGCGCGGCGGCACCGGCGGGCCGAACTACGGCGAGGAGCACGTGGCGGAGGCCGTCGGCAAGCTGGAGAAGGCGGGCATGCCGGCGTCGCTGATGGTCGACGCCTCCCACGCGAACTCCGGCAAGTCGGAGGTCCGCCAGGCGGAGGTCGTCGCGGAGCTCGCCGACCGCATCGCCGCCGGCGACGACGTCATCGACGGCGTGATGATGGAGTCCTTCCTCGTCGCCGGCGCCCAGAAGGCGGACAACGGCCGCGAGGGCCTCACCTACGGCCAGTCCGTCACCGACGCGTGCATGTCGTGGGAGACCACGGACGACCTGCTGCGGCGGCTGGCGGAGGCGGTGCGGCGGCGCCGTGCGGCGCGGTCCGTCGACTAGCATCGGCGGCGTGAACCCCCTCAGCCGCCTCGCCTACCCCCTCTACGAGCGGAGGCTCGCCCGCCAGCTCGACGGCGCCGCGAAGCCCCGCCACGTCGCCGTGATGTGCGACGGCAACCGGCGCTGGGCCCGCGAGGCCGGCTTCACCGACGTGGTCCACGGCCACCGCGTCGGCGCCCGCCGTATCGCCGATCTGGTGCGGTGGTGCTCGGAGGAGGGCGTGGAGCTGGTCACCGTCTACCTGCTGTCGACGGAGAACCTCGGCCGGGAGGCCGACGAGCTGGGACCGCTGCTGGACATCATCGCCGACGTCGCCGACGAGCTGGCGGAGCTGTCCGTCGGCCCCCGCCTGCGGGTCGTCGGCCACCTGGAGCTGCTGCCGGAGGAGATGGCGGAGCGGCTGCGCGGCGACGAGGCCGCGACGGCGGGCAACGACGGCATCGAGGTCAACATCGCGGTCGGCTACGGCGGCCGGCAGGAGATCGTCGACGCGGTGCGCCGGGTGCTGGACGCCGCGGCGGCGGACGGCGCGGAGCCGGCGGAGATGTCCGCGGCGGTGACCGTCGACTCCATCGGCGCGAACCTCTACACCTCGGGCCAGCCGGACCCGGACCTGGTCATCCGCACCTCGGGGGAGCAGCGGCTGTCGGGTTTCCTGCTGTGGCAGTCGGCGTACTCGGAGATCTGGTTCACCGACACGTACTGGCCGGCGTTCCGCCGCACGGACTTCCTCCGCGCGCTGCGCGATTTCACGCGCCGCTCGCGGCGCTTCGGCAAGTAGCCGCGGGGTCGCCGTCGTCACGCGCGCGCGGGTGCGCGGATGGTGCGTGACGACGGCTCCCGCGCGCGGCGCGGGCGCCGCCATGCGGCGCGGCCCGGGCCTACAGCTTGCGCATGCGCACCCGGTCGACGGAGTGATCCGGGCCCTTGCGCAGCACCAGGGAGGCGCGGACGCGGGTGGGCAGGATGTTCTCCATGAGGTTCGGCTGGTTGACGGTCTGCCAGATGCGGCGGGCCTCGTCGGCCGCGCGGGCGTCGTCCAGCTCCGCGTAGTGCGCGAAGTGGGCGCCGGGGGCGCGGAACGCCGTCTGCCGCAGCTTGAGGAAGCGCTCGATGTACCAGCGCTCGATGTCATCCTTGCGCGCGTCGACGTAGACGGAGAAGTCGAACAGGTCCGACACCATGAGCATGGGGCCGGTCTGCAGGACGTTGAGGCCCTCGAGGATGAGGATGTCGGGGCGGTCGACGACGTCGTACTCGTCCGGCACCCGGTCGTAGCGGGTGTGGGAGTAGACGGGGGCGCGGACCTCGCGGGCGCCGGACTTCACGGCGGTGAGGAAGCGCATGAGCGCCCGCTGGTCGTAGGACTCCGGGAAGCCCTTGCGGTGCATGATGCCGCGGCGGTTGAGCTCCGCCGACGGCAGCAGGAAGCCGTCGGTGGTGATGAGGTCCACGCGCGGGCCGGACTCCCAGCGCTCCAGCAGCACCTGCAGCAGGCGCGCGGTGGTGGACTTGCCGACGGCCACCGAGCCGGCGACGCCGATGACGAACGGGATCGGCGTGTGCTCGCCGTCGAGGAACGCGGCGCTCAGCTTGTTGAGCTCCCGGTGCGCCTGCACGCGCAGGTAGATGAGGCGCGACAGGGGCAGGTAGACCTCCGCGACCTCGTGCAGGTCGATGTTCTCGCCGATGCCGCGGAGGCGCTCGACCTCCTCCTCGGTGAGGACCTGCGGCATGGACTGGCGCAGGCGCCGCCACTGGGAGCGGTCGAACTCGAGGTACGCGCTCGGTGCCTGGGGGCGGGACATGGGCCCCATTGTGCCCGCACCCGCGATTCCGGCGGCAACCGGGTCCGAAACGGTCGCGCCGCGCGCACCCCCGATGTATGTTCCTGCGCATGAACGCAAATGGTGGAGAAGTCGGGCGCGGGGCCGGCCCCGGCGACGGGAACGGCGGCGCCCGCGGCACCGGCGGCAGCGGCGGCGACGCGGGGCGCGGGCGCCTCGGCGAGGTCGCCGGGGCCTTCGGCGTCCTCGGCCTGACGTCCTTCGGCGGGCCGACCGCGCATCTGGGCTATTTCCGCGACGAGTTCGTCGGCCGCCGCCGGTGGCTCGCCGACCGCGACTACGCCGACGTCGTCGCCCTCTGCCAGTTCCTCCCCGGCCCCGCCTCCTCCCAGGTGGGCATGGCCCTGGGCTGGCGCCGCGCCGGGCTGCCCGGCATGCTCGCGGCCTTCCTCCTGTTCACCCTGCCGTCGGCCGTCGTGCTGGCCCTGGCGGCCTGGGGCGTCACCGCCCTCGGCGACGTCTCGGGCCCCGTCGCGGGGCTGAAGGCCGCGGCCGTCGCCGTCGTCGCCATCGCCCTGCGCGGCATGGTCGGGTCGCTGGTCACCGGCCGCGTCACCGCCGCGCTGGCCGTCGGCGCGCTCGCGCTCATGCTGCTGGTCCCGGACGGGTGGGGGACGTGGGCGCAGATCGCGGCCATCGTCGCCGCCGGCGCCGTTGGCGCGGCGCTGCTCACGAACCGGCGCGACGGCGGGGACGACGCCGGGGACGACCGCCACGTCGCATTCCGCGTGCCCGCCTGGCCCTCCGTCGCCGCCGGCGTCGCCTTCGCCGCCGGCCTCGCGTGGTCGTTCCTACCCGGCGACTGGGGCGTCTACTACCGCACCGGCGCCCTGGTCTTCGGCGGCGGCCACGTCGTCCTGCCGCTGCTGGAGGACGGCGTCGTGCCGCACCTCGTCTCGCCCGACGACTTCCTGGCGGGCTACGGCCTGGCGCAGGCGGTGCCGGGGCCGCTGTTCACCTTCGCCTCCTACCTCGGCGCCCTCCACGGCGGTCCGCTGGGCGCGGTGCTGGCGACTGTCCTCATCTTCCTGCCGTCGATGCTGCTGCTCGTCGCGCTCATGCCGCTGTGGGCCCGCCTGGCGTCGGCTCCGGCGGCCCGCGGGGCGGTGGCGGGCGCCGGCGCGGCCGTCGTCGGGCTGCTCGGCGCGGCGTTCTACGACCCGGTGTGGACCGCCGGCGTCACCTCCCCGGCCACGTTCGTCGTGGCGGTCGCGTCGCTGGCGGCGCTGACGGTGTTCCGCGCCCCGGCGTGGGCGGTGGTGCCGGGGGCGGGGCTGGTGGGGTGGGCCCTGCCCTGACCGGGGTATCCTGGTGGCCGTCAACACTGCTCCTCACCGAAAGGTAGTGCCCGGCCGATGACCGTGAACCCCGGCGACGACGTCCGTTACCAGTCCCTCCTGGACCTCGACCCCGATGTCGCGCAGGCGATGGCCGGCGAGCTCGCCCGGCAGCGCGACACCCTGGAGATGATCGCCTCCGAGAACTTCGTCCCCCGCGCCGTCCTGCAGGCGCAGGGCTCGGTGCTGACCAACAAGTACGCGGAGGGCTACCCGGGCCGCCGCTACTACGGCGGCTGCGAGAACGTCGACGTGGTGGAGGACATCGCCCGCGACCGCGCCAAGGAGCTGTTCGGCGCCGAGTTCGCCAACGTCCAGCCGCACGCCGGCGCCCAGGCCAACGCCGCGGTGCTGCACGCCCTCATCAACGCGGGCGACAAGATCATGGGCCTGAACCTGGCCCACGGCGGCCACCTGACGCACGGCATGAAGATCAACTTCTCCGGCAAGCTGTACGAGGTCGCCGCGTACGGGGTCGACGAGTCGACCATGCGCATCGACATGGACAAGGTCCGCGAACAGGCGCTGGAGGAGAAGCCGGACGTCATCATCGCCGGCTGGTCCGCCTACCCGCGCCACCTGGACTTCGACGCGTTCCGCTCCATCGCCGACGAGGTCGGCGCGAAGCTGTGGACCGACATGGCCCACTTCGCGGGCCTCGTCGCCGCCGGCCTGCACCCGTCCCCGGTGCCGGCCTCCGACGTCGTCTCCACCACCGTCCACAAGACCCTGGGCGGCCCCCGCTCCGGCATGATCCTGGCCAAGCAGGACTACGCCAAGAAGCTGAACTCCGCGGTCTTCCCGGGCCAGCAGGGCGGCCCGCTCATGCACGCCGTCGCCGCGAAGGCCGTCGCGCTGAAGATCGCCGGCACGGAGCAGTTCAAGGAGCGGCAGGAGCGCACCCTCGAGGGCGCCCGCATCCTCGCCGAGCGCCTGACCGCCGCCGACGCCCGCGAGGCCGGCGTCGACGTGCTCACCGGCGGCACCGACGTCCACCTCGTCCTGGTGGACCTGCGCAACTCCGCGATGAACGGCCAGGAGGCCGAGGACCTGCTGCACGAGGTCGGCATCACCGTCAACCGCAACGCCGTGCCGTTCGACCCGCGCCCGCCGATGGTCACCTCCGGCCTGCGCATCGGCACCCCGGCGCTGGCCACCCGCGGCTTCGACACCGCCGCCTTCACCGAGGTCGCCGACATCATCGGCACCGCGCTGGCGGCCGGCAAGGGCGCCGACGTGGACGCGCTGCGCGCCCGCGTCGCCAAGCTCGCCGCGGACTACCCGCTGTACGAGGGCCTCGAGGACTGGACCCTGGTCTAGGCCCCGCACGACGACGGCCCCGCGCCTCCCCGGAAGGGGGAGGGGCGGGGCCGCGGTCATGGGGCCGGGCGGGAGCCGTCGTCACGCGCGATGCGCGGGGTGACCCGCGCGATGCGTGACGACGGCAGCCGCCGCGGCTACCCGTCGCCGAGCGCGGCGGAGGCGCGTGCGACGGGGGCGGAGGAGCCCTTCGCCTTGCGCGTCGCCGGCCACAGCTTCCGGCCGACCAGCGCGATGACGATGCCGGCGACGGCGCTCATGACGATCGCGCCGCCCGGGCGGACGTCGACGGTGTACGACACCGACAGGCCGATGGTCATGTGCACGACGCCGAGGATGACCGACAGCGTCATCGCCTGGCGGTAGCTGCGGCACACCACCAGGGCGGTCGCCACCGGCAGCACCATCAGGGAGACGACCAGCAGCGCGCCGACGACCTTCGACGCCAGCGCCACGGTCACCGCCGCCAGCGCCGTGAAGATGGCGTTGACGACCGTCGTGTTCGTGCCCGACAGCTTCGCCAGCGTCGGGTCGACCGCGATGTCCAGGTGGCTGCCGTAGAACATCACCGACGTCACCAGCACCAGCACGAACACGACGATGGTGGCCCACACGTCGGCCGTCGTCACCGCCGTGATGGAGCCGAACAGGTACGAGTCGAACGTGCGGCCCGACGGCGCCAGGTCGGACAGCAGCACCGCCACGCCGAGGCCCGCCGACAGCGTCACCGCCGTCGCCATGTCGCCGTACTGCGGCCACTTCTTGCGGATCGCCTCGATGAGGAAGGCGCCCAGCACCGCGGTGATGATGGCGCCGGTGACCGGGTTGAACCCGGCGATGATGCCCAGCGCCACGCCGGCCAGTGACGTGTGTGACAGGGCGTCCGACATCATCGACGTCCGCCGGTTGACCATCACCACGCCGATGAGCGGGATGGCGACGGACAGCATCAGGCCGACCAGGAAGGTGCGGCGCACGAACTCGAATTCAACGAGCAGGGACAGCATCGGTGAGCTTTCCTTCCTCCATGCGGTAGGCGACGGACACGTCGAGGTGATCGGAGACGGTCGTCACGTCGTGCGTGACGACGACGATGGACATCCCGTACTCCCGCCCGAGATCGCGCAGGAGGTCGAGGAACCCGGCGCGGCTGTCCTTGTCGACGCCGGCCGTCGGCTCGTCGAGGACGAGGACCTTCGGCTCCGCCAGCAGCGCGCGCGTGATCATGACGCGCTGCTGCAGACCGCCCGACAGCTCGCCGAACGGAACGTCCAGGTAGTCCTCCAGGCCCATGTCCCGGAACTTCTCCTCCGTCAGCTTCAGGTGCCGCTTCCGCGGCACGCGGATGGGGCCGAAGTCGCGGGCCAGGCCCTGCACCGCCAGCTCGCGGGAGGTGATGGGGAACGAGATCTTCGCCATCACGTTGGCCTGCGGGACGTAGCCGACGTGCTTCAGGCCGCGGCGGCCGCCGACCTTCTGGCCCATCACGGTCAGCTCGCCGCCGTCGCGGGGCAGCTGGCCGATGAGGACCTTCAGCAGCGTCGACTTGCCGCAGCCGTTCTCGCCGGTCAGCAGCACCGTCTCGCCCGGCTCGACGCGCAGGTCGATGCCGCGGAGGACGGGGAAGCGGCCGTAGGAGAATGTGACGTCGCGGGCCAGGATGACGGGCTCGCCGCCGGGGGCCGCGGCCGGGGCGGCCGCGGCGTCGTCCGAGGTGATGGCGGTTGCGCCGGTGTCGGTGGTCATGTCGTGGTCGTCCGTGCCTTCCGTCGGTGTCGGGCTAGTGGATGGATTCATGGAGGTTCCTGAGGTTCATCTCGAGGTACGCGAGGTAGCCCTGCTCGTACATGCCGTCGCCCGGGGCGACGTGCTCCATCGACGCCAGCGGCAGCATGCGGCCGCCGACCTCGTCGACGATGGTGCGGGTGCCCGGGTCCTCGGCGCCGAACTCGTAGTAGACGACCTCGATGCCGGTGTCGCGCACGAAGCGGATGGCGCTGACGAGGGAGAAGAGGCTCGGCGCCTCGTGCGTCGTCAGTCCCTGGAGGCTGCGCGCCTGCAGGCCGAAGTCGCGGGCGAGGTAGGAGAAGGCGTTGTGGCTGACGATGAAGTCGCGCCGCTCCGCCGGCTCGAACTTCTCCTTGTATTCGGCCTGGAGCTTCGTGAGCTTGTTGACGACCTTGAACTTGTTCTTCTTGATGTCGCGCTCGTGGTCCGGGAACTGATCGCGCAGCGTGCCCTCGATGGCGTTGCAGTAGCGCTTGGCGTTGATGACGGACATCCAGGAGTGCGGGTCGAAGGTGATCTCGTCCGTGCCGGTCGAGGACCCGTCGATGACGGGCGTCGTCGGGACGATGCTCCCGCCCTCGTCGACGATGTCGTAGCTCAGGATCTCCTGGGAGACGCGGTCGGCGGCCAGGTACCAGTTCGCCGTCCCCTCGGGGACGCGGAAGCTCACGACGCCGGACTCGTGGCCCATGTCGATGTCGAGGACCTCGCCGTCGACCAGATCGACGTTCTCCTTCTGCGCCACCGGCGTGCCCTGCACGCCCATGACGTCGCGGCCCATCTGCACCAGATCATCCTGGGAGGTGTCCGGGTCGGCGGTGAAGAACGCCGCGCGCATGCTCTTCTCGTGCGTGTGGCCGAACACCAGGCGGTAGGACGCGCCCGGCTGCAGCGGGGCGGACGCGAGGTACTGGAACTCGCCGATCGCGGCGGCGCCCTTGTAGGTGATGAGCTCGACGTAGTCGCTGAGCTGCAGCACCGGCAGGTCCGGCAGGTTCTCGCGGACCTGCGGCAGCCACGCCTCCATGTTGGCGCCGTTGACGACGAGGAGGTCGGCCCGGGCCAGCGCCTGCATGGACTTCGGCGACGGCTCCCACATGTGCGGGTCCTGCCCGGCGGGCATGAAGGAGCGGACGTCGAAGCCGTCGCCGGCGACGGACTCCACGAGGCTGCGGATGGGGTAGAAGGACGCGAAGATGACGGGGCGGCCGTCGGCCCCGGGTTCGGGGGCGTCGTCGCCCCGGGTTCCGCAGGAGACCAGGGCCCCTGCGGTCGCGGCGGCGAGTGCGGCGAGGAACGTTCTGCGGGTGTGCATGCCTGCCTGTCGTGGTCTGTGGGGGTTGCGGGCCCGGGCCGCCGGGCGGGCGGGGGACCGGGCCCGATGATCGCCGAGGCCGGCGGGGCCGGGCAGAGCCGCGGCCGCCGCCGGCGTCGCCGGTGCGATTAGTGGTGGTGGTGGAAGAGGGTCTCGGCGATCTGCTCGTCGGTCGCCTCGCCGGCCGGGATGAAGGTCGGGAACCAGCCCTCGTCGGCGTTCATGGCCTCCTCGATGGTGTCGCCGTAGCGCATGTGGAAGTGCGCCAGGGTCTCCTCGCCGTGCAGCGGCATCAGCAGGACGTACTTGTGCGGGGCGCCCTCGCCGCCCTCGAAGATGAACCAGGTGAACTCGTGCTCGTCGGTCTTGACGTCCTTGGACTCGACGAACGTGTACTCGACGCCCTCGGAGGCGGAGGCGCCCTCGACGCCGTCGACGGAGTCGACGAAGTTGATCTTGTCGTCGCCGATGACGAGGCCGGCGAAGTCGGCCTTGCGGGCCTCCTCGACCTCGGCCAGGACCTGGTCCACGGTCTCGCCGTGCTCCTTCGCGGCCTCCTCTGCGAACGGCTTCATCTTGTCGGTCTTGGCGTAGGCGCCGAGGGAGATCCAGTTGCCGTCCCAGTCGGCGAGGCTGGCCTTGTCCTCGGACTTCGACTCGGAGGTCTCCTCCGAGCCGGTGGCCTTGTCGGCGGCGCTCGCGGCGGCCGAGGTGGCCTCGCCCGCGGCCTCGGCGGCGGCGGAGGTGGCGTTGCCGGCGACCTCGCCGGCCTTGTCGGCGGTGTCGGAGCAGCCGGCGGCGAACATGGCCAGGGCGGCCATGCCGGCGACGGCCATGCGGCGGGTGCGGACGGTGAACATACGTGCCTCCGTGGAGTTCGGGATGTGGTTTTCCTGGCCTCTCGGCCAACGACTTGGTTATAGCCGATTAAGGATGCTCTTGTCAAAGGGTGAAATCACGGTTTCGGAAAGGCGTTTGCAAGTCTGCGTACCTACGTAAACGGAAAAGTGAAACGGCGTCTGAAAATATTTCCACTTGCCGTTGAATGGGTGATGTGGCCCCAAATGGCCGGGGGTGTGTGCACCCGTTGCGACCTGGGGTGTTCCGGTTTTCCGGTGTGCCGTTGCGCGTGTGCGGAAATGCTGCTCGAGGTGACGTCCGGCATTCCGGGAAATGCGCGCATGCGCACGCGTCCGTTCGTATTGCTTCCCCCGTTAGGGGGTGCTTTATCTGCGCTGAGAGCTGCATCACGTTCGCCGGAGGGGGACGTGGCGGGTGGGGGCCGTCGTCGGCGGTACCGTCGACGTCATGGGAAACGTCACCACCGCATTCGACGCGGGCCTGCTCACCATCCGCATCGACCGCCCGGAGGGCCACAACTCGCTCAGCCGCGACCTGCGCGCGGAGCTCACCGCCGCGTTCCGCGACGCGGCGGAGCGATGCGACGCCGCCGATGACGCGGAGCTCGTCCGCGCCGTCCTCCTCGCCGGGGGGAAGAAGGTCTTCTGCGCCGGGCAGGACCTCAAGGAGCACCTGGAGGACGTGCGGTCGGGCGCGGGCATGACCAAGGTCGAGGACGAGTACAACCCGATGATCGACGCGCTGAACGCCATCCCGGTGCCGGTCGTCGCCTCCGTCAACGGCGCCGCCGCCGGCGCCGGCTGGTCCATCGCCCTCAACTGCGACTTCCGCGTCGCCGCCGCCTCCGCCACCTTCAAGGCCGCGTTCCCGTCCATCGGCCTGGCCAACGACTGCGGCATGTCCCACCTGCTCCCGGCCGTCGTCGGCCCCGCGAAGGCCCTGGAGCTGCTGTTCGCCGACGAGGCGGTGCCCGCCGCCCGCGCCCTGGAGCTCGGGCTGGTCACCGCCGTCGCCGAGGGTGACGACGCCGACGCGGAGGCCGAGGCGTTCGCGCGGAAGCTGGCCGCCGGCCCGACCCGCTCCTACCGCGAGATCAAGGCGCTGGTGAAGGACGCCTCGGCCGTCTCCGCCATCGCGGCGCGCGAGGCGGAGGCGCAGAAGCGCCTGGTCGCCTCGGCGGACCACGCCGAGGCCGTGCAGGCGTTCCTCGGCAAGCGCCGCCCGGAGTTCACCGGCCGCTGACGGAGGCCCGCGACGCACGCGACGGCGGCCCCGCCCCCGGGAAGGGGACGGGGGCCGCCGTCGTCACGCATCCGGCGCCGCGGATGCGGGGGAGGGCTACGCCAGGGCGCCCATCGGGTCCCAGGCGGGCAGCGCGGTGACGTCGCCGCCGAGCGCGTCGCGGTACTCCGCGGGCAGGGCCCGCGGGTGGACGGCGATCTCGAAGACGTACTCGTCGAACCACGAGTCGTTCATGGTCCAGAAGCCCTTGTCGGCGTTCTCGTCGCCCCAGGAGTTCTCCACGCGCCAGCGGTTGACGGTGCGGGCGTCGTCGGCGACGTCGACGCCGGTCAGCACCATCGCGTGGGTCATGAGGGACTCGGCGGACTCCAGGCGGGTGCGCTTGTCCATCGACATGTCGACGCCGTAGACGCCCTCGTAGTCGATGAGGCGGGCGTCCCAGAAGCCGCGCTCCGTGTCGCACTGCTCCTCGGTGTCGCAGCCGAACCACACGGCGCGGCCGGCGACGATGGTGTCGCGCGCGGCGTCGCGCAGCACGTCCATCGGGGCGTTGAGGTAGGTGACCGGGGCGCCGCCGACGACGTTGCCCAGGTACTCCACCGTGTACAGCTTCCCGTACTCGGTGCGCGGATCGTTGACGACGCAGACGTACTCGCCGAGGTCGCGCGGCAGGTAGCGCTCCGCGAACTGCAGCGGGGTGAACTCTCCGCCGCGGTGGAAGCGGCCCTCCTTCGTGCGGTACTGCCAGGTGAAGCGCTCCGGCGGGGTGCCCAGGTGGACCTCCAGGATGCGGTGGACGTCGGACAGGGCGGCCTCGCGGGCGCCCTCCTCGCCGGCGCGGACGCGCAGCGCGGCGCGGCGCAGCACGGTCTCCAGGTCGCGGTTCATCGAGGCGGTGCAGGAGCTGGAGAACGTCTCCGGCATCGCGTACTTCGGCACGACGCCGTACTTCTCCACCAGCGCCACGAACATGTTCCACTGGCCGCCGTCGTCGATCGGCATGGCCAGCAGGTGGTCGACCGTGCGGTCGTCCAGCGGCCGGTCGGCGAGCTCCGCCATGGCGCACAGGAAGTGGTTGGCCTTCTCCAGCTTGTCCCAGTAGTGGACGTAGGCCTGGGAGAACTCCAGGTCGGCGATGCCGGTCTCCGCCATGACGGGGCCGCGGAGGCTGTTGAGGCCGGCGAAGATCCAGCAGCGCCCGGAGCGCTTCTGGTTCGCGGCGGCCCAGCCGTCGACCTTGTGGCTGACGGACGTGTCCATGCCGGTGACGACGGCGCGGTCGAGCGCCACCTTCGTCACCGACGTGGCGGCGATCGCGTTGCGGACGACGGAGCGGGCGCGGTCGGCGCGCGCCTCCTCGCCCAGGGCGGCGACGGCGGCGGGGTCCAGGGCCCCGGCCGCGTCGAAGAGGTTTCCGGATGCGGTTGCGGTCATGTGCAGGGCTCCTTCCTAGGCCATCAGGTCGTACGGGGGCAGGGTGCGCGGCTCGGCGTCGAGCGCCGGCAGCAGGTGCTCCGGCACGTGCCGGCGGGGCACCACCACCTGGAAGACGTTGGCGGCGAACCAGGACGGCGACATCGTGCCGTAGCCCTTGCCCGCGACCTCCTCCTTCTCCCGGTTCTTCGTGCCCCAGGAGTTCTCCACGCGCCAGGCGCGGACGGCGCCGTCCTCCCGGTCGACGCCGGTGAACGCCATGCCGTGGCTCGGCAGGGAATCGCGGGTGGTGAAGCGTTCGGCGAGGGTGGAGGAGGTGTCGATGCCGTAGACGTCGTCGAGGCGCATCAGGCCCTCGTCCCACACGCCGAGGTCGCGCGGGAAGCCGCGCATGACGTCGCAGGCGAACCAGACGGGCTCGCCGGCGTCGAGGGACGCCAGCGCCGCGGCCTCCAGGTCGGCGGTCTCCGCGGAGACGTAGACCAGGCCCTCCTCGCCCCACACGTTGCCCCAGTGGTCGAGGCGCCAGCGGGTGCCCGGCTCGTGGCCCTCGCGCGGGTCGACGGCCAGCGCGACCCACTCGTCCAGGTCGGACGGCAGGTGGCGGGCGGCGAACTCCTGCGGGGTGATCTCGCCGGTGGACCGGTAGGCCTTGTCCTTGTCCAGGTAGCGCCAGGTGAAGGTCTCCGGCGGGACGCCCAGGTGGGCGGTGGCGACGCGGTGGGCGTCGCGGACGCCCTCCTCGATGTGCCGGTCGACGGCGGCGTCGTCGCCCTCCGCGCGGGCGGCGACGATGAGGGCGGCGCGGCGGCGCAGCACCGTCGCCAGGGCCCGGTTGAGGTCGCGGGTGCGGTCGGCGGACTCGGTGCCGGGGAAGACCTCCTTCGGCATGGCGCCGTACTTGCGCACCAGGTTGGCGAAGTACGGGAACCAGGCGCCGTCGCCGCCGGCGTTCTCCAGGACGAAGCGCAGGGAGCGGTCGTCCATCGCGGCGTGCGGGTCGGAGAGGTCGAGGTCGAGCTCCGCGACGGTGCGCAGCACGAAGTTGGCGCGCTCCACCTTGTCGTGGAACTGCAGGTGCGCCTCGGAGAACTCGAACTCCCCGAGGTTGAGGCACTTCGCCGCGGCGTGCCGGAACACGTTGAACGCGGCGAACATCCAGCACCGGCCGGTCTGGTGCTGGTCGGTCACCCCCAGTTCGTCGATCTTCGTCGCGGTCGCGGGGGCCAGGGCGGTGACGGCGTCGCGGTCGACGGCGACGGCGTCCACGCCCGCCGCCGTGACGGCGTTGCGGGCGACGCGCAGCGCCGGGTCCGCGGCGGCGTCGCGCAGCCCGGCGAGCGTCTGCTCGGTCAGCGGTTCGAAAAATGCCATGGGATCGTTATACGCGGCGCCCCGGCGGCCGCGGGCCGGGTCCCGCGAGATGCTCCGGCGCGCATGCGACGGCGCCCCGCCTCCCGGTGGGGGAGGCGGGGCGCCGCGGCCGGTCCCCGGCGAGGGCCGGGGAGGGGGTTATCAGGCGAAGCCGCCCTTGCCCAGGCGACGGCCGATGATCTCCTTCATGATCTCGTTGGTGCCGCCGTAGATGGTCTGCACCTTGGAGTCGAGGTAGTGGGTGGAGATCGGGTACTCGAGCATGAAGCCGTAGCCGCCGAACAGCTGGAGGCAGCGGGTGACGATGTCCTGCTGCTCCTCGGTGGTCCAGAACTTCGCCATGGAGGCGCCGATCTCGTCGAGCTTGCCGGCGTTGTGGGCCATGACGGCCTGGTCGACGAACGCCTGCAGGGCGGTGACGCGGGTGGCGATGTCGGCCAGGAAGTGCGCGTGGACCTGGTGGTCGATCAGGCGGCGGCCGAAGGTCTCGCGCTCCTGGGCGTAGTTGTAGGCCAGGGTCCAGGCGCGGCGGGAGGTGGCGACGGAGCCGACGGCCAGGGTCAGGCGCTCGTGGGCCAGGTTGGTGCGGAGGTAGCCGAACGCGGCGCCCTCCTCGCCCAGCAGGTTGGAGGCCGGGACGCGGACGTTGTCGAAGTGCAGCTCCGCGGTGTCCTGGGCCTTCAGGCCGACCTTCTGCAGCGGGCCGGTCTTGGTGTAGCCCTCGAGGTCGGAGTCGACGACGAACATGGAGACGCCGGCGCGGCCCTTGGACGGGTCGGTGACGGCGGCGACCAGCGCGAAGTCGGAGAGGATGCCGTTGGAGATGAAGGTCTTGGAGCCGTTGAGGATCCAGTCGTCGCCGTCCTTCTTGGCGAAGGTGCGCATGCCGGCGAGGTCGGAGCCGGCGCCCGGCTCGGTCATGGCGAGGCAGCCGATGAGGTCGCCTGCGTTCATCGGGGCGAGGTAGCGCTGCTTCAGGTCCTCGGAGGCGAACTTCGCCAGGTACGGGGCGACGAGGTCGTTGAGGGTGCCGAAGGACACGACGATGGAGCCGCAGTCCGCGTTGGTCAGCTCCTCGTTGAGGACCTGGTTGTAGCGGAAGTCCATCTCGCCGCCGCCGCCGTACTCCTCCGGCGTGGACATGCCGATGAGGCCGAGCTCGCCGGCCTTCTTGAACACCTCGCGGTCGGGCTTGCCCTCCTTGTGCCAGCGCTCGACGTTCGGGGTGATCTCCTTCTCGACGAAGCCGCGGACCATCTCGCGGAACATGTCGTGCTCTTCCTCGAAGTGGGTGCGGGGCAGGAAGTCCTTCATGGTGTGCCTTTCCTCTGCATCTCGTGCGTGGGTGGTCGCGGTACGCGCGCGCGGATCATGGGCGCGCGCGGGCCGGCGCAGGCCGGCGGCGGCCGGTCTGAAACCAGTATGCCCTTATATGTGACCGGTCTCACGGGTTCCCGTCAAGTCACGCCCCCGGCGGGGTGCCCGGCGTCTCCCCCCGGGGGCGATTCCGGGCCACCCCCGCGCAGGCTCCACCGGCTAAGTGAGGCAACGCTAAGCAAAATGCCCGCGAACCTGCGCTGATGCTGCCGTACGAGGCTGTTTCTGCAGTTCGGGGGCGGGGGTGATTTACGGAATAATGATTGTTTCTAATTGACCGGGGCCCCGGATCGGCGCCTATCATCGGGCTCAGTGGTCAACTGCCACGCAGTCACAAGAGCAACCTCCAATTGCACACGCGGCCCAGGCGGCGTCCCCGGAACCCGGGGACGTCGCCTGAGCTGATCGTGGGGGAGGGGCCGCCGCGCGCGCCCGCCGTCCCCGTTGCCGCCGCCCCCGATCTCCGCCGTGCGCGACGACGCCCTCCGCCCCGGCCCGGTGCCGGATACGGAGGGCGTCGTCGTCCGCGGCGCGCGGCGCGGCGGCCGCGGGGCGCGCCTAGTGCGCGGACCAGTGCGCGGCGAGCACCGCGTTGGCCAGGTCCGCCTGCTCGACGGTGACGAGGTGCTTCGCGGGGGAGATCGTCGTCATGCGGGAGCCGTCCATGCGCTCGTGGATGCCGCGGACGACGTCGACGGCGGTGGAGGTGTCCTGCTCGCCGGCGACGACCAGCGTCGCCAGGCGGATGCGCTCCTCGACGCCCGCCAGCGCCTCCCGCGAGTCGAAGCCCGCGATGGCGCGGCAGCAGCCCGCGTATCCGGCGTCGTCGGTGGCGCGGATGCCGTCGGCGTAGGTCGCCGGCAGCTCCGGGGTGCGGGCGAAGCACGCGTCGGTGAACCAGTTGCCGACGACGGTCTCCGCCAGCGCGCCCGTGCCCTCCTTCGCCACCAGCTCCGCCTTGTCCAGCCACGCCTGCTCCTCCCCGAACTTCGGCGCGGTCGACAGCAGCGTCAGCGACCGGACGCGATCCGGGTGGGTCAGGGCCAGCGTCTGGGCGACGGCGCCGCCGAGCGACAGTCCGGCGACGTGGGCGGCGTCGACGCGCAGGTCGTCGAGCAGCTCGACGACGTCGCCCGCCAGCTCCTCCATCGTGTACGGGCCCTCCGGGGCCGGGGACTCGCCGTGGCCGCGCAGATCGGCGGCGATGATGCGGAAGTGGTCGCCGAGGACCCGGATCTGCGGGGCCCACATGCCGCGGGTGGCGCCGAGCGAACCCAGCAGGACCACCGCCGGGGCGCCCTCGGGGCCGTGGACGTCGTGCGCGAGCTTCATGTCGTGTTCTCCTCGTCCCTCCCCGTCGCGGGGAGCGTCGTCAAGCGTCTTCCGGTGGATATGCGGCGCGGGCCGCGCGCGGGCCGCGGTGCGCGGCGCCGGCGGGGGCCGTCGTCACGCGAGGCGGGGCCTCAGCCGCGGTCGTTGACCGCGCGGGCCTGCTCGGAGGTGGCGCCGGCGCGCTTCTCCTCCGCGCGGGCCGCCTCCTCGCGCTGCTTCGCCATCGACTCGCGGGCGGCGGCGAGCCACTCCGGCTGGTCGGCGAGCAGCTCCTTGATCTGCTCCGTCGTCAGGGGCTCGTCCATGTCCGCCTTCTTCAGGGCGGTGATGGTGATGCCCAGGCGGCGGGCGACCTCCGGCCGCGGATGCGGGCCGGTGCGCCGCAGCTCCGCCAGCCACTCCGGGGGATTGGCCTGCAGATCGACGAACTGCTCGTGGGTCAGGTCGGACTCCCGGAACTCCTCCGGGGCCGCGGGGAGGTAGATGCCCAGCTTCTTGGCCGCTGTCAGGGGTTTCATGGGGGCCACGGTAGCAGCGCCGCCTACGCTGGGGTCATGTCCGACGAGTCCCCCGCCCCGCTGCGCGTCGCCTTCGTCCCCGGCGTCATGCCCGCCAAGTGGTTCCGCCGGTGGCGCGACCGCGTCGACGTGCCGCTGGCCGAGCTGCCCGCCGACGACCCCGTCGCCCTCGTCGCCGCCGGGGAGGCCGACATGGCGCTGGCCCGCGACCCGCGCGACGACGACGCGATGCACGCCATCGAGCTGTACCGCGAGGCCCCCGGCGTCGCCGTCTCCCGCGACCACGTCGCCGCCGTGCTGCCCGACGGCGAGGTCGTCGACCGCGCCGAGCTGGACGACGACCTCGTGCTGCTCGACTCCGCCGACCCCGCCGCCGTCCGCGAGATGCTGCCCGTCGTCGCGTCGAACGCCGGCATCCTCTTCGCCCCGCGGCCGCTGCTGCACGTCCTCGGCGGCCGCGCCATCGTCGACCGCGAGGTCTCCGGGGACCTGGACGTCCGAACCCGCATCGCCCTGACGTGGCCGAAGGAGCATGACGACGAGGTGCGGCAGGAGTTCGCCGGCATCGTCCGCGGCCGCCGCGCCGGCTCCAACCGCGGGGCGCTCGCGGGGGAGGAGGCGCAGGAGAAGCCGAAGCGGACGGCGCGGGAGAAGGCGCTGGCGAAGCAGGAGCGGCGGGCCCGGGCGGCCGGAGGGAAGGGAGGTGCCGGCGGTTCCGGCGGGGGCCGGGGCGGCTCGGGCCGCGGAGGCGCGGGCCGGGGAGCGAAGGGCGGCGGCCGCGGCGGCCGCTCGGGCGGCGGCCGGGGCCGGCGGCGCTGAGCCGGCCGGAACCCCGACGATCCGGCGCCGGACACCCCGAAGGGTTTTCATCGCTCACATCTATGCGAAGTTACGCTATTGATAAATCTTCGTGATTGCATTAATCCTCCGGGAGGTGCATCCTTGGGTAGTTGAATTTTTCGACGAACCGCGTGAACGCACATCGCACATTGGAGGAACACCGAATGCGCACCACCATCGCCCGCTCCGCCACCGCCGTCGTCCTGGGCGCCGGCCTGGCCCTCGGCCTGGCCGCCTGCTCCGACGACGCCAAGAACGCCGCGGAGACCGTCGCCGCCACCGCCACCGAGGGCGCGGCCGAGGCCACCTCGGCCGTCGAGGGCGCCGTCGAGGGCGCGACCGGCGGTGCCGCCGCCGGCGAGACCGTCGACATCGAGGGCAAGCAGGTCCCGAAGAACCTGGCCGACAAGTACAACGCCGCCGGCGGCGCCGCCGCCCTCGGCGCGCTGCAGGAGGTCACCGACGAGGGCGGCTCCAAGGTCGCCATCTTCGAGAACGCCCGCATCTACGACATCGACGGCAACCCCGTCATCGTCAAGGGCGAGATCCTGAACCACTGGCTCGAGCGCGGCGGCGTCGAGTCCGACCTGGGCAAGCCGCTCTACGACGAGACCGAGATCGCCGAGGGCTGGAAGCAGGAGTTCCAGAACGGCTTCATGTCCTGGACCCACAACGGCGACCACCAGTTCTTCGAGACCGTCGAGCTGAACCAGGGCGCCGCCCCGGCCGAGGGCGAGCAGGCCCCGGCTCCGGCCGAGGGCGAGCAGGCCCCGGCTCCGGCCGAGGGCGAGCAGGCCCCGGCCGAGGCCCCGCAGCAGTAGCGGAAGCGCCGCACCCGGGTCCGCGCCGCGGATCCCGGGCCACGGCATCGCCCGGCCCCGCGCCGGGCGCCATGACGGCGGGTCCGCCCCGATTCCCGAGGGGGATCGGGGCGGGCCCGCCGTCGTCATGCCCGCCTCCTCCCGATCCGCTCCCGATTCGCGCAATGCCTTTGTGGGAGCGGGCCCGATGGGGGACACTGGAGCGCATGAGCGACGATTCGAAGCCCGGCGTCATCATCCGCCATCTGGAGGAGGCGGATTACCCCCAGGTCCAGGAGATCTACGAGATCGGCCTGGACACCGGCCACGCCTCGTGGGAGCACTCGGCTCCGGAGTGGGAGGAGTTCCGGCGGCAGAAGCGCCTCGAGCTCTGCTACGTCGCGGTCCCGGAGGACGACCGCGACCGGATCCTCGCGTGGGCGTCGGCGTCGCAGGTGTCGAAGCGCGACATCTTCCGCGGCGTCATCGAGGACTCCATCTACGTCCACCCGGACGGGCAGGGCATGGGCCTGGCGGGCAAGCTGCTGGCGCACCTGATGTCGGAGGCGACGGAGGTCGGCTGCTGGTCGGTGCACTCGTGGGTGTTCCCCGAGAACGTGGGCTCCCGCAAGCTGCACGAGAAGCTCGGCTTCCGCGAGGTCGGCGTCTACCACCACATGGCGAAGATGACCTACGGCCCGATGGCCGGCCAGTGGCGCGACGTCATCATCCTGGAGAAGCTGCTGGAGAAGCCGGAGGAGCGGGCGGAGAAGCGCGCCCTCGACGAGGCGGAGGCCGCCGGCGACCCGGTGCGCCCCGTCCTCGAGCGGCTGGACTCCGCCGAGGGGCAGGTCGGCGCCTGATCGCCGTGTCCGCGTGACGACGGCCCCCGCGCGGCTCCCGTGACGGGAGCCGCGCGGGGGCCGTCGCAACGCGCATGACCCGTGCCCGCACCCGCGTACCGGGCGTGGCGGGCGCCGCGGGCGGCGGGCGCTACTCCACGGTCTCGCTGAGCACGTCCTCGCGGACGAACGAGAGGATGATCGCGGCGACGGCGAACAGCGGGGCCATGAGCAGGAACACCGGCGTGAACGCGTCGTTGTAGCTGATCATCACGATGTCGCGGAGGGCCGGCTCCATCGTCGACAGCATGTCCGGCGTCAGCGAGCGGGCCATCGCCGGGTTGAACGACGGGCCGATCGCCTCCGACAGCCGCGCCATCAGCGCGCCGAGGAACACGGAGCCGACGACCGCGGCGCCCGTCGCCCCGCCGATCTGGCGGAAGAAGTTGTTGCCCGCGGTCGCGGTGCCGACGACGCGCAGCGGGAAGCTGTTCTGGACGATGAGCACCAGCACCTGCATCGCCAGGCCCATGCCGAAGCCCAGGCCGAACAGGCACAGGCCGACCAGCCACAGCGGGTCGTCGTGCGACAGGCGCGACAGCGGCAGCATCATCAGCGCCGCGATCGCCATGCCGGTGACGGGGTACCACTTGTAGTGGCCCGTGCGGGCGATGATCCAGCCGACCGTGATGGACGTCAGCAGCATGCCCGCCATCATCGGCGTCATCATCAGGCCCGCGGACATCGGCGTCATCGCGTGCGACATCTGCAGGTAGGTGGGCACGTACGCCATGAGGCCGAACATGCCGACGCCCAGCAGCAGGCCGCCGCCGGTGGTGCACAGGAAGTTCCGGTTGGCGAACAGCGCCAGCGGCAGGATGGGGTTCGCCGCGCGCTGCTCCAGCAGGATGAACGCGCCGACGGCGATGAACGTGACGCCGAACAGGCCGAGGATCTCCGGCGAGCCCCACGGGTGCATCCGCCCGCCCCACGTCACCGCGAGGATGAGCGAGGACGCGGCGGCCGCCAGGGCGACGGTGCCGAGGTAGTCGAAGTCGTGGACCGTCTCCCGCTTGCGCAGGTGCAGGAATCGCCACGTGCCCAGCAGGACGAGGATGCCCAGCGGGATGTTCATCCACAGCGCCCACCGCCAGCCGGGCCCGGCGGTGAACACGCCGCCGAGCACCGGGCCGGCCACCGAGCAGAAGCCGAAGACGGCGCCGATGTAGCCCATGTACTTGCCGCGGACGCGGGCGGGGATGATCTCCGCCGTGATGGCCTGCGACGTCACCATCAGCGTGCCGGCGGCGATGCCCTGCAGCGTGCGGGCGACGATGAGCATGGTCATGCCCTGCGCCGCGCCGCCGAGCGCGGAGCCGACCGTGAACACGGTGATGCCGACGGTGAACAGGATCTTGCGGCCGACCATGTCGCCCGCCTTGCCGGCGACCGGCATGGCGATGGTCTGCGCCAGCAGGAACGCGGTGATGACCCAGCTCATGTGCTCGACGCCGCCGAGGTCGCCGACGATGGTCGGCAGCGCGGTGGCGAAGATCATCTGGCCCAGCGCCGACATGAGCATGCCGAGCATGAGCACGCCGAAGACGACGTTGACGCGCACGTCGACGTTCTCCCCGGCGGGGACGGCGGCCGAGCCCGGGGTGCGGGTCGCCGCGGAGGTCGTGGTGGGGCGGCTCATCGGTCCTCCTCCTTCCGCCCGCCCTCCGGCGCCGCCGCGAGGAACCGCGTGATGCGGGAGACGGCGTCGTGCAGCGGGGAGCCGTCGACGACGGTGTCGCGGAACATCGCGTCGTTGAGCGCGGCGCGCAGTAGCGACACGACGATGACCGCCTCCTCCGCCGCGGGGATGTCCCGCAGGCGGCGGGCGGCGGGGTCGGCCGCCAGCCGGTCGGCGACGGCGTGGCCGACCGCGGCCACGCCGTCCTCGAACACCGCCAGCCAGGCCTTCGCCAGGCGCGGGTCGGCGGCGACGATGGCGCGGCGGCGCTCCCGCATCCGGCGGTGCCGGGCGCGGGGGTCGTCGAGGTCGCCGTCGCCCTCGGGCGGCTCCAGGAGGTTGTCCTCCAGCATCGACAGCAGGTCCGCCAGGGGGTCGGTGCCGCGGCCGTCGCGGACGCCCGCGATCTGGTCGGCGGACAGCGACGTCCCGCCGCCGCCGAAGATCGCGGCGTCCTTCGACGTGAAGTAGTTGAAGAAGGTGCGGCGGCTGATCTCCGCGGCGGCGCACACGTCCTCGACCGTCACGGAGTCGTAGCCGCGCTCCAGGACCAGCGTCGTCGCCGCGTCCTCCACGAGGCGCCGGGTGACGCGCCTCCTGCGTTCGCGCAGTCCGCAGGACGGGGTCTCCGCCCGCGGATCGGGATCATTGATTGCCATGGGTGCAAGTTTACACCCCGTGCAAAAACGGGGGGGGGATCGGGCACGCGCCGCGGCGCGGGGAGGGGAACCGCGCCGCGGCGGTCGCCGTCGTCACGCACCGCGCGCGCACCGCACGACGCGTGACGACGGCGACCCGCCGGCCCCGCGCCCTACTCCGGCACCGACTCCGTCGCGCCGGCCCACTGGTTGATGCCGCGGTCGACGGCGTGGACGTCGATGGCCGCGAGCTCGTCGTCCGAGAAGGAGAGGTTCTCCAGCGCCCGCGCGTTCTCCTCCAGCTGCGCCACGGAGCTCGCGCCGATGAGCGCCGACGTCACCTCCGGGCGGCGCAGCACCCACGCGATGGCCATCTGCGCCAGCGACTGCCCGCGATCGGCGGCGATGGCCGCCAGCTCCCGCGTCGCCGCCCGCACGTCGTCGTCCAGGAAATCGCGGCTCATCTTGCCCGCGCCCAGCCGCGAATCCGCCGGGACGTCGGTCGCGTACCGGTCCGTCAGCAGGCCCTGCGCCAGCGCGGAGAACGCGATGACGCCCATGCCCTCCTCCCGGCACGCGTCCAGCAGCCCGTCCTCGATCCACCGGTTGTACATGGAGTAGCTCGGCTGGTGGATGACCAGCGGCGTCCCCAGCTCCCGCGCAATCGCCTGCGCGCGCCGCGTCAGGGCGGGGGAGTAGGAGCTCACGCCCGCGTACAAGGCGCGGCCCGAGCGCACGATGTGGTCCAGCGCGCCGATCGTCTCCTCCAGCGGCGTCTCCGGATCCGGGCGGTGGTGGTAGAAGACGTCGACGTAGTCCAGCCCCAGCCGGCGCAGCGACGCGTCGCACGAGCCCACCAGGTACTTCCGCGACCCGCCGAAGCCGTACGGCCCGTCCTGCATCCGCCAGCCCGCCTTCGAGCTGATGACCAGCTCCTCCCGGTGCGCGGCGAAGTCCTCGCGCAGGATGCGGCCGGCGTTCTCCTCCGCCGACCCCGGCGGCGGGCCGTAGTTGTTCGCCAGGTCGAAGTGGGTGACGCCCAGGTCGAACGCTTTGCGCAGGATCGCCCGCTGGTCCTCCAGCGGGCGGTCGCCGCCGAAGTTGTGCCACAGCCCCAGCGTCAGCGCGGGCAGCTTCAGCCCGGAGGCGCCGCAGCGGCGGTAGGTCATCGTGTCGTAGCGGTCGTCGGCGGCCTTGTACGTGTCGGGATGGCTCATGCGCCCATCGTCCTCCCGCGCCGCGGAAACCTCCACCGCGGTTCGCCGCGAATTGCCCCGGGGTTCACCGGGCGGCCATATCACGCTCATGGCATTTGCACGCCCGCCCCCTAGCGTCGGGGTGGACCGGATCGAGGAGGACGAACCACCGTGCACACGCCCACCGCCCACCGAATCTACGTCCTGGACACGTCGGTGCTGCTCGCCGACCCCCGGGCCCTGACCCGCTTCGCGGAGCACGCCGTCGTGCTGCCGCTCACCGTGCTCAACGAGCTGGAGGCCAAGCGCCACCACCCCGAACTCGGCTGGCTGGCCAGGTCGTCGCTGCGCTTCCTCGACGAGCTGCGCGTCGTCCACGGCCGCCTCGACCTGCCCGTGCCCGTCACGGGGGAGGGCGGGACGCTGCGCGTCGAGCTCAACCACGTCGACCCGGCCCGCCTGCCCTCCGGCATGCGGGCCGATTCCAATGATCACCGCATCCTGGCCTGCGCCCTCAACCTCGCCGCGGAGGGCGAGGACGTGGTCCTGGTGACCAAGGACGTGCCGCTGCGGGTCAAGGCCGGCGTCGTCGGCCTGCCGGCCGACGAGTACCAGGCGCAGAACGTGCCCTCCACCGGCTACACCGGCATGGCGCGCGTCGAATGCGACGGCGGGGTCGTCGACTCCCTCTACGCCCGCGGGGAGATCGACGGCGACGGGCTGCACGTCGCCGGCGGCGGCCCCGTCGCGGACCTGCCGGTCAACTGCGGCCTGCGGCTGCAGGCCCCGACCGGCCAGTCGGCGCTGGGCCGGGTGCGCCCGGGCGGCGTCGTCACGCTCGTCGACGGCGACCGGCAGGCCTTCGGCGTCACCGCCCGCTCCGCGGAGCAGCGCGTCGCCCTGGACCTGCTGCTGGACGACGAGGTCGGCATCGTCAGCCTCGGCGGCCGCGCCGGCACCGGCAAGTCCGCCCTCGCCCTGTGCGCGGGCCTGGAGGCCGTGCTGGAGCGCGGCCGCCACCGCCGCATCGTCGTCTTCCGCCCCCTCTACGCCGTCGGCGGCCAGTCGCTGGGCTACCTGCCGGGCGACGAGGACGAGAAGATGAACCCCTGGGCCCAGGCCGTCTACGACACCCTCGACGGGCTGGTCTCCGAGAACGTGATGGAGGAGGTCCGCGCCCGCGGGCTGCTCGAGGTGCTGCCGCTGACCCACATCCGCGGCCGCAGCCTCCACGACGCGTTCGTCATCGTCGACGAGGCGCAGTCGCTGGAGCGCACCGTGCTGCTCACCGTCCTGTCCCGCCTGGGCCGCAACTCCCGCGTCGTCCTCGCCCACGACGTCGCCCAGCGCGACAACCTCCGCGTCGGCCGCCACGACGGCGTCGCCGCCGTCGTCGAGAAGCTCAAGGGCCACGATCTATTCGGCCACGTCACCCTGCAGCGCTCCGAGCGCTCCCGCATCGCGGAGCTGGTCACCGGCCTGCTGAAGGCGGAGGAGCCCGCCGCCCTCGGCCGCTCCGACGTCCCCGCCCGCCACGCCTGACGCCGCGGCCGCGTGACCGCTGTCGCGCGGCCCCGGGCCGCGCCCGCCTCCGCGGGTTTGCGTGACGACGTCCGCCGCCCCGGTCGCGCGCCGGGCGCGCGCACGGCGACGGCCCCCGCGGGTCCGCGCACGGCGACGGCCCCCGCCACCCGGGGGGCACCGGGTGGCGGGGGCCGTCGCCACGCATCGGGGCGGTGGGCCGCCCCGGGCCGGGAACCCGCGCGCGGCGCGGGACCCGGGCGACCGCCTACTTGTCGCGGTCGGTGTTCGCCATGGCGAGGACGTCGAGGCGCTTGTCCAGCTCCTCCTCCGTCAGCTTCTCGCCGTCGACGAAGCCGAGGTCGATGACCGTCTGGCGGATGGTCTTGCCCTCCTTCAGGGCGGTCTTGGCGACCTTCGCGGCGTTCTCGTAGCCGATGGCGGAGTTCAGCGGCGTCACGATGGACGGCGAGGACTCGGCCAGCTCCTTCATGTGGTCCACGTTGGCCTTCAGGCCGTCGACCAGGCGCTCCGCGAACACGACGGAGGTGTTGGCCAGCAGCTTGGAGGACTCCAGGACGTTGCGGGCCATCATCGGGATGTACACGTTCAGCTCGAACGCGCCCTGGGAGCCGCCGAAGGCGACCGCCGCGTCGTTGCCGATGACCTGCGCGGCGACCTGGGTGGCCGTCTCGCACAGCACCGGGTTGACCTTGCCCGGCATGATGGAGGAGCCCGGCTGCAGGTCCGGCAGCTGGATCTCGCCCAGGCCGGTCAGCGGGCCGGAGCCCATCCAGCGGATGTCGTTGGCGATCTTCGTGAAGGACGCGGCGATGGTGCGCAGCGCGCCCGAGAACTCCACCAGGCCGTCGCGGGCGGCCTGCGCCTCGAAGTGGTTGACGCACTCGCGCAGCTCCTCGACGCCCGTGAGCTTCTTCAGCTCCTCGGTCACCAGGGCGCCGAAGTCCGCGTCGGTGTTCAGGCCCGTGCCGACGGCGGTGCCGCCGATGGGCAGCTCGCCCAGGCGCGGCAGGGTCGCCTCGACGCGCTCGATGCCGGCCTCGATCTGGCGGGCGTAGCCGGCGAACTCCTGGCCCAGGGTCACCGGGACGGCGTCCATGAGGTGCGTGCGGCCGGACTTCACGACCTGCTCGAACTCCTTCGCCTTCGCGTCGAGGGAGGCGTGGAGCTTCTTCAGCGCCGGGACGAGCACCTTCACGGCGGACTCGGTCGCGGCGACGTGGGTGGCCGTCGGGAACGTGTCGTTGGAGGACTGGCCCATGTTGGAGTCGTCGTTCGGGTGGACGTCGACGCCGTTGGCCTTCGCGATGGACGCGATGACCTCGTTGGTGTTCATGTTCGACGAGGTGCCGGAGCCGGTCTGGAACACGTCGATCGGGAACTGGTCGTCGTGCTTGCCCTCCGCGATCTCCTTCGCGGCGGCGATGATGGCGTCGGCCTTCTCCGCCGGCAGCAGGCCCTTGTCCTTGTTGACCTGCGCGCAGGCGGCCTTCAGCAGGCCCATCGCGCGGATCTGCGCGGACTCGAGCGGACGGCCGGAGATCGGGAAGTTCTCCACGGCGCGCTGGGTCTGGGCACGCCACAGGGCGTCGACGGGGACCTTGACCTCGCCCATCGTGTCGTGCTCGATGCGGTACTGCTGTTCGGTCATGCTCGACCTCTTTCGTCTGATCTGCTTTTCGCGGACGTGTCGGGTGGCCGGGGCACGCGGGGGTGCGCCGCCGGGCCCCGGGGCACGCCCCAAGTATGCCCGTGATCCGGGGAACGCGGGGGTGCCGGGGGATGCAACGGAGGGTGCCCCGCGCCGGGCCCCGGGATGCGGGGCCGGTGCGGGGCACCGGAAGGGGAGGGGCCGCGGGCGGCCGCCCGGGCGCGCCTGCGCACGCGGGCGCGCGCCCGTGTTCGGACGCGCGGCCGGATGCGCGTGCGGCGCGGTCTAGTTCTCGCCGCGGCCGTAGTCGACGGCGGAGAACTCGCGCAGCTTCGTCAACTTGTGGAACGCCTCGATGTTGCGGATGGTGCCGGACTTCGAGCGCATGACCAGGGAACGGGTCCAGGCGCCGTCGCCGCGGTAGGCGACGCCGCGCAGCATGTCGCCGTTGGTGACGCCGGTGGCGACGAAGTAGCAGTTGTCGGAGCCCACCAGGTCGTTGGTGGTCAGCACCTGGTCGAGGTCCAGGCCGGCCTCGCGGGCCTTCGCGATCTCCTCCTCGTCGCGCGGGTGGAGCTTGCCCTGCAGCTCGCCGCCCATGCACTTCATGGCGCAGGCGGTGATGACGCCCTCCGGGGTGCCGCCGATGCCCATGGCGATGTCGATGGAGTTGGTGTTCTTCGCCGCGGCGACCGCGCCGGCGACGTCGCCGTCGCCGATGAGGCGGACCTTGGCGCCGACCTCGCGGATCTCCGCGATCATCTGGGCGTGGCGGGGGCGGTCCAGGACGACGACGGTGACGTCCTCCTTCGCGATGCCCTTCGCCTTCGCGACGGCCTTGATGTTGTGCTCCACCGGGGCCTCGATGTCGATCGAGCCCGCGGCCTCCGGGCCGACGGCGAGCTTGTCCATGTAGAACACGGCCGACGGGTCGTACATGGTGCCGCGCTCGGCGGCGGCCAGCACGGAGATGGCGTTCGGGCGGCCCTCGGCCATCAGGGTGGTGCCGTCGATCGGGTCGACCGCGATGTCGATGGCCGGGCCGGTGCCGGTGCCGACCTCCTCGCCGTTGTAGAGCATCGGCGCCTCGTCCTTCTCGCCCTCGCCGATGATGACGACGCCCTGCATCTGCACGGTGTTGATCAGCTTGCGCATGGCGTCGACGGCCGCGCCGTCTCCTTCGTTCTTCTGGCCGCGGCCGACCCAGCGGCCGGCGGCCAGCGCCGCCGACTCGGTGACGCGGACCAGCTCCATGGCCAGGTTGCGATCGGGGCTCTCGGGGTGCGGTGCGTTCATGTGTACGGCCTCCATGCGAAGTTCGTGGGCTGTGTGATCTTCCGTCATGCGCGGGGGTGTCCGGGGCATGCCGGAACCACGCGGGCATGCCCCCAGTTTTCCACTTTTCTCGGCCCGGGGGTGGGCAATCGCCTGACCGGGGGTGTCATCCCGCGGAACCGGGAGGACGGGGCGGGGAGCGGTCGGCAGACGGCCGCAGCGGGCCGCGCCCGGACGGCGGCGCGGCGGCGGCGTGGCGGCGGTGCGGGCCGGTCGGGCGAGGGCCGGCCCGGGGCGCGGGCGGGCGCGCGGCCTCGGTTCGGGAGGCCGGGGGAGCGGCTGGCATACTGGCGACGTGAGTTCGGAAAAGCCGCGGATCCTGCAGGGCGGCCGCGACATGGTGCTGAGCCTGGCGGCCATGGCCGTCATCATGTTCATCGCCGTCGGCACGACCGGCCTGTGCAGCTTCAACCCGGGACGCCCCGAGATGGGCCCCATCCCGGACGTCGACGTCGAGGCGTTCCTCGCCCAGGAGAACCAGCGCACGCCGTACACCGTCGTCGCGCCGGAGGTCCCGGAGGGCTGGACGCCGAATTCGGTGCGCGCCGGCATGGTCGGCCCCCACCAGACGTCGACCATCGGCTACGTCACCGGCGAGGAGTCCTACATCCAGCTCCTGCAGACCGACGCGCCCGCCGACATGCTCCCCGACGAGGACCAAGCGCCCCGCATCTCCGCGGGCACCGTCGAAGCCGGCGGCGTGACCTGGGAGGTCGCGGAGGGCACCGAGCCGAACATCCGCCGCACGTGGGTCGCCGACCTCGGCGACGTGCGCGTGGAGATCCAGGGTTCCGCGTCCGACGAGATGTACCGGACGCTGGCGGAGGCGGTCGTCGCCGCCCACGCGAACGCCCCGGAGAAGACGCCGGCCCAGCAGGCCCCGGCGGATCCGGCGCAGCCGGCCGCCCCCGCGGATCCGGCGCAGCAGGCGCCCGCCCCCGCGGATCCGGCCAATCCGGCGCAGCAGGCGCCCGCCCCGGCGCAGCCTGCGGACCCCGCTCAGCAGGCCCCCGCCCCGGCAGCCGGATAACCCCCGGCGCGGTCCCCGGCCGGGACCGGCCGACGAGCGTCAGCCCTCGGCGGCGCCGCCCTCCGCGGCGGCCTCGCCGAGGGCCTTTTCGACGCGCTCGCGCGCCCCCGCGAGGTGCTCCTCGCACCGGCGGGCCAGCGCCTCGCCGCGCTCCCACAGCGCCAGCGAATCATCGAGGCCCATCTGGCCGAGCTCCAGGAGCTTCACCGTCTCCACCAGCTCGTCGCGGGCCTGCTCGTAGCCCAGCTGCTCCGCCGGCACCTGCTCCCGGTCCGAGCCGTCGCCGGAGCCGTACACGTTCACCGTCATCCCGTCGTTTCCCTTCGTCTGTCGTCCGTCGTCGTTCCCGCGCGTCAGTCCGCGCGGCGCACGCCCATGGTCGCCGCCGTGATGGCGCCGTCGGCCACGCGGATGCGCAGCTGCGAGCCCGGCGGGGTCTGGTCGATGGTGGTGACCACCTGGTCGCCCGAGCCGTCGCGGGGCTGGACCTGCACCACCGCGTAGCCGCGGGCTAGCGTCGCCGCCGGGCCCAGCGCCGACACCTTGCCGCGCAGCGCGCCGACCGCGGCGTCCTCCGCGTCCAGCCGGCGGTGCACCGCCTGGCGGAGCCGCAGCACGCCCCGCTCGATGTCCTCCGCCCGCGCCCGCACCGGGCCCATCGGGTCGGCGAGCGCCGGCCGGGTGCGCAGCGCGGCCACCGTCGACGCCTCCCGGTCGACCCACCGGCGCAGAGCGGCCGCGGCGCGGGCGCGCATCTCCGCGACCCGCCGCAGCTCCTCCTCCGCGTCCGGCACGATGCGCTTCGCCGCGTCCGTCGGCGTCGCCGCCCGCACGTCGGCGACCAGATCCAGCAGCGGCTGGTCCGGTTCGTGCCCGATGGCGGAGACGACCGGGGTCTCCGCCCGCGACACGGCGCGGATGAGGGCCTCCTCCGAGAACGGCAGCAGGTCCTCCACGGAGCCGCCGCCGCGGGCGATGATGATGACGTCGACCTCCGGGTCCGCGTCGAGCTCCCGCAGCGCCTCCACGACCTCCGGCACGGCCTTCGGGCCCTGCACGATGGTGTTGCGCACGGCGAAGTCGACGCCGGGCCACCGGTGGCGGGCCACCGACAGCACGTCGCGCTCCGCCGCCGAGCCGCGGCCCGTGATGAGGCCGATGCGGCGCGGCAGGAACGGCGGCGTGCGCTTCAGCCGCGGGTCGAACAGCCCCTCCGCCGCCAGCGCCTGGCGCAGCCGCTCGATGCGCGCCAGCAGCTCGCCGACGCCCACCGGGCGCCACTCCGTCGCCCACAGGGAGAAGCTGCCGCGGCCCTCGTAGTAGGCGGGCTTGCCGTGGATGACGACCCGGTCGCCCTCCTGGAGCGGGTTCTGCCGCAGCTGCGAGGTCATGCAGGTCACCTGCACCGACGACTCCACCTCGGTGTCGCGGAAGGTGATGTAGGATAGCTTCCAGTTCGGTTTGGTGCTGACCTGCGTGATCTGGCCCTCGACCCAGATGCGCCCCAGCCGCTCGATCCACCCCTTCACCAGGTGGTTGAGCTCCCGGACGGGGACCGGGGCCTCCGCCGACGTCTGCTTCGCCATCAGGCGCGGCCGTCGGCGGCGTTGGCCAGCAGCGTCAGGAACGCCGGGCGGGCCTCGCCCGCCGCCTCGTGCTCCGCCAGCGCCGCGGCGTCGGCGGCCGGCAGCTCGTCCAGCAGGTCCTCCAGATCATCGGCGTCCAGGCCGTCGTAGCCCACGCGGGCCGCGACGTCGGCGGGGGACTCCGCCGCGACGTCGTCGTCGAACGTCGCCCACTCCGCGGTCTCCGGGGCCGGCGGCGCCGCGAACTCCTCGAGCGCCACCTCGCCCTTCGCCATCACCCCGTTGAGGGACTGCTGCAGGCGCACCGCGCCGGTCAGCGCGCGGCCCGCCGCCCGCTCCGCGGCGCGCTCGCCGCCGCGGCGGATGTCGCCCGGCACGGCGAGCAGGCGGGACGGGATGCGGCCGACGCGGTATGGCAGCCGGAACGCCTCCTCCGCCGCCGTGACGGCGAGTCCGGCGGCCAGGCGCAGGGGAGCGGGGGCGGACATGGAGGACCTCCTGAATGCGGGATCGGTTCGTGCTACCGGCCGATTGTAGGGCCCCGCCCGGCACCCGGTCCCGGACGCGCCGCGGCCGTCCACCGATCCCCTGAGGGACGGAAGACGGCCGGGTGCGGTTCGTGGACGGACCGGGTGTGGTCCGGGCGGGGTCAGCGGCGGCGCCGGCCCCCGCGGGCGTCGCCGTCGGGGCGGCGGCGCGGGGGATTCGGGCGGCGGCCGCCGCCCGGGGCGCCCCGGCGCGGGTCGGCGCCGGCGCGCGGATCGCGGCCGCGGGGATCGCGCGGATCCCGGGCGCGCGGATCCTCCGCCGGACGACCGGCCCGCGGATCGCGCTGCGGCGGGGCGCCGCGGCGGGCCCGGGGATCGCGGCCGCGCGGGTCGCGGGGATCTCGGCCGTCGCGCGGGGCGCCCTGCGGGGGAGCGGGGCGGCGCGGCCGCTGCGCCCGCGGGTCGCGGGGATCGGCGGCGCGGCCGTCGCGCGGGGCGGGACGACGGCCCTCCGGCGCGGGGCGGCGCGGATCGGGGCGGCCCGCCTCCCGCGGTTCCGGCCGGCGGCCGGGCTCGGGACGGCGGCCCTGCGCCGGGCGACCCTGCTGCGGACGACCCTGCGCGGGACGGCCCTGCTGCGGGCGGCCCTGGGCGGGACGGCCCTGCTGCGGGCGGCCGCCCTTGCCCGGGGCGGCGTGCCGCGGACGCTCCGCGCGGGGGCGCTCCGCACGCGGGCGCCCGGCACGCGGATCGGCGCCCCGCGGGCGGGCCGGGGCGGCGTCGCCGCGGGCGTCGGGCGCGGGGGAGGGGGCGTCGTCACGCGCGTCGGCGGCACCCTCCGGGCCGGTGCCCGCGAGGCGGCGCCGGGCCCGCGCATCCTGTCGCTGCGTCATCTCCGCGCGGCGCTCGTCGCGCAGGCGGCGGCGCTCCTCGCGCGACACCGCGACGTTCGCGCCGCGGATGCGCAGGTAGCGCCACAACCCGACGGCGATGCAGATCACCAGGATGAGGACCATCCACGGGAACAGATCGACGATGGGGTAGGCCGCCGTGATGAGGCGCGTGCGCCGGCCCATGCCGCCACCCGCGGCCCCGTCGGACATGGCCTGCGACCCCCAGCCGACCAGGAACGTCAGCACCGAGAACAGCAGCGGCTGCGACGACACCGTCAGCGTCAGCCCGCGGGGATCGACGAGGGCGGCGCCCGCGATCGCGGACGCCGCCATCAGCAGCACGTGCGGCAGCCCGACGCCCCCGGTCGCCGAGGCGACCAGGACGCTGACGACCGCGGCGAACGCCTGGAGCGCGAAGGGACCCCACAGCGGCAGCCGCCGGGGGCCGTGCTGGGCGTCGGCGGTCGGGCGTGGGGTCCTCGTGGTCGCTGTCACGCGTCGCATGGTACCGGCGCGGGCCCCCGCGACCGGGGAGGTTGCGCCGGGCGGCGGGTCAGCCCCGCCGCGGGCCCGGGTCCCGGGGGACCCGGACGGCGGACCGGGAGGCGCTAGTCGCGGCCCTCGCGGTCGCCGCGGCCGGTCACCATGCCGGTGACGCGGCCCAGGAAGCCGCGGCCGCCGGACTCGCCGCGCGCCGGGTCGGCCGGGGTGGCGTCGCCGGAGGAGGTGCGCCCGTCGGAGGCCTCGACCGGGTGGGCGGACGGGGCGGCGGCGGAGGCGCCGGCGCCGCGGCGCAGGGAGACGAGGCGCTCGCGCATCGCCTTGGCGACGGCCTCCATCTGCATGCCCGACATCGACCCGGCTTCCGTCGCGAAGCCGATGTCGCTGGCGGTCTTGTCGCCGGTGCGCAGGTCGGTGAGGTCGCCGAGGTAGCGCAGCCACACGGCGATGACGGCGGCGACCGGGACGGCCAGGAACGCGCCGATGATGCCGAACAGCGTGGAGCCGACGGTGACCGCCAGCAGGACGATGGCGGCGTGCAGCTCCATCGCCTTGGACTGCAGGAACGGCTGCAGGACGTTGCCCTCGACCTGCTGGACCACGACGATGAGGACGAGCACCGCGATGCCGTTGCCCAGGCCGTTGGCGACCAGGGCGATGACGACGGCGATGAAACCGGCGGTGAACGCGCCGATCATCGGGATGAAGCCGGCGAAGAAGGTGATGACGGCCAGGACGAACGCCAGCGGCACGTCCAGGAAGTACAGGCCGATGCCGATGAGCAGCGCGTCGATGAACGACACGATGGCCTGCGTGCGGATGAAGCCGGACAGGGTGTTCCAGGAGCGGGTCAGGACCTCGGTGAGGTGCCAGCCCAGGCGGCGGCCGGTGATGCCGCGCAGCCACGGCAGGAAGCTGTCGCCGTCCTTCAGGAAGAAGAACGTCAGGACCAGCGTGACGACGAGGGTGACGCCGACGGAGGTCACCGCGGACACGCCGGTGAAGACGCTGGAGGCGATCTCGCTGGACCGCTGCTGCAGCCAGTCGGTGATCTTCGACAGGTCGATGGACACGTCCTGCGAGAAGTTCATGCGCTCCTGCAGGAACGTCTGCAGGTGGGAGATGCCGGCGCTGAACTGGTCGGCCAGCGTCGGGATCTGGTCGCGGACGACCGGCCACATCAGGTAGAAGATGCCGCCGACGATGCCGAAGGCGAGGATCATCGCCGTCGCCGAGGCCAGCGCGTTCGGGAACTTCAGCTTCCGCAGCCAGCGCGTCGGCACCCACAGGACGGTGCAGACGATGAGCGCCAGCAGGACGGGCAGCAGGCCGGCCCAGATCTTCGACAGGACCCACCAGCCGACGTACAGGGCCGCGGCGGCGATGAGGAACCGCAGGCACCAGCCGGCGAACCAGCGGGCGCCCTCGCCGATGACGTCGGCGCGGTCGATCGTCTCGGAGTCCGTCTCCTTCATCAGCTCGTGGAGCTCGTCGCCGTCCTTCGGCAGGTCCGCCCGGCTGGTGTCCTGCGCGTGGTCGTCGGCGGGCACCGAGAGCGACTGCTCGATGCGGATGGGCTCGGAGCCCACGACCCGGTCGATCAGGTCGCGCTGCTCCTCTGGGCTGCGGCGCGCGTCGTCGTCGCGCTTGTCGTTGTCTGTCACACGCCGATTATGTCCCATCGGGACCCGCACGGGAACCCCGGGGGCCGCGATGGTGCGCGCCGTTCACCCGGGTTTCGCGTGACGACGGCCGCCGCGCCGCCCGGATCCGCCGGCGCACGACCGCGCGTCCGGGGCATGCGCGTGACGACGGCCGCCTCCCCGGCGCGGACGGCTCCGCCGCGCGGCCGGGCCGCACGGAATGACGGCGGCGACCCCGCCCCGGCGGGGATGCCGGGGCGGGGTCGCCGTGGGGTGCGGGGGAGGGGCGGGGCGGGTGCCGTCGTCACGCGACGGCGGACGCCGCCCGGGCTACTCCCGCTCGAGGTCCGCGAGCACCTCGTCGGTGAGCTCCGGGTCCAAGCCCATGCGGCCCGACGACTCGTCGGGGTGCCGGAACAGGTGGATGACGGACAGGACGAGACCGCCCCAGATGACGACGATGAACAGCGCCATCATCACGATTGCGATGCCGGACATGCTCAGTCCTCCTTCACGGTGGTCGGGGCGGCGTCATCGGCCTGCGCGCCGTTCGGCGCGGCGGGCTCGGCGACGTGCGGGCGGCGGTAGCGGGTCCGCAGATCCGGCTGCACGCCGAAGTCGGAGCCGGGCGGGCCGTCCAGGTACTGGTTCGACGGCCACGGCACCAGCGACAGCGACAGCGCGCCGAGCACGATGACCGCGATGACGCCCCAGCCGTACACGTTGAGCTGCAGGTCGCTGTAGCCCTCGTAGTTCTCCTGGAAGTGGCCGATGATCTCCTGCAGCAGCGTGAAGCCCAGGATGACCGGGGTGATGTTCGCGACGCAGATGCGCCACCACGTGCCCACGTGGAACGAGGACACCGAGTTGAGGTGCATGCCGAACTCGTCCGTGCGGCGGAGGATCCAGTCCAGCACCACGATGGAGATGAGCGCCACGCCGACGATGCCGACGTTGTTCGCCCACCGGTCGACGATGTCCAGCGTCGCCACGCCCGTGGTGGTGGGGAAGAAGATCATCGCCAGGACGGCCATGAGGCCGCCGACGCCGAGGACCGCCTGCGTGCGGCCGATGCCCAGCTTGTCCTGCGCCGCCGAGACGACGACCTCCAGCAGCGACATCAGCGACGTGAAGCCGGCGATGGTCAGCGACAGGAAGAACAGGACGCCGAACAGCGGGCCGATGAAGCCCGGCATCTCCGAGATGACGGCCGGGAAGGCGACGAACGCCAGGCCGATGCCGGAGCTGACGACTTCGTCGACGCCGGAGCCGGCCTGCATGGCCATGAAGCCCAGGGTGGCGAAGACGCCGATGCCGGCGAGGACCTCGAAGGAGGAGTTCGCGAACGCGGTGACCAGGCCCGTGCCCGTCAGGTTCGAGCGCGGCTTCAGGTAGGAGGAGTAGGTCAGCATGATGCCGAAGCCGACGGACAGGGAGAAGAAGATCTGGCCGTAGGCCGCGATCCACACGCCCGAGTCCTGCAGCGCCGCCCAGTTCGGGGTGAACAGGGCGTCGAGGCCGGTGGCGGCGCCCGGCAGCGTCAGCGCGAAGACGACGACGGCGATGAACAGCACCAGCAGCAGCGGGATGAAGATCTTCGACACCTTGCCGATGCCCTTGTCGACGCCCAGCGCCAGCACCGCGATGACCGCGACCCAGACGACCAGCAGGACGATGGCGATCGGCCAGATGAAGTCGAGCGACGTCATCGTCTCCGTGTCGGCGCGCAGGAAGTCCTCGAAGAAGTGCGCGTTGGGGTCGTCGCCCCAGCTCTTGCCGATGGACTTCCACGCGTAGATGGCGGCCCACGCGATGATCACCGAGTAGTAGACGGTGATGAAGAACGCGACGCCCACCTGGATCCAGCCGACCGGCTCGGCCCACGACTTGATGCGGCGGAACGTCTTCGGCGCGGAGCCGCGGAAGCGGTGGCCCAGCGCGTAGTCCAGGAACAGCAGCGGGATGCCCGCGGTCAGCAGCGCGACCAGGTACGGGATGAGGAAGGCGCCGCCGCCCGACTCGTAGGCGACGTACGGGAAGCGCCAGATGTTGCCCAGGCCCACGGCGGAGCCGATGGCCGCGAAGAGGAAGGCCGTCCGGGACGAGAACACCTCTCTTCCCTTGGAGGTGCCGGCGGTGCCGGCGTTCGATGCGGTCATGTCAATCCGATCGACGTAGGAGCGGGGGACGGTCCCCGTCCGCCCCGGCGGTCCGCGGGTGCCGGGCGCGCGCCGCGTGCGGTTCGTCGCCGGTCCATGTGACCTGGGCCGGAGGTGGCCGGGGTGGAGCCGCCGCGGCCGGCGACGACGTCTCCCGCCCGGCAAATCCGGGGGGAGATTATCAGCGTTCGTTAACCTTCGGAAGAGGTTTCTCGGTTAAGCGGCACCCCCGGTCGGGGTGGCGGGGGTGCGGGGGCGGGTACCGTCGTCACGCGCTGCGGTGCGCTGCGGTGCGCTGCGGTGCGCTGCGGTGCGCTGCGCGGTCGCGTGCGCGGGGCCGCGCGCGCTGCGGTGCGCGGTGCGTGCGGTGCGCGCGGTGCGTGACGACGGCCGCCGCCGCGGCGGCGCGGCCTCCGGGGGAGCGGCGCGCCGGGGTGGTCCTTCTGCCGCGTCGGGCGGGGCCGTAGGATGGCGTCCGTGAGCCTTACTCTTGGAATCGTCGGTCTGCCCAACGTCGGCAAGTCCACCCTTTTCAACGCCCTGACGCGCAACGACGTGCTCGCCGCGAACTACCCGTTCGCCACCATCGAGCCGAACGTCGGCGTCGTCGAACTGCCGGATCCGCGCCTGAACACGCTGGCGGAGATCTTCGGCTCGGAGCGCATCCTCCCGGCCACGGTGTCGTTCGTCGACATCGCCGGCATCGTGAAGGGCGCCTCGGAGGGCGAGGGCCTGGGCAACAAGTTCCTGGCGAACATCCGCGAGGCGGACGCCATCTGCCAGGTCGTCCGCGTCTTCGCCGACGACGACGTGGTGCACGTCGACGGCCGCGTCGACCCGGCCAGCGACATCGGCGTCATCGAGACCGAGCTCATCCTCGCCGACCTCCAGACCATCGAGAAGGCGGTGCCGCGCCTGGAGAAGGAGGCCAAGCGCGACAAGGAGAAGGCCGGCGAGGTGGAGCTGGTCAAGCGCGCCCAGGCCATCCTGGAGGAGGGCCGGACCCTGTTCGCCGCCTCCGACGAGATCGACCTCGCCGGGCTGCGCGAGCTGCACCTGCTGACCGCGAAGCCGTTCCTCTACGTCTTCAACGCCGACGAGGACGTGCTGGGCGACGAGGACCGCCGTGCGGAGCTGGCCTCCGCCGTGTCCCCGGCGAACTGCGTGTTCCTGGACGCCAAGGCCGAGGCCGACCTGCTGGAGCTGGACGAGGAGTCCCGCATGGAGCTGCTCGAGGAGATCGGGCAGGACGAGCCGGGCCTGAACTCCCTCGCCCGCGCCGGCTTCCGCACCCTGGGCCTGCAGACCTACCTGACGGCCGGCCCGAAGGAGGCCCGCGCCTGGACCATCCGCCGCGGCGACACCGCCCCGCAGGCCGCCGGCGTCATCCACACCGACTTCGAGCGCGGCTTCATCAAGGCCGAGATCGTCTCCTTCGACGACCTGGTCGAGGCGGGTTCGATGGCCGAGGCGAAGGCGCACGGCAAGGTCCGCCAGGAGGGCAAGGACTACATCATGCGCGACGGCGACGTCGTGGAGTTCAAGTTCAACGTGTAGTTGTTCTTGGCGATCGCCCGTTGACCAGGGCGTGCAGTGGAGCGGCATCGCTGCCGGTACGCAGCGGGTACGCAGCACCGCAAACCCCGGCCCGGTGCCCCATGCGGGTGCCGGGCCGTCGTCGCGTCCGGGGTGGCGCAGCCCGGTGCCCCGTCGCCGCCGCGAGCCGGTCGTGCCGGTGCCGGCGCGGGCGCCGGCTCAGCCGTGCCGGGCGACCTCGCGGGCCTGCTTGATGAGCAGCGCCTGCAGCGGGAGCCGGCCGAGCGAGATGAGCTGCCATCCGACGTGCCTGTGCCGCCACTGCCGGGCCATCTCGAGGTTGCCGGGGAAGACGCCGATGAACAGGGCGACCGCGGCGTGGCCGCCCAGGCGGCGGGTGCGCGGGACTGCCAGGAGCCCGGCGGTCGCGAGCTCCGCGACGCCGGAGCCGTAGGTCCAGGCGCGGGGTTCGCCGGGCAGTTCGGGCGGGATGATCCCGTCGAAGGGCTCCGGCTTGATGAAGTGCAGTGCGCCCATGCCGGCGCAGAGGCCGGCGAGGAGGCGGGCGGTGCGGCGGGCGTGCGTCGTGGTGTCGGGCTTCTTCGGCGAGCGCTTTCGTGACATGCCTTCACGCTACGCCGCGGGATTGGGCCGGTGTCATGCCCCGTCACGGTCGGTCAATGCGGTTTAGCGGCCCAAACGCGACAAAATCCGATGCAAATCCCCAGGACGCAGATCGCGTTTGGGTCGCTACATCGCGTTAACCCCAGGAGGTTTCGCGTCGGCGGCGGGCCGGAGGCCGGGGAGACATTGCGTCACCGTCCCCCGGCCGTCGCCGGTGGCCTCCCGTCAACGTGGGGCGGTGGCGCCGGATGCATGTGCGCGCCGGGAACCGCGGCGTTCCCCGCGGCGCCGGCGCTTGTCCGCGGCGGCGAGATGCTCCTCCTCTCCGGTCAGGCCCATGTTCCGGGCGAGGTCCGGATCCCCGGCCCATGCGTCGGCCGGGCTCCGGGACGCGAGGGTCGCGGCCAGCGCGAGGGTCCGGACGTGCTCCGGCGGCAGGGCGGCGGCCGGGAGCTCGGCTCGGAACCGGTGCACGGGCTCCGTCCGGAGCAGGCGGCGCCGCCGCATGAGGACGATGATCACGCCGCAGGAGCCGAACATCACCGTGAGGAAGGAGAGGATGAACCCGAAGTCGGCGTCCTCCGTGGTGTTGACGTCAACGTACCCCCATAGTGCGCCGACTAGCATGTACAGGATGAGCGCCACCTCCAGGACGCGGGCGGGGACGCCCGGGAGGCTCGCCTTCCGCAGCTGCTCCTGCAGCACGCGCTCGGCCGGCACCGCGGACCGGAACGCGTCCGTCTCCAGGAACCGCTCGGCGGTCGGCTCCCCGGGTTCGCCGGGGTGATGCGCGTGCGGCCGGGCGACGTAGTTCGCCGCGGCGACGGCCGCCGGGTGCTCCGCCAGCCCCCGCACCAGCGGTTCGGCGGGCATCGCCCGTCCGGCATCGCGGATGAGATCCGGGTCGCGGGCCAGCAGGAAGGCGACGCGTCCCATCATCCCCCGGCCGTCGTGCTTGCCGTATCGCATGGCGGCGGAGTCGATGAGGTTCGGCGCGTGCGAGGGGTTCTTCGCCGGATGCCAGGCGAGGGGGATGTACGCGAAGAAGAGCAGGAGCCCGATCGGCCCGTACCAGACCATGAAGATGTCGGGGTCCAGGAAACGGAGGAGGTCCCGGTATTCGGCGGGGACGTACGTGAAGACCAGCTGCTCCATGAGCGGGAGGGTAGGCCACGGGGCCGCCGCGGGCGGCGGTTCCCCGGACCTCGCCGCCGGGCGGCCGCGGATGCCCGCGCCGGTCGTCGCCCGTCAGGCCGGCACGGCGCCGCCGGACGGCGTCGCCGGGCCCTCCTCCGCCGGGACCTCCCGGCCGGCGGCGACGCGGACGCGCAGGGCGCCGAGGAAGCCGAGGAGCAGGAAGGCTCCGGCGGCGAGGGCCGCCCACCGGGTGGCGTCGGCGAAGCCGGCCGTCAGGGCGTCGACGACCGCCGGCGCACCGGGGCCGAACGGGTTCGCCGCACCGGAGTCGCGCAGCGCCGCGAGCGCCCCGCCGGCGGATTGCCGGACCGCGTCGACCATCCCGTCGGCGGCCGGGCCGCCGATGCCCGCGCCGTTCAGGGCGGACGGCAGCGAGGTGGCCAGCACCGCCAGGCCCCACCAGTCCCTGCGGCCTGGGGTCGCATCGTGCGCGCTCATGATGATCGTCTCCTCCTCCACGGCCGTCGTTCGCGGTCGTCGTTCGACTCGATCGTCGCGCCGCGAGGGGGCGCACGCGCCGGGCGGCGCGCGAATCCCTGACCCGGAATGCATTTCACCGTTTGGGTTGCCCGGGATATGTATGGCGATGTAGTGTCGCCTTGCCTAACACCTCGGTGACCGAGGTATCCCGCGGCGCCCGCATCCCGGCGCCCGACCCCGACCACAGGAAGGACGACCGTGTCCCGAAAGCTCAAGCTCGCGACCGCCCCGGTCCTCGCCGCCGCCCTGTTCCTGGGCGCGTGCGGGGACTCCGGTTCCGGAGGAGCCTCCGCGGAGGGCTCCGCCGCCACGGCGGCCACCGCCGACGTGCAGGCCCCGACCGTGGAGGCCGGCACGCCGTCGCTGCCGGTGACCTTCACCGACGACGCGGGCAACACCGTCGAGGTCGCCTCCCTCGAGCGCGTGGCCGTCATGGACGACCCGACGCTGCAGATCGCCCACGCCCTCGGCCTCGGCGACGCGGTGAAGATCGTGCCGACCGGCTCGCTGTTCCCGGAGCTCGCCGAGCAGGCGGAGGAGACGCTGCCGGAGGGCAAGGGCGCGCTCAACGTCGAGGGCATGGTCGCGCTGCAGCCCGACCTGGTCATCGGCTCCAACCTCCGCCGCCACGAGAAGCTGACGACGGGCCTGCGCGACGTCGGCGTCCCCGCCGTCATCGTCGACCGCGCCCAGCCCGCCCCGGACAAGATCCGGAAGACCGCCGAGCTGCTCGGCGTGCCGGAGACCGGCGAGGAGCTCGCGGGCAAGGTCGAGGAGCAGATCGCCGAGGCTGCGAAGGGCTACGAGGGCGTCGCCGAGAACGAGCGCCCGCGCGTGATGCACCTGTCCTCCAAGGGCGCAGGTGACTCCGGAACGACCACCGGCGCCGGCGAGTCCACCCCGGCGCACGAGATCATCGTCGCCGCCGGCGGCGTCAACACCGGCGCCGAGGCCGGCCTGGAGCGCTACTCGCCGGTCACCGCCGAGGGCCTCATCGCCGTGAAGCCGGAGTACATCGTCGTCGCCGAGTCCGAGCTCGAGGACCTCGGCGGCGAGGAGGGCATCTGGGAGAAGGTCGCGGGCCTCAACGGCACCCCCGCCGCGGAGAAGCGCAACCTCATCGTGCTGCCCGACGAGTACATCAAGATGTCCGGCGTCTCCGCCGGCGCCGCCGTCCAGACCCTGCAGCAGGCGCTGTACGCGGACAAGTGACGCAGCGCACCGACGAGCGTGGCCGCGCCCCCGGGCGCGGTCACGCCCATGCGAGGGCCCGGACGCCGGTCGACGAGGGGGTCGTGCGGCGGCCGCGCGGCATCATCGCCATCGTCGTCACGACGGCGGTGCTGCTGGCCGCGATGATCGCCGGCGTCGCCGTCGGCCCGCTGGGGCTGACGCCGCCGCAGGTGCTGCGCGCCATCGCCGACGGCATGGGCCTGATGGAGGCCGGCGACATCCCGGAGCCGCACCGCATCGTGGTGTGGGACGTGCGCTTCCCGCGGGTGCTGCTCGCGGCGCTGGTCGGCGCGTGCCTGGCCATCGCGGGCGCGGCGCTGCAGGGCCTGTTCGGCAATTCGCTGGCAGACGCGGGCGTCATCGGCGTCACCTCCGGCGCCTCCCTCGGCGCCATCTGCGCGATCGTCCTCGGACTGCAGTTCTTCGGCGAGTGGACGGTGTCGTTCTCCGCGTTCGTCGCGGGCATGGCGACGACGTCGCTCATCTACGCCCTGGCGCGGCCGGGCCGCGGCAACGGCGCGGGGACGGTGCAGATCCTCCTGGTCGGCATCGCCATCACCGCGATGGCCGGCTCCGTCAACGGCTTCTTCACCTACATCGCCGACACCACCGAGCTGGAGGCCATCACCTTCTGGTCGATGGGCTCCCTCAACCGGGCCAGCTGGGAGACGCTGGCGGCGGGCGTGCCGTTCTTCGCGGTCGGCGTCGTCATGCTCATGTTCCTCGCGCGGCCCCTCGACGTGCTGGCGCTCGGCGAGCGGCAGGCGCACCACGTCGGCCTGGACGTCAAGCGCACGCGGCTGCTGCTCGTCGTCGCGACGTCGCTGGTCGTCGGCGCGGCGGTGGCGCTGGCCGGCTCCATCGGCTTCGTCGGCCTGGTGGTGCCGCACATCGTCCGCCTCATCGTCGGGCCGGTGCACCGGTGGCTGCTGCCCATCAGCTGCCTCGGCGGCGCGCTGATGATCGTCGCCGCCGACATCGGCGCCCGCACGCTGAACCCGCCGTCGGAGATCCCGATCGGCCTGTTCACCGGCGTCGTCGGCGGGCCGTTCTTCCTGTGGCTGCTGTCGCGGCGCAGGACGGTGATGAAGGCGTGAGCGCGCGCGAGCACAAAACCGAAGGTGCCGTCCCTGCCGTCTCCGCGTCTGGCGTGCGGCTGTCGTACGCCAACCGGACGATCCTCGACGGCGTCGACGTGGCGGTCCGCGCCGGGGAGGTGACGGCGCTGCTGGGCCCGAACGGCGCGGGCAAGTCGACGCTGTTCGGCGTCCTGTCCGGCGACATCACCCCGGATGCCGGCGAGGTGCTGCTGGGCGGCCGCGACATCGGGTCGTTCCGGCCGCGGGAGCTGGCGCTGCGGCGGGCGGTGCTGCCGCAGGATCACGTCGTCAGGTTCTCCTACTCGGTCGAGGAGATCGTGCGGCTGGCGCGCCTGTCGCACCGCCCGGACCGGGAGGCCGACGACCGCATCGTCGCCGCGTCCCTCGACGCGGTGGAGATGGGCCACATGGCCGCCCGCGACGTGCAGACCCTGTCGGGCGGCGAGATGGGCCGTGCCGCGTTCGCCCGCGTTCTGGCCCAGACCGCCCCGGTGGTGCTGCTCGACGAGCCGACCGCGGCGCTCGACCTGCGCCACCAGGAGGCGGTGCTGCGGGCGGCGCGGACGCTGCGCGACGCCGGGACCTGCGTCGTCGTGGTGCTGCACGACCTGAACCTGGCGGCGGCGTACGCCGACCGCATCCTGCTGCTGGAGGACGGCCGCATCGCCGCCGACGGCGCGCCCGCCGACGTTCTGACGGCGCCGACCATCCGGCGGCTGTACCACCAGCCGGTGACGGTGGTGGAGCATCCGACGCGGGGATGCCCGCTGGTCATCACGGTCGACGACCCGGAGGCGGGGGAGGGTCCGGACGTGCCCGCCGCCCCGGCCGGGGGATAATCGGGTGGTGCCGGCTCGCCCGCCGGCCCCGGCCCGCCCCCACCGCACGACCGCCGCGACGCCCCGCGGCCCCGCCCGATTTCCCGCAGCCCAGGAGCCCCCGATGACCGACGACGACGCCGTCCGCATGTCCCGGCTCATCGTCGAGCTGCGCCGGCTGCAGCGGCGCCCGGCGCCGGAGACCCCGGCCGACGGCGCCGCGGACGGCCGCGGCACCGCCCCGGCGCCGAAGCTGTCGATGTCCGGCAAGGAGGTCCTGGGCTACGTCCACGAGCACCCGGGCGCCGGCACCTCCGCCATCGCGGAGGCGCTGCGCCTGGCGCCGAACACGGTCAGCGGCATCGTCTCCGCGCTGGTGCGCGACGGGTATCTGGAGCGCACCCCGGACGAGCGGGATCGCCGCGCCGCCCGGCTGCGCCTGACGCCGGAGGCCGCGGCGCGCCGTTCCGCCCGGTGGGGGCGCCGCGCCGGAACGGTGGGGCGCGCCTTCGAGTTGCTTGACGACGGGGACCGCGCGGCCCTCCGCGCCGCCCTCCCGGCGCTGGAGGCGCTCCGCGACGCGATGGCGGAGCTACGCGGCTCGGAGCTCGGTCCCGGCCGCGGCGGGGAGTAGCGCCGGCCGCGTACCCTGCGGGGAGTCCGCGGAGCCCGCCGCCCCGGGCGTTCCCGGCGGGCACGCCCGCCCGTTCCGCCCGATCACCCCGACCGTCGCCGATCGATCCGCCGCCGAGGAGGCCGCCGTGCTCGTCCTGAAGTCCGTCCTGCTGTTCGGCCTCGCCGCCGTCCTGGAGATCGGCGGCGCCTGGTTGGTGTGGCAGGGGCTGCGGGAGGACCGCGGCCTGCTGTGGGTGGGCGCCGGCGTCATCGCGCTGGGCCTGTACGGCATGGTCGCGGCGATGCAGCCGGACGCGGACTTCGGCCGGGTGCTGGCGGCCTACGGCGGCGTGTTCGTGGCCGGGTCGCTGGTGTGGGCGATGGTGATGGACGGCTTCCGGCCCGGGCGCTGGGATCTGATCGGTGCGGCGGTGTGCCTCCTCGGAGCCGCGATCATCATGTACGCGCCGCGGGGCTGAGGCACCGCCCGCACCTGCGACGCCTCCGTGCGCCGCGGGGCCGCCGCCCGGGGTGCGCCCGGGACGCGCACCCGGGGCATGCCCGGGCCCGCGCGCCCTCCCGCCGCCGCGCGGGAGGCCCGGCACGCGAAACCGCCCCGGCCGGGGATTCCCGGCCGGGGCGGTGGACGTCGTCACGCGGATCCGCGGAGGCGGCCGCGGACGCCGGCGCCCACCGCGGACCTGCGGCGGGCACCATCCGTGCGGCTAGCCGCGCGGGTTGGCCTCGACGAGCTCGACGAAGCGCTGGATGTGGCCCTTGAGGAAGTCGACGGTGGACTCCTGGGTGATGTTCCCGTCCTCGTCGATGAGCGTCGGGGACTGGCCGATGAAGACCTCCGGCTGGCCGAGCATCGGCATGTCGAAGTAGGACAGCGCCAGCTTCAGGTTCTTCTGGGAGCTGTAGCCGCCCATGCGGCCGACGGAGTGGCTGACGATCGCGGCCGGCAGGTTCTTCCACGCGACGTCGGCGTTCGGCTTGGAGCCGATGTCGACGGCGTTCTTCAGACACGCCGGGATGGTGCGGTTGTTCTCCGGGGTGACGAAGAGGACGCCGTCGGAGGACTTCAGGGTCTCGCGGAACTCGGTGTACTCGGCCGGGGTCTGGACCTCGGGGACCTCCGGGTCGTCGTAGTCGAAGTTGTAGAGGGGCAGGTCGCGGATCTCGACGATGCTCGCGTCGTAGCCCTCCGGGAAGTATTCCAGGCAGTTCTTCGCGATCTTGCGGGCGTACGAGCCGCCGCGCAGGCTGCCGACGAGGACCGTGATCTTCTTGGACATCTGTCGCTTCCGTTCCTTCCGTTCGCGGATGCCGCCCGTTGCGTTTACGGTACGGCGAACTTACGGTTTAGTGGTAACGAAATGCGCGACGGCCCGGCAAGGCGGGCGACGGGAGGACGCGATGGAGGAGCTCCGCGACGACGGCGCCTGGATCGAGGCCATCAGCCTGTTCCGGCACGCCCAGGCCGGCGACTGCGCGGGCGGGATGCGCCTGCTGGAGACGTCGGGGGAGCGCGACGCCGTCACGTGGGGGCTCCTGCGCATGCTGTCGGTGTTCCTCCGCGGCGAGGAGCCGGAGAAGGTCGACGCGTTCGTCGACGCCGCGTTCCGCATGGGGCCGCCGCCGGGGCCGCGCCCGGCGATGTAGCGCCGCGCGCGGGTGCGCGCGTCATCCGGTTCGTGCGTGACGACGGCGACCGTTCCGGCTCCGTCGCCGGGGCCCGCGGCTAGTCCGCGCCGACCTTGGTGGCGTCGAGGTCGACGAGCGTGAGCGCCATGTACGTCGGCTCGACGGCCTCCACGGCGTGGCGGTCGCCGGGGGGCGAGGTAGGCGACGTCGCCGCCGACGAGGCGGCGGGTCTCGCCGCCGACGGTGAAGTCGAGTGCGCCGGAGATCATCTGGACGATGACGGCGCGCGGGGCGGCGTGCTCCGTGGGCACCTGGCCCGCGTCGAAGCTGAACGGGACCTGGCGCAGGATCCTGTTGTTCACGACGACGCGGGAGGTCGTCGCCCCCTCGCTGACGGGCAGCTTCGGCAGCAGTCCGTCGTGCATGGAGGACTCGGTGTGCGGGGTGGTGGGCATGGTGATGGCCTCCTTCTTGGCCAGCCGGACGGTTTCCGGCCGTTACTTAATGAGCATCACACATGCGCCTTAAAGATGTTCCGGGTTAGGATTGCCTCGTAACACGTTCCCGTCGGAAGAGGAGACCCGCCATGTCCTTCGTCAACATCACCGCCTTGACCTTCCCCGCCGGCGCGGAGGAGGAGATCGAGCGCCGCTTCGCCGACCGCAAGCGCGTCGTCGACGACGCCCAGGGCTTCGAGTCCTTCGAGCTGCTGCGCCCGGTCTTCGGCGAGGACCGCTACTTCGTCGTCACCCGCTGGTCCGACCGCGCCTCCTACGAGGCGTGGAAGGAGGCCCGCACCGGCGGCGGGCACGAGGAGGACAAGGCCCGCGGCATGGCCGTCGAGCTGCTCGGCTTCGAGGTCGTCCAGCACGACGAGTGACCCGCCCGGCGGGCGGCCGCCGCCGTCCGCCGCGCCGGACACCGCCCGCCCGCCGCGCACGTGACCCGCGCGGCGCCGGCGGCTCCCGGACCGGGGCCTACAGCCACCCGCGGTCGCGCGCGACGTGCGCGGCCGCGACGCGGTTGGCGGCCCCGGTCTTCGCGATCGCGGACGACAGGTAGTTGCGCACCGTGCCCTGCGCCAGGTGCAGCGACGAGGCGATCGCCCGGACGGACCCGCCGTCGAGGGAGGCCCGCAGCACGTCGCGCTCCCGCTCCGTCAGCGGATTCTCGCCCGCCGACAGCGCCACGGCGGCCAGCTGCGGGTCGACGGCGGTGCCGCCGGCGTGGATGGTCCGGATGGCGTCGGCCAGCTGCTCGGCCGGCGCGTCCTTCACCATGAACCCGCGGGCGCCGGCGTCCATCGCGCGGCGCAGGTAGCCGGCGCGGCCGAACGTCGTCACGATGAGCACCCGGCACGCGCCCGCGCGCGTCAGCTCCGCGGTCGCGGTGATGCCGTCGTGCGGCATCTCGATGTCCATCAGCGCCACGTCCACGTGATTGCGCTTTGCGACGTCCACCGCCCCGGCTCCGTCGCCCATCTGCGCGACGACCTCGAGGTCCGGCTCCAGATCGAGCAGGGCCGCCAGGCCCGCGCGCACCAGCTGCTGGTCGTCGGCGACGAGGACGCGGATGGGACGGTCGCCGCCGGGGCCGCCGGGGGCGCCGACGTCGTCGGAAGCGCCCACGGGGGACGCGGGGGACGTCGTCACGCGATCACCTCCAGGATCGTGCCGGGGCGCGCCGCCCCGGGATCGGCCGGCCGGACCTCCAGCCGGGCTCCGGCGCGGCGGGCCCGCTCCAGCAGGCCGCGCAGGCCGTGGCCGGCGGCGGGGGCGTCGGGAACGCCGCGGCCGTCGTCGCGCACGCCGAGGCGGTGCGCGTCCAGCTCGATGATGCACGCGGAGGCGCCCGCGTGGCGCACGACGTTCGTCGTCGCCTCCCGCAGGCACGCCGCGAACAGCCGCGACGTCGCCTGGTCGAGCCCCTCCGGCGGGGCGGCGGGGCAGTCGACGGCGACGCCGACGCGCTCCAGCATCGTCCGCGACGTGCGCAGCTGATCGGCCAGCGTGGGGGCGTGGAGCATCGTGACGGTCGAGCGGACGTCGTCCAGCGCCGTCCGCGCCGTCGCCAGCACCCCGTCCAGCTGCTCCGCCGCCGCGGCCGGATCCCGGTCCACCAGCCTTCGGGCCAGCTGCGCCTGCACCGTGATGGCCGTCAGTGAATGCCCCAGCGCGTCGTGGACGACGCGGGCGAGCTCCTCGCGCTCCGCGGTCACGGCGAGCTCGGCGACGAGGTCGCGCTCCCGCTCCGAATGCTCCTCCATCACCCGGATGCCCAGCAGCATCACGCCCACCGACGCCACCGGCGCCAGGTACCACGGCGAGGCGGGGCCGGGCACCGCCCAGTACCAGGCCGCCGTCGCCGCGACGATGACCGCGACGGCGGCGACGCCGGTGCGCAGCGGATGCGGGAACACCCACATCGCGGCGATGAACGGCAGGTAGGCGGCGAGCTCCGGGGCGTTGGCGCCGAGCGCCGGGATGGTCGCGGCGGCCAGGGCGAGCATCACCGCGGACGTCGCCGCCGACGCCGCGACCGGATGCCGCAGCGTCCACGCGGGCGTGACCGCGACGGCGGCGACGTAGAACACCGCGAACGCCGCCGTCGCCGCCAGGGCCAGCCCGGTCGCCCACGCGCCGGCATCGCGCACGAGGATCCCCGTGACCGGGTAGGCGAGGAACAGCAGCCACATCGCCGCGAACCACAGCAGGAAGCGGCCCTCGCCGGGGGAGGCCTCGGCCTCCCCGCGCGCCCCCGCGCTCATCGGCGCGTCCTGCGCCGCGAGCCCAGCAGGCACAGCGCGGCGAACACGACGGTCCAGACGGCGATGTTGACGACGGCGACCCAGAGCTCCTCCTGGAACAGTTCCCCGCCCGAGGCGACGGACCCGCCCTCGGCGATGGGCCAGCGCGCCAGCGTCGCGGCGCCGTACATCGGGGTCCACCGGGCGATGTCCAGCATCGTGCCCGACAGCGGCATGAACAGGTTGCCGAAGAACGCCAGCACCACCAGCAGGCCGGAGGCGATGCCCGAGGCGGCCTCGGTGCGCAGCAGCAGCGTCGCCGCCAGGCCGTACAGGGAGAACGGCAGCGCCACCAGCAGCGTCAGCCCGAACGCCGCCGCCCAGCGGCCGGCCGAGTCCAGCTCCGCGCCGGTGGCCGCGCCGACGGCGAACAGCAGGGCGATGGGCAGCAGCGCCACGATGACGGCGACCGCGGACTTCACCAGGAAGTACGCGGGCGTCGACAGGGCCGTCAGCGCGAGCTGCCGGCCCCAGCCGGAGGAGTGCTCGTAGGCGGTGGTGCCCGCCACGGACGTCGTCGCCATCGCGGAGCCGTACACCGCCATGGAGATCATCACGTAGGCGGCGACGTTGCCGTAGCCGGCGATCATCGACGCGGCCTCGCCCTGCGTGCCGAACATCAGGTACATCACCGCCGGCAGCAGCATGACGAAGGCGATGTTCTCCCACATCATCGCGGTTCGGCGCAGGTCCGCCAGCAGGAAGCGGCCGGCGACGGCCGGGGGAGTGGGCGCCGGGCGCGCGCCGACGGGGCCGTGGGCGACCTCCCGCCGGCCGGGCGCGGGGGCGTGTGCGGTGGTCATCGTCGGTTCCCCTTCCGGTCGTCCCGGGCGGCGCCCGGCTCGCCGCCGTCGTCGACGGCGTATTCGAAGAACAGGTCCTCCACGGAGCGGCGGGTGATCTCCACGTCGGCGATCGCCCCGTCGCGGAGCAGCGCCAGCGCCAGCGCGTCGGTGTCGCGGCAGGTCAGCGCGACGCGGCCGTCGTCATGCGTTGCGACGTCCGCCACGGCGACGCCCGCGGCCGCCGCGGCGTCGGCCGGCGCGGCCCCGGCCAGCCAGCGGCCGGTCAGCGTGCGCTCCTCGGCGGAGACCAGCTCCGCGACCGCGCCGTCGACGGTGACGCGCCCGCGCCGCATGAGCACGAGGCGGTCGGCGAACTCGTCGGCCTCCTGCAGGTAGTGGGTGGCGAAGACGACGGTGCGGCCGCGCCGGGCCTCGGCCTTCATGTACTCCCAGAACTCGCGGCGCGCGGCGGCGTCCATGCCGGCCGTCGGCTCGTCGAGCAGCAGCAGGTCCGGGTCCGTCAGCAGCGCGAGCGCGAAGCGCAGGCGCTGGCGCTGGCCGCCGGAGCACTTGCCGACTCGCCGGCGGGCGACGTCGGCGAGGCCCGTGCGGCGCAGCACCTCGTCGACCGGCAGGTGGTCGCGGTGCAGCCCGGCGACCGTCGTCAGGGTGCGGCCGACCGTCAGGTCGTCCAGCAGGGCGCCGCTCTGCAGCATCGCCCCGACGCGGCCGGAGCGGGCCGCCGCGGCGGGGGAGCCGCCGAGGACGGACACCGACCCCTCGTCCGGGTTCGTGAAGCCCAGGACCATGTCCAGCAGGGTCGTCTTGCCGGCGCCGTTGTGGCCCAGCAGCGCGACGACCTCGCCGGGGGCGATCGCCAGGTCGACGCGGTCGACGGCGACGACGTCGCCGAAGCGCTTGACGGCGCCGCGGACGGCGATGGCGGCGGCCGGGGCGCCGGGCGGCGCGGCGTCCGGGGCCGCCGCGCCCGGGTCCGCGGCCGGGGCGGGTGCTGCTTCCGTGTTCATGACCCCATTGTCCGTCGCGGGCGGCCGCCGCGGCAGTGCCGCCGATGACGTCTTCGGCATGACAAAAGTCAGGGTCGGCGCAGCGGCGCCGGCCGCCGCAGGCCGCGGGCGACGCGGCGCATGCCGTTCTCCGACGCCGGGCCGTGGCCTACCCTGTGGGGCATGCGCTTCCTCGACGACCGCGTCCCGGACCACGACCTCACCTACGAGGACGTCTTCATGGTCCCGTCCCGCTCCTCCGTCGGCTCCCGCATGGGCGTCGACCTGTCCACCCCGGACGGCTCCGGCACCACCATCCCCGTGACGGTGGCGAACATGACCGCCGTCGCCGGCCGCCGCATGGCGGAGACGATCGCCCGCCGCGGCGGCCTGGCGGTGCTGCCGCAGGACGTGCCCGCGGACATCGCCGCCGGCACCATCCGCGACGTCAAGGACTGCCACCTGGTGTTCGAGACGCCCATCACCGTCAAGCCCCACCACACCGCCGGCTACGCCCGCCACCTGCTGCCCAAGCGCGCCCACGGCGCCGCGATCGTCGTCGACGGCGACCGGCCCATCGGCCTGGTCACCGCCCGCGACCTGGCGGGGGCCGACAACTTCGCGCAGGTCGGCACCCTGATGTCGACGTCGCTGGTGACGCTCCCGGATGACGTCGAGCCGGAGGAGGCCTTCGGCCGCCTGGCGGAGGCGGGCCGCAAGCTCGCCCCCGTCGTCGACGGCGACGGCCGCCTCGCCGGCATCCTCACCCGCGCCGCCGCCCTGCGCGCCACCGTCTACCGCCCGGCGGTCGACGACGACGGCCGCCTGCGCGTCGGCGCCGCCATCGGCATTAACGGCGACGTGGAGGGCCGCGCCCGCACGCTGCTCGACGCCGGCGCCGACGTGCTGGTCGTCGACACGGCCCACGGCCACCAGGACCGGATGATCGAGGTGCTCGGCCGCGTCCGCGCGATGGACCCGGGCGTGCCGGTGGTGGCGGGCAACATCGTCACCCGCGAGGGCGTCCGCGACCTGGTGGAGGCCGGCGCCGACATCATCAAGGTCGGCGTGGGCCCCGGCGCGATGTGCACCACGCGCATGCAGACCGGCGTCGGCCGCCCGCAGTTCTCCGCCGTGCTGGAGTGCGCGGAGGAGGCCCGGTCGCTCGGCGCCCACGTGTGGGCCGACGGCGGCGTCCGCCATCCGCGCGACGTCGCCCTCGCGCTGGCCGCCGGCGCGTCGAACGTCATGATCGGCTCCTGGTTCGCCGGCACCTACGAGTCCCCCGGCGACCTGCACTACGACGCCGAGGGCCGGGCGTACAAGGAGTCGTTCGGCATGGCGTCGCACCGCGCCGTCGAATCGCGCAACGCCGGCGTCGAGGCCTTCGAGCGCGCCCGCCGCGAGATGTTCGAGGAGGGCATCTCCACCGGCCGCGTGCTGCTGGACCCGGCCGACGGCGGCGTCGAGCATCTGCTGGACCGCATCGTCTCTGGCGTCCGGTCGTCGTTCACCTACGCGGGCGCGGCGTCCATCGGGGAGTTCCGGGAGCGCGCCGTCGTCGGCGTGCAGTCCGCCGCGGGCTTCGCCGAGGGCAAGCCCCGCTCCACCGGCCGGTAGGGCGCGGGCCGGACGGCACGTGGGGCCGCCGCGGGGGATCGCCCCCGCGGCGGCCTCGCCCCGCTACATCTGGCCGAACATCAGCTCGGTGAACAGGAAGATCCCCACCAGGAAGAACGCGATCCCCGACACGCCCAGCAGCACGTTGAGCAGCAGCGTCGGATCGGACTGGCGGGGGATGCGGACGGCGCCGTCCGGGGTGACCTCCACCTCGACGCGCTCGCCGACCATGCCCAGCGCGAACGACGTGTACATCGTGTCCGTCCACGTGCGCATCCGGCCGTCGCGGTCGGGGAACGTCAGCACCATCGCCCGCATGTCGTCCTCGGGCCTGCCGACGGCGCCGGTCACGCGGGCGGAGACCGTGTAGTTCCGCAGCGCCCTGCGGCGGCGCACGATGAACCACATCAGGGCGGCGAACACCGCCGCGATGCCGATGAACATGCAGGTGACCGCCGCGAACACGCCGCCCACCCTACCCCCGGGGCGGGCGGCGGCGTGCCGCGGGGCGGTCGATGGGCCACAATCCGGGGGCGGCGCCGGCCCCTCCGGCGCCCGACGAAGGGGGAGGAGAATCCGCATGTCCGGCAAGCCGTGGTCGTTCCCGCCGGCCGCCGTCACCGCAGCATCCGCCGCCCGCGCGGCGGCCCTCGCCGGAGGCGCCGCCGCCCCGTCCGTCGCCCCGGACGCGCCGTGCCCCTGCGGCTCCGGCCTCGCCTACGGCCGCTGCTGCCGGCCCCACCACGTCGGCGAGGCCCGGCCCGCCACCGCCGAGGCGCTCATGCGCGCCCGCTACTCCGCCTTCGCCGCCGGGCAGGCGGACTTCCTGTGGCGGACGTGGCACCCGCGCACCCGCCCGGAGCTCATCACCCTCGACGAGTCCACGGAGTGGACCGGCCTGGAGATCGTCGACGTCGTCGACGGCGCCGACGGGGACCGCGACGGCGTCGTCGAGTTCCGGGCGCGCTACGTCGAGGACGGGGCGCCCGGGGTGCTGCACGAGCGCTCCCGGTTCACCGTCCGCGCCCGCCGCTGGATGTACGTCGACGGCGAGCACTACGCGGACTAGCGCCGGGGCGGGGGACGTCGTCACGCGACGCGCGCACCCGCGCGCGGACCCGGGCCCCGGACGCGACCCCGCATCCCGCGCGCCCCGCGACCGCCCCCGCGCGAGCCGCACCCGGCACCGCGACCGCCCCCGCGATCGGCTACGCCCCGCCGGCGGCGGACCGCGGCGGGGCGCAGGGGAGGGCGGGGACCCTAGTGCTTCTCGTCGCCCCCGTGGATGAGGCCCTTCAGCGGCGGGATGAACGTCACGGCCACGATGATGGCGCCCCAGACGATGCCCACGACCATCGAGCACGCCGTGTCGACCAGCCACGACAGGAAGCCGCCCGGCACGGACTCCGCCAGGTGGTGGACGAAGCCGTAGGGGGCGTGCCAGCCCAGCTCGTCGACGCCGGCCAGCAGGATGTGGCCGCCGACCCACAGCATCGCGAAGACGCCGATGACGCTGATGAGCGTCAGGATCTTCGGCATCGCCGCGACCAGGCCGCGGCCGAGGGCCTGCAGCGCGCCGGACTCGGACTCGCCGAGGTGCAGGCCCACGTCGTCCATCTTCACCAGCAGCGCCACCGCGCCGTACACCAGGAGGGTGATGGCGATGGCGACGACGATGAGGACGATCGCCTGGCGCCACACGGACTCGCCCGTCAGCTCGTTGAGGGAGATGACCATGATCTCCGCCGACAGGATGAAGTCGGTGGTGATGGCGGACTTCACCAGCTTGTCCTCCGCGCCCGGGCCGGTCTTCGCCACCGGCTCCGAGTGGCCGCCGTGGCCGGAGACCTTCGCCCAGATCTTCTCCGCGCCCTCGTAGCAGAGGTACGTGCCGCCGACCATGAGAATCGGCGTCAGAGCCCACGGCGCGAACGCGCTGAGCAGCAGCGCGATGGGCAGGATGATCGCCAGCTTGTTCACCAGCGAGCCCTTGGTGATGCGCCAGATGATCGGCAGCTCGCGGGCGGGCTTCACGCCGGCGACGTAGCGCGGGGTGACGGCCGCGTCGTCGACGACGACGCCGGCGGCCTTCATGCCGACCTTGCCGGCGGCGGCGCCGACGTCGTCGATGGAGGCGGCGGCGCTGCGGGCGATGAGGGCGACGTCGTCGAGCAGGGCGACGAGCCCGCCGCTCATCGCCGGGCCCCGGTGGTCGTGGTGCGGGATGCTGGGATGTCCATGACCGGGAATCTACCGAACGCGCCGGAGCCCCCGCAGCGCGCGGCGTGGCACAATACCCGCATGTCCCCCGAGCAGCAGTTCCCGCAGACGTCCCGCCGCCCCTCCTTCGCCGAGGAGTACCGGATGCTGCAGGAGGAGGCGGTGCCGGAGGAGGAGCGGCAGAAGCGCCCCGTCATGGCCCTGGTGGTCGTCGACGCGCAGAACGACTTCTCCGAGGGCGGCTCCCTGGCCGTCGACGGCGCCATCGCCGCCTACCGCCGCACCTACCTGCACGTCTCCGGCAGCGTCGGCCGCTACTCCGTGCTGGCGGTGACGCGGGACCACCACATCGACCCGGGGGCGCACTGGTCGGAGGAGCCGGACTTCGTCGACTCGTGGCCGCGGCACTGCGCCGCGGGGGAGCCGGGCGCGGAGCTGCACCCGGACATGGTGACGGCGCTGGACTGGTTCGCGCAGGTGAACCCGCACGCGGTGCGCATCGACGTGACGAAGGGCGAGTACGAGGCCGCCTACTCCGGCTTCGAGGGCCGCACCGAGGCGGGGGTGCCGCTGGCGGAGGCGCTGCGGGCGTCCGACGTGGAGCACCTCGACGTCGTCGGCGTCGCCACCGACCACTGCGTCCGCGCGACGGTGCTGGACGCGCTGAAGGAGGGCTTCACCGTCCGGGTGCTCGCCGACCAGTGCGCGGCCGTCGACTCGGCGCGCGGCGAGGCGGCGCTGGCGGAGATGGAGGCCGCCGGCGCCGAGATCCGCCGCTGACGCATGTGCGGGGAGTGCGCGGGAGGCGGGTCGCGCGGAACCCCGCGCGATGCGCGGGTTCCGCGGGATTCGCGTGACGACGCGCCCCGCCCCGGCCACGCCCCCGCCGGCGCGGCGGGCGGCCGGGCCGGGAGGCCGGGCCTCGCCGGTCCGGCGGTCACGGCGGCGGCCGCGGTGTGCGGCTGCGCGGTGGTGGCCGCGGCCGACCCGGTGGAGCCGGGCGGCGTCATCCCGCGCTGCCCGACCGCCGTGCTGTTCGGGATCCCGTGCCCGGTGTGCGGCACGTCCCGCGCCATCTGGGCGCTGACCCGGCTGGACCTGCCGGCGGCGCTGAAGTTCAACGCCTTCGCCGTGCTCGCCGCCGTCCTCGCCGTGTGGGCGTGGGTGGCGTGGGCCGGCGCCGCGGTGGGGCGGCGGGTGCCGTCGTGGACCCGGTGGCCGTGGGCGTGGCGGGCGCTGATCCTGCTGTTCGCCGCGTGGGCGGTGCTGCGGCTGCTGCCGTTCGGCCCCTTCGCGGTGCTGGGGGAGTGGGCGCTGGGCACGCGCCCGGTGGTCTAGGACCCGGCCGCCTCGTCGAGCACGTCGGCGAGATCCAGCGGGGCGAGGCCGCGGTGGCCGCGCGACGTCGCGACGTAGCGCCCGGCGTGGGCGATGAAGCCCTCCCGCGCCGACTCGTCGAGCTCCTTCCGCACCTGCGCGGGCACGCCGGCGGCGAGGCTGAGCGGCGGGATCTCGCGTCCCTCCAGCACGACGGCGCCGGCGGCGACGAGGCTCCCGGAGCCGATGACGGAGTGCGACAGCAGCGCCGACTTCATGCCCACCAGCGTCGCGTCGCCGACGGTGGTGCCGTGGACGAGCGCCATGTGGCCGACGGTGACGTCGTCGCCCAGCGTCGTCGGCGCGTCGCCGTCGACGTGGACGACGGAGTTGTCCTGGATGTTCGTGCGCGCCCCGATGCGGATGGCGTTGACGTCGCCGCGCAGCACGCAGCCGTAGAAGACGCTGGAGTCGGGGCCGATCTCCACGTCGCCGATGATGACCGCGCCGGGCGCGATCCAGGCCGACGGGTGGATGCGCGGGCGGGCGCCGCCGAAGGGGAGGATGAGGGGTCCGGTCATGGGCCCATGATGCCGTCCGGCCGCCGCCCGCGGGAGGGGCGGCGGCCGGACGGGGGAGGGGAGCGGCGCGGGGAGCCGTCGTCACGCTCTGCGGTGCGGTGCGCTGCGCTGCGTTGCGGCGTCGCCCCGCGCGGCGTGCGCTACTTCAGCGTGACGGGCACCTGGACGATGTCGTAAAAGGCCTCGCGGTGGTCGCCGAAGAGCTTCACGGCGCACTCGGACTCGCGGCAGTCGATGGCCTCGCCCTTCGGCGTGATGGTCAGCGTCGTGGAGATCGTGCCTTCGTCGTTCATCTGCTCCGTGCCCTCCGGGTTGCGGAACCACTTCTGGGTCTCGCCGGAGCGGTCGCCGGTGCAGTCCGGGAAGGGCTGGCCCTCCGGGTTCGTCACGCCGCACAGCGCCAGGTAGTAGCCGGAGGAGGTGTCCAGGCCGGAGATGTCGACCTGGACCGTGTCGCCCTCGGCCAGGTCGGCGGTGCGATCGACGGTCATCTCGATGCCGTCGGGGCTCGTCTCCGTGACGGCGCCGGAGGCCTCGTCCCCGCCGCCCGAGCAGGCGGCCAGGGAGCCCGCGGCGGCAAGGGCGAGCACGCCGGCGAAGGTGCGGGGAAGGTAATGAGTACGCATGTTCATCATGCTACCTTTTAGCCGATCCACAGCTAATACTGAACGGAACGGAAAATGCCCATCACCTTCCTCCGACGGGGCGGCGTCGTCGCCGCCCTCCTCCTGGTCATCGTCCTCGCCGGGGCGCTGGCCGGATGCACCCCGCCGGACCGCACGGCCGCCCCGACGGCCACGGTGGAGGGCGCGTCGGGCCACGTCTCCGCCGACCTGCCGTCGGAGAACCCGGAGGTGCTGGTGGAGAACCCGCAGCCGCAGCTGCCCGTCACCGTGACCGGCGCCGACGGCGAGACCCAGACGGTGGAGTCCGTCGACCGCATCGTCGCCCTCGATCGCGCCGGCGCCCTGTCGCGCATGGTGTGGTCCCTGGGCCTCGGCGACCGCCTCGTCGGCCGCGACATCGCCTCCGACTTCCCGGGCGTGGAGCACCTGCCGGAGCTCGCCCCCGGCGGCCACGCCGTCAACCCGGAGACCGTGATGTCCCTCCAGCCGGACCTCATCCTCACGGACAGCACCGTCGGCCCGTCGAAGGCCATGGACGGCTTCCGCGCCGCGGGCATCCCCGTCGTCTACGTCTCCGACGACCGCACCATCGACACCGTCGGCGAGCTGGTCGACGAGATCGCCGCGGCGACCGGCCTGGGCCACGAGGCCGCCGGCGTCCGCGAGGCCGTCGAGACCGACATCGCGGAAGCGTCCGAGCGGGCGCAGGCGAAGTCCGACGGCCGCCGCATGATGATGCTGTACCTGCGCGGCACCACCACCGCCATGATCGCCGGCGAGGGCACCGGCGCCGGCGAGCTCATCACCGCCCTCGGCGGCGTCGACGCCGCCGCCGACTCCGGCGCGGGCGACGGCTTCACGCCGCTGACCCCGGAGGCGCTCGTCGCCGCGGCCCCCGACACCGTCATCGTCATGACCGGCGGCCTGGAGTCCATCGGCGGCATCGACGGGATGATGGAGCTCCCGGGCTTCGCGCAGACCCCGGCCGGCGCGGCCCGGAGCGTCATCGACGTCCCCGACTCGCAGCTGCTGTCCTTCGGCCCGCAGACGGGCCGCGTCATCGACGCGATGGCCGACGCGCTGTTCGGCGACGCCGGCTGATGGCCCGGCACACCGCGTTCTTCGTCGCGGTCATCGCGGCGCTGCTCGGCCTGTCCCTCTGGTCCGCCCTCGCGGGCCAGCTGGGCGTCGGCGCCTCCGACGTCTTCGCCGCCATGGGCCGCTCCATGGGCCTGGTGGAGCCGGACCCCGCCGCCGCGCACGTCGACGCGACGCTCTGGTACGTCCGCTTCCCCCGAATCCTGCTCGCCGCCCTCGTCGGCGCGGGCCTCGCCGTCGCCGGCGTCGCCCTGCAGGCCATCTTCGGCAACCCCCTGGCCGAGCCGTCCATCATCGGCGTCAGCTCCGGCGCCGCCGTCGGCGCCGCCGGCGCGGTCGTCTTCTCCGGCACCATCGGCGGCCACTGGTTCACCGCCGCCGGCGCCTTCGCCGGCGGCATCGCCGCCACCGCCGTCGTCGCGATCGTCGCCCGCACCACCGCGGGCGGCTCGATGGGCCCCGCGATGCTCATCCTCGTCGGCGTCGCCGTCAACGCGGTCTGCGGCGGCCTCGTGTCCCTGCTGACCTTCATCGCCGACCCGTCGGCCCGCGACCAGATCGTCTTCTGGCAGATGGGCAGCTTCGCCGGCGCGGACTGGACCGCCGTCGGCCTCGTCGCCGCCGTCACCCTCGGCGTCGGCGTCCTGCTGTGGTCGATGTCGCGCACCCTCGACCTGCTGTCGCTCGGCGAGCGCCCGGCCCGGCACCTCGGCGTCGACGTCGTCCGCCTGCGCCGCATCATCATCACCGCGGCCGCGCTGCTCGTCGCCGTCGGCGTCGCCTTCTCCGGCATCGTCGCGTTCGTCGGACTGGTCGTGCCGCACGCCATCCGCCTCATCCTCGGCCCCGGCCACCGCGCCCTCATCCCGGCCTCCCTGGTCGGCGGCGCGCTGACCACCACCGCCGCCGACCTCGCGGCCCGCACCCTCATCTCGGGCGCGGATCTCCCGCTGGGCATGCTGACGTCCCTCGTCGGCGGCCCGCTGTTCTTCTGGATGCTGCTCCGCGGCAGGAAGGGGGCCATGGCGTGACCGGCACCGGCATCTCCGTCGAGGGCCTGCGGCTCGACCGCGGCCCCCGCACCATCCTCTCCGGCGTGGACATGGAGGCCCGGCCCGGCGAGTTCGTCGCCCTGGTCGGCCCCAACGGCGCCGGCAAGTCCACGCTCCTCGGCGCCATCTCCGGCGACCTGGATCCCAGCGAGGGGCGCGTCCTCATCGGCGGCCGCCCCGTCGGCGACCACGGCCTGCGCGAGCTCGCCCGCGTCCGCGCGGTGCTGACCCAGCGCCTCACCGTCGATTTCGCGTTCCGCGCCTCCGAGGTCATCAACATGGGCGGCGCCCCCTGGGGCGGCGCCGACCCGGGGGCCGTCGAGGCCGCCGTCGCCACGTGCGACGTCGCCCACCTCCTGGACCGGCCCATCCACGCGCTCTCCGGCGGCGAGCAGGCCCGCGTCCACATGGCCCGCGTCCTGGTGCAGTCCACCCCGGTGCTGCTCCTCGACGAGCCGACCGCCGCGATGGACCTGCGCCATACCGAGCGCATCCTCGCCGCCGCCCGGGCCCACGCCGACGCCGGCGGCACCGTCGTCGTCGTGCTCCACGACCTGTCCGCTGCGGCCGCCTGGGCCGACCGCGTCGTCGTCCTCGCCGGCGGCGGCATCCGCGCCATCGGCCGCCCCGACGAGGCGCTGACGGAGGACGTCATCGGCGAGGTCTACGGCCAGCCGGTCGAGATCCTCCGCGACTCCGCCGGCCGGATCGTCGTCACGCCCCGCCGGCCCGCACCCGGGGACTCCCCGCGATGACCGCGCGGGCGGGCGTCCGCCCGCCGCGGCACCGGCCGCGGCGGCGACGCGGCGGACCGGCCCCTCCGGCCGCCGCCGCGCACGGTGCGGCGGCCTCCGCACCGTGCACCGCGCGCCGCTCCGACCCCGCCGCGGCGCAGGGCGTCGACCCCGCACGGGGCCGCGTGCCCGCCCATGACACCCCCATATCCCCGGACCCGAGTCCGACACCAGATTGGAGATGACACCATGACCGACACGAAGCCCTCCGTCGCGCTGCGCGAGGCCACGATGGACGTCCACGACGAGGCCGAGAACTCGACCTACATGTCGGACCTGCTGCAGGGCAAGCTGACCCGCGAGGCCTACTACGACCTGCTGGGCCAGCTGATCTTCGTCTACCGCGCCCTCGAGGAGTGCGGCGAGACCGTCTCCGGAACCCCGGTCGGCGGCGCCCTCGTCGACGAGCGGCTCCTGCGCGTCGGCGCCATCGCCGCGGACCTGACCTACCTGCGCGGCGACCACGTCTGGCGCGAGGAGATCGAGCCGCTGCCGGCGACCCGCGAGTACGTCGACCGCCTCGACGCCATCGCCGACGCCCGCGACGGCGTCGCCTTCGCCGCCCACCACTACGTGCGCTACCTCGGCGACCTGGCCGGCGGCCAGGTCATCGGCCGCATGATGAAGACCCACTACGAGCTGGGCGAGGGCGGCGTGGACACCTACCGCTTCGAGGACATCCCGAAGGTCAAGCCGTACCGCGACGACTACCGCAACACCCTGGACTCCCTGCCGGAGCTCCAGGAGAACCTCGACCACCTGGTCGAGGAGGCGCGCGCCGCGTTCCGCCTGAACATCGCCCTGTTCAACGCCCTCGGCGAGCTGCACCCGTCCACGTAGGGCGTCGCCCGGGCCGCGCCCCGGCAACCGCGCCCCGCGGCCCCGCACCCGGGCCGCACCGGGGCCTCCCCGGGCCGCGCCCCGCGGCCCCGCACCGGGTGCACGGGACCCCGGCGCCGGCACCCCGCCGGCGCCGGGGTCCTCGCATGACGGGGGACAACCGGCACCCTTTCGCTGAGGTCTCAGCCGTCCTTGAATATTCTTTTAGCCGGACCATAGTCAATCGACCGGGAAGAACCCGATCCATGTCAGATTCATCGCAATCGACCACGTCCGCGACCACCTACGAGGGGTCGCGGCTCAAGACCGACCCGCTGATCTTCGGCGTGTCCATCGCCTTCATCGTCGGCTTCGTCGCCATGACCATCCTCCTCGGCGACACGGCCCGCGAGTGGTACTCCACCGCCTCCGGCTGGGTCACCGAGAACCTCGGCTGGCTCTTCATCGGCGGCGTGTCGGCGGCCCTGCTGTTCCTCGTCGGCGTCTTCGTCTCCCGCTACGGGCGGCTGAAGCTCGGCGAGGACGACGAGAACCCGGAGTACTCGCTCGCCGAGTGGTTCGGCATGCTGTTCGCCGGCGGCACCGGCTCGATGCTCATGTTCTGGGGCGTCGCGGAGCCGATGAATCACGCGTTCAACACGCCGTTCGGCACCGAGCCGATGTCGGTGGAGTCCCAGCACGACGCCATGGGCTTCACCCTGTACCACCTGGGCATCCACATGTGGGTGATCATGGCGCTGCCGGGCCTGGCGCTCGGCTACTTCATCTACAAGCGCCACCTGCCGCCGCGCGTGTCGTCCATCTTCGCGCCGCTGCTGGGCAGCCGCATCTACGGCTGGCCGGGCAAGCTCATCGACGCGCTGGCCATCATCGGCACCGTGTTCGGCATCGCCGTGTCCGTCGGCATGGGCGCGATGCAGATCAACGCCGGCGCCCACCGCGTCCTCGGCCTGGCCGAGAACTCGATGGTGCAGCTGATCCTCATCGCGATCATCATCGTCATCGCCTCCATCTCGGTGGCCCGCGGCCTGGACAAGGGCATCAAGCTGCTGTCGAACATCAACATCTGGATCGCCGTGGCGCTGATGGTGTTCGTGCTCCTGATGGGCCCGACCCTGACGCTGCTGCGCCAGGTCGTCGACTCCTTCGGCGTCTACGGCGACATGCTGCCGCGCATCATGTTCTGGACCGACTCCCATGACCTGAACCCGGAGTGGTCGCAGGGCGCGTGGACGGTGTTCTACTGGGCGTGGACCATCTGCTGGTCGCCGTTCGTCGGCATGTTCGTCGCGCGCATCTCCCGCGGCCGCACGGTCCGCGAGTTCATCGCCGGCGTCATCGGCATGCCGACCATCTTCGTCGTCATCTGGTTCTCCGTCTTCGGCCGCGCCGGCTTCGAGCTGGAGAAGCAGCAGCCGGGCATCCTGACGAAGCCGGTCGTCGAGGGCGGCGACCCGTCGCCGGCCCTGTTCATCCTGCTGGAGCAGATGCCGCTGACCTTCATCGTCAGCGTCATCGCGCTGCTGACCATCGTCATCTTCTTCGTCACGTCCATCGACTCGGCCGCCATGGTGACCGACATGATGTCGACGGGCGAGGAGAACCAGTCGCCGACCGCCTACCGCGTCCTGTGGGGCATCATGATCGGCGCGGTCGCCGCGGCGATGCTGGTCATCACGGGCGAGGACGGCATCCTGGCGCTCCAGGAGGTCGTCGTCATCATCGGCGTCCCGTTCTTCTTCATGCACTTCGTCATGATGTACTCCCTGGTCAAGGGCATGAGCGACGACCACCAGGCCGTCCGCCGCCCGCGCACGCGCCGCTGGGGCAAGACCCACGACGCGGAGTCCCTGGAGAAGCACGAGGCCCGCACGGCCCCGGGCTACGACGAGGAGGGCAACGAGCTGCCGCCCATCGACTACCGCTACGACGAGGACGGCACGCTGGTCTTCGGCGGCGACGTCCGCGTCGAGGGCGAGTTCGACGGCGACTCGTCCGGCGATGACGCGGACGGGGAGTCCGCGAAGAAGGGCACCGCGACGTCCTGACGTCGTCTCGCGTGACGACGGAGACCCCGCCGGCGCGCGACCCCGCGGCCCCCGCCGCACCCGACCCCGGGAAGTCCCGGGCGGCGTGCGGCGGGGGCCGCCGCCGTGCGCGGGCCCCGTCGCCGCGCATGAGGCGCGACCCGTCGTCACGCATGATGCGCGACCCGCGGGGGAGCGCCGGCGGCGACCCGCGCGGCGCCCCGTCGTCACGCGGCGCCGGACCCGCGGCGTGCTCAGCGCGCGTTAAGGCGGCGTCCCTACAATCGGCGGCATGATTTTCATCGTCGTGAAGTTCCCCGCGAAGCCCGAGCACGCCGACCAGTGGATGGACCACGTCGCCGAGTTCACCGCCGCCACCCGCGCGGAGGCCGGCAACCGGTTCTTCGAGTGGTCCCGCTCCGTCGACGACCCGAACGAGTGGGTGCTGCTGGAGGCGTTCGACGACGACGCCGCCGAGGCGCACGTCACCTCCGACCACTTCGAGAAGGCGATGGAGGACCTCCGCCCGCTCATCTCCGCCACGCCGCGGATCATCTCCCAGCAGATCGAGGGCAAGGACGGCTGGGACCGCATGGGCGAGCTGGAGGTGGACTAGGACATGGCCCGCCGTCTCCGCGCCGCGGCCGTCGCGGCGCCGCTGGCCGCCGCGCTGGCGCTCGCCGGCTGCGGCTACGACCCCGCGGACCCCGCGCAGCAGACGTCGGCGGAGCAGGCCACCGCGGCCGCCGCGGACGAGGCGTCGGCCCAGCAGGCCGGCCACCTCGTCGCCGACGCCCGCGTCCTGCTGGAGCTGTCGCAGCACGTCCTGGAGGACCCGCAGGTGCCCGGCCCGGTCAAGTCCCTGGCCGGCCAGGTGAAGGGCGCGGCCGAGGCGCAGATCCGCAAGCTCGGCGACCACGTCCCCGAGGGGTCGTCGGCGATCCCCGAGCAGGAGCGCTCCGGCGTCCTCGGCGCCTCCGGCGAGCAGGCCGCCGGCGCCTACGACGCGGTGCTGCGCGCCCACCTGCACCGGCTGCAGCAGTCCTGGTCGTCGCTGAAGGGCTCCGCGGACGAGGCAATCGCGGGAGTGGCCCGCGACATGGAGGCCCGGATGGCCGAAATCGCCTCGCAGCTGCCCTGACAGCGGGTACATTCGCGGAAGCGAACACGTTGCACAACTAACTGAGAAACGGGAGTGAACAACGACATGGCCAACGAAATCACGCGCGTCGGCGTCGTCGGCGCCGGCCAGATGGGCTCCGGCATCATCGAGGTCTGCGCCAAGGCCGGCAGCGACGTGCTGGTCTGGGAGGCGAAGCAGGAGTTCCTCGACGCCGGCCGCGGCCGCATCGAGAAGTCCCTGGAGAAGGCCGTCTCCCGCGGCAAGCTCGAGGCCTCCGCCCGCGACGAGATCCTGGGGCGCATCTCCTGGACCACCGAGTTCGCGGACTTCAAGGACCGCCAGCTGGTCATCGAGGCGATCGTGGAGAACCCGGAGGTCAAGGCCTCCGTGTTCGGCCAGCTCGACGAGATCGTCGAGGACCCGGACGCCATCCTGGCCTCCAACACCTCCTCGCTGCCGATCCAGTCCATCGCCGCGGCCACGAAGCGCCCGGAGCGGGTCATGGGCCTGCACTTCTTCAACCCGGTGCCGGTGCTGCCGCTGGTGGAGCACGTCGTCACGCTGACGACGGGCGAGGTCCAGGCCGAGCGCGCCTACGCCTACGCCTCCGAGGCGCTGGGCAAGACCGTCATCAAGGCGAAGGACCGCTCCGGCTTCATCGTCAACGCCCTGCTGGTGCCCTACATCCTGGGCGCCATCCGCATGCTGCAGGACGGCGTCGCCACCAAGGAGGACATCGACGCGGGCATGGTCAACGGCTGCGCCCACCCGATGGGCCCGCTGACCCTGGCCGACATGGTCGGCCTGGACACCGTCAAGTTCATCGCCGACGCGATGTACGACGAGTACGCGGAGCCGACCTACGCCGCCCCGCCGCTGCTGAAGCGCATGGTCGAGGCCGGCCGCTTCGGCCGCAAGTCCGGCGCCGGCTTCTACGACTACAAGTAGGCCGCACCCGGAACCGACGACGGGCCCCGGCTCCGTCCCCTCGTGGGGCGGTGCCGGGGCCCGTCGTCGTGGGCGGGCCGGTCGGCGTGGGCGGGGCCCGTCAGACGCCGAGGCGTCCGTCGACCTCCTGCATGAGCGCGCGGCCCTCGTCGACGATCGGCTGCGCGCCCTCGGCGCCCGACGCCTCGACGCGGTCGAGCAGCGGCGGCAGCGCGGCATGCAGCAGCTTGAGGTAGTCGAGGTCGGCGTGGACGCCCTCGCCGCCGGTGACGCGCGCGAGGTCCTCGTCGCGCAGGGTGCCGGCGGCGGGGTCGGCGTGGCCGAGGACGCCCTGGATGCGCTCGGCGATGCCGGTGGCTCGGCCGGCGATGGACTTCGTCTGCTCGGAGACGCCGGGCAGGTCCAGCACGGCGCGGCTGACCTCGGCGAGGCGCCCGGCGTCGGCCGCCGCGCCCTCGTCGGTGGCCGCGGCGGGTGCCGCGGGGTGCCCGGGTGCGGCGGGTGCGGGTGCGGTGCTTGACGACGTCCCCTGCGCCGGGGCCGACGGCGCCGGCGCGGCGCCGTCGGCGGGCGCGCCGTCGGTGGAGTCGCCGGCGGAGACGGTGGCCTCGGGGGCGTCGGAGGCCGCGTCGTCGTCGCCGGCGCAGGCGGCCAGGCCGAGGGTGAGCGCCGCGGCGGCGGCGACGGCCGCGGTTCGGGCGGTGGCGGTGGTTCGCGTGATGCGCATGCCCGGAAGGCTAGCAACGGGGCGGCGGGGCGTGGGCGCACCGCGCCCCGGGAACGGGGGAGGGGACGTGGTCGCCGGGCCGGCGCGCGGGGCGGGCGTCAGGGGTGCACGTCGTCCTCGTGCCCGGCGTGGCCGGGCTCCTCGATCTGCAGGGTGGCGTGGGTGATGCCGTGGGCGCCCGCCAGCGCCCGCTGGGCGGCGTCGAGGACGTCGCAGCCGGGGTCGGCGGCGGGATCGGCGACGAGGTGGGCGGTGACCAGGGTCTCGGTGCCGGAGATGGTCCACACGTGCAGGTCGTGGACGTCCGCGACGCCGGGTGCGGCGGCGAGGGTGGCGCGGATGGCGTCCGGGTCGGCGCCGTCGGGGGCGCGCTCCAGGAGGATGCGCAGGCAGGTGCGCAGCAGCCGCCAGGAGCGGGGGACCAGAAGCAGGGCGATGCCGACGGAGACGATGGCGTCGGCCGCGGTCCACCCGGTCAGCAGGATCACCAGGCCGGAGACGAGCACCGCCACAGAGCCCGCCGCGTCGGCGAGGACGTGGAGGTAGGCGCCGCGGACGTTGACGGAGCCGCCGGAGGCCGGGCGCAGCACGATGGCGGCGACGAGGTTCGCGGCCAGGCCGACGGCGGCGATGAACATCATCGTCCCGGCGTCGACGTGGGCGTGGGAGTGGCCGTGCCCGCCGGGGACGGGCAGCAGGCGGCCCGCGGCCTCCCAGGCGATGAACGCGGCGATGACAAGGACGGAGACGGCGTTGACGGCGGCGGCGAGGACCTCGGCGCGGCGGTGGCCGTAGGAGGCGTCGGCCGTCGGCGGGCGCCGCCCCGCCAGCGCGGCGACGAGCGCGAGCAGCAGGCCGGCGGCGTCGGTGAGCATGTGGCCGGCGTCGGCCAGAAGCGCGAGCGACCCGGTGACGGCGGCGCCGATGACCTCCGCGAGGAAGACGACGGCGGTCAGCGCGATGACCGCGCCGATGCGGCGGGCGCCCGCGCCCTCGCCGACGTGGGAGTGGACGAGGCCGCCGTGCGCGTGGGCGTGGCCGTGCGCGTGGGCGTGGCCGTGCGCGCCGTGGTCGTGCGCGGCGCCGTGCGCATGCCCGTGTGCGTCGTGGCCGTGCGCGGCGTCGTGCCCGTGCTCCCGTCCATCGTGTGCCATGGCCCCACCATAGGCCGCGGAAAATCCCCTGTCACCTGCGAAAACAATGGAAACGGGTTTCATGTGCGGCAAGGGTGGGGAGGGGGTCCTGCCGGCCGCGCCCCGGCCCGTGGGCGAGCCGCGGCGGACGGGGCGGACGCGGAGGCGACCACGCGGGGCGGGTGCCGTCGTAAAGCACCTGCCGCAGGGGAATTCATCTTCCGGCAACCTGCGTGCCCCCATGCGTTCAATGGGGAATAATCATGCGGTCACCGCGCCCGTCTACGGTGCGCCCGTCAACCCTCCTGCCCGTCGCCGCCCACCCAGCGCGCCGGCACCTCCCCGAAGGAGCGAAGTGTCCCCCTCGTCCCGCCTCCGCCGCGCCGGCCGCACCGCCGCCGCCATCGCCATCGCCGCCGGCCTGCCGCTGGCCGCCGCCCCGGCCGTCTCCGCCGTCCCGTCCATCCCGGGCGTCCCGGCGCTGCCGGGCTCCGACCGCCTGCCGTCCTCGGACGAGGCGCCGTCGCCGGACGACATCACCGACAACCTGCCGGGCTCCGACGACATCCCGGGCGGGGAGGACCTGCCGAACCTGCCGGGCGGCAGCTCCGAGAACCCGGGCCTGCCCCCGGTGCTGCCGGCCCCGCCGACGAACCAGCCGGAGGGCGCGCCGGTGCCGGCGCCGTTCGGGCCGGAGGCCATCGCGCGGCCGTACCGCTCGGACAACTCCGCCGACGGCATGTTCTACTTCTCCGTCGTCGACCCGTTCACCGATCTGCGGCGCAACCACCCGGAGATCCTGGACCAGAACCTCGAGAAGACCATCGAAATCAACAACTCGGTGGCCGACGACCGCGAGGCGCAGCTGGCGGCGCTGAGCGACGACCACGACGACCTGATGATCAACCTCGCCGAGGCCCTCGGCCCGGAGCTGCACGCGCACTTCACGACGGCCGTGGAGGAGGGCCGACTGCCGAAGACCTCCCAGCTGCTGTCCGGCACCCTGGCCCGCGGGGGCGGCATCGCGTCGTCGACGTTCGTGGAGAAGTACTACTACGGCTACGACCGCCCGTTCGTCGTCGCCCCCGACCGCGTCAACCGCTACTACCGCGACGCGGAGGGCGACGACGACCCGTACTCGACCACCCCGTCCTACCCGTCGGGCCACACCAACAAGGCCTACTGGACCGCCGGCCTGCTGGGCCTGATGGTCCCGGAGGCGGCGCCGCAGATCCAGGCCCGCGCCTCCGAGGTCGGCTACAGCCGCCTGGTCATGGGCGTGCACTACCCGCTCGACGTCATGGGCGGCCGCATGTCCGGCACCGCCGCGGCGGCCGACCGCTGGGCGGACCCGGAGTTCCGCCCGCTCATCGAGGCGGCGGCGCAGGAGCTCCACGCGGAGCTGGAGTGGCGCTGCGGCGCGACCATCGCGGAGTGCATGGCGCGCGACGCGGGCGTCCAGTCCTCCGCCGACGCGGTCGCCGAGGCGGCGCCGCGCATGACGTACGGCTTCCCGCGCATCGGCGAGGCCGGCGCGCCGGTCGTCGTCCCGGACCGCATCGCCGGCCTGCTGGAGACCCGCTTCCCGCAGCTGAACGACGAGCAGCGCAAGCAGGTCCTCGCCGCGACCGCCATCGACTCCGGCTACCCGCTGGACCGCCCGGACGGCCCGTCGCACCAGCGCCTGGACCTGGCGCGCGCGCTCGCCGCGCAGGTCACCGTCAACGCCGACGGGTCCGTCACCGTGGTCGGCTGATCGCCGTCCGCGCGTGACGACGGCCGGGGCCGCGCCATCCATTCAGGATGGGCGCGGCCCCGGCCGTGTCGGCGTCTGCGGCGCGGTGCGCAGGCGCCGGTGTCAGCCCGCCTTCGCCACCGCGGCGGCGATGCGGTCGAGGCCCTCGGCGAGGATCTCCGGCGACGTCGCGTAGTTGAGCCGGACGTGGCCCTCGCCGCCGTCGCCGAACGCCTCGCCCGGGTTCACGGCGACCCGGGCGTTCTTCAGCAGCCACTGCTGGGCGGAGGAGGCGCGGCCGGCCTCGACGTCGGCCATGATCGGCTCGACGCCGGTGAGGTCGATCCACGCCAGGTAGGAGGCGTCGGCGGGGGTGAAGCGGGCGCCGGGCAGCACCTCGGGCAGGCGGCGGGCGATCTCGTCGCGGTTGGCGCGCAGCACGTCGAGGAAGCCGTCCAGCCAGGCCTCGCCGTCGCGGTAGGCGGCGACGGCGGCGATCTGGCCGAGCGTGGCGACGCCCTCCTTCGCCACGTGCGGCACCTGCGCCCAGCGGCGGTCGTCCTCCTCGTTGAGGATGATCTGGGCGCACTTCAGGCCGGCGGTGTTCCAGCCCTTCGACGTGGCGGTGACGGTGACGGTGACGCGCTCGGCGGCCTCGGAGACGGAGGCGGTCGGCACGTGGCGGCCCTCCAGCACGATGGGGGCGTGGATCTCGTCGGAGATGATGCGCGCGCCGTGCCGGTCGGCGATGTCGGCGAGCTCCCGCAGCGTCTCCTCGTCGTAGGTGAAGCCCAGCGGGTTGTTGGGGTTGGCCAGGATGAGGGCGCCGGCGCCGGCGGCGAAGGCGCGGTCGACGGCCTCCGGGTCGGGGCCGCGGTCGAGCGTCGGCACGAAGACGGTCTCGCGCTCGGCGACGGGGCCGACCTCGAAGAACGGCATGTAGGCCGGGGTCGGGACGATCACGGGGGAGCCGGGCTCCGTCAGGTGGCGCACGGCGAGCACGACGCCGCGGACGACGTCGGCGGCGGCGTGGACGCGGGCCGGATCGACCTCCCAGCCGTAGCGGCGGCGGCACCAGTCCGCGGTCGCCTCGCCCAGGCCGGAGTGGTCGCGCGGCGGGTAGCCGAAGAACTCGCGGTCCGCGGCGGCGCGGACGGCGTGGGCGACGGCGGGGCAGGTGGCCGCATCGGACTCGGCGACCCACATGGGCAGCACGTCGGCGTCGTAGGCGGTCCACTTGAGGGTGCCGCGGGCGCGGAGCTCGTCGAGGGACGGGAAGGTCGGTGCGGTCGTCGCGGAATCGGTCATGGACCGAACGGTACACGGCCCGGGCGCGGAAAACCGCGTCCGGGCCGTGACGTCGCGAGGGGCCTAGAGGGCGTCCCCGCGGTAGCGGTCGCGCAGGTCGGCGGGGCCGTCGAACAGCTTGCCGGGGTTGAGCACGCCGGCGGGGTCGAGCTCCTTCTTCACCGCCGCGAGGACGCGGCCGAACAGCTCGGTGTTCTCCTCCCGGTTCCACGGGGCGTGGTCCTGGCCGACGCCGTGGTGGTGGGTGATGGTGCCGCCGTGGGCGAGGATGGCGTCGGACGCCGCGCCCTTGATGTCCATCCACTGGGACATGATGTCGCCGCGCTCCTCCCGGAAGAAGTACGTGAAGTACAGGGAGCAGCCGGACTCGTACATGTGGGAAATGTGGCAGAAGACGTAGGCGGGGCTGCCGTGGGCCTCGGCCGCGGCCTCCATGCCCTCCACGATGGCGCGGCGCAGCTCCACCGCGTTCTCCCAGGTGGTGGCGGTCTCGAGCGTGTCGACGCCGACGCCGCGCGTCATCATCACGTCGCGCAGGTACGGGGAGGTGAAGCGGGCCTTGACCCACATCATCCCGGGGATGGCGCCGAGGCGGGTGCACTTGCGCCGCAGCATGGCGGCGGCGAGGCGCTCGCGGGCGACGCGCGCGGCGGCGGGGGACTCCTGGCCGAAGCCGAAGATGGCCATGCAGGGGGTCTCGTAGCCGCGGGCGCGGAGGTAGCCGGTGAGCTTGCCGCCGATGGAGCCGGACAGCTGCTCGATGCCGTAGCGGGTCTCCTTCTCGTCCGACAGGCGGGCGAGGTGCGGGATGGCGCCGGACTGCTCCAGCTCCCGGAAGACGGCTGCGCCCTCCTCGAAGGAGCGGAAGAAGTAGGTGTCGAACAGCATCTCCTTCGGAGCCCGGTGCAGCTGCAGGGTGGCGTGGACGATGACGCCCAGGGTGCCCTCGGAGCCGAGGAACAGCTGGCGGGGGTCGGGGCCGGCGGCGGACGACGGGATGTCGCGGAACTCCATGGCGCCGGCGGGGGTGACGACGCGGAGGCCGATGACGTTGCGGTCGATGCGCCCGTAGCCGGAGGACTCCTGGCCGGCGGAGCGGCACGCGAGCCAGCCGCCGACGGTGGAGAACTCGAAGGACTGCGGGAAGTGGCCGACGGTCAGGCCGGTGGGGGCGAGGTGCTCCTCCAGGTCGGGGCCGTAGACGCCGGATTCGACGGTGACGGTGCCGGCGACGCGGTCGACGTCGAGGATGCGGTCGAAGCGGGTCATCGACAGGGCGATCGCCTTGCCGTGCCCGCCGTCGACGGCCTCGACGCCGCCGACGACGCTGGTGCCGCCGCCGAAGGGGACGACGGCGATGCCGCGGTCGGTGCAGACGCGCAGCACGGCGGCCAGCTCGTCCTCGTCGGCGGGCGTGACGACGGCGTCGGGGGCGACGTCGATGCGCCCGGCCCGCAGGCGCGCGAGGTCGGGGTAGGAGCGGCCGAGGGAGTGGCGGACGCGGGTGTCGTGGTCGTCGGCGACGGCGGCGGCGCCGCGCAGGGCCGCCAGGTCGTCATCGCCCAGCCGGGAGGCGGGCAGCTCGACGTCGGCGATGTCCATCGGCGGGTGGTTCTCGTCGCGCATGCCGATCTCGTCGCGCAGCAGCTGGGCGGCGGAGTCGGTGAGGGGCTTGTCGTGCCCGTCGACGCCCCAGCCCCACCAGCGCATGCGGTGTCGGGGTGCGGTGGTTCCGGTCATCGGTTCTCCTCCTGGTCGGTGAGGGCGAGGGCCTCGGCGGCCGCGTCGGCGGCGGCCTCGGCGTCGGCGGGGACGAGCGCCAGGCGGGTGCGGCGCTCGAGGATGTCGGCGGTCGTGCAGGCGCCCTCGTGGGTCACGGCCCACGCGAACTCGCAGCGCAGCACGTCGGAGCCGGGGAAGACCGGCTCGAGGGGGCGCTCCAGAGGGCATTCGGCGACGACGTCGGGGGCCTCGGCGCCGTGGCGGGCGGCGAGCTGCTCCGGCAGGCCGTGGCCCTCGGCGGTGCCGGGGGCGCCGACGAGCGGCAGGTCGCGGGTGCGGCAGGCCGGCTTGTCGCCGCCCATGGCGTCGAGCGCCGCGTCGACGGCCTGCTCGGCCATGAGCCGGTACTCGGTGAGCTTGCCGCCGACGATGCTGATGAGCCCGTCGTCGGCGGTGATGACGGCGTGCTCGCGGGACAGGTCGGCGGTGGAGCCGTCGCCGGAGTCGATGAGCGGGCGCAGGCCGGCGAACGCGCCGATGACGTCGTCGCGGGTGAGCTTCCGGCCCAGGGCGCGGTTGACGACGTCGAGCAGGAACTCGACGTCCTCCTCCGGCACCTCGGGGACGTCGGGCACGGGGCCGGGGGCGTCCTCGTCGGTCAGGCCGATGTAGCAGCGGCCGTGCGGGGCGGGCAGCACGAAGCAGAAGCGGTTGACGTGGCCGGGCACGGCGACGGTGAGGGAGCCCTCGGGGTTCCCCAGCGTCTCCGCGTCGACGACGATGTGCGTGCCGCGGGAGGGCCGGACGCGGATGCCCGGGTCGAGGGACCCGGCCCACACGCCGGTGGCGTTGACGACGGCGCGGGCGCGCAGGCGCAGCTCCCCGGCGTCGCCGAGGCCGTCGCGGATGGTCGCGGAGGTGCCGTCGGCGGCGGTGACGGGGGCGTGGGTGAGCACGCGGGCGCCGTGCTTCGCCGCGGTGCGGGCGAGCGCGGTGACCAGGCGGGCGTCGTCGACGAGCTGGCCGTCGTGGTTGACGTGGCCGCCGAGCAGGCCCTCGCGGCGCACGGTCGGGGACAGCGCCGCGACCTTCTCCGGGCCGACGGTGGAGGAGAAGGGCAGCGTCGAGGTCTTCGTGCCGGCGGCGACGCGGAGGGCGTCGCCGGCGATGAAGCCGAGGCGGGGCAGGACCTTGCCGGTCAGGGGCGTGTCGCGGAACAGCGGCACGACCTGGGCGAGGCGGTGCACCAGGTGCGGGGCGGTGCGCTCGAGCATGATGCCGCGCTCGCGGGCGGAGCGGTGGGCGATGCCGACGCGGCCGGAGGCGAGGTAGCGCAGGCCGCCGTGGGCGAGCTTCGACGACCAGCGGCTGGTGCCGAAGGCGAGGTCGTGGGCCTCCGCCAGGACGACGTCGAGGCCGCGCGAGGCGGCGTCGAGGGCGATGCCCGCGCCGGTGACCCCGGCTCCGATGACGATGAGGTCGACGGTTCCGCCGCCGTCGGAGATCTCCCGCAGCTCCCGCAGATCGCGGTCGCGCCGGGCGCGTGTGAGGGCCGAGTCGCCGATGTGGCGCCCGACCGGGGAGGGTGTGGATTCGGTGGTCACCGTGTCTCCTCGTTGCAGCCGGGGGACGTCTCGGATGGACGTCCTCGATGCTCCCCAGGGTAGTCCAGCGGGGCTGTTTTCCACACGTTCACCTGCCCGCCGTTTACCCTGGTGGACGGGCGGTTACGGGCCGCCCCACGACGGAAAGGAGCGCCCGTGGACGGCGCAGCAGGACAGGGCGGCGCGCGGTCGCGCATCGACGTCCGGACCATCGCCCTGGTCGTCAACCCGAAGGCGGGCCACGGGGTGGCCCTCGACGCGGCGCGGGAGGCGTCCCGCCGGTTCGCGGACCGCGGCGTGGACGTCGTCGAGCTGCAGGGATCGTCGCCGGAGGACGCCCGCCGGCTCATCCGCCGGGCGCTGGACGACGGGGGCATCGACGCCCTGGCGGTCGCCGGCGGCGACGGCATGATCAACCTCGCCCTGCAGGAGCAGGCGGAGTCGGGCGTGCCGCTGGGCATCATCCCGGCGGGCACGGGCAACGACCACGCCCGCCACTACGGCCTGCCCCGCGACGACGCGGCGGCCGCGGCCGACGTCATCGCCGACGGTAACGTCATGGTCACGGACCTCGGCCGCATCACGCCGAAGGACGGGCCGGAGGGCGACGCCCTCTGGTTCGGCACCATCATGTGCTCCGGCTTCGACTCGCTGGTGTCGGACCGCGTCAACGTCATGAAGTGGCCCCACGGCCGCAACCGCTACAACCTGGCCATCGTGGTGGAGTTCCTCAACTTCCACGCGCTGCCGTTCCGCATCACGCTGGACGACGGGACGGTGCTGGACGAGCGGATGACGCTCGCCGCGTTCGGCAACACCACGTCCTACGGCGGCGGCATGGTCATCTGCCCGACGGCGGATTCGACGGACGGCCTGCTGGACATCACCGTCATCGGCAAGGCCGGGCGCGTGAAGGCGGCGCTGGTGTTCCGCAAGGTGTTCAGCGGCGGCCACGTCGGCGAGAAGGAGGTGTCGGTGCACCGCACGCGCCGGGCGGTCGTGGAGTTCCTCGGCGACCGGACGATGAACGCGTACGCCGACGGCGACTTCATGATGCCGATGCCGGTGGTCGTCGAGGCCGTGCCGGGCGCCGGCGGCTACCTCGTCCCGGGCGCGTAGCCCGGCCCCCCGGACCGCGGCGCGGATGCTCCCGCGCCGCGGTTCCGTCGTGCCCGGGTCCGGCGCGCGGGTGCCCCCGCACGAAAAAACGGACCGGTCGGTCTGTACAGGTCTGTCTGTCCGCGCTAAGGTCGGGTCATGAGCAACGGAGAGGAGCCGACGATGACCGCGACGCATGACGCCGCCTTCGCCATGATGCCGGCCGCCCTCCCGTGCCGAATGTCCTGTCGCCGCTGACGCGCAACCCCCGCATCCCCGCACGGCCGACCATCCAGAGGACTTCGGACATCATGACCACGACCTTCGCCGCCCCCGTCGTCGATCCCTTCACCTTCGCCGACTACCTGCCCCTCTTCGACTACGAGGGGCCCGCCCGGCCCGCCATCGCCGACGACGAGCTGGTCAGCTACGCGCGGCCCGCCGCGGCCGCCGCCGCGTAGCCCCCGCCGCGCGCATCGCGCCCGCGGCGCCGGAGAGGGTGCCGTCGGCAAGCGGCGTACGTCACCGCCTGCGCAGGGGACGGGTGCCGTCGCAAAGCACGCGATGCGCAACCGCCGCACCCGCCGCACCCGCGCGGGCACCCGTCACGCGGTGACGCCGAACTCCCTCAGCCTGCGGCGATCCTCCGCGGACGCGGAGGCGGTGAGCCGCAGCAGCTCCGCATAGATGCCGCCCGAGGTCGCGAGCTCGGCGGGCGAGCCGACCTCGTCGACCCGGCCGTCGGCGAGGGTGACGATGGCGTCGACGCCCGAAATCGTCGACAGGCGGTGGGCGATGACGATGGTCGTGCGCCCCGCCATCAGCTCCTCCAGACCCCGCTGCACCTCGCGCTCGGCCTTCGTGTCCAGCGCCGACGTCGCCTCGTCGAGGATGAGCACCGGCGCGTCCTTGAGGATCGCCCGGGCGATGGCCACGCGCTGGCGCTGGCCGCCCGACAGGCGCAGGCCGCGCTCGCCGATGACCGTGTCGTAGCCGTCGGGGAAGCGGCGGATGAACCCGTCGGCGTTGGCGCGGCGGGCGGCGTCCTCCACCTCCCCGTCGGTCGCGCCGGGGCGGCCGTACGCGATGTTCTCCCGGATCGTCCCGGAGAACAGCGACGCGTCCTGGAACACCACCGCCGACGACGCGCGCAGCCGCTCCATCGGCGTCTCCGCCACGTCCTCGCCGCACACCCGCAGCGTCCCGCCCGTCGGGGCGTAGAACCCCAGCAGCAGGTTCACCAGCGTCGACTTGCCGCCGCCGGACTCGCCGACCAGCGCCACCTTCTCGCCCGGGCGGGCGGAGAAGCTGACGTCGTGGATGACCTCGTCGTCGCCGTCGTAGGCGAACGACACGTCGTTGAACTCGATCGCCGGGCCCTCCGCCGGCACCGGCAGCGGCTCCGCGCGGCGGCGGTCCCGGCCGAGCTCCGCGAACCCGGACGACGCCCCGGCGGCGGCCGCCAGCTCCCGCGGCGCCGCCGGCTCGGAGTCCATCTCCATGACCTCGAAGTAGTCGCGGGAGCCCGCGACGGCGCGCTGGGCGGTGTCGATGACGTAGCTCATCATCTCCGCCGGGTTGCGGACCATGCCGACCAGCTGGATGAGCATCACCATCGTGCCGATGCTGAACTCCCCGTGCAGCGTCCGCAGGAACAGCAGCAGGTAGATGCCGAAGAAGATGAGGTTCAGCAGCCCGCCGCGCAGCGAGTCCATGAGGTGCCACCAGCGCGACTGCCGCCGCGTCAGGCCCACCGTCCGGTCGTAGCGGCGGCCGAAGCCCGCGACCTCGCGGACCTCGCCGACGTAGCTGCGCACCGCCTTGACCTGGCCGACGACCTCCGCGAAGCGGCCGCCCGCGAGGTCGACCTCCGCGTTCTTCTCCTTCTCGAACACCAGCCACCGCTTCGACGTCAGCGCCGTCAGCCAGATGTACGTCGGGAACACCAGCGCCAGCAGCACCGCCAGCGGCCACCAGTGGTACGCCGTGATGCCCAGCACCGCCGCCACCGTCACCAGCATCGGCGCGAACGTGTTCGCCGCCGACTGCATGAACTGCGTGACGTTGGTGATGGAGCGGTCCAGCCGGGCGATGATCGTGCCCGTCACCTGGCCGTCGAAGTAGCGCTGCGGCAGCGACAGGAGCTTGGCGAAGTAGCGCGTCGACAGGATCTCCCGCATCCGCGCCGCCATCACGTCGCCCCAGTAGCCGCCGATGTTGCGCACCAGCGTCTGCGTCAGGCCGGCGAGCAGCAGCCCGCCGGCCAGCGCCGCGACGACGCCGGCGACGCGGCGGATCTCCGCCTTGCCCGGGGCGCCGCCGGACAGGGCGGCGACGATGGCGTCGGTGGCGTCGCGGATGAGGAACGGGCCCACCAGCGTCGCCGCCGCCACCAGGACGGAGCAGACGACGATGCCGGCGTAGAGCGGCCACAGGGCGCCGGTGGAGCGCAGGATGCGCATGATGGAGTGCACGGTCGGACCTCCCGGGGGCTGGATCGGGTGCGTCGTTCGACGGGTCCGGTCCACGGTACGCGTGACGACGCGCCGGTCGCGCGGCGGGGAGGCGGGGGAGCGTGCGGGTGCCGGTCGCCGGTCCCGCCGCATGCGGGCTCCGCGATCGTCTGCGCCGCGCGTCCCCGGTCGGGGACGCGCGGCGCGGGTGCCGTCGTCAGGCGCGGCGCGGAGCCGTCAGGCGGCGCGGGCGGGGCCCGTCCACCAGCCGCCGGTCGCGGCGTTGGGGACGTGGAGCAGCAGGCGGGCGCCGCCGAGGTCCTCGACGACGGCGACCGCACCCGCGGCGGCCGCCGCGCGGACGGCCCACGGGAAGCCGGCGGCGTCGGGGACCAGGTGCAGCTCGGCGCCGTCGGGGGAGACGGCGCGCAGCGGGGCGGACGGCCCGTCGCCGGCGGTGAGCACGGCGCGCGGGGCGTCGGGCGACGGCAGGTCGTAGCGGGGGCGGGGAGCGGGGTACGCGGACATGGGCGTCCTTTCCGGGTCGAGCGCGTCCGCCGGCGGGCGCCGGCGGCGGGTCTTCCCGGGAGGGCACCGTGGACTCGCGCCGCGGTTGCCCGGCGGACGCCCGTCCCGGGGCGCGTGGTCCGCCGTCATGACCTGCGCCCCATCATAGACCAAGCGGTCTAGTCGATGTCAACGGCCTCCGCGGAATCCGCCGGGCCCGCCTCCGGGGCCTCCGGCTCCGCGTCGTCCGACAGCAGGCGCTCCACCGCGGCCAGCGGCAGCTGCAGCCAGCCCGGGCGGTTCTGCGCCTCGTACAGACACTCGTAGATCGCCTTGTCCAGCACGAACGCGTCGAGCAGCGCGGCCTGCGCCTTCGCGGCGCGGGTGTCGGCGGCGCCGGAGTCCCGGTAGCCGTCGAGGAACGCGGAGATGTTGCGGTTCGCCCAGTCGCGCACGCGCGGGCGCTGCAGATCCAGGTTCACGCGGCCCGTCAGCAGCGGGTAGTGCGCGGCGTAGTCGAAGGAGCGGATCATGCCCGCGACGTCGCGCAGCGGGTGATCCGGCAGGCGCCGCTCGTCCCACGGACGCGACGGCTCGCCCTCGAAGTCGATGAGCAGCCACTCGCGCGGGGTGCGCAGCACCTGGCCCAGGTGCAGGTCGCCGTGGATGCGCTGCACCGGCACGCCGGCGGCGGCTACGGAGGCGGCGGCGCGGTCGAAGACGGCGCGGGCGGCGTCGGCGTGCTTCGCCACCTGCGGGACGACGGAGGAGACGTGCTCCAGTCGGGCGATCATCGGGGCGACCAGCTGCTCGCCGGAGGCGCGCTCGCCCACGGGCACGGCCGCGGCGAGGGTGCGGTGCACGTCGGCGACGGCCTCGCCGAGCTTGCGGGACTCGACGGAGAAGTCGGTGCCCAGCTCGTCGATGTCGTCGTCGAAGCTGCGCAGCACGTCGCGGACGCTGGTCAGCGCCATCGCCCAGCCGTCGGCGGAGTTCGGCACGAACTGCTGCAGCATCGCGGTGGTGAACGTCTTGTCCTCCACCGTCAGCTCGGTCCAGCCGTAGAGGTGCGGCACGGAGTCGCAGCCGGCGGTGGACAGGGCGGCCAGCAGCTCGACGTCGGCGTTGACGCCGGGGTGGACGCGGCGGAAGAACTTGCACATCACCGCGTCGTCGTAGATGACGGAGGTGTTGGACTGCTCCACGCCCATGGCGCGGCCGGCCTCCGGGACCTCGAAGGGCGCGCCCTCGACGGTCTTCAGGGTCATGGAGCCCAGGCGGCCGTCGGCGGCCAGCGCCCGGCCCAGGGCCGTGATGGCGGAGGCGTCGATGAGCGCGTCGTAGCCCAGCACGCCGTCGCCGGCGACGAGGATGGAGTGCTCGTGGCCGGAGGGCACCTCGGTGCCCCACTTCACCGGCAGCAGGTAGCCCGCGCGGCCCTGGTCGGTGCGCACGCGGATGAACAGCAGGTCGATGGGGCCCTCGTCGTCGGCGGCGACGTCCACGTCGTGCGCGAGGACGTCGATGCCCTGGAGCTCGGCGGCCTTGTCGGCGAAGAACCGCTGGTTGGGAAGGGTCCGCGCCAGCTCCGCGGTGATCAGGTCGATGTCGGGGCGGGTCATCTAGTCCTCCTCGGTGGTGGTGCGGCTCTCCGCGACGGGCGCGTCGGAGATGGCCTGGGCGACGGGCACGACCGGGGCGGTCGCGGAGATCCCGTCGGGGGAGCCCTCCGCCGACGGCGGGGACTGCAGCTCGAACCAGTAGAAGCCGTGGCCGGGCAGGGTCAGCAGGTAGGGCAGCTCGCCGATGTCGGGGAACGGCACCTGGCCGGTCATCTCGACGGGGGTGTCGCCGGCGAAGGCGGACAGGTCGAGTTCCACGGCCTGCGGGTACTTGGACAGGTTGTTGACGCAGAGGATGCGCTCGTCGCCGTGCTCGCGCAGGTACGACAGGACCGACGGGTTGGCGCTGTCGAGCTCGCGGAAGGAGCCGACGCCGAACGCGTCGTAGCGCTTGCGGATCTTCACCATGCGGCGCACCCAGCGCAGCAGGGAGTTGGACTGGTTCATCTGGGACTCGACGTTGATGCCCTGGTAGCCGTACGTCGGGTCCTGGACGGTGGGCAGGTAGAGGCGGCCCGGGTCGCAGCGGGAGAAGCCGGCGTTGCGGTCGGGCGACCACTGCATGGGGGTGCGGACGCCGTCGCGGTCGCCGAGCCAGATGTTGTCGCCCATGCCGATCTCGTCGCCGTAGTACAGCACCGGGGAGCCGGGCAGCGACAGGAGCATGGCGTTGAACAGCTCCAGCTGGTTGCGGTCGTTCTCCAGCAGCGGCGCCAGGCGGCGGCGGATGCCGATGTTGGCCTTCATCCGCGGGTCCTTGGCGTACTCGGAGTACATGTAGTCGCGCTCCTCGTCGGTGACCATCTCGAGGGTCAGCTCGTCGTGGTTGCGCAGGAAGATGCCCCACTGGGCGCTCGACGGGATGTCGGGCGTCGACTCGAGGATCTCGGAGATGGGGAAGCGCGACTCCTTGCGCACCGCCATGAAGATGCGGGGCATGAGCGGGAAGTGGAACGCCATGTGGCACTCGTCGCCGCCGGTGGCGGGGTCGCCGAAGTACTCGACGACGTCCTCCGGCCACTGGTTGGCCTCGGCGAGCAGGACGCGGCCGGGGTACTCCTCGTCCATGACGGAGCGGCACTTCTTCAGGAACTCGTGCGTCTCGGGCAGGTTCTCGCAGTTGGTGCCCTCGCGCTCGAAGAGGTAGGGCACGGCGTCGAGGCGGAAGCCGTCGAGGCCCATGTCGCACCAGAAGCGCAGGACGTCGAGCATGGCCTCCTGCACGGCCGGGTTGTCGTAGTTGAGGTCCGGCTGGTGGGAGAAGAAGCGGTGCCAGTAGTACTGGCCGCGCACCGGGTCGTAGGTCCAGTTGGAGTCCTCGGTGTCGACGAAGATGATGCGCGCCCCGTCGTACTTCTCCGGGTCATCGGACCAGACGTAGAAGTCGCCGTAGGGCCCGTCGGGTTCGGTGCGCGACTGCTGGAACCACTCGTGGGAGTCCGAGGTGTGGTTCATGACCAGGTCGGTGATGACCCGGATGCCGCGGTCGTGGGCGGCGTCGAGCAGCGCGCGGAAGTCCTCGACGGTGCCGAAGTCGGGCAGCACCTTGCGGAAGTCGCGGATGTCGTAGCCGCCGTCGCGCAGCGGGGAGTCGTAGAAGGGCGGCAGCCAGAGGCAGTCGACGCCGAGCCACTGGAGGTAGTCCAGCTTCTCGGTCAGGCCCTGCAGATCACCCGACCCGTTGTTGTCCGAGTCGTTGAAGGCCCGCACGAGGACCTCGTAGAACACCGCCTTGCGGTACCAGTCTTCCATGCGGCCCAGGGTAGGGAATCCTCTTCACCCGCGCACGGATCCGCGGTCGCGTCCACGATTCGGCGGATGGTGCGCGTCGCGGCCGTGGGGTTCGGGGGGCGCGCGGGGTTGCGGCGGGTGCGCCGCTCCCAGTGTCCGAGAAGATGCTTTGCGACGTCTCCCGCCCGCGGTCATCGGCCGCGGCGTGCGGCGGGGGCGTGCCGGGCGCGGTCCGGGGCCGGACCGGGGCGGGGGTGCGGCCCCGGCGTCAGGACTCGTAGCGGACGGCGCCGAGGGCCCACGCCAGCTCGTGGGCCGGGACCCCGGCGCGCCGGGCCAGCCGCAGCATCGCCCAGCCGCGGAAGACCAGGACGATGCCGAGCACCAGCCAGATGGCCAGGATCCACCCGGCGGCGAGGGATCCGGCGAGCATGGAGAAGAACGGGACGGGCGTGTCCGGGTCGATGCCCGTGGCGATGGAGATGGCGGCCGCGATGACGATGCCGGCGACGCAGCCGAGGAAGAGGGCCAGCGACGGCAGGTGCCGGAGCGCGCGGCGGGTGCGGCGCTCGATCGTCTCCATGCGCGGTGCGTGCTCGGCGGCGGAGCCGAACGCCGACTGCGGGTGCTGTCCGTCCATGGGGCGGATTCTGCCACGGGGCCGCCGGGGCCGGAACCGCATCGAGGGGAAAACCTTCCGCGCGCAACGGTTCCCGGTTTAGCGTTGTCGGCATGTTCGGACTGATCCGGCCCGGCTGCGGCGGGCACGACGGCGATCGCGGCGCCTGGACGGCGCACATGTGCGGGGTGTGCTCCGCGGCCCGGGGCGGCGGCCCCCACCCGGCGGGCCTGGCGGTCAACACCGACGCCATCGCCCTGTCCTCCCTGGTGGAGGCCCTGACCCCGGGGGAGGCGGAGCGCGTCGCCGCCGGGCGCTGCCCGCTGCGCGGCATGCGCACCGCGGACATCGTCCCGGCGACGTCGCCGGCCGCGGCCTACGGTGCCGCGGTGTCGCTGGCGCTGGCCGCGGCGAAGGCCCGGGACCTGCGCGCCGAGCGCGAGGCGGGCCTGGCGCGGGTGAACCTGGCGCTGGCCGCGACCGCCGGCGCCGTCGGCCGCGGCGCGCAGCGCCGCGCGGAGGCGCTCATGCCCGCCGGCGCCGCCTCCGGGGGCTCCGCCGGCGCCGCCGACGTGCTGGGCGGCATCCGCGCGAGCCTCGCCCGTCAGGCGGAGGTGGAGGCCGCGGCCCGCGCCGGGCGGCTGACCGCCCCGGGTGCGCCGGGGCAGGAGCTGCTGCGGCGGGTGACCGCCCCGACCGCGGACGCGACGGCGCTGGCCTTCGCCGGCGCCTTCGACGTCGCCCGGCCGGGGGAGCACCCGCTCGCCCGCCGCGGTCTGGCGGAGGCCGGCTCCGCCTTCGGCGCGCTGGCCCACCTGCTCGACGCCGTCGAGGACCGGGAGGCCGACCGGGAAGCCGGCGCCTTCAACCCGCTGGACGCCGTGGGGCTGGACGACGCGGCCGCCCGCCGCGAGGCCGACGAGCTGCTCGACCGCCTGGAGGCGGAGCTCGCCGGGGTCGGCCGGGAGACCGGCTGGTCCGACGGCGGGCGCGCCGAGCGGCTCATCGCCGGCGGGGCCCGCGGCGCCGCCGGCCGCATCTTCGCCGGGCACCGCCCGCCGCGGACGACGCCGGGCCGCGTCGCCCGCTACGTCGCCGGCGTCTGCACCGGCTACTACGTCTTCTGCCGGCACGAGGACGCGTGCACCGGGCAGCGGGAGCCGTCGGTCTGCGGACGCGCCTGCGAGGAGAGCACCTCGGAAAGGCACGACTACGGCTGCTGCTCCTGCTGCTGCGAACCCTGCGACTGACGGGAACCGGGCCGCACGCGCCGCGCCCGTCCCCGGCCGCGGCGTCGCGTACCGGCGCGGGTAGGCCGCACCGGGGTCGCGCCCGCCGCGCCGGGCGTGCTGCAATGGGCGCATGGACCACGACGACCGCGAACCGCAGTACCAGCCGCCCCGCCGCCTCTGGGCGGTCCTCATCACCGTGCTGACGATCCTGGTGTGCGTCAGCATCCTCATCGGCAGCTGGGACCAGATCGCCGCGCTGTTCTAGGCGCAGCGGCGGCGCGGGAGGCGTCGTCACGCACGATGCGGGGACCACCCGCGGACCCCGCCGGGGGCCGCGGCCCGGGGATGCGCGGACCCGGCCCGGCGCCGCGGCCCGGCCGGTACGGTGGGGCACCATGACCGACGCCGACAACCCCCTGCTCCAGCCCTCCGGACTGCCGTACGGCCTGCCGGACTTCGCCGCCATCCGCGACGAGCACGTCATCCCCGCCTTCCGCACCGCGTTCGACGACCACCGCGCCGAAATCGCCGCCATCGTCGCGAACCCGGAGGAGCCGGACTTCGCCAACACCATCGAGGCCCTCGAGCGCTCCGGCCGGATGCTCGACCGGGTCGCGTCGTACTTCTTCAACGTCGCCGGCACCGACGCCACCGACGAGCGGCTGGCCATCGAGGCGACCATCGCCCCGGAGCTCGCCGCCCACATGGACGCCATCCGCCTCGACGCCGGCCTGTGGGACCGCGTCTCCCGCGTCCCCGAGCCCGAGGGGGAGGACCGCGAGGAGGCCCGCCGCCTGCTCGCCCGCCACCGCCGCGACTTCCTCCGCGCCGGCGCCGACCTCGACGAGGCGGGGAAGAGGCGGCTGACGGAGATCAACGCGCGCCTGTCGGAGCTCGGCACCGCCTTCGGCGAGAACCTGCTGGCCGACACCCGCGCCCGCGCCGTCCACGTCACCGACGAGGCGGAGCTGGCGGGCCTGTCCGCCGGCGACCGCGCGTCCCTGCGCCGCGGCGCCGAGGCCGCGGGGTTGGACGGCTGGCTCATCCCGCTGGACCTGCCCAGCGTCCAGCCCATCCTCGCCGACCTGGAGGACGCCGGCCTGCGCGCCCGCGTCTACTCCGCCTCCGTCGCCCGCGGCACCGGCGAGGGCCGCGACAACCGGGGGCTCATCCCGGAGATCGTGCGGCTGCGCGCCGAGCGCGCCCGCCTGCTCGGCCACGACACCCACGCCGACTACGTCATCGCCGACGAGACCGCCGGCTCCGCGAAGGCCGCCCGCGACCTCATCGCCGAGCTCGCCCCGGCCGCCGCCGCCAACGCCGAGGGGGAGGCGAAGATCCTCGCCGACCTCGCGGGGGAGCCCGTCGGCGCCGCCGACTGGGCGTACTGGGCCGAGCGCCGCCGCGCCGAGGAGTTCGCCGTCGACGGTGAGGAGCTGCGCAAGTACTTCGAGCTGGAGACCGTCCTGCGCGACGGCGTCTTCGGCGCCGCCGAGATGCTCTACGGCATCCGCGTCGTCCCGCGCGACGACCTGCGCGGCTACGCCGACGGCGTCCGCGTCTGGGAGGTGCTCGAGGGGGAGACCGGCGAGGGCATCGGCCTCCTGCTCACCGACCTGTTCGCCCGGCCCGTCAAGCGCGGCGGCGCGTGGATGAGCTCCTTCGTCAACCAGTCCCGCCTGCTAGGCGAGCGCACCGTCGCCGTCAACGTCCTCAACATCGCCGAGCCCGCCGAGGGCGAGCGCGCCCTGCTGACCATGGACGAGGTCACCACCCTGTTCCACGAGTTCGGCCACGGCCTCCACGGCCTGCTGTCCGACGTGGAGTACCCGCGCTTCTCCGGCACCAACGTGCCGCGCGACTTCGTCGAGTTCCCCTCCCAGATCAACGAGAACTGGGCGCTGCACCCCGACGTGCTGGCCCGCTACGCCCGCCACGTCGACACCGGCGAGCCGATCCCCGCGGAGCTGGTGGAGTCCGTCCGCCGCACCCGCACCGCCGGCGAAGGCTTCGCGACGACGGAGTACCTCGCCGCCGCCGCGCTCGACCTGGCGTGGCACTCCCTGACCCCGGAGGAGGCGGAGGCCGTCGACGACGTCGAGGCGTTCGAGGCCCGCGCCCTGGAGCGCGCCGGCCTGGACGTCGACGGCGTCGCCCCGCGCTACCGCTCCGCGTTCTTCAACCACGTCTTCGCCGGCGGCTACTCCGCGGGCTACTACTCCTACCTGTGGGCGGAGGTCCTCGACGCCGACGGCTTCGGCCGCTTCGAGGAGGCCGGCGGCGCCGACCGCGCCACCGGCATGCTGTTCCGCGAGCTCATCCTGTCCAAGGGCGGCTCCGTCGACTTCGGCGAGGCCTACCGCGCCTTCCGCGGCCGCGACCGCGACGTCGCGCCGCTGCTGCACCGCCGTGGCCTGGCCGGGGCGGCCGGGTAGTAAGCTCGTCCCCCATGGACGCCGTGTTCGACGCCGTCGGCCAGTGGCTCACCCAGCAGCCGGTCGTCGTGCAGACCATCCTGCTGCTGGCCGTGCTGCTGCCGGTCGGCGGGGCCGCGGCGTTCGGGCTCATCGGCGTCATCGACGTCGCCGTCGGCCGCCTCCACGGCCGGTGGGCCCGCAGGCCCGCCTTCCGGAGGAGGGTCCGCATCGAGCCCGCGGGGCCGGCCGCCCGCGGGGACTAGGAGGAGGTCAGGACGTGCATTCGCGCGTGAAGGCGGCGCTCATCGCGCTGATCCTGCTCATCGTGGTGATGGGCATCATCTACGGGCAGTTCTGACGCTGCCCGCCGCCGCGCTGCGCCGCCTCGGCGCCCGGCGGGGAAGACGGACCGCGCCCGCGGGTCCGCCGGCCGGGAGGGCCGGGGGAGCCGCGGGCGCGGTCGCGTGCGGGGGGAGGGGCGCGGTGCGCGGGCCGCGCGGCCGGGTGCCGCCGCGGGCCGCGCGGGCCGGGCGCGTCAGCCCTTCGCGGTGCCGTAGACGCGGAGGTTCTCGGCGTCCTCCAGCGCGGAGCCGCGGGCCGGGGCGGGGAGCCCCGCGCGCCAGTCGGCGATGAGCGTGACGACGGCGACCGCGCCGACGGGCAGGACCCACGCGAGCGACTCGGCGTACAGCGGGAGGTCCGCCAGCCACGGCAGCGTCGCGGCGGGGTCCATCTCCAGGGCCTTGAACAGGTCGATGACCGCGAAGATCGTGGAGACGGCCACCGGGATGCGGTAGGTCCAGCGCAGGAAGAACGGCAGGGCGGCCTGCAGCAGGGTGATGAACACCAGCGTGACGGCCATCGGGTACAGCGCCACGTTCAGCGGGATGGCGATGGCGATGATCGCGTCGAGGCCGAGGTTGGACACCAGCAGGCCGGCGAGGGTGAACAGCACCGCCCAGCCGCCGTAGCCGAGCTTCGGGATGAGGGTGGAGAAGTACTCGGCGGTGGAGGTGATGAGGCCGACGGCCGTCGTCAGGCAGGCCAGCAGCACGATGGCGGCGAAGATCCAGGCGCCGATGGTGCCGAAGGACTGCTCGGCGGCGGTGCCCAGCAGCGCGGCGCCGTTGTCGAACTCGCCCTGGACGGCCAGGCCGAGGTTGCCGAGGCCCAGGTAGATGATGCCCAGCAGCACGGCGGCGACGACGCCGGCGGAGATGGTGCCGGAGACGATGGCGCGGCGGCCGCGGACGCCCTTGGATCGCAGGGAGGAGATGACGACCATGCCGAAGACGAGGGCGGCCAGTGAGTCCATGGTGAGGTAGCCCTCGAGGAAGCCGGTGGCGAAGGCGTTGCCGGACCACTTCTCCGCCGGGGCGTCGGGCTCGGCGCGCAGCATGATGGCGCCGGCGATGACCAGGGCGAGGATGAGGATGAGCAGCGCCGGGGTCAGCCAGCGGCCGAGGGAGTCGACGATGCCGCCCTTGCGCAGGGACAGCCATAGCGACACCGCGAAGAACGCGGCGGTGAACAGCAGCAGCCACCACGGGGAGGCGGCGTTGTCCTCGGTGATGGCGCCGACGCCGGTCTCGAAGGCGACGTTGGCGGTGCGCGGGATGGCGTACAGCGCGCCGATGGACAGGTAGACCATCACGGAGAAGACCAGGCCGAACAGCGGGTGGGTGCGGTTGGCGAGGTCGCGGACGCCGGAGCCGGAGACGGCGACGGCGATGACGGCGAGGACCGGCAGGAGCACGCCGGTCGACAGGAAGCCGAGGATGGCCGGCCAGTAGTTCTCGCCGGCCTCCATGCCGATCTGGGGCGGGAAAACGAGGTTGCCCGCGCCGAAGAACATCGAGAAGAGCATGAAGCCGACGACGACGATGATCGCCGGCTTCACCTTGGTTGCTTTGTCACTCACGTTCGGCATCATCTCAAACCGTGTTCCGCATGATGAAACCGGGGTGCGCGACGGCGTTAGCCGTGCGGTTGCGCATGTGCGTGACGACGGCAGCCGCCCGGCCGCGCGCCCCCGGCGGGGCGGCGCGGCCGGGCGCCCCCGGCGGGGCGGCCCGGCCGGGCGGCTGGGGAGCCGGGGCCGGTGCCGGGCCGGCGCCGTGGCGGGCCCGGCCGGGCGGCTGGGGAGCCGCGGCGGGGCGGCGTCAGCCGCGGGCGGCCTCCGCGACGCGGCGGAACAGCGGGATGTCCGGCAGGTCCTGGACGATGACGGCGCGGCCGTCGGCGTCGGTCAGCGGGATGCACCAGTTGGGGTACTGGTCGTGCGTGGTGCCCGGCTGGTTCTGGGTGCGCAGGTCGCCGACCATGTCCACCAGGGAGATGCAGCGCAGGGCCGACGGGGCGGCGGCGAGGAAGCGGTGCAGGCCGACCAGCAGCGCCTCCACGTCCGGGAGGGTGGAGCGGGTGACGGAGGACCAGTCGACGCCGGCGGCCGCGGTGCCGTCGAAGCAGCCGCGCGCGTCGGCGGCGGCGCAGACCTTCGCGCCCCACTCCAGGTCGCGGGCGTCCTCCTCCTCCGCGTCGGTGAGCAGGATGCCCAGGCGTTCGCGCAGCGCGATGTGCTCGCCGGCGAGGTAGCCCGCGGTCGGCGGCAGGTCGTGCGTGCCGACGGACGCCAGGCACAGCTCGCGGTAGTCCTCCGGGCGCTTCGGGGAGTCCCCGTCGGACTCGAACCACAGGATGGAGGTGCCCATGATGCCGCGGCCGGCCAGGTAGTCCTGGACCCACGGCTCGAAGGTGCCCAGGTCCTCGCCGATGACGACGGCGCCGGCCAGCTCCGCCTCCAGGGCGAGGATGCCGACCATGGCCTCGTGGTCGTAGGAGACGTAGGTGCCGTTCAGCGGCGACTCCATCCGCGGCATCCACCACAGGCGGAACATGCCCAGGATGTGGTCGACGCGGATGCCGCCGGAGTGCCGCAGGATGGTGCGCAGCATGTCGCGCCACGGCAGGTAGGCGGCGTCGGCGAGCTTGTGCGGGTCCCACGGCGGCTGGGACCAGTCCTGGCCCTGCTGGTTGTAGCCGTCCGGCGGGGCGCCGACGGAGGCGTCGGGCGCCAGCCACTCCGCGAGGTTGCGGGCGTCGGCGCCGCCGGGGTGGACGCCGACGGCGAGGTCGGCCATGACGCCGATGCGCATGCCGGCGTCCTCCGCGGCCTGCTGGGCCTCCGCCAGCTGGCGGTCGCAGATCCACTGCAGCCAGCAGTGGAAGTCGACGAGCTCGGCGTGCAGCTCCGCCTCGTCCTCGTGGGCGCCGAGCGGCTCGACGTGGCGCAGCCACGGGTCGCCGGCGGCGTCCGCGCCGGCGTCGCGGGCGGCGCGGCGCTGCTCCAGCTCGCGGTCGGCGCACCAGCGGGCGTAGTCCAGGATGCCGCGGCCCTCGCCCTCCAGGAACCGCTCGTAGTCGGCCTGGCGGGCGCCGGAGCGCTCCACGTGGTGCAGGGCGTGCAGGGCGCGCAGCTTCGCGGCGTAGATCGGGTTGCGGTCGATCTGCTCCGCGCTGCGGTTGTTCTCCCGGTGCTCGCGGGCCAGCTCGTGCAGCTCCGCGGTGTCGGCGTCGTCGAGGTAGGAGAACTCCTCGATCGCCTCGATGCGGATGTAGAGGGGGTTGACGTACCGGCGCGTCGTCGGCAGGTAGGGGGAGTCCTCCACCGGCGGCGTCGGCTCCGCGGCGTGCAGCGGGTTCACCAGGATGAAGTCGGCGCCGGCCTCGCGGGCGGCGACGCCGGCGAGGTCGCCCAGCGTCGTCAGGTCGCCGACGCCCCAGGAGCGCTCGGAGCGCACCGAGTACAGCTGCGCCATCACGCCGGTCGCCGGCTCCCGCACGAAGCGGTCCGCCGTCGACAGGCGCTCCGGGGTGACGGCCAGGACGCAGCGCTCCACGCGGCCGTCGTTGTCGGCCTCCAGCTCGTGCCAGCCCAGCGGCAGGTCGCCCGGCACCGCGAACGCCGCCTCGCCCAGGCGCTCGCCGTCGACCACGCGGGACGGGACGTTGTGCTCCATCTGGGGCAGCGGCCGGCGGGTCCCGTCGTCAAGCACCGCCTGCACCGTGACCGGGGTGCCGTCCGGGACGTGCACCTGCACCTGCGCGCCGCGGCCGCGGGTGGCGACGACGACGGCGGGCAGCAGGCGGCGCCAGCGGCGATCCGCCCACGCCTCGCGCGCGGCGCGGATGTCGTCGTCCGAGGGATCCTCGCCGAGATCCACGCCCATCGCCGCGATGATCCTCAGGATCGTCTCGCGGGAGACGGCCACGTCGCGGCCGTCGTTGGACCAGTAGCGCACCGCCACGCCGAGGTCGGCTGCGAGGTCGGCGAGCGGGGCGGGCACGGGCTGGGAGGGGGCGGAATCCATCACGACGCCATCATGCCAGCCGCGCCCCGGCCGCGCGTGACGGGGAGGTGAGGGGACGGCCGGGGGTGCATCGGGGGATCTTGGCGGGAATGTGGCGGAAACCACGTGCGGTGCCGGACGGATCACGTATGTTGTCTACGAAAGTAATTGTCGTCACATTTACATTTGAGAGCGAGTGGAACGATGCGCGAGTACTCGACCGAGGCGCAGTACGTCGTCGGCGATGACGAGACCGTGGTGACCGCGCTGCAGGATCTTGCGGCGAAGCGCCCGAAGCTTGTCCTGTTCAGCCGTCCCAAGAACTTCGAGTGGGTCAACGTGACCGCCGAGGAGTTCATCGAGGAGGCGCGCGCCGTCGCCAAGGGCCTCATCGCCAACGGCGTCGAGAAGGGCGACCGCGTCGCCCTGCTGTCGGAGACCCGCTACGAGTGGTCCCTCCTCAACTTCGGCGTCTGGATGGCCGGCGCGACGCTGGTGCCGATCTACGGCTCCTCCTCCTCCGACCAGATCCGCTGGATCGTGGAGAACTCCGGCGCGGTCTTCGCCGTCACCGAGGCCCGCGAGCACACCGAGCGCACCAAGACCCTGGTGCTCGGCGAGGACGGCCGCGCCCCGATCGCCGATTCCCCGTCCCAGCTGCGCCGCGTGCTGGAGATCAACTCCTCCGCCGTCGACACGCTGATGTACGAGGGCCGCGACGTGCCGGACGCCGAGCTGGACGAGCGCATCGCGACGACCGGCGCCGACGACCTGGCGTCCGTCATCTACACCTCCGGCACCACCGGCCGCCCCAAGGGCTGCATCCTGCTGCACCGCAACTGGCTGTCGGAGATCCGCGCCATCCTCACCCACGACATCGGCATCGTCGCCCGCCCGGGCAACCGCGTGCTGACCTTCCTGCCGCTGGCCCACGTCCTGGCCTCCGCGGTGTCCCTGGCGGCGACCGTCTCCGGCGCCACCCAGGCCCACTGGAGCGACTTCTCCACCATCACCCTGGAGTTCCAGCGCTCCCAGCCGCACCTCATCCTCGGCGTCCCGCGCGTCTTCGAGAAGGTCCGCGACGGCGTCTACAACCAGGCGAAGGACAAGGGCCCGGTCGCCCTGAAGATCTTCGAGCGCGCCGAGACCACCGCCATCGAGATGTCCAAGGCGAAGGACAAGGGCGGCCCGTCGAAGGCCCTCCAGCTGCGCTGGAAGCTGTACGACAAGCTGCTGTACTCGAAGATCCGCGCGGCCATGGGCTCCGCCGTCCAGTACGCCATCTCCGGCGGCGCGGCGCTGTCCACCGACGTCGGCCACTTCTTCCGCGGCCTCGGCGTCCCGGTGTACGAGGGCTACGGCCTGACCGAGTCCACCGCCGCCCACTGCGTGAACTCCCCGAAGGATCAGCGCATCGGCACCGTCGGCCGCCCCGTCGGCGGCTGCTCCGTCCGCGTCGGCGAGGACGGCGAGCTGGAGCTGGCCGGCCCGGTCATCTTCAAGGGCTACTGGAAGAACGAGGAGGCCACGAAGGAGGCCTTCGACGACGGCTGGTTCCGCACCGGCGACCTCGGCGAGATCGACGAGGACGGCTTCGTGTCCATCACGGGCCGCAAGAAGGACCTCATCGTCACCGCCGGCGGCAAGAACGTCTCGCCCGGCCCGATGGAGGACCGGATGCGCTCGCACCCGCTCATCTCCCAGGCCGTGGTCGTCGGCGACGGCCGCCCGTTCGTCGCCGTCCTGGTCTCCCTGGACGAGGACGCGATGGCGAAGTGGCGCGTCGAGCACGGCGTCTCCGAGCAGGCCCCGTTCCGCGAGCTGGTCACCAACCCGATCCTGCGCGCCGAGATCCAGGACGCCATCAACTCCGCCAACGAGCTGGTGTCCCACGCCGAGCAGATCAAGAAGTTCCGCATCCTCAACCGCGACCTGTCGGAGGAGGAGGGCGAGGTCACGCCGACCATGAAGGTCAAGCGCAACGTCGTCCTGGACAAGTTCTCCCGCGTGGTCGAGCACATGTACCAGCGCTAGGGGGACGGGTCGCCGTCGCGCGCATCGCCGCGTGACGACGGTGTCCCGCCGGACTCCCCGACGCCGCCGCAGCCGAATGGCCGCGGCGGCGTCGCCGCGTCAGCGGCCGGTTCGCCGGGGCAGGCGCCGCCGCCTGTCCGGCAGGGCGTTGACGACGATGAGGACGAGCAGCGAGATGTACAGGATCCGGCGGGAGGCGCCGCCGAAGTAGGCCATCGACACCACGGCGACGAGGAAGAGGTTGGGGAGCAGCCAGATGGCCACGTCGATGATGCGCTCGCGCACGGGGTGGACCTTCCTGTCGGGTGCGGAGAGCGGGCGCCACCGTACGCCCGCCGCGCGGCGTCCGGAACCCCGTCGGCCGAATGCGCCGCGGCGCAGCGGTCCTCGGCGCAGCCGGCGGCCGCCGGTGCCGGGGAGGCCGCCGCGCACCGGCCCGCGGCCCCGGGCGGCCCCCGACGGTCGCCGCTCCCCGCCGCGCACCGGCCCCGCGGCCCCTCCCGGACGCCACGCCCCGGCGCGTCATCCCCGGAGTCGGCCCCGGTCCTCTTAGGGTGGTGATCGGTTCGCATTCAGGTTGGGCCCGCGGCAATCGGGGGGGAAGGAGGCAGGCGTGGATCACTTCGACGCGCGTCTGCGCCTGCGCGAGGTCACCCAGGAGCTGTACGACATCGGCGACGAGGTCGCCACGTACATCGACAACCTGGCCGAGGCGGTCGCCGACTGCGACGTCGAGCTGGTCGACGAGTGCGTCGCGGAGCTCACCGAGATCGTCGACGACGCCGTCGGCGACGCCATCCCCCTCGTCTTCGAGCTCACCGGCCTGCGCCAGGCGTTCATCAGCGGCATCCGCCGCGGCGAGCTGGCCTACGCGGCGGTGAAGGAGCCGGCGGTGATGCCGGACGGCATCGACGTGCCGCGCCTGATGGCCGTCGCCCTGCCGCACGGCGGGCCGGTGCGCATGCAGGCCGTCACCTCCGCGCTGGCGGCCCGCACGGACATCGTCGCCGACCATCTGGTCGAGCTGGCCGACTGGCTGTCGCAGGAGAACGCCCGCGGGGTGGAGGATCTCGGCAGCGTCGGCCTGCCGTCGCTGTACTCGCGGTGCGGGCGCCGGGCGATGGAGGCCGCCGCCGCGTGGCGGGTCACCGTCGCGGAGACCCACCCGGCCGTCGCCAACGCCCTGCGGGGCCGCCGTCCCCCGGCGTTCCTGGGGGAGCGGGCCCGGGTGGAGGCCGTCGCCGCGCGCGTGGCCAGGGGCGTCCCCCGGTGACGGGGGCGCGCCCGGAGGCGCGGGAGGCGCCGCGGGAGGTTCCCGTCGTCACGCACGATGACGCAGGTGGCGCGGGCGATCGCGCGGCGTTCGGCGTCTACCTCCACGTGCCGTTCTGCGCGACGCGCTGCGGCTACTGCGACTTCAACACGTACACGCCGGGGGAGCTCGGCTCGGACGCGTCGACGGGCACCTACCTCGACGCCATCGTCCGGGAGCTGGAGATGGGCGCCGCCCGCATGGACACGCGCGGTGGGCTGCGGCCGGCGGAGACCGTCTTCGTCGGCGGCGGCACCCCGTCGCTGCTCGGCGCCGACGGGCTGGCCCGGCTGCTGGACGGGGTGCGGAACAGCTTCGGGCTGGCCCCCGGAGCGGAGGTGACCACCGAGTCGAACCCCGAGTCGACGTCGCCGGAATTCTTCGCCGGCATCCGGGAGGCGGGCTACACGCGCGTGAGCCTCGGCATGCAGTCGGCGGCGCCGCACGTCCTGGCGACGCTGGACCGCCGCCACACCCCGGGCCGGCCCGTCGCCGCGGCGGGGGAGGCCCGCGCCGCCGGCTTCGACCACGTCAACCTCGACGTCATCTACGGCACGCCCGGCGAGTCGATGGCGGACCTCGACGCGTCGCTCGACGCGGTGCTGTCGGCGGGCGTCGACCACGTCAGCGCCTACTCCCTCATCGTGGAGGACGGCACCGCCATGGCCCGCAAGGTCCGCCGCGGCGAGCTGCCGATGCCGGACGACGACGACCTCGCCGACCGCTACGAGCGCATCGACGCCCGCCTCCGCTCCGCCGGGATGGAGTGGTACGAGGTCTCCAACTGGTCGCTGCCCGGCGGCGAGTGCCGCCACAACCTCATCTACTGGCGCGACGGCGACTGGTGGGGCGCGGGCCCCGGGGCGCACTCGCACCTCGGCGGCGTCCGCTTCCACGACGTCAAGCACCCCGCGCGCTACGCCCGCATGGTCGCGGCCGGGGAGCTGCCCGTCGCGGGGTCCGAGGAGCTTGACGACGGGGACCGCCACGTCGAACGCGTCATGCTCCGCCTGCGGCTCCGGGAGGGCATCCCGGCGTCCCTGCTGCTGGACGAGGAGATCGCGCGCGCCCGCGTGCTGGAGGACCGCGGGCTCGTGACCGTCGGCGGCGACCGGGTGGCGCTCACCGACGCGGGCCGGCTGCTGGCCGACGCCGTCGTGCTCGACATCCTGGGGTAGCCGCGGGAGGGAAGCCGGATTCGGCCGGGGCGCCCCGGGGCGGTGCGGGCCGCCGGTAGGCTTGGGCCGTCGCAGCCGCGCTGCGGCAGCACGGAAGGACCGGGCGACGGAAGGAGGGACGGGGGAGTGTCCGGCAACACGGAGGCCCGCCGCCAGGAGGTGCTCGGCGCGATCGTCGCCGACTACATCGCCTCCCAGGAGCCCGTCGGCTCCAAGGCGCTGGTGGAGCGCCACAACCTGGGCGTGTCCAGCGCCACCATCCGCAACGACATGGCGGTGCTGGAGGCCGAGGGCTACATCACGCAGGAGCACGCCAGCTCCGGGCGCGTTCCGACGGAGAAGGGCTACCGCCGCTTCGTCGACTCCATCTCGCAGGTCAAGCCGCTGTCGCGGCCGGAGCGCCGCGCCATCCTCGGCTTCCTGGAGGGCGGCGTCGACCTGGAGGACGTGCTGCGCCGGTCGGTGCAGCTGCTCAGCCAGCTCACCCGCCAGGTGGCGGTGGTGCAGGTGCCGACGTTCGACGTCTCCCGTGTCCGCCACTGCGAGGTGGTGCAGCTCGCCGACGTGCGCCTGATGCTCATCCTCATCACCGACGCCGGCCGCGTCGAGCAGCGCAACGTCGAGCTCGCCGCGCCGATGGACCCCGACTCCGTGCCGCCGCTGCGCGAGATGCTGAACCGCGCGATGGGCGGCAAGACCCTCGCCGACGCCTCGGCCTCCATCGCCGACCTGGCGGCGAACGCCCCCGCGGACATGCGCGACGTCGTCCTGCGGTGCTGCACCGTCCTGCTGGAGCAGCTCATCGAGCGGCCGCCGGACCGGCTCATCCTCGCCGGCGCGTCCAACCTCACCCGCGGCGGCCACGGCCGCTTCCCGTCGTCCCTGCCGCAGGTCCTGGAGGCGCTGGAGGAGCAGGTCGTCGTGCTGAAGCTGCTGTCGGCGGCGCAGGATCTGCACCGCGTCCAGGTGTCCATCGGCACGGAGAACGAGGACGAGGAGCTGCGCGGCACCTCGGTCGTCTCGACCGGCTACGGCACGTCGGAGGGGATCCTCGGCGGCCTCGGCGTCGTCGGCCCCACCTACATGGACTACCCGGGAACAATGGCGTCGGTCGCCGCCGTTGCACGGTACGTCGGGCGGGTGCTCGGCGACGGCTGAGGGCCCCGTCGGACGGGTGCCCGCCGGGCGCCGGGGCCGCCGGTAGTACGGTCATAGGCCGTGTGCAGGCAGCAGGACAGGGAGTGATGGTTTCGTGGCAACGGACTACTACGGCATCCTCGGCGTCTCCAAGGACGCCTCGGAGTCGGAGATCAAGAAGGCGTACCGCAAGCTCGCGCTGAAGTACCACCCGGACCGCAACCCGGACGACGAGGAGGCGGCGGAGAAGTTCCGCGAGGCCTCCGTCGCCCACGAGGTGCTCTCCGACCCGGAGAAGCGCCGCGTCGTCGACATGGGCGGCGACCCGATGTCGCCGACCGGCGGCATGGGCGGCGCCGGCGGCTTCGGCGGGGCCGGGGGATTCGGCGGCTTCGGCGACGTCTTCGAGGCGTTCTTCGGCGGCGGCGCCGGAGGCGGCCACCGCCGCCGCTCCCGCGTGCAGCCCGGCTCCGACGCCCTGCTCGGCGTGACCCTGGGCCTGGACGAGTGCTTCACCGGCGTCCGCAAGCCCATCACCGTCGACACGGCGGTGCTGTGCGAGGTGTGCGAGGGCACGGGCTCGAAGTCCAAGGCGAAGCCGCAGACCTGCCCGGACTGCAACGGCACCGGCGAGATCCAGCAGGTGCAGCGTTCCTTCCTGGGCAACGTCATGACGTCGCGGCCCTGCACCCGGTGCGCCGGCACCGGCGAGATCATCCCGGACCCGTGCTCCAACTGCGGCGGCGACGGCCGCGTCCGCGCCCGCCGCAACCTCACGGTCAACATCCCCGCCGGCGTCGGCGACGGCATGCGCATCCGCATGGCCGGCCACGGCGAGGTCGGCCCGGGCGGCGGCCCCGCCGGCGACCTGTACGTCGAGGTGCGCACCGAGTCGCACCCGGTGTTCCAGCGCGAGGGCGACGACCTGCACGTCGGCGTGAAGGTGCCGATGGTCGACGCCGCCCTGGGCACCAGCGTCGACGTCGAGGACCTGGTCGGCGAGACGATGAACATCACCGTCGACCCGGGCACCCAGCCGGGCGAGCGCGTGCGCGTCGAGGGCCGCGGCATGCCGCGCCTGCGCGCCGAGGGCGCCGGCGACCTCTACGCCCACGTCGAGGTCGAGGTGCCGACGAAGCTGGACCGCCGCTCCCGCGAGGTGCTGGAGCAGCTGCGCGACCACCGCGGCGAGACCGCCTCCGTCGCCGACGCGTCCGCCCACAAGTCCCGGTTCGGCCGCTGGCGCGACCGCCTGCGGGGCTGATCCCCGTGGGCCTGCCCGTCTTCCTCGCCGACTTCGGCGGGGCCCTGCCCGCCGCCGGCGATCGCCTGCGCGTCGACGGCGACGAGGGCCGCCACGCCGTCGCCGTCCGCCGCATCCGGGAGGGCGACGAACTGCTGCTGACCGACGGCGCCGACCGGCGCGCCCGCGTGCGCGTCGCCGCCGTCGAGGGCAAGGCCGCGCTGACGGCCGAGGTGCTGTCGGCGGAGGACGTGCCGCGCCCGGCGCCGCACGTCACCGTCGTCCAGGCGCTGCCGAAGTCCGACCGCGCCGAGCTCGCCGTCGACCTGGCTACGGAGGCCGGCGCCGACGCCGTCGTGCCGTGGGCGGCGCGCCGCTGCGTCGCCAAGTGGACCGGGGCGAAGGAGGCCAAGGCGCGCGCGAAGTGGGCGGCCACCGCCCGCGAGGCCGCGAAGCAGGCCCGCCGCACCTGGGTGCCGCCGGTGGCGGAGCTCCACGACCACGCCGCGCTGCTGGAACTCGTCCGCGCCACCGTCGCCGGCGGCGGGCGCGCCGCCGTGCTGCACGAGGCCGGCGGCCGGCCCCTGCGGGACTTCGCGGAGTCGCTCGGCGACGCCGGCGAGATCCTGGTCATCGTCGGGCCGGAGGGCGGCGTCGCCGACGACGAGCTGGCGAACCTGCGCGACGCGGGCGCCGAGGCCGTCGTCCTCGGCCCCACCGTGCTGCGCACCGCGCTGGCCGGCGCCGCCGCCATCTCCGCGCTCGGGCCGCTGACGGGGCGCTGGTGACCCCGGCCCGCGTCGCGCGCGTCGCCGTCCCGTGGCTGCTGTGCGCCGCGGCGGGCCTCGGCGCGACCGTCGCGAACGTCCCCGCCGGCTGGCTGGTCGGCTCCATGCTCATGGCGGTGGCGCTGACGCTGCTCGGCGGCGGGCGCCTCGGCCCCGACGTCCGGTGGACGCGCCCGTGGCCGCTGCGCTTCGGCCAGGTCGTCATCGCCCTGCTGGCCGTGGGCCCCGTCGCGAAGTCCTCGCCGGGCGAGCTGCTCGCCGGGCTGCCGCTGGCGCTGCTGGTCACCGTGGTGTCCATGGGCGCCGGCTGGATGTCGGGGGCGTGGCTGCGCCGCCGCGCGGGCGTCGACTCGGCGACGTCGGTGATGTCGACGCTGCCCGGCGGCGCCTCGCTGATGCTGGCGATGGCCCGCGACGTCGGCGCCGACGAGCGCTTCGTCGTCTTCGCCCAGTACCTGCGGCTGATGACGGTCTCCATCTCCCTGCCGGTCGCCGCGATCCTGCTCGGCGGGTCCTCCTCGGAGGGCACGCCGATGCCGTGGATCGGCGGCCCCGGCGGGTGGCTCATGGTCGCCGGCGCCCTGGTGCTGGCCCGGCTCGTGGAGAGGTTTGTCCCCCGCTTCCCGGCGCCGTACATCATCACCGTCCTGGTGGTGGGCGTCGCCGCGGCGCTGCTGGTCCCCGAGGCGGTGCCGGAGCTGCCGCGCCTGGCCGTCGTCGCGGCCTACGTCCTGTTCGGCGTGAGCTCCGGCTCCGGCATGACGGTCGCGAACCTGAGGGCGTTCGGCCGCGCGCTGCCGCACGTCGCGGCGGGCATCGCGCTGGTGCTCGGCGCCTCGGGCGCGTGCGGCGCGGTGATGTGGGCGACGGGGCTGACGTCGCCGCTCGACGCGTACCTGGCCATCGCCCCCGGCGCCAGCGAGCTGGTCTTCGGCTTCCTGGCGGAGCACGGCGGCGCCGGCATCGTCGTCGTCATGCACGTGGTGCGGGTGCTGGCGGTGGCGCTGCTCGCGCCCGCGGTGCCGCGCCTGGTGCGGCGCATGCGCGGCTGAGCGCGCCGCCGACGCGGGGCCGCGCCGCCCCGTGACCTAGAATCGGCGGGGTGACCGGCCGCGGAACATGCGGCACCGACGACGGGAGGGATCCGATCCGAGTGACGGAACCGAAGGAGACCACGCGCGCGACGCTGGAGCTCGACGGGGCGACCGCCCCGGTCGTGCTCGGCGCGGGCGACGCCAACCTCCGGCAGGTGGAGAACCTGCTGGGCGCGGACCTCCACGTCCGCGGGACCACGGTGACGGCGACGGGCCGCCCCGGCGACGTCGCCACCGCGGTGCGCGCGTTCCGGGAGCTGGAGTCGATGGCCCGCCGCGGCCACGAGCTGTCCCGCGAGTCGGTGGTCCGGGCGGTGCAGCTGGTCAACCGGCACGTGCCCGGCTCCGTCGCCGACACCCTGGCGGCGGACATCATCTCCCGCCGCGGCAAGGCGATCCGGCCGAAGACGCAGGGCCAGAAGGAGTACGTCGACGCGATCGACCGGGGCACCGTCATCTTCGGCATCGGCCCCGCCGGCACGGGCAAGACGTACCTGGCCATGGCGAAGGCCGTGCAGGCGCTGCAGAACAAGGAGGTCGAGCGGATCATCCTGACCCGCCCGGCCGTCGAGGCGGGCGAGAACCTGGGCTTCCTGCCCGGCACGCTGCACGAGAAGATCGACCCGTACCTCCGCCCGCTGCACGACGCGCTGCGGGACATGATGGACCCGGAGCGCATCCCGAAGCTCATGGAGTCGGGGGTCATCGAGGTGGCGCCGCTGGCGTACATGCGCGGCCGCACCCTCAACAACGCGTTCATCATCCTGGACGAGGCGCAGAACACGACGCCCGCCCAGATGAAGATGTTCCTCACCCGCCTCGGCTTCGGGGCGAAGATGGTGGTCACCGGCGACGCCACCCAGGTGGACCTGCCCCGCGGGCAGCGCTCCGGCCTGGAGCTCGTCCGGCAGATCCTGCCGGGCATCCGCGGCATCGAGTTCCCCGAGCTCGGCGCGGCGGACGTCGTCAGGCATTCGCTGGTGTCCGCGATCGTGGAGGCCTACGACCGCCACGACGCGGAGGAGGAGCTCACCCGCGAACGGCGCGGGGACGGCGGCCGCGAGGGCCGCGACGGCAACGGCAACGGAAGGAAGCGCCGCCGATGAGCATCGAGGTCTTCAACGAGTCCGGCGTCGGGGTGAACGAGGAGTCGCTCATCGACGTCGCCCGCTACGCGCTGGGGCGCATGGACGTGCACCCCGCCGCGGAGCTGTCCATCCACCTGGTCGACGAGGCGGCCATCGAGGACCTGCACGTCCGGTGGCTCGACCTGCCCGGCCCGACGGACGTGATGAGCTTCCCGATGGACGAGCTGACCCCGGGCTCCGGCCGCCCCGACGCGGCGAAGCCCGGCCCGGCGATGCTCGGCGACATCGTGCTGTGCCCGGACTTCGCCCGCGCCCAGGCCACCCGCGCCGGGCATCCGCTCAGCCACGAGCTGGTGCTGCTGACCGTCCACGGCCTGCTGCACCTGCTGGGCTACGACCACGTGGACCCGGCGGAGGAGAAGCGGATGTTCGCGCTGCAGAACGGCCTGCTGGCGGACTGGTACGACGACGTCGACGCGCGCGGCGCGGACTTCCCGGAGAAGCCGGTGAACCCGGGCGCGTTCCCGACCGCCGCGGACCGCGCGAAGCTGGACGAGGACGCGGACGGGGAGGGCCGCTGACATGGGCAACCTGGACGACATGCTCCGCGCCGCCGGCATCGGCGGCGACGACGACCCGTTCGCCGCGCCGGAGGGCCACCGCTCGGGCTTCGTGTCCATCGTCGGCCGGCCGAACACCGGCAAGTCGACGCTGACGAACGCGCTGGTGGGGGAGAAGATCGCCATCACCGCCGACCAGCCGGAGACGACCCGCCACCCGGTGCGCGGCGTCGTGCACCGCGACGACGCGCAGATCGTCGTCGTCGACACCCCCGGCCTGCACAAGCCCCGCAAGCTCATCGGTCAGCGGCTCAACGACATGGTCGCGGAGGCGTACTCCGACGTCGACCTCATCGCCCTGGCGGTGCCGGCGGACGAGAAGGTGGGCCCGGGCGACCGGTGGATCCTCGACGCGGTGCGCAAGCAGGCGCCGAAAACGCGGCTGATGGGCATCGTGACGAAGACGGACAAGGCCGGCCGCGACGCCGTCGCCGAGCGGCTGCTGGAGCTCCACGACCTCCTCGGCCCGGAGGCGGAGCTCGTCCCCGTCTCCTCGAAGTCCCGGGAGAACCTGGACGTGCTGTGCGACGTCATCGCCGCGCAACTGCCGGAGGGCCCGAAGCTGTACCCGGCCGGCCACGTCACCGACGAGGACCGGGACACCCGCATGGCGGAGCTCATCCGCGAGGCGGCGCTCGGCGGCCTGCGCGACGAGCTGCCGCACTCCGTCGCCGTCCAGATCGACGAGGTGCTGCCGAACGAGGACCGGGAGGGCGTGCTCGACGTCCACGCGGTCATTTACGTGGAGCGCCCCGGCCAGAAGACCATCCTCATGGGCCGCGACGGCCGCCGGATGCGGGTGACGGTGCAGAAGGCGCGGAAGTCGCTCATCGACCTGCTGGGGCAGAACGTGTACCTGGACCTGCGCATCAAGGTGCTGAAGGACTGGCAGTCCGACCCGAAGCAGCTCGGCCGGCTGGGCTTCTAGCGCCGCCGTGGCCCGTCCCTACCGCGAGCGGGCGCTCGTCGTCCGCCGCCACGACCTCGGCGAGGCCGACCGCATCGTCGTGCTGTTCACCCGCGGCCGCGGCATCGTCCGCGCCGTGGCGAAGGGCGTGCGGCGGGCGAAGTCGCGCTTCGGCTCCCGCCTGGCGCCGTTCGTCGACGTCGACGTGCAGCTGTACCCGGGCCGCACCCTGGAGTCGATCACGGGCGCGGACACGGTGCGGACGTGGGCGGCGCCGCTGGTCGACGACTACGCCCGCTACACCGCCGCCTGCGCCGTGCTGGAGGTCGCCGAGCGAGTGGCGGGGGAGGAGGGCGTGCCCAACCCGGAGCTGTGGGACGCCACCGCGGACGCCCTGGAGGCGCTGGCGGACCCGGATGACCCGCTGGGCCCGGACCTGACGGTGACGCGGCACGTGCTGGTCGCCATGGCGTCGGCGGGCATCGCCCCGGCGCTGTTCGACTGCGCCGGCTGCGGCAAGCCGGGCCCGCACCACGCGTTCAGCCCGGCGCTCGGCGGGGCGGCGTGCGTGGAGTGCCGCCCGCCGGGGGCGGCGACGCCGCCGACGGAGGCGCTGCACCTCATGTGGCTGCTGCAGCACGGCCACGTCGACGCGGTGGTGCGGGGCAGGGAGACGCTCCCGCGGTTCGGGGCGCTGTCGGCGCAGGCCCGGGACCTGGCGGCGGCGCACCTGCGGCACCAGCTGGGCCGAGGGGTGAGGGCGCTCGACCTCGTCGACGCCCGCTGGGGCACAATGGACGGGTGAGCACGACCCCGCCCATCACGTTCCCCCACAATCCGCCGGTGCCGGACGAGTTCGTCCCGCGGCACATCGCCCTGGTCATGGACGGCAACGGCCGCTGGGCCCAGGAGCGCGGCATGAAGCGCACCGAGGGCCACAAGCGCGGCGAGGCCGTGCTGATGGAGTGCGTCGACGCCTGCCTGGAGATGGGCGTGGAGCACCTGTCGGCCTACGCGTTCTCCACGGAGAACTGGCGCCGCTCCGCCGACGAGGTCCGCTTCCTCATGGGCTTCAACCGCGACGTGCTGCGCCGCCGCCGCGACGAGCTGCACGACAAGGGCGTCCGGGTGCGCTGGGCGGGCCGCCGCCCCCGCCTGTGGCGCTCCGTCATCCGCGAGCTGGAGGCCGCGGAGGAGCTCACGAAGGACGATTCGATGATGACGCTCTACATGTGCGTCAACTACGGCGGCCGCGCGGAGATCGCGGATGCGGCGAAGAAGCTCGCCCGCGAGGTGGCGGCGGGACGCATCCGCCCGGACGACATCGACGAGAAGCTGTTCGCGACGGCGCTGGACGAGCCGGACATGCCGGACGTCGACCTGTTCCTGCGCCCCTCCGGCGAGATGCGCCTGTCGAACTTCCTGCCGTGGCAGGCGGCCTACGCGGAGTTCGTCTTCCAGGACACCCTGTTCCCCGACTTCGGCCGCGAGGATCTGCGCGCCGCCGTCGTGGAGTACGCCGGGCGCGACCGCCGCTTCGGCGGCGTGAAGTAGCCCGGGGCGTCGTCACGCGCCGCGCGCATCGCGCGCGGACGCCGCTCCTGCGTTGCGACGGTTCCCGCGCGGCGACCGTGCGTCACGTGCGCCCGCGGTCGCCGCGTCGTGTGCTTTGCGACGTCGCCCGCGCGGCGGCGAGCCCCTACGGCTCGTCGTGGCGGCAGTCGGAGCAGACGCCGAAGATCTCGGCCGAATGGCCGGTCATGGTGTAGCCGTGGCGGCCGGCCAGCTCGTCGGCCCACTTCTCCACGGGCCCGCCGGCGATCTCCACCGTCGCGCCGCAGTCGGTGCACACCAGGTGATGGTGGTGGTGATCGGAGCAGAGGCGGTACAGCGCCTCGCCGCCGTCGGTGTGCAGCACGTCGACGGCCTTCATCTCGGTGAGGGACTGCAGCGTCCGGTAGACCGTCGTCAGGCCGACGCTCGCGCCGTCGTCCTGCAGCCGGCGGTGGATGTCGCGGGCGGACATGAAGTTGTCCAGCTCCTGCAGGGTCTGCAGCACCGCCGTGCGCTGCTTCGTCGTGCGCACGCCGATGCGCGGGGTGCCGGACCTCCGCGCGTCCGAACCGGCCATCGTGCGCCACGCCCCTCTCCGTCGTCCGGTCATGTGCTCCGCGGCCGCCCCCGGGGGACGTCCGCACCCGCCGATGATACGCGCGGCCGGGTCGGCGGTCCCCACCGCGCCGCGGCGGCGGGGGGCCCGCCCGCGGTGGTCGGTCAGACCACGGCGGCGCCCGCCGGGGCGAGGCCCACGACGTCGAGCAGCGCCAGCGCCGGGCCGTCCGCCAGGGAGTAGACGGACTCCCGCCCGCGGCGGCGGACGTCGACGACGCCGGCCCGCTTGAGCACCCGCAGGTGCTGGCTGACCAGCGGCTGGTTCGCGTCCATCGCGTCGACCAGCTCGTGGACGCACATCGGCCCCTCCGCCAGCAGCGACACGATGGCCAGGCGCCGCGGTGCGGCGAGGCAGGCCAGCAGCGACGCGGCGGACTCCAGGCGGCGGGGATCCGGGGCGGCGAACTCGCGCACCGGCTCGCCGGCCGGGTGGACCTCGTCGCCGGGCTGCTGCGGCGTGTTCGTCATGGGGCGGCGTCCCTCCCGTGCGGCCGCGCACTCGGGGCGCAGTTGCACATCGTTTTCATTAACGGTCACGGGGCAGTGTACCCGCGGACGGCCGCGGCGCGAACCCCCGCCGTGGTCCGGGGAGCGGAGCGGGGACGGGTGCGCGGGGCCGCCGGGGCGGTGGCGCGGGCGACACCCGCCGGGGCATCGGGGTGCGGGCGCGCCGGAGGGGCGCCCGGATGCCCGGGGCCGGGCCGCGGGGACTACAGTGGAAACGACAATCCCGTCCCGCGGCGCGCCCGCGTGCGCGCGGGACCGCAACCCCGTCCCCGAACAAGGAGCATCCGAGGCCGTGGCCGCCAAATCCGTCGTCGACACCGTCGCCAACCTGTGCAAGCGCAGGGGTTTCGTCTACCCCTGCGGCGAGATCTACGGCGGCACCCGCTCCGCCTGGGACTACGGCCCGCTCGGCGTGGAGCTGAAGGAGAACATCAAGAAGCAGTGGTGGCGCTCGTTCGTCACCGCCCGCGGCGACATGGTCGGCCTGGATTCCTCCATCATCCTGCCGCGCCAGGTCTGGGAGGCCTCCGGCCACGTCGCGACGTTCACCGACCCGCTGGTGGAGTCGCTGCACACCCACAAGCGCTACCGCGCCGACCACCTGCTGGAGGCCTACGAGGCCAAGCACGGCCACCCGCCGGCCAACGGCCTGGCCGACGTGCCGGACCCGGAGACGGGCCAGCCGGGCAAGTGGACCGAGCCGCAGCTGTTCTCGGGCCTGATGAAGACCTTCCTGGGCCCCGTCGACAACGAGGTCGGCCTGCACTACATGCGCCCGGAGACCGCCCAGGGCATCTTCATCAACTACAAGAACGTCATGACGACGTCGCGCGTGAAGCCGCCGTTCGGCATCGGCCAGACCGGCAAGGCGTTCCGCAACGAGATCACCCCGGGCAACTTCATCTTCCGCACCCGCGAGTTCGAGCAGATGGAGATCGAGTACTTCGTCAAGCCCGAGGACGCGCCGGCGAAGTTCGACGAGTGGGTCGACGCCTGCTGGCAGTGGTTCATCGACCTGGGCATCAACCCGGAGAACATGCGCCAGTTCGACGTGCCGGACGGCGAGCGCGCCCACTACTCGGACCGCACCATCGACTTCGAGTACCGCTTCGGCTTCCAGGGCAACGAGTGGGGCGAGCTCATGGGCGTCGCCAACCGCACCGACTACGACCTGGGCTGCCACATCGAGCACTCCGGCGAGGACCTGCGCTACCACGACCAGGTCACCGGCGAGAAGTACGTGCCGTACGTCATCGAGCCGTCCTTCGGCCTCACCCGCGCCCTCATGGCGTTCCTGTGCGACGCGTACGCCGAGGAGGAGGTGCCGAACGCCAAGGGCGGCACCGACGTCCGCACCGTCCTGAAGCTCGACCCGCGCCTGTCCCCGGTGAAGATCGCGGTGCTGCCGCTGTCGAAGAAGGACACGCTGACGCCGACCGCGGAGGCCGTCGCCGACCGCCTGCGGCAGCACTGGGCCGTCGACTACGACACCTCGGGCGCCATCGGCCGCCGCTACCGCCGCCAGGACGAGATCGGCACCCCGTACTGCGTCACCGTCGACTTCGACACCCTCGAGGACGACGCGGTCACCGTGCGCGACCGCGACACCATGGAGCAGTCGCGCGTCAAGATCGACGACCTTGAGGCGCACTTCGCCACCCGCCTGCTGGGCTGCTGACCCCGGCGGACACCTGACGCCCCGGGGAGGCCCCGGGGCACGGAAGGACGAAACGAGATGAGCAAGGACCGCAAGGACGTCGACCGCTCGGTCACGCTCGACGACGGCACCGTCGTCACGTGGGAGAGCTGGGAGCTGGGCAAGCCGAGCCACGACGGCTCCCGCCACGTCGCGCCGGTGCTGCGCGACGGCGAGCAGGTCTCCGAGTACGTCATCGTCGACGACGACGAGGCGATCGCCGCCCCCGGCGGCGTGTGGCGCCTGGACGTCGAGCCCGGCCGCCTGACCGCGGCGCTGCCCGACGGCCGCACCTTCGCCACCGTCGCGGAGGACAAGCCGAAGTTCAGCCGCGCCAAGCGCATCTCCGTGGACTTCGCCGCCGCCGCGACGGAGGCCCCGGCCGACGACGCCGCCGCGGCCGCCCGCGACGCGGAGGCGGCCCGCGCCGCCGGCGCGGAGGGCGCGGACGCGGAGGCCTCCGCGACCGCCGGCCCGACCGCCGGTGCGGTGACGCCGGACGAGGTCCGCATCCTGTGCGAGACGTCGCAGCACTACGTCATCGAGGACGTCAAGGGCGCCAAGCTCGGCCAGTTCACCGGCGCGAGCCACGGAGTCCGCGCCGCGGAGATCCAGTTCGACACCCCGGAGGGCCGGGCCCTGTCGGATGATCAGAAGATGTACCTCACCTGGTCGGCGCGCCACATCCTCGAGGCCCGCATGGTCAGCAGCACGTGGATCCTGACGGTCTGCCTGCTGCTGCTCATCGCCTACCTGGCCTACATCTGGGTGCTGTAGCCGGCGACCCGCCGCAGGGCACCCGCGCGACGACGCCCCGGCCCCCTCCGTCCGTGGAGGGGACCGGGGCGTCGTCGCGTCCGGGGGGGGGGAGGGGCGCCGGCCGGGGCCGTCCGGCGCCTGGCCGGGCCCCGGGATACCGGTCGCGCCCGTGGACGGTGCGCGGGCGGGGGCTCGCCGCCGCGGCCGGGCCTAGAAGCCGCGGGAGCCGCCGCTGCCGCCGAAGCCCCCGCCGCCACCGCCGCCGAAGCCGCCTCCGCCGAAGCCGCCGCCGAACCCGCCGCCGGAGTTCATCATCGAGCCGATGACCAGGCCGGTGAGCAGGGAGCCGGTGCCGGAGCCGCCGGAGTGGCGGTGGCTGTGCCGGTCGATGTCGCGCCGCGCCGCGTGGACGGCCTTCTGCGCCTCGTGGGCGGCGGCCTGCGCGTCGGCGATGCCCTGGCGCACCATCGGCATCGACTCCGCGGCGCGGGCCTCCTGCGCGGAGCGCAGCAGGCGCGTCGCCTCCGACATGTGGGTGCGGGCGCCGGAGCCGATGATGCCGCGGCGGGTGTCCAGCAGGTCCGCCGCGGTCTGCACCTGGGCGGACGCGTCGCGCAGCGCCGCGGTGAGCGTGGCGTTGGCGCGGGAGAGGGCGCGGGCGGCGTCGCGGGCGCCCTCGAGGTGCTCGTCGAGCTCCGCGTCGGCCTCCGACAGCGCGGAGTAGGCCATCAGCGGGTCCTCGTCGCCGCGGTCGTCGGCGATGGTGATGGCGCTGCGGCCGCCCTCGACCGCGGCCTTCAGCGCGCCGCGGTCGAAGTCGGCGGCGCCGGGCGCCAGCAGCAGGTTCTCCGCCTCGCGGATCTCGCCGGCGATTTCGGCGACAAGCTCGCCCATGCCGGCGACGGCGCGGCGGATGTTGTCGTCGGCGTGCTCCACGCCCGCCAGCAGCTTGTCCGCCTGGTCCAGGCCGGCGCCGGCGGCGCCGAGCGCCTCCGGCAGCTCGCCCTGCTCGCCGGCCGGGCGGTCCAGCAGTCCGCGGGCGCGGTCGATGGCCTCGTCGGCCAGCCGCAGGTGCTCGGCGGCCATCGCCGGGTTGTCGGCGACCGACGCCAGCGTCGTGTCGTCGTGGCGGGCGCGCAGCGCCTCCAGCGTCTTCTCCGCGTCGGGGATGCGCGTCGACAGGGCGACGCTGCGGCGCGTCAGCTCGTCGACCAGATCGGGGGCTCGCAGCAGCTGCTCGCGCATCTCCCGGTAGTGGTCCACCTTCGCGTCGAGCTCGGCGTCGGCGGCGCCGCAGGTGCTGACGATCTCGACGAGCATCGCGCGGCGGTCGGCGACCGGCTCCGGGATGTCGTCGTCGAGGCGGCGGCGCAGGCTGAACGCCTTCTCCAGCGTCGCCTCCGACCGCGCGAGGGCGCGCTCCAGGTCGGCGACGCGGCCGTCGCCGAACTCCGAGCGGGCCAGATCCAGCTCCGCGCGGGCGGTGCGGATCGACTCGTCGGTGGAGACGAGCTCCTCGGAGGCCAGCTCGTCCAGGACGTCCTTGTCCAGCGTCGCCAGGGTGGAGACGTCGCTCGGGTCGATGGCGCGGGCGTCCTCGACCTGCGCGGCGGTGCGGCGGCGACGGCGGCGGCGCGACCACGCCCACCAGCCGCCGCCGGCGGCGGCGACGACCGCGGCGCCGCCGCCGACGACCGCGGCGGCCTCGCCGGGGGCGACGCCCCGGGCCTCGTCGATCGCGGACTTCGCGGCGCCGGCCCAGTCGGAGTCGTCGGAGCGCAGCACGTCGTAGGCGGCGCCCGCCAGCTCGTCGCCGGTGACGCCGGCGCCGCCCGCGGCCCATGCGCCGACCAGGCGGTCGTCGACGGCGATGGCCAGCACCGCCATGTTGTCGGCGCCGCCGTTGGCGGCCAGGGCCTCCTTCGCCCACTGCGCCGGGTCCTCGCCGTCGAAGGAGCGGACGTAGACGACGTGCATCTTCACGCCCGCGTCGGACTGCAGCTCGCGCAGGGAGCGCTCGACGTCGGCGGCGTCCCCGCTGGACAGCACGCCGGCCGAGTCGACCAGGGCGTTGTCCCACCGGGCGGGGGCCTCGGCGGCGGCGACGGGCGCGGCGTCCGGCAGCAGGGCCGGCAGCGCGGCGACGGGGGCGGCGGCGATGAGCCCGGCGGCCGTCGCGGCGGCGAGGCGGCGGGGCGTGGCTGCACGTCGGTTCATGGCACCAGGATACAAACCGTCCGACGCGAAGCCGGGCGCGCCGCACCGCAGGTCGGGGCGGGTCGCGGCATGATGGGTCCATGACCCCGACCTTCGACGACGCGGCGCCCCACGGCGCCGGGGCGGGCCCGTCCGGCGCCGCCCGCCTCCACCGCTACGGACCCGCCGACGTCGCGCGGCTCGTGGCGGAGGCCCCGAAGGGCTCGCTGCAGGGCGTGGGACCGTCGACGGAGCACATGCGGTCGGCGTTCTCCCGCGACCGCGCCCGGGTGCTGCACTCCGCGGCGCTGCGCCGGCTGGCGGACAAGACCCAGGTCGTCGGCCCCGGCGAGGGAGACATCCCGCGCACCCGGCTGACGCACTCCCTGGAGGTCGCCCAGATCTCGCGGGGCATCGCGGAGGCCCTCGGCGCCGACCCGGACCTGGCGGAGCTCGCCGGGCTGACCCACGACATCGGCCACCCGCCCTACGGCCACAACGGCGAGCGGGCGCTCGACGAGATCGCCGCCGGCTGCGGCGGCTTCGAGGGCAACGCCCAGACGCTGCGCATCCTCGTGCGCCTGGAGCCGAAGATCCTCGGCCCCGACGGGCGGCCGGCGGGCCTGAACCTCACGCGCGCCGCCCTCGACGCGGCGTGCAAGTACCCGTGGACGAAGACGGCGCCGGACGGCTCGGTGCGCCGGAAGTACGGGGCCTACGACGACGACGCGGAGGTCCTGGCCTGGATCCGCGACGGCGCCCCGGAGGGCCGCCGCAGCCTGGAGGCCCAGATCATGGACTGGTCCGACGACGTCGCCTACTCCGTCCACGACGTGGAGGACGGCATCGTCTCCGGCCGCATCTCCCTGGAGGTCCTGTGGGACACCGTGGAGCTGGCGGCGCTGGCGCAGAAGGGAGCCGACGCCTTCGGCGCCGACCCGGAGGCGCTGGTGGAGGCCGGCGGGCGTCTCGCGTCGCTGCCGGTGGTGTCGGCGGCGGCGTCGTACGACGGCTCGCTGGCGTCCCAGATCGCGCTGAAGCGCATGACCTCGGAGCTGGTGGGCCGGTTCATCTCCGCGCCGGTGGCGGAGACCCGCCAGTCGGCGGAGGCCGCCGGCGCCGGCGACGGGGGAGCGGCGCTGGGCCGCTACGACGCGGACCTGGAGGTGCCGCCGGACATCGAGGCGGAGGTCATCATGCTGAAGACCCTCGCCGTGCTCTACGTCATGGACGATCCCGGGCACCTGCGCCGCCAGGACCGCGACCGGGACCGGCTGTTCCGCGTCGCCGGGTACCTCGCGGAGGGCGCCCCCGGCGTCCTCGATCCGGTCTTCCGGCTGCAGTACGAGGACGCGGCGGACGAAGCCGGGCGGCTGCGCGCGGTCGTCGACCAGATCGCGACGATGACGGAGTCGCGGGTGGAGCGCCTGGACCGTTCCATCGCCGGCGTCTCCGTGGCCTGGGGCTGAGCGAACCCCCGCCCCACCTGGGTTGATGGATCATCGAAACCCGTTCCGCGTCGCCGCCCCGCGCGCGCCCGCGGACGGCTAGGCTCGCGGGCACGGCCCCGCCCCGACCGTGCGGCGGGCCCGCGACAACCCCCGCACCGCACCGAGGAAGCGAGACCCGATGATGGCGAATCCGCGCCGCACCACCACCGTCCGCACCACCACCGTCCGCACCACCGCGGCCGCCGCCACGGCGGTCGCGGCCCTGTTCTCCGGCGCCGGCGTCGCGGCCGCGGCGCCCGTCGACGGCGGGGGCTTCCCGCCGGCGCCGGCCGGCAGCCGCGTCGTCGTCGGCCCCGGCGACCCCATCCGCATGCCGTCCGAGACCTCGCCGGTCGACGAGCGCGGCGCCCACCTGGACACCGCCATCTGCTCCTCCAGCGTCCCGGGCACCGTGGTCGACGAGAACGGCGTGGAGCACCACGTGCAGTTCACCGCCGGCCACTGCGTCGGCCTGGACCCGGCCGCGGGCGGCTACGTCGACGGCACCGGCACCGTCATCTACGCGCCGACGACGCACGGCGACGAGCGCATCGGCGTCATCGGCCCGAACGCGTTCCCGGATCCGACGAAGGGCCTCGTCGACCCGAACGACCCGGATGCGGCGGCGGAGGTCGAGCCGGGCGAGATGACCGACGTCATCATCGGCCTGCCGGACGCCGCGCTGAACGGCTCCGACTGGGCGTTCGTGGAGCTGGACGACGACGTGGCGGGCACCTCCGTCAGCGCCTCCCGCGCGGAGGACGGCTGGGTCGGCGGCCCGGGCGTGCCGATGACGGGCGTCGTCGACTACGGCGAGCTCGCCCCGGGCGAGATCTCCCTGGACAACATGGGCAAGCGGGTGTGCATCGACGGCACCCGCACCAGCCGCCAGTGCGGCTACCAGGTCTTCCGCGTCCGCAACGGCGTGTGGGCCGTGGGCCTGTGGATGGACCACGGCGACTCCGGCGGCAACGCCTACGACCCGGACACGAATCAGGTCATCGGCGCGAACTCCATGCGCTTCGGCCCGTTCAACCGCTTCCAGCCGATGGACGTGGCGCTGGAGGAGGCCTACGGCATCCCGGACGGCCAGGTCAACGAGCGCTTCACCGTCGACGGCGCCGTGGCGCGCGACGGCGACCGCCGCACCATCGACGAGGACCTGCCGGAGACCCGCAAGTGGCGCGAGGAGTCGGGCACGATGCCGCCGGCGTCGCCGGGCTCCCGCGTCGTCTCGCCGGTGCAGAAGGCGGTGACGGAGCGCGTCGACGCGGTGCCGGAGCTGCGGAACACGGGCGTGCGCCAGACCGCGGACGACGTCGCGAACGCGGCGACCATCTCCGGCGACCTGGCCATCTCCACCGCGGCGACCGCGGCGGAGTCGGTGCCGGGCGGCGCCGACGCCGTCAACGGCGTGGTCGATCGCCTGGAGGGCGCCTCCGAGGGCCTCGCCGGCGTCATCTTCCCGGAGGGGGCGCAGGGCTGATCCCGTCTCCCGCGCACGAGGGGCGCCGGGCACCGCGTGGTGCCCGGCGCCCCTCGCCGCGTCCGGGGTGCACGGGAGCGTTGCGACGGTTCCCGCCGCGGCGCGCATCCCCGCGCCCCGCCTACTCCTCGGCGTCGGGGATGGCGCAGAAGCTCTCGTAGTGGTCGTCGGTCCAGTACCAGTAGTCGGGGTCGTGCTCGCTGCCGCCGCCGACGACGATGCGGCGGGCGCCGCGGTGGTTCAGCCCGGGCGTCTCGACGGTGTACTCGCGGTAATAGCCGGACTTCTCCTTCGGCAGGATGCCCTCGTAGTTGCCGAAGCGCTTGCCGTCGTGCTCCGGGTGCGCCAGCGGGCGGTCCTGCAGGATGTCGCCGATGACGTCGTCGGCCTCCTCCGGCAGCGTGTCGGCGGCGCAGGTGCCGCGCGTCCACTCCGGGTCGACGTCGCCGTCGCCGCCGTTTCCGGCACCGCCCCGGCCCTGGCCGGAGTCCCCGCCGGAGCCGGAATCGGCGGCCGCGGCGGGGGACGTCGTCACGCCCGAACCGGAACCACCCGACCCGCCGTCGCCGAGATCGAGGCCGAACCACGCACCGGCCAGGGCGAGCACCACGGCGCCGGCCGCACCGGCGGCGCCCTTCCAACGGTTCTGCGTCATGCGGGGCATTGTCCCACGCGGCTCCGGCGGCCCCGCACCCGGCTAAGGTTGTGCGCATGGCCAGAGGACGAATCCCCGACAGCGACATCGCGGCGATCCGCGAACGTACGCCGATCGAGGAGATCGTCGCGGAGTACGTGCAGCTCAAGCCCGGCGGCGCCGACTCGCTGAAGGGGCTGTCGCCGTTCAAGGACGAGCGCACCCCGAGCTTCCACGTCCGCCCGAACCACGGCTACTACCACTGCTTCTCCACCGGCAAGGGCGGCGACGTCTTCAGCTTCCTCATGGAGCTGGAGCACCTCACCTTCCCGGAGGCCGTGGAGGCGTGCGCGGAGCGCATCGGCTACCGCATCAACTACGAGGGCGGCGGCACCGGCCGGCGCGAGGAGCCGGGCACCCGCCGCCGCCTCGTGGAGGCGAACAAGGCCGCCCACGCCTTCTACATGGAGCAGCTGACGACGAAGGACGCGCAGGTGGCGCGGGACTTCCTCGGCGACCGCGGGTTCACGGAGGAGCAGTGGCGGCACTTCGGCTGCGGCTACGCCCCCGACGGCTGGGACACGATGACCCGGCACCTGCAGCGCAAGGGCTTCTCCGCCCAGGAGCTGGAGAAGGCGGGCCTGTCGACGATGGGCCGCCGCGGCCCCATCGACCGGTTCCGCCGCCGCCTGCTGTGGCCCATCCGCAACCTGTCCGGCGACGTCATCGGCTTCGGCGCCCGCAAGCTGTTCGACGACGACAAGCTGGGCAAGTACATGAACACGCCGGACACGCTGCTGTACCACAAGTCGAAGGTGCTGTTCGGCCTGGACCTGGCGAAGAAGGACATCGCGGCGACGCGCCGCGCCATCGTCGTCGAGGGCTACACCGACGTCATGGCGATGCACGCCGCGGGCGAGACCACCGCCGTCGCGGCGTGCGGCACCGCCTTCGGCGAGGAGCACCTGACCGTGCTGCGCCGCCTCCTGCTGGACGACAGCTTCTTCCGCGGCGAGCTCATCTACACCTTCGACGGCGACGAGGCGGGGCAGAAGGCCGCGATGCGCGCCTTCGAGGGCGACCAGCGCTTCACCGGCCAGTCCTACGTCGCCGTCGCCCCGGAGGGCATGGACCCCTGCGACCTGCGGATGCGGAAGGGCGATGCGGCGGTGCGGGAGCTCGTCGCGTCGCGCACCCCCATCATCGAGTTCGTCGTCCGCACCCTCATGGCGGAGTACGACCTGGACCAGCCGGGCGGCCGCGTCGAGGCGGTGCGCCGCGTGGTGCCGGTGCTGGCGAAGATGGACGACGCCGCCCTGCGCGACGAGTACTCCCGGGAGGTCGCCGGCTGGATCGGCTTCAGCGACGAGGCCGAGATGGTGCGGATGGTCCGCGAGGAGGCGGCCAACCCGACGATGGACGAGACGCAGCACCGCCGGCAGCGACGGGAGGAGGAGCGCCGCCGCCTGGAGGAGGCGAAGGAGCGCCAGCGCGAGGAGCTGCGCCCCGGCCTGCACCGCCCCGACCCGTCGGACCCGCGGCTGCACGTCGAGCGCGAGGTTCTGAAGCTCGCGGTGCAGGAGCCCGGCGACGTCGACGGCGCGATGTTCGACGCCCTCGACCCGGAGATGTTCACCCACCCCGCCTACCGCGCGGTGTTCGACGCCATCGTCGCCGCCGGCGGCCTGGAGCAGGCGGCGAAGGCCCCGATGTGGGCGGCGGGCATCGCCTCCGGGATGGAGGACGAGACGGCGCGGTCGCTGATGCCGGAGCTGGGCGTGGAGGAGATCCACGTCGACGCCGACGCGCGCCCCGGCTACTCCGCCTCCCTGCTCGCCCGCCTGCAGGAGGTGTGGGTCGGCGAGCAGATCGCCCAGGTCAAGCGGGTTCTGCAGCGCATGCGGCCCACCGACGACGAGGCCGCCTACCGCGAGACCTTCGGCGATCTCCTGGCGCTGGAGAACTACCGCCGGCTGCTGTTCGACACGGCCGTGGGCCGCGGGGACGCCTCGCCGGGCGCGGTCTGACCGTCGTCACGCGACGGGGACCGCGGGCACGTGCCCGCGGTCCCCGTCGAGTGACGACGGTTCCCGCCGCGTCGCCGGCGTCGTCACGCGGCGGACGCGCGGGTCAGTAGCCGCGGCGGATCCACTCCTCGAGGTGCGGCGCCTCGCGGCCGATGGTCGTGTGGTCGCCGTGGCCGGTGCGCACGATCGTCTCCTCCGGCAGCGTCAGCAGGTTGTCGCGGATGGAGTCGATGATGGTGTCGAAGTCGGAGAAGCTGCGGCCCGTCGCACCGGGCCCGCCGGAGAACAGCGTGTCGCCGGAGAACAGCTCGCCGGCCTCGGGGGCGTAGAGGCAGCACGAGCCGGGGGAGTGGCCCGGGGTGTTGATGACCACGAGCTCCGTGCCGCCGACCTCGATGCGCTGCCCGTGGGCGAGGTCGCCATGGCCGACGTCCGGCCACGTCTGGTCCCACAGCACCTGGTCGCCCGGGTGGACGAGCATCGGGGCGTCGAGCTTCTCCGACAGCTCGGGGGCGACGGTGATGTGGTCGTTGTGGGCGTGGGTGCAGACGATGGCGCGCACCCTCCGGCCGCCGACGGCGTCGATGATGGGGCGGGCCTGGTGGGCGGCGTCGATGACGATGCACTCCGCGTCGTCGCCGACGACCCAGATGTTGTTGTCCACCTCCCATTCGCCGCCGTCGAGGGCGAAGATGCCGCTGGTCTCTACGTGGTCGACGCGCAGGTCGCCCTGCCGCCGGATACCGGGACGTGCCATGGTGTCCTCCGTTGTCGTGGGGTGCGGGTGCCGGGGTTCGCGCGGGGTGGCGCGGTGCGGGGTGCCGAGGGGCTTTGCGACGGGGCCCGGCGCTGCGGTGGCGCCGGACGTCGCGGTGCGTGGCGACGGGGCCCGCTAGTTGACGACGACGGAGCGCAGCACCGCGCCTGCCTTCATCGTGTCGAAGGCCGCCTCGACGTCGCCGAGGCCGATGCGCTCGGTGACGAAGTCCTTCAGCGGCAGCCGGTCCTCGAGGGAGAGATCGACGAGCATCGGGAAGTCGCGCTCCGGCAGGCAGTCGCCGTACCAGGAGGACTTGAGGGAGCCGCCGCGGCCGAAGACGTCGAGCAGCGGCAGGTCCAGCGTCATCGTCGGCGACGGCACGCCGACCAGGACGACGCGGCCGGCGAGGTCGCGGGCGTAGAACGCCTGGACGTAGGTCTCGGGGACGCCGACGGCGTCGATGACGACGTCGGCGCCGAAGCCGCCGGTCAGCTCGCGGATGCGGGCGACGACGGGGTCGTCCTCGCCGGTGCGGCCGTCGGCCAGCTCCCTCGAGTTGATGACGTGGGTGGCGCCGAAGGAGCGGGCGGTCTCCAGCTTTGCGTCGGAGACGTCGACGGCGATGATGGTCGTCGCCCCGGCGAGCTTCGCGCCCGCGATGGAGGCGGTGCCGACGCCGCCGCAGCCGATGACGGCGACGGACTCGCCGCGGGTGACCTCGCCGGTGTTGATGGCGGCGCCGAGGCCCGCCATGACGCCGCAGCCGAGCAGGCCCGCGACGGCCGGGTCGGCGTCGGGGTTGACCTTGGTGCACTGGCCCTCGTGGACGAGGGTGGCGTCGCAGAACGCGCCGATGCCGAGCGCCGGGGACAGCTCGGTGCCGTCGGCGAGCGTCATCTTCTTCGACGCGTTGTGGGTGTTGAAGCAGTACTTCGGCTCGCCCTTGCGGCAGGCGCGGCACTCGCCGCACACGGCGCGCCAGTTGAGGACGACGAAGTCGCCCTCGGCGACGTGGGTGACGTCCTCGCCGACGTCGATGACGACGCCGGCGGCCTCGTGGCCGAGGAGGAACGGGTAGGCGTCCTCGATGTCGCCGTCGCGGTAGGCGAGGTCGGTGTGGCAGACGCCGCAGGCGTCGACCCGGACGACGACGTCGTTCGGGCCGGGGGCGGGCACGGTGATCTCGACCTGCTCGACGGGCTCGCCCTTGGCGAGCGACACGATGCCGCGCACCGTGCGGGAGCCGTCGTCGTGGAGGGTGATGTGATCGGAAGCGCTCATGCCGCCGATCATATGCACGGCGGCTTATGCGTCGCAGCCCTCCGCGGCGGTTACCCGTGGCGGCGCACCGGCTCCGCGAAGAACTCCAGCTCGTGCCAGGACGAGGTGCGGAACGCCCGCCACATCGCGGCGCGCTCCTCCGGACCCGCCCCGGCGGCGGCGCGGGCGACGTGGCCGATGGCGGCGCGGGTGGCCTCCTCGAACTCCTCGTCGGAGTAGGTGGCCAGCCACTGCTCGTACGGGTGCCCCGCGGTCGCGGCGGCGGCGAGGCGGCTGCCGATCTCCTGGTACAGCCAGTAGCAGGGCAGCAGCGCCGCGACGGCCTCGCCGTAGGAGCCGCGGGCCGCGGTCGCCAGCAGGTGGTCGACGTAGGCGCGGGTGACGGCCGACGGCTGCGGCTGCTCCGCGCCCGCCGCGTCGCCGATGAAGGAGCGGTGCAGCTCCATCTCCGTCGCGATGGCCGAGTGCGCCGAGTTCGCCCAGAACATCTGCTCCGCCTGCGTCGGCGCCAGCGTCGACGCCGCCGCCAGGGCGCGCGAGTAGCCGTTGAGGTACACCGCGTCCTGGGCGAGGTACCAGGCGAAGTCGTCGCCGTCGAGGGACCCGTCGGCAAGCTGCGCGATGAACGGCAGGTCGTCGATCGCCGAGCGCAGGTCGTCGATCGCCTCCCACCACGCGTCGGTGATGATCTCCGGGTTCGCCGGCGCGAGGCCGCGGCCCCACAGGCCCGCGAAATGGTTCACGGGGCCGTGGCCGGAGCCGACGCGCAGCTCCGCGGCGTGCTCCAGCGACTCCGTGAGCCACTGCTTCGCGACGCGCACCGCCGCGGCCGGGTCGCCCAGGCGCGGCCACAGCGCCGCGACCGCGGAGGAGAGGGAGCAGCCCGTGCCGTGCGTGCACGTCGTGTCGACGCGCGGCGCCGCGACCTCCTCGACCGTCCCGTCGGGGTGGACCAGCGCGTCGTGCAGCGTGTCTCCGTCGAGGTGGCCGCCCTTCGCCAGCACCAGCACGTCCGCCGAGCGGGCGACGGAGCGGGCCTGCTCCAGCACCCCGTCCCAGTCGGCCGCCGGCTCCGCGCCGGCCAGCACCGCCAGCTCCGGGACGTTCGGGGTGATGAGCGACGCCTTCGGCAGCAGCCCCCGCAGCGCCTCCTCGGCCTCCGCGACCAGCAGGCGGTCGCCGGAGGTCGCCACCATCACCGGATCGAGCACCACGATCGGGCACTTCACCCGGTCCAGCCACTCGGCGACGACGGCGATGATGCCCTCGTCGAACAGCATCCCGATCTTCACCGCGTCGATCTCCACGTCGTCGGAGACCGCCTCCAGCTGCGAGCGCAGGAACTCCGGGCCCGGGGCGTGGACCTCCCGCACCCCGTGGGTGTTCTGCGACACCAGAGCCGTCACGGCGGACATGCCGTAGGCGCCGTGCGCGGCGAAGGCCTTCATGTCTGCCTGGATGCCGGCGCCGCCCGACGGGTCCGTGCCCGCGATGGACAGCACCCGCGGCACGGCCTCCGCGATGCGCGGCGCCGGCGGCGGGACGGGGGAGGGGGCGGTGCGGGCATGCGGCTGCTCGGCCATGACGACAATCCTTTCGCCGGTCTGAACCGGATCAAGTTCGACGGGTCTCATCTCAGCCCGCCTCCGTGCGGGCACCCCGTGTCGCCGCCGAGGATAGCAACGGGGCCGACACGGCCTCCGGCGTTCGCGGCGGCCCTTCCTCGATCGTGCGTGGGAAGCCTGCGAAACTGGCGATGAACAGGGGATTTGGCGCCTCCGGAAGTGCTGGGTAAAGTCATGTCCCGTTGCAGGGCGAACAGCCCGGCCAACGCATTCCCCCATAGCTCAACGGCAGAGCATTCGACTGTTAATCGAAGGGTTGCTGGTTCGAATCCAGCTGGGGGAGCCAAAACACCAGGCCAGAGGCGTAATGCCCTGGCCTGGTACTCGTATGGGGGCTCACAAGGGCCTCATTGGGGCCTAATACGATCCGGCCGCACGTGAACCAAGGCGCCCCTTAAACGGCCCTCGTTGGATTGGTCGAGCGCCGCCATCCGGCTCGCGGCCGGCCCGGGGTGACCGCGCTCACAACTCCACCCGCGGAGTACCCCCGGTCACGTTTGTTTCCCTGAATATCTTCATTCGCAATCCGAACGGGTCTAACGTTCCGCGCATGACAGCTTCGCTCAAGGAAACCAAGGCAGCCGTTGCGGGGGCCGATGAGGGCCGCGTCCGCGACGTCGAGGTCCTCATCGTCGGCTCCGGGTTCTCCGGCCTCATCGCCGGCGCCCAGCTGCGCCGCTCCGGCCGGATGGGCTTCACCATCATCGAGCGCGCCGACGAGGTCGGCGGCACGTGGCGCGACAACACCTACCCGGGCGCCGCGTGCGACGTCCCCAGCCACCTCTACTCCCTGTCCTTCCGCCAGGACTTCCCCTGGTCCCGCAGCTTCGGCCACCAGCCGGAGATCCACCGCTACCAGCGTGAGGTCGCCCGGAAGGAGGGCCTGTACGACCACATCGAGTTCCGCACGGAGATGACGGACGCCTCCTGGAACGAGGAGGACCGCCGCTGGCACGTCACCACCCGCCGCGTCGACGGCGGCAAGCCGGCCGTCGCCGGCGACCAGGGCTCGCCGGAGGAGGGCGGCGAGGTCGTCTTCCGCGCCCGCGAGCTGGTCCTCGGCGTCGGCGCGCTGTGCGAGCCGAAGCTGCCGGACATCCCGGGCATCGCCGGCTTCCAGGGCGAGATGTTCCACTCCGCCCGCTGGGACCACGACGCGGACCTGGAGGGCAAGCGCATCGCGGTCATCGGCACCGGCGCCTCCGCCATCCAGATCGTCCCCGAGGTCGCGAAGGCCGCGGGCAAGCTCAGCGTCTTCCAGCGCACGCCCCCGTACATCATGCCGCGCATCGACCGCCCGTACGCCGGCGTCGAGAAGCTGCTGCTGAAGAAGGTGCCGGGGCTGCGGCAGATCGTCCGCGCCCAGGACTGGGTGCTGCGCGAGTCGCAGGTGCCGGGCCTCACCACCGAGGCCGAGTGGGCCATGAAGCCGCTGGTCTGGATGAACCGCGCGATGCTGCGCACCCAGGTGAAGGACCCGGCCACCCGCGCCGCCCTGACCCCGGACTACCGCATCGGCTGCAAGCGGATGCTCATCTCGAACAAATACTACCCGGCGATCGACCGCGACAACGTGGAGCTGGTGACCTCCGGCATCGAGGAGGTCGGCGCCCACTCCATCCGCACCCGCGACGGCGTGGAGCACGAGATCGACGTTCTCATCATCTGCACCGGCTTCCACGTCACCGATTCGCCGACGTTCGAGCTGGTCCACGGCCGCGACGGCCGTTCGCTGGCCGGCGTGTGGGGCGAGGAGGGCATGGAGGCCTACAAGGGCACCGTCGTCCACGGCTTCCCGAACATGACGGTGATGATGGGCCCGGGCACCGGCCTCGGCCACTCGTCGATGCTGCAGATCCTCGAGGCCCAGGTCCGCTACTTCCTCGGCCGCCTGGACTACCGCGACGCCCGCGGCCTCGACGTCGCCGACGTCACCGCGGAGGCGCAGCACCGGTACAACGAGTGGATGCGCGAGCGGCTGAAGCCGTCGGCGTGGGTGACGGGCTGCAGCTCCTGGTACATCGACGACAAGGGCAACGCGCCGGCGGTGTGGCCGTCGACGACGACGCGCTTCATCCGCGAGCACCGGAAGTTCGACCCGAAGGCCTACGACTTCGTCGCCGCCGAATAATCGGCATGGCCGGCGCCCGCCGTCGCGGGCCCGCCGGATGCGACGCGGCCCCGGCCGCACCGTGGAGGGGTGCGGCCGGGGCCGTCGTCGTGCGCGGGGAGCGTCGCCGCGCCGCGGTTGCGTTGCGACGGCTCCCGCGCGCGGCGCGCCGTCGTCACGCGGGTGATGCGCTGCGACGGGACCCGCCGGCGGCGCCCGCCGCCGTCACGCGGCGCGGGCGATGGAGCCGCGGATCGCGGCGGCGACGCGCGAGGGGGAGTCGAGCATGCCGACGTGGCCGACGCCCGGCAGCAGCTCCAGGCGGGCGGCGGGCAGCACGTCGCGGTGGCGGCGCCAGCCGCGCACGAGCGTGAGATCCGCGGTGCCCCACGCGCAGGTCAGCGGGGTGTCGTCGACCGCGTCGGAGAACGCGAAGTCGGTGTTCAGGCCCTCGTCGACCATGGTGTTGGCCAGCAGCCCCGCCGAATCGCGGACGACGGTGGCGTGCGGCACCCGCCACGGCCGGGCGGAGAACATGCCCATCATCGGGGCGCGCGCCGCCGGGATGCGCGCCAGCGTCGGCAGCAGCGGGCGCATGAGCTTCGCCGACGCGCGCAGCGCCTGGAACTGGCGGATGACGCGCAGCTGATCCAGGCGCCCGTGGAAGAACCCGGCGGGGTTGAGTCCCAGGGCGCTGGCGGCGTGGCCGCGCAGGGCGAGCTCCAGGGCGATGTAGCCGCCCAGCGAATTGCCGGCCAGGTGCGGGCGCTCGCCGTCCGGGGTGACCTCCGCGAGGAAGCCCTCCAGCGACTCCAGCACGGAGCCGACTACGTCGGGGCGCGCCGGCTCCGGGCTCTCGCCGTGGCCGGGCAGGTCGACCGTGACGACGCGGAAGTCGTCGGCCAGCAGCGGCACGACCCGCTCCCACGCGTCGCGGGAGTGGCACACGCCGTGGAACAGCACGACCGTGGGGCCCTCGCCGACGATGGTGCGGGCGAGCGCCGACGGGGCGGCGTCGCGGGTGGTGCCGCCGGGGCCGTCGCCTGCCGGATCGGTGACGGCGGGGCCGGCGTCGGCGGGGGCGGCGTCGACGGGGACTGCGTCGCCCCGGGTCATCGGCCGCCCTCCGGGATCTCGTCGGCCTCCGGGACGTCGCCGCCGGCGACCATCCCCCGCAGCACCGGCTCGTCGGCGAACGAGGCGGTCGCGCCGACCGCGCGGACGGCCATCGCGCCGGCGGCGGTCGCCAGCTTCACCGCGTCGGCCAGCTCCGCGCCGCGGGCCAGCTCCGCGGCCAGGGTGCCGGAGAACGCGTCGCCGGCGCCGGTGGAGTCGACGACGTCCTCCTCGGCCACCGTCACCGCCGGCTGGCGGCGGATGACGCCGTCGCCGCCGTCGACCTCCGCCCGCGCGTACACGCAGCCCTTCGCGGAACCGGTGATGACGACGGAGGCGCAGTACTCCAGCAGCAGCCGCGCGATGGCCGGGACGTCGCCGCGGCGCACGCCGGCGGCGGCGCCGAGGCCGCGGAGGACCTCCCACGCCTCGTCCTCGTTGACGATGAGCGGGTCGGCGCTGTCGATGAGCGCCGCCGACACCACCGTGACGGGGGAGAGGTTGAGGATGAAGCGGGTGCCGTGGAGGTTCGCCATCATCGCCAGCGCCTCCGTCGCCTCCGGCCGGAGCTCGCCCTGCGCCAGCAGCACGTCCGCGCCGCCGAGCTCCTCGACGTAATCCGACGGATCCGTCAGGGCGTTGGCGCCGGAGGAGACGAAGATGATCGGGTCGCCCTCGTCGTCGGTGACGATGAACGCGGTGCCCGTCGGCTCGTCCCACGACGTCTGCACCGACTCCACGTCGACGCCCTTCTCCGCCAGCTCCGCCAGCACCGCGTCGGCCGCCGGATCCTCGCCGACCGTCGCCGCCATGACGGAGCGCGCCCCGGCCAGCGCGGCGGCGGTCGCCTGGTTGGCGCCCTTGCCGCCGAGGGCCTTCTTCCGGTTCTTCGTGATGATGGTCTGGCCTGGCTGCGGGATGCCGTCGACCAGCACGAGGGTGTCCTGGTGGATGGAGCCGCACACGAGCACGGTCGGGGTATCGGGGCGCTGGAAACCTGCCATGCCCACCAATCTAGCGGGACCGCCGGGACCGGGCCGCCGGCGCCGGGGCGGGGGACGTCGTCACGCACCGCACCTGCGGCACGAAAACCCGTGCGGGGCGCGGGAGACGTGTGCGGCGGGGCGCGGGGACGCGCACGGGGCGTGCGCGGGAGGGCGCGCGGGGGGCGCGCGGCGGTGCCCCCAGCAGGGCTCGAACCTGCGACCAGCGGATTATGAGTCCGCGGCTCTGACCGACTGAGCTATAGGGGCCTTCGCATGAGTTTACGGCACGGCCCCGGCGCGGATGCGCGAACCGGGTGGCCCCGGCTTCCCGCCGCCCCGCGGGGCCTGCCATGATTCCGGTCATGGCAGTTCCCGTGATCGACCCCACCGTCTCGTCGATCTACACCATCCTCGACCTGACCGGCGTGGTCATCAACGGCGCCATCGGCGGCACCATCGCCCGGCAGCGCCGCTTCGACCTGGTCGGCTTCGGCTTCCTCGCCCTGTTCTCCGCCCTCGGCGGCGGCCTGCTGCGCGACACGTTCATGCAGAAGGGCACCCCGGCGGCGTTCGCCGACCCCACCTACCTGGGCTTCGCGCTCCTCGGCGGGCTCATCGCGTGGGTGGCGCACTTCGAGGGCCGATCGTGGGACGTCTTCTTCCGCTACGGCGACGCCATCGTCCTGGGCGTGTGGTCGGTGACCGGTTCGCTGAAGGCGATGACCTACGGGATGCCGTGGCCGTCGGCGATCCTGTGCGGCATGCTCACCGCCGTCGGCGGCGGCATGATCCGTGACATCGCCGTCGGCAACGTGCCCGCCATCTTCGGCGGCAACACCATCTACGCCACCCCGGCGCTGCTCGGCGCCTCCACGCTGGTGGCGTTCTACCTGCTGGACATGCCGACGCTGGGCATGATCATCGCGACCGTCGCGGGCGCCGGCGTCGCCATCGCCGCCGGCCACCTCAACTGGGTCCTACCGACCAGCCCCGACGTCGCGCCCGTCACCATGACGCGCCGGCAGCTGCGCCGGCTGCTGGCCAGCAAGCGGCGCGAGGGGGAGCGCGCCGGCGCCGCCCGCGAGCGGGAGCGGCAGCGCGAGCGGGAGGACGCGGAGCTGAGTCTGCGCGACGACGCGCGTGACGACGTGCCGGGCGGCGGGCCCGGCGGCGCGGGGAGCGGCGACCTGCGTGACGACGTGCCGGGCGGCGCGCGTGACGACGTGCCGCCGGACCCGCGGGAGGCCCCGGGCGACGGTGACGGCCGCACCGGCCCGGTTGTTTGACGTGCCCCCAACCGGGGATTAGCGTGGCGGTCATGTCCGCCGTCGATCAGATGCTGACGTCGTGCAGGTGGCTCGACCAGGGCCACCTCGCCAGCGACGCCTGTCGCTAGCAGGCCGCCCGGCCCCGCAGGGGCCCGGCGGCCCTCCGGCGCGCCCGCGGACAGCCAGGCGCGCCGGGCCGAAGGCGCCCCACGCGGCGCCCACCGCAGAACGCACCAGCGCGCATCGCCGACGGCACGCCCCGCGGGCCCCGGGCCCGGATGAACGAGGTCCGGAGGGCCCCGCACGAGGGCCGGTTCCCGCCCGGCGGGACCCCGCTCCCGCACGAGGACCGGCCACCCGCCCCGGTCGTGCGCGCGCATCCCCGCGAAAGGACATCCACCGTGACATCCACGGACACCGCACGCACGGCCGGCGACCCCGCACCCGGCGGCCGCCTGCCCTCCTGGGCCACCAGCTTCGGCGCCCAGGTCATCTACGGCCTCATCATCGGCCTGATCCTCGGATTCATCGCCCGCGGCATGGGGGAGGGCAACTGGCTCGGCTCCCTGCTCGACTTCACCGGCTCCACCTACGTGGACCTGCTGAAGCTCATGGTCCCGCCGCTCATCGTCGCGGCGGTCATCACCTCCGTCGCCAACCTGCGCAAGGTCGCCAACGCCGCGCGCCTGGCCGTCTCCACGCTGGTGTGGTTCGCGGTAACCGCGTTCCTGTCGGTGCTGGTCGGCATCGCCGTCGGCCGCGTCATCGACCCGGGCTCGCGCGCCGGCGTCGACGCGTCCGCCGCGGAGGCGCCGGAGAGCGTCGGCAGCTGGTGGGCGTTCTTCCAGGGCGTCATCCCGGACAACATCCTCGGCCTGTCGGTGAAGCTGTCGGAGGATTCCGCGTCCCCGTCGTTCAACGTGCTGCAGCTGCTGGTCATCTCCATCGTCATCGGCATCGCGGCGGTGAAGGTCGGCCGCCCGGCGGAGCCGTTCCTCGGCTTCATGGAGTCGTTTCTGTCCGTCATCCAGAAGATCCTGTGGTGGATCATCCGCCTGGCGCCCATCGGCACCGCGGCCCTCATCGGCCGCGCCGTGTCGGAGTACGGCTGGGACGCCCTCGGCTCCCTCGGCTGGTTCGTCATCGCCATCTACATCGGCCTGGCGCTGGTCATCGGCGTCGTCTACCCGGCCGTCCTGGCCTTCGCCGGCATCCCCGTCGGCGGGTTCTTCCGCCGCGTCTGGCCGGTGACCTCCCTCGGCTTCGTCACCCGCTCCTCCATGGGCGTCATGCCGATCACGCAGCGCGTGACGGAGCGCCGCATGGGCGTGCCCCGCGCCTACGCCTCCTTCGCCGTGCCGCTGGGCGCGACGACGAAGATGGACGGCTGCGCGGCCGTCTACCCGGCCATCGCCGCCATCTTCGTGGCCTCCTTCTACGGGGTGCCGCTGGATCTGACGCACTACCTGCTCATCATCGTCGTGTCCGTCATCGGCTCCGCGGCCACCGCCGGCACGACCGGCGCGACGGTCATGCTGACGCTGATGCTGTCGACGCTGGGCCTGCCGCTGGAGGGCGTCGGCCTGCTGCTGGCGGTCGATCCGATCATCGACATGGGCCGCACCGCGGTGAACGTCACGGGCCAGGGCCTGGTCGCCGCCGTCGTCGCCAAGCGCGCCGGCATCCTCGACCAGCCGACGTGGGACCGCGGCGCGGACGCGGACCTCGACGCCGACGATGAGGCGCACGACGCCGCCGTCGCGCAGCGCGATGAGCGTGACGACGTCGCCCGCGTCCCCGCCGGCGCCGTCCACGATCCCGGCGCCGGCGCCGACCACGGCGCCGGCCGGGGCGCCACCGCCGCCGACCCGGGCGCCCCGCGCGGGGCCCGGTAGCCTGGCCCCATGAGCGAGACCCCGACGATCCCCGAGCTCCTCGACGGCCTCGGCGACTGGCCCGCGGACCAGGTCGCCGCGGCGGTGCGGTCCGATGACGGCACGTGGACGACCCACGGCGACGTCGACCGGACGATGGCGCTGGCCAGCGTGACGAAGCTGCTGAGCGCCCACGCCCTCCTCGTCGCCGTGGAGGAGGGGGTCTTCGGCCTCGACGACCCGGCGGGGCCGGAGGGCTCCACGGTCCGCCACCTGCTGGCGCACGCCGGCGGCGTCGGCTTCGCCGACCGGGAGGCGGAGAAGGAGCCCGGCACCCGCCGCATCTACAGCTCCGCGGGCTTCGACATCCTCGCCGACATCGTCGCCGGGGAGACCGGGATGCGCTTCGCGGAGTACCTCCGGGCCGCGACGTTCGAGCCGCTCGGCATGTCCGGCTCGGCGCTGCACGGCTCCGCGGGCCACGCGGCCGAGGGGTCGGTGGCGGACCTCATGCGCTTCGTCGACGAGATCCTCGACCCGTCGATGCTGCACCCCGACACCGTCGCGGAGGCGCTGACGGTGCAGTTCCCGGGCCTCGACGGCATCGTGCCCGGCTACGGCCGGCAGCGCCCGTGCGACTGGGGCCTGGGCTTCCAGCTGTTCACGCACCCGGAGTCGAAGCTGGGCCTGTGGTTCGGCGAGTCCATGCCGGACGGCGTCGCCGGCCACTTCGGCCAGTCGGGCACCTTCGCCTGGCTGCACCCGGGCACCGGCCGCGCCGCGGTCGTGCTCACCGACCGGCCCTTCGGCGACTGGGCCAAGCCCCTGTGGACCGACTTCAACGACGCGCTGTGGCGCGCGCTCGAGGCCGCCGGGGAGTAGGCGCCGCGGGGGCGGGGCCGTCGTGACGCGCGAGGTGGTGCGCGGGTTGATGCGTGACGACGGATGCCGCGCCGCCCCGGCGCCGGCGCCCCGGGGGAGCGCCGTCGGGGGTGATGGCGCGGGGGATTCAAGTGGCACTTGAGCGTTGCGGCGCCCCGTGCGCCACTTGCACACTGTCTGGCACCACCCGGCGCGGCGGCCCCACGGGCCCCGGCCGGACGGGCGAAGTGCGTAGGGGAAGACGACACCTCGTCTGGTGGCGGCCCCGCCGACCGCGGAGCCGCCATCCCGATCGACCCCCGGGAGCGACGATGCGCCCCACCGCCACCACCGGCGTCGCCTGGATCCACCGGGCGGCCCCCGCCCTCGTGCCGCACCTCGCGTGGGCCCTCGCCCGCGCGGGCATGGTCCGCGCCCGCGACGGCGCGCGCGTGACCCCCGCCGACTTCGCCGCCCGCCCCGCCGGCGGGCCGGGCGCGGGACGCGCGTGCCTGGAGCTCGCCTGGTCCGGCGACCCCGGCTCCGCCGGCCGGCTCGCCGCCGACCTGTCGCGCTGGCCCGACGTCGTCTTCGAGATCGCCGTCGACGCCCCCGCCGCCGCGGGCGACTCCGGCTGCGGCGAGCGGATCTGCCACGTGCCGGGACTCGGGACCTGGTCGGCGGCCACCGACGCCGCCGGCGGCGTCGTCGTGGGCGAGGACGCCCTGCGCGCCGCGATGCGCCGCGCCGCCGGCCGCGGGGAGGCGGCCCTGCGCGATGAGCTCGACGCCGTGCTGGGCACCGCCTGGGATGCGGCGCTGGAGCCGCTGCGCCCCGGCACCGCGGGCCACGACCCGGTGCCGGCGTGGGCGGGCGGGGGATGCGCGGCCGGCGCTAACGGGACCGGCGCCGCCGGTACCGCCGGGATCGACGAGGGCGGCGACGGCGATGACGCCGTCGCCGCCCCGGTCGTGCCGCTGCCCAGCCGGCGGGCGGTCATGTAGCCGGCGGGCGGGCCGCGTCAGCCGCGGCCGGCCTCCACGACGCCGATGACGTCGCCGAGGGTGCGCAGGCCCCCGACCGCCTCGTCCTCGAAGCGGACGCCGGTGGCCTCCTCGCACCGCACCGCGAGCTCCACGACGCCGAGGGAGTCGAACCCCAGGTCGTCGCGCAGATCGTCATCGGGGGAGGGGGCCTCCTCCAGGTCGTCCTCCGCGATGCCCGCGACCGTCAGCAGGATCGGAGTGACCTCGGCGCGGGCGCCCGACAGGCCGTCGAGCACCCCGTCGCCGCCGTCGCGGGAGGCGGCGCCGGACGCCGCGGGGGCGTCGTCCCCGGCGTCGTCCAGCATCGCGGCGAGCGCGTCGCCCAGCGAACGCGTCATCGCCTACTCCGCGCCGGAGTCCGGGTCGACGTCGGACTCCTTCTTGTCGACGTGCGCCACCGCCGTCGGGTCGGTGATCTTCAGCTCCTCGGCCGCCTCGGCGGCGACGGACATGTCGAGCTTGCCCTCGCGCGCCAGGCCCATGAGGGCCGCGACGGCGACGGACTCCGCGTCGATGTTGAAGAAGCGGCGGGCGCCCTCGCGGGTGTCGGAGAAGCCGAAGCCGTCGGCGCCGAGCACCGTGTAGTCGCCCGGCACCCAGTGGCGGATCTGCTCCGGCACGGCCTTCGCGAAGTCGGTGACGGCGACGAACGGGCCGTCGGCGTCCTCCAGCACGCGCTGGACGTACGGGGCGTCGACCTCGGCGCCCGGGTTGCGCAGCACCTCGGTCTCGCGGGCCAGGCCGTCGCGGGCCAGCTCGTTCCAGGAGGTGACGGACCAGATGGAGGCCTCGACGCCGTACTTGTCGGCCAGCAGCTCCTTCGCCGCGCGGGCGGCCTCCATGCCGATGCCGGAGGCGAGGATGTTGACGTGCTTGTCGCCCTCGGCGGCGTCGTAGAGGTAGATGCCCTTCAGCAGGCCCTCGACGTCGAGGTCCTCCGGCGCCGCCGGCTGGGTGATCGGCTCGTTGTAGATGGTCAGGTAGTAGATGACGTCCTCGCCGCGGCCCTCGCCGTACATCCGGTCGATGCCCTCGCGGATGATGTAGGCGGCCTCGTAGGCGAACGCCGGGTCGTAGGACACGACCGCCGGGTTCGTCGACGCCAGCACCGGGGAGTGGCCGTCCATGTGCTGCAGGCCCTCGCCGGTCAGCGTGGTGCGGCCGGCGGTGGCGCCGAGCAGGAAGCCGCGGGCGCACTGGTCGCCCGCCAGCCACATGGAGTCGCCGGTGCGCTGGAAGCCGAACATCGAGTAGAAGATGTACAGCGGGATCATCGCCTCGCCGTGGGTGGCGTAGGACGTGCCCGCGGCGACGAACGACGCCATGGAGCCGGCCTCGGAGATGCCCTCGTGCAGGATCTGGCCGTCCACGGCCTCCTTGTACGACAGCATCAGGTCGTGGTCGACCGGCGTGTAGTTCTGGCCGTGCGGGTTGTAGATCTTCAGCGTCGGGAACCAGGAGTCCATGCCGAAGGTGCGGGCCTCGTCCGGGATGATCGGCACGAACCGCTTCTTCAGGTCCTTGTCGCGCATGAGGTCCTTGAAGATGCGCACGGCGGCCATGGTGGTGGCGACCTTCTGCTTGCCGGAGCCCTTCAGTATGTTCTTCAGGGCGTCCATGCCGGGCACCTGCAGCGGCTCGTAGGAGGTGCGGCGCTCCGGCAGGAAGCCGCCGAGCTCCTCGCGGCGCTTCTTGAGGTACTTGACCTCCTCCGAGTCGGCGCCCGGGTGGTAGTACGGCGGCAGGTACGGGTCCTTCTCCAGCTCCTCGTCGGAGATCGGGATCTCCTGCTTGTCGCGGAAGATCTTCAGGTCGTCCAGCGTCAGCTTCTTCATCTGGTGGGTCGCGTTGCGGCCCTCGAAGGACTGGCCGAGGCCGTAGCCCTTGATGGTGTGCGCCAGGATGACGGTCGGCTGGCCCTTGGTCTCCATCGCGCGCTTGTAGGCGGCGTAGATCTTGCGGTAGTCGTGGCCGCCGCGGCGCAGCTTCCACAGCTCCTCGTCGGACCAGTCCTCGACGAGCTTCGCGACGTGCGGGTCGCGGTTGAAGAAGTGCTCGCGGACGTAGGCGCCGTCGTTGGCCTTGTAGGTCTGGTAGTCGCCGTCGCTCGTGGTGTTCATGAGGTGCACCAGGCGACCGTCCTCGTCGGCCTCCAGCAGGGCGTCCCACTCGCGGCCCCACACGACCTTGATGACGTTCCAGCCGGCGCCGCGGAAGAAGCTCTCCAGCTCCTGGATGATCTGGCCGTTGCCGCGGACCGGGCCGTCGAGGCGCTGCAGGTTGCAGTTGACGACGAAGGTCAGGTTGTCCAGCGAGTTCAGCGCCGCCATGTGGATGAGGCCGCGGGACTCCGGCTCGTCCATCTCGCCGTCGCCGAGGAACGCCCACACGTGCTGCTCGGAGGTGTCCTTGATGCCGCGGTCGTGGAGGTAGCGGTTGAAGCGGGCCTGGTAGATGGCGTCCATCGGGCCGAGGCCCATCGACACGGTCGGGAACTCCCAGAACTCCGGCATGCCGTGCGGGTGCGGGTAGGACGGCAGGCCGCCCTGCTCCCGCGATACCTCCTGGCGGAAGCCGTCGAGGTCGTCCTCCGTCAGGCGGCCCTCGAGGAAGGCGCGGGCGTAGACGCCGGGGGAGGCGTGGCCCTGGAAGAAGACCTGGTCGCCGCCGCCGGGGTGGTCCTTGCCGCGGAAGAAGTGGTTGAAGCCGACCTCGTAGAGCGGGGCGGAGGAGGCGTAGGTGGAGATGTGGCCGCCGACGCCGATGCCGGGGCGCTGGGCGCGGTGGACCATGATGGCGGCGTTCCAGCGGATCCAGCGGCGGTAGCGCTTCTCCATCGCCTCGTCGCCCGGGAAGTCGGGCTCCATGGTGGTGGGGATGGTGTTGACGTAGTCCGTGGAGGTCAGCGGCGGCAGGGCGACGCGCTTGGCGGTGGCGCGCTCCAGCAGGCGGAGCATGAGGAATCGCGCGCGCTCGGGACCCGCCGACTCCAGCAGCCCGTCGAGCGAGTCCATCCACTCGCGGGTCTCCTCGGGGTCGGCGTCGTGCAGGTACGACGCGACGCCGTCGCGGATGAGCGGGACGTTCGTGTCGTCCAGGGGGGCGGTGTCAGGCTTGTCGGCCATGTCTCCTCCTCGGTTCAGCGGGCGCGTCCGGCCGCCGCCGGCTCCGCGCGGTTACTTTCCCCATGGTACGGAGGGGCGCCGGGGCGGGCACGGATCGTTTCAGTGGCCGCCGTCACGGTGTTCGCCGGGCGCGCCGCAGCGTCTGCACGGTGGTCGGCGCCGGCGCCCGGGGAGGTGCCGCACGGGTGCGGGGCCGCGTCGTGACGGGGCCTTTTCCGCCCCGCCCCTTCCGCGGGGCGGCCGAGGCGGTAAACTTTCCCGGAAGAACCGAGAAAAACCGCCCGGGGAGGCCCGTCACGCCTCCGCCGGACGAACCTGTCGAGGAGGACGACGAACGTGGACGACGCCTCGGGCGCTCGCCGGGACATCCCCGGGATGCTGGATCTGGAGAAGGGCCAGCGGGTCCAGGAGGTCGGGTGGGACACCGACTGCGACAGCTCCATCAGCGAGGAGATCGAGGATTTCCTGGGTGAGGACCTCATCGAGGAGGACACCGACGAAGTCGTCGACGTGATCCTGCTGTGGTGGCGAGAGGAGGACGGCGATCTGTTCGACGGCCTCGTCGACGTCGCCCGCCCGATGGACGAGGACGGCTGCATCTGGCTGCTCACCCCGGGCGCGGGCCGCCCGGGCGTCGTCGACCCCGGCGTCATCGACGAGTCCGCCCAGCTGGCGGGCCTGACCGGCACGTCCGCCATCCGCCTCGGCGAGTGGCAGGGCAACCGCCTGGTCCAGCGCGGCGCGAAGCGCCAGTAGCGCCTCCGCGGCCCGGCTGCACCGGCGCCGCACGCCCGTGCGCGTCCCCGGCGCGGCACCCCGTTCATGGCGCCGCGGGAAGGCCGCGGGAGGGCCGCGTCCGCCGGGATGCGTTCCCCGGGGAACCCGACGACCGGGGCCGGATCGGCCCTGTGCTATGGTTTCCCGGTTCACCGCGAGGCGCCGCCCGTTCGGTTTTCCACCCGGTGACCTGCGGCGATAGCTCAGCGGTAGAGCACTGGTTTTACACACCAGCGGTCGGGGGTTCGAGACCCTCTCGCCGCACGATGGGAGCCCCGTCATGCACGGATCACGACGATCCCCCGCCCTCCCCGGCGACGTCCGGGCCGCGGCGCGGCGCATGGCGGGGCTCTTCTGCGGCATCGCCGCCGATCGGGCGCTGGGGGACCCGTCGCGCGGCCATCCCGTCGCCGTCTTCGGCACGTACGCCGGCCGGCTGCGCCGCGCCCTGTACCGCGATTCCCGGGCGGCGGGCGCCGTCTACGTCGCCGCCGCCGTCGTCCCGCCCGTCGTTGCGTCGGCGCTCCTGGCCCGCCGGTGGCCCGCGGCGACGCTCGCGGCCGCGACATGGGCGGCGCTCGGCGGCACGACGCTGGCGCGCACGGGGGAGCGCATGGCGCGCCGGCTCGACGCGGTCGACGGGGCGCGTGACGACGCCTCCCGCGCCGCCGCGCTCGACCGGGCGCGCGGGCTGGTCCCGTGGCTGTGCTCCCGCGACCCGGCGGTCCTCGACGCCGCCGGCATCGCCCGCGCCACGGTGGAGTCGCTGGCGGAGAACACCTCGGACGCCGTAACGGGCACGCTGTTCTGGGGCGCGGTGGCCGGAGCGCCCGGCGTCGTCATGCACCGCTGCGTGAACACCCTCGACGCGATGGTCGGCTACCGCACGCCGGAGTACCGGAACTTCGGGTGGGCGGCGGCGCGGCTGGACGACGCCGTCAACTGGGCGCCCGCCCGCCTGACCGGCGTCGCCACGGTCGTCGCCGGTCCGGACCGGCGCTCCGCGGTGCGGGCGTGGCGGCGCGACGCGGCGAACCACCCGAGCCCGAACGCGGGCGTGCCGGAGTCGACGGCCGCCGGCGCCCTCGGCGTCACCCTCGGCGGGGCCACGGCCTACGCCGGCGGGGTGGAGGAGCGGCCGCGGCTGGGCGACGGCCCCGCCCCGGACGTGCCCGACGTCCGCCGGGCGGTGCGGCTGACCCGCCGGGTGCAGGACGTCCTGGCCGTCATGGCGCTGACGCCGCTCGCCGCGGTCGCCGCCCTCGGCCGGCGGTAGCGGGAGCGCGCCGACCGCGCGGTGCGGCCGCCCCGCCCGGCCCCGCACGCGACGACGCCCGCGCCTCCGGGATGAACCGGGGCGCGGGCGTCGTCGTGGGCGCCGGCGGGGCCGCGTCAGAAGCGGTCGCGGCGCCGGCGGCTGCGCTGCAGGTCCAGGTTGTGGCCGGACTCGCCGTAGCGGCGGGCCATGCGGCGGGCGCGCTCGGCCTCCGCCTTCTCCTCCTCCGTCATCTCCGGCTCGGCGGCGGTGGCTGCGCCGGCACGTTCCGGCACGTCCTCGGCGGTGACGGCCGTGGCTGCACCGCGGCCGGCGTCGCCGCCGGACGCCCCGTCGGCCGGGGCCGCCGTCGCCGCGGGGGTTGCGGTGGCGGGGGAGGGGGCGTCGTCACGCGACCGCGCGCCCGCGGCGGCCCGGCGCAGGAACTCCTCGTGCTCCTCCTGCTCCTCGCGCTCCCGGCGACGCTCCCGCACCTCCGCGAACACGAACCAGATGACCGCGGCGGGCGCCGCGATGCCGAAGAAGATCCACTGGATGCCGTACGACAGGTGCGGGCCCGACGTCAGCGCCGGCAGCGGGATCTCCATCAGGGAGCCCGGCTGATCGGCGGCCAGCTGCAGCCAGTCGCGGCCGAGCTCCACGTCCAGCAGGTCCGAGATCTGCGCCGTGTCGATGCCGTAGACCTGGATCGGCCCGTCGCCGACGATGGGGTCGCGCTCCGGCGTCACCTCGTTGACCCGGGCGTAGGCGCGCAGCTCCACCTCCCCGGACGGGGCGGCGGGATAGTCGGGCACGCCGCCGTCGGTCGGGTGCGCCCACCCGCGGTTGACCAGCATCTCCCGGCCGTCGTCGGTGCGGAACACCGTCAGGGCCTGCACCGCCGGCGCCTGGTCGACGGGCCGGTTGCGCAGCACCACCTCCTTGTCCGGCAGGTACTCGCCGCGGACGATGACCCGCCGCCACTCGTCCTCCGCCCGGATCCCGCCGTCGCGGAAGACCTCGGCGGCCGGCACCGGGGGCGTGTCGAACGCCTCCTGCAGGTGGTGGTTGCGGGCCTGCACCGCCTCGTTCTTGCCCAGCTGCCACGGCGCCAGGACGGTGAACGCGAGGTAGGTGAACGCCACCGCGACGACCGCGGCCAGCACCCAGCCGGGGGTCAGGAACGTGCGCAGTCGCTTCATCACGTCCCCCACTCTAGACCCGGCCCCGACATGGACCCGGGGTCGCCACCCGGGCGGGCCGGGCGCGGGGGAGGGGCGTGCGCGGCGCCCGCGCCACCGGCCCGGATTTCCCGGGTCGGGCGGGGCGCGGAGTAGAGTGGTCGGGAAGCTCCGGGGTCGACGGCATCCCCCGGAAAGCGCCCGGCCCCACCCTGCCGGGGCCGGCCCCGATGCCGCCCGAGACGTGGAGAAGTGACCCGTGACCGCATCGACGCAGCTGCTCTCGCCGCGCCACCGCCGCGTGCTGAGGCAGTTCATCCAGTTCGCCATCGTCGGCGGCACCGGCGTCGTGGTGAACACCGGCGTGGCGGTGCTGTGCCGCAAGGCCGGCCTGGAGTTCGGCGTGTCCGAGCACGACGCGTTCATGAACCTGCTGGGCACCCGGTGGAACATCCGCTGGTCGCACGTCTACGCGACCATCGCGTTCCTGCTGGCCAACGTGTGGAACTTCCAGCTGAACCGCTCGTGGACGTTCAAGGTGGAGCACAAGCCGAACTGGTTCCGCCAGTTCCTGCCGTTCCTCCTGGCGGGCCTGTCGGGCCTGGTGGTGAGCCTGGTGACCATCACGCTGCTCACCAACCCGACGTCGCCGCTGGCGCTGCCGGAGCACATCTTCGACGACTCCACCGGCCTGCGCACCCGCTTCTACTGGGCGAACCTCATCGGCGTGCTGCTGGGCACCCCGGCGAACTTCATCATCAACAAGCTGTGGACGTTCCGGCTGCGCGGCCGCGGCCGGCCGGGCCGCGAGCGGGTGGAGCTCAAGGAGCTCTGACCGCGACGCGTGACGACGGCGCCCCGGGGGTTTCCCGGGGCGCCGTCGTCGTGCGGGGACCGGCGTGGGCCGGGGTGCGCCGGGGTGCGCCGCCGCGTGCCGCGGCGCCGGGGCGACGGGAGGGCCGCGGCGGGGGCCGTCGTCACGCGGAGGAGCCGCGGCGCCGGTGACCGGGCCGCGGCGGGGGCCGTCGTCACGCGGACGACGGGCGGGAGGCTACGCGCGCTCGCGGATCCACTCGACGAGCGCCGGGGTGGCGGCCTGGATCTCCTCGCGGGTGCGGCGGAAGCCGTCCTCGGAGCCGTAGTAGGGGTCGTCGACCTCGGCGCCCTCGGGGGAGGCGGGGTCGAAGGAGCGCATGAGTCGGACGCGGTCCTCGGGGATGCCGCGGGCGATGAGCTGGGAGACGTGGCCGGAGTCCATGGCGACGTAGAGGTCGGCGTCGGCGTGCTCCGCGCCGAGCTGCGCGGCGACGTGCGCCGGGTCGTAGCCGTTGTCCTCCAGCTCGCGGCGGGCGCGGGAGTCGGCGGGCTGGCCGACGTGCCAGCCGCCGATGCCGCACGACGCCAGGCGGCACGCGCCGTCGAGGCCGGCCTCCTCGACCGCCTCGCGGACGATGATCTCCGCCATCGGGGAGCGGCAGATGTTGCCGCTGCAGACGAAGACGACGTACAGGCCGTCGGTGCCGGCGTCGGTCATGGGGTCCTCCTGTGCGTGCCGCGCGGGGTGTGCGCATGCGGGCTGTTCCGGGCGCGTCCGGGCGTTACCGGGCGCATTCGCGGGGTCACGCTACCGCATGGCCCAGCAGGGCGCGCACCCGGGCGTCGAGGTCCGCGGCGTCGGCGGCGACGGCCTCCGCGCTGGCGCGTTCCGCGCCGTCGCCGTAGCCCCAGCCGACGGCGACGGCGGGCACCCCGAAGGCGTGGGCGCCGTCGATGTCGTGGGAGCGGTCGCCGATCATGACGACGCCCGGCAGCGGCGCGATGCCCGCGTCCGCCAGGCGGGTGCCGTCGGGCGCGCCGCTGCGGCGGGCGGGCAGGCCGAGGACCCGCAGCGTGTGCTCCACGACGTCGACCTTCGCGGAGCGGTCGCCGCCGTCGTCGGCCGCGCCGATGAAGTCGAAGCCGTCCAGGACGCCGAAGCGGCCCAGCACCTTGCGGGCGAAGTGGCCGCCCTTCGACGTCGCCGTCGCGACGGTCCAGCCGCGGCCCCGCCACATCCGCAGCAGCTCCGGCCAGCCGTCGAACATGCGGGTGTCGGCCCAGCCGCCGCGGTGCTGCTGGGCGCGGTAGATGCGCAGCGCCTCCGCCGCCGTCGGCTCGTCCATGCCGAGCGACCGGAGGCTGTCGTACATCGGCGGGCCGGCGATGCGGTCCATGAACGCCTCGTCCGGCTCGGGCCAGCCGATGGCGCCGAGGGCCTCCCGCACCCCGGACTGGATGCCGGGCAGGGAGTCGCTGACGGTGCCGTCGACGTCGACGAGCACGGTGGGCGGGTACGGCGCGGTTGTCATGTCCCCAGTATGGATCGGCGGGCGCGCGGGCGCGGGGCTTCGGGCGCTTCGGGTGCTTCGACGCGCACGGGCGATGTCGGGTGCCCCGCTAGTGTGACGCCCATGGAGGACCTGCTGCGCTACCACGGCGACGCCGCCGCCCGCGGCGCCCGGCTCGACTTCGCGGTGAACGTCCGCGGAGCCGCCCCGGGGTGGCTGCTGTCGGCGGTGCGGGAGTCGGTGGGGGAGCTCGCCGCCTACCCGGATCCGGGGCTGGAGGCGGAGGTCCGCGCGGCGCTCGGCGAGGTCCACGGCCGCCCCGCCGACGAGGTGCTGCCGCTGTCGGGCGCGGCGGAGGGGTTCGCGCTCATGCCCGATCTCCTCGCGCCCGGGCAGGTCGCGGAGGTGGTGCATCCGCAGTTCACGGAGCCGGAGGCCGCGCTGCACGCCGCGGGCGCGCGGGTGCGGCGTCTCGTGCTGGGGCGCCCGTGGGTGCTTGACGACGTCACCCGCCCCGCCCCCGCCCCCGATCCCGCCGGGGACGCGGCCGGGCTCGTCGTCACGGGCAACCCCGTCAACCCCGTCGGCGTGCTCCACCCGCGCGCCGCGGTGCTGGGGCTCGCCGGCCGCCTCGCGCCGGGCGGGACGCTGGTGGTCGACGAGGCGTTCATGGACGTCGTGCACCCCTCCGATCACCCGGGCGGGGAGGACCCGTCGCTGGCGGGCGGGCCGGGGGAGGTCCCGTCGTCACGCGACGGCGGGGGCACGACCGCGGACGGTGCCCCCGGCGCCGGCGTGGTGGTGCTGCGCAGCCTGACGAAGACGTGGTCGCTGGCCGGGCTGCGCTGCGGGTACGCGCTCGGAGACCCCGGGCGGCTGGAACGGCTGGCGCGGCGGCGGCCGCACTGGGCGATGGGCACGCCGCAGCTGCGGGCGATGCTCGCCGTCGCCGAACACGGCTTCGGCGCCGAGCTCGGCGAGCTGCGGGAGCGCATCCGCGCCGAGCGGGAGGACATGGCCGCGCTGCTGCGCGACGCCGGCTGGGAGGTCGCGCCGTCGGCGGCGCCGTTCCTGCCCGCCCGCCCGCCCGTCGCGGACGCCGACGCCGCGCGGGCGGCGCTGGCGGCCGAGGGCATCGCGGTGCGCCGCTGCGACACCTTCCCCGGCATGCCCGCGGGCTGGTGGCGCCTGGCGGTGCGGCCGTCCCCCGCGGTCGCCGAGCTGGTGGCGGCCGTCGCCCGCCTGCCCCGATAATGGGGCCACCCGACCCGACGACGACTGGAGGACCCAGGTGACCGACCCCCGACCGACCGTGACCGTGGCGGACGTGAGGAGCGCGATGGACCGCGCCTACCCGCCGCACCTGGCGGAGTCCTGGGACAAGGTCGGCCTGGTGTGCGGCGACCCCGCCGACGAGGTCCGCACCGTGGCGCTGGCCCTGGAGTGCACCGACGCCGTCGCCGACGCGGCCATCGAGGCCGGCGCGCAGATGCTCGTCGTCCACCACCCGCTGCTGCTGCGCGGGGTCAACAGCGTCGCCGCGGACACCCCGAAGGGCCGCATCCTGCACAAGCTCATCCGCGCCGGCGTCGCCCTGTTCGCCGCGCACACCAACGCCGACTCCGCCCGGCCCGGCGTCAACGACGTGCTGGCGGAGCTGCTCGGCGTCCGCCCCGGCGCGCCGCTGGCCCCGCAGGACCCGCAGCCGCTGGACCTCTGGGCCGTGAAGGTCCCCGCCGCCGACGCGGACGCGGTGAAGGAGGCGGTGTTCGCCGCCGGCGCCGGGGCCATCGGCGACTACCGGGAGTGCAGCTTCGACGTCGCCGGCCGCGGCCAGTTCCGCCCCGGCGACGGCGCGGACCCGCGCATCGGCGCCGTCGGCGAGCTGGAGCACGTCGACGAGCTGAAGGTCGAGTTCGTCGCCCCCGCCCGCCTCCGCCGCGCCATCCACGAGGCGCTGGTCGCCGCGCACCCGTACGAGGAGCCGGCGTTCGACGTCGTCGAGTCCCGTGCGACGGGCCTCGACCCGGAGCGCGCCACCGGCATCGGCCGCGTCGGAGAGCTGGAGACCCCGATGACCTTCCGCGAGTTCGTCGACCACGTTGGCGACCGCCTGCCCGCCACCCGCTGGGGCGTCCGCGGCGCCGGAGACCCGGACCGCATGATCCGCCGCGTGGCGGTGGCCTCCGGCTCCGGCGACTCGTTCCTGGACGCGGTGACGAAGCTGGGCGTCGACGCGTTCGTCACCTCCGACCTGCGCCACCACCCGGTCGACGAGGCGCTGCGCGCCGGCGCCCCCTGCATCGTCGACACCGCCCACTGGGCCAGCGAGTTCCCGTGGTGCGCCGCGGCGGGGGAGATGCTGGCCGACGAGTTGGGCGTCGAGACGCGCGTGCTCGACCTGCGCACCGACCCCTGGACCCTCGGCGCGGGCGCGGAGAACGGCGACGGGTCCGCCTTCGGCCCGGGCGCCTCCCTCGACGGCGGCCGGGTCTCCCCGGAGGAGGGGCGATGAAGCTGAAACCCGACCTGCAGGTCCGGCTGCTGGCCCTGTCGGAGCGGCGCACCCGCCTCGACGGCGCCTCCGCCCGCCGCGAGGCCCTGTCCGAGCGCGCCGAGCTGACCCGCCTGCTGGCCGAACGCTCCCGCGGCCGCGCCGCCTCCGCGTCGTCGTCGCTGGCGACCCGGGACCTCGACATCGAGCTGCGCCGCGTCACCCGCGAGCACGCCCGCCTGCTGCGCCGGGAGAAGGACGAGCGCGCGGCGCTGCGCACCATCGTCGAACCCCGCCGGCGCCGCGACGTCGAACGCGGCCTCCACGCCACCGTCCGCCGCCGCGAGGACGCCGCCGCACGGCTCCGCGAGCTGCAGGACCGCCGCGACGCCCACGCCCGCCACGCCGGCGAGGCCGTCGGCGACCTCGACGAGCGCATCGGCGCCGCCCGCCGCGCCCTCGGCGCCGCCGAGGAGTCGCTGGCCGCCGAGGAGCGCCGCATCACCGCCGGCATCGGCCGGCTGCGCGAGGGCCTCGACGCCCGGCTCCTCGCCCGCTTCGACCGCCGGGAGGCGGAGGTCGGCGTCGCCGCCGCCCGCCTCGACGGCCGCGTCTGCGGCAGCTGCTTCATGGAGCTGTCGCACTCCACCGTCCGCGAGCTCGACGCCCTGCCCGCCGACCGCATGCCCGAATGCCCCGAATGCGGCGCCTGGCTGGTGCGCAGCCCCGCCATCGCCGCCGCGGGCGCCGACGCCCGCGCCCTGCTGTCCGACGACCCCGCCCGCCCCGGAGGTGCCGCATGACCGACCGACACGACGACAGGGTTGCAGATTCCGCGGGTTCCGCGGGTGCCGACGGCTCGACGGGCGTCGGCTCCGCCGGCCCGGGCTCCGCGGGCGCCGACAACCCGGCGCGCACGGCGGGCTCGGCGATGGGCTCCGGCAACGCCGCCCCCGGCGCCGGCTCCGGCCGCACCGGCGGCCCCGGCTGGACCGGCGCCGTCGGCGCCCCCACCCGCCTGGTGCTGCTGCGCCACGGCCAGACGCCCATGAGCGTCGACCGCCGCTACTCCGGCTCCGCCTCCGACCCGTCGCTGACGGACCTCGGCCGCCGCCAGGCCCGCCTCGCCGCGCTGCGCCTCGCCGAATCCGGCTGGGACTTCGCCGGCATCGTCTGCTCCCCGCAGGCCCGAGCCCGCCAGACCGCCGCCTACGCCGCCGACGAACTCGGCCTCGACATCGCCGTCGACCACGACCTCCGCGAAACCGACTTCGGCGAATGGGAGGGCCTCACCTTCGGCGAGGCCCGCGCCCGCGACGCCGACGTCCACTCCGCCTGGCTCACCGACCCCGGGCTCGCCCCGCCCGGCGGCGAGGCCTTCCAGTCCGTCGACGCCCGCGTCGCCGACGCCCGCCGCCGCATCACGGAGAAGTGGGGCGCCCGCGACATCCTCGTCGTCAGCCACGTCACCCCCGTCAAGGCCCTGCTGCGCCAGGGCATCGGCTGCGGCTTCGAGCTCTACACCCGCCTGCATCTCGACCTCGCGTCGCTGTCCGTCGCCGAGTTCTACGCCGACGGGCCGACGTCCGTCACCCTCGTCAACGACACCGCGCACCTCTGACGGGGCGGCGCCGCACGGCCGCGCCCGGCCCGGCCCCGTGACGGCCCCGTCGCCGTCCCGCGCGCAGGCCCCGCGGCGGCCCCGCCGCAGACCCCGCGGACGACCCCGCGCGGCGGGGGCGGGGAGCCGGGGCGGGAGACGTCGTCACGCACCGTTTCCCGCAACACCCGCACCCTGCACTACACTCACCCACCGTGAGCGAGCCGGCCGGATGGCCGCGGCACGGGGACCAGCGCACCAGCGCCCGGCCCGGCGCCGAGGAAAGTCCGGACTCCACAGGGCACGGTGGTTGCTAACGGCAACCCGGGGCGACCCGCGGGACAGTGCCACAGAAAACAAACCGCCCGGCCACGGCCGGGTAAGGGTGAAACGGTGCGGTAAGAGCGCACCAGCGCCACGGGCGACCGCGGCGGCTAGGTAAACCCCACCGGGAGCAAGGCGAAGAACGCGCACCGGCATGGCGACATGCCGGTGCGGGTGCGCGGACGACCGAGGGCTGCCCGCCCGAGTCCGCAGGTACGCCGCTTCAGGCGCCCAGCAATGGTGCGTCGAGATGGATGGTCATCGCCCCGCGTGCGCGAAAGCCGCGCGGGGAACAGAATCCGGCTCACAGGCCGGCTCGTTCACCACTTTTTCTTTGTGCCGGGGCGGGGAGACGCACTGGAACAGGGATGCGACGCCGAACACAGCGTGACCTGGCGTTTTGGCTAGTACGGCGGCGAATCGTTCCTGCCCGGCGCCCGACTGCGGGGGAGAGATGCGGCTGGTTCCACCGCCGCTGTGGGGGTTAACGCCCTTTAGCGGGCCCAACACCTCAAATCGGGAGGCAAACCCCCAGGACCGATCGTGCGTCTGGCCCGCTAAAGAGCATTAACCTCGACCGCAGGGGCAGGAGGCGCTGCGATCGATTGGCTGCTGGAGCAGCGCGTGGCGGGAAATCCGTGAATCCGGCGGCAGGTGGAACCGTCTCAGGGGCCGCTGCGTCACATGGGGCATGGAGAACCAATCTGACATCGAACTTCGGAAGGCCCATCAGCCGAACGACCCCGGTGCATCCGTAGGACCCGGGAAGGCGGCCGGCTCGGCGAGCATCCGGGCCTGCCGGGACATCGAGTGGGCGCATCCCGCGCCGGCGGCGGCCAAGCCCGGCGTACCTGCACTGTTCCGCGGGCGCGACGGGGTCGAGCGGGAAGTGCTGCGCCGCAGGGCGCAGGCGGGAGTCCTCGTCCTCGTCGGCCGGAACGTCTACGTCGCATCCGAGGAATGGAACGGCCTGGACGAGCCGGCGCGCCGCAGGCTCCGGCACATCGCGGCCGGACTTGGCGCTCCCGGGTCGGTGCTCACCGGCCGCAGCGCCGCGTACGTCCACGGTCTCGCGGTGCTCGACGACGGGACGCAGCCTGTCGAACTCGGGCATTCGGGCGATCGACGGACCCGCGAGAAGGCCGGGATAGTCCGGAGGTGGCTGCGATGGGGAGGCGACGACATCGTGGAAGTCGATGGCGTGCAAGTGACCTCCGTCGCCGCGACGGTTGTGGACGTGGCCAGGTGGCACGGGTTCGCCGAGGGATTGATGGCGGCGGATTCGGCGCTGCGGCTCGGGCATTGCCGGTCGGAGCTTGCGCTGGCGGCCTGGTCGCTGCGTACCCCGGGGGTCGCCGCGGAGGTCGTCGCCCATGCTGACGGGGCGGTTGAGAGTCCTGGCGAATCGGCGGCCCGGGCGCCCCTCCTGCTGGGTGGCATCACCGGCATCGTGCCGCAGGTCAATGTCTTCGGGCCGGACAAGATCCTCGTCGGCCGCGTCGACCTGCTGTTGCCGAAGGAGCTCGTCGCCGTCGAATACCACGGAGGCGGGAAGTTCAGCGGAGCGTACGGCGACGGCGGCGACCGGTTCGCGGGCGAGTGGTGGCGGGAGCGCAACCTGCTGCAGGCGGGGCTCGGAGTGGTGCGGATCGGCTGGTCGGACGTTCAGGAGGGGCGTGTGTCGGACATGGTCCGGGAGGCGATCGCCGAGCGGGCCCGGATGCTCGCCGCCGGCGTCGGGTTCGCGGGATGGTTCCTGCCGAACGGGCACAGGTGGCCGGACGGCTTCACCACCCGGTCCCGGGCCCGGAGGGACGGTGCCGCGTGACGATGCGGGCCTTGCGTGGTCGTCGTGCCCGTCATGGCTGTCGAGGCTGGGCGGAACCGGGGCGGGGGCCGGGGGGTAACGCTCTTTAGCGGGCCAGACGCACGATCGGTCCTGGGGTTTTACCGCCCGATCTGAGGTGTTGAGCCCGATAAAGGACGTTAACCGCAGCGTATGCGAGGGGCCGATGGTTGAGGCCGGCCGTATGGGGCGTACGAGCGGGCGCAACGCAGGCGCCGCAACAATCCGCAAAGAATCTCATCCGCCCCATAGGTCACATCAGTGCCGCGGCGTCCCATGTATTACGCTGTACGGAAGTTGTTGCCCCGTCGCCCGTCGGTCACCGGCCGAAACGCCGCGACCGACGACGCGCAGGGCAGTCGATCGGCCGCCGCCACCCGCGGCGGTCACCCGGCGCCGGGCCCGCCCCGGCGGACGACCGACCCGACCGACCACCACCGACCCCCAGGTAGAGGAGCAGCCGTGGCCCCCACCGAAGCCCATCTCGCGGAGCATCCGCGCCTGGCGCCGTTCGGGCGCCTGCTGGACGACTGGGGCATCGCCTGGCGCGACACCGGCACGTCGACGGGCGACGCGGCCATCGAGTTCAGCGTCGGCGACTTCACCATCCTGCTGTCGTGGGCGTCGGTGCGGTCGACCTTCACCGTCGACGCGCGGTGGCGCGGCCTGGTGCCGGCGGACGACTACGCGACGGCCCTCGACTTCGTCACCGGCTTCAACGCCCGCCACGTCGCGCCGCGGGCCGTCGTCGACGCGGACGGCGGGTTGACGCGGGCGCAGGAGCTCGGCGGGCTCATCCACCTGTCGGCGCAGACGTACCTGCTGGCGGGTTCGGGCATCTCGGACGGTCAGGCTGAGCAGTTCCTGAAGCGGTCGCTGGTCGTGGTGGGCGACCGGTTCCGGCCGGCGTGCCTGGAGACGTGGCCGGGCGTCGACGTCGCGGCGGCGCCGTTCGAGGCGGATCCGAGGGCGGCGGCGGACCTCGCGGCGAACGCGGGCGACGCCGACGCAGCCGACGACGCCGACCTCGCGGACCTCGCCGGCGAGGCCGACGCCGACGACACCCCGACCGCCGTCTTCTCCTCCCTGCCGGAGGACTCGGGCGTGTCGATGGAGCTGCAGCCGCAGCCGGTCGTGCTGTCGGACGTCGTCCGCTACCTGACGGACCTGGGCATGCCGGACGTGCCGGTGGTCGACGACGCGGCGTGGATTGAGTCGCGCGGCACGGACGTCGACATCTACCTGCCGGGCGAGGGCACGGCGGACGCCGGTTTCCTGGTGTTCATGGCGCATGCGCCGCTGCCGCGCGAGTGGGAGGCGGATCTGACGCACGTCGGCCACCTGTGCAACGAGCGCAACGTCCGCACGGCGCTGACCACGACGACGGTGACGAATCTCGCGGGCGCCGGCCACGAAGGCTGGACGCTGGTGTCGACGGCCGCCGTCGACGTCGCCGAGGGCCTCACGAACGCGCAGCTCACCGAGGCGATGCGCGCGTGTCCGCAGACCGTCGGCCGCTCGGTGCGGTGGACGCTGGAGGCCCTGGCCGCCGATTCCTAGGCACCGGCCCGCGCGCACGAACGCCGACGGCGGCCCCGCAATCACCTGCGGGGCCGCCGTCGTCGCGTTTGCCCTACCCCGGCATCCCGACGGCGACGGCGTGCACGAGGCTGCGCTGCCCAGGGTTGAAGTTGTCGTCGGTGGCGATGAGCAGCACGCGCCGCCCGTCGGCGAGCTCCGGCCCCCACGCCATCGCCTCGACGTTGTCCACGTTCTCGCCGTTCGGGGACAGGTCGAGCAGGTGGTGCTTGACGACGGTCGCCTCGTCGCCCGTCAGCGCCGCCGCGGACAGCACGTCGTCGGCGCCGTCGGGCGTGACGACGGACAGCCGCCCGACCGTGCCCTGGCCGGGGATCCAGCTGCGCTCGAGGACGATGAGGGCGTCGTCGCCGGCGGCGAGGATCTCGCTGGCGCCGCGCTCGTCGGAGCCGGCGGGGACGCCGTCGAGGGGGTACACGTGCTCGGCGACCGGGGCGCCCGTGGCGACGTCCCAGATGGTCAGGCGGGCGGGGGAGCCGGGCTCCGCGGCGGGGACGGGGCCGTCCTGGGCCAGCGGGGCCTCGACGAGGGTGGCGGCGCGGCCGTCGCCGAGGAGCGTCAGGCCCTCGTAGGCGAGGTTGTCGCGGACGCCGCGCCCGTCGCCGGGCAGGTGGTGGGCGGGGACGTCGAAGCGGCGCAGCTCGCGGCCGTCGGCGCCGGCGGCGACGACTGCCGGGGCGATGCCGGAGTCGGCGCCGCCCTCGGAGGTCCACGCGAGCTCGCCGCCGGGCAGGACGCGGATGGACTCGGGGTCGACGGAGTTCTTCCCGTACGGCGCGCCGTCGGGGCCGGTCAGTGTGATGGCGCCGTCGACGGAGGCGCGGGCGGCGTCGACCGCCCCGGAGTCGTCGAGGGGGAGCGTGAGCTTGTAGGCGCGGGCGGGGCCGCGGTCGGCGCGGTCGTCCGACAGGGCCAGGTAGCGGTCGCCGCCGAGGTGCTCCAGGCCGGAGATGCCGCCGAAGGGAGCGTCGCCGACGGCGTCCGCGACGGCGGGGGCGACCGGCGCGCGGCCGAGGTCGATGGTGCCCAGGGGTTCGGCGGTCCAGCCGGCGGCCTGCGGGAACGCGGCGTCCGGGGCGGCGGCGCCGGGGCCGGGGGCGGCCGCCGACGGCGGGGCGGAGGAGCCGGGCGCCGGGAAGATGGCCGCCGCGGCGGCGCCGGCGGCGGCGACGGGCAGGATGGCCGCCGCGGCGATGACGGCGACGGCGGGGGAGGTCCGCCAGCTGCGCCGGACCGGGCGGGCGGCGCGGGCCGGGGTCGACGGGCGGGCGTGGTCGTCACGGGCGGTGGCGGGCATGCCCGCCATCATGGCGCCCGACCGTTGCCCTCCGGCCAACCCCGGGTTGCCGCCGGGTGAACGCGTCACCGCGGCGCGGGTGCCGTCGTCACGCGAAAACTACGTGAACTGCGCGTACGCGGGCAGATCGAGGAACCCGTTGCCGGACAGGCCCACGACGATGACGGGGCCGGACCCGGGCGCGCCGGTGGTGTGCTCGCGCGCGACCTCGATGGCCTTCGCGATGGCGTGGTTCGACTCCGGGGCGGGGACGGTGCCCTCGGTGCGGGAGAACTCGACGCCCGCGGCGAACGCCTGCTCCTGCGGCACGGCGTGGGCCTCCATGAGCCCCAGCTCGACGGCGTGGGACACCATCGGCGCCATCGCGTGGTAGCGCAGGCCGCCGGCGTGGATGGGGTCGGGGACGAAGTCCTGGCCGAGGGTGTGCATCTTCAGCAGCGGCGTCAGCCCGGCGACGTCGCCGTGGTCGTACCGGTACTCGCCCTGCGTCAGCGACGGGCACTTCGCCGGCTCGACCGCCAGGACGCGCGGGTCGGAGTCAACGCGGAGCTTCTCGCCGATGAACGGGAACGCCAGGCCCGCCAGGTTGGAGCCGCCGCCGGCGCAGCCGATGACGTAGTCTGCGCCGTCCTCGCCGAACATCTCCAGCTGGGACAGGGCCTCCTGGCCGATGACCGTCTGGTGCAGCATCACGTGGTTGAGCACGGAGCCGAGGGCGTAGCGGGCGTCGTCGGAGCCCATCGCGACCTCGACGGCCTCGGACACGGCCATGCCGAGCGAGCCCGGGGTCTCCGGGTCCTTCGCCAGCATCGCGCGGCCGGCCTCTGTGCGGTCCGACGGCGACGGGTGGACGGTGGCGCCGTAGACGTCCATGAGCATGCGGCGGTACGGCTTCGAGTCGTAGGAGGCGCGGACCTGCCACACCTCGACGTCCTGGCCGAAGAACCCGCCGGCGAAGGCGAGGGAGGCGCCCCACTGGCCGGCGCCGGTCTCCGTCGTCAGCTTCGTGATGCCGTCGAGCCTGTTGTAGTACGCCTGCGCGACGGACGTGTTCGGCTTGTGGGAGCCGATGGGGGAGACGGCCTCGTTCTTGTAGTAGATGCGGGCCGTGGTGCCGAGGGCCTTCTCCAGCCGCGGGGCGCGCGCCAGCGGCGAGGGTCGCCAGATGCGGTAGATGTCCCGGATGGGCTCGGGGATCTCGATCCACCGGTCGGTGGAGAACTCCTGCTCCACCAGGCCGGTCGCGAACAGCGCGCCCATCTCCTCCGCGGTGATGGGCTCGCGGGTGGCGGGGTGCAGGTGCGGCGGCAGCGGCTCCGGGAAGTCCGCGGCGAGGTTGTACCAGTGGGTGGGGGCCTTGTCCTCGGGGAGGAGGGCCTTCGTCATCTCTGTCATGCCGCTCACCCTACGGGGCGGGTCGTGCGTCGCCGCAGGTGGGTGCGGTTTTCGCGTGACGACGCCCCGATCCGGCGGCCCGGGCCCGGTGCGGCGGGGTCCGGGCGGCGCGGCCGGGCGCCGGGGGCGGTGCCGCGGGCGTGCCGGTCCCCGCCGCAGGCGGGCTCGATTCAGCGGGGCCCTGCGGGGTCCGGGCGGCCTACTCCTCGCCGGTGACGAGGCCGCCCTGCCGGGCGCCGTCCAGCGGCAGGGTGCCCGCCCCGGCGGAGCCGAGGGCGGCGGCGACGTCGGCGGCGTCGTCGGCGCGCGACCACGCGACCAGGGCGGCGGCGGGTTGCTGGCAGCAGCGCACGGCCGCGCCGGCGTCGGCGGCGGCGCGGGCGGGGGCGTGCAGCGGGGCGCCCTCGCCGGGCTCGGTCTCGCGGAGGCGGACGTCGAGGCCGACGGCGTTGAGCGCCGCCGTGACGTCGCCGTGGCGGAGGTGCCCGGTGACGGCGCGGGCGCGGTCGGAGCAGCCGGAGGCGTCGTCCAGCCAGCCGGCGGCCTTCCCGGTGGTGGGGATGTCGGCGGTGCCGTCGCCGTTCTCGGCGTCGAGCTCGAGGCGGGCGTTCAGCCACTCGAGGACGCGGTCGTCGGCGTCGGGCAGGCGGTCGAGCGTCTCGACGCCGAAGGCCTGGCAGGCGTCGGCGAAGAACGACGGGCGGGCCGTGGCGGACGACCCGGCGGTGACGTCGGGCGACCAGGCGAGCGTCAGCGCGAGGTGCTCCGGGCGGGGCAGCTGGCGGACGGCGCCGTCGACGTGGTTGTGGACGACGACGGCGTCGCCGGTGGCGCGCAGCGCGACGGTCCACGGGTGCGGCGGCAGCGGCACGCCGGCGCGCTCGCAGGCGGCGGCGTGGAGCGCGGCGGCGATGCGGGTGCGGGTCGGCACGTCGTCGCGGTCGCCCCACAGGTGGTTGAGGGCGATGGCCAGCGCGGACTGCAGCGCGGCGGTCTCGCCGAGGCCCCGGCCGGCCGGGATGTCGCACGCGACGGAGACGTCGAGGCCGCCGCCCGGCTTCGGCGCGAGGTGGGCGCCCTGCTGCAGCGCGGCGACGGCTGCGGCGACGGAGGCGGCGCGCGGCGGCAGCCCGTCGACGGGGGCGTCGGGCATGGGCACGCGGTGGACGTCGGAGCCGTCGCGGATGACGAGCTCGCCGCCGTCGGTCTCCGCGACGGCGACGGCCGCGTCGGCCGGCAGCGCCGCGGTGAGCAGCATGCCGCCGGTGGCGGCGCAGGGCTCGCCGAGGAGCTCCACCGACCCCGGGGCGCGGGCGACGACGACGTCCCCGGCCTGGGCCGCGGCCGCCGTTTCGCGGGCGCGTTGCGGGGCGGGGGTGCTGGGCATGCTGAACCTTTCCGGCGCTGGGGTCATGAGGACAACCCCGCATCCTAGCCCGTCGGGGTAGCGTGGACGCCGTCGGGCCGCGCCGCGGCGCCGGCGTCCCACGACGAGAGGAGCATCCCCGTGTCCGAGCAGAAGTGGTGGTACGACCCCGAGTCCGGCGAGGTGTCGCACGGCAAGGAGCGGGCGTGGACGAACCGCATGGGCCCGTACGACTCGGAGGCCGAGGCCCGCGCCGCGATGGAGCGCGTCGCCGCCCGCAACAATGCGGCGGACGACTGGGACGAGAAGGACGACGACTGGGGCGAGGGCTCCGAGTAGATTCCCCGGGTCGATCAGACGACGACGTCCCCCGGACCCGCAGGGGCGGGCCGGGGGACGTCGTGAGCCCGGGGGTTGTCCCGGGAGGGGAGGGGGCCTAGGCCGCGACGCGCTTGCGGCGGGCGAAGGCGTTGTCGACCGCGATGCGGCCCGCGCCGAAGGCCGCGAGCAGCAGGGCGCCGGCGGCGATGACGATGACGAGCTCCGGGCCGCCGTCGCCCACGAAGATGGTCGGGGCCGAGGAGTGCGCGAAGATCCAGGCGCCCGCCATGACGACGGCGACGAGGATGCCGACCAGGCGCGTCGCCAGGCCCGCGATGAGCAGCACGCCGCCGACGAGCTCCACCAGCGCCGCCGCCCACGCCGCGATCTCCGGGGCCGGCACGCCCATCTGCGCGAAGTTCTGGGCGGTGCCCTGGATCGTCCACTCGCCGAACTTCTGCAGTCCGTGGAGGATCAGCACGACGCCGAGGCCGACGCGGGCGATGAGGGCGAACAGGTCGCCGAGGAAGTTCGTGGTGGCCATGGGGTCTCCTAGGGGTCGTTCGGGGAATCCGTCGGAACGCCACACTAGGGGTCATATCAACAATGGCGCTACGGGAACGGCCGGATTGCCGACGTGATTGCGGTCACGTCAGCATCGAGTCCGGCCGGTGGGACGGGAGGTGCCGGCGGGGCGGCGCCGTCGCTTCCGAAGCCCGCCTCCGGGGCCGTGGCGGGGAGGTGGCCGGGCCGGGCCGCACCCCGCCGGCCCGCCCGCGGACACGCGAAAACCCCGGCGCGCCGCCGGGAGGGCGGCGCGCCGGGGCGAGGTGGCCGTCGTCACGCGAACGACGGGCGACGCGGCGCGGACGCTACAGCTTCTTGCGGAGCTTCGCGAACGCCTCCTCGATGCCCTCCATCCGCTCCTCGTAATCCGCGAGCGCCTCGACGCCGTCGGCGTACTCGATCTGGTACAGCACGCCGTAGCCGAACGTGTCCTCGCCGCGGCGATGCGCCCGCTCGGCCTTCTTCCGCAGCACCTCGCGCGCCGTGACGGTGTCCTGGAAATCGCCCAGCGACGACTGCATCGCCTTGCACGCCTTGTACAGCTTGCCCGTCTTCAGGCCCGAACCGCCCGCGGCCTCCGCCGAGTAGCGCAGCTTCTTCGCCGCCTTGCGCACGTCGTGGAACCGCTCCTCGCGCTCCTCGCGCGGCAGATCGTGATCGCCCCAGTCGCGCATCGCCTTCTTGTGCTTCTTCATCAGGGACTTGTGGGCCTTCGCCAGGTGCTCGCCCAGCACGACGCCCGTGTCGCGCGGCTTGCCCTCCGCCTCGTCGACCGCCAGCGGCGGATCCGCCAGCAGCGCGTCCAGCTCGTCCAGTAGCGTCAGGTAGCGGTCGCTGTCCAGCGCGAACACCACGTGGCGGTGGGCGCGGCGGTACTCCTCGCGCATGTCCTCCGCCAGGCGCTCCCGGATGTGGGGATCGAGGCCCTGTGCCTCGTCGCGCTCCAGGAGGTTCTCGAATCGCTCCGCCACGACCTCCGCGTCGCGCGCCACGCCGAGAATCGACGCCAGCGTCTTCAGCTCCCGCTCCACCAGCTCGAACCGCTCGCCCTCCAGGATCCCCCGGAAGGTCTGCAGGTGGCTGCGCAGCTCACGCGTCGCGACGCGCATCTGGTGCACCGAATCCCACTCGTCCGCGCGCACCGCCGGATCGAGCTCGACCAGGCGATCGCGGTTGGCCTCCAGCGCGTCGACCACCGCGCGGGCCGGGGAGCCCGCCGGCGGCTTCGGGGCGTCCTCCGGCAGCTCCACGTTGTCGACGGAATCGCCGAGCGCCGTCGACAGCTTCGACGGGCTCTCCGAATCCTCCGCGCCCGCCGCCAGGAACACCTCGCGGGCGTGGTTCAGCAGCACCTCGCCGCGCGTCGTGCCCGCCACGCGGTCGTCGAGCTCCAGCTCCCACTCGCGCCACTGCGTCTCCTCGCCGCCCGGCAGCAGGGAACGGGCCGTGACGTGGTCGTCGCAGAACTCCGCCACCGGCTCGCCCGCGGCATCGCGGAGGATCCAGACGTGGCGCTCGTTGTCGACCTGGGCGATCGGGTCCAGCCGGTCGCGGCGGATCAGGGAGCGCACCGGGCCGAGGACGTCGGCCGGCGGCGGCGCGCCCTCCTCGCCCAGCGGGCCCTGCACCTCCATGCGGCCGCGGTCGGCGGCGGCCGGGGTCTTCAGGTGCCAGCCCTCGTCCGGGCCGCCGGTGCGGCGGCGCAGCGTGCGCTTGCTCCGCGTCAGCCGCAGGTCCGCCGTGTCGTGGTAGATCGCCGACAGCCGGCGGACGTCCGGGCCGTCCGCCGACACGACCTCCGCCAGCGCCGTCAGCGCAGGCACCTCCACGTCGGGGCCGACCGCGAACTTGACCTCGATTTCCAGGGACTTCCGTGCGCTCATGCCTGTCCATGGTACCCGCCGGGGTGTCGGCCGGGCGGGCGTCGGCCACGGTCGGGGGAGGGGTCGGCGCGGGGTAGATGCGGTGCGGGTTCCCGGGTGGCGTCGGGTGCGGGGTCGGACGTGCCGGCGGCCGGCCGCTCCGCGGGCGGTCCGGGCACATCGGTTCCGGTGGCGATGATGTGGGGTTTCTGCGGCGGAGCGTGCCGGGGCGTCGGGGTCGCGGGGTGTCGGGGTCGTGCGGTGTCAGGCGTCGAGGTTGCCGGGTTGCCCGGGGTGCCGGGTTGAGGGGCGTCGGGTGCCGAGGTGCTCGGAGTTCGGGCCCGCGGATGGTTATGAGGGCGGGGTTAACGCGCTGTAGCGGGATCAACGCCACGAAATCGGCGGCAAAAGCCCAGGACCGATGTTGCGTTGATCCCGCTAAACGGCATTAACCCCCTCCGGAGTCCGGAGGGGGCGGGGGTGTGCGCGGGGTAGGCGGCCGATTGGGCGGCGACCAGCCCCGCTACTCCCCGAAGCTGTGGTCCGCGTCCGGGAACTCGCCGGCCTCGACGGCCTCGCGGTACGCCCGCGCCCCGTCGGTCATCGCCCGCCCGACCTCGGAGAACGTGCGGACGAAGGAGGGGCGGCGGCCGCCGTCGGGAAGCGCCATGGCGTCCTGCCACACCAGCACCTGGGCATCGCACCCCGCGCCGGCGCCGATGCCGACGGTCGGGATCGGCAGCTCGGCCGTGATCTCCTCGGCCAGCGGGGCGGGCACCATCTCGAGCACGACGGCGGAGGCGCCGGCCTCGGCGACTGCGCGGGCGTCGGCGCGGAGCTGGTCGGCGCCGTCGCCGCGGCCCTGGACGCGGAAGCCGCCGAGGTTGTTGACGGACTGCGGGGTGAAGCCGATGTGCGCCATGACGGGGATGCCGGCGTCGACGAGGGCGCGGATGCGCGGGGCGATGCGGACGCCGCCCTCGATCTTCACCATGTGGGCGGCGGATTCGCGCATCATGCGGGCGGCGGACAGGACGGCCTGCTCGTCGGAGGCCTCGTAGGTGCCGAAGGGCAGGTCCGCCACGACCAGGGACTTCGGGGCGCCGCGGACGACGCCGCGGGCGAGCGGGATCATCTCGTCGAGGGTGACCTCGGTGGTGGTGCCGTAGCCGTAGACGACGTTGGCGGCGGAGTCGCCGACCAGCAGCACCTCGACGCCGGCGTCGGCGAATGCGCGGGCGGTGGAGTAGTCGTAGGCGGTCAGCATGGCCCAGGGGCGGCGCTCGGCCTTCCAGCGGGCGAGATCGTGGAGGCGGATCTGCTTCGTGCTCATGCCCCGAAGTCTGCCATGCGCGGGTGCGGGTCCCCCGCGTCAGGGGAGGCTCGCCGCCCGCGTCGGGCGGTGCTTTGCGACGTCTCCCGCCCCGGCCCGTCGCCCGCCGCGCGCGGGCCGGGGCTCCCGGCGGCCGCCGTCCGCGGGCGTCCCGCCGTCGTCCGGAAGCCCCGACGGCGTCCCGTCCCGGCCCCGGCGCCGTCGTCGGCCGCCCTCCGCGCGCCCGCATCTCCCGGGATCGGGGTAGGTCGTGTCGGGCGTGTTTCGGCCCGGTTAACGAATCGCGGTCGCCGGGATCCGCCGCGTAGGGTCGGGCCCATGAACCGTCAACAGGAATTCGTGCTGCGCACGATGGAGGAGCGTGACATCCGGTTCATCCGGCTGTGGTTCACGGACATCCTCGGAAGACTGAAGTCCGTCGCCGTGGCGCCCGCCGAGCTGGAGGGCGCGTTCGAGGAGGGCATCGGCTTCGACGGTTCGGCCATCGAGGGCTTCTCCCGCCTGTCGGAGGCCGACACCGTGGCGCTGCCGGACCCGTCGACGTTCCAGGTCCTGCCGTGGCGCGAGGACGACGACGAGCTGCACAGCGCCCGCATGTTCTGCGACGTCGCGATGCCGGACGGCCAGCCCAGCTGGGCCGACCCGCGGCACGTCCTGCGCCGCCAGGTGCAGGCCGCCGCCGACCAGGGCTTCACGCCGATGGTCCACCCGGAGATCGAGTTCTTCCTGGTGGAGTCGCTGCGTACGGACGGGCAGCCCCCGATCCCCACCGACAACGGCGGCTACTTCGATCAGGCGGTGCACGACAAGGCGCCGGGGTTCCGTCGTCACGCGATCACCGCGCTGGAGGCGATGGGCATCCCGGTGGAGTTCTCCCACCACGAGAACGCGCCGGGCCAGCAGGAGATCGACCTGCGCTACGCCGAGGCGCTGACGATGGCGGACAACGTCATGACGTTCCGCTACCTCATGAAGCAGGTCGCCATCCGCAACGGCGTCCGCGCGACGTTCATGCCGAAGCCGTTCGCCGACCAGCCGGGCTCGGGCATGCACACCCACTTCTCCCTGTTCGAGGGCGACGACAACGCGTTCCACGATCCGGACGACGAGTACCAGCTGTCGCCGACGGCGCGGTCCTTCATCGCCGGCATCCTGGTGCACGCCCCGGAGATCTCCGCGGTGACGAACCAGTGGGTGAACTCCTACAAGCGCACCGTCTTCGGCGACGAGGCGCCGACGGCGGCGACGTGGGGCATGGCCAACCGCTCCGCGCTGGTGCGGGTGCCGATGTACTCGCCGGGCAAGGCGTCGTCGCGCCGCGTCGAGGTCCGCTCGCTGGACTCGGCGTGCAACCCGTACCTGGCGTACTCCGTCGTCCTGGCGGCGGGCCTGCGCGGCGTCGCCGACGGCTACGACCTGCCGGAGCCGGCGGAGGACAACATCAACGAGATGACCCGCCGCGAGCGCCGCGCGTTGGGCTACCGCGACCTGCCGACGTCGCTGGAGGAGGCGCTGAAGGAGATGGAGCGCTCCGACCTGATGGCGGACGCGCTGGGCGACCACGTCTTCGAGTTCTTCCTGCGCAACAAGTGGCGCGAGTGGCACGACTACCAGAGCCAGGTCACGTCCTGGGAGCTCCGGCATAACCTGGACTACTAGAGACGACCCCGCGCCCCGGGGCCGCCCCCGCACCGGGGGCGGCCCGCGGCGCATCCGGAGGAGGAACCGGCGATGAGCATCCGGCCGCGCACGACCCGCAGCGTGCTGCCCCGCCCCGCCGCCCTGGGCCTCGCCGACGGCGAGCGCACCATGGCGGACCTGACGGATCTGGGGTGGTGGAACGAGGACTCGCTGGAGCTGCTCTGGGGGCTCGCCGGCGCGGCGGACCCGAACCTGGCGCTGGGGGCGCTGGTGCGGCTGAAGGCCCGGCTGGACGCGGGGCGTGACGACGGGTCCGTCCCCGAGTGGTCGTCGTGGCAGGCCCTCGACGCCGCGATGCGCCGCACGGTGATGATGCGCACCCGCGTCTTCGCCCTGCTCGGCGCGTCGAGCACGCTGGGCGACCACCTCGTCGCCAACCCCACGACGTGGATGCTGCTGACGGCGGACCTGCCGACGCGGTCGGACATGTTCCGCGACATGCTGTCGTCGGTGGAGGCGACGCCGGAGACGCCGGTGCTGACCGACGAGGAGTCGGTGGCGGCGGCGGAGGAGCTCGACGCCCGGCCGCTGCCGGAGTCGTCGCCGGAGCTGGAGGGCCCGGGCCTGTACCGCGCCGGGATGACCGGCGTCGAGGCGGACCGGGCGATGAAGCGGGCCTACCGCAACCTCATCATGCGCATCGCCGCGGCGGACCTGGCGGGCACGTACCCGCGGGGGCCGCGCCGGGCGGGCCAGCCGCCGGTGCCGTTCACGGAGGTCGCCGGCATGCTGTCGGACCTGGCCGACGCGGCGCTGACGGCGGCGCTGTCGGTGGCGGTGGCGCAGGTCTTCCCGTCGAAGCCCGTGTCGACGCGCCTGGCCGTCGTCGCGATGGGCAAGTGCGGCGCCCGGGAGCTGAACTACATCTCCGACGTCGACGTCATCTTCGTCGCCGAGCCCGCCGACGCCCGCGCCACCCGCCTGGCCGCGGAGTTCGTGGCGGTGTCCAGCCGCTGCTTCTTCGAGGTCGACGCGGCGCTGCGCCCGGAGGGCAAGTCCGGCGCGCTGGTGCGCACCCTCGACAGCCACGTGGCCTACTACAAGCGGTGGGCGAACACGTGGGAGTTCCAGGCGCTGCTGAAGGGCCGCCCGATGACGGGCGACATGGACCTTGGCGCGGAGTACCGGAAGGCCCTGGAGCCGATGGTGTGGGCGGCGTCGGAGCGCGACGACTTCGTCGACGACGTGCAGGCGATGCGCGTGCGCGTCATCGAGAACGTGCCGGACGAGCTGCTGTCCCGCGAGCTGAAGCTCGGCCCCGGCGGCCTGCGCGACGTGGAGTTCGCCGTCCAGCTGCTGCAGATGGTGCACGGGCGCTACGACGAGTCGCTGCGCCCCGTCGCCACGATCACGGCGCTGCAGGCGCTGGTGGAGGCCGGCTACGTCGGCCGCGACGACGGCGACAGCCTCATCCACTGCTACGAGTTCATGCGACTGCTGGAGCACCGCCTGCAGCTGCAGAAGCTGCGCCGGACGCACATGCTGCCGGAGGAGTCGGACCACCAGGCGCTGCGCTGGCTCTCCCGCGCCTCGGGCATCCGCGCCCGCGGTGCGGAGGATCCGGCGGAGGCCCTGATGCGGGAGGTGAAGGACACCGCCGTCCAGATCCGCACCCTGCACCGCAAGCTGTTCTACCGCCCGCTGCTGAACTCGGTGGCGGAGCAGGACATCGGCACGATGCAGCTGTCCGCGGAGGCGGCGAAGCGCCAGCTGGCGGCGCTGGGCTACCGCTACCCGGACCGGGCGTTCGACCACCTGTCGGCCCTGGCCGCCGGCGGCTCCCGCAAGGCGCGCATCCAGGCGATGCTGCTGCCGACGCTGATGGAGTGGCTGTCCGGCACCGCCGATCCGGACGCCGGCCTGCTGAACTACCGCCGCCTGTCGGACGCGCTGCACGGGCAGACGTGGTTCCTGCGGATGCTGCGCGACGAGGGCATCGTCGGCCAGCGCCTCATGCGCGTGCTCGGCAATTCGCCGTACGTGTCGCAGCTGCTGCTCGCCGCCCCCGACGCGGTGAAGCTCTACGGCGACGGCGCCACCGGCCCGAAGCTCATGGAGACCGACCCCGGCACCGTCGGCCGCTCGCTCGTCGCCTCCGTCAGCCGGCACGACGACGCCGCGAAGGCCATCGCCGTCGCCCGCGCGCTGCGCCGCAACGAGCTCGCCCGCGTCGCCTCCGCCGACCTCCTCGGCCTGATGTCGGTGAAGGAGGTCTGCGACGCGCTGTCCCTCGTCTGGGACAACGTGCTGGAGGCCGCGCTGCGCGCCGAGATCCGCGAGTGGAAGGCGAAGAACCCCGGGGAGAAGGTGCCGGCGCGCATCAGCGTCATCGGCATGGGCCGCCTCGGCGGCGGGGAGCTCGGCTACGGCTCCGACGCCGACGTCATGTTCGTGTGCGAGCCGGTGCGCCCGGAATCGCGTGACGACGGGACCTCCTCCGGCGACGCCGCCGGATCCGGCGGCGACGGGGCCGGGGAGGGCGCGTCGTCACGCCCCGGCGGAGCCGGCGACGTCGACGAGAACGAGGCGGTGCGCTGGGCGATCGGCCTGTGCGACCGCATGCGCCGGCGCCTCGCCAAGCCCGGCCAGGACCCGCCGCTGGAGGTCGACCTGGACCTGCGGCCCGAGGGCCGCTCCGGCGCGCCCGTCCGCACCCTCGACTCCTACCTGCGCTACTACGAGCGGTGGGGCGAGACGTGGGAGCGGCAGGCGCTGCTGCGCGCGACGTGGATCGCCGGCGACCGCGACCTCGGCGAGCGCTTCCTGCACGGCATCGACCGGTTCCGGTACCCCGACGACGGCGTCGACGGGAAGATCGTCCGCGAGGTTCGGCGCATGAAGGCGCGCGTCGACAACGAGCGGCTGCCGCGCGGCGCCAACCGGCGCACCCACGTCAAGCTCGGCTCCGGCTCGCTCACCGACATCGAGTGGACCGTCCAGCTGCTCACCTTCCAGCACGCCCACGACGTCCCGGCGCTGCACAACACCTCGACGCTCGAGTGCCTCGACGCCATCGAGGAGGCGGAGCTCATCCCCGCCTCCGACGTCGCCGACCTCCGCGAGGCGTGGCTGACCGCCACCAAGGCCCGCAACGCCCTGGTGCTGGCGAAGGGCAAGCGGCACGACCAGCTGCCGCAGCCGGGCCCGCAGCTCGCGCCGGTCGCGGGCGCCGCCGGCTGGGACCCGTCCGACTCGACCGGCTTCCTGGAGCACTACCTGCGGGTGACGCGCCGGGCGCGCCGCGTCGTCGACCGCGTGTTCTGGGGCGAGGAGAACCCGGACCACGAGTAGCGGCGGCCGCGGCTCCGGCTGCGGTGCCCGCTGCGGCTCCGGCTGCGGTGCCCGCTGCGGCTCCGGCTGCGGTGCCCGCTGCGGCTCCGGCCGCGGTGCGTCCGAGGCCGGCCCACGCGCCGCGGCCCGCGCCACCGGCCACGGCGCCGGCGGCGACGCCGGCTGAGGCGCCGGCCGTGGCTCCGCACGTGACTCACGTCGCGCGCCGCCACGGGGTCCACCCGAAAGGTCAACCGGAGGGTTATATTCTGTGGCGATGATGACGACGCGACCGGGATCCCGTTTCCCCGGCGGCAGCGGCGCCGAGAAGGCGATGTTCGCGGCCGCCGGCGTCGTCACGCTCGTCGTCGCCGGCTCGATCGTCCTCGGCGGCGGCGACGACCGCGACATCGGGGTGGGGCCGAAGGAGCCGCTGCCGGCGGCCGTCGTCACGGACATCGTGGACACCGAGCTCTCCGACGTCCGCCTGCCCCCGTACCGCGAGCAGGACCTCCGCGAGGACGTCGCCGCCGCGGGGCTCACCGACCAGGAGGAGGTCGTCGGCTACGTCGACCGCCGGCTGGGGGAGTGGAACCTCACCCTCGACGGCGACCTGCGCGAGAACCACTGCCGGCCCGAGGCGGCGGCGTGCGTCGACGTCGGGAACCTCATGGCGTGGCTGCAGGAGAACGGCGAGGTCATCTACGGCCCCGTGCCGGTCGCCGTCGGCGGGCCGGAGACGCCGACGCCGACGGGCGACTTCTCGGTCGTCGACAAGCAGGTCGACGACCTGAACCCGGTGTGGGGCCTGCCGCCGCGGCCGTTCGCGGTGTTCCTGGACTGGAACGGGCTGGCGCTGCGGCAGGGGCCGCTGATGACGCCGTCGGAGGGGGCGGTGCACCTCGACGCCGCCGACGCGCCGACGTTCTTCGACCGCCTCGAGGTCGGCGAGGCCGTCCAGCTGCTGTAGCGGCGGTTGCCTGTTCCGCAACCTGCGCCCCGCTTCGTCGTCGGCTCTGCTGCCGCCGCTGCTACCGCCTTTGTCGCCGTCTAGTCGGCTTCGAGTGGCGGTTCCATTGCGGGCCATTCCGGCCCTCCAGGGGGTTAACGCGATTTAGCGGCCTGAACGCGACAAAAATCGCCGCGAAAGCCCAGGTGGCGAATCGCGTTTGGGTCGCTAAACGGCGTTAACCCCCAGTCGGCTTTCCGCCTACGGCATTCAACGGGATTCGTTGCCGCCGGCGGCCGCCCCGAGGTCGCCAGGCCGCGCATCCGGCCGCCCCAGCCGCGCCCGCATTCGCCGCCGGCACCGCCTCCAGGCGGTTAACGCGCTTTAGCGGGCCCAACACCTCAAAAACGCCGGCAAAACCCCAGGGCCGATCGTGCGTTGGGCCCGCTAAAGGGCATTAACCCCGCCGACTTCCCGGTCGAGGGCATCCAGCGAGGGGTCGCCGGCCCCGGCGCCCGCCCCGGCAACACCCCCGACCCGAAAAACGCCCGTCCCCCGCGGCCTCTCGGGCCCCGGGGGACGGGTCGGAAAGCGAAGGCGCCGGGCCGGAGCCCCGCTACGCGGTCCGGGGAAGAGGACCCCGGCCCGGTCGCCGGTCCGTCAGCCCAGCAGTGCGTCGAACCCCATGTCGGCGTCCGCGGCCAGGTCCTCGATGTCCCCGTTGTCGTCGTAGACGCCGTCGCCGTCGGTGTCCTGGGCGTACTCGTCGGGCTCGCCGTCGCCGTCGGTGTCGACGACCATGACGTCGGCGACGTCGTCCCCGTCGGTGTCCATCTCGACGGTCTCCAGCACGCCGTCGTCGTCGGCGTCGGTGACCAGGGCGTCGGCCTCGCCGTCGCCGTCGACGTCGATGGTCATCGCCTCGAGGTCGGTGTCGCCGTCGTCGTCGAAGGCCTTGGCGTCGACGTCGCCGTCGCCGTCGAGGTCGATGTGCATCGTGTCGTGGGAGCCGTCGCCGTCGGTGTCCTCGATGTCCTCGACGGAGATGGTCGTGGCGTCGATGGCGTCGATGTCGAGCGGCTCGCCGGTGGCTTCGCCGACCTCGAGGTCGCGCTCCTCCGCAGCCGGGCCGGAGCCGGAACCGGAGCCGCCCGAGTCGTCGTCGGTGTCCGCGATGGGCGTCGACCCCGCGCCGGAGCCCGAGCCCGACCCCGCCTCCTCGTCGGCCGGGTAGACCCCGTCGGAGCCGGAGAGGACGTCGCCGATGCCGTTCTCGACGACGTCGTCCTGCTCGGCGGTCGGGGTGCCGGAGCCGACCTCCTCGTCGTTGATGCCGTCGCCGTCGGTGTCGTAGCGGTGGACGTCCATGGCGCCGTCGCCGTCGACGTCGAAGCTGGAGACGTCGACCGTGCCGTCGCCGTCGGTGTCGGCCATGCGCATGTCCGTGGCGCCGTCGCCGTCGGAGTCGATGCGGATGGCGTCGATGACGCCGTCGTCGTTGTGGTCGAAGGTGCTGTTGACGCGGGCGTTGCTCATTGTCTTCCTCCTGCTGGGTGGGGCGTGCCCCGTGTGCTGTTGTCGTCGATGTGACGGGGCGGGGCGCGGGTTTTGTTCCCGGATGGGCGGTTTTCCGCGGGTTTTTTCGTTTCCGCTGGTCAGATGGTTCAGGCGGTGCTTTGCGACGCTCCCCGCGCGGCCGCGACCCCGCCGCCGGGGTCCGGGGCGGGGTCGCGGGGAGGGGAGCTGCGGGCCCCGTCGTCAGGCGTCGGCGGCGAGGTCCGCCGGGGTGCCGTCGGCCGGCGCTTCGGTGTCGTACCAGCCGTCGCCGTCGGTGTCCTCGTACATGGTGTCGAGGGTGCCGTCGCCGTCGCCGTCGACGCCCTTGACGTCGGCCATGCCGTTGCCGTCCATGTCGGCCTCGATGGTGTCGACGGTGCCGTCGCCGTCGGCGTCGACGAGGATCATGTCGGTCCTCGCGTCGCCGTCGGAGTCGACGGAGACGTTCTCGATGTCGCCGTCGCCGTCCCGGTCGTGGGCGACGGCGTCGATGTCCCCGTCGCCGTCGAGGTCGATGGAGTAGGTGTCGGGGGTCCCGTCGCCGTCGAGGTCCGTGCTGCCGATGACGCTGATGTTCTCCTTGGAGATGGCGCCCGGGTCGAGGGGCTGCCCGTCCTTCGCCCCGCCGCCGGCCGCGCCGCCGGCGGAGTCCCCGGCCGGGGCGCCCGCGTCGCGCGACGCGTCCTTGTCGGCCGGCGGGGCGGTGGCCTCGGCGCCGTCGCCCGCGTCGTCGCCGGCGCCGACCGGCGGGGCCTCGCCACCGCCGAAGACGGCCGCCTGCTGCTCCGGCGTCGCGCTGCCGCCGCCGTAGACGATGTCCGCGATCCCGTCGCCGTCGGTGTCCGACATGGAGGTGTCGAGCGTGCCGTCGCCGTCGGTGTCGAACTGGACGTGGTCGGGGTCGCCGTCGTCGTCGAAGTCGGCCACGCGGGTGTCCTCCACGCCGTCGCCGTCGGTGTCCATGTAGAAGGCGTCGGGGTTGCCGTCGTCGTCGAAGTCGTAGCTGTCGGTGACGGTGGCGTCCGGGTCGACGTCGAAGGCGCCGCGGGCGGGCACCTCGTGGGGCGGGGTGGCGCCGTCGGCGAAAACGGCGTCCTTCTGCGCCTGGGTGGGGTCCTCGGTGCCGTCGACCATGTCCAGGTCGCCGTCGTCGTCGTTGTCGGACATGGAGGTGTCGATCTCCCCGTCGTTGTCGACGTCGAAGCCGACGTAGTCGGGGTTGCCGTCGTCGTCGAAGTCCACGACGTTGACGTCCCGGACGCCGTCGCCGTCGGTGTCGAGGTAGAGGGAGTCGACGTTGCCGTCGTCGTCGAAGTCGTAGCTGTCGGTGACGGTGGCGTTCGGGTCGATCTCGACGGAGCCGCCGCCGGCGGGCTCCCCGGAGGAGGAGTCGGCGGCCGGCGCCTCCGCGGCCGGGGTCTCGTCGGCCGGAGCCTCGTCGGCCGGGGCCTCGCGGGAGGCGTCCTTGTCGGCAGGGATGTCCTCGGCCGGGGTCTCGTCGGCCGGGGCCTCGCGGGAGGCGTCCTTGTCGGCGGGGACCTCCTCGGCCGGGGCATCGGCGGCCGGAGCCTCCGCGCCCGCCGGGGTGAGCGCACCGTCGATGCCGTTCTCCGCGACGTCGCGCTGCGCCTGCGTCGGCGGGGTGTCGCCGTGCGAGCCGTCGATCACGCCGTCGCCGTCCTGGTCGACCTCGCCGTAGTCCATCACGCCGTCGCCGTCGACGTCGTAGCTGGCGTTGTCGATGCGGCCGTCGTAGTCGCCGTCGCCGAGGCGCATGTCGGCGACGCCGTCGCCGTCGGTGTCGACGCGGACGGAGTCGACGCGCTCGTCGTCGTTGTGGTCGAAGGTCTCGGTGATGCGGGGTTCGGTGGTCATGGTGTCCATCTCCTCGGATGTCGCCGGGGCCCTCGCCCCGTCTCTGCCGTGCTGTCGTCGATGGGACGGAGCGCCCACCGGGTGTTGTTCCCCGGTCGCCGGAAACTTTCCCCGGAGAATACGTGCTGGTGGCGCGGAGCGCAGCGTCGTTTTTCGAGTGACGACGGCACCCTCGCCGCGCGCAGTGGCGCGCAACGCCGTCTCCGCGTGACGACGGGGCCCTGCCGCGCCCGCGCCCCCGCCGCGGCGGGGAGCGTCGTCACGCGAATGCCGGGCCACCCGCCGCGGCGGAGGGGACCGCTCCGCGGGGGCGCCGCCACGCGGTGCCCGGACACGCGCCGACCCCGCCGCCGGCTGCTGCCGGGGCGGGGTCGCGGAGGAAGTGGCGCGGTGCGGGGGGACTAGACGTCCATCGCGTCGGAGTAGTCGGCGTCGCCGTCGCCGGCGTCGCCCACGACGTCGTCGAAGTCCCCCTCGGTGTCGTAGTAGCCGTCGCCGTCGGTGTCCTGGTGGACGACGTCCAGCTCGCCGTCGCCGTCGGTGTCGACCGCCATGACGTCGCCGATGGCGTCGCCGTCGGTGTCCATCTCGATGGTGTCCGGGTTGCCGTCCGCGTCGGTGTCCATGACCAGCGCGTCCGCGTCGCCGTCGCCGTCGATGTCCACGGCCATGGTCTCGATGTCGCCGTCGCCGTCGTCGTCGTACGCCTTCGCGTCGATGTCGCCGTCGCCGTCCAGGTCGATGGAGGCGGTGTCGACGACGCCGTCGCCGTCGGTGTCCTCCATGTCCTTGATTTCCATGGTCTCCGGGCTCATGTTGTCGATGTCCAGCGGCTCGCCGTTGCCCTCGCCGACCATCGGGTCGACCTCGCGGCCGGTGTCGCCCGGGGTGCCGGAGGGGGCCGCCGCGTCCGGGGCCGGGGCCTCACCGGCCGGGGCCTCGGCGTCGTCGGCCGGGGCGGCGTCCTCGGCGGGCCCGGTCTCCGCGGCGCCCGCGGCACCGGAGCCGGCGGCGTCGGCGGCGCCCGCGGCACCGGAGCCGCCCTCGATGACCGCGTCCTCCTGTGCCTGGGTCGGCGTGCCGTCGCCGTCGGTGTAGTCGATGACGCCGTCGCCGTCGGAGTCGCCGACGGAGGTGTCCATCGCGCCGTCGCCGTCGGTGTCGAAGTCCGCGTGGTCGATCTGGCCGTCGTCGTCGAAGTCGGAGGCGCGGACGTCGGCCTCGCCGTCGCCGTCGGTGTCCATGTAGGCGACGTCGACGTTGCCGTCATCGTCGAAGTCGTAGGAGTCGGTGATGGTCGCCTCGCCGGAGGCGCCGGCGCCGCCGGTCGCGTCCGCCGCGCCGGAGCCGGACCCGGAGGTGCCCTCCTCGTCGGCCGCCGGGGTGGCGGAGCCGGAGTCGTCGGTCGGGGTGACTGCGTCGTCGACGCCGTTCTCGGCGACGTCGCGCTGGGCGGCGGTCGGGGTGCCGGAGCCGGAGGTCTCGTCGACCCAGCCGTCGCCGTCCGTGTCGACCTCGGTGTAGTCCATGTCGCCGTCGCCGTCGACGTCGTACTCGGCCTTGTCGATGCGGGTGTCGCCGTCGGTGTCGGTGACGCGCATGTCGGCCACGCCGTCGCCGTCGGTGTCGACGCGGATGGCGTCGACCTGGCCGTCGTTGTCGTTGTCGAAGGTCTCGGTGATGCGGGGCTCGGTGCTCATGATGTCCAGTTCCTCACGTGGTCGTCGGGGCGTCTCCGCTCCCGTGTGCTGTTGTCGTCGATGTGACGGAGGGGGTGCTCCGTTTTGTTCCCCGGGTTCCGGGGATTTTTCCGGGATTTCCTCCGCCGCAGGTCAGAGGAGGAAAGCCACCGTCTCAGAGGGCGTCGGAGCAGTCCGCGGCGTCCGCCGCGCCGGATGGTTCTCCGGCGGGATCGCCGTAGTCCTCCTCGGGCATCTCCGCGACGGGGTCCTCGGCCGGGGCTCCGTAGTCCTCCTCGGGCATGTCGGAGGCGGGCATGTGGGTGCCGATGATGTCGACGGTCTCCAGCGAGCCGTCGTTGTCGTAGTCGCTGACCATCCGGTCGGCGTCGCCGTCGCCGTCGACGTCGGTGATGACGTGGTTGTGGATGCCGTCGCCGTCGGTGTCGACCTCGATGCGGTCGGCGATGCCGTCGCCGTCGAGGTCGATGAGCTGCGTGTCGACGGCCCCGTCGCCGTCGGTGTCGAGCTGCACGGTGTCGACGGCGCCGTCGCCGTCGGTGTCCGCGGAGCCCCGGACGCCGGCGGCCGCGGGATCGGTCGTGGGCATGGGGACGTCGGCGCCGCTGTCGCCCGTGGAGGCGCCGTAGGTGGTGTCGGTCATCGTGACCAGTCCTTCCGATGTCGAAGGGCCGGTGGCGGGTGCCGGTGGCCCGGTTTCAACCATGGGACGGGGCGTGCGGCCGGGATTGTTCCCGGGCCGTGTCGGATAGTTTTACCCATGATGGCGCCGAGTGGCGGATTATCGCCGCTTTCGGCCGGTGGGGAGACGAAACGGGGCAGGGGACCCTATGCTGGCTGCACCTGACGACGGCGGCCGCCCGGGCCGCCGCGCAACCGACGGGAGGAGATCTCGCGATGACGGGCGACGCGGGAGGCGGGGCCACGCCGGCGCCGGAGGAGGCGCTGCAGACGGCGGTCAAGATCCTGCGGCGCTACGGGCGCAACGGCACCGCGGCGCTGGCCGAGAGGCGGTTCCGCGACACCCTGCGCGTGCGCCGCGTGGTCGTCGTCGGCGAGGTCAAGCGCGGCAAGTCCAGCCTGGTCAACGCGCTGACCGGCCGCCGCGGCCTGGTGCCCGTCGGCGTCGGCCTGTGCACCTCCGCGCCGATCCGGGTGTTCACCCAGGCCGGGGAGGTCGACGAGTCGACGGTGACGCTGCACCGCGCCGGCGGGACCCGCGAGGTCCCGCGCACGGAGCTGACGGACTGGGTGCGCTTCGGCGAGGGTCACGTCGCGGAGGCGGGGGAGGACCTGCCCAGCGCCGTGTCCCTGGACATCGGCGGCAGCCCGCTGCCGGACGTCACCGTCATCGACACCCCGGGCGTCGGCGGCCTCGACGAGGGCGCCATCCGCCTGGCGCTGCACGAGTGCCGCAACGCCGGCGTGCTGGTGATGGTGTGCGACGCGTCGACGCCCATCACCGCACCGGAGATGGACGTGCTGCGCCGGGTGAAGGACGAGGGCGGCGCCGTCGTCGTCGCCGTGACGAAGGCGGACAAGAACCTGCGCCGCTGGCGCGACGTCGTCGCGGAGGACCGGCGGCTCATCGCGGAGCATCTCGGCCGGGAGGTGCCGGTCATCGGAGTCTCCAGCCTCCGCGCCCTCGACGCCGTCGACCTGGCGCTCACCGACCCGGAGCGCGCCCGCCGCATCGAGGAGTCCAGCGGCATCGCCGCGCTGCGCCGCGCCATCGTCGACGCGCTGGCGCTCGGCGACGCGCTGCCGCGCCTGGCGGGCCTGCGGGCGGCGCAGGACGGGCTTCGGCACGTCCTCGGCGTCGTCGACAAGGACATCGAGGTCGCCGGCCGCGGCGCCGACCTGCTGCCGGAGCTGGAGGCCCGCCGCGCGGAGCTGAAGGAGCTGCGCGAGCACGGCCAGGAATGGGAGCACTACATGCAGCGCTCCCTGACTCTGGACCGCACGGAGACGCTGAAGCGGCTGGATGCGGAGCTGGAGGAGCTGCAGCAGCGGTGGGGCGAGACCATCCGCAACCTCGGCATCCGCACGCTGAGCACCCGGCCGCAGGTGTTCACCGCCCAGATCGAGGCGGAGATGACCGAGGTGATGCAGCGCGCCGTCGGCTCCACGCTGGAGTCCCTGGAGCGCGAGACGATGCGGCTGTTCGACGACCCGGCGCAGTGGTCGTCCGTCGCCGCGTTCGCCATGGAGACGCTGGCGCCGCCGGAGGTGAAGGGCAAGGCCGTCGGCAAGCGGACGGAGAACCTGCTGGACCCGTCGCTGGCGACGATGGGCGTGATCGGCGCCGGCATGCTCGCCACCATCATCCCGCTGGCCCCGGTCGCGGGTGCGGCGTGGATCGCCGTCAACATCGGCTACCGCGCCATGCGCAACGGCCGCACCGCGCTGCTGTCGTGGCTGCGGGAGACGTGCCATACGACGCGGACCGCGACGGCGCGGATGATCGACGCGACGACGGCGGCGGTGCGCCCCGAGCTGGTGCTGCGCTACCGCGCGCACCTGCGCGACGAAGTCGAGGAGGTCACCGCCCGCATCGAGGAGGCGAAGGCCTCCGCCAAGCGCGGCGAGGCCGAGAGGAAGGCGACGATGGAGCGGCTGCGAAAGAACCGGGTGATCGTGGAGAAGGTCTCGAAGCGACTCGACGACGCCATCGCGACGGTCCGTGCGGAGGCCGGGGAGACCGCCCGCGCGGCCGGTGCCCCGGCGGCCGCGCAGGCGGCCGCGGTCCAGGCCCAGGGGGCGGCCCGATGAGCGCCCCGGTCAACGGCGCCCGCCCGGACGCCCCGATGGACCCGGTGTCGAAGCTGTTCCACCAGTGCCTCGACGCCCTGGCCGCCGGCGGCCACGACCTGCCGGACCACGCGGCCCGGCTGCGCTCCATCCTGGAGTCCCCGCCGCGCGTCGTCATCGTCGGACGCCTCAAGGCCGGCAAGTCGACGCTGGTCAACGCCCTGACCGGCAGCAAGGTCGCCGCGACGGCGTCGCTGGAGTGCACCAACGCCGTCGCCGTCTACCGCAACGGCAGCCCGGCCCGCGCGGAGGTCGTGGGCCTCGACGGTCGCCGTGAGCGCCGCGACCTCGTCGGCGGCATGCTCACCGACCTCGGCCGCCCGGCGGAGGAGGTCGCCTACGTCGACCGGTTCCTGCCCAGCCGCGCGCTGGAGGGCATCAGCCTCATCGACACCCCGGGCCTGGCGACGCTGACGACGGCCAACGCCGACGCCACCGGCCGCGCCCTCATCGACGGCTACGACCAGACCCGCGGCGCCTCCGTCGACGCCGACGCGGTGGTGTTCCTGTTCGACACGGCGCCGCGCCGCGACGAGCTCGACTTCCTCGGCCGCCTGGGCTTCACCCCGCTCAACGCGGTCGGCGTGCTCAGCCGCGCCGACGGCTTCGGCGAGGGCGCGATGGGCGCGGCCGATCCGCTGGACGCCGCGGCCGCCCACTGCGCGGGCATGAGCCGCGACCTGGCGTCGTCGGTGCGCCGCGTCGTCCCGCTGGCCGGCCTGCTGGCGGAGTCCGCCCGCGGCGGCCAGGTCACCCAGGCCGTCGCCCGCACCCTGACGGCGCTGGGCTCCCTCGACCGCTGGGACCTGCTGGAGGAGCTGGAGGCCGAGCGGCCCACCCGCGTACCCGCCGCGGAGCGGGACGCGGCGCTGGACCTGCTGGGCGAATACGGCGTCATCCACGGCGCCGCCGTCGCCCGGGACCGGGGCGCGGTCGGCCTGGCGGAGTGGCTGACGGAACGGTCCGGCATCGTCGAGCTGGAGCACGTGCTGCACGACGACGTGATGCCGCACGCCGCGCTGCACCGCGCCGGGCGCATCCTGGAGGGCCTCGACCGGCTGGCGTACTCGCACCCGGGCCGGGACCACATCCGGCAGGTCATCCACATCCTCACCTCGCAGCCGCTGCTGCGGAACGTGCTGCTGCACCGCAGCTTCCGCGGTCTGCTGGCGTCGGCGCCGCAGTCGCCGCTCATCCCCGCGGTCGCGGACCTGCTGCACTCCGGCTCTCCGGCGCGCCGTCTGGGCCTGACCGTCGGGGCGTCGCCGGAGGAGGTTCGCGCCCGCCACGCGGAGCTCATCGCCTGGCTGCAGGGCATGGCGATGGGCGTGCTGTCCGCCGCGGAGGAGGACGCGCGCGTGCTGTCGCTCGGCATCCTCGACGCCATGCGGCCCGACCTGCCCTGACGGCGAAGGGGGATGCGATGAGCGCCGGGAGGAGACTGGACGAGCGCCTGCGCCGGGCGGCGCGGGGCGACGGCGACGGGCGGCTGCGGATCCTCGCAGTCGTCATCGGGCCCCGCCGCACGTCCGCCGCGACGTGGACCCCGGGCGCGGTCGACTGCCCGGCGGTGCGCATCGGCGACGGGCCGAACGGGTCGATGCCGTCCGCGGTGGCGTGGGACGGCACCGGCTACGTCGTCGGCCATGCCGCGGAGCGCCTCATCGCGGCGTACCCGGCGGCGGGGGTCGCCTCGCCGTCGCCGCTGATGGGGCGGAAAACGGCGCAGATGGCAGGAGGCGAGGTGCCCGTCGACGAGCTCGTCGCGGCGATCCTCCGTCACGTCCTCCACGCCGCCGGGTACCGGGCCGGCGACGGCACGGTGGTGGTGATCGCGCGCCCGCGGGAGCTGGTGACCGCCGGTGACCGGGCCCTGATGAGGGGCGCGCGGCTGGCGGGCGTTCCCGACGCGGAGCTGGTGCTCGGGGACCTCCCCGGGGAACCGGGCGGAGCCGACGATCCGATGGCCGCGGCCGCCCTGGCGCTGAACCGGTCGGATCCGCGGGCCGCCAGGCGGCTGGTCCTGCGCCGCGCCATGGACGGCGGGGCGTGGGGGGGGCGCAGCACCTCCGGCTACGGCCGGAGGCTCCTCCGTCGTCTGCCCTGGGTTTTCGCCGTGATCATCCTGTTCTTCATCGCGCTCGCCGTCTACGAGGAGGCGGTGAAGGCGGACGCGTTGCCGGCCGACGTGCCGGGCGTGGAGCAGACGTGGAGCGTGGCGCCGCCCGAGGAGGCGCGCGTGCCCTCGCCGGGAATTCTCGGCGCCATGCGGCCCGAACCGCGGTAATCGGAGGGAACGAGGACCATGAACACCGGACATCAGTCGTATGGGGACGCGCAGCGGTCCGGGCGGGCCGGCGCCGGAGGGCCGCCCGGCATCATCGCCGTCGTCATCGGTCACCACAGGACCTCGGCCGCGGAGTGGACCCCCGGCACGCAGGGGTGCCCGTCCCTGCGGATCGGCGACGGGCCGATGGGCTCGATGGCGTCGGCGGTGGCGTGGAACGGGGAGGGCTACGTCGTCGGCTCGACCGCGGAGCGACTGATCGCGCACGATCCCTCGGCGGGCGTCGTCTCGCCGACCCCGCTGACGGGGCAGTACGCCGTGCCGGTCGGGGACCGTGAGGCGCCGGTCGAGGAGCTCATCGCGGCGATTATCCACCACGTCCTCCGCACGGGCCGGTATCGCCCGGGCCGTGGCACGAGGGTCGTGCTCGCACGACCGGAGGGCGTGGGGTCCGGCGGCGACCCCGTCCTGGCGGAGGCCGCCCGGCTGGCGGGCGTGCCGGCGCCCGAGCTGGTGATCGACGATCTGCCCAGGACATGGGAGGGCGCCGACGACCCCGTGGCCGCGACCGCCCTGGGGGCGGTGCAGTCGAACCCCGAGCTGGCCCATCGGGTCCGCGAGTCCACACGGGGTCCGGGAGCGCGGGATGCCTCCGACGGGCGGGACCCGTCGATGTGGATCGCCGTGGTCATCGTCGTGGCCACCGCGGTCGTCGGATTGCTCATCGGAGGCTTGCTCGCCCTCGAGGAGGCGGACCAGGGGCAGTCGTCGGGGTCGTGGTCGGCGGAGACGTCGGAGTCGTCGTCGGACGAGTCACCGGGCGAGTCGCCCGGCGGTGCAGCCGGCGGGGAGCGGAGGACGCTCGAGCGCGTCGATCAGGTTCCCGAGCCGGCCCGCGGCGTCCTGCCGTCCGCGTTCGTCGACGCCGCCGACTGGTGCATCCACACCGAGGGCGATGACGACTGGTTCTGCGGGTTCGAGGAGCTCCCGGGCCGCGACGGCCGCGCCCGGACCGTGAACCTGGCGATGACCCCGGAGGCGGTAGCCGGGGAGCAGTGGAAGTTCGAGGACCCGCCGCGGGGATTGCGCGCCGAGACGTTCGCGGACGCGGAGGGGCGCGGCGGCGTCGTCACGCTCTTCCCCGCGACCAGGGGCCCGGATCAGTCGTGGTACGTCATGGCGCACTATCCGGACGAGGGGATCGCCGCGACCTCGTTCGGCTTCGACGGGCGTGACGAGGCGGTGCGTTTCCTCGTTGCCCTCGGTTTCCTCGATGAGGGTGACGCGGGGTCCGGCGACGCCGGGGCGGACGGCTCCGGGGACGGCGCGGGCGGCTCCGGTGCGGGCGACGCCGACGCGGACGGCGGCGGCTCCGGCGCGGACGGCGGCGGTGACGCCCCGCGCCAGGGCGGTCGGCTGAACCGATGACGAACATCGTTTCCTGCGTTAAAGTTCGGTCCCATCCGGACCCCGTGACATACGGCACGCTTACACCGAGGATTCGCGAATATGAGTTCCTGGCATCTGGCCATTGATTTCGGCACGTCGAATACGGCGGCCGCCCACACCTCCGCAAGCTCGGGGGAGGTGGAGACTCTCCCGCTGTCGCACCAGGGCAACCTGATGCCGTCGGCGGTGTTCGCCGATGAGAAGGGCATCTACGTCGGGCATTCCGCCCGCAACCACGCCGGCTCCCGCCCGGACGCGTTCCTGGCGTCGCCGAAGCGCGTCATCGACCACGACGCGGTGACGCTCGGCGGCCGCTCCGTCGAGGTGTCGGACCTGGTGGGCGCGGTGCTGCACCGCGTCATCGAGACGGCGAAGAAGCAGCACGGCGGCGCCGACCCGGAGACCGTCACGCTGACGCACCCGGAGGCGTGGTCGGCGCACGCGCTGAACAACCTCAAGGCCGGCGCCGCGAAGGCCGGCGTCGACGCGTCGTCGCTGCACACGATTTCGGAGCCGCGCTCGGCCGCGCGCTTCTACTCCAAGGGCAAGGGCCTGGTCACCGGCGACCGCGTGGCGGTGTTCGACTTCGGCGGCGGCACGCTGGACATCGCGGTGCTGGAGAGGCGTGACGACGGGTCCTTCCAGGTGGTCACGGCCCGCGGCGACAATTCGCTGGGCGGCCGCAACGTCGATGCCCTCATCCGGAACTGGGTGCTGCGTCAGCTGGAGGAGGACGAGCCGCAGCTGGCGGGGTACCTGCGCTCCGCTCCGGCGAGCGTCACCGTCTCCCTGGACCACTCCATCCGGGAGGCCAAGGAGATCCTGTCGGACACCCCGTCGGCGACCATCACCGTGTCGACGCCGCAGGGCGAGACGAACCTCCTGCTGACGCGCGACGAGTTCGAGGAGCTGCTGGTCACCGACATCGATCGGGCGGTGGCGCTGACGCAGGCGACGCTGCGCGACGCCGGCGCCGGGGCGGAGACCGCGACGCTGTACCTCACCGGCGGCTCGGCGCGGATCCCGTACGTGCAGCAGCGCCTGGGCGAGGTGTGCCAGGTCGCGACGCTGGACGACCCGAAGACCGTCGTGGCGCGCGGCGCGCTGATGGCGACGCTGTCGGGTGCCGGGGCGGGCGATTCCGCGGCCGACGACAATCCGTTCGCGGGGATGTCCGGCGGCGCGGCCGCCGGGGCGGCGGGCGCAGGTGCGGCCGGAGCGGGTGCCGCCGCTGCCGCCGGCGCGGCCGCCCAGCAGGGCGAGACCGAGGTGCCCCGTCCGGCGGGCGTCGGCGCCTCCGACGCCGAGGCCGGGCGAGACCAGTCGGGCGACGGCCGCGGCGCCGGGGCGAACGCGAACCCGTACGGCGGCCCGGGCGCGGGGGCTGGTGCCGGTGCGGCCGACGGGGCCGGTGCCGCCTCGGGTGCCGCGGCTAACCAGTGGGGTTCGGGCGGCCCGCAGGGGGTGGCCAACCAGTACGGCTCCGGCGGCCCGCAGGGGCCGGGCAACCAGTACGGCTCCGGCGGCCCGCAGGGTCCCGGCAACCAGTACGGCTCGGGGGCTCCGCAGGGGCCGGGCAGCCAGTACGGCGCCGCTGCCCCGTCGTCGTCCTCGAAGGAGTCGGGCGGCTCGAAGGCCGTGCCGATCGCCATCGGCGCGATCATCGTCCTGGTCGTCGCCGTCGGCGGCTTCTTCGGCGTCAAGGCCCTGACGGGCGGAGGCGACTCCGCCGGGGAGGAGACCGCCGCCGAGGGCGCCGGGGCGGTGCCGATGGGAGGCACCGTCGAGGGGCTTCCCCAGGAGGTCGCGGACAAGCTGCCGACGTCCTTCCTGGAGTCGCTCGTGGAGTGCCATGGTTCGTCCCCCCTTTACTGCGATTTCACCGAGGAGGCGTCGACCTCGCTGGGCGGTGTGAGGAGCGTGACCGTCCAGGCGCCTGCCTCCGACACGACGGGAAAGAGCCTCATGGAGTACGCGGAAGAGAGCGACGACCCGGCGCCGATCGTCCTCAACGAGGCGAATCCGCGTGCCATCGTCGCGCCCAATCACGGCTCCTCCGAGGCGGCCTTCTACGTGTACTACGAGGACTCGGACATTCTGGTGTCCCGGTCGGGTGCGGGTACCGATTCCAACGCGAAGGCCCTGGCGGACCACGCCCGCGGGGTGACGAAGTAACTCCGCGGCACCCCCTTTCCGGCCGGTGAATGCATGCGCGAATACATGCATTCGCCGGCCTTTCGCATGCCCGCCTCCGCGGTAATGCCGCGCCCGCACGCGGTATTCGCCGCGCAATTCCCGCCATTTCCCTGGGCGGGGGCGCGCAGCTCCGAAAAGCGCTGCGCACCAGCGTATTCGTGGTGATAGATCCACTAAAAATGGTGACGGATCCGTTAATGGTGATTACCCCGAAATATCCGCCGGTTATGCGATGACGGGCCGCGAATCCTCGATTAATGTTCGTCCCACGACAGCCCATGTGAGCTCCCGCACACGGATACGAGGATCGCGTACATGACCCCCTGGCATCTCGCCATCGACTTCGGCACCACCAACACCGCTGCCGCGCACGCCGACGACGGCGCCCGTCCCGCGGTCCTCGCCCTCACCGACGACGGCGCGTCCATGCCGTCGGCCGTCTTCGCCGGCGACGACGGCCTGTACGTCGGCGTGGCGGCCGTCGCTCGCGCCGCCGCGGATCCCTCGGCGTTCACGCCGGCGCCGAAGCGCGCCATCGAGATGGAGTCGGTCCGCCTGGGCTCCCGCGACGTGCCGGTCGCGGAGCTCGTCGCCGCCGTCCTGCACCGCGTGCTGGAGCGCGCCCGCGCCGCCCACGGCGGCACCGACCCGGAGACGGTGACGCTGACGCACCCGGAGGCGTGGCCGCCGCGCGCCCTGGAGAACCTCCGCGCCGCCGCGGTCCTCGCCGGCGTCCCGGAGGCCGCGCTGCGCGAGGTCTCCGAGCCCCGCGCCGCCGCCCGCTTCCACGCCGCCGCGGCCGCCGGCTCCGATCCCGCCGGCCGCGTCGCCGTCTTCGACTTCGGCGGCGGCACCCTCGACGTCGCCGTGCTGGAGCGCGACGGCGCCGACTTCCGCGTCGTCGCCGCCCGGGGCGACAACTCCCTCGGCGGCCGTACGGTCGACGCGCGCCTGCGCGATCACGTCATCGCCCGCCTGGAGGACGACGACCCGGACCGCGCAGCGAAGCTGCGCTCCGCCGCGCCGGGTGCGACCGCCGCGTTCGACGAGGCGGTGCGCGCGGCGAAGGAGACGCTGTCCGAGTCGCCGGAGGCGGTCGTGTCGCTTGACGACGGCACCCTGGTCACCGTCACCCGCGGCGAACTCGAGGAACTGCTGGCCGATGACGTGGCCCGCGCCGCCGACATGACGGAGGCGACGCTGCGCGAGGCCGGCGCCGACCCGGCCGAGACGACGCTGCACCTGGCCGGCGGGTCGTCGGCGGTGCCGTGCTTCCGCGCGGAGCTGGAGCGCCGCTTCCGCGTGACGACGGCCGAAGACCCGAAGACCGTCGTCGCCCGCGGCGCCCTCGCCGTCCCGGCGGCGGGGGAGGAGGCGCTGGCTCCGGCGCCCGCCGAGTCCGCCGCCGCGGGCGGCTCCGCCTCCGGCGACGGCGTGGACCCGTCGGCCGGCTCCGCAGCCGTCGGCGCAGGACCGGCGGGTGCGGGAGCGGCGGGCGCCGCGGCGACCGCGGCCGCGCAGCCGGCTGCGCCCGCCCGGCCCGGCGCCTCCGACTCCGTCGACCACCCCGCCACCGCGGAACCGCAGGATGACGGGTCCCGCGGCCTCGCGCTGCCGATCCTCGGCATCGTCGTGCTGGCGGCGGTGCTGGGCACGGCGGCGTTCTTCGGCACCCGCGCGTTCCTGGAGCGCGACTCCGGCGGGGAGCAGGCGCAGGCCGCCCCCGCGGCCGCCGCTCCGGCCCCGCAGGACGGCCCGCGCACGCCGGTGCCGCTGCCGGCCGGCGCCCCGATCCAGGGTCTGCCCGAGGAGTTCGCGGAGGCGCTGCCGGAGGCCTACGCCGACCACCTGGAGAAGTGCTGGGAGGACACGGCGCCGGACTACCAGTGCTTCTGGAAGGACCCGGACGGACAGGAGCAGCGCGTTGGCGTCGGCTCGACGCACATCCACGCCGGCCGCGATGTCGCTGAGCGGAAGAAGAACGAGGTAGACGCCGAGCGCGGCGGCCGCGACGTCACCCGCGTCGGCGGCCAGGGCGGCGGCCCGATGGCGTACCTGTACGGGCCGTCCGGGGACGGGGGCTACGCCGTCCACTACCTGGACCGGGAGGCGGGGCTGTACGTGACGGCCGAGCCCATCGGGACGCGCGAGCAGGCGGACGCGTTCATCGCGGACCTTGGGCTGGAGGCCCCGTGATCGCGCCCGCCGCCACCACCGCCCGCGCCGCCGCGGCAGCCCGGCCCGCATCCGCGCCCGCCGCCACCGCCCCCACCGCGCCGACGCGACGAAAGGCACGACGAGCATGACCACCCCCTGGCATCTGGCCATCGACTTCGGCACGTCGAACACGGCGGCCGCGCACACCTCGGCCTCCGGCGGCCGCGTGGAGACGGTCGCCCTGACCCACCACGGCGCGCTGATGCCGTCGGCGGTGTACGCCGACGCCGACGGCATCGAGGTCGGCCACGTCGCGGTCAACCGCGCGGAGCGCCGGCCGGAGTGCTTCCTGGCCTCCCCGAAGCGCCTGATGGAGCACGACGAGGTGCCGCTGGGCGACGCCCGCCACCGGGTCGCGGACCTGGTGGGCGCGGTCCTGCGCCGCGTCGTCGACGTGGCGTCGTCGCGCCATGACGGGCAGCCGCCGGCGTCGGTGACGCTGACGCACCCGGAGGCGTGGCCCGCCCCGGCGCTGGCGAACCTCCGCGCCGCGGCGGCGGCCGCCGGCATCGACGACGGCGCGGTGCACCTGGTCTCGGAGCCGCGGGCGGCGGCGCGCCTGTACGCGCTGCGCGACGGCGGCGTCTCCGCGGGCGACCACGTGGCGGTGTTCGACTTCGGCGCGGGCACCCTCGACATCGCGGTGCTGGAGCGAGTCGGCGCCGACTTCCGCGTCGTCGCCGCCCGCGGCGACAACTCCCTGGGCGGCCGCAACGTCGACGTCGCGCTGCGCCGCCACGTGGAGCGCCGCCTGGACGCGGAGCACCCGGCTGTCGCGGACTACCTGGTCACCGCGCCGCCGAGCGTCGCGCTGACGCTGGGGCATTCCGTGAGGCAGGCGAAGGAGCTGCTGTCCGACGCGTGGACGGCGACGGTGACGGTGTCGACGCCGCTGGGGGAGACGAACCTCATCATCACCCGCGGGGAGTTCGAGGAGCTGCTGGCCGACGACCTCGACCGCGCCGCCGCCCTCACCCGCGCCGCGCTGCGCGACGCGGGCGCCGACCCCGCCACGACCGCCGTGTACCTCACCGGCGGCTCCGCCCGCATCCCGCTCGTGCAGGAGAAGCTGGCGGAGGCCGGCCGCGTCGCGACGCTCGACGACCCGAAGACCGTCGTCGCCCGCGGCGCGCTCATGGCCACGGCCTCGGAGCTGGGCGCCGAGTGGCGCGACGGCGGCGCCGAGGGGTCGGCCGCCCCCGCCCCCGGCGCGCACGCCCCGGCGCGTGCATGGGGCGGGGAGGGCGCCGTCGTCACGCATCGCGCGGATCACCCGCAGCCGCGTGACGACGGCGACCGCCCCGCCACCCTCGGCGAACTCGACCGGGGACGGCGCATCGGCGCGATCGCGGCGAGCGTCGTGCTGCTCGTCGCCGCGATCGGCGGCGGCGTCTACGCGTGGCGCGAGGGCCTCATCCCGGGGCTCGCGAAGGAGCGCGACACGACGGCGACGGCGAAGGGCCTGCCGGCCTACGTCGAGGAGGCGCTGCCGGACCGGTTCGCCGCCGTCATCGACGGGTGCGCGACGCACAAGTCCATCTACGGCGAGAGCCCCGAGCTGAAGAACCTCCAGAGCACCACCCGCTACGAGTGCACGAGGGTCGACGGCAACGTCTCGGCCGAGTACGGCATCAACTTCGGACCCCACTTCGAGACCGACGCCGAGAGCGCGGAGAAGAGCGCGGACACCTGGGCCGACCGCGCCGACGAGGGGATGCTGCGGAAGGTCCACGACGCCGACGGCTACGTCGTCTACGTCGACGCCGAGGCCGACGAGCAGGGCGTGTGGGGCGCGCAGATCGTGCTGCGGGACGCCGACTCCGGGCTCCTCATCGCCTGCGACAGCGAGGCGCAGCTGCAGCGGCTGCTCACCGACATGGGCTTCATGGGGGAGCGGGCGTGACGGCGGCGAGGGGAAGCGGCGGCGCGCGTGACGGCGCCGGCGCGCGTGACGGCGCCGGCGGTGGCGCGGCGCACGGCGGCGCCGGCGGCAACGGGGCAGCGGGCAACGGCGGAGACACGGGAGGCGACATGACCTGGCACCTGGCCATCGACTACGGCACGTCCAACACGGCGGCCGCGCACGCGGAGGCCGGCGGAAAACCGGCGGCTCTGACGCTGTCGCGCCACGGCGCGCTGCTGCCGTCGTCGGTGCACCTGCGCGACGGCGAGCTGGCCACGGGCGACGAGGCCCTGGCCGGCGGCGCCGCCGACCCGGCGGGCTTCCTGCCGTCGCCGAAGCGCGTCATCGACCACGACCGGGTGCCGCTGGGCGGCTCCTCGGTGGAGGTCGCCGACGCCGTGGCGGCCGTGCTGCGCCGCGTCATCGCCTCCGGCGCCGAACGCCACGGCGGGGCGGCGCCGACGACGGTGACGCTGACGCACCCGGAGGCGTGGCCGCCCGGCTCCGTCGCCCGGCTGCGCGCGGCCGCCGTCGCGGCGGGCGTCGACGAGGACGCCGTGCTGACCATCTCCGAGCCGCGCGCGGCGGCGCACTTCTACGCCGCCCGGGCGGCCGAGGGCGGCGACGCCGACGGCACGGGCGCGGATGGTGTGGGCGCGGTCGCGGACGGTGACGGGGCTTCGGCGGACGGCGCGGGCGCCACGGGCCGTGTCGCCGTGTTCGACTTCGGCGCCGGCACCCTCGACGTCGCCGTCCTGGAGCCCGACGGCGCGGGTCACCGCGTCGTCGCCGCCCGCGGCGACAACTCGCTCGGCGGCCGCACGGTCGACGCCCTGGTCCGCGCGTGGGCCCTCGACCAGCTGGAGCGCGACGAGCCGCAGCTGGCCGAGTACCTCGACTCCGCGCCGCCGAGCGTCGCGATGTCCCTCGACGGCTCCGTCCGCCAGGCCAAGGAGATCCTGTCGGACGCCGCATCCGCGACGGTGACCGTGTCGACGCCGCTCGGCGAGGCCGACCTCCTGCTCACCCGCGACGAGTTCGAGTCCCTCCTCGCCCCCGAGATCGACCGCGCCGTCGACCTCACCCGCGCCGTGCTGCGCGATGCCGGCGTCGACGGGCCCGTGCCGCTGTACCTCGTCGGCGGGTCCTCGGCCATCCCGATGGTGCAGGACCGCCTCGGCGAGGTCGGCCGCGTCGCGACGCTCGACGACCCGAAGACGGTCGTCGCCCGCGGAGCCCTGCGCGCCGCGATGGACGGCGCCGCCGCCGACGCGTCCGGCCTCACCGCGCCGGGCGTGGCGGGTGCGGCCGGATCCGGGGCGGCCGCCGCCGGCGCGGGTGCCGGGGCCGCCTCCGCCGCGGGCGGGGGAACGGGGGAGGGGGACGGCGCAAAGCCCCGCGCCTCCCGCGGGCGCGTGCTGGCGCTGTCCGCGGTCGCGGCCTCCGTCGCGGCGATCGCGATCGGCGCGGGCGCCGGCGCGATGACCGCCGACGACACCGTCGAATGGACCGCCGCCGAGACCCGCGAGCCGGTCCCCGGCCTGCCCGAGTCCGCCGACGCCACCGTCACCGACGAGATGCGCACCGCGCTGGAGTACTGCACCGAATACGAGCTCAACCGCCTCAACCCCTCCGGGCAGAAGGACCCCGGCACGGTGTTCGACTGCTCCGTGCGGATGAGCCAGCAGAACGTCACGGACCGTCCCGTGCCGTGGTCCCCGACGTTCATCGTCGGCGGCTCGACGTGGGAGGACGACGTCGCGACGTTCGCCGACGCCTACGAGCCGCTCGGCGAGGAGGTCCACGACATCACCGAGGGCGGCATCCGCGCCATCGCGAAGACCGAGCGCGGCGGCGAGGCAGTCGAGATCCTCGTCCTCTACCCCGGCGAGGTCGCGCTGTACGACGACGTCCGGCCCATCGACGCCGGCCCCGACCTCGTCGAGTGGGCGCGCGACTACGTCCGCACCTACGTCCTCGGCGAGCCGCCGGCGTAGCCGCCGCCCCACCGAACGGAGCCCCGCATGACCGGCACCTGGCACCTCGCCGTCGACTTCGGCACCTCCAACACCGCCGCCGCGCACACCACGCCCGACGGCGCGGAGGCCCTCGCCCTGACCCACGAGGGCCACCTCATGCCGTCGGCCGTGTTCGCCGGCGACGACGGCATCCACGCCGGCCCCGCCGCCGTGAACATGGGCGCCTCCCGCCCCGACGCGTTCCTCGCGTCGCCGAAGCGCATGATCGACCACGCGACGGTGCCGCTCGGCGGCCGCGACGTCGAGGTCGCCGACCTGGTCGCGGCGGTGCTGCGGCGCGTCATCGACGTCGGCGCCCGCCGCCACGGCGGCGCCGCCCCGGCGACGCTGACGCTGACACACCCCGAGGCGTGGCCGGCGACGGCCCTGGCGACGCTGCGGGAGGCCGCCGCCCGCGCCGGCGTCGACCCCGCGGCGACGGCGCTCGTCTCCGAGCCGCGGGCGGCGGCGCTGCACCACGCCGCCGGCCACGGCGTCCCCGACGGCGGGCACGTCGCGGTGTTCGACTTCGGCGGCGGCACGCTCGACGTGGCGGTGCTGGAGGCCCGCGGTGGCGGGGCGTTCGACGTCGTCGCGGCCCGCGGCGACAACTCCCTCGGCGGCCGCAACGTCGACGCCGCGCTGCGCGCCCACGTGCTCCGCGAGCTCGAGGACGAGGACCCGGAGGCCGCGCGCTTCGCCGCCTCCGCGTCGCCCGCGGCGCAGCTGGCGTTCGACCAGTCGGTGCGGCGGGCGAAGGAGATCCTGTCGGATTCGACGTCGGCGACGGTCGCCGTCGTCACGCCCGACGGGCCGCGCGGCGTCGACGTCACCCGCGCGGAGCTCGAGGAGCTCCTCGCCGACGACGTCGCCCGCGCCGCCGATCTCGTCCGCGCCGCGCTGCGCGACGCCGGCGCGGACCCCGCGTCGACGCCGCTGTTCCTCGTCGGCGGGTCGTCGCTCATCCCGCTGGTGCGGGAGGTGCTTGACGACGTCTCCCGCGTCACCACCCTCGACGATCCCAAGACGGTCGTCGCCCGAGGGGCGCTGGCGGAGGCGGCGCGCGCGGCGGCCGCCGGCGAGGTGGGCGGTTCGGCCGGCGGCGGGGCGGGCGCGGGCGGAGCCGGGGGCGCCGATGCCGCGGCCGACCCGGACAACCCGTTCGCGTCGCTCACGGGCGCTGCGGCGGGCGCGGGCGGAGCCGGGGGCGCCGATGCCGCGGCCGACCCGGACAACCCGTTCGCGTCGCTGACCGGCGCCGCGGGCGCGGCCGGCGCATCCGGGGCGGACGCCGACGCGACCGCCGGTGCCGCCGACGACGCGGCCAACCCCTTCGCATCCCTCATGGGAGGCGCCGCAGCCCCCGCCACGCGCGACGGCGACGACGCGGAGACGGCGGCACAGGCGGGGGAGGACCCGTCGTCACGCGCACGACGGCGACGGCTGATCACCGTGTCCGTCATCGCGGCGGTCGTCGCCGTCGGCGGCGGCATCGCCGCATGGACCATGGCCTCCGGCGGCGGCGAGGAGACGCAGGCCGAGGCCGCCCCCGCCAGCCGCGTCGACGGCCTGCCCCCGGCGGTCGCGGACGTGCTGCCGGAGGAGCTCGTCGCCAAGACCGGCCGCTGCCTGCCCGCCGCCGGCGGCTACACCTGCGACTTCTCCGACCACATCGCCGCGCAGACCGACTACGCCATGTTCCACTACCGCATCCTCGACGACCCCGCCCAGATGACCGAGACCCCCGAGGGCGACGTGGTGCGCGAGTCGGGGCCGCGGGTCGTCATCAAGGAGGCGTCCAACGCCACCATCACCGTCGACTGGGACGAGGGCACGCGCGTCCGCCTCGAAGCCGAATCGAACGTCCGCAGCCAGGCCGACAAGTTCGTCGACGACATGGGCCTGCGCTGACGCGCGGCGGGCGCCGACCCGCGGCCGGGCGGCTCCGCTCGCGGCGGGCGGGACGGCGGTGGCGCGGCACCCGTCGTCACGCAACTACAGCAGCGGCGCCAGCTCCGCCTTCAGCTTCGACCGCGCACGGCTGATGCGCGACTTCACCGTCTGAATGGGCACGCCCTGATGATCGGCGATGGCCTGGTACGTCATCTGCGCGTACTCCCGCAGCACGATGGCCTCCCGGAACTCCGGCGCCAACGCCGCCAGCGCCTGGCCGACCGCGGAACGCTCCGCGATGACCTCGTCATGTCCGACCGCGCCGTCCGCCACCTCCGGCGTGTCCTCGCCGTCGATGTCGTCCGTCTGCTTCCGCGCGCGGACTACGTCGATGGCGGCGTTCGACGCGATGCGGTGCGCCCACGTGGAGAAGCGGGAGCGCCCGTCGAAGCGATCGAGGTTGCGCCACGCCGCGGCCAGCGCGTTCTGCAGCGCGTCCTCGGCGTCCTGCCGGTGGCCGGTCACGCGCAGGCAGACGGCCCACAGGTGCTCGTAGCTGGCCTGCACCAGCTCTCCGAACGCCCGCTGGTCGCCGCCGCGGGCGCGCTCGAGCAGCTGGCGCTCGCGTTCGCGGGCGGCGTCGCGGGCGGTGTCGCCCGCGGGGTGGCCCGCGGAGTGGCCCGACTGGGCGGGCCGGGTTGTGCGGATATCAGGAGAGGGCATCGTCCCCCCATCCGTCATCGGGGTCGTCGACGGCGGCTCCCGAGGGGTCGGCCGCGTCGGCGGAGTCGGCGTAATCGTCGGACGGGGCGGCGGACCAGTCGTCGACGACCGGGTCGGCGTAGCCGGCCCCGAAGTCGTCGCCGGCGTCGATGCCGGCGTCCACGTCGAGGTCGTCGTCCGCGTCATCGAGGTCGGAGAGGTCGTCGTCGGCCGCGGCGGCGCCGGACGCGCCGCTGTCCAGGTCGGACAGGTCGACGTCGTCGGCCTCGTCGGCGGCTGCCGGGTCTGCGGCGTCGGTGGTCTCGTCGTCGGGCTCGAAATCCCCGGCGTCGGGGATGAGGTGGTCGAGGCCCTCGCCGTCGTGGGCGAAGGCGCCGGCCAGGATCCCGTCCAACGGAGGGGGCTCCGGCAGGTCGTCGACCGCGGGCAGCCCCAGGAGATCGGTGTCGGTGGTCATGGCGTTCCTCGCAATCGGGGTTGTCGACAGGGTATCGGTTTCACCGATGGGACTGTCCCGGTTGGGCGTTTTGTTCCCGTGAGCTGCGTCAAGACCCCTGGTCCGGATGCTCGGGGACGACCAGGGTGGGTGTTCCGGGGTGCGCGGAGAGCCCATCGGCACGCGCGAACGGCTGAGCAGGATGCGCCGAGGCCGGCTCCGGACGTGCGGAGGTCGGATCAGGGTGCGCTGTGTGAGGAACGGGGCGCACGAAACGGCAGCGGGGCGCAGTCGGGAGGCCCGAACCGATGGTCCGGGACCGCTCTCGGCGGTTCTCCTGCGTTTCAGCGTGGTTCGCGGGCTCGGGGGGAGGGGGGGGAGGGGCTGCATGGCGGTCAAGCGCAGGAAATCGGCCCGAAATCCTGCGTTTGAGCGTCACTCAGCGGCCGCCGCAGACGCGTGTACTACGTCCAAATGCAGGGCCCAATCGGGCATCCCGCGAAAACGCCCTCAGGGCCCCTCAGCGGCGTCGAGGGCGATTCCGGCATTCGGGTCCGGGAGCCTCCCGAAAACGGCTCAGCGGCCGATATGGCGCGTCCGTCCGAAAACGGCCCCGGATTTCGCGGGACGACGGCGCATGCATGACGACGCCCCGGCCACGCGGGCGGCGTGGACGGGGCGGTGGGTGAGGCGCCGACTGCGCGGGTGAGGCGGCGGGCCGGCCGGTGGACCGGGACCCTAGGAGGCCAGCTTGACCAGCTCGTCGAGCATGGCGTTCAGCTCGGCCTCGCGGCCCTCGGCGGGGACGAAGGAGCCGTCCTTGGCGAGCTCCTCGCCGAGGCCGATCCCGACGTGCTCGGTGACGGCCTGCATCTTGAGGTTGCCGACGATGTCGCGCCAGTGGGCGACGGCGCGCTCGCCGTGGTGGAAGCCGTAGCCGACGAAGGCGACGGGCTTGCCGGTCCACTCGACGAAGAGCAGGTCGACGGCGTTCTTGAAGGCGGCCGGCGGGGCAGCGTTGTACTCGGGGGTGATGAAGACGTAGCCGTCGAGCGGGGCGATGACCTTCGCCCACTCGGTGGTCTTCGGGTCCTCGTACTCGCCGTTGGCCATGCCCGGCATCGTCGGCTCGGTCAGGAGGTTGAGGTCCTGGGCCGCGAGGCGGATGTCGACGAACTCGGCGTCGTCGCGGCCGGCGGCGACCTGGTTGACCCAGTCGCCGATCTTCTGGCCGTTGTTGCCCTGGCGGGTGGTGCCGGTGATGATGCCGATCTTCATGCGGTGATGCCTTTCGTCGTGGTGGTCGTGGTGGTCGCCGGCCCGGGGCTGGCGGGCGCGGCGGGTGCCGTTCGCAGTCGTTCATGGTCGACGTCGGCGGGCCGGGGTGGGGCCGCGCCCCGCCGTGTTGATATGACAACACCTTGGGGTGGAGTTGACATGCCCGCAACCCTTGCGTGTGGTGGCGTGCATCACATCCCGCTTGTGGTGCCGCGTGAGGTGGCGGTGCTTGACGACGTCACCCGCGCCGCGCGCTCGCCACCGACGGAGCCCACGCCACCGACAGAGCGCATGCCGCCGTCCGCGCGTGCCGCGCAGGGGTCAGCACTTGTCGACGTCACCCGCGCGCCGCCGACGCCCCGCACAACGAAAAGCCCCCGCCCCGCCGCGTGGGAGGCGCGGACGGGGGAGGGGGCCGTCGTCAAGCAAACGTCACTCGGGGCGGTCGGAGCGGTACTCGCGGACCTCGGCGTTGGTGACCCACGTCGGGGCGTGGCAGCGGGAGTGGTCGAGGAGCTCCTGGGGGTCGTTGACGTAGACGTCGACGCGCTCGGCGGTGCCCTGGAGCAGCTCCTCCATGAGCCCGCGGGCGAAGCGGCTGATGGAGCGGACCTCGACGAGGTCGAGGAAGAGCGACGTGCCGGCGCGGGCGCCCTCGACGACCTCGCGGTCGATGGACTCGTAGGCCGCGAAGTCGATGTCGCCGTAGAGGCGCAGGAGCGTGGTCTCGCGCTCGCCGTCGTCGTCGAAGTCGACGAGCGCCCGGTTGCGCAGCGCGCCGGTGGGGCGGCCGGTGATGCGCATCATGTGCAGGCCGAGCTCCTCGGAGGCGGTGCGGAAGAACGCGGCGCCGCGGACGGAGGTGCCGACCTCGTCGAGGCGCGGGGAGAACGACGCGAGCGCGAGCTGGCCGGGGATGACGCCGAGGATGCAGCCGGAGACGCCGGACTTCGCGGGGACGCCGACGGTGTTCATCCAGCTGCCGGCGGCGTCGTACATGCCGCACGTCGACATGACGGAGAGGATCCACTGGACGGTCTCGGCGCGGAGGACGCGCTCGCCGGTGTCGGGCTGGATGCCTCCGTTGGCCAGCGTCGCGCCGATGGCGGCGAGGTCGCGGACGGTGACCAGGACGGAGCACTGGCGGCAGTAGCCGCGGTAGACCTCGCGCGGGTTGGAGATGATCGTCTCCGCCGACCGCAGGAGGTTGGCGATGGCGAGGTTGCGGTAGCCGGTGGCCTCCTCGTCGGCGAAGAGGTCCTCGTCGACGCGCAGCGGGCGGCCGGCGAGGCGGGAGAAGCCGTCGAGGATGAGCGCGTCGACGTCCGCGGCGCCGGAGCGGCAGTCGGCGAGCCGGTCGTGGAGCAGCCCGTGGACGGCGAGCGCGCCGGCGTTGATCATCGGGTTGACGGGGCGGCCGGACTTGCCGAGGGAGATGGAGTTGAACTTGTCGCCCGACGGCTCGACGCCGACGTGCTGCAGCACCGCGTCGAGGCCGAGCTCCTCGATGGCGAGGCCGTACGCGAGGGGCTTGGACACGGACTGGAGGGAGAACTCGACGTCGACGTCGCCGAACGCGTAGAGGTCGCCGCCCGGGGTGACGATCGCGGTGGCGTAGAGCTCCGGATCCACCTTCGCCAGGCCCGGGATGTAGCCGGCGTTCTGGCCGCCGGTGACGGTCAGGCAGCGCTCGGTGATGTCCGCGAGGGTCTGGCGGAAGGGGGAGTGCGTCGTGCGGTTGTCCATGGTCCGGGATGGTACGTGGCGTTCACCGGCGCGTCGCGGCGGGGTGCGGTGGCCGCGCGGCTCACCGCGGGTGCGGGGGAGGTGCTTTGCGACGGCCACCGCCGCGGCCCGCGCCCCGGATCGGCGGCGGGGCCCGGACCGCGCCAGTGTGCGGTGCCGGGCCCCGCGGGGCGGCGTGCGGGGGCACCTAGTCCAGATCGATGTGCTCGTGCGCGGGCTTGCGGATGACGGCGGACAGGCCGACGGCGACGAGCATGATGACGCCGCCGACGATGAACGCGACCCGCGTGCCGGCGAACTGCGCGTCGGCGGGGGCGGCCCCGCCGGACGCGGCCGCGCCGAGGCCCACGGTCATCGCGCCGATGAGGACGGCGACGCCGAGGGCGGCGGCCAGCTGCTGGAGGGTGTTGAGGATCGCGGAGCCGTGGGCGTAGAGCTCCTGCGGCAGCGACGACAGCGACAGCGTCATCAGCGGGGTCATCACCAGGGCCAGGCCGACGCAGAGGGCGCAGTGCATGACGATGAGCAGCCAGACCGGGAAGCCGGCGCCCATGGTGGAGAACACCCACAGCGCCGCGGCCATGAGCACGGTGCCCGGGATGACCAGGGGGCGGGGGCCGACGGAGTCGTAGACGCGGCCGATGAAGGGGCTGACGATGCCCTGCAGCACCGCGCCGGGCAGGACGATGAGGCCGGTGGCCAGCGCGGAGACGCCGACGCCGTTCTGCAGGTGCAGCGGCAGGACGGTGACGGTGCCGATGAGCATGCCCAGGCCGATGGCGATGACGGCGACGGACAGGACGAACGTGCGGACGGTCAGCGGGCGCAGGTCCAGCAGGGCGCGGCCCTGCGGGCGGAGCTTCTTCTGGCGCAGCACGAACAGCGTGAGGGCGACGATGCCGACGGCCAGGGCGACCAGCGGCACGTAGGTCGCGCCGGCGATGACCTGGCTCATGGCGCCGATGGCGTAGACCAGGCCGCCGAAGGCGAAGACGGAGATGATGACCGACGGGACGTCGAGGGCGGTGCGGCGGATCTCGCCGACGTTCGGCAGGAACACCAGGCCGCCGACGAGCATGGCGAGGCCGATGGGCAGCATCAGCCAGAACAGCCAGTGCCACGTCGCGTGCTCCAGGATGAAGCCGGACGTCGTGGGGCCGAGCGCGGGCGCGGCGGAGATGGCGACGCCGATGATGCCCATGACGAAGCCGCGCCGGGCGGGCGCGACGATGGTGAGCACGACGGTCATCAGCAGCGGCAGCATGATGGCGTTGCCGGTGGCCTGGATGGCGCGGGCAATCATGAGCACGGGGAACGCCGGGGCGAGCGCCGCGACGAGGGTGCCGATGCTGAAGGCGCCGAGGGCGACCGTCAGCATCGTGCGGGTGCTGAAGCGGTTGAGCAGGTAGCCGGTCGTCGGGATGACGATGGCCATGGTCAGCATGTAGCCGGTGGTCAGCCACTGGGCGGTCGAGGCGGCGATGCCGTAGTCGTCCATGATGTACGGCAGCGCCACCGACAGCAGCGTCTCGTTGAGCAGCATGATCATCGCGCCGAGGACGAGGATGCCGAGCACGAGGCCGGTGCGGATCTCCGGGGCGGGGTCGACGCGATCGGAGTCGACGGCGGTCGCGGGCGCGGGTGCGCCGTCGTCCGCCGCGGCCGGGCCGGGTCGGGTGTGCTGGTTCGGGGTGCCGTCGTCGTTCCGCTGGGCCACGGATCGCCGCCTTCCTGTCGTCATGGGGACCGGGATCGCGCGCGGGCCGCGGGGGAGTCGTCGACTCCGCCGGCGGCCCATCATGCGGATCACGATGATCCGCCGTCATCGACGTGTGCGCAAATCGGGTGGGACGCCCCCGGATCCGCATCATCACGGCGGAACAGGGTGCCGGAGCGACGATTGTCGGGGCCGGATCGTCGTCCGCCGAATGCGGTGACCTGCGTCGCAGTAACCCGATCCACCCCCGGCGGGCCGCCCCACCTGCGCAAATGCGCCCGTAGATATCGTGGTGGAAAGTATGGCGCACCGCCCCGGCGATAGACTGGGGCTCATGAGCCTCCGAGATGAACCGCCCCAGACCGCCGTCCGCATCGTCCGCGCCGACATCACGACCCTGTCCGTCGACGCGATCGTCAACGCCGCCGACCACAAGCTGCTCGGCGGCGGCGGGGTCGACGGGGCGATTCACGCGGCGGCCGGCCCGTCGCTCCTGCGCGAGTGCCGCGACCTGCGGGCGGGCCGCTTCCCGGTCGGGCTGGCCGCCGGCGGGGCCGTCGCGACGGGGGCGGGAGATCTGGACGCGAAGTGGGTCATCCACGCAGTCGCCCCGAACCGCCACATCGGTGAGCGCCGCCCGGAGCTGCTGCGCCGGGCGTTCAGGTCCGCGTTCGACGAGGCGCAGGCCGTCGGCGCGGAGACGGTCGCCGTGCCGGCGCTCGGCGCGGGCGCGTTCGGCTGGGACGCGGAGACGGTCGCGGAGGTCGCCCGCCGCGTCATCGAGTCGGGCTCCATCGTCGGCTACTGGCCGACCATCCGGGAGGTGACGTTCTGCGTCTTCACCGACGCCGTCGAGAAGGCGTTCCGGGGGAAGTTCCCGGACGCCGGCGGCGCGGACGGCGACGCCGAGGTCGTGGGGGAGTAGGGCGCCGTCCCCGCGGGGTGCGCCGGGGGAGCGGCGCGGGTGCCGTCGTCACGCGACGGCGCGCTGACCCGGGCTACGCCCGCAGCGTCGTGCGGCGGCGGGGGCGGCGGTGCGTCAGCCAGGACGACGCCGCGAGGCCGACGAGGCCGACGGCGATGACGCCGACGATGCCGACCATGTAGGCGGCGCGGAAGTCGTCCCACTCCCACGGGCCGCCGCCGGCGGAGGCGTCGAGGACGATGCCGATGATCTGCGCGGCGATCATCGTCGCGGTGAAGCCGCCCATGTTGGACAGGCCGGTGCCGGCGGCGAGGGCGCGGCGGTCGACGCGCTCGCGGACGGTGTCGAAGCCGATGTTCGCCACCGGCGTGATGACGGCGACGGGGATGAGGATGGCCAGCAGCCCGAACGCGGTGCGCGGCTCGTCGGAGGCCATGAGCGTCGTCCAGCCGACGATCATGAGCACGCCGACGGCCAGCGCCAGAAGGTCGCGGCGGCGGCCCGCCCAGCCGGACAGCATGCCGATGAACGGGCTGGCGATGATGCCCGCGACCGTCACGGTCACCAGCGTCACCGACGCCGTCGGCTGGTCCAGGCCCATGCCCAGCGTCATCAGCGGCATGCCCCACAGCAGCGCGAAGGTGTTGACGCCCATGAGGCCCACCCAGTGCGTGAAGAAGCCCTGCCAGCAGGCGGGGTGCTTGACGACGACGCGGAGCGCCGCCCACGGCCCCAGCCGATCCTCCGGCGCGGCGGCCTTCCTCTTCCTCTCCTTCCTGGCCTTCCGGGGGTCGCGGAGGCCGGCCTCGGCGGGGGTGTCGCGCACCAGCACGGCGGCGAGCAGGGCGATGAGCACACCGACGGCGGCCAGCGACGTGAACGCCGGGGTCCAGCCGGCGGCGGTGAGCAACGCCAGGAAGGGCACGGCGGAGAGGAACTGGCCCATCTGGCCGATGGCGCTGGTCAGCTGCGTCAGCAGGGGCGTGCGGCGCATGTCGAACCAGGCGGGCAGCAGGCGCATCACCGACAGGAACGCGGTGGCGTCGCCGGCTCCGATGAGGACGCGGGCGCCGATGGCGACGGGGTACGACGCCGTCAGCGCCAGGATGAGCTGGCCGGCGGCCATGAGCAGCGCACCGTACATCAGCAGGCGGCGGGCGCCGAAGCGGTCGATGAGGATGCCGACCGGGATCTGGGAGACGGAGTAGACGCCGACCTGGACGGCCGTGAACACGGCCAGCTGGGTGGCGTCGACGCCGAACCGGTCGACGGCCTGGACTCCGGCGACGCCGAAGGACGTGCGGCCCAGGACTGCGACGAGGTAGACGGCCACGGCGACGCCCCACACGGCCAGCGCGCGGCCCTTGGCGGGCCTGTGTTCGGCGGTGGCGGGGGAGGTCGTCGGAGTCGTCTTTCGCGTCGTGTTCTGGGCTGGATCGGTCACGGGCGGGGATTGTATCGGGGAAATCCGGAGTTTTTTCGGGCGGGTCGCGTGCGCGCGTGCGCATACGCGCAAATGGGGGCGGGTCCTGGGGCTTTCCCGCGACATGGCGTGTCCGCGACCGCATGACCTGCGGGGACGTGAATCACCGTCATTTATGGGTTGAGCCTTGAGGGCCGACTTGACGGCTTCTACGTTCGGCCCCATGAAGGCGAACAAGAAGAGGACCATGCACATCGCGGTGGCCGTTCCTGCCGCGCTTCTGATGACGACGGCCTGCGCGTCCACCGACGCGGACGGCGCCCTCGGCGGCGCCGACGCGAAGGCGACGAGCGTGACGTCCGCCCCCGCCCCGGGCGGCGACGACGCGGCCGGAAAGGACGGGGAGGCCGGCGGGAACGGCGCCGGCGGCGGCAACGGCGGCAACGGCGGCGGCGACGCCGGCACGACCGTCACCACCGTGACCGAGACCGCGGGCAACGGCGGCGGCAACAATGGCTCCGGCGGCAACGGCGGCGGCAACGGCGGCGACGGCAACTGCGAGGCCACGACCGCCCAGGAGGCGATGGACGCCCACATCGGCTCCGTCCCGCCCCCGCCCACCGGCGGCGGCTGGCGCTACGTCGAGGACACCTTCGACACCTGCAGCGACCTGACCTACATCCGGCTGGAGCAGGCGCACCAGGGCAACTCGCAGTTCGCGACGAAGCTCATGTTCTTCCACAAGGGCGAGTACCTGGGCGTCGACACGAACAACGCGCAGCAGGTGCAGTCCATCACCGCCGACGGAAAGTCCATCCAGGTCGTCTACCGCGACTGGGAGCAGATGGAGAAGGACGGCGCCGCCAACGTCGAGGCCCCGCGGTACAACCAGGACGTGCGCTTCTACTGGGACGGCGAGAAGGTCGCCCACGAGGGCCACATCCCCGGCGACAACTGACCTGGGCTCCGAACCCGGCTCCGCGGCCGGCCCCGCGCCGGCCGCGCCCGCGCCGCGCACGTGACCGCGTGACCCGCGCGGCAGACGACGAGCCCCCAACCGCGCCCCGCCCGGCCTCCCGGGCGGGGCGCCCGGCTGCGCGCCGCCGCGCGCCGCGGCCGGGGCGGGCCGCGCGCGGAGCGGGCAGCGGGGGCGCCGCGGCGCGGCACCCGTCGTCAAGCAACCACGGACGTCGCCCCCGACCCGGCGACCCGGGCCCGCGGCACCCCGCCCACCCGCTAACATCCACCCCGTGGACTACATCTCGACGCGCGACCCCCAGGCGGCCCCGGCCCGCTTCTCCGACATCCTGCTCGGCGGACTCGCCCCCGACGGCGGCCTGTACCTGCCGGCGGAGTACCCGCAGCTGGACGACGCGACGCTGACGCGCTGGCGCGGCGTCCTCGCCGACGGCGGCTACGCGGCGCTGGCGGCGGAGGTGCTGAAGCTCTTCGTCGACGACATCCCGGCGGAGGACATCGAGGCGATCACCGCCCGTGCCTACTCGACGCCGAAGTTCTCCGACCCGGACATCGTGCCGGTGACGGAGCTGGAGGACGGCCTGCACATCGGCCACCTGTCCATGGGCCCGACCGCGGCGTTCAAGGACATGGCGATGCAGCTGCTCGGCGAGCTCTTCGAGTACGAGCTCGCCCGCCGCGGCGAGACCCTCAACATCCTGGGCGCCACCTCCGGCGACACCGGCTCGTCGGCGGAGTACGCGATGCGCGGCCGCACCGGCATCCGCGTCTTCATGCTCACCCCGGCGGGGCGCATGACGCCGTTCCAGCAGGCGCAGATGTTCGGCCTCGACGACCCGAACATCTTCAACATCGCCCTGGACGGGGTGTTCGACGACTGCCAGGACGTCGTCAAGGCCGTCTCGGCGGACGCGGCGTTCAAGCGGGACAACCGCATCGGCGCGGTGAACTCCATCAACTGGGCGCGCCTGATGGCGCAGATCGTCTACTACGTGTCCTGCTGGATCCGCCTGACGGACTCCAACGACCAGCGCGTCAGCTTCTCCGTCCCGACGGGCAACTTCGGCGACGTGTGCGCCGGGCACATCGCGAAGGCGATGGGCCTGCCGGTCGACCGCCTCATCGTCGCGACGAACGAGAACGACGTCCTCGACGAGTTCTTCCGCACCGGCAACTACCGCGTGCGCACCTCGGAGGAGACCGAGGCGACGTCCAGCCCGTCGATGGACATCTCCCGCGCCTCCAACTTCGAGCGCTTCATCTTCGACCTGCTGGACCGCGACGCCGACCGCGTCGCCGACCTGTTCGGCGTGAAGGTCAAGGAGGGCGGCTTCTCCCTCGTCGACGACGCCGCGTTCCCGGACGCCTCCGCCGTCCACGGCTTCCTGTCCGGCAAGTCGACGCACGCCGACCGCATCGCGACCATCCGCGACATCCACGAGCGCCTCGGCGTCATGGTGGACCCGCACACCGCCGACGGCATCCACGTCGCCCGCGGCCTGCGCGACCGCGTCTCCACGCCCATCGTGTGCCTGGAGACGGCGCTGCCGGTGAAGTTCTCCGAGACCATCCTCGAGGCCACCGGCCGCGAGCCCGACGTCCCCGAGCGCTTCGCGGGCATCATGGACGCCGGCCGGCACGTGACGGACCTGCCGAACGACGCCGGCGTCGTCAAGCGCTTCATCGAGGAGTCCATCGCGGGCACCGACGTGCGGTAGCGCGGTCCGCGCCGCGTGCGCGTCACGTGGGGTCCGCGCGTGGTGCTTTGCGACGGGGCCCGCCCCGGCTGTTCCGGCCGGGTCGGGCCCCGTTTCCCGTGCGGCGCGCCGGACGGCGCCGGCGTGCCCCGCGGAGCCGTCGTCGCCGGATCCCCGTCCGATGACGCCGACCCGGGCGAAATCGGAGCGGGGCGAACCGAAGTGACGGCGGGGGCGGACACCGGCCGGGACACCTGCGCGTTCCCCGGAATGCGGGAGCGGCCCTGGGGCCCTACGGTCCCTTCCCATGGCCACCTCACCCCGCCGCCCGTCCCGCCATTCCCGCCGCCACTTCCTCGGTCTCACCGCCGCGACCGGAGCCGTCGCCGGCGCCGCCACGCTCCTGCCGCCGTCGCTGGTGCACGCGCTGCAGCGGCCCCGGCCGGAGGGCTCGCTCGACGACGTGGAGCACGTCGTCGTGTTCATGCAGGAGAACCGCAGCTTCGACCACTACTTCGGCACGATGCGCGGCGTCCGCGGATTCGCCGACGCCTCGGCCCTGCCCGGCGTGTTCGACCAGGACGGGGTCCGCCCCTTCCGCATCCGCGACGCCGCCAACCGCGGCGAGCTGTCCGTGGAGTACATCGCCTCCCTCCCGCACGGGTGGGAGGACGGCCAGCAGGCCCTCGCGGGCGGCCGGTGCGACGGCTGGATCGGCGCCAAGGGCCGCGGCACGATGGCCTGCTACGACCGGACGGACATCCCGTTCCAGTTCGCGCTGGCCGAGACGTTCACGGTGTGCGACCACTACTTCTGCTCGTGCCCGACGTCGACGAGCCCCAACCGGAACTACCTGTTCTCCGGCACGAGCGGGGACGAGCCGTGGGGCGGGCGCGCGGTTGGCAACGCCGCGTACGAGCCGATCCACCCCGGCTACGCGTGGCGCAACTACGCCCAGGACCTGGGGGACGCCGGCGTCGACTGGCGGGTGTTCCAGGAGTGGGACAACTACACCGACAACAACCTCGACTTCTTCCGGGACTTCCGGTCGATCGGCACCCGTGCGGTGAAGGCCGCGGGGGAGGAGGGGCCCGACCTCACCGGCTTCTTCGACACGCTCCGCGAGGAGGCCGGCGACGAGCCCGGGCGGGAGCACCTGGACCGGGCGCAGCGCGTCCATGATGCGGCGGCCGCGCTCGGCGAGGCGGAGCGCGACATCTACGACCGTGCGCTGTACCGAGGCGAGCCGGGCTCGCTGGTGCCGCGGTTCCGCCGGGCCGTCGAGTCGGGGACGCTGCCGCAGGTGTCCTGGATCGTCACCACCGCGGCCGATTCGGAGCATCCGTCGGCGTCGTCGCCGGTGCAGTCGTCCAGCATCACGTACAAGCTGCTCGACATCCTGGCGTCGAACCCGGAGACGTGGGCGAAGACGGTCGTCCTCATCATGTTCGACGAGTTCGACGGCTACTACGACCACGTGGTCCCGCCCCTGCCCCCGGAGGGCGAGCCGGACGAGTGGTACCTCGGCAAGCCCATGGGCCTGGGCTTCCGCGTCCCCATGACCGTCATCTCGCCGTGGTCGGCCGGCGGCCGCGTGTGCTCCGAGGTGCTCGACCACACGTCGGTCATCCGGTTCCTGGAGCGCGTCACCGGCGTCGAATGCGCGAACATCTCCGATTGGCGGCGCCGCATCTGCGGGGACCTCGTGAACACGCTCGACTTCTCCCGCTCCGATGGTCTGACGGTGCCGGAGCAGCCCGGGCCGGTGCCGCCCTTCGTGGAGCGCTGGGAGGCCGAGCCCGGCGGGGATTTCCCCGGGCAGGAGGAGGGCTCCTCAGTCGCCCTGCCGACGCCGTACAAGCTGGACGCGGCGGTCGTCGACGGCGTCCTCCGCCTGGTCAACGACGGGGAGCGGGACGCCGTGTTCTCCGTGCACCGCGACGGGGGCGTCAGCCACCACACCGTCCGGGGGACCGAGGAGGTCGATCTCGGCGGCGACGATCACGTCACGATCTGCGGCCCCGACCGTTTCCTGCGCGTGCTGAGGTTCGCGCCGGGCGCCTCGACCGCGCGGCTGGAGCTGGACCACGCCAACCGCACGCTGCGCGCGGGCGACCATGACCTGACGCCGACGCAAGTCCGCGACGGCTGGTACGAGGTCACGGTCGACGCCCCGGAGGGACGCCAGTTCTTCACCGGCCGCCTGGAGAACGGCGCCGCCACCGCGACGTGCCCGTTCCGCGCGGACAACGGGTAGGGGAGCGTGACGACGGGGCCCGCCCCCGGCCGCGATGGCCGGGGCAGGCCCCGTCGATCGGATGGACCCGCTTTCGGCCACTCCGACCCGGTTCTAATGGGGTCGGAACGGCCGGAAGCGGGTCCGGATGGCGGCCGGGTTCGCCGGCCGCCGTCACGTCGGGCGTCGCGCGCTAGACGTCGTAGTGCGGGTCGTCGTCGTAGTCGACGTCGCGCGGGGCGTCGGCCTTGCCGGTCCTGCGGCCGAACGCGAAGCCGACGCCGACCAGCAGGCCGCCGATGATGGCGCCGATGATGCCGGAGCTCACCGCGGCGAGCGGGGAGACGGCGCTGGTGGACTCGACGTCCGCGGCGTTGGCGCTGTTTCCGCCCTTGCCCATGTTGCCGCGCTCGCGCTCCTTGGCCTCCTGCTCCTTCTCCAGCTCGGCGGAGCGCTCGCGGGCCGCGGCCTTCTCCTCCTCGGAGCCGGCGACGGCCAGGTCGGTGGCGGTGTCCTGGGAGCGGTCGGAGGAGCCGTGGGCCGCGAAGGTGAACAGGGCGCACTGGTTGTCGACGCAGTTGCCGCCCGGGAAGACGGCCTCGGCGTCGACGGTGGTGGTGAAGGAGCCGCCCTCGCCCATCTCGGAGGCCTTGACGAACACGGCGCCGCTGAAGACGGACGCGTCGACGTGGCTGAACTTGGACTTCTCGGCGACGCCGACGTAGATGCCGGGGCCGTCGGTGGAGAAGCCGGTGCCGGTGACGGTGATCGGGGTGACGCCCTCCGGCGACAGGGTCGTGGTGGAGAGGTTGACCGTCAGGTCGCCGGAGTGGGTGGTCGCGCCGGTGGCGGAGGCGCCCGCGGCGGTGCCGGAGCCGGAGCCGGTGGAGGTCGTCGAGCCGGAGCCCGAGCCGGAGGCGGTGGCGGTGGTGGTGGAGTTGCCGCCGCCGTAGTTGCCGCCGGTGGCGCCCGCGCCGCCGCCGGAGCCGCCGGCGGCCATGGCCGGGGCGGTGGCGGACGGGCCGACGCCGCCCGTGAAGCCGACGCCGACGGCCGCGTCCTGGGAGCGGTCGGAGGAGCCGTGCGCGGCGAAGGTGAAGACGGAGCACTGGTTGGCCAGGCAGTCGTTGCCGTTGCCCGTGGCCTTCACCGGGAACTGCTTGCTGAAGGAGCCGTCGGAGCCCATCTCGGAGGAGCGGACGAAGATGGCGTCGATGAACGCGTCCTGGTTGGTGGAGCTGAACTTGTCGTTCTGCGCCAGGGCGACGTAGATGCCCGGGCCGGAGGTCTTGTAGCCCTTGCCGGAGACGGTGACGGTGTCGCCGTCCGGGTTCAGGCCGGTGTACGGGCTGACGGTGACGGAGGCGCCGGAGGCGGTGGTCGCGGAGCCGTTGCCGGTGGCCTGGGAGCCGCCCGCGGAGGCCGCGCCCGCGCCGTCGCCGTTGCCGCCGTCGCCGCCGGCGGAGTTGCCCTGGCCGCCGCCGTTGCCGCCCTGGCCGCCGTTGCCGCCCTGGCCGCTGCCGGCGCCCGGGTGGGTGCCGCCGTTCTCGCCCGGGGTCGGGGCCTTCGCGTCGGAGGCGAAGCTGATGGGCGCCCAGTGGTCCTGGGTGCGGTCGACGAGGTTCGGGAAGGCGGTGAACGACGCGACGTAGCACTGCGTGGAGCGGCAGTCGACGTCGTTGAAGCCGGTGTTGACCGGCATCTCGGCGGTGAACTCGCCGTTGTCGTCCGGGGTGACCTTGACGGCCTCGCCGTAGTTGGAGGGGAAGCCGGAGGACGGCTTCTCGATGGTCTGCGTGAGGTAGACGCTGTCGCCCGGGCGGTAGCCCTTGCCGCGGATGGTCAGCGTCTCGCCGTCCTGCAGGTCGTCGCTCTTGGACAGCTCGAAGGACGGGCCCTCCTGGTTCTGGTCCTTGCCCGGCAGCGGGAAGGGCAGGTCGGAGGAACCGGGGAGCTCCGGGAACTCGAACGCCGGCGGGCTCGCGGCGGCGGTCGGGGCGACGGCGAGCGGGGCGATGGCCAGCACCAGCGCGGAGGCGCCGGTCACGCCGGCGGTGCGGCGCAGGTTCCGGTGGGCGGGGCGCCCGGCCGGGGTGCTGTCGTACTTCTTCACGTGACTCCTCCACGGGTCGGCAGCGCCATGAGGCGGGTAAACCAAATCGACAGCAGCCTAACCTAAAACAAAGCTGAATGACGAAACCGATTTCGCGTTGGGGGACGTGACCTCGATCTCGTCTGCGCTGGGGCGACGCCGGGTTTCCGGGTGGCCGCGGGCCCGGGGCGTCGTCACGCGGGGACCCGGTCCCCGCGCGGTGCGGCGCGCGCGGCGCGCTACGGTTCCCGTCATGGAGGAGAGCGTGACGACGGCCGCCCCATCCGGCCTGGTCGTGGGCGACGACGGGCTGGCGCGGCCGGCCTGGGCGGCCGCCGACCCGATGCTGCGGGACTACTACGACCGGGAGTGGGGGATGCCGGTGCGCGACGAGCGGGGGCTGTTCGAGCGCCTGAGCCTGGAGGCGTTCCAGTCGGGGCTGTCGTGGACGGTCATCCTGCGCAAGCGCGACGGGTTCCGGCGGGCGTTCGCGGGCTTCGACCCGGACGCCGTCGCGGCATTCGGGGAGGGCGACGTGGAGCGACTGATGGCCGACGCGTCGATCGTGCGGAACCGGCGGAAGATCGAGGCGACCATCGGCAACGCGCGGGCGACGGTGGCGCTGCGCGGCGAGGGGCCGGGCGGCGGCGGGCTCGCGGAGCTCATCTGGGCGCACAAGCCGGAGGCGACGCCCGCGCCGCGGACGATGGCCGAGGTGCCGACGACGTCGCCGGAGTCGGAGGCGCTGGCGAAGGAGCTGAAGCGCCGGGGCTTCCGCTTCGTCGGGCCGACGACGATGTTCGCGCTCATGGAGGCCGTCGGCATCGTCGACACGCATCTCGCGGGCTCGCACCGGAGGGGCAGCTCGGGCGTCTGGTGACGGCGCGCGGGGAGCGTCGTCACGCACCGGGGTGCGGGGGCCGCGCGCAACGGGGTGCGGGAACTGCCTGCACCCGTGCGCGGGGCGCGATAGCGGGGCCGCGCGGACGCGTCCCGGGGGTGCGCAACCGGGCATGGAATCGCGGGATCGCGCGAGAGCACGCCCGTTTCCGGACGTGTTACGGGGGTGGCGATGAATCGATCGGGCCACCCCCGGGCCGCCATTGTGAAACGCGCCGTCACGCCTGGTAGCTGGGGATTTTTCCCGGCAAATGCACCGTGTGGCGCACGTCATGGTCACTTCTGTTAACAGGTGTTTCGCGGCGTACCGGATCCTCTATTTCGGGCGGTAGCTTGAAGGAGGCAACAGCTCAACGGACATCATCGTCAGGAAAGGGGATCCAGATGAGCAGGATCCGCACGATCGCGTCGGCCCTCGCGGCCGCGGCGCTGATCGGCACCATCGGCGCGGGCTCCGCCGCCGCCGAGATCGAGGCCCCGCAGGCGGGCGCGACCATCGTCGACCGCGGCGCCATCGGCCAGGCCGGCAAGTGGTACACCGACGGCGACGGCCGCGCGTTCCTCACCGCGGGCGTCAACATGGTGTACAAGCACCACCCGTACACCCCGGAGGCCGGCGGCTTCAACGAGGACGACGCGCAGTGGCTGGCGGACAACGGCTTCGACTCCGTGCGCCTGGGCATCATCTGGAAGGCCGTCGAGCCGGAGCCCGGCGTCTACGACGACGAGTACCTGGCCTCCATCCGCCGCACCGCGGACCTGCTGACCAGCCGCGGCATCGCGGTGCTCATCGACGCCCACCAGGACATGTACAACGAGCGCTTCGAGGGCGAGTTCGCCCCCGACTGGGCGGTCATCGACGACGGCGTGCCGTCCGTGCTGAAGGTCGGCTTCCCGACCAACCAGGTCGTCAACATCGGCCTGCTGCGTGCCTACGACAACTTCCTGGCCAACCGCGAGGGCCCGGGCGGCGTCGGCCTGCAGGACCGCTACGCCAACATGTGGTCCCACGTCGCCGCGTACTTCGCGGACATGCCGGGCCTGATGGGCTTCGACATCATCAACGAGCCGTGGCCCGGCTCCGCGTACCCGCTGTGCTACCTGGCCATGGGCGACTGCGGCCCGGCCTCCGACAAGCTGAACGAGCTGCACGAGAAGGTCGGCCAGGCCATCGTGGCGCAGGACCCGGACGCGATCGTCCACTACGAGCCGTACTCGATGTGGAACATGGGCTTCAACACCCGCCCGGCCCGCCCGAACGTCGACAACGCGGCCCTGAGCTGGCACGTCTACTGCCCGACGAACGCCGTCGCCGGCACGTACCACGGCTGCGGCATCCCGGACGGCGCGACGTTCAACAACGCCTCCTCGCTGTCCGGCGCGCAGGGCAGCGCGACGCTGCTGTCGGAGTTCGGCGCGACCGATGACGCCCCGACGCTGAACGGCGTCCTGGGCCTGGCCCGCGAGCACATCACGGGCTGGCAGTACTGGTCCTACTGCGGCTGCAACGACCCGACGACGCAGAACCAGCGCGAGCAGGGCATCGTCGCCGACCCGCTGGTGCCCGGCCCGGTGACCCCGGACGCGGTGAACCAGGACAAGCTGGCCATCCTCGCGGCGCCGCATGCCCGCGCGGTCGCCGGCACCCCGACGGCGACCAGCTGGGACGGCTCCGCGAAGGTCTACGAGGTCTCCTGGACCGCCGACCGCGTCGACGGCGCCGGCGTGTTCGGCCCGGGCTCGGTCTCCGAGATCGTGGTCCCCGCCATCAACTTCCCGAACGGCTACCGCGTCGAGGTCACCGGTGGCCAGGTCGTCTCCGCCCCGAACGAGATGAGCCTGCAGATCGCCTCCGACGGCACCGGCCCGGTCACCGTGAAGGTGCTGCCGGCGTAGCCCGCGCGCGCATGGCGTGACGACGCCCCCGGGCCCCGCATCCCGCCGGATGCGGGGCCCTCGCCGTGTGCGGGTGGCGGTGCATGACGACGGGACCCGCGCGGCTCGCCGGTCAGACGCTCGGCCTGCGTGGGCCGCCGGGCCCGCGGGACGGCGCCCGCGGGACGGCGCCCGCGGGACGGCGCCCGCGGGACCCGCGGCCGCCGCGCCGCGCGCCCGGTCACCCTCCCCGTCAGGCGGTGGGGGAGGGGCCGGGGCGGTGGACGTCGTCACGCGCATCCCGCTCCAGCCGGTCGAGGCGCTCCGCGATGGTCTCCAGCGTGCGGTGCACCCGCCGCACCTCGTCCGACAGCTTGTCCACGTCCGACTTCAGGAACAGCTGCCCGTGCAGCAGCAGGGCGTTCAGCTCGAACTCGTCGCGGTAGCGCTGCCCCTTGCCGTCCCGGTACTCCAGCGCGATGCGCTGATCGACGGGCACGCCCTCCGCCGACACCGTCGAATCGATGCCGTCGCGATGCGGGGTGTAGAGCGCGTGGACCGTCGAAAAACCCGGCGGCCACGTCGAGAACGTCTTGTCCACCAGGATGCGCTTCACGATGTCCGCCAGCGACGCCTCCGGCCGGCCGATGCCCGGGGCGGAATTCGCCTCGATGACGTCGGGGTCGAGCGTCGGCAGGGGAGGGTCGAAGGTGATGCGCACGTCGTGCGCCGACTTCGCGCCGACATTCGCGATGCGCACCTCCAGCGACTGCAGCGGATCCACCGGCCGCTCGTAGTAGGCGGCCATCACCGGGCGGTTCGTCGCCCGGTACTCCTTGCGCATCTCCTGGATCTTCGCGATCGCCGCCCATGCCGCCACCACCGCGACGATCGGGGTGAGGATCGGCGCAATCTGATCGAGCAGGTGCAGCATCGCGACCGTCCTTTCCCCGGGGACGCGCGGCGGGCCGAATCCCGTCGCTTCCAGGGCCGATCCTGGACCCGGCAGCGGGCAGGGGGAGGGGTGTGACGGGCATCGCACACGGCGTCCGGGATTCTTGATCGATGTTTAAGCGTCCTCTTGTCACACCCCCGTAGCTTGGCGCCCCATGACCAACCGAACCCCGGCCGGCGCGGGCGACACCGCCGGCCATGACACCGGCATCGCCGCTTCCGCCACCGGACCCGCCACAGACGCCCCCGCCACCGGCCCCGCAGGAGACGCCGTCCACCCGCTGCGCCGCGCCATCCCCGAGATCGCCGTCGCCATCGCCGTCCACGCCCTCATCTCCGCCATCGGCTTCGGGCTGCTCGCCCGCAACGGCATCGGCTACACCGACGCCCCCATCCTCTGGTGGGGCATCCCGCACATGATCGTCACAGCCCTGTGGGTGTGGGTCATCCAGCGCCGCCACTTCTCCGGGCACCGCCTGTGGCCCGACGGCTTCCGCGAGGCCACCGCACGCCGCGTCGCGCTCTGGCCGGTCCACACGTGGGCGCTGCGCGTCCTGCTCATCTCCGTCGTCGTGTCCATCGCCGCGACCTTCGTCGAATCCGGCGTCCGCGGCCTGTTCCACCCGATGATCATCAGCGCCCTCATCCTGTCGCTGCTCATCGGCTTCAGCGAGGAGGGCCTGTACCGCAAGTTCATCCTCGACCGTGCAGGCGACGGCACGACGTCCAAGGTGCTGTTCCTGCTGGCCTCCGCGCTGCTGTTCGGCTTCGTGCGCATGGTCAACGTCACCACCGGCATGGCCGCCGCCGACGCCCTCAACCAGTCGCTCTCCGCCGTCGTCGTCGGCCTCTTCTACCTGGAGACCCGAAGCCTTTTCGTCCTCGCCCTCTGGCACGCCAACGTCGACTTCCAGCTCTTCGCCACCCACCTCGGCGACGCCACCGGGGACACCCTCTACGCCGCGCCCGTCATCGGCATCGTCGTCGACGGCGCCGCCATCGTCCTGCTCGTCGCCTGCCTGGCGAGCATGGCGCAGCGGGCGCTCGGGCAGCGTCGCGCCCGGAAGACCGCGCAGGCCCGGACCGCCGCCCCCGCCGGCGGGCTGCGCCACCTATCCGGCGCGGACCCGCACGCCGCCGCGCACTGACGCGGCACGCCGGGCCCGCGGCCGGATGGCGACGTCCCGGACAATCCGGGGCGGCGACATCCGCACGCGTCCCGCGCCCCGACACGGGCGCGGGGGTCAGGAGAACGGCCATGCAGCCCGTTCACGTCCCCGCCCACCGCATCCGCCAGGTCCTCGAGGAGGACCGCGAGTGGATCACCGCCCACGTCCTCGCCGACTGGGAGTACGACGCGGCCCGCCGCGTCCTCGTCCTCCGCGCCGGCGAGTGGACCGAGCACGCCGGCGACTGCTCCGTGACCGTCGACCCGGACGGGGTGCTCGCCTTCGAGCCGCCCGCCGGCGCGGACGAGGACGGCGACGTGGAGTAGCCCGCGCACGCGACGACGCCCCGGCCGACCTCGACGTCCGCCGGGGCGTCGTCATGCTTCCTGGTTAGGGGCCGTTTTCGGGCCGGGGCGCCGAATCGCCCGCTGCGGCGTTTTCGCGCGATGTCCGGGCCCCAGTTCCGGAACGCCCCTCCACCCGTCCACGGCCCGTTCAGCGCCCTTTCCGGCGATGCCGATTCCGGGGGCCGGAGAACGCCCGGCCGCCGTACCGGCGAGTGCCCCTCGCCCCCCCTCCGGCCGGTGCCCCAAGGGCATTCGTCGGTACGTTTCGGGGCCGATTCCGTACCGGCCAGTGCCCTTGGGCGCGCAGCCGGGGCGGGTGAAGGACATTCGTCGGTACGCGGGGGCTTTTCGCTGGCCCGCCGCGCTCCGGATCGCCCCCCTTTCCGCTGTCCGAGGCCGTTCGACGGGCGTCGGACGCGGAGTGCCGTGGCGGCGCGAGACTTCCGCGCCGGGCCTAGCTCAGGACCGGGTTCTCCCACAGGTTCAGCGTCGTGCCGATGCCCTTCGCCTTCGCGTTCTCCAGCACGTCATGCGCCCACGCGACGTCCTCCACCGGCATGCCGCCAATGGAGTAGCAGAAGATCTGCTCCGCGTTCTCGCGGCCCGGGGCGCGGCCGGCGGCGATGTCGCCGATGTTGACCAGGCGCTCCTTCGGCAGCGTGCCCTCCTCGGCCATGTCCCACCAGCGGTTGCCCGGGATGCCCAGCAGGCGCTCGTAGGTGACGTTCGGGCCGTTCTCGTTGAACCACTCCTCGTACAGGCCCGTGTAGTCCACGACGAGGTTGGCGTCGTCGGAGGTGATGAAGTCGTCGTCGAAACGCGCCGCAGCGGGGCACAGGACGAGCGCGCCCGGCTTGATCCACTCCTTCTTGAAGTACGGGAAGCCCGACGGGCCGTCCTGCGACGTCGACGTGCCGGCGATGAGGATGTCGGAGCCCTCGATGGCCGCCTGCTCCGAATCGACGATCTCCACCGAGTCCAGCTGCGGGTACTTCTCCGTGAAGTACTCCGCCACGCGCTGCGTCGACTTGGGGGAGCGGCCCTTGATCTTCAGCTTCTTGATGCCCGGCCGCTGGGAGATGGCGGCGTCGAAGATCGTGCGGCTCATGACGCCCGGGCCGATGATGCCGACCGTCTCCGCGTCCTCCACGGCCAGGTGCTTGACGCCCACGCCCGGCACGGCGCCCGTGCGGTAGGCCGACAGCAGGTTCGCCGACATGATGGCCGTCGGCGCGCCCGTCACCGCGTCGTTCAGCACGAAGACGTGGATGGAGCGCGGCAGGTCATGCTCGCGGTTCTCCGTGTTGGAGCCGTACCACTTCACGCCGGAGGCGCGGAAGCGGCCGCCCAGGTACGCCGGCATCGCCATGAAGCGGCGGTCCGGGCCGTTGGCGGGCATGCCCTCGTGCTCCGGGTCGTCCGGGAAGTTCACCTGCGCGCCGTGGGAGTTCGCCGACGCGCCGGCCATGCGGTAGTCGCCGTCGGCCAGCAGGATCAGGGTCTCCTCCATCGTCTCCACGCAGGCGGCGGAGTCGGTCACGCCGGCCTCGATCATGTCGGGCTCGGAGAGGTAGAGGAAGTCGATGCGGGGCATGCCGTCGTACGGGTCGCGGGTCATGGCGTCCTTTCGGTCGTGTCGGCCGTATCGGTCTGGTCGGGTCGGGCGGGCGGGCGCCGGAGCGGCGTCCGAAGGCTGGCGCCGGGGCCGGCGGGAAGCGGTCGCGGCGGACACGGCCGCGCCGCCGGCCGCGCCGGGCCGTGCGGCCGCCGGGTGCGGCGGCGCCGGGCCGGTGCGGGTCCCGCCGTCACGCAACTCATGGTGCCGCGAGAACCGGGACCCCGCAGCGGAACCCGGGGGCTACGCGTCGAAGTACGTCTCGTACTCGTAGGGCGTCGGGTGCAGCAGCGACGGCGCGATTTCGCGCTCCCGCTTGTACGCCACGTAGGCGCGCAGCAGGTCCCCGGTGAACACGTCGCCCTCCAGCAGGAACTCGTGGTCCGCCTCCAGCGCGTCGAGCGCGTCGGACAGCGACGCCGGGGTCTCCGGGATGTCGCGCGCCTCCTCCGGCGGCAGCTCGTAGATGTCCTTGTCCACGGGCTCGTGCGGCTCCGTGCGGTTGCGCACCCCGTCCAGGCCCGCCATGAGGATGGCGGTGAACGCCAGGTACGGGTTCGCCGACGGATCCGGCGCGCGGAACTCGATGCGCTTGGCCTTCGGGTTCGAGCCCGTGATGGGGATGCGGATGGCCGCCGAGCGGTTGCGCTGCGAGTACACGAGGTTCGTCGGCGCCTCGAAGCCCGGGATGAGGCGGCGGTAGGAGTTCAGCGTCGGGTTCGTGAACGCCGTCAGCGCCCGCGCGTGCTCCAGCACGCCGCCAATGAAGTGGCGCGCCATGTCGGACAGGCCGGCGTAGCCGTCCTCGTCGTGGAACAGCGGCTCGCCGTCCTTCCACAGCGACACGTGGGCGTGCATGCCGGAGCCCGCCTCCCGGCCCAGCGGCTTCGGCATGAAGGTCGCGGCCTTGCCGGCGCGCCGGGCGGTGTTGCGCACGACGTACTTGAACACCTGCATGTCGTCCGCCGCGTGCAGCAGCGAGTTGAAGCGGTAGTTGATCTCCTGCTGGCCGCCTGTGCCGACCTCGTGGTGCTGGCGCTCCAGCTGGAAGCCGCACTTCTCCAGCACCAGCGACATCTCGTCGCGCAGGTCCTGGAAGTGGTCGTACGGCGCGACGGGGAAGTAGCCGCCGGTCATGCGGGTCTTGTAGCCCAGGTTCGGGGAGCCGTCGGGGTTCTCGTCGGCGGAGCGGTTCCACCAGCCCTCGACGGAGTCGACGTGGAAGAAGCCGGTGTTGACGTCCGCGGCGTAGCTGACCCTGTCGAAGACGAAGAACTCCGCCTCTGCGCCGATGAAGCACGTGTCCGCGATGCCCGTCGACTCCAGGTACTCCTCCGCCTTGCGGGCGATGTTGCGGGGGTCGCGGGAGAACGGCTCGTGCGTGAACGGGTCGTGGACGAAGAACTTCACGTTCAGGGTCTTCGCCTCGCGGAACGGGTCGACGTGCGCGGTGGCCAGGTCGGGCAGGAGCGTCATGTCCGACTCGTCGATGGTGGTGAAGCCGCGGATGGAGGACCCGTCGAACGCGAGGCCCTCCGTCATCGCGTCCTCGTCGAACATGGCGGCGGGGATGGTGAGGTGCTGCTCGGTGCCGGGGACGTCCGTGAAGCGGACGTCGACGAACTTCACGTCCTCCCGGTTGATGAAATCGATGACTTCCTGGGCTGTCGTGAACGACACGGGGGACTGTTCCTCGTTTCCGGGGTCGGCTCGTGGGGAGGCGCCGGCGCGGGTGGTGAGCGCCGGTCACTCATGAAGTTCAGCCTATGGAATTCGGGGGAGAATGCACTTCGGCCCGATTTTTCGGGGGAGATTATGACATCGCCGCAGGTGCTGCAGCGCAGGCCGGGCGGTGAATCGCACCGTCGCCACGCGGGGGTGCTTGACGACGGGACCCGTGCCGCGCCGTGGGCCCCGCCGCCGCGGCGGGACCCGTCGTCACGCGAACGATGCGGACCGCGACACGACGACGGCCCCGTCCCGGGGAACCGGGGCGGGGCCGTCGCCTGCATCAGTCCGCCGTCACGTGGCGGGAACGCCGGCCGGGGCCGGGGGAGAGGCGCTCTGGGTACTTTCAGACAACTCACCGGCCAGCGGCAGCCCCACCCACGCCGCGCACCGATCCTGGGAAATAGGTGCCCCAATTCCCGGCCACAGAGTCCTGATTTTCGAGCATGGGCCAAACCGACTATAAATCTCCGCTACCGGCACATACGCAACACGGGCCAGGCTGACACAGTCCCCCGGAGTACCACCCGCTGCGCCCCCGTTGCGGGGCCCCAACCTCGGTGTGCAATGACGACCCTTTGCGGCCAGTGGGGGGTGAAAGGGGGGGGCACGCAGCGAGACCCGTAGTGGGACCGGTTTTCGACACCGCTGCGAAACCCGAAGTGAGGTCCGCGGAGTGTGCCATGAAGCCCACGACGATAACCGTCGCGGTCTACAGGCCATGGGGGAGCGCCGAAAAACGGCGAATTTGGCTGCTGCGTTTCGTGCCCCTGCACCGTCTCCCGGCACCAGTGAACCCCCGGCTCCCTCGTGGGGGAACCGGGGGTTTCGCTGGTCAGTTAGTTGCCTGAATCAGACCACGTGAGTTGTCTGAATGTGCCCTCCGGGGGATTTCGGAAAACCCGCTGGCCTGCCGCAGGGCCGACGTCCGGGGAACCCGATCCCCTCGCGGTGCGGGGAAATCCCCTAAGTAAAGATTCCGATGACCGTGGCAATAAGGGTGAGGGTCGCAATCGCCAGAACCCACCGATTCCAGCTCGTGGCGCTCGTGTTGCCGGATTCCAGACGCTCGTCGACTTCCGTCATTTTCTCATTGAGTTTCTGCATCTGGGCCGCGACGGCCTGCATCGTCTCCAACGATGCTTCTGCGGTGTCATCCTGCCGCCGTTCGCGGTTCGCCCTCGCCTGCATCGCCTCCTTCATCCCGTCCATCAACTCGGTGTGGGCGAGTGACGGGACATCAGTGGCCGGGTGTTTGGGAAACTCGTAGGGTGCGGGGCTTACAAACCCACGTATACGGGCGGCATCGTGCTGACCATGGAACTGCTGAAAAATCTCGTCGACGTTGACCTGCGAAGCGACGCTCTCGCGGTACTTCTGCAGAGCTGGGGCGAGGTTCTTCGCCGCGTCGGCATTATGTCGGCGCGCCTCCTCATGCCTGGGATGCGACTCGTCGTTGAGCGCTGCCTGAATCTCCGGCAGCGTCATCGGCGGAAGCTCCGCGGCCGTGCCGTTGTTCTCGTCGCCGTTCTGGGTGTCGTTGTTGTCCGCCATGTGGGCCTCCGTGTCCGCTGTGCGAGCCGTGGTCGCGGCCCGCGTCTGCGCGTGAGGCTGCCGGGCTAAGGGGAGGCGGGGGCACCCTTCGGGTGGCCGCCGAGCGCACCGGCCGGCGGCAGCCTACGACTGAACGAATCCCGTCCGCTGCTTTAATTCGTCCCAACTATCCGACGCGGCGATGTCGGACTCGGTGGCCAGCAGATAACCCCAGCGAACGGTGTCGAACCGATCATCCGCGGTCAGCGTGCGCATGACCTTCTCGGCGGCCGCGCGCTTTTGCATGACCTCGTCGTTGTTCGCGTCACGGTTGGACTTTCCCTCGACGATCCACAGTTCTCCGTCCGTGTCACACACGACGAAGTCGGGGTAGTAGGTGTTCCGCGGAGTCCACGCGAAGTGCGCCTTATCCTCGCGGTACAGTCGCTTCCACCATTTCACCTCGTCGTCGGCGTCGACGAGCGCTGCCAACTTGTACTCCGCAGAGAACGAATCAAACCTGGCGCGGTCAAACAAACCTCGATCCCAATCCCCGTAGTACGTGCTCGTGTTGAACTGTGCCGACGGGGTGTCGCGGAGGAGTCCGGCCACTGTCGCCGTGGAGGGGAGAACGAACTCGGAGGCGATGGGCAACTTCCGAGGTTCGATGTCGATTTCCAACCGTGCAGCCCGGATATCGTGTTCGTCCGCGACCTCCGTGATGAGTTTCGCGATGCTCTCGCGCGCGGTGGTGAGGGCCTTTTCAGTCCACGCCCCCTTGTCCATTGCGGCGTCCATGAAGGGGCCGACGATACGGCGGTCGAGCAGTCGGAGCGCCCCTGCCGTGACGGTGAAGCGGCGCGTGCCCTGCGCGGCCTTCATCAGCTCGGCGCGGACATGGTCGTCTGTGACCGGGTCACTTCCGCCTGTAACGCGGGTAAGGCTGGTGGTTGTGATCTGATTGTCCCGGGCGACGATCTTATGACGGTCGAGTTTCACGCTCCCCGCGACGACGCTGGCGGCGGCCGTGGTTACGGCGTCGTCGGTGATGTCAGCCAGGTCGAATGCGGGAATGTGGGTTGACATCGACGACGAGGGGAACAGGAAGGACTCGTTTGCGAACTTCGAGTTGATGCGTATGACCACCGGAGCGGGCTCCTGGGGCGGGGGCGCGATTTCATCGTCATCACCGAGCTCCCGGGTGCCCGCCGCTGGACGCCCAGTACCGGTGGGCGGCTGCGGGGCGGTTTCGGTGCGGTCGTCATCGTCGGCCGCCAGCCACCCGCCGTCATTGCCGACAGTGGCGTTGTCCTGGTCGGTCGGTTCGGAATCGTCTGCCGCAGACATGTCGTCCGGCGTCGACTCCCCACTGCCGGGCGTGACCTGAATGCCGGATTCATCGACCGCTTCCAGTGCCCCGTCCGGGGCCAGCGCGTCATCCAGGCCGAAGTCTTTGAGCACGTCCTCGCTTTTGAGGTAGTCCCTATAGGACTTGTGAGCGATGATGTCGAGCTGGTCGATGGCAGGGTCGCCGGTGTACTTGCCAAACGGCAGTCGCAAACCGCGGCCCATCGTCTGCTGGGTGAGAATCTCCGAGCTCGATGCGCGCAGCGTTACGATGACGGCGACGTTGCTCACATCCCAGCCTTCACGCAGTTTGGAGACGGCCACCACGGCGCGTACCGGCGAGTCCGGGGCGTCGAGGTTGTCCAACTTCTCGCGGGTGGCGTCGTCGTCGTGCTTGGAGTCGACCTGGAGCACCGCATCGGTGTCAGCGACATAGCCGGCGCCCCGCAACAGCGTCGTCACGGCCGTGGCGTGGTCGATGTCGGAGCAGGTGACGAACATGACCGGTTTGACCGGCTTGACGTCGGGGTTGTCCTGGATGAAGCGGCGATACGCCGCCTCCTTTTGGCGCAGGACGGCCAGGCCGTCGCGCAACTGCCGTTCGTCGCCGTCGGCGTTTTTCTTGTAGCCGTTTTTTCGGTAGACCAGCACCGGCTGCTTGACGTACTTGTCGGCGATGGCGCGGTAGAGCGGGTATCGGTAGACGACGTCATCATCGGCGGTGGCGGAGGCGGTCAGGCCGATGGTCGCGGCCGGGTCGAGTTCGGTCAGCGCGGCGGAAAACGCCTTTGCCGACTTTCCGTACAGGTGCGACTCGTCGGCGAAAATCACCAGGTCATCGAGCGACTGCAAGTGCGCGTAGAGGTTGCCTCGGTTCTCGTCGAACTTGCGGATTTTCGCCTGCTTGGCGGCGAGCGTTTCGCCCGTGGTGACTTGAGTGGTTGATCTGGGTGCCAGCAGCGTTTGGACGTTGAACACGAATATCTGGGACCCCAGGAAAGTGTCGGCGAGCGATCCCTGGCCGGCATCGCGGGCATCGCGCCACGAGCGCTGGTTTTCCGGGGTGATGATGTCGGGCTGGACGTCGAAGCCGCCGATGTACTTGCGGTGGGACTTGGTGAAGTTGGCGACGGTCTTGTTCTGGATGACCAGGCCGGGGGTGACGACCATGATGTTGCGGTGGCCCATCTCGCGCAGGTACTCGATCAGCGCGCCCATGACATAGGTTTTGCCGACGCCGGTTGCGTGATTGACCACTAGTGGTGTCTGCGGTTCGTAGTCGCCGTCGGCCAGACGGCGAACGGTGGCGTCGAGGGCCTCGCGGTTGGGGGTACGCAGGTCGAACTTCGTGGCGACGATGTCGATGATGGCCTCATCGTAGGCAATGGCGAGCGGCATGGCGTCAGTTCGTCCTTTCGACGCGGCGGGTCTGGAACAGGTCACCGGGGATGTGGGTGACAACGCAGCCGCGCTTGGCTGTGCGCAGGTGGGCGGAAACGCCGTCGGTGACGCCGGTGGCCGCGATGGTTAGCAGGTCGCCGTCGTCGAGTTTGGAGATGAGTTCGTCGGCCAACTCGGCGGTCAGCGTGCCCTCGAGGACGGCCAGGCGCATCCGCCCACGTACGCCGTCGAAGTCGGGGTGGCCGGGCGTGCGGCGGTAATTCATGTTCGCGCACACCGAGTCGACGAGCACGTCGCCGGTGGCGGCCTCGGTGAGCGTGACGGTGTCGTACTCCTCGTCGTAGTCGAAGCACGCGGGCGACAGCTTCGCGACGGTGAATCCACCGCCCCCGCGCCAGTTGATGGTGTCGGGCGACTTGGTCGTTTTGACCATCTGCTTGATGGCGCGGACGTCGGCGGACTTCTTGAGTGCATCGTCGCCGCGGATTGCCTTATTGAGCAACGAGGTGAGTTTCTGCGCCTCGTCGGCGGTCAGGCCCTCGGGCAGACCGTCGGAAGTGGCGTCGACACGTTCGCCCTTGGTCAATGTGATTCCACCGGGGTCGTCGCCGGCTACCACCTTTTCCAGGCGCGGCCGGGTGAAGCGGTTCATCGTATCTTCGATGAGTTCGCAGGTGACCCAACGGCGCCCCATCTTGTGTGCGACGGCGGCGGTGGTGCCGGAACCGGCAAACACGTCGAGGACGATGTCACCGGGGTTTGTGGCGATATGGATGATGCGTTCGAGCAGGCGCTCGGGCTTGGGGGTGGTGAAGGGGGTGGAATTAGGAAATAGTGCTTGAATTTCCTTCTTGGCCCCGTCCGTATGGCCAACCTCTTCGTAAGGCATGAAGTTTGTCGGCGTGCGTCCAGGCATACCAGCCAGGTACGACTTTCGACGGAATCCGCCACGGCCACCATGGGTAATCATGTAAATGGGCCAGTCGCCTCGTTTGTACCGTTCGATGGCTCTCTGTCGGTGAGCGTCATCCCAATTAGGAATGATCAGTGGCTTGATGTCCTCACGAATTTCCACCCCAGGGCCGATGATTGTTCGGCGAGCCGCGCGCTCCTCGTCAGTAACCTCGCCGAACTCATAATCCCCCCAACCGCGCATAATATCAAGCATCTTGCCAGGGGAAAACCGCCAACAAGTTTTCGCGGCAGGATAAACCATTTCTCCGGTAATCGGGTGCTGAATGCCAAATGTAGAGGGGTGTTGACGAGTGCCGGTTGTGGGTGCACAGGGGTTATCCATCGTCCACGATCCTCGCGTATCGCCATCCGGATTCTGGTACCGTGCATCCATTTCTGCAGTTCGAGGTAGCCTGTTAGGGGAGAATGTGGAGGATTTTCGATAGGCTAGAATAACGTCCGTGGACATGGGAATGCCTGTCGAATCATTTCGTGGCGAGTAAGTCTTCTGCCACTGCATTTCGGCGACATAGTTCTCCGGCCCGAACACCTCGTCCATGAGAACTCGCATCCGGTGGTTTTCGACGTCGTCGAGATGCACCCAAATCGACCCGTTATCGGACAGCAAAGCGTGAAGGTGCTCAAGGCGGTCGCGCATCATGGTCAGCCACACTGAATGCTGCAGATTGTCTTCGTAGTTCGCGAAGGTCTGCGCCGTGTTGAACGGCGGGTCGATGTAGACGCACTTGATCTTGCCGAGGTACTTGTCGGAAAGCTCCGGTACGCGCGTCAGTGCTTCGAGGACGTCGCCCGATTCGCCGAGGATCAGCAAGTTGTCCGTGGTTGGGTCCAGATCGGCGCGCTCGGAGTAACTGCGGCCCTCCTCCTTTGGTGCCTGCGTGCCGTCGACTCGGTCGGTGATGGTGAGCGTGTGGGTTTCGCAGTAGCGGGGGTCGGAGGGGTGGACCCACCGGTAGCCGTAACGGCCGGTTTCGGCTGGGACCAGTGCCAGCTCTTTGTTGGGCCACATCAACTGCAGGGTGTTTTTGGGCATCGTCTCTCGCACTGTCGAAGGTGGTAGGTAAATGTCTCACTAATCCTACGGCTGCGATTCCCCACACGCCCCCACCCGGTAACCTCACCCGCCCCAAAGTGAGGGCAGACCATGTGACCTGCACTGGTGAAAGAAAGAACCGATTGCGCTGCGGGTTACCACTTTGTCATTCGGAGCTTCCAGGCTGGGGGCATGAAGGAAAATCACCCCGAAATGGGTCACTCGCCCTTGAGGCTGGACTCCGCGCGATGATGCGACGGCCACAGGGACTTCCCGCACGCGACCTCCAACGCGGCGATGGTCAGCCCGTCGGGGACGGCGTCGCCGTTGATGAGCTTGGTCAGCGTCGAATGCGGAAGGCCCGCGGTCTCGGCGAAGGCGCGGCGCGACACGACGCGACCGGCGTCGATCTCGGCGGTGATGAACTCGTCGAGACCGGCGACGAACAGGCGCAGCCGCTCGTAGATGGGATCGCCGACGCGGTTGTTGGGCCAACCGTGGTACCGCTGACGCGGCGGCGTTCTCGAAGCGCGGGACATGCTGAAAATGTACCCCGGGAACAACGAAACCGCAGGTGGGGGCGGGTGTAGCGCCCCGGGTGGTGAAAGAAAGAACCGGAAATCCGGGACGAATGTCATAGTTGTCGGTGAAATAAAGAACCGCGCTCGCGGCTCAAATCCTCCGATGGGCGCACGTCACTATGGGGGAACGGCAGCGGGCGCCTGTCGAAAAACGGAGTCCGCCATGGACCTCATCGCCAACTACGAACCGAGGAAAATCACCGCCGACCGGTGGGCCGTCGTGTCCTGCTTCGTCCGCGCCACCGTCGCCGAGTCCTACACCGACGACGACTCACTCGTGGCCGTGCGCAACGCCGCCGGCCTGCTGGCCCGGCTGGCCGAGTGGGTTCACATCGTCCACGGTCACCCGCTCGATGCGACGCATGTGCTCGATCACGAGTTGATCGAGATGTTCGTCGCCCACGAACTGTCCGATCTGTCGCAGCGCACGCGCGGCCGGTCGCGGTCGATCCTGCTGCGCATGGCCCGCACGTCCAACCCCGTCTGGAACGGTCCCGCCGAGGGTCCCCAGTACGGCTACCGGGGTCCACTGGCCCCGTACACCGCCGCCGAGCTCGCGCTGTGCCGGGACTGGGCGTTCGGGCAGCCTACGGCCCATCGCCGCCACGCCTGCTCGCTGGTGCTCGCCCTGGGGCTCGGCGCGGGCCTGCGCGCGGGGGAGATGGGCACGCTGCGGGTGCGCGACGTGTTCGACGACGGCGACGACGGCATCATCGTCCTGCCGTCCGGCTACCGGGGCGCGGGCCCGCGCGACGTGCCCGTGCTCGCGCGCTGGGAGGACACCCTGCGCGCCGAGATCTCCGGGCTCGGTCCCGATGCCCGCGTGTTCCTGCCCGGCCGTCCCACCGACTCGACCTCGGCGGTCCACAACCTGTTCAAGGAGACCACGCCGGTGGCCGGGTTTCGGCCCGATACCCGGCGCATGCGCACGACATGGATCGTCGGCCACATCTACGCCGAGATTCCCGCCACCGCACTGGCCGAGGCCGCGGGGCTATCGAGCTTGCGCCACTTCGAGCGATGGACGAACAACGTCCCCGGCCGCACCGCCCTGGAAGTCCGCCAGTGGTTGCGCCGCCGGCCGGACGGCACCACGGCCGCGCGGCCCCAGAACGACGACGTAGTCCGGCAGGCGGGCCGACCGCATCTGACGGTGGTCGAGTAGGCCGCCGGTTTCCCGTCACGAGATACGAAAGGAGGTGAACCGACATGGACCCGGTGATGATCGACCGCGTCGATGGAGCGCGCATCGCGCGTGCCGCCCGCATCGTCGATGACGCAGGCGTCGTCGCCATGCTCGACGGCTGGCGCGGCGACGACGGCCGCGGCGTCGGTGGTCGCCCGCGGTTCATCTCCGACCGCGCGATGCTCACCCTCATGGTCGTCCTGGCGACCGAGGGCAAGCCCCCTCCACGTCACCGCCGCCCGCGACATCATCTGCCACCGCGCCACCGACGGTGCCCTCGACCGCCTCGGCCTGCCGGGCCGCGGCGATGCCGACTACACCTCGCGGATGGCTCAGTCGCGGTGGTACGACCGGGCGTGGAATGCGATTCACCGGATTCTCGACCCCATCGACCTCTAACCGGAGATGCGCTACCGCCGCCGCTACACGAAGAGCGAGTACGTCGAGCTGGTCGCCACCCGCGACCCCGAACTCGTTGCCGTCCGGCGCGAGCGTCTGACGCAGATGACCAACGCATTGGTCATGGCGTCGGTACACCGGATGCCGACGTCCGTCCGCGAGAAGTGGAACGGCGACGTGGTCGTCGACGCCACGCCCATCCCGGCCGCGCGGCTGGGCACCTCGAAGCGGTCGTCCCGGGTGTCCAGCGAGCCGGACGCCGGGTGGTACACCCGGCGCGACGACCACGACGGCGGCGACGGCTCGGAGGGCACGGTGTCGTGGGCGTACGAGGCCACGCTCATCGCGGCGATGATGCCCGACGGTGCGCCGCACCCGATCATCGGCATCGCGCTCGACAAGCCCGGCCACCAGCCGCACATGCGCGCCCGAGACGCATTGGCCCACATCACCGCCGACGCGGACATGCCGAAAGGAAACTTGGTCGGCGACATGCTCTACCACCCCAACGGCAAGCCCGAGACGTGGCAGTTTCTCATGCGCCGGGCCGGGTACACGCTCGTCGGTGATCTCCCCATCAACACACGCGGCGTCACGGCCAACTACGCCGGGGCCGTCCAGGTGGGTGGTGCGTGGCATTGCCCGGCGATGCCGACCCACCTCCTCGCCGCCGGGGACGACCATCGGGCCGGAATCATCGACGACGATCAGTTCGCCGAGCGGATCGAGGCCCGCACCGCGTTTGCATTGCGCGTCAAGGAGCGCCTGCCGGGCGGCGGGGCGAAGTACGCGTGCCCGGGACGCGGTTCGGGCGCCACGGTGTCGTGCCCGCTGGTCAAGGGCAGCGGGAAGGTCGGCAGCCAGCGGGTCAAAATCTTCCGCTCCCAGGTGCCGGCGGCCGGCGAGCGCGGACGGTGCTGCACCAACTCCTCGTCGGTGACGATCCCCGTCGAGGAGGGCGCGAAGTTCGCCCAGCAGGGTCCGGCGTGGCGGACGAAGGCGTGGCGGGCGGCGTACCAGCCGCCGCGGGCGACCATCGAGTCGCGCAACGCGATCCTCAAGACCGGCACGGGTGCCGGCCTCGGCGACACCACCCGGCGGATGATCCGCGGGTTCACCGCCGCCGCGCTGTTCGTCACCCTCGGCGTCGTCGCCGTCAACGTCGCGCTCATCGCCCGGTTCATCGGACGGGGTGGGACAACGGGCGGTGCGCCGGTTCCGCCGTCGCCGTCGTCGCGTCGCGAAAACGGGCTCGATGAGGCCGCTGCGGTGCCCAATGCGCCGCCGTTGGCCGCGTAAACGAAGCTTCGACCGTCCCCGTTTCGGGCACGGTCTACGGGTGCTTCCGGGGCCGCGTTTTCGGGCCGATTATGTGGCGCGGAACCGGCCGGCGGGGCGCGAGAACGGTGCCGCGAAGGCAGAAAACCGCCCATCTCCCGGTGAGGGAGGTGGGCGGCGTTCTTTGTGCCGGGGTTTTCCGAACAATCAGCGCCGATAGTCCGAACCCCCCCCTCCGACTTAGCAGTCGAAGTACATCTCGAACTCCTGCGGGGTCGGGCGCAGGCGGGTCGGGGCGATCTCGTTGTTGAACTTGTAGGAGATGTAGGTCTCCAGCAGGTCCTCGGAGAAGACGTCGCCCTCCTGCAGGAACTCGTTGTCCTCCTCCAGGGCCTTCAGCGCGGCCTCCAGCGAGGTCGGCGCCTGCGGGATGTCCGCGGCCTCCTCCGGCGGCAGCTCGTACAGGTCCTTGTCGACCGGGGCGTGCGGCTCGATGCGGTTCTTGATGCCGTCCAGGCCGGCCAGCATCATCGCGGAGAACGCCAGGTACGGGTTCGCCGACGGGTCCGGCGCGCGGAACTCGAGGCGCTTCGCCTTCGGGTTGGAGCCGGTGATCGGGATGCGGACCGCGGCGGAGCGGTTGCGCTGCGAGTACACCAGGTTGATCGGGGCCTCGAAGCCCGGGACCAGGCGGTGGTAGGAGTTCAGCGTCGGGTTGGTGAACGCCAGGACCGCGCCGGCGTGCTCCAGGATGCCGCCGATGTAGTAGCGGGCCATGTCGGACAGGCCGGCGTAGCCGGATTCGTCGTGGAACAGCGGCTTGCCGTCCAGCCACAGGGACTGGTGGGCGTGCATGCCCGAGCCGTTGTCGCCGGCGAGCGGCTTCGGCATGAAGGTGGCGGCCTTGCCGTTCAGCCACGCGGTGTTCTTGATGATGTACTTGAAGGACTGCAGGTCATCGGCCGCGTGCAGCAGGGTGTTGAACTTGTAGTTGATCTCCTGCTGGCCGCCGGTGCCGACCTCGTGGTGCGCGCGCTCCAGGTCGAAGCCCGCGTTGTGCAGGTTCATGCACATCTCGTCGCGCAGATCCTGGTAGTGGTCGTACGGCGCGGTCGGGAAGTAGCCGCCCTTGACGCGGGTCTTGTAGCCCAGGTTGGCGGACCCGTCCGGGTTCTCGTCCTTGCCGCGGTTCCACCAGCCCTCGACCGAGTCGACCTCGTAGAAGCCGGTGTTCATCTCGGTGGCGTAGCGGACCTTGTCGAAGAGGTAGAACTCCGCCTCGGCGCCGAAGAAGCAGGTGTCGGCGATGCCGGTCGAGGCCAGGTACTCCTCCGCCTTGCGGGCGACGTTGCGCGGGTCGCGGGAGAACGGCTCATGGGTGAACGGGTCGTGGACGAAGAACTTGACGTTCAGCGTCTTGGCCTTGCGGAACGGGTCGATGCGCGCGGTGTCCAGGTCGGGCAGCAGCGCCATGTCGGACTCGTCGATCGTCGTGAAGCCGCGGACGGAGGAGCCGTCGAACGCCAGGCCCTCGGCGATGGCGTCCTCGTCGAAGGCGGAGGCCGGCACCGTGAAGTGCTGCTCGTGGCCCGGCACGTCGGTGAACCGGACGTCGACGAACTCGATGCCCTCGTCCTTGATCTTCTTGGCGATGTCTTCAGGGGTGAAACCCACGTCGGCTCCTAGCTCTGGTTTCTGGCTGGGTACTGAAATGAAATTATGCGCCGCGTATTTCCCGACCGGTTCTGCCCTGTTAATCCGATGTAACGCACGCTGTGACGTGGATCACGTCCGATGCGGCCTTGTGGGCGACCGCGGGGAGACCGGGCGGGGACCGGGTGGCCGCCGCCGTAATGTCTTTTTCCGGTTGACTCCAAGTTACCCGCCCGCGGTCCCCGACGGGGGTCAGGACACCCTCACCCGCTAGACTGACGGGCATGGCCGAGAAGCACAGCTGGCTCGAAGGACCCCAGGTCCCGGGCGAATACGACGATCCCGAGCACCTCTCCGAGTACCCCGGACAGGCGCTGGGCCTGGCGAAGTCCGGCCCCGGCTCCCGCGCGAGCCTGGGCCGCCGCCTCGGCGGCATGCTCATCGACTGGGTGATCTCCGTGCTCATCGCCCAGGCCTTCTACCCCTTCTTCGGGCCCGACCCGAAGCAGATCGAGCAGTTCGGCGACCCGTTCATCGCCTGGCAGTCTTTCACCGCGACCTGGGCGTTCTTCGCGTTCTTCTTCCTGGGCACCATCTCCGTGTGGCTGTTCGCCCGCACCCCCGGCCAGGCCGTCATGGGCATGGGCGTCGCCCGCATCGACGCCACCGAGCGCGTCGGCCTGTGGCGCGCCGCCGTCCGCTCGGCCCTGACGCTGCTGCTCCTGCCGCCGATCGTGCAGGACACCGACGGCCGCGGCATGCACGACCGCGCCACCGGCACCGCCGTCATCCGCGGATAGCGGCTGCGCGGCCGGCGGACGTCACGCTGCCTCGGGCCGCGGCCGGCCCCCGGCGGCCTGCGACGTCACCGCCGACGGACCCCGTTCGGGCGGAACGGACCCTCATGTACCCGGGTCCCTTCCGCCGGAACGGGGTCCGTTCGCGTCGGGGAGGGAGGACGGGACGGGCTGCCGGGGGCCTGAGGAGCGCGACCTCGCCGCGGCCCCCGCCCTCAACACGGCCAATGGGGTCGTTTCGACCCATCTCGACCGCCGGTATCGGCCGCCCGCAGCCGTCAGACCCACTTACGGCCGTTCCGACCCAGTTAGAACGGGGTCGGGACGGCCGTAAGTGGGTCTGGCCGGGAGGAGGGGCGGCGCTAACGGGGTCGGAACGACCTGGTTCGGTGCGAGGGGAGCGGGGGCGGGGGAGGACCGGCGGCGCCAACGGGGTCTTAACGACCGTGTCGCACGTACGGCCGGGTCAGCCGACGCCCCAACGGCCACGCACCCACCCCGCGAATGCCGACGGACCCCGTTCCGGCGGAACGGACCCCGATGCACCGGGGTCCCGTCCGCCCGAACGGGGTCCGTCCGAGGTGGGGGTGAAGCGGCGTGGCGGCGGTGACGCCGCGGGGGACGCGCCGCCGCGCACCCGCCCGCTACACCAGCAGCACGATGAGCACCTGCGCCAGGATGATCTTCACGATCATCGCCATCGGGTACACCGTCGTGTAGCCCATGCCCGGCAGCTCGTTCTTCGTCAGGTCGTTGACGTAGGTCAGCACGGCGGGGTGGGTCTGCAGGCCGGCGAGGATGCCGGCGGACTGGCCGAAGGGGATCTTCAGCACCTTGTGGCCGACGATGAGCGTGATCAGCGCCGACGCGAACGCCACGATGGCGGCGAGGCCCAGGACGACGAGCGACGACGGGTCGGACAGGGCGTCGCGGAAGCCCGCGCCGGCGGTGGTGCCGATGCCGGCGAGGAACAGAGCCAGGCCGACCTGGCGGAACGCCAGGTTCGCGGAGTACGGGATCGGCCACACGAGCGGGCCGGTGCGGCCGAGGGCGCCGAGGATGAGCGCCACGACCAGCGGGCCGCCGGCGGAGCCGAGCGTCAGGGTGACGCCGCCCGGGATCGGGATCGGGATCATGCCGACGAGGACGCCGAGGAGCAGGCCGAGCACCATCGGCAGGAGGTTGACGTCGGAAAGCCTCTTGTAGGAGTCGCCGAAGAACCGCGTCGCCTGGTTGATGTGCTCCGGGGCGGCGACGACGCGGACGCGGTCGCCGAGCTCCAGCTTCATGTCGGGGGAGGCGACCATGTCGATGTCGCCGCGGCGGACGCGGGTGATGACCATGCCGTGGATCTGCTTGTGCAGCACCGACAGCGGCACGCCGCAGACGCGGTCGGAGGACACGAAGATGCGGCGGAAGTCGAGGCGGCCGTCGCTGGTCGGATCGCCCGGCAGCAGCTCGCCGATGCGCGCGGCGGCGCTGTCGATCTGCTCCTCCGTGCCGACGACGCTGATGATGTCGCCCGGCTCGACGGTGTCGGAGTCCTCCGGCACGAACAGGCGGCCGGAGTGCTCGATGCGGGAGATGGAGAAGTCCAGGCCGTAGACGCCGGCCATCGCGCCGACGGTGGGCAGGCCGGCCTCGGTGACCTTGACGCGGCGGGAGTGCAGCGGCAGCGCGGCGACGCCGGCGTCGATGGCCTCCTGCTCGTGGTCGACGCGGAAGACCTTCGCCATGATGGCGATGGACGCGATGACGCCGAGGACGCCGATCGGGTAGGCCAGCGAGTAGCCGATGACCGGCAGGGCCGCCGCCTCGTTGAGCCGCTCGCCGTCCTGGATGAGGCCCGGCAGCGCGTCGACGACCGCGGCGAGCGCCGGGGTGTTGGTCAGCGCGCCGGTGAACGTGCCGGCGCCCTCGACGTGGTCGACGGGCATGAGGCTGATCGCCACGTAGGCGATGACGGCCAGCAGGACCAGGACGCCCGCGCCGAACAGGTTGTGCTTGATGCCGCGGGAGCGGAGGCTGCGGAAGAACTCCGGCCCCGATTCGAGGCCGATGGTGTAGACGAACAGGGCCAGGCCCACGATGTAGATGATGGGCGGCAGCTCGATCTCCGGCTCCACGGTCGCGAAGCCGAGGCCCACGAAGAGGACCGCGGCGACGCCGAGCTTGAAGCCGCCGATGCGGATCTGGCCCAGGGCGATGCCGATGCCCATGATGACCAGCAGCGCCAGCAGGTGGTTGTCGACGAGGATTTGCACGTGCCCCATAGTGGCACACCCCGGGCGGCCCCACCGGCCGGGCGGAACCGGTCCCGGGCCGCGACCTGCGCCGATGCCGCGGTCGTTGCCGAAGGTTGCCGGTCGCCGTGATCAAGCACACGCGCCACCGTGATCCACGCGGCCCCGCTGCGTGACGACGGCCACCGCCCCGGCCCCGCGCCGCCCGCCCGGCGCCGGTTCCCGCGTGGTCCCGCGGAGGGCCCCGCGCGGGCGCCCCGGCCCCGCGCCGCCCGCCCGAACGCCCGCGCCGACCCGGCCCCGCATACGCGGAAGGCGCCGCGGGCCCCGTGCGGGATCCGCGGCGCCGGAGGCGTCGATGGCGGGGGAGCGGCCGGGCGGCGGGCTCCCCGGCCCGGTGCCTAGCCGCGCTTGTTGCGCTGGGCGGCGCGGCGGGCGCGGCGGTTCATGCCGGCCATCTGGTTGGCGTTGGCGCCGCCGGGCATCGGGCCCTTCGGCAGGCCGCCGCGGGCGCCGCCGAGGACGCCGTCCATGGACGCCAGGCGGGACTGCAGCTGGTTGGCCTGGTCCTTGTTGTAGTTGCGCGGGTAGCGCAGCAGCTCGCGCTGGATGCGCTTGACGGGGACCTGGCCCTCGCCGGTGCCGACCATCATCTCGTAGATCGGGGTCTCGCCGACGAAGCGGGCCAGCGTCTTCTTCTCCTTGGCCATCATGGAGCGGACGCGGGACTCGTTGCCCTCGCCGACCAGGACGATGCCGGGGTTGCCGACGACGCGGTGCACCGCGTCCATGTGCTGGTTCGCCTGCGCGCCGGTCTTGACGTGCCAGACGACGCCGACGCCGGAGCGCAGGTTGTCCAGCGCCCACGCGGCCGCGCCGGCCTGGCCCTCCGCCTCGCCGTACACGGTGGCCTCGATGCGCTTGGAGAAGATCCACATCGCCACCATGAAGCCCAGCGAAATGCCCAGCAGCGGCAGGAACCACGCCCAGAAGCCGCCGATGAGCAGGCCGATCACCAGCAGCACGAGGATGGGCGCCAGGAAGCCCAGCGCCATGTACGGGATGAGCTTCTTGTCCCGCTCCTTCTGCAGCTTGAAGGCCTGCCACAGCTGGGAGCGCGTCTGCTTCCGCTTCTCGCGCTTCGCGGCCCGGGCCGCCTGCTTGCGGGCCTTGTCGTCCTTGGTGCTCGCCATCATGACGCCCGATTCTAGGGGATGGGACCGCCCGCCCATGCACCGAGGCCCCCGGTCGAAGGGATGCCCTCCGCGCCGTCGCACGCGGCCGCCAAACACCGAGGCCCCCGGTCGCGCGGGGAGCGCGGCCGGGGGCCGGGAAGCCGGGGCGGGTCACGTCGTCAAGCGACGGCGCACCCGGCGGGGACCTAGGCGGTGACCTTGTCCCCCTCGCGCGCGCGGTCGCCGGTGACGCGGCGGCGACGGCGGAACGACGACACCTCCGTGTCGCGCGACTTGCCGTGGCGGTGCAGCAGCGCCGACGCCTCCTGCAGCGCCGTCTCCTCGCCGCCGGCGGCCAGGTCGGACAGGTGCTCCGGCAGCTCCTCGCCGCGCGACTTCAGCGCGCGGGCGTACAGGCGGCCGGCGCGGTAGGACGAGCGGACCAGCGGGCCCGCCATGACGCCGTGGAAGCCGATCTCGTAGGCCGCCTCCGACAGCTCCACGAACTCCTCCGGCTTCACCCACCGGTCGATCGGGTGGTGCATCGCCGACGGGCGCAGGTACTGCGTGACCGTCAGGATGTCGCAGCCCGACTCGTGCAGCGCCTGCATCGCCTCCAGGATCTCGTCCCGGGTCTCGCCCATGCCGAGGATCAGGTTCGACTTCGTCACCATCCCCGCCTTGCGGGCGCGGGAGATCATCTCCAGGGAGCGCTCGTAGCGGAACGCCGGGCGGATGCGCTTGAAGATGCGCGGGACCGTCTCCAGGTTGTGCGCGAACACCTCCGGCTTCGCCTCGAACACGGCCTCCGCCGCGGACATGTCGCCGCGGAAGTCGTCCACCAGCAGCTCCACGCCCGTGTTCGGGTTCAGCTCGTGGATCTGGCGGCACGTCTCCGCGTACAGCCACGACGCGCCGTCCTCCAGGTCGTCGCGGGCGACGCCGGTGACCGTCGCGTAGCGCAGGCCCATCTCGCGGACGTTCTCCGCCACGCGGCGCGGCTCGTCGCGGTCCAGGGGCTCCGGCTTGCCGGTCGCGATGTTGCAGAAGTCGCAGCGGCGGGTGCACTGGTCGCCGCCGATGAGGAACGTCGCCTCGCGCGACTCCCAGCACTCGAACAGGTTCGGGCAGTTCGCCTCCTGGCACACGGTGTGCAGGGACGCCCCGGCGACGCGCTTCTTCATCGCCTTGTACTCCGGGCCGGTCTTCGCGGTGGTGCGGATCCAGTCCGGCTTGTGCTCGATGGGGGTCTCCGCGTTCTTCGCCTCGATGCGCAGGAGACGTCGGCCGTTGGGTGCTTGAGCCATGTGCGTCATCCTACAGATCGTGCCCGGCGACCGGCAGTGCGCCCTCGAGCGCTCGTTCGATAGCCTCGACCATGGGTTCCCGCAGGTCATCGACGGTGACGTCGCGCCCCAGCTCCTCCGACAGCGTCGTCACTCCGGCGTCCGCGATGCCGCACGGGACGATGTGCCCGTAGTGCTCCAGGGTGTTGTCGCAGTTGAGCGCCAGCCCGTGCATCGTCGTGCCGTGGGTGACGCGGATGCCGATCGCCGCGACCTTCCGCGCGGGCTTCAGCTCGCCGTTCCGCACGCCTGGCGGGAACCACACGCCGGAGCGCCCGTCGACGCGCCCCGCGTCCGTCAGGCCCAGCGAATGGACGACGTGGATGACTGCCTCCTCGATGCGCCGGACGTAGTCGACGACGTCCATCGGCTCCGCCAGCTTCACGATCGGGTAGCACACCAGCTGCCCCGGCCCGTGCCACGTGATGCGGCCGCCGCGGTCGACCTTCACCACCGGCATGCCGTTGTCCGGCATGTCCTCCGGCTGCGTGCGCTTGCCGGCGGTGTACGTGCTCGGGTGCTGCAGCGTCCACAGCTGGTCGGGCATCTCGCCGGCGGCCACGGCCTCCGCGGTCTCCTGCTGGCGGCGCCACGTCTCCTCGTAGTCGACCGTCCCGAGGTCGCGGACCTCGAGCGGTTCCCGGGAGGCGCGGATGGGGGAGTCGGGTGAAGCGCTCATGGCGACCATCGTAGGCAAGCGCGTGACGACGGGTGCCGCGCAGCGGCGCGGTCCTACCGCCGGCACCGTGGGCGGCGGGCGCCGCCGCGGCGCGGCGGGCGTCGTCACGCGAACACGGCGCCGCGCGCACGGGGACTCCGCGCGCACGGGGGCGCCCCCCGGACCCGCGTGGGGTCCGGGGGGCGTCCCGGCGGAAGGGGGAGGGCGGCCGGAGGCCGTCCCCGCGAGCCCTCCTAGAGCTCCAGGTCGGACTGGAAGTTCGCGACCTGCAGGCGATCGACGACCGTCGTCATGAAGCGGCCGGCGTCGGCGCCGTCGATGAGGCGGTGGTCGTAGGTCAGCGGCAGGAACGCCATCGCGCGGATGGCGATGGAGTCGTGCTCGCCGTCGGAGATGACCACCGGGCGCTTGCGGATGACGCCCGTGCCCATCATCGCCGCCTGCGGCGGGACGAGGATCGGGGTGTCGGTCAGCGCGCCCTCGGAGCCGATGTTCGTGATGGTGAACGTGCCGCCCGAGATGTCGTTCGGCGTCAGCTTGTTGTTGCGCGCGCGGTCCGCGATGTCGGCGATGGCCTTCGCCAGCTCCGGCAGCGACATGTCCTGCGCGTCGTGGATGACCGGGGACAGCAGGCCGCGCTCGGTGTCGACGGCGATGCCCAGGTTCACCTTGTCGTGGTAGGTGATCTCCTTCGTATCGTCGTTCCAGGACGCGTTGATGTTCGGGTGCGACACCAGCGCCTCGACGACGGCCTTCGCGAAGAACGGCAGGAACGTCAGCTTGACGCCGTGCTTGTCCTCGAACGCCTTCTTGGACTCGGCGCGCAGGTCCCAGACCTCGGACATGTCGACCTCGTGGACCTGGGTCAGCTGCGCCGCGGCGTGCAGGGACGCGTGCGTCGTCTTCGCCGTGATCTCGCGGATGCGGTTGACGCGCTGGGTCGTGCCGCGCAGCTCCGCCATCTCCGGGCGCACGCCCTTGGTGGAGGCGTTGGACTTCGGCGCGTCGTCCTTCTTCGGCTCCTCGCCGCCCTCGGCCGCCTTCGCGGCCTTCAGGACGTCCTGCTTGCGGATGCGGCCGCCGATGCCCGAGCCCTCGACCTTCGTCAGGTCGACGCCGTGCTTGTCGGCCAGCTTGCGGACCAGCGGGGTGACGTACGGGACGTCCTTGTCGCCCTTGCCCCCGGACTTCTTGTCGTCCTTGGACTCGGACTTCTTCTCGTCCTTCTTCGGCTCGTCCTTCTCGGCCTTCTCCTCGGACTTCCGGCCCGGCTGCTCGTCGGCGGCCTCGTCCTCCTTGGCCTCCTTCTGCTCGGCCTTCTTCTCCGCGGCCTCCTCGCCGTCGGAGTCGGAGACGTCGTCGGAGTCCGCGGAGTCGTCGGCCGGGGCGGCGTCGGCGTCGCCGATGCGGGCGATGACGGCGCCGACGTCGACGGTGTCGTCGATCTCGGCCAGGATCTCGACCAGGGTGCCGGCGACCGGGGACGGGACCTCGGTGTCGACCTTGTCGGTGGAGACCTCCAGCAGCGGCTCGTCGACCTCGACCTCGTCGCCGACCTCCTTGAGCCAGGTGGTGATGGTGCCCTCGGTGACGGACTCGCCGAGCTCCGGCATGGAGACGTCGGTGGCCTCGCCGGAGCCGCCGGACTTCTTCGGCTTCTCCTCGGAGGACTCCTTCTTCGGCTCCTCCTTCTCCTCCGGCTCGTCGTCGGAGTCGTCGGAATCATCGGAGCCGCCGGAGGCTGCCGCGTCGGCGTCGCCGATCTTCGCGATCACGGCGCCGACGTCGACGGTGTCGTCGACCTCGGCCAGGATCTCCAGGAGGGTGCCGGCGACCGGGGAGGGGATCTCGGTGTCGACCTTGTCGGTGGACACCTCGAGCAGCGGCTCGTCGACCTCGACCTCGTCGCCGACCTCCTTGAGCCAGGTGGTGATGGTGCCCTCGGTGACGGACTCGCCGAGCTCCGGCATGGAGACGTCGGTGGCCTCGCCGGAGCCGCCGGACTTCTTCGGCTTCTCCTCCTTCTTCGGCTCCTCCTTCTCCTCCGGCTCATCGTCGGAGTCGTCGTCGGAGGAGTCGTCGCCGGAGGCGTCCGCCTCGTCCGCGTCGCCGATCTTCGCGATCACGGCGCCGACGTCGACGGTGTCGTCGACCTCGGCCAGGATCTCCAGGAGGGTGCCGGCGACCGGGGAGGGGATCTCGGTGTCGACCTTGTCGGTGGAGACCTCCAGCAGCGGCTCGTCGACCTCGACGGTGTCGCCGACCTCCTTGAGCCAGGTGGTGATGGTGCCTTCGGTTACGGATTCGCCCAGTTCCGGCATCTCAACAGAGGTCGCCATGTGTGCACTCCTCGACAATCGCTAAAAAGTTGGTGATCACGAACAAGGGTACCGCCTGAACGACGAGCGCGCCGCACCCCGTCCCGCCCGCCGGAAACGGGGGGAGGGGGTGCGGCGCGCCCGCCACCGGCTATCGCCGGGGCCTATCGCGGGCCCCGGCCGCGGCAGGGTGCACCCGCCGTGCCGGACCCCGGCGGCTACTCGGAATCCGCGTCGGCCTCCGCGGCCTCCGCGGCCTCCGCGGCCGCCGCCTCGCCCGCGGCGCCGCCCGCCGCGATGTCCTCGAGCGCCGCGAGGATGGTGCGCACCGGCACGCCCGTGCCGCGCACCGGGGTGTAGCCCCACGCGGAGTGGGTGTTGTACGCCGGGCCGGCGACGTCGATGTGGGCCCACTCGACGCCGTCGGCGACGAAGTGCTCCAGGAAGGACGCGGCGACGGACATGCCGCCCTCGCGGCCGGCGCCGATGTTCTGCAGGTCGGCGATGGGGGACTTCAGGCCGTCGGCCAGCTGCTCCGGCATCGGCATGGACCAGCCGCCCTCGCCGACCGAGCGGGACAGCTCCGCGACGCGGTCGCGGAAGTCGTCGGTGCCCATGACGCCCGGGTTGCGGCCGCCGAGCGCCACCAGCTGCGCGCCGGTGAGGGTGGCGGTGTCGATGAGGTGGGAGACGTCGTCCTCGCAGGCGCGGACGATGGCGTCGGCGAGGATGAGGCGGCCCTCGGCGTCGGTGTTCTGCACCTCGACGGTCGTGCCGCCGTACTGGGTGATGACGTCGCCCGGGCGGTAGGCGCGGGCCGACGGCATGTTCTCCGCCATCGGCACCGTCGCGATGACCTCCAGCGGCAGGTCCAGGCGGGCGGCCAGGACGACCGCGCCGATGACGCCGGCGGCGCCGCCCATGTCGCTGATCATGTTGCCCATCTGCGCCGACGGCTTGATGGAGATGCCGCCGGTGTCGAAGGTGACGCCCTTGCCCACCAGGCCGACGCGGCGGGACGCGTCCGCCCCCTCGCCCGCGCCGCGGTGGATGAGGCGAACCAGGCGCGGGCCGCGGGAGGAGCCGCCGCCGACGGCGGTCAGGCCGCCGTAGCCGCCCTCGGCCAGGGCCGGGTCGTCCATGACCTCGACCTCGAGGCCCTCCGCCTCGCCGAGCGCGCGGGCGGCGTCGGCGAAGGACTCCGGGTACAGGTGCGACGACGGGGTGTTCACCAGGTCGCGGGCGATGCACACCGCCTCGGCGACGTGCTGGGCGCGCGCCGCCTCCTCCGCGGTGACCCCCAGCACGGTCACCTGCTGGACGTCGTCGTCCGAGCCGTCGCGGGAGGCGTCGTCACGCTCCTCCCCGGAACCCTTCAGCCCGGTGTAGGAGTACGCGCCCAGCGCCGCGCCCTCCAGCGCGGCGGCGGCGTCGATGGCGCCCAGCGCGGAGGCGACCACGCCCGCGCCGGACAGCGCGCGGGCGGCGGCGCCGGCGGCGCGGCGCACGTCGTCGGACGACGGATCCTCGGAGCCCAGGCCCACCGCGACGACTGCCGCGGCGGCGACGCCCTCCGGCGCCGGGACGCGGGAGACGGACTCCAGCGAGCCCTTCGCCTCCACGGCGGACAGCGCGGCGAGGACCTCCGCGTCATGGCCGGCGAGCGCGGCGGAGCCGATGAGCTCCAGGCCGTCGTCGCCGTCGAGCACGCCGACGACCAGCGCGTCGGCGCCCTCCGGCACGGAATCGCCGCCGGAGAGCAGGGCGCGCCGGCCGACGGCCGGCAGTACGGACAGGAGGGCGGAGGTCGCGTGGACGTCGCTCATGGGTGGATCACCTGGTCCCTTTCGCATGTCGTTTTCGTTCGTCGTTGTCGTTCGTCTGATGCGCTTCTGGCGCGCGGCCCCGGGGAGCGCCCGCGGGGCCGCCGGCCGGGTCCGGCCGGGTCGCCACCACGGTACGCGGGGGCGGACGGGCGTGGGGCGGGACCGCGGTGACTAGGATTGCCCGCATGGCAGCACTGAACTTCGAGATCCGCCCGAACCCCAGCCCCCTGTCGGACGCGGAGCGCGCCGAACGGCTGGCCAACCCCGGCTTCGGGCGCTACTTCACCGACCACATGGTCGTCATCGACTGGGACGCCGACCGCGGCTGGCACGACGCCCGCGTCGAGGCGTACGGGCCCATCACCATGGATCCGGCCTCCTCGGTGCTGCACTACGGCCAGGCCATCTTCGAGGGCCTGAAGGCGTACCGGCAGCCCGACGGGTCCATCGTCACGTTCCGCCCGGAGCAGAACGCCCGCCGCTTCCAGCGCTCCGCCGAGCGCATGGCGATGCCGCAGCTGCCGGAGGAGGACTTCCTGGAGGCGCTGCGCCTGCTCGTGGACATCGACGCTGCGTGGGTGCCGCCGGCCGGCGGCGAGGAGTCGCTGTACCTGCGCCCGCTGCTGTTCGCGACGGAGCGGACCCTCGGCGTCCACCCGTCGACCAGCTACACCTTCATCCTCATGGCCTCGCCGGCCGGCGCGTACTTCTCCGGCGGCATCAACCCGGTGAAGGTGTGGCTGTCCCGCGAGTACGTCCGCGCCTGCCCCGGCGGCACGGGCGCCGCGAAGTTCGCCGGCAACTACGCCGCCTCGCTGGCCGCGCAGGCGCAGGCGGAGGAGAAGGGCTGCGACCAGGTGGTGTGGCTCGACGCCATCGAGCGGAACTACATCGAGGAGATGGGCGGCATGAACCTCGCCTTCCTCTACGGCTCCGGCGACGACGCCTCGGACATCACCCTGGTGACCCCGGCGCTGTCGGGCTCCCTGCTGCCGGGCATCACCCGCGACTCGCTGCTCACCGTCGCCGCGGACATGGGCATGACGGTGCAGGAGAAGCGCGTGTCGACGCAGGAGTGGGAGGACGACGCGACCTCCGGCGCGATGGCGGAGGCCTTCGCCTGCGGCACCGCCGCCGTCATCACCCCCGTCGGCCAGGTGGAGTACGAGGGCGGCTCGTTCTCCATCAACCACGGCGAGACCGGCACGTGGACCATGCGCCTGCGCGAGCGCCTGACCGGCATCCAGCACGGCGACGTCGAGGACGTCCACGGCTGGATCCGCACCCTGGTGCCGGCGGGGGAGTAGCCCCCGCCGCGGGCGCCCCGGGTCGCCGTCTCCGCGCGGTTGCGTGACGACGGGACCCGCACGCCCCCGCGCCGCCCCCGCGGCGGGGAGCATTCCCCGCCGAACGAACGCCCGCCATCCCCTGAACGGGGGTGGCGGGCGTTTGTGGACTGGAGTAGTGGACCGGCGGGCGGCGGCGCCCGTTCCGCTGCGGCGCGGGCCCGATCCGGCGGCGCCGGCCGCGCAATGGAAACACGCCCCGCAGCAGGGCTGCGAGGCGCGTATCCGGTCCTTATCAGTGAAAATGGAGGCCCGATTTGGCAGCTCGTGCGTGGCGCCCCGGCAAACGGTCGACGCTCGAGTGAATGTGGGCGAGCTCCGGAACCGGGCCTCCGACTCCGCCTCATCGGCGGTGTGACTCCGACTCTAAACCCCACGCAACGCCCCGTCAAGGGTTTCCGTTCACGGAGGTGAACCGGGGGTGGATTACGCGGTTCATGCAGGTCGCGGCCGCCCCCGCCGGGGCCCTCGCGGGACCGTCGCCGGCGTCAGAGCCCCGGACCCAGGCCCAGCACGACGGCCGCGGCCGTCGCCGCCGCCTCGATGACCGCGCCGAGCACGTCGCCGTTGACGCCCCCGAGGCGCCGCACCGCATGCCGGGCCAGCACGACGCCCGCCCCGGCGGCCGCCGCCGCGGCCACGATGCCGGCGGCTCCCGCCACCGCGAACCCCGCGAGCGCGAGCAGCGCGAACCACACGGCCGGCACCCAGGTGGGCTGCGTGGCGGCGACGAGGCCGCCGAAGCCGCCCTCCCGCAGCGGCGGCCACCCGCGCCGGCATGCCGCAGTAGCCGCGGCCCGGCCGAGCACCGCCGGCAGGGCGGCCGCCCCCGCCGCGGCCCACGCGGGCAGCCCCGCGCCCGCGACGGCCGCCAGGCCCGCCGCCTGCGTCAGCAGGGCCAGGACGACGGCGCCGACGCCCATCGGGCCCGTCGCCGCGTCCGCCAGCACCGCCCGCGCCTTCTCCCGGTCCCCGTAGGAGCCCAGGGCGTCGGCGACGTCGGCGACGCCGTCCAGGTGCATCCCCCGCGTCAGCGCCACCTGCGCCAGCACCGCCACGGCGCCGACGAGGGGAGCGGCCGCGCCCGGCACCCCGGCCGGGCCCGCCGCCCACGCGCACAGGCCGACCACGGCGGCCGCCGCCAATCCGGGCACCAGGCCCGCCACCGGCAGGGCCGCGATGGCGCGGCGGCCCGTCGTCCGGTCGAACACGGACGCCCCGCGCAGGGGGACGACGGTGAGCCACGACAGGGCCGTCGTCACGCCCTCGACCAGCGCGGGGCCGTGTTCGCCGGAGCCTTCGGGGGAGAAGCCGGCCTTGCCGGACACCTCAGCCCTTCTCGCTGACGCCCGCGGAGGCGAACGTCGCCATGTCGCGCATGATCGCGACCGCCGACTGCAGCACGCCCAGCGCCAGCGCCGCGCCCGAGCCCTCGCCCAGCCGCATGCCGTAGTCCAGCAGCGGCTCCAGGCCCAGGTGCTTCAGCGCGGCCCCGTGCGCCGGCTCCGCGCCGAGGTGGCCGGCGAACATCCACTTCGCCGCGCCCGGCGCCAGCTCGTCGGCCATCAGCGCCGCCGACGTGACGACGACGCCGTCCAGCAGGATCGGCGTGCGCCGCGACGCGCCGCGGGCGATGAACGCCGCCATCGCCGCCAGATCCGGCGACGAGGCCTTCCGCAGCACCTCCAGCGGCTCCCGGCGCAGGCGGCGGACGCGGAACATCGCGTCGCGCACCGCCGCGCACTTGCGCTTCCAGCCCTCGTCGTCGACGCCCGTGCCGCGGCCGACGACCTCCACCGGCTCCCGGCCGGTGACGTGGCCGACGAGCACGGCCGCCGGCGTCGTGTTGCCGATGCCGAGGTCGCCCGGGATGAGCAGCTGCGCGCCCGAGTCGATCGCGTCGTCCGCCAGCTTGATGCCCGCCCGGATGGCGCGGTCCAGCTCATCGGCGTCCATCGCGTCCTCCCGGTCGATGGAGCCGCAGGAGTGGCGGACGCGGAACGGCGCCGACGCCTCGTCGACGTCGCGGTCCAGGCTGATGTCCGCCGCGTACACCGAGGCCCCGTGGCAGCGGGACAGGACGTTGATGGCCGCGCCGCCGGCGACGATGTTCCCGAACATCTGGATGGACACCTCCGCCGGGTACGCAGAGACCCCGCCCGCGGCGACGCCGTGGTCGCCGGCGAAGACCACCACGCGAGCGTCGTCCAGCGACCGCGGCGGCACCTCGCCCATGCACGCCGCCAGGCGGCAGCCGATGTCCTCCAGCCGGCCCAGCGAGCCCGCGGGCTTCGTCAGCGTCGCGTGATGCGCCCGGGCCTCCTCCGCGATCTTCTCGTCCGGAGGGGTGACGGGGGCGAAGTACTCCTGGCTCATGCCACGAGATTAGCCCGACGCCGCGCCCGGCTCCTTCAGCGTCAGCGGCAGCCCCGCCACCACGAGCACCACCCGGTCGCAGACCTCCGCCAGCCGGGCGTTGAGCGTCCCCAGCTCGTCGCGGAACAACCTGCCGGAACGGTGCTCCGGGATGACCGACAGCCCCACCTCCGGCGTGACGACGACGAGGTCGCCGTGGCTCCCCCCGGACGGCCACGCCGCCACGGCCGCCGCCAGCGCGTCGCACCGCGCCGCGACCGAGCCCCGCGGCGCGTCCCACAGGCCCCCGTCGTCCAGCTGGTGCGTCAGCCACGTCCCCGCGTCGTCGACCAGCGTCGGCGGGGCGGGGGAGCGGGCGCCGAGCTCCGCCAGCGCATCAGCGGCGTCGGCGTCGTCGACGGTGCGCCAGCAGGCGGGCCTGCGGCTCCGGTGCACCGCGATGCGCGCCTCGAAGTCCGCGTCGAAGCCGTCCGCGCCCGGCCACGGGCGGGCCGTCGCGACGTAATGAACGGGGGCGCCGCCGCCGGCGCCCCCGCCCAGGAGCGATTCGGCCCACGCGGACTTGCCCGACCGGGCGCCGCCGAGGACCAGGACCCGCACGGCCCTAGAACTTCCCGCCGATCTCGACCCGCGGGCGCGGGGTGCGCAGGCGGCGCGGCTGCGAGGCGCGGGAGTAGGCGTAGAAGCCCAGGCCGAAGCCCGTGTTCGGGGACTCCGGCATCCGCTCGCGCACGATGGTGTTGGCCTTGCGGCCGATCCAGATGCCCTCGATGACCAGGGCCAGGATGAGCACCATCGACACCAGCGACGTGATGTTCGCGACGGCCGGCAGGGCCTGGCCGACGATCATCACCAGCAGCAGCACCAGCGCGAACGGCAGGAAGATGTTCGCGATGAAGCGGCGCGAATCCACCCAGTCGCGCACCAGCTTGCGCTCCGGGCCCTGGTCGCGGGGCAGCATGTACTTCGGATCGCCGGCGGCCATCCGCTCCTCCGCGACGCGGCGCTGCTCCCGGCGCTCCGCCCGCTCCCGGGCCTTCTGCGCCTTCAGCTCCTCCTTCGTCATGGAGGCCTTCTGCTCCTTGCGGCGCTCGCGCGCCTCCTTCGCCGTCAGCGGCGGCTTCACCGGGCCGCGCAGCTCGCCGTGGTCGCGGCGGACCTCGTTGCGCTTCGGCGTCGGGCGCCCCTTCTTCGGCGTGTAGGCGCTGCCCTTCGCCTTCTTCGACGGGGTCGCGGCGGTCCCGTCGTCACGCGAACCGCGATCCCCGCGGCCGGCGGAGTCCCCGGCGGCGTCGCCGTCGGCCGGCGTCGCGTCCAGATCCTCGGGGGTGATGGCGCGGGCGGTGCCGCGCTCGGCGTCGTCGTTCTTGTTCCAGGGCAGCTTCACGGGGACCAGACTAGGCGATGCGCGGGCACGGGAATAACGCGCCCCGCCGCGTCATTGAGCGGGATGTGGCGGTCGGCCGGGGCCCACCATGTAGTCTGGGGCAATCCCGACGGCACATCACCGCCACGACGTACCGACCAAGGAGACACCGCATGACCACCGCCCAGACCACCGGCGTGACCCTGACCGATGCCGCCGCCGCGAAGGCGAAGGCGCTGCTGGATCAGGAGGGCGCCACCGACCTGTCCCTGCGCATCTCCGTCGCCCCCGGCGGTTGCGCGGGCCTGCGCTACCAGCTGTACTTCGACGACCGCGAGCTCGACGGCGACCTGTCCGAGGAGTTCGGCGGCGTCCGCCTCGTCGTCGACCGCCAGTCCGCCCCGTACCTGATGGGCGCGACCATCGACTTCGCCGACACCATCGAGCAGCAGGGCTTCACCATCGACAACCCGAACGCCACCGGCTCCTGCGCCTGCGGCGACTCCTTCAACTGACGCCCTGACGCGCGGCCCCCGCGCCGCGCACGCGACACCGCCCCGGTCCACGGCCATCACGGCCGGACCGGGGCGGTTTTTCGCGCCGCACCGGGGACGCGCGCCGGACGACGGCCGACGCGCGGTACCCCGTACCGCGGCGGCCGCCGTCGTCACGCGACGGCGGGGGAGCGGCGCCCTACAGCTGGACCGGGTAGTCGCGGTGCGGGATCTCCGGGCGGATGCGCTCCTCGATGAAGATGCCGTGCCAGATCATGAAGGCCAGCACCGTCCACAGGCGGCGGGAGTGGTCGCGCTCGGTCGGGTGGTGCTCCTCCAGCATCCGCAGGACGGCGGCCTTGTCGATGAGCTCGTCGGTCTGCGAGGAGCGGATGACGTCCTCCGCCCAGCCGCGCAGCTCGTCGCCGGCCAGCCAGTGGCGGATCGGCACCGGGAAGCCCAGCTTCCGGCGGTTCAGCACGTGCGCCGGAACGATCTGCTCCATCGCCTTGCGCAGCGCGTACTTCGTGGTGCCGTTGGCGACCTTCATGTCGACCGGCAGGGTCTCGGCGACGGAGAAGACCTCCTTGTCCAGGAACGGCACGCGCAGCTCCAGGGAGTTCGCCATGGTGATCTTGTCGGCCTTCACCAGGATGTCTCCGCGCAGCCACGTGAACAGGTCCAGGTGCTGCATGCGCGTCACCGGGTCCATGTGCTCCGACCGGGCGTAGATGGGCGCGGTGACCTCGCGGTGGTCCATGTCGCGGGTGGCCCACGGCAGGACGTCGTGCCGCTGCTCCCAGTTGAAGGAGCGGGCGTTGCCGTAGTAGCGATCCTCCAGCGGCGTCGTGCCGCGCTGCAGCAGCGACTTGCCGCGGACGCCGTCGGGCAGCGCCTCGCCTACGCGGGCCAGGCCCTTCTTCAGCAGGCCGGGCACGCGCTCGAACGGCTTGAGCGACAGCGGCTCCTTGTAGATGGTGTAGCCGCCGAACAGCTCGTCGGCGCCCTCGCCCGACAGCACGACCTTCACGTGCTTGCGGGCCTCCGCGGCGACGAAGTACAGCGGCACCAGCGCCGGGTCGGCCACCGGGTCGTCGAGGAACCAGATGATCTCCGGGATGACGTTCGCGAACTCCTCGGGGGAGACGACCTTCACGATGTGCTCCACGCCGATCGCCGCCGCCGACTCCGCGGCGACGTCGACCTCCGAGAAGCCCTTGCGCTCGAAGCCCGTGGTGAAGGTGAGCAGGTTCGGGTTGTGGCGCTTCGCCAGCGTCGCGATCGCGGTGGAGTCGATGCCGCCGGAGAGGAAGGAGCCCACCGTCACGTCGGCGCGCATGTGCTTGGCGACGGAGTCCTCCATCACCTCGGCGATGCGATCGAAGACGGCCTGCTCCGAACCGGCCGGCACCGGGCGCACCGGGAACCGGGGCTCGAAGTAGCGGACCTGCTCCACCTCGCCGCCGGGCTTCACGGTGGCGTGGCAGCCGGACTCCAGTCGGCGGACCGCCTTGTGCAGGCTCTCCGGCTCCGGCACGTACTGCAGGTCGGTGTAGTGGACCAGCGCGCGGCGGTCGAGCTCCTTGGCGTCGAAGCCCATCTCCGGCGCCATCTCCAGCAGCGACTTCTTCTCGGAGGAGAAGGCCGTGCCGCGGTCCGTCGTCACGTAGTAGAGGGGCTTGATGCCGAAGCGATCGCGCGCGAGGAACATCACGCGCTCCTTCGTGTCCCAGATCGCGATGCCGAACATGCCGCGCAGGTGCTTGACGACGTCCGGCCCCCAGTGGTGGAAGCCGACGACGATCGGCTCGCCGTCGCCCTCCGTGTTGAAGGAGTAGCCCGCGTGCGACAGCTCCTCGCGCAGCTCTACATAGTTGTAGATCTCGCCGTTGAACGTCATGGCGTAGCGGTCCGGCTCGCCCTCCGGGCCCCACGTCAGCGGCTGATGGCTGTGCTCGAGGTCGATGATGGACAGGCGGTTGAAGCCGAACACCGCGTCGGCGTCGTGCCACGTGCCGTCGGAGTCCGGGCCGCGGTGCCGCATGCACGGCAGGGCGCGCTCGACCGCGGGCTGGAGATCGGCGGCGTCGCCCTTGGCCGCGAGGATGCCGAGGAGACCACACATATGAAACGGGGGACCTTTCGTGCGAGGGTGCGGCCGCGGCGGAGGGTGCGCCGGCGGGGCCGCGTTGCGGTTCGTCGCACCAGCCTAGCGCCGCGGGCGCCCCGGACCGGCATCGCGGCGGGCGCGCCGCTGGGGAGCGCGGCGCGCAGCGCCGCGGGCGGGGAGGCCGGTCCGCCGCGGGGGAGGCCGGCGCGCCGGCGAGGGTGCCGTCGTCAAGCGTGATCCACATCACGGGACACGCCGCCACCCCCGGAGGCCGGGGGCTTCTCAGGCTTTTATCAGCAGCGTTATACTTGCAGCCACCCCAGCGGCCCATCCGGTGTGGAGAATTCACAGGAATGGGATACCCTGCATGGGAAAGGATCATCCCTGCCCCGTCGCCTCACCCGTGATCGGGACCTCCCAGGGAATGTGTGGATCAGGAAGGCAGACACACGTGAATCAGCGTAAAGAGCACGGCGCACTCCGTAAGCTCGGCCTCGCCGGCGCCCTCGCCGGCGGCGGCGCCCTCCTCGCGGGCTGCGACGTCGCCCCGCCGGACAACGCGTTCTTCCAGGCGCTCCGCTTCGGCTGGCCGCAGGGCGTGACCCCGGAGTCCCAGGCCATGGGCAACTTCTGGGTCTGGGTCTGGGTCGCCGCGTGGATCATCGGCATCATCGTCTGGGGCATCACCCTCTACTCCGCCGCGGCGTTCACCGCGAAGAAGGCGGAGAAGCGCGGCGACGACGAGTTCCCGCGCCAGACCGCCTACAACGTCCCGGTCGAGCTGGTCCTCACGGCCCTGCCGATCCTCATCGTCATGGTGCTGTTCTTCTTCACCGTGCAGACGCAGGACGAGGTCACGGCCCTGGACAAGGAGCCCGAGGTCACCGTCGACGTCACCGCCTTCCAGTGGAACTGGAAGTTCGGCTACGCCAACGTCTCCGGCGAGCTGCTCGGCGGCGAGGAGTACACCGGCCGCATCCCGGGCGAGGACCCGGAGGTCTACTTCTCCGAGTCCGGCCACCACGCCGCCCCGCATGACCCGAACGCCCCGCAGCAGAAGGACTACCCGATCCACGGCCAGTCGACCGCGGACATGTCCTACCTGAACTTCAACGAGATCGAGACCCTGGGCTCCACCGACGAGGTGCCGGTCCTGGTGCTCCCGACCGAGACCGCCATCGAGTTCGACCTGGCCTCCGCCGACGTCGTCCACTCCTTCTGGGTCCCGGAGTTCCTCTTCAAGCGCGACGCGTTCCCGCACCCGGAGGCCAACAAGGCCCAGCGCGTGTTCCAGATCGAGGAGATCTCCCCGGAGCTGATGGAGTCCCGCCCCATCGCCAACCCGAACGATGAGGCCCGCAACGCCTTCGTCGGCCGCTGCGCCGAGATGTGCGGCACCTACCACGCCATGATGAACTTCGAGATCCGCGCGGTCTCCCGCGAGCAGTTCGCCGAGTACATCAACTTCCGCCGCGAGAACCCGCAGGCCACCAACGCCCAGGCCCTCGAGCACATCGGCGAGCCGGGCTACGCCATCTCCACCTCCCCGTTCAACCCGGGCCGCACCGACACCCGCGACATGGGCGACCGTGGCGCGAACACGGTCGACCTCAACGCCCAGAACTAATCAGGGACACGAAGGAAAGGCACGGAAATGAAGTCCTCCGCCAAGCTGTTCTACGCCCTCACGGTGTTCCTCGTCGTCATGGCCGTGGTGTACATCTTCGCCACGATGTACGTCCAGGACACGGGCAACGTCATCAACGAGAACCACGGCCGCCTCGAGTGGGTCGGCGCCACCGGCCTGGTCATGGCCGCCCTCCTGACCCTGATGCTCGGCGTCTACCTCCATTTCACGGAGAACCGCTCCGACATCACCCCGTCCGACTGGGAGGAGGCCGAGATCTCCGACGGCTCCGGCACCCTGGGCTTCTTCTCCGCCAGCTCCATCTGGCCGTTCGTGATGACCATGGGCATCTTCCTCATGGGCGCCGGCATCGCCTTCTGGCAGATGTGGCTCATCGTGGTCGGCGCCGTGGTCCTCATCTGGGCCGCCACCCGACTGAACACCCAGTACCTCATCCCGCCGGAGAAGCACTAGCACTCCGCCCGCCGCGCCGGCCCCGGCCGCGCACGGCACGGGACGACCGCCCCTCCACCAGGCCTTCCGGTGGAGGGGCGGTCTTTTCGCGTGCGCGGGGCACGGCGGCGCCCGTCGTCACGCGCATGAAAGAGGGGCGCCCCGCCGCACCGGGTGCGGACCGGGGCGCCCCGTCGTCGGGCCGCGGCCAGGCGCGTGCCGTCGCGCGCCGTCGCGCGCCCGCCGTCAGGCGTACTCCACCGGGCGCTGGCCGCGCGGCAGCTCCGTGACGTGGCCGGACTCCACGACGAGGTGGCGGGCCTCCAGGCGCTCCACCATGCGGCGGTCGTGGGTGATGACGACGACGGTGCCCTCGGCGGCCGCGATGGCGTCCTGGACCTCCTCGATGAGGTCGACCGACAGGTGGTTCGTCGGCTCGTCGAGCAGCAGCACCTCCGGCGGATCCGCCACCACGAGCGCGAGCGCCACGCGGCGCTGCTGGCCCACCGACAGGTCGCCGACGGGCCGCTCGGCGTCCTCCGGGCTCAGCAACCCCAGGTCGTCGAAGTCGACGGTGGAGGACTGCAGGTCCTCGTAGAGCTGCCGAGCAGACTTCGTCGGGTCCGCCCAGTCCTGCTCCTGGTGCAGCACGCCCACGCGCGCGCCCAGGCCAATGCGGGCCTCGCCGGCCTGCGGGGAGGTCTCTCCGGACATGACGGACATCAGCGTCGACTTGCCGGCGCCGTTGGGGCCCGTGATGACGACGACGTCGCCCGGCCGCACCGTCAGCGTGCCGACGTGGATGCGGTCCGGCACCACCACGCCCCGCAGGCGGATGTGGAAGTCCTCGTCCGAGCCCGCCGCGACGCGCTTCGTCGACGGGGGAGCGGTGATGGGCGCGTCGAAGCCGAGGAGCGCCGGCGGCTTCGTCACGCCGTCCTCCTCCAGCTCGTCGAGGCGCTGGCGGGCGGCGCGGATGCGGCGGGCGCGCTGGCGCTCCACGCGACCGCCGGCGGCGTCGAACGCCATCTTGTCGTTGTCGGAGCGCACCAGCTCGCGCTCGTCCTCCGCGTTGGCCTTGTCGATGGTCCGCGACAGGCGGTCGCGCTCGTGCTCCTCCGTGCGCCACTGGTGCTCCCACAGCTGGCGGGCGTGGCGCCTGTGGCGGTCGTAGGCCGTCCAGTTGCCGCGGAACATGCCGAGGCCCCCGCGGCCGGGGATGAGGTCGCCGATGTGCGTGCACACCTCGTCGAGGAAGTCGCGGTCGTGCGTGGCGACGACGACGATGCCCGGGTGCTCGTGGATCGTGTCGATGATGAGGTCCCGGCCCCGGTCGTCGAGGTGGTTCGTCGGCTCGTCGAGGAGCAGGATCTCCGGCTTGCGGATGAGCGTCAGCGCCAGGCCGAGGCGCGCCCGCTGGCCGCCGGACATCTCCACCGTCAGCTGGTCCAGCAGCGGCCCGTCCGGTCCGTCGCCCGTGAGCCCCAGGTGGTCGAGGACGACTTCCGCGTTGTGCTCCGCGTTCCAGTCGTCGTGCGCCATGACGTCCGAGAAGACGTCGCCGTAGCGGTTCTCCGCCTCCGCGGACGCCTCCTCGGTCGTCGCCTCCGCCATGGCCTCGGAGGCGCGCTCCAGCTCCTCCAGGCGGCGCCGCGACGGCCCCAGCGCCTCCTCCACGAGCATCCGGCCCGTCGAGTCGAACGGGGCGTTCAGCTCCTGCGAGCCCAGCGCGCGGACGCCCTGGTGCGTCACCTTGCCGGACGTCGGCTTGCGCCGGCCCGACAGGATCCACAGCAGCGTCGACTTGCCGGAGCCGTTGTCCCCGACGAGGCCGAGGACGTCGCCCGCCGACAGCGTCAGGTTCACCCCCTCCAGCACCGGCGTGCCCTCGTAGTCGTAGTGGACGTCGTTGGCGACGAGCTGGGTGGCGCCCGCGTCCACGGACCCGGTGACGGTGGTGGCCATGGCTTGCTCCTGGGGTAGGGGAGGGGCCGCGCCGGAGCTGCGGCGTGACCCCTCCATGATACCGCGCGGGGATGCCCGGAAATCGCAGGCGGCGCGGGGCCCGGGGCGTCGTCACGCGCACGCTGAGCGTGCGCCTCGGTTGCGTTCGCGTGTCGACGGCGACCCCTGCCGCGCGGCGGGCGCCGGTGCGCGGCCGCGGTGGCCGGCCCCGGGGGCGGCGCCCCGTGCCGGCCCGCGCGGACGCGAAAAACCGCCCCCTCCCCGGGTGACCCCGGGGAGGGGGCGGCGTGAGCGCAGTCTCGGGGCGGTGCCCCGCGGCCCGGCCTAGTGGTCGCGGTTGGCGCGATCCTCGGCGTTGCGGGCCTCGAGCTGACGGAACATCTCCGTCTCCTGCTCGTGGTTGTCGTGCGCGATGCGGTCGGCCTCGGCGGTGATGTGCGCCGGGTCGGACTTCAGGAACCCGCCGCGGGCCGGCAGGCCGGCGGAGCCGAGCTCGTTCATCTGCTTCGGCACGTAGGCGCCCTGGTACTCCAGCGGCACCGCGTGGCCGTGCTCGTCCACCGGGCCGAGCGGCTGGTGGACCTCGATGAACTCGCCGGACGGCAGCTGCTTGATGACGCCCGTCTCGATGCCGTGCTCGAGCACGGCGCGGTCGGAGCGCTGCAGGCCGATGCAGATGCGGTACGTGACGAAGTACGCGATCGGCGGCAGGATGATGAGGCCGATTCGGCCGACCCAGGTCATCGCGTTCAGCGAGATCTGGAAGTGGTAGGCGATGAGGTCGTTGCCGCCCGACAGGGTCAGGATGGCGTAGAACGTGATCGCCGCGGCACCCAGGCCGGAGCGGACCGGAACGTCGCGCGGACGCTGCAGCAGGTTGTGGTGCTTGTCGTCGCCCGTCAGCTTCGCCTCGATCCAGGGGTAGGCGAACAGCAGGATGACCAGCACGCCACAGAGCAGGGCGACCCAGAACACGGCCGGGATGGTGTAGTTGCCGAGGTAGAGCTCCCAGGCCGGCATGACGCGGGCCGCGCCGTCCGTCCAGAGCATGTAGATGTCCGGCTGGGAGCCGGCGGAGACCTGCGACGGGTTGTACGGGCCCAGGTTCCAGATGGCGTTGATCTGGAACAGGCCGCCCAGCAGGAACAGGAAGCCGACGTTCAGGGCTCCGAACGCGACGGACTTGACGGCGAACACCGGCATGATGCGGATGCCGACGACGTTGTTCTCCGTGCGGCCGGGGCCGGGGAACTGGGTGTGCTTCTGGTACCAGACCAGCGCCAGGTGCGCGGCGATGAGGCCGAGCAGCAGGGCCGGGATGAGCAGCACGTGCGCGATGTACAGGCGCGGGATGATCATGTCGCCCGGGAAGTCGCCGTTGAACATCATCCAGTGCATCCAGGTGCCGATGACCGGGAGGCCGATGATGATGGCGGACATGATGCGGAGGCCGACGCCGGACAGCAGGTCGTCCGGCAGGGAGTAGCCCATGAAGCCCTCGGCGACGGACAGCAGCAGCAGGACGCCGCCGATGACCCAGTTCGCCTCACGCGGCTTGCGGAACGCACCCGTGAAGAAGATGCGGAACATGTGCGCCATGATCGAGATGGCGAACAGCAGCGCGGCCCAGTGGTGGACCTGGCGGATGAACAGGCCGCCGCGCACCTCGAACGAGAGGTTCAGGGCGGTCTCGTAGGCGCGGGACATCTCCACGCCGTTCAGCGGCGCGTACGCGCCGTCGTAGATGACCTTCGACAGGGACGGGTCGAAGAACAGCGTCAGGTAGACGCCCGACAGCAGCAGGACGACGAAGCTGTACAGCGCGATCTCGCCCAGCAGGAAGGACCAGTGGGTCGGGAAGACCTTGTTCAGCTGCCGGCGCATGCCGGAGGCCATCGTGTACCGGTCGTCCATGTTTCGCGCGGCATGCGCGATGCGGGTGGTGTTGGTCATGACTTACGCTCCCAGAAGGCCGGGCCGACGGGCTCGCGGAAGTCGCCGTCGGCGTAGAGGAAACCTTCCTCGTCAACATTGATGGGCAGCTCGGGCAGGGCTCGGGCGGCCGGGCCGAAGACCGGCTTGCCGTACTCCAGAGCATTGAACTGCGACTGGTGGCAGGGGCACAGGATGCGGTTCGTCTGCGCCTCGTACAGAGAGGTCGGGCAGCCGATGTGCGTGCAGATCTTCGAGTAGGCGAAGAAGTCGCCGTAGTGGAAGTCCTCCTGGCCCTCGCGGAGCACGGCCTTCGCCGCATCCTGCGAGCGCAGGCGGATGAGCATCACGGGGTTGCGGGAACCGTGGATGGAGTGCATGTGGTGCTCGTAGACGTCGGCGTGCGCGTCGTAGCGGTCGCCGTCGTTCACGTCGCCGTCCAGCAGCGGGAACACGGTCTCCATCGCGCCGGCGGACAGGTCCTCCGGGCGGATGCGCACCAGGCGGGAGACGCCGTGGGTGGAGTAGCCGTGGTGGCCCTCCTCGGCGATGGCGCCGGTGTCGCGGCCCAGGTAGACCTTCTCGCCGTGGGCGGCCAGCGTCCAGCCGGTGGTCCACAGGGTGCCGTCGCCGGTGACGTCGAGCTCGTGGCGCGGGCGCCACGGGTTCTTGATCATGCCGCCGAGGGGGAGGACCATGCCGATGCCGGCGAGGACCGCGCCCGTGCCCAGCAGGCCCGCGAGCGCCTTGCGGCGGCCCAGGGTGGAGGTCTGCCAGGAGTCGTTCAGCAGGGCGACGATGGTCTTCTGGTCGACCTCGTCCGACGGGCCGTCATGGCGGCGCTGGACGGAGATCTCCTCCGGGATGAACTTCTTGGTGTACTTCACCGCCGCGACGCCCAGGGCGACGACGCAGCCGCCGAGGGTGAAGCCCAGCAGCGGGGTGTAGGCGGTGTAGAGGCCGAGGCCCTCCTCGCCGTGGCCCTTGTACTCCCAGGGCCAGAAGAGGTAGACGGCGATGAACGCCACGCCCAGCAGGACGGACGCGATGAGCCAGTAGATGATGCCGCGCTCGGCGCGCTTCTCCGCCGGGTCGCCCTCGATCGGCCACCGGTCCTTGCGGTACGCGATGGTGACGTCGTCGAGCTCGGTGCCGAGGCGCGCGAGCTCCTCGTTGCTCATCTTGGACAGCTCGTCGGAGCTGTAGTTCTTCTTGATGTTGTTGTCGCTCATCGGCGGGATCCAATCCACATAGCCGTCGCGACGAGCGCGACGATGCCGGCAATCCACATGAAGAGGCCCTCGGCGACCGGGCCGATGCCGCCGAGGCCGTAGCCGCCGGGGTTCGGGGTCTCCTTGGAGGCCTTGATGAAGGCGATGATGTCCTTCTTCTCGTCCTCCGACAGCTGGCGGTCGGAGAACTTCGGCATGTTCTGCGGGCCGGTGAGCATGGCCTGGTAGATCTCCTGCTCGTTCGCCGGGTCGAGGACCGGGGCGTACTTGCCGGAGGACAGCGCGCCGCCACGACCGGTGAAGTTGTGGCAGGACGCGCAGTTCAGGCGGAACAGCTCGGAGCCGCGGGCGATGTCCTCGGCGTGCAGCTCACCGTTCTCGGTGGACTTGCCGCGGAGGGTCTCCATGGCCAGCTTGCCGTCCTCGTCGCGGACGAGGGAGGCGCCGCCGCCGTTGGAGTGGACGTAGGCCGCGAGGGCCAGCGCCTGCTGCTCGGAGTAGCGCGGGGTCTTGCGCTCGGCCTGGGCGTCGTTGGCCAGCATCGGCATGCGTCCGGAGTGCACCTGGAAGTACACGGCGCCCTCGCCGACGCCGATGAGGGACTTGCCGCGGCCCTCGACGCCCTGCAGGTTCACGCCATGGCACGTGATGCAGGCGACGTCGTAGAGCTCCTTGCCCTCCTTGACCAGGGCGACCTCGTCCTGGTTGGCCTGGGCGGTCTGCGCATCGGGGGTGACGGCGGAGGCCACGAAGCCGGCGCCCGAGAGCGCCAGGGCCAGGGCCATCGCGCCGGAGGCGGTGCGACGCATCTTGCGGCGGCCCTTCTTGCTGCGGGCCGCCGGCCGGGACGTGCCGCGCCCCGGCTGGTCGGTGTTGGTGGTTTCCATCTTTTTCCCTTTGAGACTGGTCGGAAAGTGGATGGGCTGTAGGCCGCGCGTCAGGTGCGGCCGCTACGGCCTACTTGATGAAGTAAATGGTGATGAACAGGCCGATCCACACGACGTCGACGAAGTGCCAGTAGTAGGACACGACGATGGCGGCGGTGGCCTGGGCCGGGGTGAACTTCGCACGGGCGGTGCGGATGAGGACCACCACGAAGGCGAGGACGCCGGCCAGGACGTGGGCGGCGTGGAAGCCCGTCGTGATGAAGAACACCGAACCGTAGATGGAGTTCTGGATGGTGAGGCCGTGGCCGACCAGGGTCATGTACTCGTACGCCTGGCCGACCAGGAAGATCGAGCCGAGGACGATGGTGAGCAGGTACCACCGGCGGAGACCGAACACGTCGCCCCGCTCCGCCGCGAACACGCCCCACTGGGCGGTGAACGACGACGACACCAGGATCACCGTGATCAGAAGGGCGTAGGGCACGTTCAGGTGCCCGGTGCCCCAATCCCACGACTGGCCCTGCCCGTTCGCGCGCGACACGAAGTACATCGCGAACAGGCCGGCGAAGAACATCAATTCCTGAGACAGGAACACGATCGTGCCGACACTGACCATGTTGGGCCGGTTCAATGTCGCGGCACGACGCGGTGCTGTCATACCTTGGTTTTCAACTGCGCTCGTCACATAGAACAGTATGGACTCTTCTTAGGTTCTAGTCACGTCGCAACCCCCGTTTTGACCCCGTTTTTTCCAAAAGTCCAGGTCGCGAGTCGAGGTTCCTGAGATTTTTCAAAGATTCCGGGGTGGCGGGAACTCTTCGGGCGCTTCATCCGACGGGCCGTGCGAGCGGTCCGGGCGCGGCCGCCGCGCGGCCCCGTCCCGGGCGGCCGGCGGGCCCCGCCGCGCATCCCCCTCCGCGCGGCGCCGCACCCGTCGCCGGGTGCTCCGACCGATCCTACCCCACCCCGCATCAGGCACCGATTCGGCCCGCCGCACGGGGGAGCGGCGTGCGGGGAGGGGCCGGACGGGAGGGGTCGTCGTGCCGGGGTTGCCGCGCCCGCGGTCCGTACCGATCGGTATGCTTCCCCGTGACGGGCGCCCGCGCGGGCCGAACGGCACGCGGCGGCGCGCCCCATTAAATACAGTGCAATCGAGGAAGCACCGCGGAGGCGGCGGCCGGCCGGGCGAGGCGCCCGGCCCGCGCCCCGCCCCGCGCCACCGACGACGTGAGGAGCCGACGCATGACCGGAACGACCGAGCGGACCACCCAGCAGACCTGGCGGCGCGTGCTCGGCGCGATCGGCGCCCGCCGGGAGGTCCCGGCCGAGGACGTCCGCTTCGCCATGGACGAGATCATGTCCGGCCGCGCCGACGACGCCCACGTCGCCGCCTTCGCCTTCGGCATCTTCGCCAAGGGCATCACCCCGGCCGAGCTCGACGCCGCCGCCGACGGCATGCTCTCCTTCGCCCGCGAAGCCGACGTCGAGGACCTCGACCGCTCCGTCGACATCGTCGGCACGGGCGGAGACGGCGCGCACACCGTGAACATCTCCACGATGACCTCCGCCGTGGTGGCCGCGGCGGGCACGCCCGTCGTCAAGCACGGCAACCGTGCGGCGTCCTCGAAGTCCGGCGGCGCCGACATGCTGGAGGCCTTCGGCATCGACATCGCCGACGGGCGCGTCCGCTCGCCCGAGCATCCCGACTTCCGCATGACGTTCCTCTTCGCCGCGACGTATCACCAGGCGATGCGCTTCGCCGGCCCGGTGCGCGGCGCGCTCGGCGTCCCGACGCTGTTCAACCTCCTCGGCCCCCTGACCAACCCGGCGCAGCCGCCGGCGTCGCTCATCGGCTGCGCCTTCGCCGACCAGATGGAGACGATGGCCAAGGCGTTCGCCCGCCGCGGCCAGCGCGTCCTGGTCATCCGCGGCCGCGACGGCCTCGACGAGGTCACCGTCACCGCCCCGACCGACGTCTACGTCGTCGAGGACGGCGAGGTCCGCGCCGACGTCATCGACCCCGCCGACTACGGCATGGACTACGCGCCCGCCGACGCGCTGCGCGGCGGCACCCCGGAGTTCAACGCCGACGTCGCCCGCCGCGTGTGGGCCGGCGAGGACAAGGGCCCCGTCCGCGACGCCGTTCTGCTCAACGCCGCGGCCGCGCTCACCGCCGCCGCCGGGCTCGGCGGCCGCCCGCTCCGCGAGGTCATGGCCGAGAAGCTGGAGATCGCCCGCGAGACGCTCGACTCCGGGCGCTGCATCGGCATCATGGAGTCCGCCGCCGGCCGGTAGCCGGCGCGGGGGAGTCGCATCCCCGGGGCGCGGGGCGCGGTGGACGGGGTCCGCCGCGCCCCGCGCCCCTTCGTCGTTCCTTTCCTTATTTAATAGGGCGACTGTGGCGGACCGGGTTGTCGCGGCGTCGGTGGGCGTGGATGCGGGGGCCGGGCGGGATGCGTGTGACGGGCGGGGTGCGTGGGAAGCTCGTGAGAGGTCCGATCGCGTGGGGACGGGTCCGGCCGGGCGGGGCCGGTTGCGCTCACCGTCAGTCACCGAAGGGGAGTTCGGCGGCGCCGGGTTCGGGGGAGCCCCCGGGCGCGTCCCCGGTCGAGGAGGCCGATGCGGTTGCGCGGCCGGCCCCGCGGGTGGAGCCCCGGGCGGCGCGATCGGCGTCCCGCTCCGCCTCCCGGGCCTCGTCCCGCGCCGCGCCCGCCCGGCCGGCCCACGGCAGCCACCGCGCCGCCGCGTCCACGGGCTCCGCCCACGGGACGCCGCCGTCGACGGGGCCGGTGCGGACATCGTCGCGCAGCAGCCACCGGTGCAGCACCATCAGCTCATGCGGGTTCGCGCCGCGCAGGGGAGCGTCGTCGGGCACGACGGCCGCTGCGTTGTCCGCCAGCAGCGTCGCGACGTGCGCCGCGTTGGCGCCGCGCGGGGCCCGTCCCGCGGCGACGAGACGACCATGGCCGATGACGGCGAGATCCCAGCCGCCCTCGCCGTCCCACCGGGCCGCCTGCAGGCGGGGCACCGCCGCGAGGGCCGCGAGCCGCTGCCGGCGCGCCGTCGCCGAGATGAGCGATGCGACGACGTCGCGGTCGTGCGCCGCGCGGCGGTAGCGGCCCGCGGCGGCGAGCGCCCCGACGTGCTCGACGAGCGAGCCGAGGAGCTCCGCCCCGCCGGAATCGAGCGCCGCCGCGGCCTCCGCGAAGGAGCCGCCCGCGACGTCGGCGATGATCCCGCGGGCGCCGAGCGCGTCGGCGCGCGTGCGGAACGGGCCCACCGCACCCGCCGGGGCGGCGGGGGAGCGGGATGCGCGGGCTCCGCCCTCGGCCCGCGGCGACGGCACGAGGTACCAGCCGCGGCCCGGCTCCGTCGACCGACGGTTGTACGGCGGCCGCAGCGAGGCGAGCATCCGCGCCTCCCGCACGTTCGCCTCCAGCTCGTGGGCGCACTCGACGACGTCGACGGACTCCGCCAGCAGCACCATCTCGTGGATGCGGCGGCGCGGATCGGAGCCGTTGAAGTACTGGTTCAGCCGGCGGCGCAGATCGCCCGCCGTGCCGATGTAGAGGGGATCGCCGCCCGCGCCGCGGAACACGTAGACGCCCGGGCGGTGGCGGACGCCGTCGATGAGCCGGCGCTTGTCGCGGATGCGCGGGTCGACATCGGAGCGGAAGGAGCGGACGCCCTCGACCGTGTCGACGTCGTGGCCGCCGAGGCGCTCGATGAGCGCGTGCAGCACGTCGACCGTCGCCCGCGCGTCGTCCAGCGCCCGGTGGGCGCGCTCGCGCCGGATGCCGAAATGCCGGCACAGGCTGTCCAGCCCCCGGGAGCCGACGACGTGCTTCGGGATGAGCTCGCGGGCAAGCTGGAGCGTGTCGACGGTCGCCGGCCGCGGCCACTCCAGGCCCAGCTCCTCGCACGAGGTGCGCAGGAAGCCCACGTCGAACGGCGCGTTGTGCGCCACCCACACCGCGCCAGCGGCGAAGTCGAGGAAGCGGGGGAGGATCGTGCCCAGCTGCGGGCGGCCCTCCAGATCCGCGTCCGTGAGGCCCGTGAGCTCCACGATGAACTCGGGCAGCGGCACCCCCGGGTCGACGAGCTCCGAGAACTCGCCCAGGGCCTCGCCGCCGCGGACGCGGACGGCGCCGATCTCCACGATCTGGTCCCTGCCCGCCTTCAGTCCGGTCGTCTCGAGGTCGACGACGACGAATTCGGCGTCATGGAGGGGAAGATCGATGGGCACGGGAACCACTGTAGGACGGCGGGCGACACGGCCGAGAGGCGCGGTGCGGGCATGGCGCGGATGGCGGGCGGATGCGATGCGGACGCGGCTCGGACGTGGTGCGGACGTGACTCAGGGGGCGGAATGTTCCCCGAATATCGCGACTGTGACGAAGGTCACATTCGTCCGAGTTGCGCGATCGTGGGGCGGCCGCCGGATGCCGGTGCCGATATATGCATGTTCACGCAAATGCCCTGCTCGGAACCATCGTTACGGCACCGTTACGGTTCGGGGGTGATGGCGACGACCCTTCGGTAACGCGTCGATAACGGGTTGGGGTGCACGACGGTCACGGTCTGATTTCGGGACGATCGGCCGCGTGTCGCTGGACAAGCTCCGATCCCGTTTCGTAACCTTTCGGAGACATCGCAGCGGGGCCACACCGGTGGTCGCGCTCATGCAAAGGACACCAGGCCTAATCGCCGAAGCCCGCGAGGGTGGACGCGAGCCGGGGGCCCACCCTTCACCGGGGTGAATCCCACCGGTCCACAGCCGGTGGGTAGGAAGTCTTCCTTCCGAACCCGTCAGCTAACCCGGTCGGCCCAAAACAGGAAGATATCGGAGTTTCACACCATGGGTAAGCACCACCGCATCACCAAGCGCACGCGCAACATCGCCGTCGCCGGCACCACCGTCGTCGCCGCCACCGCGCTGGCCGTCCCGGCCGCCGTCGCCAACCCGCTGAACGACGCCATCAACGCCGTCGAGTCCGTCGCCGGCTCCCAGCTGCCGGGCTCCGTCTCGGACGTCATCGACGGCGGCCAGCTGCAGGAGGCCATCGGCGGCCAGGGCGAGACCTTTTCCCCGGTCCAGGCCGTCTCCGCCGGCCAGCAGATCGTCTCCGCCGCGCGCTCGAAGATCGGTTCCCCGTACGTGTGGGGCGCCGCCGGCCCGAACCAGTTCGACTGCTCCGGCCTGACCTCCTGGGCCTACCAGCAGGTCGGCAAGTCCATCCCGCGCACCTCCCAGGAGCAGGCCGCATCCGGCCAGCGCGTCGGCCAGGGTGCCGAGCAGCCGGGCGACATCATCGCCTTCTACGGCGGCGCCACCCACGTCGGCATCTACTCCGGCGGCGGCAACGTCGTCCACGCGCCGCAGGCCGGCGACGTGGTCAAGGAGGTCCCGATGTCCTACATGCCGTACCACTCCGCCGTCCGCTTCTAAGACGGCCCGCGCCGCCACGGCGCACCACCGGTCACACGCGCAACATGCGTGCTGACCTGCCCGGAAACCCCGCGTCCCGCGTTGGCGCGGGGTTTCGGCGTTGCTACGATGACCCGTTGACGAACGCCGCCCGCGCACCCGCGCCGCAGCGCCCGCCCGCGCCGCCGCGCGACCCCGGCCCGCACCCCGCCCGCACCCAGAAAGGCCCGACCAGGACGTGTCCAGCCCCCGTCACCTCCGCCGCCGCCCCTCCGGCCTCCGCCGCCTCGCCGCCGCCTCCACCGCGGCCGGCGCCGTCGCCGCCCCCGTAGCCCTCGCCCCCGCCGCCGGAGCCCAGGAGCTGACCGCCGACTCCATCATCGCCGAGCTCGAGGAGCTCTCCCGCCAGGCGGAGGCCAACTCCGAGGAGGTCACCGCCCTCGACGGGCAGGTCGCCGAGCAGGAGAAGATCGTCGGCACCCTCCAGAACGACCTCGCCCGCGCCCACGCCCACGCCGAGCGCGTCCGCGACGAGGCCGACGCCATCCGCGCCGACCTCGCCGCCCACGCCCGCGAGCGCATGCGCGGCACCTCCGTCGACCCCCTCACCGCGATGCTCGGCGCCGACGACACCCAGTCCGCCATCGATCGCGCGGTCTACGTCACCGCCTTCGCCCGCGAAGCCGACGCCCTCCTCGACGAGGCGCAGCACACCCAGCGCGCCGCCGCCGACGCCCACGCCCGCGCCGCCGCCGCCGACGCCCAGGCCCGCATCCAGCTCGGCCAGCTCCAGCACCACCGCACCGAGCTCGAGGCCCGCGCCGGCGAACTCGACGCCCGCACGGAGGAGGTCCGCGCCCGCGTCGACTCCCTCTCCCCGGAGCAGCTCGCCATCTGGCGGCAGAAGAACAACCCCCTCGCCGACGGCATCGCCGCCTTCGCCGGCGCCGCCGGCGTCGTCGACGCCGCCCTCTCCAAGGTCGGCTCCCCGTACTCCTGGGGCGCCGCCGGCCCCGACGCCTTCGACTGCTCCGGCCTCATGTACTGGGCCTACCAGCAGATGGGCAAGACCATCCCCCGCACCTCCCAGGCCCAGCTCGCCGGAGGCACCCCCGTCTCCCGCGACCAGCTGCAGCCCGGCGACCTCATCGGCTACTACCCGGGCGTCACCCACGTCGGCATGTACGTCGGAGGCGGCATGATCGTCCACGCCTCCGACTACGGCATCCCCGTCCAGGTCGTCCCCATCGACCAGGGCGGCCCCTACCAGGGCGCCGTCCGCTACTAGGAGCGCCCGTGGCCGACGCGACCGACCGGGGGAGCGGCGCACCGCGCACGCCCCGCATCCTGCTCATCACCAACGACTTCCCGCCGCGCGCCGGCGGCATCGAGAGCTACCTGCGGGACTTCTGCGACCGCCTCCCGGCCGACTCGCTCACCGTCCTCGCCTCCACCCGCACCCCCTCCGAGGAGACCGCCGCGCACGACGCCGCCGTCCCGTACCGCGTCGTCAGGCTCCCCGATCCCTGCCTGCTGCCGCTGCCGCACGTCGCCCGCGCCGCCGCCCGCATCATCCGCGACCACGGCATCGACGTCGTCTGGTTCGGCGCCGCCGCCCCGCTCGCCCTCCTCGCCCCCGCCTGCCGCCGCGCGGGCGCCCGCCGCATCGTCGCCACCACCCACGGCCACGAAGTCGGCTGGTCCATGGTCCCCGGCGGCCACGCCGCACTGCGCAGGATCGGCGACGCGGCGGACGTCGTCACGTACATCTCCCGCTACACCCGCGACCGCTTCGCGGGCGCGTTCGGCCCGCGCACCGCCTTCGAGCGCCTGCCCTCCGGCGTCGACGCCGAGCTCTTCCGCCCCGACCCCGGCGGCCGCGCCATGATCCGCGCCCGCCACGGCGTCTCCGACGGGGAGAAGCTCATCGTCTGCATCTCCCGCCTCGTCGCCCGCAAGGGCCAGGACCAGCTCATCCGCGCCCTGCCCCGCATCCTGCGCGACGCCCCCGACGCGCGCCTCCTCATCGTCGGCTCCGGCCCCGGCCGCGCCCGCCTCGAACGCCTCGCCCGCGCCTCCTCCGCCGCCGACCGCATCATCTTCGCCGGAGCCGTCCCCTACGAGGAGCTGCGCGCCCACTACTGCGCCGCCGACTGCTTCGCCATGCCCGCCCGCACCCGCGGCGGCGGCCTCGATGTCGAGGGCCTCGGCATCGTCTACCTCGAGGCCCAGGCCTGCGGCGTCCCCGTCGTCGCCGGCGACTCCGGCGGCGCCCCCGAAACCGTCGTCGACGGCGTCACCGGCCACGTCGCCCCCGGCCACGACGCCCGCGCCATCGGCGACGCCGTCGCCCGCATCCTCGCCGACCCCGCCGCCGCCCGCGCCATGGGCGAGGCCGGACGACGCCACGTCCTCGACCACTGGACCTGGGAGGCCATGGGCTCCCGCCTGCGCGCCATCCTCGCCGGGCCCGGGACGCGCCCCTGAACGGGTAGGTTGGTCGCATGGCCGACCGAACGAAGCGCGACATCGTCATCGAGGCGGAGCCCCGGCGCATCCTCGACGTCATCGGGGACGCCGCCGCCTACCCCGAATGGGCCGCCGGCACCTCCGCCGGCGAGGTCACCGCACCCGGCGACGCCCCGCTGCGCCCCCGGCGCGCCCGCTTCACCCTCTCCACCGTCCTCACCGACGTCTTCGAGGTCGAATACGACTGGACCGACGACGGCGTGTCCTGGACCCTCGTCTCCTCCGAGATGCAGAAGACCCAGGACGGCGCCTACCGCCTCGAACCCGCCGGCGACGGCGCCACCCGCGTGACCTACGAACTCCAGGTCGCCACCAAGGTCCCGATGCTCGGCATGCTGCGCCGCAAGGCGGAGAACCGCATCATCGAGACCGCGCTCACCGGGCTCAAGGCGCGCGTCGAGTCCGGCGCCGGCGCGTGACCGGCGGACCGGGCGGGGCGAGCCGGGAGGGCCGGGAGGGCCTGCCGGACGGGGGAGCGGCCTGGCTGCACCTCGACTTCACCGGAGGCGCAGGTGGCACGGGAGCCGCGGGGGCCGGCGCGTCCGGCGTCCCGGATGATGCCGCCGTGCTCGAATCGCCCGGCCGCGCCGACCCGGCGATCGTGGGCGAGGCCCTCGCCGACGTCATGGGCACCGGCGACGACATCCACGACACCGTCCGCATGCTCGGCGGCCTCGCAGGCCTCGAGCGCATGGCCGTCTGGTGGCGCGCCCGCGCCCTCGCCGACGCGACGGGCGGCCCCGTCGTCGTCGACTGCTCCGGCGGCGGTCCCGAGGCCGAACTAGCCCGGCTGCGGCTCCTCGCCGCGCCCGGCGAACTCGCCGGGCTGATCGACGCCGTCGCTCCGCGCGTGGACAGGCACCGGCAGATGCCCGCCGTCTTCGGTGAACGCGCCGGACGCGCCCGCGCCCTCGAACTGCTGTGGGGCCGGTGCACCGACTTCGACCGGTCCGTCTTCGGCGGCGGCGCGGTCGTGCACGTCGCGGGCGCGCCGCATGCGTGGGCAGGGGCCGGTGCGGGCGCGGACGCGGGCGCCGGGCCGGACGCCGGCACCGGGGGAGCGGCCGTCGCCGACGCGGCGGCCTTCCTCGGCCTGCCCGTCGTCCGCGGCGGCCGGCCCGCCGACCCCGAGCCGCCGCGGCTGCGCGCCGACGGCGCCGACGACGACGGCACCCTCCGCTTCACGTGGCGCATCCCGCTGCCCGGCCGGCTCGCGGAGGAGACCGGCTGCGGCGCCGACGTCCGCGGCCGCGACCTCGTCGCCTGGGCCGGGCCGTGGTGGCGCCGCATGACGCTCCCCGCGGTCCTCGGGGCGTGCGCGCACGACGGGACGGACGTCGTCACGCGCACCGCCGAACCCGTCGCCCACCGCGCCGCCGATTCGGGGACGGCGCCCGGCGGCGATATCCTGGTGAGGTTCCGCTCCGTCGCCGGCCTTCTGCCCGGGGGCCAGTGAGCGGTCCCGCGCAGCCCCCGGCGCTCGCCGCCGCCCGCGCCGACCGACAGGCCGACCGACAGAAGGAGCACCCCGTGCCCGCCGCCAGCCCCCACGACGCCCCGACCATCGGGTTCGACATCGGCGGCACCAACCTGCGCGGCGCCGTCGTCGCCCCCGGCGGCCGGATCCTCCGCACCGCGAAGCGCCCCACCCCCGCCACCGAGGAGGGGATGGAGGACGCCATCCACGCCATCGTCGACGAGCTGCGCGCCCACCACCCGGACGCCGCGTCCGTCGGCCTCGCCGTCGCCGGCTTCCTCGACCCCGGATGCCGCATCGTCCGCTTCGCGCCGCACCTGCCGTGGCGCGACGCCGACGTCGCCACGCGCCTCGAACGGCGCCTCGGCATGCCCGTCGTCCTCGAGCACGACGCCAACTCCGCCGCCTGGGGCGAATACCGACACGGCGCCGCCCGCGACGCCGGCACCTGGGTGCTGTTCGCCATCGGCACCGGCATCGGCGGCGCCATGATGCACGGCGGCCGCCTCTTCCGCGGCGCCCACGGCACCGCCCCCGAATTCGGCCACCTCACCGTCGTTCCCGGCGGGCGGCCCTGCCCGTGCGGCAAGCGCGGCTGCCTCGAGCGCTACTGCTCCGGCACCGCCCTCGTCACCACCGCCGCCGAACTCGCCCCCGAGTACGCCTCCCGCTCCCCGCTGGCGCGGCGCCTCGTCCGCGCAGGCGTCTCCGGCCCCCAGGTCGGCGGGACCGAGGTCATGGAGGCCGCCGCCGCGGGCGACCCGCTCGGCGCCGCCGCCGTCGACGACTTCGCCACGTGGCTCGGCCGCGGCCTCGCGCTCGTCGCCGACGTCTTCGACCCCGAGCTCATCGTCATCGGCGGCGGCGTCGCCCGCGCCGCCGATCAGTACCTCGGCCGCGCCCGCGAGGTCTTCGCCGAGAACATCACCGGCTCCGGGCACCGCCCGCTGGCCCGCATCGCCCCCGCCGAGCTCGGCGCCGACGCCGGCGTCATCGGCGCCGCCGATCTCGCGGCGCTCGGGCCGGACGCGCCGCGCTGACGCGGCCCACGCCGCGGCGCGGGTGCCGTCGTCACGCGATGATCAAGCAGCAGCGCTTGACGACGCGAGCCGCCGCCGGGGACGGCGTCAGAGCTCGTCCTCGTCCCGATCCTCCGGGCAGTTGAGGAAGATGCGATCGCCGTTGAGCGAAATGCCCGACGTCAGGCCGCCCTGCGTGATCGCGCGGTACTCCTCCTCCGTCAGCACGCCGACCGTCAGCGCCCCGTCGAGCGTCTGCTCGCACTGCGCGATGACCCGCCACCCCTCCGGCGGCACCGCCGGCCGCGGCTGCTCCGGCGCCGGATCCAGGTAGCGGTGGCCCAGATCGATCGGCTCGACGTGCACCCCCTCGTGCACCTCGCCCGACGCCTCCGCCACCGTCATCCCCAGCACATCGGCCGCATCGTGCATGCCGACCGAATGATCGGAGGCGCAGCCGGACAGCGCGCCGGCGGCGAGGAGCGCCGCGGCCGCGGCGGCGGACGTCAACGGGCGGGGCATGGGGGACCTCCAGGAAGCAGGGGACGGGCGGGGCGGGGCGCGGTGCCCGGTACGGCGCGCGGGCCGGACACCGGGATCGTAGCCGCCCCCGGCGGGTGACCCCGGCAGGCGCCGCCGGGGCGCGTCACCAGGGGAGGGGCCCGCGCCTGCGCTATAGTCGCGCCGTGCGCAATCGATGGTATTGGTTCTTCAAGTACATCCTCATCGGCCCCTTCCTGCGGGTGTGGAACCGCCCCTTCTACGACGGCGGCGAGAAGATCCCCGAGGAGGGCGCCGCCATCATGGCGTCCAACCACCTCGCCGTCATGGACTCCTTCTACTTCCCGCTGGTCTGCAAGCGTCAGCTGACCTTCCTGGCCAAGCAGGAGTACTTCACCACCCCCGGCTTCGTCGGCGGCATCCAGAAGTTCTTCTTCTCCTCCGTCGGCCAGGTCCCCATCGACCGCACCTCCGGCGACTCCGCCCGCGACGCCCTCCTCGCCGCCGTCAAGGTCCTCGACCGCGGCGACCTCCTCGGCATGTACCCCGAGGGCACCCGCTCCGCCGACGGCCGCCTCTACCGCGGCAAGACCGGCCTCGCCCGCGTCGCCCTCAACACCGGCGTCAAGGTCTACCCCGTCGCCATGATCCGCACCGACGCCGCCAACCCCATCGGCACCTGGATCCCCCGCCCCGTCAAGCTCGGCGTCCGCATCGGCGACCCCATCGACCCCGCCGACTACCGCGACCGCGGCGACGAATACGCCTGCGCCCGCGCGCTCACCGACGACGTCATGGCCGCCCTCCAGGACCTCTCCGGCCAGGACTACGTCGACGCCTACGCCGCCGACGTCAAGAACTCCCTCACCGAGGGCAACGGCTACCCCGAGGGCACCGAACCCGGCGGCCGGCTCGAGACCCCGCCCGCCCCCGGCGTCCGCGACCGCGTCCGCGCCCTCCTCGCCGGACGCCGCTGACCGCCCGGTAGCCTGGACCCCGTGCGCTACTTCTACGACACCGAGTTCATCGAGGACGGTCGGACGATCGACCTCGTGTCCATCGGCGTGGTCGCGGAGGACGGACGCGAGTTCTACGCCGTCTCCACCGAATTCAACGCGCGCAAGGCTGGCCCCTGGGTCCGCGCCAACGTCCTCAACCAGCTGCCCAGCCCCGGCTCCGACGCCTGGATGACCCGACGCGACATCCGCGATCGGCTCGCCGACTTCCTCATGCCGCCCGGCGGCGGCACCCCCGAACTCTGGGCCTGGGTCGGCGCCTACGACCACATCGCCCTCGTCCAGCTGTGGGGCGACATGACCCGCCTGCCCCAGCGCATGCCCCGCTTCACCCGCGAGCTCAAGCAGCACTGGGAGGCCAACGGCCGCCCCCGCCTCCCCGCCGCCGGCCGCGGGCAGCACGACGCCCTCGTCGACGCCCGCCACAACCTCCGGCGCTTCCGGGCCATCGAGCAGGCCGCGGGCAGGTAGCCGGGGCGGGAGCCGTCGTCACGCGAACGACGCGCAACCCCCGCGGACACCTGCGCACGTGCGCACCCGCGCACCCCGGACGCCGCCCGCTTCGGCCCCGCGCCACCCCGCCCCGTATGATGTGCGGCGTGAGTTGGACCATTGACGTTCCCGTAGACGACCTCCCCGACCTGCCGCCGCTGCCGCAGGACATCCGCGAGCGCCTCGACGACGCCCTCGCCCGCCCCGCGCTCCAGCAGCCGTCGTGGGACCCGGAGGCCGCCGCCGAGGTCCGCAAGGTCCTCGAATCCGTGCCGCCCATCGTCGTCGCCCCCGAGATCCGCCGCCTCCAGCAGGAGCTCGCCGACGTCGCCAACGGCCGCGCCTTCCTCCTCCAGGGCGGCGACTGCGCCGAGACCTTCGAGTCCAACACCGAGCCCCACATCCGGGCCAACATCAAGACGCTGCTCCAGATGGCGGTCGTCCTCACCTACGGCGCCTCCACGCCCGTCGTGAAGATGGCCCGCATCGCCGGCCAGTACGCCAAGCCCCGCTCCAAGGACATCGACGGCGACGGCCTCCTGTCCTACCGCGGCGACATGGTCAACGGCGTCGGCGCCACCGAAGCCGAGCGCGTCCACGACCCCGCCCGCATGATCCGCGCCTACGCCAACGCGTCGGCCGCCATGAACCTCGTCCGCGCCCTCACCGGCTCCGGCACCGCCGACCTCCACCGCCTCCACGAGTGGAACCGCGAGTTCGTCCAGAACTCCCCGGCCGGCGCCCGCTACGAGGACCTCGCCCGCGAAATCGACCACGCCCTCGACTTCATGGCCGCCTGCGGCGTCTCCGACAACAACCTCCAGACGGCGCAGATCTACTGCTCCCACGAGGCGCTCGTCGTCGACTACGAGCGCGCCATGCTCCGCCTCGCCGAGGACCACGAGGGCACCGTCAACCTCTACAACCTCTCCGCCCACCAGCTGTGGGTCGGCGAGCGCACCCGCGGCATGGACGACTTCCACATCGCCCTCGCCGCCCTCATCGGCAACCCCGTCGGCCTGAAGATCGGCCCGACCACCACGCCGGAGCAGGCCGTCGCCTACGTCGAGAAGCTCGACCCGCTCAAGCAGCCCGGCCGCCTGACCCTCGTCTCCCGCATGGGCAACGACAAGGTCCGCTCCGTCCTGCCCGCCATCGTCGAGGCCGTCGAGGCCACCGACCACAAGGTCATCTGGCAGTGCGACCCGATGCACGGCAACACCTACTCCGCCTCCAACGGCTACAAGACCCGCCACTTCGACCGCATCGTCGACGAGGTCCAGGGCTTCTTCGAGGTCCACCGCGCCATCGGCTCCCACCCGGGCGGCATGCACATCGAGCTCACCGGCGAGGACGTCACCGAGTGCCTCGGCGGCGCCCAGGACATCATGGACGTCGACCTGCCGGGCCGCTACGCCTCCGCCTGCGACCCGCGCCTCAACACCCAGCAGTCGCTGGAGCTGGCGTTCCTCGTCGCGGAGATGCTGCGCAACTAGGGCGCGGCGTCGTGCGGAGCGTCGCGCGTGTTGCGTGACGACGCCACGGGCCGCGGGGCCCGCCGTCACCCGGAACCGTCCGGAGGATCGGGGTCCCCGCGGCCTTCGCCGTCCCCGGGGGCGGGCGCCTTCGGCCGGCCCGCGGCACGCCGCCTGACGACGGCGCCCGGCGCCATCCGCCCGTGCGGATGCGCGTTCGGCCGGACCCGCCGCTCGGGGTCGACGTCGCGCGGCGGCGTCCACCGCACCTTCCCGCCGTCGGCGGCGGGGTCGGGGGAGCGGGTGCTCCACCAGAAGCGCGGATCCGTCCGCGCGTCGTCGACGAGCCCGTGGACGCGCCTGTCGACGAGCGTGAGGTTGCCGATGTCGGTGCCGCCGCCCGAGCCCCACGCGTCGACGTGGTGGACGTCGCACCAGGCGGGCGGGGCGTCGGTGCCGGGCGCGGTCGACATGCCCTCCTCCGCGCCGAGCGCGAGGTACTGGGCGAGGGAGGCGGTGCGGCGGGCGCGGCCGAACCACATCGTCTGGCCGCGCAGGTCGAGCACCGACAGGAACACCTGCGACGCCGACGCCCGGCGCAGCGCCTGCTCCACGCTGATGGTCGTGCCGACGTCCGTCACCGCCACCCCGGCCCTCGCCGCGAGCTCGTCGACGCCCATGTACGCGACGATGGTGCCCGCCCCGCGACCCGGGCGCAGGGGAGCGGAGGGCAGCGGCCGGGGAGGGGCGTCGTCGCGTGGGACGGTGCGGCCGGCGGTGCCTGCGCTCGCGTTCGCGTCCGCTTCCTCGGTCTCCTCCGCGGCCGCGGCCCGCGCGGCGGCCTCCGCGGCCTCCTGCGCCGCCTCCGCCTCCGCGATGACGCCCGCCTGCCGCGCCGGCGCGTACCCGGCGGCGACGGCGGCCTCCAGCGCGTCGTAGCGCCGCTGCCCGGCCGACCGCCCGTCGGCGGCGGGGTCGGAGCCCTCGGGCAGGAGGCCGCCCGGCCGGGCGTGGTCCGCCCACAGCCGCAGCAGCACGGCGGCGAACTCCGGGGTGACGCGCCCGCGCAGGTTCCGCATGTTGTCGGCGTCGGGCTGCGACAGGTGCATGTCCCGCCTTCGCGCCCGGTCGTCGTCGGTGTACGGGTCGTCGAGGCCCAGCAGCGTCCGCAGCATCTGGCCGAGCGCCCTGAGGTCGTCGACCTCCACGACGTCGAGGATGGCTGCGATGTGCGGGTCGGCGACGCGGACGACGTCCTCCGCCTTCTCCGGCAGCTTCTCCAGCTCCCTGTCGATGATCTCCAGGGCGTCCGCGCCGACGACGCCGTCGGCGACCTTCGCCCGCACCTCCGGCAGCAGGTTGCGCGCCTCGCGGTCGCGGTGGGCCGGCACCGTCTCCTCGTCCTGCAGCCGGACCGCGGCCCGCACCCGCCGCCGCGCCTCCGCGCGGGAGATGTGCGCGTGGCGGGCGAGGTCCGCGATGTGCCGCGGCTTGCCGCCGACGACGCCCCCGGCGCCCTCCGCAGCCAGGTAGGCGGCGTCGACCAGCGCCATCCGCGCCCGCGCCCGCTCGAGCTGCCGGTACAGGCCGCGCCGCGACTCCCGGTCCAGCAGATCCCAGGCGCCCTCCATGACGTCGACGGCGCGGGCGAAGTCCTCGACGGCCGTGCGCAGCTCGTCGCCGCACGCCGCGGGCTCCCCGCGCATCGCGTCGCCGCCGGTTCCCCCGTCATCCGCCATGGACGTCACCCCCTCGTCCCCGTGATACCCCGAACATTAGTTCATGCGTTCGAAAGGGGGAAGGGTGTGATGGTGAACATCAGGTGAAATGGCGGATAATGTCGAAAACCCGTTCGCCCATGACCTGCGTGACGACGCCCGCCGCGTCGCCCGGGGCGTCGTCACGCGCGGTCCGCGTGAACCGCGGACCCGCACCCCGCGCGCGATGCGCGCGGCGCGCCTACAGCGTGCGGACCTCCACGACGTCGTCCTCCTTCGCGCTCGCGCCCGGCCGCGGCGACTGCGTGATGACTAGGTCGCCGCCGTTCGCGCCGCCCGGTGTCGAGATGCGCAGCCCGCGCGCCTCCGCCTCGCGGCGGGCGTCGTCGACGGTGCGGCCGATGAGCATCGGCACCTCGACCGTCTCGGAGACGTAGACCGTCACGCCGGGGGAGTCGGGGTCGACGACCTCGCCGGCCTTCGGCGACGTCCGCTCGACCTGGCCCGACGGGCGCGACGACGAGTCGTCGACCGTGACCTCCTTGACGGCCAGGCCCGCCTCGCGCAGCGCCCGCTCGGCCTCCTCGCGGGTCTTTCCCGCGAGGTTCGGCACCTCGATGCCGTTGTTGACGGTGAGCGCGACGGCCGACCCCTTCTCGACGTCCGTGCCCTCCTTCGGGTCGACGGCGATGACCTCGTCCGGATCGCGCGACTTGTCGAACTTCTCCTCGACCGACCCGACGGACAGGCCCGCCCGCTCCAGCGCCTTCTCCGCGTCGGCGCGCGACAGCCCGACGACGTCCGGCACCGCCACCGGCGCCGGGCCCTTCGACAGGTGCACCGTCACGGCGGAGCCGGTGCGCACGCTGGTGCCGGCGGCGGGGTCGACCTCGGCGACCTTCCCCTCGGGCACGTCGTCGGAGTACACCTCCTCGCCCCGCTTCTCCGTCAGCGTCCGCTCCTTCAGCAGCTGCGCGTACCGCGCGGGGTCCGCGCCGGAGGGGACGTCCGGCACGGTCGGCCTGCCCAGCGATACCAGCACCGTGACGACCTCGCCGCGCACCACGCGGCTGCCGCCCTCCGGCTCCGTGCCCGCGACGCGCTGCGCCGGCACCTCGTCGTCGTACACGTCCCGCGACGCCGGCTCGAAGCCCGCCTCCCGGACCGTGTGCGTCGCCTGGTTCGGCGACATCCCGGTCAGCGTCGGCACCTCGCCGTAGCGGCCGGAACCCAGCCACCAGGCGCCCAGCGCCACCGCGAGCGTCGCGACGAGCGCCACGATCAGCCAGATCGCGCACCCCGTCCGCGTCCGCTCCCGGCCGCCGGCCTTCGCGGGCCGCGCGGCGCCGCGGTCGTCGGGATCGCCGTAGCCGTCATAGTCGTCCGGCCGGTCGCCGGCGCCCGGCCCGTCGAACAGGTCGTCGTATCCGTCGTCGCGGGCGGCGGCGGGCACCGGCGCGTCGAACCGCGTCTCCGACCCGCCGTCCGGCCCGGAGTGCGGGCCGAACAGGCCCGGCTCCGGGACGCGGCCGAGCACCGCGGTGCCCTGCTCGTCGTCCGGCTCCGGCACGTTCGACCACGCCCGGCCGTCGCGGCGCTCCGCGAGCGTGTCGCGGTCGCCTCCGCCGGCGTTCGGTTCGTCGTCCAGCCCGTCGCCCAGCGCGAACGGGTCTCGGTCGGCGCCGTCGTCGCCGGACTCACCGGAGCCCGCGCCCGCGGCGACCGCGAACCCGGCCGCGCCGGCCGCGCCCGCGAGCCCCGCGGCCCCCGCCACGCCCGCGAAGCCGCCGCCCGCGCCCGTTCCGTCGTCACGCGTCCGCGCCTCCTCCGCGGCGCGGTGGGCGGCGGAGTCGGCGGGCGCGGGCACCGTGAAGTCGGGCAGGCCGAGCGCGTCGGCGGCGGCCTCGAGGTCGGCGGCGAACTCGGCGGCGTCGGCGTAGCGGTCCTCCGGCCGGCGGGCGCAGGCCCGCGCGACGAGGGCGTCGAACTCCGGCGGGACGCCGTCGATGGCCTCCGACGGGTCGGGGACGTCGGACTCCAGCCGCGCCAGGGCGACGGCGAGCGACGTGTCGCCGCGGAACGGGGTGCGGCCGGTGAACATCTCGTACAGCAGCACGCCGGCGGAGTACACGTCGGAGGCGGGCCCCGCCTCGTGGCCGCGGACCTGCTCGGGGGACAGGTAGGCGACGGTGCCGACGATGACCGACGCCGACGTCACCGACGCGTCGGCGGCGGCGCGCACGAGCCCGAAGTCGGCGAGCTTGACCTGCCCGGCGTCGGAGATGAGCACGTTCTCGGGCTTGACGTCTCGGTGGACGAGCCCGCGGGAATGCGCCAGCGACAGCGCGCGCAGCACGGGCCGCAGGACGGCGGCCGCGGCGTGCGGCGGCATGGGGCCGCGCTCGCGGAGCAGCTCGCGCAGCGTGCCGCCGTCGACGAGCTCCATGATGAGGAAGACGTGCCCGGCGTCGTCGGCGCCCTGGTCGAAGACGTTGACCAGGCTGGCGTCGGCCATGCCGGCGACGGCGCGGGCCTCGCGCTCGAAGCGCACGCGGAACGCCCGGTCGTCGTGGAAGCGCGGGTCCATCACCTTGGCGGCGACGAGCCGCCCGAGGCGCTCGTCGACGGCGCGGTGCACGGCCGACATCCCGCCGCGGGCGATGCGCGGCCCGATGCGGTAGCGGCCGTCGAGGAGGTCGCCCTCGCGCAGTTCAGTCATCCCTCATCGCTCCTTCTGGTGGCGGCCCCCAGTATGGCGGAGCGCCCGACACGTGCGCCAACCCGCCCGCGCCCCGCCCGCGCCCCGCCCGCGCCCCGCGCGGTAGCATCGGCGGCCATGAGAAAGATCCCGGCCTGCTCCGACGTCCTCGATCCCTCCGAGCCCGTCCTGCCCCTGCCGGACGTCGCCGATCGCATCGGCGAGCCGGTGACCCGCGTCCACGCCCTGCTGCAGGAGGGCAAGCTCATCGCGGTGCGCCGCGACGAGGTGGCGCAGGTGCCGGAGCGGATGCTCGATCTCGGCGAGGGCGCCGTCGCCCGCTTCGTCCCGGGCGTGCTGGCGCTGCTGCACGACGGCGGCTACTCGCCGGAGGAGATGCTGCAGTGGCTGTTCACCGAGGACGAGTCGCTGCCGGGCCGCCCCATCGACGCCCTCCACGGGCATCTGGCGCGCGAGGTGCGCCGCCGCGCCCAGGCGATGGCGCTGTAGGGGGCCGGCGCCCCGCGGGCCCGCGCCCGCGGGTCACCGCGGGTCACCGCGGGTTATCGCGGGGCTTTGCGACGGTCCCCGCCCCGGCCCGCCGCCGACGATGCGGCGGCCGCCAGGAGGCGGGGCGCGGCGACGGCCAGCCGCCGGTGCCGGGGGACGACGGCGCGGCCGGCGAAGGGGTCGTGGCCCTGCGCCTCGATGCGGTCGAGGATCTCGCCGTAGAGGATGTAGCTGGTGCGGATGGCCTCGCGGGCGGGGGAGCGCAGCAGCGCGATGCCGGGTTCGGCGTCGCGGTAGGAGGCGCGGTTGACGGCGATGAAGTGCCGCATGGCGGCGACGATGGCGGGGGTGGCCCGGCCGGCGTCGCGGGCGGCGCGCAGGTCGGCGGGGCCGACGCCGAAGCGGGCCCATTCGTCGAGGGGGAGGTAGATGCGGCCGCGGTCGAGGTCCTCGGCGACGTCGCGGAGGAAGTTCGTGATCTGGAAGGCGCGGCCGAGTTCGGCGGCCCGCGGCTCGGCCTCGCGGTAGGCGGGGGAGCCGGGTTCGCCGCGGCCGAGGACCGGCAGGGTCAGCAGGCCGATGACGCCGGCGGAGCCGCGCATGTAGCGGTCCAGCTCCGCCCACGTGCGGTATCGGGTGCGGTGGACGGTGGTGCCGGGCAGGTCGTCGAGCATGGCGTCGAGGAACTCGTCGAGCAGCGCCGCGTCCATGCCCCAGCGGCGGATGGCGCCGGCTGCGGCGAGGATGATGAGCCGCTCCCGGTCGGCGACGGGGTCGACGCCGGCGGGCGGGGCGGGCACGCGCGCGTCGGCGAGGTCGCCGGGCCAGGCGACGGCGGCGCGCAGCACCCGGTCGAGGTGCCGGACGCGGGCCTCGACGTCGGCGGGGTCGCGCAGGGGGCGGGCGACGCCGTCGTCGAGGTCGACGTAGTCGTCGATGAGCCGCGCCCACGCGTAGAGGCTGCGGACGCCGTCGGCGCGCTCCTCCGGCAGCAGGCGGATGGCCAGGGCGTAGGTGCGGCCGTGCCGCTCGGTGATCTCGCGGGCGACGGCGCGGGCGCGGGCGAGCACGTCGTCCCCGGCCGGGGCGGCCTCAGCGCGCACCGGGGGCCTCCGCTGCGGCGAGGTTCCCGTCGTCACGCGCCTCCGCCTCCGGCGACTGCGCGCGGTACTCCGCGGACCATTCCTCGGCGGGCGCGGGGCCCGGGGCGGAGTGGTCGACGGCGGCGTCGCGCCCGTCGCCGTGCCGGCCGCGCCACGCCATGGTGTCCTGCCAGCGGCCGCCGGCGAGCCAGCGCGTCGCCAGCACCGCGGCGACGGTGACGACGATCATCCAGCTCGGGTCGTAGAACCGCGTGTTGCCGCCGCCGGCGAAGGACATGCACAGGATGAGCGTCGCGACGACGGTGACCTGCACGACCCACCGTGGCGGGCGGATGGCGCCCAGCGGGGTGAGCAGGCTGGCGTAGTACCACGGCAGCGTCACGGCGTTGAACACGACGGCGACGCCGTAGGCGGCGCACATGCCGGCCAGCGCCCGGCGCGGGGTGCGGCGGAACGCGAACCAGCACACGACCAGGCCGACGATCATGAGCACCGACGACACGGAGCGGGTGACCTCCACGACGGCGTTGAACGTCACGTCGTCGTCGATCCACGCCATCACCCCGGAGATGACGCCCGCCACCATCGACGGGGCAGCCAGGGGGTTGATGACCTTCGTGTTGCCGCTGATCTCGGTGACCCAGCCCCACGTGGAGCCGGTCACCCACGTCACCGCGGCGAGCACGGCCACGAGCACCGCGGTCAGGGCGACGCCGAGGCCGATGATGGCGGGGGAGCGGCGCAGCAGGTCGGCGGCCCCGCCCATTGGGCGGCGGCGGGTCAGCGCGATCCACACGACGAACGGCAGCGCGATGACCGCCGTGGCCTTCATCGACACCGACACGCCCAGCAGCGCCGCCGCGGCGAACGCGCCCGGCAGGGGGCGCAGCTCCAGGGCGGCGACGAGCGCCAGCGACACCAGGCCGACCATGACGGCCTCGTTGTGCATGCCCGCCACCAGGTGCAGCAGCACCAGCGGGTTGAGCACGCCCAGCCACTGCGCCAGCACGGGGTCGCCGCCGAGCCGCTCGGCGATGCGCGGCACCGACCACGCGATGGCGAGGAACCCGGCCAGCGACACGACGCGGAAGCACACGACGCCCAGCGTCACGTTGTCGCCGACCAGCCGGGTGATGGCCTCGCTGAGCCCGAGGTGCAGCGGGCCGTACGGCGTCGTCGTGTTGCGCCAGTCGGCGGAGACCTCCAGCAGCATCGGGTTGGGGTTGGCCGCGGCGCCCTCGGTGTACGGGTCGAAGCCGTCGCGCATCATCGTGCCCTGCATCAGGTACGAGTACACGTCGCGGGAGAACAGCGGCCCCGACAGCGCCAGCGGCACCAGCCACCAGCGCAGCGTGCGGTTGAGCTCCCCGAGCCTGGCGACGGCCTCCCGGTGCGGTGCCCCGGCGACCGCGCCGGGCGCGCCGCCGTCAGCGCCGCCGCCGTCAGCGCCGCCGCCGTCAGCGCCGTCGCCCGCGCGCCGCCAGATCTGCTCGCGGCCCGCGACGACCCAGCCGGTCAGCAGGATGATGACGCCGATCCAGATGAGCGTCTCGAACAGGGCGAAGCCGTGCCCGTAGGTGATCCAGCCGAGGCCGAGGGCCTCGACGACGCCGCCGCGGTAGCGGGTCGCGCCCGCCCCGTAGGAGCCGACGGCGATGAGCGCCGCCCCGATCATGCCGAGGCCCGCCGATCCGACGCGCATGATGCTCACCGTTCGCTTCCCTTCCGTCGCGTGCCGTCCTCCCCGCATTGTCCCCGGGAGGCGCCCCGGTCCGGAAACCGGGAGGCCGCCAGGGCCCCCGACATCATCGTCGTCGGCACGCCGACGCCCGGCACGGTCGTCGACCCGGCCGTCACGACGCCGTCCGGCAGCGCCGGGGAGAGGTTCCGCGGGCGGAACGGACCGGTCTGCCGGAACAGGTGCGCCAGCCCGAACGGGCTGCCGGCGCCCATGCCGCGCGCCGCCCACGTGCCGGGGTGGTCGACGCGGCCGACGCGCCACGCCGCCGCCAGGCCCGGGAAGCCGCGGCCGTCCAGGACGCCCGCCAGCTCCTCCACGTAGTGCGTTGCGACGGCGTCCCAGCCGATCGCCGCCGACTCCAGGTTCGGCGCCGGTGCCAGCACGCTCACGGGCTCCCACGCCACGCCCGCGGCGTCGCGCACGACGCGGTCGGGCGCCGACACGGCCGGCCGGGTGACCAGCAGCGACGGGTCGGACATGATGCGTCCGCCGCGGGGCGCGCAGATCTCGTCGAACGTCCGGTCCCACTCCGCGCCGAAGGAGATGACGTGGTGGCGCCGCGGCCACGCCGCCGCGACCTCGGCCGGCACCGCGCCGTGGGCGACGACCGCCGACGGCGACCAGCGCCGCGCCGCGCGGGCGGCGGCGTCGGCGGCGCCGCGGGCCCCGGAACGCCCGGGGACCCAGCCCTCCAGGACGTGCCGGTCGACGGTCGCGACGACGCCGTCGCACGCCAGGCGGGTGCCGTCGTCACGCACCACCGCCCGCACCCGGTCGCCGTCGCAGTCGAGGCGCGCGACCCGGAACCCCGTGATCACCTCGCCGCCGGCGGCGCGGACGCCCGCGGTCAGCAGCTCCGGCAGCGCCCCGGCGCCGGAGCCGCCGCGCGCGGCGACGGGGTAGTGCACGCCCAGGCCCGTGTCCATGTGCGCGATGCAGCCGTACACCGCCCGCGCGTCCCGCGGGTGCATCCCCGCGTACAGCGCCTGGAAGCTGAACAGCCGCGCCAGGTCCGCGTCCGGCAGCCGCCGGCCGACCGAGCGGCCCAGCGACCCGAAGGCCCCCAGCCGCGCCAGCCGCGCCAGCGCCGCCGCCTTCTCGGGTCCCCGGGCGACGTCGGCGACCCGGTCGAAGTCGGCGTCCATGAAGTGCGGCAGCGCCTCGTCGTGCACGGCCTCGAGCCAGCCGCGGAGCTCGCGCAGGCCCGCGATGACGCGGTCCGCGCGTTCGTTCCCGGCTGCGCCCGCGCCGTCCCCGGTGCCGCCGGCGCCCGCGCGGACGAACCGCGCGGCCTCCGCGTCCATCGCGGCCGGGTCGGAGGAGACGTCGAGGGACCGGCCGTCGGCGAACGTCGCGTGGTAGCACGGCTCGACCCGCTCCACCCGCCAGTCCGGGTCGGCGTCCGCGGCGGTCAGCCCCACCGCCGCCAGCGCCTCGTCCGCCAGCCACGGCAGCGTCAGCACCGTCGCGCCGGTGTCGCACCGGACGGACACGCCCGCGCCGGGCACGGCGACGTCCTCCGTCGCGCAGCGCCCGCCGACGTGGTCGTCCGCCTCCAGCACCGTGACGCGGACGCCGCGGCCCAGCAGGTGCAGCGCGGCGGTCAGGCCCGACAGGCCCGCGCCGACGACGGCGACGTGGCCGGCGGCCGGCGCCATGCGGCGAGCCATGCGGCGCGCCAGGCGTCGCGGCCCCCGCCGCACGGACGCGCGGCCGCCCGCCGCGGTCACTGCAGCCTCTGCGTCGCGCGCCGGCCCATGTCGCGCAGCCGGTCGCGGTGGGCGGCGTCGATGTCCAGGTCGTCGAGCGCCGCGAGCCCGCGCTCGGTGCGCACGGCGATCTCCTCCTCCATCTCCTCGACCGCCCCGGTGGAGCGGATGAGGTCGGACAGCTCCCGGATCTCCGCCGGGTCGGTTACCCGGCCCAGCGCGTGGTCGAGGCGCATCGCGTCGTCCGGCGCGGTCTCCCGCAGGCGGGCGATGGCGGTGCCGGCCAGCACGGTGCGCTTGCCCTCCCGCAGGTCGTCGCCGATGGGCTTGCCCGTCACCGACGGGTCGCCGAACATGCCCAGCTGGTCGTCGCGCAGCTGGAAGGCGATGCCGATGTCGCGGCCGAAGCGCCGCAGCCCCGCGACGGTCTCCTCCGGGGCGCCGGCGATGGCCGCGCCGATGTGCAGCGGCCGCTCGATGGTGTACGCCGCCGTCTTGTACGTGTTGATCCGCTCCGCGGTCTCCACGCGCCCGTCGCCGGCGGCCTCCGCGGTGATGTCCAGCAGCTGGCCGCCGAGGACCTCCAGGCGCATCCGCCACCACGGCAGCCGCGCCCGGTCGAGCGCCGGGTCGGTGATCCCGGAGAACGTCAGCATGTCGTCCGCCCACGTCAGGGCGACGTCGCCGAGCAGGATGGCGACCGACTCGCCGAAGCGCGCCGCGTCGCCGCGCCACCCGCGCTCCCGGTGCAGCGCCTCGAAGCGGCGGTGCACCGTCGGGTTGCCGCGGCGGGTGTCGGAGGCGTCGACGATGTCGTCGTGCACCAGCGCGCACGCCTGGATGAACTCCAGCGCGGACACCGCGCGCAGCACCGCGGCGGGGTCCTCGGGGTCGGCGTGCCGGCCCTCGGCGCCGCCGCAGGCCAGCCAGCCGGCCCACGCGAACGCGGGGCGGACGCGCTTGCCGCCCTGCATCGTGAAGTCCCGCAGCGCCGCCACGGAGGCGGTGAAGTGCCCGCCGATGCCGGCGACGTCGTCCTCCCGCTCGTCGAACCAGTCGGCCAGCACCCCCTCGACGGCGGAGGGGACCTCCGCGGCGGGCAGATCGGGGGAGATGCGCTGGTCGGTCATGGGGTCACCTTCCGGGGGCCTCGTTCGGCGGGGCGGCCGGGGCGGCGGGGCGGGCGGGCCCCGGGGCTCGATGTTCCGGGCAATCGCGCCGGTCTCCGGCCCCGGCCGGATTGGTCCCCCTAGAATAACCGTCCATGTCCGACGTCACGGCCCGACCCGATTTTCCCCGCCGACAGGTGACCGTCCGCCAGGCGCTGGAGCTGCCCAGCCCCGGCATCGTGCCGTTCTCGGTGGAGTTCATGCCGCCCCGCGACGACGCGGCGGAGGCGCGCCTGCTCGCCGCGGCGGAGGCGTTCCACGATCTGGGGGCGTCGTTCGCGTCGGTGACCTACGGCGCCGGCGGCTCCAGCCGCGAGCGCACGATCCGCATCGCGGAGCGCGTCGCCCGCGAGCCGCTGACGACGCTGGTGCACCTGACGCTCGTGGACCACACCGTCGACGAGCTGCGCGCCATCCTGCGCCGCTACCTCGACCGCGGCCTGACCAACCTGCTGGTGCTGCGCGGCGACCCGCCGGGCGACCCGCTGGGGGACTGGGTCACCGCCGACGGCGGCCTGACCTACGCCAACGAGCTCATCTCCCTCATCCGGTCGGAGGAGGAGTTCGCGGGCTTCGAGATCGGCATCGCGTCGTTCCCGGAGGGCCACTTTCGCGCCGGCGGGCTGGACAACGACACGGCGCGGACGCTGGAGAAGCTCCGCTCGGGCGCCGAGTACTCCATCACGCAGATGTTCTTCGACGTCGACCACTACCTGCGGCTGCGCGACCGCCTCGCCGCCGCGGACCCGGAGCACGGCGCGAAGCCCGTCATCCCGGGCCTGATGCCCATCACGTCGCTGCGGTCGGTGCGCCGCCAGGTGGAGCTGTCCGGCGCGAAGCTGCCGACGGCGCTGGAGGATCGGCTGCTCGCCGCGGCCGCCGGCGACGAGGAGGGCAACCGCGACGAGATCCGCAAGGTCGGCATCGAGGTCACGACGGAGATGGCGGAGCGGCTCATCGCCGAGGGCGTGCCGGGCCTGCACTTCATGACCATGAACTTCGCCCGCGCCACGCAGGAGGTCCTGCACAACCTGGGCATGGCCCCGGCGTGGGGCGGCGGCAGCTCGATGCTGCGCGGCGGGTTCTAGCCGGCGGGACCCGTCGCAAAGCCCCGCGCCGCGAGGGGCCCTACGCGTCGCCCGCGTTGCGACGGGACCTGCGCGGCGCCAGCGGCAGCGGCGCGCCGAGGATGGCGAACGGCCGGGCGTCGCCGGGGAACAGGAAATCCCGCAGCACGTCGCCGAAGCCCAGCCGGCGGTAGAGCCGCCACGCGCGGTTGGCCTCCTCCGGCACCTCGGGCGTCGACAGCAGCACGAGTCGCTCGCGGCGGCCGTCCAGCAGCGTGCGCAGCAGCTCCTCGCCGAGGCCCGCGCCCTGGTGGCCGGGGGCGACGTGGATCTCGGCGAGCTCGACGTAGTCCGACAGCGTCGCGTGGATCTCCCGCAGCGGGCGGCGGCGCGCGGCCATCCCGCCGCGGACCTGCCGCGACCACCACTGCGTCGGCCCGCCGGTGTGGCAGAACGCGACGCCGGCCAGCGGGTTGCGCGGGTCCTCCAGCGCCTCCTCCGGCGGGGCGGACCCGTCGTGGGCGAGGATGCACGCCGCCGCCCAGCCCGGCTGCGTCATCTGCAGCAGCCAGGCGCGCACCCGTCCGGGCGCCAGCGCGGGGTCGTAGCCCATGGCGTCGATGTAGAGGTCGACGGTCTCCGTGCACCGGGCGCGGAACGTCGCCGGGGTCATGGGCATCACGGTGTACTGCACGCGGCCAGTCAACCACGCCGGGGGCGGGCCGCGCGGGGGTTCGGCGGCTCCGGTGCGCGCGAGGGGGTCGGGGGGAGGGGCGGGTGCGTTGCGACGGGACCCCGCCGCGGCCGGGGCCGGGGGAGGGGGCGGGGGCTTTCGAACGAACGTGTGTTCGAATATTATCGGGGTCATGTCGGGCCGCCCCCTACCCTCCCGGTCAGGACATGGGCGGAGACGACGGAGAGGAGCGCGCCATGATCATCGACTTCGAACGCAGGGCCGCGTCGCTGGTGGCGCCGGCGGACGTCGCCGTCGGGGCGCTGGGGTACCTCGAGCGGGCGGACGAGCTGCTGCGCCGCGCGCTCGCCGCGCCGCCGGAGGAGGCGATGGAGCTGACGTACCAGGCCGCGCTGCGCGTCGCCGGCGCGGTGCTGGAGCAGCATCCGGGCCGCCGCCGCACCGCGGACCGCAGCGCCTGGGACCGCGTCCGGCGCCATGCCCCCGCGTACGCGGGCGACGCGGACGCCATTTCGGCGTTCTCCCGCCGGCGCGAGCGGGTGCGCCTCGGCCTCGACGACGCGCCGCCGGCGGCCGAGGTCGCACACCTGCGGGACCTGGTGACGGGCTTCCGGGACCGCGTCGAATCCGACTTCGGGGTCCTCGGCGCCGCCGCCTGACGCCGCCGGTCCGCGGGGCTCCCGGAACGTCCGGCCGCTTCCGGCATGTACGGGGCGGGGCATGCGTCCGGGCGCGTACACTGGCACGTGATGAGCCGCGCGCCCACGCCCCGCGCGGACGGGGCGGAACAATGCGGGCCCGTCGCCCGTTGAACCCCGTAGCACCCGCACGCACGCGACCGACCAGCGGAGGAACCCATGGCCCTGTCCGAACAGGAACAGAGGATGCTCGACGAGATCGAGTCGGCCCTCTATGCGGAGGACCCGAAGTTCGGCTCCGCGATGTCCGCCCGCGCCTTCGGCGACGGCGGCGGCTCGCCCCGCGGCTTCAGCATCCGCACCACGGCGCTGCTGGTCCTCGGCCTCGTGCTGCTCATCGGCGGCATGGTCCTGTCCCTGCAGAGCCTCTGGTTCATCGCACTGTCCGTCGTCGGCTTCCTCGTGATGTTCGGCGCCGGCGTGTGGGCGATGACCGGCTCCGGCGACGGCGCCGCCCGCCGCCCGGGCCGCGCCGTCCGCCGCCCGGGCTCCGCCCGCGCGGGCCGCACCGGCCGTTCCGGCCGCGGGGGCAACGGCGGTGGAGGCATGGAGGAGCGCTTCCGCAACCGCTTCGGCCAGATGTAGCCCGCCGGCGCGCGGCGCACCGCCGCCCGCGCCGCACCCGGACGTGACGCGCCCGGCCCCGCATCGGGGCCGGGCGCGTCGCCGTGTCCGGGGTCGCCCGCGTCGTCGTCCGCGTCCCCGCCGCGCCGCCGGGCCTCCGTGCGCGCCTCCGCCGCACTCCCCGTCGCGTCCCGCCCCGGGTGCTCCGCCGCGTCGCGCCTCCGCCGCGCACCCCGCAACGTCCCGCCCCGGCCGCCCCACTTCGCCCCACCCCGCGCGCCCCACTTCGCCCCACCCGGCTCCGCGGGTGTCGTGGCGGCCGGTCGCTTGTCTTCGATCCTGCCCTCGGTGGCGCAACGTGTGTGGCTTGTGATGAAATAGGGGCGCATGTGAAAGTTGTGGCGCCCGCCGCGCGGCTGTGGCGGCGCGTCTGCTGTGGTGTGCATCACCTTGAGTCGGCGGGCGAATGGTTGCCGGAACGCCGGTTCCGGCCTGCTTTTCGCGTGTCGCGGAAGAATTCCCCACCTGTATATCCGCAGGTGGGGCGCCTTGCGATCCATCAATGTGGGCGAATTTCCCGTGTTGGGATGTTGTGGGTGGGGCAAAGTGGGGTACTGTGGGCCGTGATGTCGGAGAGGTCGACCGGCATCGCAGGACCGAAACAGCCATAACCGAACAATCCACGTGAGGCCCGACGGGGCCTTCCGGACGACGGGGAAAGGAGCCGGAGACGCGCATGTTCCTCGGCACCTACACCCCGAAGCTCGATGACAAGGGTCGTCTGACCCTTCCGGCGAAGTTCCGCGACGAACTCGCCGGAGGGCTGATGATCACGAAGGGGCAGGACCACTCGCTGGCCGTGTACCCGCGCGACGAGTTCGTCCGGTTGGCGCAGCGGGCGACGAAGGCGTCGCGGACCAACCCCCGCGCCCGCGCCTTCGTCCGCAACCTCGCGGCGAGCACCGACGAGCAGCGGCCCGATGGATCGGGGCGCATCACGCTCTCGAAGGCCCACCGCGACTACGCGGATCTCACGAAGGAATGCGTGGTCATCGGCTCGATCGAGTTCCTGGAGATCTGGGACAGGGAGTCCTGGGAGGCCTACCAGGCGGAGCACGAGCAGGACTTCTCCGACGGCGAGGATGAATCGCTGTTCGGGGTCCTCTAGCCCCGCCCGGTACGAGGGAGCGTCCGCAAGGACTCCGTCCGCTCGGACCCTGGTGTACTTCCCCGACACCAGGTGCCGGGCGGGCGGGGCCCTGTGCACGCCCCCGCAGGCCGGCTGCCGCTCAGCGGCCGCGTCTGGCGCGACCATCACGCGAACAGCACGACGGAAACCACGACGCGACGCCGGGAGGAGGGGGCATGACGGTCCACCGCGATCACAACGGCACCACCCGCCACACGGGCAACTCCGGTGACGGCCGGGCGCCGGCCCCCGCGACGGGGGAGCGGAAGGGCGATCGCCGCTCCGGCGAGCACGGCCACGTCCCCGTCATGCTCCACCGCATGGCCGATCTGGCCGCCGGCGGCGTCGACGCCGCCGGCGGCCGCGGCGAGGTCCCCGTCCTCGTCGACGCCACCCTCGGCGCCGGCGGCCACGCCGAGCACTTCCTCGACCGCTTCGACGACGCGGTCCTCATCGGCCTCGATCGCGACGCCGCCGCCCTGGCCGGCGCCCGCGCCCGCCTGGCCCGCTTCGGCGACCGCTTCATCGGCGTCCGCGTCCGCTTCGACGGCCTGGGCGACGTTCTCGACGGCACCGCCCCCGACGGCGCGGTGGAGGAGGGCCGGGAGGATCACCCGGCGCTCGCCGCCGCCCGCGGCCACGGCATCGCCGCCGCCCTGTTCGACCTCGGCGTCTCCTCCATGCAGCTCGACCAGGTGGACCGCGGCTTCGCCTACCGCGTCGACGCGCCGCTGGACATGCGCATGGACCCGACGTCCGGCCCGACCGCGGCCGACGTCCTCAACACCTACGACCACGGCGACATCGCCCGCATCCTGTCGACCTACGGCGACGAGCGCTTCGCCGGGAAGATCGCCTCCTCCGTCGTGCGCGAGCGGGAGCGGGAGCCGTTCACGACCTCCGGCCGCCTCGTCGAGCTGCTCTACGACGTCATCCCGGCCGCGTCCCGCCGCACCGGCGGCCACCCGGCCAAGCGGACCTTCCAGGCGCTGCGCGTCGAGGTCAACCGCGAGCTCGAGTCCCTCGAGCGCGCCCTGCCGGTCATCCTCGACCGCCTCGCCGTCGGCGGCCGCGCCGTCTTCATGAGCTACCAGTCCCACGAGGACCGCCTGGTCAAGCGGGCCTTCGCCGACCGGGTGAAGGACACGACCCCGGCGGGCCTGCCGATGGCGCTGCCCGGCCACGAGCCGCGCTTCCGGCTGGTGACCCGCGGGGCGGAGAAGGCCTCCGCGGCGGAGATCGAGGAGAACCCGCGCGCCGCCCCGGTGCGCGTGCGCTGCATCGAACGCGTCAGACCCGACTGAGCGGCCCCGCGCCGCGCCGACCACGACCACCCGACGACGATCACGACGAACCAGGACCTGGAGACACCATGGCGACCATCACGGACGAGACCCGGACCCGCCCGGGCGTCGGACACGCCGGCCCCGGAGCCCCGCCGCGCGACCGCTCCCGCACCCGCCGCCGCGGCGGCGCGCGCCGCATCGGCTCGCGCCAGATCGTCTCGCACCGCGGCCGCCGCCTGACGACGACGACCCTCGACCGCTCCCGCCAGAAGTTCGGCGTCATCGTCCTCGTCGTCTTCGTCATCGGCATCGGCTTCGCCATGTGGCTGTCGGGCATGTCGACGCAGACGAGCCTCGACCTCAGCGCCTCCCGCGAGCAGGAGAAGGCGCTCGCGGACCGGGTCGCCGTCCTCGAGCGCGACGCCGAGTACCTGACCTCCACCTCCGAGATCGCGCGCCGCGCCGCGGAGATGGGCATGGTCGACGTCCGGCAGCCCGCCATCCTGGCCTACGACGCCGAGGGCAACCTCGTGGAGGTCCGCCCGGGTGACGCGCAGGACCAGCAGGGCATCATCGACATCAACGGCGCCCCGGAGCGCCCGGACGCCCCGACGTCCGATCCGGCGCAGACCGACGCCATCGAGGGCGGCACTTCCCCGCTGGTGCCCGCCGACCCGCAGGCCCCGGGCATGGTGCCGTACCAGCCGGCCCAGCCGGCCCCGGCCCCGCAGACCGTCCCGGCGCCCGCCCCGGCCCCGGCCCCCGAGGGCGCCGCCCCGGCGCCGGCCCCGGCTCCGGCGCCCGCCCCGGTGCCCGAGCTGCCGCCCCTGCCGCCGCTGCCCGCGCCGGCCCCCGCGCCCGCGCCCGCCAATGCCGGTCCGGCCCCCGCCCCGGCGGTAGACTGACCCGGTCATGCCAGCCGACACCCGACGGAACCCGAATCCCGGAAAGGGGGAATGATGGGCCCCCGACGCGGAGACGGACGTTCCGACGCCCGCGACCCGCGCCCCCGCCGCAGCTCCGGCGGGGACGCCCGTGATCGCCGCATCCCCGGACGGGACGGCCGCGACGCCGCGCGCCGCGGCGCCCGCGATCCCCGTGATCCGCGCGACGCCCGCGACCCCCGCGAGTCCCGCGGCCGCCGCATCGCCGGCTCCGGGGCCGGGGAGGACCGCGTCGTCACGCGGCGCGGCGGAATCCGCGGCGACCGCGACGCGCACGCCGGCCGCGACCGCAGCGGACGGCGGGGCGGCGACGGCGGGCGCCTCGAACGCCGCCGCGCCAACCGCCCCCTGACCGCCGGCGAGCGGCTGGCCACCGGCCGCGACGACTTCACCATCCGCCGCCGCTGGGTCCAGACCATCGGCCTCGTCGTCGCGATCCTGCTGGTCGGCCGCCTCGGAGTCGTCCAGCTCATCAAGGGCCCGGAGCTCGCCGAGCAGGCGGCGCTCCAGCGCACCGTCCACCTCGTCGACCCCGCACGCCGCGGGGCCATCGTCGACCGCAACGACGAGTCCGTCGCGTTCACCATGGAGGCGCGCTCCGTCACCGTCCACCCGAACACGCTGCGCAAGGAGATGGACGAGCGGCACCGCCTGTGGCCCGAGACGTACGGCCCCTACGAGGAGCGGGTCGACGAGATCGCCCGCGAGCTGCCGGAGATCCTCGGCGTGCCCGACCTCGACGAGCAGCGCGAGTCCTCCCGCGGCCGCCGCCGCGTCGCCGACGAGGAGCCCGAGGAGGGCGCCGCCGTCCGGCACGACGGCATCAGCTCCGAGGAGATCCTGCGGAAGCTGACGGACGAGGAGTCGACCTACGAGGTCCTCGTCCGCAACGTCGACCCCGACCGCGCCGCCGAGGCGGTGCGCCGCTTCCCGGAGCTCGTCGCCGAGCGGCAGGACATCCGCCACTACCCGAACGGGGCGGTGGCGGCGAACGTCGTCGGCAAGATCGGCATGGACGGCGTCGGCCAGTTCGGCTTCGAGGCGTCCCGCGACGCGATGCTGCAGGGCGTCAACGGCGGCCGCACCGTCGACATCGCCGCCAACGGCGTCGCCATCCCGGGCTCCATCCGCGACGAGAAGGACCCGGTCGACGGCACCTCCTACGAGCTGACGCTCGACATGGAGATGCAGTATTACGTCCAGCAGCAGGTGCAGCAGGCGAAGGAGGCCTCCGGCGCGAAGGGCGCCTCCGCCGTCGTGCTCGACGCGCGCACCGGCGACGTGCTGGCGATGGCGCAGGACTCCACCGCCAACCCCAACCGCGACATCGGCGCGGAGGTCGAGGCGGGCCGCGACATCGGCAACACCCCGGTGACCGACCCGTTCGAGCCGGGCTCGGTGGCGAAGGTCATCACCGCCGCCGCGGCGATCGAGGACGGCGTCACCACGCCGGACGAGGTCCACGCGGTGCCCGGATCCATCGACATGGCCGGCGTGACCGTCAAGGACGCCTGGGACCACGGCACGGAGATGTACACGACGGCCGGCATCTTCGCGAAGTCCTCCAACGTCGGCACGCTGATGCTGGCGCAGGACGTCGGCGATCGCCGCTTCTCCGAGATTGTGGAGCTGTTCGGCCTCGGCCGGACCACCGGCGTGGAGCTGCCGGCGGAGTCGCCCGGCATCGTCCCCGGCTTCGAGCAGTGGTCCGGCGGCACGTTCGCCAACCTGCCGATCGGCCAGGGAATGGCGATGACGCTGCTGCAGATGACGGGCATGTACCAGACCATCGCGAACGACGGCGTCCGCGTGCCGCCGCGCGTCATCCGCTCCTCGACCGCCCCGGACGGGACGGTGACGAAGGCGGAGGCGCCGGAGCACGTCCGCGTCGTCTCCCCGGAGACGGCCCGCACGGTCCGCGACATGTTCCGCGGCGTCCTGCAGTCGGACCCGTCCGGGATGAACTCCGGCACGGCGTCCGGCTCCGGGCTGGAGGGCTACCAGCTGTCCGGCAAGACCGGTACGGCGCAGAAGGTCGACCCGGCCACCGGCGCGTACTCGAACTCGATGTACCACATCACGTTCGCGGGGATCGCCCCGGCGGACGACCCGCGCTTCGTCATCGGCATCATGCTGGACGAGCCGGTGCGGGGCGTCCACGGCGAGGGCGGCCAGTCGGCGGCGCCGCTGTTCCGCGACATCGCGGCGTGGTCGCTGAACCACTACAACATCCCGCCGTCGCCGCCGGCCGAGCAGCTGACGCTGAGGACGGGGTGATCGCGTGACGACGACGACCGCGACGGCGACCACGGCGACGACCGCGACGGCGACCACGGCGACGGCCGCGACCACGACCACCACCACGACGACCACGACGACCACGGCGGGCCCCGCGGCCCGCGGCCGGCGCATCGGGCGCGGCCGGGAGATGGAGGAGAAGCGATGACGACGACTCTCGGCCGGCTGGCCTCCGGGTGCGGCGGTTCCGTCGTGCCCGCATCGGCGGGGGACGTCCCCGTCGACGGCATCGAGATCAACGCGGGTCAGGTGTCCGCCGGCGGCGTGTTCGCCGCGGTGCCGGGCACCCGCGCCCACGGCGCCCGCTACGCCTCCCAATCGGAGGGTGCGGCGGTGCTGACGGACCACGCCGGGCTGGAGATCCTGCGCGCCGACGCCGCGGAGGCGGGCCGCGAGGTGCCGCCGGTGCTGCTGGTCGACGACGTCCGCGCCGTGCTGGGCCACGTCGCCGCGGAGATCCACGGCCACCCGTCGCAGGAGTTGACGGTCATCGGCGTCACCGGCACGTCCGGCAAGACCACGACGACGTACCTGCTGGAGGGGGCGCTGCACGCGGCGGGCCACGTCGTGGGGCTCATCGGCACGACGGGCACGCGCATCGGCGGCCGCCCGGTGCCGTCGTCGCTGACGACGCCGGAGGCCCCGGCGCTGCAGCGCCTGTTCCGCCAGATGGTGGCGGAGGGCGCGACGCACGTGGTGATGGAGGTGTCGTCGCACGCGCTGTCGCTCGGCCGCGTCGACGGCGTCGACTTCGACGTGACGTGCTTCCTCAACCTGTCGCAGGACCACCTGGACTTCCACGACACGCTCGACGAGTACTTCGACGCGAAGGCCCGCCTGTTCCGCCCGGAGTCGCCGCTGCGCGCCCCGCGCGCCGTCGTCTGCGTCGACGACCGCTGGGGCCGCCGCATGGCGGAGGTCGCCGCGGCGCCGGACGTGCAGGTGGACACCGTCGCCACCGCGGACAACGCCCGGAACGACGAGGGGGAGCGTGACGACGCCCCGATCGCGGCGACCTGGACCGCCGCCGCGGCGGAGGTCGCGGACAACGGGGTGCAGACCGCGGAGCTGACCGGCCCGGACGGGGCGGTGGCGCTGCGCGTCGGCCTGCCCGGCTCCTTCAACGTCGCCAACGCGGCGGTGGCGTGGGCGGCGCTCGCGGCCGCCGGCGCGGCGACCCCGGAGGCCCTCGAGGGTCTGGCGGGCGTGGCGGTGCCGGGGCGCATGGAGCGCGTCGACCGCGGCCAGGACTTCCTCGCCGTCGTCGACTACGCTCACAAGCCCGCCGCCATCGGCGCCGTGCTGGCGACGCTGCGCGGCCAGACCTCCGGCCGCGTCATCGCGGTCGTCGGCGCCGGCGGCGACCGCGACGCCGGCAAGCGCCCGATCATGGGCGCGGAGGCCGCGCGGGCGGCGGACGTCGTCATCGTCACCGACGACAACCCGCGATCGGAGGACCCGGCCCTCATCCGCGAGGCGGTCGCCGCCGGCGCGGAGGAGGAGGCCGCCCGGCTGCGCGACGCCGGCCGCCCCGCACCCGCGATCAGCGTGGTGGGAGGCCGCGCCGCCGCCATCGACGCGGCGGTCGCCGCCGCCGGCACCGGCGACGCGATCATCGTGTGCGGCAAGGGCCACGAGACCGGACAGGAGGTCGACGGCGTGATCCACCACTTCGACGACCGGGAGGAGCTCGCCCGCGCCCTCGACGCGCGCGGCGCGGGCGACGACGGGAAGGAGACCCAGCAGTGATCCCCATGACCGCCGGCGAGATCGCCGCCATCTGCGGCGGCGAGCTCCTGAACGCGGACGCCGGCGCCCCCGTCATCGGGCCGGCCGAGTTCGACTCGCGCAAGGTGACCCCGGGCTGCGTGTTCCTCGCGCTGCCGGGCGCCCGCGCCGACGGCCACGACTTCGCCGCCGCCGCGGCGGAGGCCGGCGCCGCGCTGGTGCTGGCCGCCCGCCCCGTCGACGCGCCGTGCGTCGTCGTCGAGCCGCTCGGCCCCCAGGACTCCAACGCCGACGCCTTCGCCCACGACCCCGACGGCTCCGGCGCCGCGGTGCTGGAGGCGCTCGGCCGCCTCGCCCGCGCCACCGTCGACCGCCTGACGGAGGCCGGGGACTTCACCGTCGTCGGCGTCACCGGCTCCGCCGGCAAGACCTCCACGAAGGACATGATGGCCACGGTGCTGCGCACCGCCGGCCCGACCGTCGCCCCGCGCGGCTCCTTCAACAACGAGATCGGCCACCCGTACACCGTGCTGCAGTGCGGCCAGGGCACCCGCCACCTGGTGGCGGAGATGTCCGCCCGCGGCATCGGCCACGTCGCCCACCTGGCGCGCATCGCCCCGCCGCGCATCGGCGCCGTCCTCAACGTCGGCACCGCGCACCTGGGGGAGTTCGGCTCCCGCGAGACCATCGCGCAGGCCAAGGGCGAGCTGGTGGAGGCCCTGCCGTCCGCCGACGAGGGCGGCGTCGCCGTGCTCAACGCCGACGACGCGCTGGTGGCGGGCATGGCGCCGCGCACCCGCGCGACGGTCGTCACCTTCTCCGCCGAGGGCCGCGACGGCGCGGACTTCCGGGCGGAGGACGTCGAGCTCGACGAGCTGGCCCGCGCCTCCTTCACGCTGCGCTGCCCCGACGGGTCGGCGCACCCGGTGCGGCTGCGGGTCCACGGCGTCCACCAGGTCGCCAACGCCCTCGCCGCCGCCGCGTGCGGCGTCGCCGCCGGCATCGCGCCGGAGCAGGTCGCCGCGGCGCTGTCGGACCACGTCGCCGCCTCCGAGCGGCGCATGGACGTGCGCACCCGCGCCGACGGCGTCACCGTCATCAACGACTCCTACAACGCCAACCCCGACTCCATGCGCGCCGGCCTCGACGCCCTGGCGCGCACGGCGGCCGCCCGGGAGGGCGCGTCGTCGTGGGCGGTGCTCGGCCAGATGGGCGAACTCGGCGACGACTCCGCCGCCGAGCACGCCCGGCTCGCCGAGGCGGTGGCGGAGCACCGCGTCGGCACGCTCGTCGCGGTAGGTTCCGGGGAGGGCGTGACGGCCCTCGCCGACGCCGCCGAGGCGGCCGGCGTGGCGGTCATCCGCGCCGCCGGGGTCGACGAGGCCGTCGCCTCCGCGGCGGCGGGCGTCCGGCCCGGCGACGTGGTGCTGGTCAAGGCGTCGTACGCCGACGGGCTGTGGCGCGTCGCCGACGGGCTGCTGGCCGACGACGCCCCGGCCGCGGACGACGCGGCCGCCGGGCAGGGAACCGAGGACTGAGAGGGACCACCGTGATCCAGATCATCATCGCCGCCGCCGTCGCGTTCCTGACGGCGGTGCTGCTGACGCCGGTGCTCATCCGCAAATTCTCCGACGAGGGCATCGGCCAGGAGATCCGCGAGGAGGGCCCCAAGTCCCACCAGCGCAAGCGCGGCACGCCCACGATGGGCGGCATCGCCATCCTGGCGGGCCTCGTCGTCGGCTACGCCGTCTCCGTCATCTACGGGCTGGTGACGATGGGCGCGGGCCCGACCGCCTCCGGCGCCCTCGTGCTGTTCCTGACCCTGGCGCTCGGCGCCGTGGGCTTCGCCGACGACTTCATCAAGGTCTACAAGGGCCGCAACCTCGGCCTGAACAAGACCGCGAAGCTCATCTGCCAGGGCGGCGCGGCCCTCATCTTCGGCATCCTCATCCTGCAGTTCCCGGACGAGGACGGCCTGACGCCGGCGTCGACGAACCTGTCGTTCGTCCGCGACATCGACATGCTCGACCTCATGCCGGGGCCGGCCATCCTGGGCATCATCATCTTCCTGATCTTCGTGTTCATCGTCATCGGCGGCTGGTCGAACGCGGTGAACCTCACCGACGGCCTCGACGGCCTCGCCGCCGGCTCCGTCGCCCTGCTGCTGGGCACCTACACCGCCATCTCCTTCTGGCAGTTCCGCGCCTCCTGCAGCATCGAGCTGACCCGCGCCTGCTACGACGTCCGCGATCCGCTCGACGTCGCGCTCGTCGCGGCGGCCGGCCTCGGCGGCGCCATCGGCTTCCTGTGGTGGAACGCCGCCCCCGCGAAGATCTTCATGGGCGACACCGGCTCGCTGGCCCTCGGCGGCCTCGTCGCCGCCCTGTCCTTCGTCACCCGCACCGAGCTGCTGATGATCGTCATCGGCTTCCTGTTCGTCATGGAGCTGCTGTCCGTCGTCATCCAGGTCGCGGTGTTCCAGTCGACGGGCAAGCGCGTGTTCCGCATGGCCCCCATCCACCACCACTTCGAGCAGGCCGGCTGGGCGGAGACCACCGTCGTCATCCGCTTCTGGGTGCTCGCCGCCATCTTCAACGTCATCGGCTTCGCCCTGTTCTACGCGGACTGGGCGGTCAAGGGAGGCGTCTTCTCGTGACCACCGACCCGACCGTGAACCCGACCGCCGGTGCATCCGCCGTCGGCGCATCCGCCGGTTCCGCCGCGGACCGCGCCGCGGCCGCCGACCCGGTGGCGCTGGCCCGCACGGGCCGCGTCCTCGTCGCAGGCGCCGGCGTCTCCGGCGCGGGCATCGCCGCGATGCTCGTCGACCTCGGCGCCCCCGACGTCGTCGTGGTCGACGACGCGGCCGACCGCGCCGCGGACGTCGCCGCCCGCTGCTGCGGCGCGACCGCGACGGTCGACGAGGCCCTCGGGCTCGTCGACGGAGCCGCGCTCGTCCTGACCTCCCCGGGCTGGCGCCCGGACTTGCCGCTGCTCGCCGCCGCGGCCGACGCCGGCGTGCCCGTGCTGGGGGAGGTGGCGCTCGCCCGCGCCGCCGACGCCGCCCGCACGTGGGGCGCGCCGCGCACGTGGCTCGTCGTCACGGGCACCAACGGCAAGACGACGACGACCGCGATGCTCGCCGCGATGCTCGGCGATCGCGGCCGCGCCGTCGGCAACATCGGCGTCGCGCTGCACGACGCGCTGACCGCCGAGCCCCGCGTTGACGTGCTCGCCGCGGAGCTCTCCAGCTTCCAGCTGCACTGGGCCCCGGGCGTCGCCCCGGAGGCGGGCGCGCTGCTGAACCTCGCCGAGGACCACATCGACTGGCACGGCTCCTTCGACGGCTACGCCTCCGACAAGGCCGTCGCCTTGACGGGCGACGTCGCCGTCTACGGCCTGGACGACCCGGAGGTCGTCCGCCGCGTGGAGGAGCTGCGGGCGGACGGGCGGCTCGCCGCCCGCGCCGTCGGCTTCACCGCCGGCGAGCCGGCGCCCGGCCAGGTCGGCGTCCGCGACGGCCGCATCGTCGACCGCGCCTTCGGCGGCGACGACGCCGGCATCGACGTCGCGCCCGTCGCCGGCATCTCGCCGCCCGGCCCCGCAGGCGTCCTCGACGCCCTGGCGGCCACGGCGCTGGCCCGCGCCGCCGGCGTCCCCGCCGGGGACATCGCCGCCGCCCTCGGCGGCTTCACCGTCAGCCCGCACCGCGGGCAGGTCGTCCACTCCGCCGGCGGCGTCGACTGGATCGACGACTCGAAGGCCACCAACCCGCACGCCGCCGACGCCGCCCTGCGCGGCCACGCGAGCATCGTGTGGGTCGCCGGCGGCCAGCTGAAGGGCGCCGACGTCACCGGGCTCATCGACGACCACGGCGACCGCCTGCGCGCCGCCGTGCTGCTGGGCTGCGACGCCGGCCTCATCGCCGACGCGCTCGCCGCCCGCGTCCCGGACGTGCCCGTCACCGTCGTGGAGGAGGCCGACCCGGCCGCCGCGATGGGCGCCTGCGTCGCCGCGGCGGCGGAGGCCGCCCGCCCGGGCGACGTCGTCCTCCTCGCCCCGGCCACCGCCAGCCTGGACATGTTCACGGGGATGGCGCAGCGCGGCGACATGTTCGCCGCCGCGGCCCGCGCGCTGCCGGCGGCGGAGGCCGCCGCGGGGGAGGACCGGCCGTGAGCGCCCCCTCCGCCGCCCGCCCCTCCGACGCCGGCCGCGACGCCGGCGCCGACGCGCGCGGGCGCCGCGGCCGCGGCGGTTTCGCCGCCCGGCTCGCGGACTGGACCAGCCGCCCGCTGTTCGACTACACGCTGCTGCTGGGCATCGCGTTCCTGCTGACCGGCATCGGCCTGGTCATGGTGCTGTCGTCGTCCATGGCGGACGCGGGCGCCGAGGGCAACGTGTGGGCCGTGTTCGTCCGCCAGGCGATCCTGGCGGTCATCGGCCTCGTCGGCATGTGGTTCGTGCTGCGGCTGCCCATCTCCACCATCCGGTGGCTGGCGATGCCGGCGATGCTGGTGTCGCTCGTCCTGCTGGTGCTGGTGCTCGTCCTGGGCGTCGGCCTGGAGTCGACGGGCGCCCAGTCGTGGCTGGCCCTCGGCCCGGTGTCCATCCAGCCGTCCGAGATCGCGAAGCTGGCGCTGGCGATGTGGGGCTCCAAGGTCCTGGCGGACAAGCTGCGCACGGCGACGACGATCCGGGACCTGTTCGGCGGGTTCCTCGTCGGCGCGGTGCTGGTCCTCGGCCTGGTGCTGGTGCAGCGCGACCTCGGCATGACGGCGTCCATCATGGTCGTCGTCGCGGCGCTGGCGTGGTTCGCCGGCCTGCCCCGCTGGATCCTCGCGTGGATCGTGGGCGCCGGCCTGGCGGTCGTCGCGGTGGCGACGGCGGTGGAGGGCTTCCGCTCCGCGCGCATCACGGTGTTCCTGGACACCCTGTTCCTGCGCTTCCCGGAGACGCAGGGCGCGGGCTACCAGTCGTACCAGGGCCTGCTGTCGCTGGCGGACGGCTCGTTCGCCGGCGTGGGCCTGGGCCAGTCGCGCGCGAAGTGGTTCTACCTGCCGGAGGCGAAGAACGACTTCATCTTCGCCATCATCGGCGAGGAACTGGGCTTCCTCGGCGCCGGCCTGGTCATCCTGCTGTACGCCCTGATGGGCTGGGTGGGCCTGCGCATCGCGGCGAAGCAGGTGGATCCGTTCCTGCGGCTGCTGGCGGGCACGCTGACGGCGGCGACGGTGGTGCAGGCGTTCATCAACATCGGCTACGTCGTCGGCCTGCTGCCGGTGACGGGCCTGCAGCTGCCGCTCATCTCCGCGGGCGGCACGTCCATCGTCGTCACGCTGACGACGATGGGCCTGCTGGCGACGTGCGCGCGCCACGAGCCGGAGGCCGTCAGCGCGATGAGCAGCTCCGGCATGCCGCGGTCCGACTTCTGGCTGCGGCTGCCGGAGCCGGCGCCGTACGACCCGGCGGCGCGCGACCGGCGCAGGGAGGCCGCGTCGCGGCGCCCGCAGCGCTTCGGCCCGCCGGTGACGGCGCCGGCCGCGGACCCGGATCGGCTGGACGACGGCCGCGGCGGCATCCGCGACTTCGCGGCGGAGGAGCGGGGCCGCCGCGAGGCGCGCCACGAGCGTCACGACCGCGATCGCCGTTTCCACCGCGAGGACGAACCGCGTGCGGGGGAGCGCCGCACCCGCGGGGTGCGGGAGTACCGGGGTCCGCGTGACGACGATCCCCGCGAGCCCGGGCGCGACGCCCGCGGCGGCCGCGCCTCCCGTGGCGCGGCGGGGGAGCAGCGCGGCGCCCGCGGGCGGTACGGTGAACGCGGACGGGGCGGACGACGCCGCCCCGACGGAAGGAGAAGGTGACCATGGCCGACGCCCCCTCGATCGTCGTCGCAGGCGGCGGCACCGCCGGGCACATCGAACCCGCCCTGGCGGTCGCCGACGCGGTGCGCGAGCTGGTGCCCGACGCGCGGATCACGGCGCTGGGCACGGCCCGCGGCCTGGAGTCCGCGCTGGTCCCCGCCCGCGGGTACGACCTGGAGCTCATCCCGCCGGTGCCGGTGCCCCGCAAGCCGAACCTGGACCTGGCGCGCCTGCCGTTCCGGCTGATCGGCGCCATCCGCGAGACGCGGGCGGTGCTGGACAGGGTCGGCGCGGACGCGCTCATCGGCTTCGGCGGCTACGTCTCCGCCCCGGCCTACCTGGCGTGCCGCGCCGGCCGCCGCATCCCCTTCGCGGTGCACGAGGCCAACGCGCGCGCCGGCATGGCGAACAAGCTGGGCACGTGGCTCGGCGGCGAGGCGCTGGCGGCCGTCGGCGGCTCCGGCCTGAAGGCCGACGTCGTCGGCATCCCGGTGCGCCGGGCGCTGGCGGACCTCGACCGGGCGGGGCTGCGCGCCGAGGCCCGGGAGTTCTTCGGCCTGCCGGCCGAGGGCCCGGTCCTGCTGGCCACCGGCGGCTCGCAGGGCGCCCGCAGCATCAACGACGCCGTCTCCGGCGCGGCGGGCGCGCTGGCGGACGCTGGCATCGCCGTGCTGCACGCCCACGGCCGGAAGAACACGGTCGAGGTGGAGCGCCGCGACGGCGGCCCCGCCTACGTCGCCGTGCCCTACATCGACCGGATGGACCTGGCGTACGCGGCCGCGGACCTGGTGCTGTGCCGCTCCGGAGCGATGACGGTGGCGGAGATCTCCGCCGTCGGCCTGCCCGCGGTGTACGTGCCGCTGCCGCACGGCAACGGCGAGCAGGCGCTCAACGGCCGCGACGTCGTCGCCGCGGGTGCGGCGACGCTGGTCGACGACGCGTCGCTGACGCCCGGCACCGTCGCCGACGTGGTCGTGCCGCTGCTGGTCGACCCGGCGCGCCGCGACCCGATGGCCGCCGCGGCCGAGCGGATCGGCGGCGCCGACGCGGCGGAGGACATCGCCCGCCGCGTGCTGGCGCTGGCCGGGCACCGCGTCTGACCCGCGGGCCGGACCGGCGCCGGCCCCGTGCCAGCCCGGCCCCCTGCCGGCCCGGCTGGCGGGCGCCCGCACCCGACCCCACGCCGGCCGCGGCCCCGGCCGGCCCCACCGAACCCCACCCGAAGACCCCACCGACCCCGAGGGAGCACCCCACCATGAGCGAGCCCACCGGCGGCCTGCCCGCCTCCGTCCACATGATCGGCATCGGCGGAGCCGGGATGTCGGGCGTCGCCCGCATCCTCCTGGCCCGCGGCGTCCGCGTCAGCGGCTCCGACATGAAGGAGTCCCGCGCCGTCATCGGCCTGCGCGCCATGGGCGCCGACATCGCCGTCGGCCATGACGCGGGCAACCTGGAGCTGTTCGGCGGCGCGCCGGAGGCCGTCGTCGTGTCCTTCGCCGCCATCCCGAAGACGAACCCGGAGCTGGCGGCGGCGCTGGAGCGCGGCATCCCGGTGCTGAAGCGCTCCGACGTGCTGGGCATGCTGCTGGAGGGCCGCCGGGCGCTGCTCATCGCCGGCACGCACGGCAAGACGTCGACGACGTCGATGACGGTGGCGGCGCTGCAGGCGGCGGGCCTGGATCCGTCGTTCGCGGTCGGCGGCCTGATGTCGCGGGCGGGCGTCAACGCCCACCACGGCACCGGCGACGTCTTCGTCGCGGAGGCGGACGAGTCGGACGCGTCGCTGCTGACGTACTCGCCGCAGGTCGCCGTCGTCACGAACGTGGAGCCGGATCACCTGGACTTCTTCGGCACCGAGGAGAAGTACTACAAGGTGTTCGACGACTTCGCCGACCGGATCATCCCGGGCGGCACGCTGGTGGTGTGCGCGGAGGACGACCGCGCGGCGGAGCTCGGCGAGCGCGCCGCGGCCCGCGGCGTCCGCGTCCTGGCCTACGGCGGCCCGGAGTCGCTGGAGCGCCGCCCGTCCCTGCCGGCGGGCGCGGTGCTGCACGGCTGGTCGGCCTCCGGCGGCGGCGCCCGCGTGGAGGCGACGGTCCTCGGCGAGGACGTGGCGTTCGAGCTGCACCAGCCGGGCCGCCACATGGCGCTGAACGCGCTGGGTGCCCTCGTCGGCGGCCGCTGCGTCGGCGCGGACCTGTCGCGCATGGCGGCGGGCCTCGGCGAGTTCACGGGCGTGCGCCGCCGCTTCGACTTCCACGGCGCCATCGAGGGCGGCGACTTCGACGGCGTCCGCGTCTACGACGACTACGCGCACCATCCGACGGAGGTCCGCGCGGTGCTGTCGGCGGCCCGCGAGCTGGCGGACGAGGCCGGCCGCGGCAACGTCGTCGCCGTGTTCCAGCCGCACCTGTACTCGCGGACGGAGAACTTCGCCCCCGAGTTCGCGGAGGCGCTGTCGACGGCGGATCGCGTCGTCGTGCTCGACGTGTTCGGCGCGCGGGAGGAGCCGCGCCCGGGCGTCGACGGCAACCTCATCGCCTCGCAGGTGACGAGCCCGGTCATCTACGAGCCGCATTTCACGACCGTGCCGTCGCGGGTGCGGGAGCTGGCGGGCCCGCACGACGTCATCCTCACCATCGGCGCGGGCTCCGTGACGATGCTGGCCGACGAGATCCTCGGGGAGCTGCAGTGAGCCCCCGCCGCCCGTTCCGGCCGGGGCGCCGCCGCCGGGCGCGCCGCGCGCTGGCGTGGGGCGGCGGGATCGTCGCGGTCCTGGTGATCCTCGCCGTCGCCGCGTGGGCGGTGCTGCGGTTCTCGCCGCTGGCGGAGGTGAAGGACATCCGCGTCGAGGGCGCGGGCCACGCGACGGCGGAGGAGATCGCGTCGGCGACGGGCGTCCACGCGGGCGACAAGCTGCTGCAGATCGACACCGGCGAGGTGGCGTTGCGGGTGGCGGAGGTGCCGTGGGTCAGCCGCGTCACCGTCGACCGGACGCTGCCGGACACCCTCGACGTGAGGGTGGAGGAGCATGCGCCGGTGCTGTTCATCCGGGAGGACGACGGGGCGCACCTGTTCGACCGCGACGGCCGGGAGTTCCACGTCGTGCCGGAGCCGCCGCCGGGCGTCATCGAGGTGACGGCCCTGCCGGCGGAGGATCCGGCGCGGGCCCGCGCGGTCGACGCCGTGCTGGCCATCTCGCGGGAGCTGCCGCAGGAGGTGGGGGAGGCCACCGCGCGCATCGAGGCGCCGGGGCCGAACGAGGTCCAGCTGGTGCTCCACGACGGGCGCACCATCATGCTGGGCTCGGCGGACGCGGCGCACGACAAGGGCCGGGCCGCCGCGGCGGTCCTCGGCCGCGAGGGCGCCCACTGGAACGTCTCCAACCCGGAGCGCCCCGCGATGCGCCAGTAGGCGCGCGCCGCGGGCGGCCCCGTCGCAACGCGGGGCATCGCCCCGCGCATCACCGCATGCTGCTTTGCGACGGCGACCCCGCGCCGTCCGACGCGAAGGACCCCGGCGGGCATGATGCCCGCCGGGGTCCGTCCTGTCATGGGCGATGGTAACCCTCAGGCAATACTTGAAGGTCAGCGACACGCCGGGGCGGCGGAGAATCCCGGTAACCTCCGGGCGTGGGGGACAATGGGCGCCGACAGCAGGCACCCTCCGAACCGCCCCCGTGGCGCGGGGACGGGTGCGGCGGACGACCATGCAGGCCAGGAACAGCACAGGAAGGGCGAGACCACGACCATGACCTCCCCGAACAAGCAGGACGACAGCTCGCTGTCCGCGAGCAACTACATCGCGATCATCAAGGTGATCGGCGTCGGCGGCGGCGGCGTCAACGCGGTGAACCGCATGGTGGAGGAGGGCCTCACCGGCGTCGAGTTCATCGCGATCAACACGGACGCGCAGGCCCTGCTGCTGTCCGAGGCCGACGTGAAGCTGGAGATCGGCCGCGACACCACCCGCGGCCTCGGCGCCGGCGCGAACCCGGAGGTCGGCCGCCAGGCGGCGGAGGATCACAAGGACGAGATCGCCGCGGTCATCGAGGGCGCGGACATGGTCTTCGTCACCGCCGGCGAGGGCGGCGGCACCGGCACCGGCGCCGCCCCGGTCGTCGCGAGCATCGCGAAGAAGCTCGGCGCGCTGACCGTCGGCGTCGTCACCCGCCCGTTCTCCTTCGAGGGCCGCCGCCGCGCCCGCCAGGCGGACGAGGGCATCGTGAAGCTGCGCGAGGCCTGCGACACGCTCATCTCCATCCCGAACAACCGCCTCCTGGAGATCGGCGAGCCGAACCTCTCCGTCCTCGACGCCTTCCGCGTCGCCGACGAGGTGCTGTTCAACGGCGTGCAGGGCATCACCGGCCTCATCACGACCCCGGGCATCGTCAACATGGACTTCGCGGACGTCCGCTCCGTCATGGCCGACGCCGGCTCCGCCCTCATGGGCGTCGGCGCCGCCTCCGGCGAGGGCCGCGCCGTCAAGGCCGCGGAGATGGCCATCAGCTCCCCGCTGCTGGAGTCCTCGATGGACGGCGCGACCAGCGTCCTCATCTCCATCGCCGCCGACTCCAACCTCGGCATGATGGAGCTGCACGAGGCGTCGACCATCATCTCCGACCGCGCCGACGAGGACGCCAACGTCATCTTCGGCTCGATCCTCGACGACAACCTGGGCGACGAGGTTCGCATCACCGTCGTCGCCACCGGCTTCGACATCGAGAACGGCAACGCCGCCGCCCCGGCCCCGCGCCGCGTCGAGGCGAAGCAGGAGCCGGCCCCGCGCACCGTGCCCGGCGGCGACAACCTGGGCGACGGCGGCCGCGCCGAGTCCGGCGCCCGCGCCGTCCGCGCCGACGAGGAGCCGCGCGACAGCTTCACCCCGCGCAGCGACGTCGGCTCCCACCGCCGCGAGGAGCCGCTCGAGGACCGCTACGAGGACCGCCGCCACGACGATCGCGACCGCGACCGCGGCTACTCCTCCGGCGGCGGCCTGTTCACCACCGGCAACCGCGACCGCGCCGCCGAGCGCGACCGCCGCGACTTCGGCCGCGGCCGCCGCGACGACGCCCCCGACCTGCCGGGCTTCCTGTGAGCCGACGGACCCCCGAGACCCGCCGCGTGCGCAAGGTTCTGACGAACCGCCGCGGCGGGTTTTCCGCGCCCCCGTACGACGGCTTCAACCTGGCCATGCACGTCGGCGACGACCCCGACGCCGTGCTGCGCAACCGCCGCCGCCTCGCCGAGGGGATGGGCGTGCCCGCCGACCGGTTCGTGTGGATGGACCAGACGCACTCCGTCAACGTCGCCGTCGTCGACGGCCCGCGCCGCACCCCGGTGCCCGACACCGACGCGCTGGTGACGGCGACGCCGGGGCTCGCCCTCGTCGTCCTCGTCGCCGACTGCACCCCGATCCTGCTGTCCGACGAGGACGCGGGCGTCGTCGCCGCCGTCCACGCCGGCCGCGTCGGCGCCCGCGGCGGCATCGTCCCGCGGACCGTCGAGGCGATGGAGGACCTCGGCGCCCGGCCGGAGCGCATCCACGCGCTGCTCGGCGCCGCCGCCTCGGGCCGCAACTACGAGGTGCCGGAGGAGATGGCCGCCGACGTGGAGGCCCACCTGCCCGGCTCCCGCGCCCGCACCGCCGCCGGCACCTGCGGCGTCGACGTGCGCGCCGGCGTCATCCGGCAGCTCCACGGCCTGGGCGTCACCGCCATCGACTCGATGCCGGTGTGCACCATCGAGGACGAGGATCATTTCTCGCACCGCCGCGAGGGCGTGACGGGCCGCCAGGCCGGCGTCGTCATGCTCACGCGCTGACGCGCTCGCACCATCCGCACCACCCGTCACAACCTCGGCGACCCGCCGCGGATGTGGCGTGTCGGAGCGCCCGGCCGCGCCCGGTGCGGGATACGGTGAACCCCGGCATCACGCACCGATCCAGAACAACCATCACGGAGGACCCGACATGGCCGAGTTCATGCAGAACGTCAAGCGCTACTTCGGCATGGAACCCGTCGCCGACGCCCGCGACGCCGACGATTACGCGGACGAGCGCCGCTACGAGCGCCCCGCGTACGCCGACGACCACGGCTACGACGACCGCGCCTACGACGAGTACGAGGACGACTACGCCGACGACTACGCGGACTACGAGGCCCCGCGCTACGTCCGCGAGGAGCCGGCCCCGGCTCCGGCGCCGCGCCGCCCGGTCCACCACCGCATCACGCCGCAGGCGGACTTCGTCGACAAGTACTCCGAGGCCCGCGAGATCGGCGAGCGCTTCCGCGACGGCGACATCGTGACGTTCGACCTGGCGGACCTGCCGATGGAGCAGCGCAAGCGCTACATCGACTTCGCCGCCGGCCTGTCCTTCGCGCTGCGCGGCCGCATCGAGGCCGACGGCAACGTGTTCACCCTGCTGCCGGAGGGCGTGGAGGCGGCCGACGCCGGCCGCGACGCCCTGTCCGGCTAGGCTGGGGAGCCGTGCAGGCCCTCTTCTCAGTCCTCTACATCCTCGTCCAGCTCTTCACCTACCTTCTGCTGGTGCGCATCATCATCGAGATGATCGCGTCGTTCTCGCGGAGCTGGCGGCCCGGCCGGGTGTTCTCCACCATCGGCGAGGTCGTGTTCACGGTGACGGATCCCCCGGTCAAGCTGATGCGCCGGGTCATCCCGTCGATGCCGCTGGGCGCGGTGCGGCTGGACATCTCGGTCCTGCTCCTCTTCTTGATCCTCATGATCCTGCGGATGGTGCTGGCCCCCTTCACCGGCATGTGACGGACGCGGCCTCCGCGTGACGCGGCGGACCCCAGATTCCCCGGGGCCGCCGCGTTCCGCATGTCCGGGGCCGCCTCGCGCCCGATCGGGCGCTCGCGCCGGGGCCGTGAGGGGTTCGCCGGGGGTGGCCGCGGGCTCCGGTCCGCGGCGCCCGCGCGCCGCCCGCGGGGCGCCCGCGCGGCGGACGTTCCGGCGCGCCGCCGGCTGCCGTCCGGTGTCGCCGCGGTGGCCGCATGCCGGGTGGGGCCGCGGTGCGCGGGGGAGAGGCTTCCGGCGCCGCGTGCGCGTGGCGCACGGTCGGTTCCGTGCGAAAACATTCGCTGGCGTGCGGGTTCGGGTGGTGCGTGACGACGCCCCGGGCGCGGCGGCCGCGCCCCGGCTCCGGCGGGGAGCCCCGCCGGCCGGGCGCCGGGGGCGATGCCCGGACGGGCGTCGCGATGGCCCGGTTGCGCCCCTCCGGGCGTCCCGCCGCGCGGGATCCGGGCGGGGCGGGGGTCGCCTCACGTGGCGGTTTTCCGCTGGCGTGGCGTGTGTTGCGTCGGTGAACCCTGTAGCATGTGCGGTGAATGCACGGTAACGTCCTGTGAGACCTCGCCGGCCCCGTGTATTCACGTGCGCCGGGGACCCGCACGGGACCCCGCGGAGACGCGGATTCCGTCCGCGGCGTCAAGTCCGAGAACATGTGAAGGGGAACACTCCAATGCCGTTGACTCCAGCCGATGTGCACAACGTCGCGTTCAGCAAGCCGCCGATCGGCAAGCGCGGCTACAACGAGGATGAGGTCGATCAGTTCCTCGACCTCGTCGAGGACGCGCTGGGCGAGCTGCAGGACGAGAACGCCGATCTGCGCATCCGCGTCGACGAGCTGGAGCGCGACCTGGAGGACGCCCGCTCGTCCGCCCCGACCGGCGCCGCCGTGCCGGTGACCGCCGCCTCCGCCCCGGAGGTCGACGAGGACGAGGTGCGCCGCAAGGTCGAGTCCGAGCTGCGCGCCGAGTACGACCGCCGCCTGGCCGAGCAGGAGCGCAAGATCCGCGCCGCCGCCGAGCAGCGCATCAAGGACGCCGAGTCCCGCGCCGCCGAGGCGGAGGAGCGCGCCGACCGCGCCGCCGAGGCCCCGGCCGCCGCCGCGGTCGCCGCGCCGGCCCCGTCCGCCGAGTCCCACGTCCAGGCCGCCCGCGTCCTGGGCCTGGCGCAGGAGACCGCCGACCGCCTCACCGCCGACGCCAAGCGCGACGCCGACTCCATGGTGTCCGAGGCCCGCGCGACCGCCGAGCGCACCGTCGCCGACGCCAACGCCGAGGCGGAGAAGACGCTGGGCCACGCCCGCCGCGAGTCCGAGCAGACCCTCACCGAGGCCCGCGAGGAGGCCGACCGCCTGGTCACCGAGGCCCGCCGCGAGTCCGACGAGACCCTGGGCGACGCCCGCCGCCGCTCCGAGCAGATGGTCTCCGACGCCGACGCCCGCTCCGCCGCGACCGTCGAAGCCGCGCAGCAGAAGGCCCGCGACCTGCAGGCCGACGCCGAGCGCAAGCACAACGAGATCATGACCACGGTCAAGGAGCAGCAGACGGCCCTGGAGGCCCGCATCGAGGAGCTGCACATCTTCGAGCGCGAGTACCGCACCCGCCTGAAGACCTTCCTGGAGTCCCAGCTGGAGGACCTCAACTCCCGCGAGTCCGCCGCCCCGGCGGACGGCTACGGCAACTAGCCCGCATCCGCCGCGCGCCCCGCGCGGTGAACCCGGCCCCGCCGCACGGCGCCCACGAGGCGCGGTGCGGCGGGGCCGTCGCATGCGCGGGCGCCGCACCCCGCGCGGACCCGGGCCCCGCGCACGCGGGGGCCGTCGCACAGCAAGGGCGGGGAACCCGGGACCCGGCCGCGGCCCGCGTTGCGGGCCACCCGCGCACGTCGGCTATGATCACCGGCATATGCGCGACGATCCGGCAATCACCGGGGAGCGCGCCGGAAGAACGGCGCCGGGCGGCGCCCAGTAGAACCGGCCGGGTCGGGCCCGGAACAGCCCGGACGATGAGCGGGCCCCGCCGCGACGCGGCAGGGCCAAGCGGGGTGGTACCGCGCCACCGCCCGCGGCGGACCGTCGCCCGGGCAGGCGTCCCCGTGCACGCCGCGGCGACCGCCGCGGACGAGCCGACCACGAGAGACCACCGCACATGAAGCCCACGCCCGCCGGCGGCGCCTACCCGCGCACCGACCGCTTCCACGCCGGATCCGGCACGCCCTCCTTCCCGGAGCTCGAGGAGAAGGTCCTCGCGTTCTGGAAGGACGACGAGACGTTCCAGGCCTCCATCGACGCCCGCGAGGGCGCGGAGGAGTACGTCTTCTACGACGGCCCGCCGTTCGCCAACGGCCTGCCGCACTACGGCCACCTGCTGACCGGCTACGTCAAGGACATCGTCCCCCGCTACCAGACCATGCGCGGCAAGAAGGTCGGCCGCGTCTTCGGCTGGGACTGCCACGGCCTGCCCGCCGAGCTGGAGGCGGAGAAGCAGCTCGGCATCACCGACAAGGGCGAGATCGAGGACATGGGCCTCGAGAAGTTCAACGAGTACTGCGGTCGCTCCGTCCTCAAGTACACCGAGGAGTGGAAGGCCTACGTCACCCGCCAGGCCCGCTGGGTCGACTTCGACGGCGGCTACAAGACGATGGACCTCGACTTCATGGAGTCCGTCATCTGGGCGTTCAAGGAGCTCTACGACAAGGGCCTCATCTACCAGGGCTTCCGCGTCCTGCCGTACTCCTGGGCCGAGCACACCCCGCTGTCCAACCAGGAGACCCGCCTCGACGACGCCTACAAGATGCGCCAGGACCCGACCCTGACGGTCACCCTGCCCATCACCGGCGTCACCTCCCACGCCGGCGACGGCGTCGCCGAGGGCCTCGTCGGCGCCAACGCCCTGGCGTGGACGACGACCCCGTGGACCCTGCCGTCCAACCTCGCCCTCGCCGTCCACCCGGACGTCGACTACGTCCAGGTCCGCGTCGGCGACGACGGCCTGGAGGAGTTCCGCGGCGAGCGCATGGTGCTGGCCAAGCCGCTGCTCGGCGCCTACGCCAAGGAGCTGGGCAAGGACCCGGAGATCGTCTCCGAGCACAAGGGCTCCGAGCTCGTCGGCCTGTCCTATGAGCCGGTCTTCGGCTTCTTCGCCGACCACCCGGAGGCGTTCCGCATCCTGTCCGCCGACTACGTCACCGTCGAGGACGGCACCGGCATCGTCCACCAGGCCCCCGCCTTCGGCGAGGAGGACATGGAGACCTGCTCCGCCCACGGCATCGAGCTGGTCATCCCCGTCGACCAGGACGGCAAGTTCACCGAGCAGGTCCCGCCGTATGCCGGCCAGCTGGTGTTCGACGCGAACAAGGACATCATCCGCGACCTCAAGGCCGCCCGCCGCGTCCTGCGCCACCAGACCATCGAGCACTCCTACCCGCACTCCTGGCGCTCCGGCGAGCCGCTCATCTACATGGCGCTGCCGTCGTGGTTCGTCGCCGTGACGAAGATCCGCGACCGCATGGTGGAGCTCAACCACGAGAACATCCGCTGGGTGCCGGAGCACATCCGCGACGGCCAGTTCGGCAAGTGGCTCGAGGGCGCCCGCGACTGGAACATCAGCCGCAACCGCTACTGGGGCGCGCCGATCCCGGTGTGGGTCTCCGACTCGGAGGAGTACCCGCGCGTCGACGTCTACGGCTCGCTCGACGAGCTGGAGCGCGACTTCGGCGTCCGCCCGACGTCGCTGCACCGCCCGCACATCGACGAGCTGACCCGCCCGAACCCCGACGACCCGACCGGCAAGTCCACGATGCGCCGCGTGCCGGAGGTCCTGGACTGCTGGTTCGAGTCCGGCTCCATGCCGTTCGCGCAGAAGCACTACCCGTTCGAGAACAAGGAGTGGTTCGACTCCCACTCGCCGGCCGACTTCATCGTCGAGTACTCCGGCCAGACCCGCGGCTGGTTCTACACGCTGCACGTCCTGGCGACGGCGCTGTTCGACCGTCCGGCGTTCAAGGAGGTCGTCGCCCACGGCATCGTGCTGGGCAACGACGGCCTGAAGATGTCGAAGTCGAAGGGCAACTACCCGAACGTCAACGAGGTCTTCGCCCGCGACGGCTCCGACGCCATGCGCTGGTTCCTCATGTCCTCGCCGATCCTGCGCGGCGGCAACCTCATCGTCACGGAGCAGGGCATCCGCGAGGGCGTGCGCCAGGCGCTGCTGCCGATGTGGAACGCCTACTCGTTCCTGCAGCTCTACGCCTCCAAGCCGGCGGAGTGGTCGACGGAGTCGGACAACGTCCTGGACCGCTACATCCTGGCGAAGCTGGCGGAGACCTCCGACGCGGTGCGCGCGCGCCTCGACGCGGTCGACATCGCCGGCGCCTGCGACGAGGTCCGCTGGTTCTGCGACGCGCTGACCAACTGGTACGTCCGCCGCTCCCGCGACCGCTTCTGGGCGGGCGACGAGGAGCACCCGGAGGCGTTCAACACGCTGTACACGGTGCTGGAGACGCTGTGCCGCGTCGCCGCCCCGCTGCTGCCGCTGACGACGGAGGCGATGTGGAAGGCCCTGACGGGCGGCCGCTCCGTGCACCTGGAGTCCTTCCCGGCGGAGGGCGACCTGCCGCACGGCGCCGACCTGGTGCGCGCGATGGACGGCGTCCGCAACGTGTGCTCGGCGACCTCGCGCGTCCGCAAGGCCAACCAGCTGCGCAACCGCCTGCCGCTGCCGTCGCTGACGGTCGCGGTGCCGGACGCGGAGTCCCTGGAGCCGTTCACGGCGGTCATCGGCGACGAGGTCAACGTCGACGAGGTCGTGCTGACCTCGGACGTCGACTCCGTCGGCCGCTTCGAGGTCGTCGTCAACGCCCGCGCCGCCGGCCCGCGCCTGGGCCGCGACGTGCAGACGGTGATCAAGGCCGTGAAGTCCGGCGACTACGAGGTCGTCGACGGCCGCGTCGTCGCCGCCGGCATCCCGCTGGAGGACGGCGAGTACACCCGCCGCCTCGTCGCGGAGAACGCCGAGTCGGCCGCGGAGGTCGACGGCATGGACGGCCTGGTGGTCCTGGACATGACGGTCGACGAGGAGCACGAGGCCCGCGGCTGGGCCGCCGACCGCATCCGCGGCCTGCAGGACGCCCGCAAGAACGCCGGCCTGGACGTCGTCGACCGCATCGACGCCGTGATGTCCGTGCCGGAGGCCCGCCGCGAGTGGGCGAAGCGCCACAAGGACACGATCGCCCGCGAGGTGCTGGCCACGTCCTTCGAGGTCGTCGTCGGCGAGGAGCTGGACCACGACCTCGGCGACGGCGCCTCCGCCCGCGTGACGAAGGCGTAGCCGCCCGCGGGGCCCGCGCAGGACGCGGGTTCCGCGTCGCCGGTGGTCGCCGCTGCTTTGCGTGACGACGGCGACCGCCCCGGCGCGGATGCCGCAGGCCGCCGCCTCCCCGGTTTCCCCGGGGAGGCGGCGGCCTCGTCATGCCCGGGGGGTGAAGTTGTCCACGGGCCCCGGCCCGTCCACGGCGGGGCGTCCCGCGGGGCCGCGCCGGGCGTCCCGCGCCGGCGCCGCCGCTAGCGTGCGGGATGCGCCGGGCCGGAGGACCGCCGCTCGACGGGAGCGGCGCGGCCCGGCGCGGGAGGGGCCCGACGATGGACGCGACTGACGGATACGGGGAGGACCACTGGGGCGGGGAGGCTGCGCCGCTGCCGCCGACGCGGGAGGACCGCATGGCGAGCGACGCGGCGGAGGAGCTGTGCGCCCGCTACGGCCCGGTGGAGCACTGGAGCTTCGCGGTGACGCGGGAGACGCTGCCGGAGGCGCTGCTGGACGCGGTGTTCAGCGTCCGCATGCGCCACGGCGCCGTCGACGACGCGGTGCACCGGTTCCGCACCTGGGCGGCGGGGAGGGAGGACGGCACGCGCACCGCCGCCGACCTCGTCGCCGCGCTGCAGGAGCTGCCGGACGGGGTACTGCCGCGCAACCGGTGCGCGGGCCGGGCGAAGACGGACATCGCCGCGGACTCGGCGGCGCGGCTGGCGGCGATCGGCGTCGGCGACGTGGACTCCTTCCGCGACGCGGTGCTGGAGCGGCCGGCGGAGGTCGAGGAGACGTGGCGGTCGGTGAAGGGGCTGGGGGAGCAGTCGTGGGCGCACGTGCGGATGCTCGCGGGCTGCCCCTGGGCGCTGCCCGGCCCGCGGGTGCGGCGCTGGCTGGGCGGGGCCCGGCGGGTGGGCGGGGAGATGGCGCGGGACATCGTGCACCGCACCGCCCTGCGCCTGGGGACGGCGCCGGTGGTCGCGGAGTACGCGATGACCATGGACGCCGCCTACCCGGTGCCCGCCGTCTTCCTCGCCGACCGGTACCCGCACGCGGGGGTCCGCGGCGATGCGGAGGAGCCGCCGTTCGGCGGCGGGCGGCCCGCGGCGTACGCGGACGAGGAGTGCGGGAGGTACGACGATGAGGCGTACGGGCCCTATGACGACGAGCCCCGCGGGCCGTACGACGACGTGCCCCGCGGGCCGTACGACGACGTGCCCCGCGGGCCGTACGACGGGGAACCCTGCGGCTCCTACGACGGGGAGTCCCGTGGTCCGTACGACGATGAGCCGCGCGGGCCGTACGGGGAGGAGCCGCGCCCGCCGTTCGGCGGCGGCCCGTCGTGGACGGGAGGCTCCTCCTTCGACCGGGTGTTCTAATCGGCGCCGGGGCCGCCGGGTAACGTGGCGGCCATGCGACGCTGGGTTCTGCACATCGACATGGACGCGTTCTTCGCGTCGGTCGAGCAGCTGACCCGGCCGACGCTGCGCGGCCTGCCCGTCCTCGTCGGAGGCGTCGGCGGCCGCGGCGTCGTCGCCGGCTGCTCCTACGAGGCGCGGGCGTACGGCGCGCATTCGGCGATGCCGATGTCCCGGGCCCGCCGCCTCGTGCCGGCCCGCTCGGTCATCGTGTCCCCGCGCAAGGGCATCTACGGGCCCGTGTCGCGCCGCGTCTTCTCCGTCATCCGCTCCCGGGTGCCGGTGGTGGAGCAGCTCAGCGTCGACGAGGCGTTCATGGAGCCCGCCGAACTCGCCGGGGCGACGGAGGACGAGGTCCGCCGGTGGGCCGAGGACCTGCGCCGCCTCATCCGGGAGGAGACGGGCCTGCCGTCGTCCATCGGCGCCGGCTCCGGCAAGCAGACCGCGAAGATCGGCTCCGGCCTGGCCAAGCCCGACGGGGTGGCGGTCCTGCCGCCGGAGCGGCACCACGAGCTGCTGGCCCCGCTGCCCGTCGGCAAGCTGTGGGGCATCGGCCCGGTGTCGGAGGACAAGCTCAACGCGCTGGGCGTGCGCACCATCGGCGACTTCGCCGCGATGCCGCCGCGCGACGTGGAGACGCTGCTCGGCCGAACCGTCGGCCCGGCGCTGCACCTGCTGGCGCAGGGCATCGACGAGCGCCCGGTGAAGGAGCGGGCCATCGCGAAGTCCATCAGCGCCGAATACACCTACCCGCAGGACCTCACCACCGCCGGGCAGGTCGCCGCCGCCGTCGACCGGGCGGGGGAGAAGTCCGTCGCCCGGCTGGTGGAGGACGGCCGCGGCGCCCGCACCGTCACCGTCAAGGTGCGCCTGGCGGACCTGTCCATCCACACCCGCTCGGAGACCCTGGGCTACGCCACCCAGGACGCGGAGACGCTGTTGTCCGTCGCGCACCGCCTGGCGTTCGACCCGGGGGAGATGGGCCCGTTCCGCCTCGTCGGCGTCGGCCTGTCCGGCCTGGACCCGACGATGCAGGGCGTCATGTTCCCCGAACTCGACGCCGGCGCCGCGGTGGCGGAGGACTCCGCGCCCGCCCCGTTCGAGGCCGGCGCCGTGCTCGCCGGACCCTCCGACGCCGCGCCGGGCTCCGATGCCCTGCCCACCGCCGTCTACGGCGACTCCCGCTGGCGGCCCACCGCCGACGTCCACCACGACGAGTACGGCCACGGGTGGGTGCAGGGCGCCGGCCACGGCGTCGTCTCCGTCCGCTTCGAGTCCCGCGCCACCGGCCCCGGCCGCATGCGCACCCTGGCTGAGGACGACCCGGCGCTGCGGGAGTGCTCGCCGCTGTGCAGCCTCGACTGGGACGACTGGTTCGCACGCGACGAGGCGGCCGAGGGCATCGACGCCGAGCCGCCGCTGCCGCAGGGCGCCTGAGCCCCGCCACGTATCCTCGGTGTCATGCGTTCCCTGAGGAACCCCGACCGCGTCGACGACCCCGGCACCGTCCTGGAGGACGACGGCCGCACCATGCGCGAGCGCATGCTCGCCGGCGACTGGTACATCGCCGACGACCCGGAGCTGCACGACCTCAACCGCCGCGCGATGCGACTGGCCGGCGAGTTCAACGCCGCCTACCCGGCCGACCCCGACGGTTCCGCCGCCATCGTCGCCGACCTCCTCGGATCCGTCGGCGAGGGCACCGAGATCCGCGCGCCCCTCCAGGTTGACTACGGCGTCAACCTGCACGTCGGCGCCCGCTGCTTCGTGAACTTCGGGCTCGTCGCCCTCGACGTCGCCGAGATCCGCATCGGCGACGACGTCCAGATCGGCACCGGCGTCCAGCTGCTCACGCCCGTCCACCCCCTCGCCCCCGAGGCGCGGAAGGCGTACATCGAGGCCGCCGACCCCATCGTCATCGGCGACAACGTGTGGATCGGCGGCGGCGCCGTCATCCTCGGCGGCGTCCGCATCGGCGACAACGCCGTCATCGGCGCCGGCGCGGTGGTCACGAAGGACGTCGAGCCGGGCGCGCTCGTCGTCGGCAACCCCGCCCGCCCCATCCGGCGCCTGACGTAGCGCGGGCGGGTGCCGTCGTCACGCGATGACCGCACCAGCGTGCGGTGCGTGACGACGGGCACCCGCCCGGCCCCGCGCCCTACCCCGCGTCGAAGAGCGTCTGCGGGTGCACGCCCGCGGCGATCGCGGCGGCGAGGATGATGCGCGCCTGCGGGGCGCCGACGCAGCCGGCGCCGACCGCGCCGAGGCGCGCGAGCGTCGCGCCGCCGCCGGCGCCGCCGTAGCTGCCGTGCACGTCGCCGCGGGGCACGCGCGTCGCCATGACGACGGGCGTGCCGGCCTCCAGCGCCGTCCCGAGCGCGGCGGCCATCGCGGTGCCGACGTTGCCGGCGCCCATGCCCTCGACCACCAGGCCGTCCGCGCCGGCGGCGAGCGCCGCCTCCACCAGCGCCCCGTCGGCGCCCGGGTAGGCGGCGATGACGTCGACGCGCACGCCCGCCAGGGGAGTGCGGCGCAGCGGCTCCGGCCGCGGCGGCTCCTCCGGGGCGTTCGTCGCGAAGGCGAGCAGATCGGTGGTGTGCCACTTCGTCGCCCCGCGCACCGGCAGCACCGCGTGTCCGAACACGATGAGGGCGCCGATGCCGCGGGCGGAGTCGTCGGCGGCGATCATCAGCGCCTCGAAGAGGTTGCCCGGGCCGTCGGCCTCCGGGTGATCCGCCGGCAGCTGCGCGCCCGTGAACACCACCGGGCGGGGATCGTCGTGGAAGACGTCGACGGCCATCGCCGTCTCCTCCATCGAATCCGTCCCGTGCAGCACCACCACGCCGGTCACGCCCGGGTCCTCCAGCGCCTCCGCGACGGCGGCGACGACCGCGTCGACGTCCTCCAGCGTCATCGACGACGAATCCAGGTGGGCGACGTCGCGCACCTCCACCTCCAGCACGCCGGGGTCGAAGCGGTCCGCGACGGGGCGGACGACCTGTTCGCCCGACAGCGCCGGCAGCAGCGCCCCGGAGCGGTCGACGGTGCAGGAGATGGTCCCGCCGGTGGCGATGACGACGATGCGGGAGGCCGCGGTGGACGGGGAGGCGCCGGTGGTCTGGTCCATTCCATCAGGATACGGTCGGAGCCCCGATGTGTAGACTCGGGCCCGTTGCCCCGAGGCCGACCACGGCCGAATGTGAGGAGAATCCGTGAACTTCCAGCGCAAGATGACCGCACTGCTCATCGCCGGCGCCGCGTCCCTGACCCTCGCGGCCTGCGGCGGAGACGAGGGGACCCAGGAGTCCACCACCGCCGCCCCGGGCGCCGACACCACCACCAGCGAGGTCGCCGCCCTGCCCACCGCCGCGGAGCTCAACGACGTCCTGGCACGCGCCACCGACCCGAACCTCCCGCCGGAGGAGCGCGCCAAGACCGTCGAGAACGGCGAGCAGGCCCCCGAGATCTTCGACGTCATGATCCAGTCCCAGCAGGAGACCGGCGCGACCCTCCAGGTCGTCGACCCGGTCGTCCCGGGCCTGGGCGGCCCCGGCACCGTCGAGGCCACCGTCGTCTTCACGCTGCCCGAGCAGCAGCCGCAGCACATCAACGCCGTCGAGTTCCGCAACATCGACGGCCAGTGGCGCCTGTCCCAGCAGTGGGCCTGCACCCTGGTGGAGAACGTCGCGCCGGACCGCGTCCCGCCGATGTGCCACCCGGCTCCGGCCCCGGCCGACCCGAACGCGCCGGCCCCGGCTCCGGCCGACCCGAACGCCCCGGCCCCGGCTCCGGCGGACCCGAACGCGCCGGCTCCGGCCCCGGCCGACCCGAACGCCCCGGCGCCCGCCCCGGCCCCGGCTCCCGCTCCGGCGGACCCGAACGCCCCGGCGCCCGCGCCGGCTCCGGCCCCGGCCGCCCCGAACGCGCCGGCCCCGGCCCCGGCCGACCCGAACGCGCCGGCCCCGGCCCCGGCCGCCCCGGTGCAGTAGCACCCGGCACGTCCGGCCCGGCCGTCCGGTCCGTACGACGAAGCCCCGGCGGGACGCACTCGCGTCCCGGCCGGGGCTTCGTCATGTCCCGGGCGCCGCGGGCGGCGGCGGCCGCGGTGCGCCGCCCGCTCCCGCCTACTCCTCCGAGAACTCCAGGGCGCGCAGGTGCTCCTGGACGACGGCGGGCTCGGCGTCCTCGCCGGCCTCGCCGGAGTAGCCGACGGACAGGACGTAGGAGACCTTCCCGGAGACGGGCAGCGGCTTGCGCAGGTCGATGCGGAGGCTCGCGTCGGTCATCACGACCTGGGAGTGGACGGCGTGGAGGGTGACGCCGTCGCCGCCGTCGAGCTCCGTGACCGTGGGGGTCTGGCGGACGCCGACGTGGAGGTCCACCATGTCGCCGTCGCGGCCGAGGAGCTCGTAGACGATCTCCTGGTCGACGCCGAGGTCGTCGACGTGGTGGGAGACGGTCCACGTCGCGCCGGGGCCGATGGCCTCCTCCGGGAAGACGACGGGCAGCGACGCCCACTGGCGCAGCGAGGCCTCGACGCCGGCGCGGGCGGTCTCGGTCGAGGTGTCGGGGGCGCCGAGCGACATGCCGGAGATGACGCCGCGGTCGTCGGCGGTCCACTCCATGCGGAAGCCGCCGGCGGTGGCGATGTCGTCGTTGAGGTCGTGGTCGGAGCCGGTGGGCTCGCCGAGCTCCGCGTCGACGGCGCGCTCGGCGCCGCCGCCGGTGACCTGCGCCTGCAGCGGCAGCTCCATCGTGGTGTCGGGCAGGGCGGCGTCGGAGACGCTCTCGTCGCCGACGGCGACCTTCTGGTTGAAGCCCTGGGTGACGGACAGGACGACGTCCTGCTCCGCGCCGTCGTCGACCCAGCGGACCGGGGCCGCGTCCCCGCCGCCGGCGTCGACGAGGCGCACCTCGGGCGGGACGACCTCCATGGCGGTCATCTCGGGGGCGTCGTCGGAGCAGGCGGCCGGCAGCACGGCCACGGCGGCGAGTCCGGCGGCGAGGGCGGGGCGGCGGAGCGAGGCGAACACGCGTCCAGGGTACCGGCGGGTCGTGGCCGGTCGAATCCGGGCCCGCGCCCGCCGGCGGGCGGTCCCGGACCCGGGCAGGTCCCGCCGCCGCACGGTCGCGGGGCCGCCCCGCGCCGCGTCCCGTCCCGACACCCGCCGCCCCGATGTCGCCGCGGGGCGCCGTCATGGGCGATGATGGTGCGGTGACGAAGCAGCAGAACCGGAACGACGGCGCGTCCGGGGCGGGGAGGTCCGCGGCCGCGGGCGCCCAGGATCCCGCGACGCGCCCCGCCCTCCGCCCGCGCCGCGGCATCCTGGCGCTCGTCGCCGCCGTCGTCGTCGTGATCGACCAGATCACGAAGGTGCTGGCGGTGGCGGAGCTGGAGGGCCGCCCGCCGGTCGACGTCATCGGGGAGTGGTTCCAGCTGACGCTGCTGCGCAACCCCGGCGCGGCGTTCTCCATGGGCGGCGAGGGCTCCACCTGGCTGTTCACCACCATCCAGATCGTCTTCATCGTCGCCGCGATCGCGGTGTCGGGCCGGCTGCGGACGCCGTGGGCGGCGGCCTCCGTCGGCCTCATCGCCGGCGGCGCGGCGGGCAACCTCATCGACCGGCTGGTCCGCGACCCGGGCTTCTACTTCGGCCACGTCGTCGACTTCCTGCAGGTGCGCGGGTTCGCGGTGTTCAACATCGCCGACTGCGCCATCACGGTCGGCGTCGTCATGCTGGCGCTGTGGATCCTCTTCGCGCCGGAGCACGAGTTCGCGAAGGATCCGGTGGCCGCCGCCGCGGACTCCGGTTCGCGTGACGACGCCCCCCGCCCCGGCTCCTCCGCCGGAACCGAGGGGGAGGTCCGCGATGCGTGAGACGCGGCAGATGCCGGTGCCGCCGGGGCTGGCGGGGATGCGCGTCGACGCGGGCCTGGCGAAGCTGCTGGGCCTGTCGCGCTCGGCGGTGGCGCAGCTGGCGGCCGACGGCGACGTGAGCGTCGACGGCGTCACCGTCGGCAAGTCCGACCGCTTGACGGAGGACGCGTGGCTCGAGGTGCTCCTGCCGGAGGCCGAGCCCGTCCGCGCCGCCGTCGCGGAGCCCGTCGACGGCATGGACATCCTCTACTACGACAACGACCTCGTCGCGGTGCACAAGCCCGTCGGCGTCGCCGCCCACCCGACCGTCGGCTGGGAGGGCCCGACGGTGACCGGGGGCCTGGCGGCGGCGGGCTTCCGCATCGCGACGTCCGGCCCGCCGGAGCGCCAGGGCATCGTGCAGCGCCTCGACGTCGGCACCTCCGGCGTCATGGTCGTCGCCGCCAGCGAGCGCGGCTACTCCGTGCTGAAGCGCGCGTTCCGCGACCGGGAGGTCCGCAAGACCTACCACGCGCTGGTCCAGGGCCATCCGGACCCGACCAGCGGGACCGTCGACGCGCCCATCGGCCGGCACCCGTCGGCGGGCTGGCGGTTCTGCGTCCGCGGCGACGGCAAGCGCGCCGTCACCCACTACGAGACGCTGGAGGCGTTCGCCCCGGCGACGCTGCTGAAGGTGCGGCTGGAGACGGGCCGCACCCACCAGATCCGCGTCCACATGTCGGCGCTGGGCCACCCGTGCTGCGGCGACCCGATGTACGGCTCGGACCCGGCGCTGTCGGAGCGGCTGGGCCTCATCCGCCAGTGGCTGCACGCGGTCAGCCTCGGCTTCCACCACCCGGCCGACGGCCACTGGATGGAGATCGAGTGCCCGTACCCGGCGGACCTGGACCACGCGCTCGACGTGCTGAGGTCCCGGTGAGCGCCGCCCGCCGCGCCGCCGGCGGCGGGCGCCACCGGGCGCCGGAGCCGGAGGGGGCCACCGTCGCGTGGCCCGTGGCGCTGATGGCGCTGCTGTGCTCCGTCGCCCTCATCATCACCATCGCCGCGCTCGCGGGGTCGGACCGCACGGACCGGCCGTCGCTGCCGCAGGGCGACCAGCTGGGCCCCGACCCGGTGGAGACGGTCCACGACTACGTCGCCCGCGCCGACTCCGCGCTGACCGACATCGACGAGCCGGAGGCGCCGCACTGGGCGCTGGTGTCGCTGCTGCCGGCGCTGCCCCCGCACGCGGCGGCCGCCGCCGTCGACGGCATCGCGGATCTCCGGGTGGCGACGATGATCGTCGGGCCCACCGGGATCCGCGACATCCCGGAGCCGGTGCCGGGTTCATCCCGGGCCGACGTCCTGGCCCGCGAATACGACGCCTACCTGCGCGCGCTCAATCTGCCGGAGACGATCGCCGCGCCCGGCATCACGGGCCTCGTCGTCCGCGGCACCGCGGACCAGCTGCGGGAGATCCGCCGCCGCGACGGCGTCGCCGCCGTCGAACCGCTGCCGGCCGACGCGGTCGCCGGGCACTTCGGCATCCGCCCGCTGACCGCCGGGCACGACGCGTTCGCCGAGTCGCTGCCCGACGACCTCGCGACCCCGGCGCCCGCTCCCGCGCCCGGCGTCGACGGCGCCCCCGCGGACCCCGCGGCGCCGGCGGACCCGGCCGCGCCGGACGCCCCGCCGGCCGGCGGCGATCCGGCCGCGCCCGGGGCGTCGTCAAGCGGCAACAGCGGCGACGCGCACGCCCCGCAGGCGCCCGGCGGCGGCGACCCCGTGTCCGACTGGGTGCCGTCGGCGGAGTAGCCTGCGGGAATGCTCTACGGTCTCGCCACCTACCTCCTGTGGGGCGTCTTCCCCCTGTACTTCCCGCTGCTGAAGCCGGCGGCGCCGCTGGAGATCCTCGCCCACCGCTTCGTGTGGACCGCGGTGTTCATGGGCGCCATCGTCCTGGTCACCGGGGCGTGGCGGCAGCTCGTCCGGGCGTCGGCGCGGACGTGGGGGCTGGTCGCGGCGGCGGCCGTCGTCATCGGCGTCAACTGGGGCACCTACGTGCTGGCGGTGAACTCGGGGCACGTCGCGGAGGCGGCGCTCGGCTACTTCATCAACCCGCTGGTGTCGGTGCTGCTGGGCGTGGTGTTCCTCAAGGAGCGGCTCACCCGCGCGCAGCTCGTCGCCGTGGGCCTCGCGGTGGTGGCGGTGGTGGTGCTCACCATCGGCGTGGGGCACCCGCCGATCATCTCGCTGACGCTGGCGTTCAGCTTCGGGTTCTACGGGCTGCTGAAGAAGCGCGTGCAGCTGGGCTCGGCGGCGTCGGTGGCGGCCGAGGCGCTGGTGCTCACGCCGGTAGCGCTGGGCTACCTGGTGTTCCTCGGCCAGCGCGGCGAGGGCACCTTCACCACCGAGGGCGTGCCGCACCTGCTGCTGCTCATGTCCGCCGGCGTCGCCACTGGCGTGCCGCTGCTGCTGTTCGGCGCCGCCGCCAAGCGCGTCACGCTGACCACGCTGGGGCTGATGCAGTACATCACCCCGCTGCTGCAGATGCTCATCGCCGTCTTCGTCGTCCACGAGCACATCAGCCCGGAGCGGTGGGTCGGCTTCTGCATCATCTGGGTCGCCGTCATCGTCTTCGCCGCGGACATGCTCGCCCGGGCGCGCGCCCGGCGCCGCCGCCGTCGCGCCCGCGGGCTGCCCGCGGAGGAGCCCGCCGCGGAGGGGTGATCGCGTCGTCCGCGTGACGACGGCCACCGCCGCGGCCCGGATGCCCTCCGTGCGCCGCGGCACGGGCCGCGCCCGGCGCGGCGCCCGTCGTCACGCGCACGGGAAACGCCCCGGCCCCCGCGACGGGGGACCGGGGCGTCGGCGGCCCGCAGCCGGGCGCCGGCCCGGTGCGGCCGGGCCGTTCCGGCCTACTCCGGGTCGAACATCGCCTTCAGGTGGTCGTTGAGGAAGATGCCCTCCGGGTCGACGCGGCGGCGCAGGTCCGCGACCTCGTCGAACAGCGGGTAGCGCTCGCGCAGATCCTCGTTGGTGAGCGTGTGCAGCTTGCCCCAGTGCGGGCGGCCGCCGGCCTCCTTGAAGATGGGCTCCAGCAGCGCGAAGTAGTCGCGGTACGGCTCCCGGTGGTAGCGGTGCACGGCGATGTAGGCGCTCTCGCGGCCGTACGCCGTCGACAACGGCACGTAGTCGGCCGCGGCGGCGCGGATCTCCAGGGGGAACGACACCCAGGCGCGGTGGCGGTCGATGGTCGTGCGCACCTCGTCCAGTACGTCGGACAGGGACTCCAGCGGCACGGCGTACTCCATCTCCGTGAAGCGCACGCGGCGCGGGGAGACGAAGACCTTGTGGGCCTCGTCGACGTAGCGGCGCTTCGACACCGTCCGCGCCGCCAGCTCGTTGAGGCGGCGGGTCAGCTTCGGGGCGCGGCGCGACAGCTCGCAGACGCCGAGCAGGCCGGCGTTGTTGATGACCTCGTCGGAGAAGCCGGACAGGACGCGGGTGGCGCGGCCCGGGGTGCGGAAGCCCTGCGCCGCCTTGCCCTCCCGCCACGCGGGGAGGTCCTGGTCCTTGATGCGGGTGTTCTCCTTCACCAGCGCCGTGGAGGTGCCCGGGAACCAGTAGAACTCCATGTGGTCGGTGTGGCGGACGCGCTCGGCGAAGGTCGTGCGGACCTCGTCGAAGTCCTCCGGGCGCTCGTCGGCGGCCAGGTGGAACGCCGGCACGGCCGACAGCGTCACCTCGGTGACGACGCCGAACATGCCCAGGCCCAGCGTCGCCAGGCGGAACAGCTCCGCCTCCTCGCCGCCGGCCGCGGCGTGGCAGTGCCGCTCGACGCCGTCGGCGCCGACGATGCGGAAGCCCCGCACCATGCCGGCGAAGCCCGTCCAGCCGAGGCCGGTGCCGTGCGTGCCGGTGGAGATGGCGCCCGCCAGGGACTGCGGGTCGACGTCGCCCTGGTTCGGCAGGGCCAGGCCCTTCGGGCGCAGCAGGCCCGGCACGTCGCGCAGGCGGGTGCCCGCGCGGAACGTCGCGGTCACGTGGCCCGCGCCGTCCTCGTCGACGGAGACCAGCCCCGACATCTCGTCGAGCTGCACCCGCAGCCCGTTCGTCACCGCGACGGCGGTGAAGGAGTGGCCCGCGCCCAGCGGCCGCACCGTGCGGCCGGAGGAGGCGGCGGCGCGGATGATGTCGCCGATCTCGCCGGCCGACGTCGGCTTGTGCACCGCGTGCGGATCGGCCGTCTGGTTCCCGGCCCAGTTATGCCAGGTGCCGGCGTCCTTCGTGGTCATGCGTAGCTCCGTCCCTTTCCGCGGTAGGTCTCCCACCGCCCGATGATCCCGCCGCCGGCGACCCCCAGGGCGATGTTCGCGTGCTCCGCTCCCTCGCCGGCCTTCGCGTGCCGGAACCACACGGGGTCCCCGACGCGCAGCCCGCGGGCGTTGTCGCCCGCGAGCGGGGTCTGCACCTCGCCCGGCCCCTCGGACCCGATGTAGGTCAGGCCCTCCGGCCACTCCGGCGTCGGCAGCCGGTCCTCGCCCGCGGGGCCGGAGGCGATGCGGCCGCCGCCGAGGACCGTGGCGATGTCCTTCGCCGGCCTGCGGACCACAGGCAGCACGAACCACTCCGCCGCGTGCGGCAGGAAGGCCCGGTAGTGGTCGAACAGGCCGGGGCCGATGAGGCCGGAGCCGGCGGCGATCTCGGTCACCGCGTCCTCCGCGCCCGTCGACTCCAGGGAGCCGGTGCCACCGCCGTTGACGAACTCGAGGGGCCCGGCGGCCGCCTCGACGGCGCGGACGACCTTCGCCCGGCGCTTCGCCAGCTCGCGGCGGCTGCCCTTCTGCATCAGGCGGATCGCCGCGCCCATGGGGCCGGGCGCGCCGTCGGACAGGCCGGCGATGTGGCCCTCGTACATCATCACGCCGACGAGCTTCAGGCCGGGGCGCGCCGCGATCTCGCGGGCCAGCGCCGCCGCCTGGCGCGGCGTGTGGGTGGGGGAGCGGCGGGCGCCGATGTGCAGCGCCGGCACGGGGCGCCACGACGCGTCGACGTCCATGCAGACGCGGATGGCGCGGTCGGGGTCGCCGCCGGCGGGGGCGGCGGCGCCGGGCGCCCCGTCGTCACGCGACGCGGCGGCCTCCAGGATCCAGTCGAGGTGCTCGACCGAGTCGACCATGAGCGTCACCGCGCCGCGCAGGCGGTCGTCGGCGGCGAGCTCGGCGACGGCCTCCGCGTCGGCGGTCGGGTAGCCGACCACCGCGTCGTCGGTGATGCCCCAGCGCACCAGGTCCATCGCCTCCCGCAGCACGTACGACAGGGTGCCGGAGAACGAGGGGTGCTCCAGCACGTGGGCGATGAGCTCGGGGATCCGCACCGACTTCGACGCCAGCCGGATGCGCGTGCCGCCCGCGCGGGCGGCCATGTCGGCGGCGTTCGCGTCGACCGCGTCGACGTCGACGACGAGCGCGGGCAGCGTCTCCCCGGCGACGGCCGCGCGGACGGCGGGCGAGGGGTATCGGTTCATGCGCCGAAATCTACAGTGATTCGCCCGGCCCCGGACGGGAAACGGGCGAAGCGAGGGGGACTCCGGTGACGCGTCCCCGGTTGCCGCCGGTCGCGGCGGCGCCGGGCCGCGCGGGCCCGGGGGTGGCGGGGACTAGGCCAGCCAGCTGTAGCGCGACGGCTGCTCGTCGGTCCACAGGACCTCACCGTTGGGGAGGTAGCCGGCGGAGGCCGGGCGGATGTCCATGGAGGCGATCGCGGCGTCGAGGCGGCCGGAGGGGAAGAGGGTGTACACGCCGTCGGGATACGGGGCGAACATGGACTGTCACATCCTTTTGAAATGGAAAACGTGAGGAATGTGTCAAGTATCGGGGCGGGGAGGGGGAAGGTCAAGTTACCGATTCGTGATCTTCGGCACATCACGCGGAGCGGGCGGCTGGCAGGCGGGCCGGCGTCGCCTCCGGGGCCGGGAGCGCGGGCGGGGGATGTCGGGGCCTCGCCTAGAATCCGGGCCATGGCCAACTCGTCGTTCGTCCACCTGCACAACCACACCGAGTACTCGATGCTCGACGGCATGGCGAAGATCGATCTCCTGGCCGAGGAGGTCTCGCGCCAGGGCATGCCCGCGGTGGGTGTGACGGACCACGGCAACATGTTCGGCTCGGACGCGTTCTACCGGACGATGAAGGCCAAGGGCGTGAAGCCCATCATCGGCATCGAGGCGTACATGGCGCCGGAGAGCCGGTTCAACAAGCAGCGCGTGCGGTGGGGCGAGCCGCACCAGAAGTCCGACGACGTCTCGGCCTCCGGCGCCTACCTGCACCAGACGATGATCGCGGAGAACGCGCAGGGCCTGCGCAACCTCTTCTACCTGTCGTCGATGGCGTCCTACGAGGGCCAGCTGGGCAAGTGGCCGCGCATGGACGCGGAGCTCATCGCGGAGCGGGCCGAGGGCATCATCGCCACCACCGGCTGCCCGTCGGGCGACGTGCAGACGCGCCTGCGCCTCGGCCAGTTCGACGAGGCGCTGAAGGCCGCCGGCATGTGGCAGGACATCTACGGCAAGGACAACTACTTCCTCGAGCTGATGGACCACGGCCTCGACATCGAGAACCGGGTCCGCGCGGAGCTGCTGGAGATCGGGCGCAAGCTCAACCTGCCGCCCGTCGTCACGAACGACTGCCACTACGTCACCCGCGACCAGGCGAAGAACCACGAGGCCATGCTGTGCGTGCAGACCGGCAAGACGCTGCACGACCCGGACCGCTTCAAGTTCGACGGCGACGGCTACTACATCAAGACCGCCGCCGAGATGCGCCAGACGTGGGACCACCTCGTGCCGGACGCGTGCGACAACACGCTGCTCATCGCCGAGCGCGTCGGCGACTACGACGAGCTGTGGGAGGAGCATCCGCACGACCGCATGCCGAAGGCCGACGTGCCGGAGGGCGAGACGCCGACGTCGTGGCTGCACCACAACGTCATGGAGGGCCTGCGCAAGCGCTTCGAGGGCCAGGAGGTGCCGGAGGAGTACATCACCCGCGCCGAGTACGAGATCGACGTCATCGACGGCAAGGGCTACCCGTCGTACTTCCTCATCGTCGCCGACATCATCGCCCACGCCCGCGAGATCGGCATCAAGGTCGGCCCGGGCCGAGGCTCCGCCGCCGGCTCCCTGGTCGCCTACGCCACCTGGATCACCAACATCGACCCCATCGAGCACGGCCTGCTGTTCGAGCGCTTCCTCAACCCGGAGCGCCCCTCCGCGCCGGACATCGACATCGACTTCGACGACCGCCGGCGCGACGAGATGATCCGCTACGCCGCCGACAAGTGGGGCGAGGACAAGGTCTCCCAGGTCGTCACCTTCGGCACGGTGAAGACGAAGCAGGCGATCAAGGACTCCGCCCGCGTGCAGTTCGGCCAGCCGGGCTACCAGATCGCCGACCGCATCACGAAGGCGCTGCCGCCGGCCATCATGGCGAAGGACATCCCGCTGGAGGGCATCGTCGACCCGGACCACCCGCGCTACGGCGAGGCGAAGGAGGTCCGCGACCTCATCCAGACCGACCCGGACGTGGCGAAGATCTACGAGACGGCCCGCGGCCTGGAGGGCGTCGTCCGCCAGACCGGCGTCCACGCCTGCGCCGTCATCATGGCGTCGGTGCCGCTGCTGGATCACATCCCGATGTGGAAGCGGCCCGCCGACGGCGCCATCATCACCGGCTGGGACTACCCGGCGTGCGAGGCCATCGGCCTGCTGAAGATGGACTTCCTGGGCCTGCGCAACCTCACGGTCATCGGCGACTGCCTGGAGAACATCAAGGCCAACCGGGGCGAGGAGATCGACCTCGACACCCTGGAGGTCGACGACGCGAAGGTCTACGAGCTGCTGTCGCGCGGCGACACCCTCGGCGTGTTCCAGCTCGACGGCGGCGGCATGCGCGAGCTGCTCAAGCGCATGCAGCCGACGGACTTCACCGACATCGTCGCCTCCCTGGCGCTGTACCGCCCGGGCCCGATGGGCGTCAACGCGCACTTCGACTACGCGGACCGCAAGAACGGGCGCAAGCCCATCACGCCGATCCACCCGGAGCTCGAGGAGCCGCTGAAGGAGATCCTCGAGGAGACGTACGGCCTCATCGTCTACCAGGAGCAGATCATGAAGATCTCGCAGAAGGTGGCGAACTACACGGCCGGCCAGGCCGACGGCTTCCGCAAGGCCATGGGCAAGAAGAAGCCGGAGGTGCTGGCGAAGGAGTTCGTGAACTTCGAGGCCGGCATGAAGGACAACGGCTACTCCGCCGACGCCATCAAGACGCTGTGGGACACGATCCTCCCGTTCGCGTCGTACGCGTTCAACAAGTCCCACGCCGCCGGCTACGGCCTGGTGTCGTACTGGACCGCCTACCTGAAGGCCAACTACACCGCCGAGTACATGGCGGCGCTGCTGACCTCGGTCGCGTCGAACGGCGACAAGCGCGCCATCTACCTCGCCGACTGCCGTCACCTGGGCATCCGGGTGCTGCCGCCGGACGTCAACGAGTCGGTCCTCAACTTCCAGTCGGTGGGCGAGGACATCCGCTTCGGCCTGGGCTCCATCCGCAACGTCGGCCACGACGTCGTCGAGTCCATCTGCGCCACCCGCAAGGAGAAGGGCGCGTTCACGTCGTTCTCCGACTACCTGGACAAGATCGACACGCTGCCGTGCTCCAAGCGCGTGACGGAGTCGCTCATCAAGGGCGGCGCCTTCGACTCGCTGGGCCACCCGCGCAAGGGCCTGATGCTCATCCACGAGGACGCGGTGGATTCGGTGCTCCCGACGAAGAAGGCCGCCGACAAGGGCCAGTTCGACCTCTTCGCCGGCTTCGGCGGCGACGACGGCGACGACTCCGCCAACGTCTTCGAGGTGCGGGTGCCGGACGAGCACTGGGAGCGCAAGCACGAGCTCGCCCTGGAGCGCGAGATGCTGGGCCTCTACGTCTCCGGCCACCCGCTCGACGGGTTCGAGGAGTCGCTGGCGCAGCAGACCGACACCGCCATCACCACCATCGTCGGCGGCGAGGTGCCCAACGGCACCGAGGTCGTCATCGGCGGCATCATCAGCTCCGTCGACCGCCGCGTGAACAAGGACGGCCTGCCGTGGGCCATCGTGCAGGTGGAGGACCATAACGGCGCCTCCGCCGAGGTCCTCATGTTCGCCCGCACCTTCGCCCTGGTCTCCACGCAGATCGCGGAGGACGCGATCGTGCTGGTCCGCGCCCGCGTCCAGTACCGCGACGACCGCATGTCCGTCATCGGCGACGACCTGAAGATCCCGGACCTGGGCATCAACGGAGCCTCCGGCGTCCCGCTGCGCCTGACCATGCGCACCGACGAGTGCACCCCCGCCAACATCGTGAAGCTGAAGGAGGTCCTGTCGGCCAACCCGGGCGAGTCGGACGTGTACCTGAAGCTCCTCGACGGCGACAACTCCACGATGCTGGTCCTCGGCGAGCACCTCCGCGTCGACCGGACCCCCAACCTCTTCGGCGACCTGAAGGCGTCGATGGGCGCCGGCATCCTCGGCTGACGCCCCGTCGCGTGACGACGGGTGCCGCTCGGCGGCGCGGCCGCCGCGCGGACCCCGTCGCAACGCGCATGCGCGGCGGCGCGCGCCGGCCGCACCCGCGCGCACGTCCCCGGGCGACCTCCATTCCGCGGCGGCGGGGTGCCCGGAGTAACGTGGCACGACATGACAGGAGACGCCGCACCCAGCACCGACACCGTCCGCCGCACCGCCCGCGCGGCGGACATCCAGGCCGCCCAGGCCCGCATTTCGTCGGTCATCGCCGCGACGCCGCTGCAGTACTGCCCCCGCCTGTCCGAGGCCACCGGCGGGAAGGTGTTCCTGAAGCGCGAGGACCTGCAGGACGTCCGGTCCTACAAGATCCGCGGCGCCTACAACGCCATCGCCCAGCTGACGGAGGAGGAGCGCGCCAACGGCGTCGTCGCCGCCTCCGCCGGCAACCACGCCCAGGGCGTCGCCTACGCCTGCCGCACCCTCGGCATCGAGGGCCGCATCTACGTCCCCAACCCGACGCCGAAGCAGAAGCGCGACCGCATCCGGGCCCACGGCGGCGACGCGGTGGAGATCATCGTCGTCGGCGACAGCTTCGACGAGGCCGCCGCCGAGGCCCACGCCGACGCGCAGAAGACCGGCGCGACGATGATCGAGCCGTTCGACGGGTTCAGCACCATCGTCGGCCAGGGCACCGTCGCCGCGGAGATCATGGCGCAGCTGTCGGCCCAGGGCCTCACCGCCGACACCGTCGTCGTGCCGGTCGGCGGCGGCGGGCTCGCCTCCGGCGTCGTCAGCTGGTTCGCCGACATGTCCCCGCGCACCGCGGTCGTCGCGGTGGAGCCGGCGGGCGCCGCGTGCATGACCGCCGCGCTGGAGGCCGGCGAGCCGGTGCAGCTGACGGAGGTCGACCCGTTCGTCGACGGCGCCGCCGTCAAGCGCCTCGGCGACCTGCCGTACCACATCCTCGACGCCAACCGGTCCCGCCTGCATCCGCTGGTGGCGCCGGAGGGCGCGGTGTGCGTCGCGCAGCTGGACCTGTACCAGAACGAGGGCATCATCGCCGAGCCCGCCGGCGCCCTGTCCGTCGCCGGCCTGGAGCAGATGACCATCCGCCCCGGCGAGGTCGTGGTGTGCGTCATCTCCGGCGGCAACAACGACGTGCTGCGCTACGCGGAGATCATGGAGCGCTCCCTGGTCTACCGGGGCCTGAAGCACTACTTCCTGGTCAACTTCCCGCAGAAGCCGGGGCAGCTGCGGATGTTCCTCAACGACGTCCTGGGCCCCGACGACGACATCGCCCTGTTCGAGTACCTGAAGACGAACAACAGGGAGACCGGCGCCGCGCTCGTCGGCCTGGAGCTGCGCAGGGCCTCCGACATCGACGCGCTGCTGCAGCGGATGGAGGACTCCCCGCTGGAGTGCCGCCGCCTGGAGCCGGGCACGCCCGAATACGATTACTTGACCTAGCAACGACCACCCGAGCCGAGGAGGAGCGCGGATGACCGACGGGGGAGCCGGCGCCGTCCGCGCCGGGGAGGGGAGCGCGCGGCGCGGAAATCGCGGGGCGCGTGACGACGGGACGCGCGGCGGCGCGCCCGCCGTGGCGGCCGCTGCGCCCGCTGCATCCGCGGCGGCCGTCCCCGCGCAGCCGTACTCCGCCGCCCGCCGCTGGGGCGGCCTGTGCCTGCTGATGCTCGCGGTGATGGTGCTGGCCGTCGACATGACGGTGCTGAACCTCGCGATGCCGGAGGTGTCGCGGGAGCTGCGGCCCAGCGGCACGGAGATGCTGTGGATCGTCGACGTGTACGGCTTCGCCATCGCGGGCCTGCTCATCACGATGGGCACGCTCGGCGACCGCATCGGCCGCCGCCGGCTGCTGCTGGTGGGCGTGGCGTTCTTCGGGCTGGCGTCGGCGCTGGCGGCGTTCGCGGACACGGCGGGGATGCTCATCGCGGCGCGTGCGCTGCAGGGCGTGGCGGGTGCGACGCTGATGCCGTCGACGCTGTCGCTCATCAAGGAGCTGTTCCGCATCCCGCGGGAGCTGGCGCGGGCGGTGGCGATCTGGGTGGCGACGTACTCGGTCGGCGCGATCCTGGGGCCGCTGCTGGGCGGCTGGCTGCTGGAGCACTTCCACTGGGGGTCGGTGTTCCTCATCAACGTGCCGATCACGCTGCTGCTGCTCGGCGGCGGGCTGCTGGTGCTGCCGGAGTCGCGGTCGCCGCGGCCGGGGCGCTTCGACGTCCTGGGCGCCGCCCTGTCCATCGTCGCGATGTTCGCGCTGGTCGGCGCGGTGAAGGCGATGACGGCGGGCCTGTCGTGGTGGCTGGTCGCGGGCCTCGCGGCGCTCACCGCCGCGTCGGGCGCGGCGTTCGTGCTGCGCCTGGTGAACGCGGAGCATCCGCTGCTGGATCTGCGCCTGCTGCGCAGCCGCAGCTACTCGTGGGCGGTGACGGTGAACTTCATGTCGTCGTTCCTGCGCGTCGGCGTCATCTTCTACCTGACGCTGCACCTGCAGGTCGTCGTGGGGATGGGGCCGCTGGAGGCGGGCCTGCTGCTCCTGCCGGGCATGGCGCTGGCGATGGTGGTGACCGTCGTGATGGGCGAGGTGACGCGGTGGGTGCCGGTCAAGCCCCTGCTGGCGGGGGCGCTGGTGCTGCTGGCGGCGTCGCTGGCGATGCACATGGCGGCGGCGTCGGGCCGCTGGCCGGACATCTCCCAGGGCGACGGCGCCCTGTGGTGGTTCGGCGCGAGCTTCGCGCTGATGGGCGCGGCGTCGGGGATGATCGACCCGGTGACGAACACGATCATCCTGGGGGCGGCGCCGCCGGAGCAGTCGGGGTCGGCGTCGGCGCTGTCGGAGGCGGGCTACGAGCTCGGCGGCGCGTTCGGCCCGGCGATCCTCGGATCGGTGCTGGTGGGTGCGTACGCGGACCGGATGCTGTCGTCGGATCTGGGGTCGCTGGGCCTCGATTCCGCGCAGCGGGCGACGGCGGCGGACAACGTGACGCTGGCCCACGAGCTGGCGGCGCAGCTGCCGGCCGGGGCGGGGGAGCGCCTCGTCGCGCTGGCCGACGCGGCCTTCGCCCACGGCATGGGCTGGGCCGCCGCCGTCGGCGCCGCGGTGGCGCTGGCCGTCGCCGCGGGCGTCGCGCTGACGCTGCCGAGGGTGCGCGCGACGGACGTCTCCGTCGGCGGCTGACGTCGCCACGCGCCCGGGGAGGCGCCCGCGCGCGGTGCGCGGTCGCCCGCGGTGATGCGTGACGACGTCCCGATCCCCGGCACTCCGTGCGCCCCACCTGCGCGTTCGCGCGGGCGGGAGGCGGCGCCGGCGCGGCGGGGAACGCCGGTCGCCGGCGCTCCGCGCGCAGGCCCCGGGCGCCGCTACACTGAACACGCCCGCCGGGGCCGCACCCGCCCCGGCCACCGTGACCGCCGCCCGCGAAGGAGCACGAGACCCCGCATGAGCGCCCCCGCCCCGCACACCGATCGCCTGCACGCCTGGCTCGCCGGCACCGAGGAGCGGGCGCGGGAGGCCGTCGCCGGCCTCCTCGCCGCCCCCGCCGCGGGGGAGGAGGCCCCGGAGTCGCTGCTGGCCTGGGCCGGCCTGGGGATGGACCAGGTCGAGCGCATCGACGCCTTCCTCGCCCCCGTCCTGCGGGAGGAGGGCGCCGCCGCCGTCGACCGCTATCCGGCCGTCGTGCTGGCGTCGCTGGTCGGCCGCGCCGCCCGCATCGCCGCGACGACGGACATGTGGGTCGACTGGCCCGCGGGCCTCGGCCTCGACCGCTCCGAGCCGACCGTGAAGGAGGCGCTGGAGCGCGTCGCCGAGGCGCTGCCGGACATCCTCGCCGACCTCGGGCTGCAGGACGACGCGATGCTCGACGGGAACCCGGGCGAGCCCGGCACCCCGGAGCACTCCGCCCTGCTGGCCCTGGTCAACGCGGGCGTGCAGCAGTCGGTGGTGCCGTTCATCATCGAGAAGATCGAGGCCGCCGCCGGCGTGGAGGCCGGGATGAGCGCCTCCGACCTCGTGCAGGCCATCGCCCCGGTGCGCGCCCGCGCCGCGGAGCTGGTCTCCGGCTTCGCGGTCGATGCCGACGGCGACATCCCCCGCGGCCTGCGTCTGCTCGCCGCCACCGCCCCCGTCCGTGCCCGCTCGCTGGTGGAGGGCCTGGTCGGCTACCTCGCCGCCACCGCCGCCGACCCCGCCAACTGGGAGTCCCGCGGCGACATGGACGCCGCCGACCTCGGCCTGCCGCCCCTGCTGTTCGACGCGGCCCGCGAGGAGCTGCGCATCCGCCCCGCCGGCACCCCGGCCCGCCGCGCCGCCGTCGGCGCCGTCGCCACCACCGGCCGCCCGCAGCTGTACTTCGACGAGGTCTCCGGCGCCGTCTGCGTCCAGCTGCCGACGCCCGTCGACCCCGCCGGCCGCGGCTGGACGGTCACCTACGCGGGCACCGTCGTCACGCGACGCGCCCGGGCCCTCGGCGACCGCGCCGGCCGGCCCGTCGTCGAGCTGACGGAGCCGTGCCGCGACGTCCTCGTCGAGCTCGGCGAGGACCACCACTGGACCGTGCCCGCCGTCGACACCGACGACCCGGTGCTCATCTTCGGCGCCGACGGCCAGTCCGTCACCGGCAAGGCGTCGCTGCACTCCACCGCCGCGCACGTCGTGTTCCCCGCCGACGCCCGCATCATCGACCCCGCCACCGGCCGCGACGTGCCCTTCCTGGAGGAGCCCGCCCCCGCCCGCTGGGACCTGTGGAAGGTCGGCGTCCTGGACTTGCGCGACGTCCTCGCCGTCCAGGTCGTCCGCCCCGGCGCCGAGGGCGTCGTCCGCTCCGCCTCCCCGCAGCGCCGGCCGCGCCTGACCACGCCGGGTGCGGTGCTCGACGGCGCCGTCACCGCCCACGGCACCCCCGTCCACGCCTCCGGCCCCGTCGCCGTGTTCCCGCCGACGCTGTCCGGCCGCGCCGAGCCGTGGCGCGTCCAGCTGGCGAACTTCGAGGGCTACGGCGAGTTCTCCGGCGACGTCATCATGGAGTACGAGCTGGAGGTGCCGGCCGACGGCGGCGAGGTCGAGATCCTCACCGACGACGAATACCCGTGGCTCGGCGAGTTCGTCGTCCGCCTCACCAACCCCCGCGGCCGCAGCTTCTCCGCCCACTTCGCCGTCGCGGAGCAGGCGCACCTCACCGTCGACGCCCGCGGCGGCGGCGACGGCTTCCGCATCCCCGACGGCGCGGGCCTGACCCCGGCGGAGGTGCGCATCGTCTCCGGAGACAAGCCGCTGGCCGCCGAGCCGGCCGTCGTCAAGCTCGGAGCGGGGGAGACCACCGGCGCCGTGGAGCTGTCGACGGAGGAGGGCGCCTGGCTGGAGGTCCACGTCACCCCCGCCGTCCTCGGCTTCACCGTGCCGCTGGCCGACGAGACCGCCGTCGAGCGCACCCGCACCCTGCGCACCCGCGCCGACCGGCTCGACGCCCACGGCGAGTTCCGCATCTCCGCCCCCGGCGAGCTGCGCCACGCCCACCTGTCCGTCCGCTCCGGCGAGCGCGACATCTGCCGCGTGCCCGTCGACCGCCGCGGCGACGACGGCTCCGCGCGCCTCGGCTCCCACGCCGACCGCGTCGCCATGCTCGACGACGTCACCGTCACCCTCGACTGGACCCGCACCACCGGCCGCCGCCGCATGTCCGTGCCGCTGGCCGTCGCCCCCGCACAGGACCCGGTGCTGGGCTGGCACCTCGACGGCGGCACCTTCACCGTCGACCTCGCCGAGGACGCGGCGGACCTGCCGGCCACCGTGTGGTTCTGGCGCACCGACCGGCCGTGGGCGAAGCCCGCCGTCGCGGAGCTCGACGGCGGCTCCGGCGTGCTGCCGGAGGCCGTCGCCGACGCGCCGTCCGCGCTGGCGCAGCTCGTCTTCGGCGCCCCCGGCGAGCGCCGCCCGACCTGGCCGACCGCCTCCGCCGCGCTGGTGGAGATCGCGGGGGAGGGCGCAGGCGACGGCGTGGATGGCGCGGGCGCCCCGGACCGCCACGACCTCCAGGGCATCTGGTCCCTGCTGGCGTCGTGGCGCGCCGGCCGCGCCCCGAAGCTCGGCGGCGCTGCCGAGCTGACCCCGGAGCGGCTGCGCGACCTCGCCGTCGCGGACCCGCGCGCCGGCCTCGCCGCCCTGAACTCGACGTCCATCCGCCTGGCCGACCAGCCGGGCCTGGCCATCTCCTCCGGCCTCGTGCTCGGCGACTTCACCCCGCGCGCCGAGACCCCGGGCCGCCGCCGCGTGCCGTGGCTGGGGACGCTCGCGGCGCTGGCGGACCTGTCGCGCGCCGCGTCGGCCGGCGACGGCGCCGCGATGGCGGAGCAGCTGGACTACGTCCGCGACGCCGCCGGCGACGCCCTGCTGTCGGTGCTGCGCACGGGCCAGGACGCGACGCTGGAGTCGGCGACCATCGACCAGTCGTCGGTGCAGATCACGGCGCTGCCGGCGGCGCAGGCCGACGCGATCCTCGCGCAGGTCTTCGACGGCTACCGCATGGTGCCGGGTCCGCTGACCGACGACGACGCCCGCTTCACCGCCATCCACGAGGTCGTCGCCTCCCGCGCCGCCATCGTGGAGTCCGGCCTGATGACGGACCTGGCGAAGAAGTCCCGCGCCCTGTTCCAGGCGGTGACGAAGGTGTCGCCGCGCCTGCGCAAGGCCGTCAACGTGCGCTTCCACAAGCTCGACGGCATCGACGCCGACGACCCGTCGCTGCACTGGACGCTCGTGCCGGGCACGTCGCTGCTCATCGCGGTGGCGGCCCGCGCGCTGGCGCGCCGCAACGCGCAGCTCGCCGCCGACGGCGCGGTGCCGGCCGGCGAGGCCGCCGGCGGTCAGCAGGTGCTTTTCGACGAGTCCGTCGTCCGCGAGCTCCTGCCCAAGTGGGCGGCGCTGGCCGATCTGGTGCCGACGCTGGTGATGGGCGACCTGCTCATCGCCGACGCCCTGGTGGCGCACGTCCTCGGCGGCGACCTGACGGCCGTGCCGGAGCCGGAGGAGGAGCCGGCCGCGGCGGACGCCGACACCGCCGACGCGGCCGCCGACGCGGCCGCCGACGCGGCCGCCGGCGACGCCGTGCCGGACGCGGCGGAGACCCCGGAGGACGGCGCCGGCTCCGACACCGCCGCGGAGTAGCCCGCGGCCCCGGAGCGCCCCGTCGTCACGCGCATGAGGCGTGGCGGCGGGGCGCCGTCGTGGGCGGGGAGGCGCCGCCACGTGGGCATCGGGCGGCCCGGATTCTGGTATCCAGGGGGAAACCGATGGCCGGGCCCGTGACGGGAGGTGCGTGATGGCGGACAAGGAGGCCGTGAACTGGGTGGTGCCCGAGGCCGCGCTGGAATCGCGGCGGCTGCGCTCCCATGCCATCCAGATGGTGATCATCGCGGTCGGCTGCGTGGTGATCACGGCAGCCATCCACTACGCGGGGGCGAGGAGGACCCTCGACGGGCTGCCGTTGGTGTTCATGCTCTCCGTCGGATTCGGACTGGTGTTCATCGTTGCGCCGACGTGCCTGGTGAAGGCGGTGCTCCTGACCATGTCCTCCCGGCGGGCGCATCGGGTCGCGGTCAACGGGCTTCCCGGGGAGGAGGACGACGGGGCGGCGCGGCCGGCGGGAGGCGAGGGCCTCATTGCGGACGATCCCCGGACGTGCGGGAGGAGGACCCCGGCATCCGCGAGCTCCGGGACCCCGGGGAACGGGAGTCCGCCGCGAAGGCCCTCGGCGGGTACGGAGGCCGCACGGCCCGGGACGACGGCGGCCCGCCCGGGTGGAACCGGGACTATCCGCGGGAGGATGTTGGCCCGCCCGGGTGGAACCGGGACGATCCGCGGGAGGACGCCGGCGTGGTCGGCGGCGTGCCCCTGTTCGGCGTCGTGGCGCTGGCGTCCAGCGTCACCTCGACCCCGCCGTCGCGGTACGACGTGCGGGCGGCTCCGGCGAAGCCGGCGGATCCCCCGGCGCGAGTGGAGCCGGTGGAGTCGGCGGCGCACGTGGAGCCGGGAGACCCGGAGAAGGAGGCGAAACCCGGGGAGCCGGGGGAGCGGGGGACCGACCGATGACCGCCGGCGGAGACTCCCGCTCGGCCGGGCATGCGCATGAGGGCCGGGCCGGACATCCGGGCACCGGTCGCGGTCCGACGCCCCGTCAGCTGGTCGCCGGGGCCGCGGCGGCGGGCGTCATCGGGATCGGCCTGGTCGTCCTGGGATACCGCCTCGAGGACATCGGGTTCCTCTTCGTGCCCGCTGGGTTCCTTCTCCTGGTCCTGCTGGTGCCGGCGCTGCTGCTGACGGCGCGCACCATTTCCGTCAACGAGATGAGGATGCGGGGCCGGGCCGCCGGGGAGGGGCGTGCGGGGGTCGTCGTCACCGGCTCCCGGCCGGGGACGGGGCACGGCTCCGGTTCCGCCGTCGGCGCCGCTGTGGCGCCCGTCACCGGGGCGGGGTCCGCCCCCGATCCTGTTCCCGCCTCAGGGGCGGGCTCCGTGTTCGGTGCGCGGGGGTCGTCGCGCCGGGCGCGGACGGCGGGCTGCGGTTCGACGGCGGTCCTGCTCATCACGATTCTGGTGCTGGGGGCCATCGGGGGACTCGGCCCCGCGTTGCTCGCCGGGATGCTCGCCATCTTCGTGGTCCCGGTCGTGGTCGTCGGGACGATCGCCACCGGCCTCCGCCGCTGGGCCCGCGAGTCGCACGGCATCGATCGCTGACTGCGCGGCGCCGGCGTGGGGGTCGTCGCCACGCGCTGACGTCTGCCCGGACCCCGTCGTGACGCGCGGATGGCCGGGGGAGGCTCCCGCCGTCACGCGCGGATGGAGCGGTTTCGGCGGGCCCGCCCCGGCCGCCTACCCCAGCAGCGCGTAGCCCCAGGCGGGCAGGGTGACGGTGCCGGCGTCCGCGTCGACCGTCGCCGCCGCGCCCGACCACGTGTGCAGCACCTCGGCGGGGCCGCCGTCCTCCAGCGGCACGACGACCTCCTCGCCGGAGAAGTTCGCGGCCAGCACGACCGAGTCCGCCGCGCCGGCGCCCGGGGCCTCCCCGAAGTGCGCGACGCCCGCGGGCACGCCGTCGGCGATGCGGGTCACGCGCAGCCACTTCGCGTCCTCGTCGTAGTCGCACTGCACGGACGCGGCCCACGGGGAGCCGAGCGCCGGGCGGGTGTGGCGGAGCCCGAAGAGCGTGCGGTAGGCGTCGTAAAGCTCCCGGTGGACGCCGGTGATCTCGTCCCACTTCAGCTTCGAGCCCTCGAAGGTGGCGGGGTCGGACGGGTCCGCGACCTCGTCGGGGTCCCAGCCGGAGCGGGCGAACTCGCGCATGCGGCCCTCGCGCGTCAGGCGCTGCAGCTCCTCCGACTCGTGGGAGCAGAAGAACGCGAACGGGGTGGTGGCGCCCCACTCCTCGCCCTGGAACAGCATCGGGGTGAACGGGGAGGCGGCGATGACGGCGGCCTTCAGCGCCAGCTGCGCCGGCTCCAGGTTCATCGACGGGCGGTCGCCGATGGCGCGGTTGCCGGTCTGGTCGTGGGTGGTGGTGTAGGTGACGAACGCGTCGAGCGGCTGCACCGACAGGTCCAGGGGGCGGCCGTGCACCCGGCCGCGGAACGTCGACATGCGGCCGGCGTGCCAGAACGCGGCGCCGAGCGTCTCGGCGAGGACCTCGACGGTGCCGAAGTCGGAGTAGTAGGCGTGGTCCTCGCCGGAGACGAGGGTGTGCAGCGCGTGGTGGACGTCGTCGTCCCACTGCGCGGCGAGGCCGTAGCCGCCGGCGGCGCGGGGCCGGACGATGCGGGGGTCGTTCTGGTCGGACTCCGCGATGAGGGTGCGGGGCACGCCCGTCTGCGTTGCGACGGTGTCCGCCACCACCTGCATCTGCTCCAGGATGTGGAAGGCGCCCTCGTCGTGCAGGGCGTGGACCGCGTCGAGGCGCAGGCCGTCGATGCGGTAGTCGACGAGCCACTGGCGCACCGCGTCGAGGACGTAGGCGCGGACCTCGTCGGAGTCGTCGCCGATGAGGTTGACGACCTCGCCCCAGCCGGTCGAGCCGCCGGAGGTGTAGGGGCCGAAGAATCCGACGTAGTTGCCGTCGGGGCCGAAGTGGTTGTAGACGACGTCGAGGATGACCGCCAGGCCCTTCGCGTGGCAGGCGTCGACGAGGCGCTGGAGGCCGCGGGGACCGCCGTAGCCCTCGTGGACGGCGTGCCAGCTGACGCCGTCGTAGCCCCAGTTGCGGTCGCCGCCGAACGGCTGGACCGGCATGACCTCCAGGTGGGTGACGCCGAGGTCGACGAGGTGGTCGAGGTGCTCCTCGACGCCGGCGAAGTCGCCGGAGGCGCTGAACGTGCCGACGTGCATCTCGTAGATGAGCCCGCCCGACAGCGGCCGTCCGGTCCAGGAGCCGCAGGTCCAGTCGTAGTCGGCGAGGTCGACGACCTCGGAGAAGCCGTGGGGGCCGTCGGGCTGGGACTGCGAGCGCGGGTCCGGCAGCGGGATGGTCCAGTCGCCCGGCTCGCCGTTCTCGGCGGCGTCCGAGTCGTCGGCGGGGGCGCCGAAGCCGTCGGTGGCGCGCATGCGGAAGGCGTAGCGCTCGCCGGCGACGCGGGCGCGGTCGGCCTCGAACCATTCGCCGTCGGCGGCGGTCATCGGGAGGTGCTCGGGGGCGGCGGGATCGCCGACCAGGAGCTCGACCTCTGCTGCGTACGGTGCCCAGACTCGGTAGTTCGTCATGGGGTTCAGGGTAGGGGAGATAATGGCGGCATGCCCGACCGCAGCGACGAATCCGCCCGCCCCGACGACACCGCGTCCGGCGGCTCCGGCGCGCAGGCCGGCGGCGCGTCCGGCGCCTCCCCGGGCGCCGCCGCGGCCCCCGCGTCCGGCGCCGCCGAGCTGCTGGTGCCCGCGCCGGGCGGCCCGTACGTCGGCGAGCTGGAGATCCGCCGCTCCCGGTTCATCACCTGGATCGACCGCGCCGACGACGAGGACGCCGCCCGCGACCTCGTCGCCGCCGCCCGCGCCGAGTACCCGGATGCCCGCCACCACTGCTCCGCCTTCCTGGTGGAGGTGCCGGGCGCCAACCGCGTCGAGCGCTCCTCCGACGACGGCGAGCCGTCGGGCACGGCGGGCCGGCCGATGCTCGACGTGCTGCAGGGCTCGGGCCTCACCAACGTCGCGGCGGTCGTCGTCCGCTACTTCGGCGGCGTGAAGCTGGGCACGGGCGGGCTGGTGCGCGCCTACGGCGACGCCGTCTCCCACGTGCTTGACGACGTGCCCCGCCGGCGCCGCGTCCTCCGCCAGCTGCGCGCCGTGGAGGCGGGTGCCGCGGACGCCGGCCGGATCGAGGCGGAGCTGCGGGCCCGCGGCGTCGACGTCGTCGACACGGAGTGGGGCGCGACCGTGACGCACGTCGTCGCCGTCGAGCCGGGGGAGAAGGCGGCCGGGGAGCTCGACGGGCTGCTCGCCTCGCTGTCTCACGGGGCGATGGTCTCCCGGGCAGCGGGGGAGAAGCGGGTGGAGCTGCCGGCGTAGCCGGGGCGCGGGCGGGTCGCGTCGTAAGGCTCCCGACCCGCATCGGGGGTGCTCCGGGGGTGGGTCCGGTGGAGTACGCGCGCCCCGGGATGTGGTGCCACGTCAACCGTTGACCGGCGCTTTCGATGAGTGGGGTGGCGCGCGGGAATGCGCGCCGAAAAGGGGATTCGAAACCGAAACAAAGCGCTTGACTCGTTTCGGACAAAAAGTAAGCTGGCTCACAGTACGCGGTTCGGTAGTTAACTACGGAAATGCGTAAAGGCGACGCGGCGGGGACGCCGCGGAGCCGCCGAAGCACCCGACGAAAGGAAGGCCACGTGACGGATGGCAGAAGGACGGGAGGTGCACGCGCCCGGCGAGGGCTCGCCGCAGGCGTCATCGCGGCGGCCACGCTGACGGCCGCGTGCTCCTCCGCCGGCGGCCACGGGGCGGCCGAGGGGGAGACGACGCTCATCATGGGCGACAACTTCACCCTCACCCACCCCATGGGCGTCGGCGGCACGAAGGCGTTCACCGAGTCGCTCGCCGCCGAGGGGCCCGACGCCGGGCTGCACCTCGAGTACTTCGGCAGCGGCCAGCTCGGCAAGCAGTGGGACATGCCCACCGTCGTCCGCACCGGCGTCGCCGACATCGCCGTGGTGTCGCCGTCGTACGTGTCCTCCGAGATGCAGCTGTCCAGCGTGGGCGACCTGCCGGGCCTCGTGGAGGACTCGTGCGTCGCCTCCAACGCGCTGCTGGACATGATGTCGCCCGGCGGCATCCTCTACGAGGAGGAGTTCGAGCGCCTCAACCTCCGGCCCCTGTGGGTCGGCGTCATCCCCTCCTACGAGGCGATGACCTCCGAGCGGAAGGTCGAGGTCCCCGACGACCTGCGCGGCATGGTGCTGCGCTCGACCGGCGGGCCGCAGGACCGCGTCGTCGACGGCGTCGACGCCGCCGGCGTCGCCATGCCCATCGGCGACCTGTACGAGGCGCTGACCCGCGGCACCGTCGAGGGCACCGTCGCCAGCCCGACCTCCATCACCCCGTACGGGCTGGAGGAGGTCATCGGCTACTCCACCCGCGGCGCCAACCTCGGCTCCTTCACCTCCGCCTACGTCATCAACGAGGACACGTGGCAGTCGCTGACCGACGAGCAGCGCGACCTCATCTCCCGCCACGCCGCCACGGCGCAGGAGACGCTGTGCCGCGAGCTCAACGCCTCCGTCGCCCGCTCCGCCGATCAGATGGAGGAATCCGGTGTGGAGTTCGTCGACGTCACCGGCCACGAGGCCGAGTGGGAGGCGCTGCTGGAGCCCGCCCGCCAGTCGTGGGTGCGGGACCTGGAGTCCATCGGCCGCCCCGCCGGGGCGGTGCTCGACGAATTCGAGAGGGCGCTGGCGGCCAACGCCGACCACGCCGACCCCGCCGTCGCGCGGGAGGAGGGGAAGGAGGACGGCGCATGACCGAGGTCATCGTCCATCCCGGCCACCGGGGCATCGGCGAGCGGACCACGTTCGGGTTCGTCACCGACGACTACCCGATGCTGCACAAGGTCCAGAACCTGATCTCCGGCGTCTGCGCCGTCATCGCGGCCGTCGCCGTGGCGCTCAGCGGCATCCTCACCATCCTCGAGGTGTTCATGCGCGCGGTGCTGAAGTCGCCGCTCGGCTGGAACATCGGCTTCTCGGAGCGCTACCTCATGGTCGCCATCGGCTTCTTCGGCCTGGTGACCGCCTACCGCACGGGCGCGCACATCGCCGTGGCGTCCGTGTTCGGCAAGTTCCCGCGCCCGGCGCGCAAGGCGCTGATGCTGCTGGCGGAGGTCATCGTCGCGGTGACGTTCCTGCTGCTGCTCATCGCGGGAATCGACGGGACGCTGTTCTCCGTCTCCATCGGGGAGCGCGTGCCGCCGGGGATGTCGGATGTGCCGTGGCCCAGCTGGACGTGGCGGGCGATGGTGCCGACGGCGTCGGCGCTGGGGCTCGTCATCGTGCTCATCGACATCTTCCGGGAGATCACCACGCCGTGGGATCGCACCGCCACCGACTACGAGCCGGGGGAGGGCCACTGACATGCTGCTCGCCATCGTCATCATCCTGCTGATCGCGCTCATCATGCTGCGCGTGCCCGTGTCGTTCGCCATCTTCGGCGCGGGCCTGGTGGGCATGATCGCGCTCGGCGGCTTCGAGGTCGCCCTGCCGGTCATGCAGACCGCACCCGTCACCGCGGTGCGCTCCACCTCCCTGACGGCCATCCCGCTGTTCATGCTGATGGCCCAGTTCATGCTCATGTCCGGCCTGCTGGACTCGCTGTTCGACGCGGCCCGCGGGCTCGTCGGCCGCGTCCCCGGCGGCACGGCGGTCGCCTCCGTCGGCGCCGGCACCGCCTTCGCCGCGGTGTCCGGCTCGTCGACGGCCGCGGCCGCGACGCTGGCGCAGACGTCGACCGCGCGCATGCTGCGCGAGGGCTACCGCCCGGAGGTCGCCAGCGGCCTGGTCGCCTCCGTCGGCACGCTCGCCGCGATGATCCCGCCGAGCATCATCCTGGTGTTCTACGCCATCACGGCGGAGGCGCCGGTCGGCGACGTGCTGGTCGCCGGGTTCTTCCCGGGCATCCTCATCGCCGTCGCGATGATCGCCACGATGTACCTCGGCATGCTGCGCAACCGGAAGGCCATCCCGGCCGGCGAGCGTACCCCGGCGAAGGAGAAGATGCGCCACCTCGCGCAGGCGTCGCCGCTGCTCATCGTGTTCGTCGCGGTCATCGGCTCCATCTTCCTCGGCGTGGCGACGCCGACGGAGGCCGCCGCGCTCGGCGCCTTCGCCGCGCTCGTCCTCGTCGTGGTCCGCGGACGGTGGAGCCGGAGGGGCGTCGGCGTGTGCCTCGTGGAGACGGTGAAGTCGACCGCGATGATCCTCGCCATCATCATGTCCGCCCACGTCCTGGGGCACTTCCTCACGGAGACCCGCGCCGCCCCGAAGCTGGTCGACGCCATCGAGGCCTCGGCGATGCCGACGCTGCTCATCATGGCGCTCATCGCGGTGTTCTACGTGGTGCTGGGCTTCTTCATGGACCAGATCGCCATCATCGCCCTGACGGTGCCGATCGTCCTGCCGGTCGTCGAGGGCCTCGGCTACGACCCGGTGTGGTTCGGCATCTTCATGATCCTCCTCGCGGAGGTCGGCATGGTCACCCCGCCGATGGGCATCAACGTGTTCGTCGTGTCGAAGTCGGCGGGCATCAACCCGATGACCGTGTTCCGCGGCGCCTTCCCCTACGTCGTCGCCATGCTGATGATGGCCGCCATCTTCCTGCTGTGGCCGCAGCTGGTGCTGTGGGTGCCGCAGCTGATGTAGCGGCGGGTGCCGGGACGGACGGAAGAGATAAAGGAAGATAAAGGGAACGGAGAAACGAATGACCGACAACCAGGCCGTGCTCGTCGAGCGGGACGGCTCCATCGAAACCTGGACCATCAACCTGCCGGAGTCGCGCAACCCGATTTCGGCGCCGGAGGTCGTCGACGCGCTCGTCGCCAACGTCGACCGGGTGAACCTCGACCACGACGTGCGCGGCGTCATCCTCACCGGCGCGGGCAAGGCGTTCTCCGCCGGCGGCAACGTCAAGGACATGGCCGACCGCGCCGGCATGTTCGGCGGCAGCCCCTACGAGCTGCGCGACGGCTACCGCAACGGCATCCAGCGCATCCCGCGGGCCCTGTACCACTGCCAGGTCCCCGTCATCGCCGCGGTCAACGGTCCGGCGGTCGGCGCCGGCTGCGACCTGTCGCTGATGTGCGACATGCGCGTCGCCTCCGAGCGGGCGTGGTTCGCGGAGAGCTTCGTCGGCCTCGGCATCATCCCCGGCGACGGAGGCGCCTGGTTGCTGACGAAGGCCATCGGCCCCGCCCGCGCCGCGGAGATGGCGCTCACCGGCGACCGCGTCACCGCCGACGTCGCGCTCGAGTGGGGCCTGGTCAACGAGGTCGTCGCCCCCGACGACCTCCTGCCGGCGGCGCGCCGCCTGGCGGAGCGCGTCGCGAAGAACCCGCCGCACTCCATCCGCATGGCCAAGAAGCTGCTGCGCGAGTCCCAGCACCAGTCGCTGGAGAGCCTCCTGGAGCTCTCCGCCGCGATGCAGGCGCTGGCCCACCGCACCGAGGACCACCGCGAGGCGCTCACCGCCTTCGTGGAGAAGCGGCCCGGCGAGTACCGCGGCCGCTGACGCGGCGGCCCCGGGGCGCCGGCGCCGCCGGGGCCGCGGGGCGCCGGCGCCCGTTCCGGCGGGCCGAGGGCGCTCCGGCGAATGCGGGGGACGACGAGGGGCGGGGCCCGGCGCAGGACGCGCCGGGCCCCGCCCCGTCGTCACGCGCGACGCGCGCGGCGCCCCGGGCGCCGCCGCGGCGGGGGAGGGGACCCGGGCACGGCGGACGTCGTCACGCCCGGCCCGACCAGGCGGCGCGGCGGCGCTCCAGGACCGCGACGAGCTCGTCGCGCCGGGCGGCGATCTCCTCGCGCGAGCCGATGACGCCGAGCGCGGCGACCGTGTGGCCGTCCTGCTCCACGGCGACCGAGACGCCGTCGACGCCGGCCTCCGCGACCGCCGGCGAGGCGCACAGGCCCGTCGCCGCGATGTCCTCCGCCTGCGCGAGGAACGCGTCGACGTACGGCTGATCCTCGGGGGAGAGGGACTTCAGGTACGCCCACAGATCCCGGCGGTCGAACCGGCTGAGCAGCACCCAGCCCGTCGAGGTGCGGATGAGGGAGCGGGGCAGGAAGTTCTCCGTCAGGTACTGGTACGTCATCCCCTCGGCGGCGTGGTCCAGGTAGAAGACGCGGCCGCCGACGGCGACGGACAGCACGGTGACCATCCCCGTCTCCGCGAAGATCGACTCGATCTCCGCGTGCGAGACGGCGTCGACGGGGCGGCGGCCGGCCATCGCGTTGAGCAGGTAGGGGGCCATGCCGAGCGTGTAGCGCTTGTCGCGCTCGTCGAGGTAGCCCGTCGCCGTCAGCCCGTTGACGAGGCCCTGCGTCGTGCTCAGCGGGTAGCCCAGCTCCTGCGCGATGCCGGTGAGCGTCAGGCCGTCCCCGGAGCGCGCGACGAGCTCGAGGATGGCCGCGACGCGGTCGACCATGCGGTGCCGGGGGCGGACTGTTTCTGCCATGGACGGAGGATATCAACGCCGCGACCTGGGCCACCGGAATTTCCTCACCAAAATCACGTAGAGGGTTACGTAAATGCGGATCGCTGTGTAGTGTGAGCGTCGTCACCGAGAAGTTAGGAGTCCAAATGAAACAAGATTCCGGAGAGCTGCTGGAGCTGCGCCTCGCGGTGCGTGCGTTCCTGCGGGAGAAGATCGAGGAGGGCCGGTTCGTCCCCAGCATCGACACCTGGCTGACCCGCTGGGACGAGGGCTTCACCCGGGAGCTCGCCCAGCAGGGGTGGGTCGGCATGACGGTGCCGGAGGAGTACGGCGGGCACGGCCGCACCTTCATGGAGCGCTTCGTCGTCACCGAGGAGCTCCTCGCCGTCGGCGCCCCCGTCGCCGCCCAGTGGGTCGCCGACCGCCAGATCGCCCCCTCGCTGCTCGCCCACGGCACCGAGGAGCAGAAGAAGGAGTACCTCCCGCGCATCGTCGCCGGCGAGAGCTGCTTCGCCATCGGCATGAGCGAGCCCGACTCCGGATCCGACCTCGCCTCCGTCCGCACGCGCGCCGTGCAGGTCGACGGCGGCTGGAAGGTCACCGGCACCAAGGTCTGGACCTCCGGCGCCCAGCACTCCGAGGCGTTCTTCTGCCTCGCCCGCACCGAGCCCGTCGACACCTCCAACCGCCACGCGGGCCTGTCCCAGTTCCTCCTGGACCTGCGCAGCGAGGGCGTCACCATCCGCCCGATCCTCTCCATGTCCGGCAGCCGCCACTTCAGCGAGGTCATCCTCGACGAGGTGTTCGTGCCCGACGAGATGGTCTTCGGCGAGATCGGCCAGGGCTGGAGGCAGGTGAACTCGGAGCTCGCGTTCGAGCGCTCCGGCCCCGAGCGCTTCCTGTCCTCCTTCCGCCTCTTCGCCGAGGCCGTCCGCCCGTCCTCCGGCGGCGAAGCCGTCCTCGACGCGGCGACCGCCGGACGCTGGGCGGCCCGCCTCGCCGGCCTGCACGGCATGTCCCGCTCCGTCGCCGAGACCCTCCAGGGCGGCGGCCGCGCCGACGTCGACGCCGCGCTGGTCAAGCTCCTCGGCACCGCGACCGAGGGCGACATCGTCGACGTCGTCGACGCCGCCGTGGGCGACGAGGCCCACCACGACCCGGCCCTGCTGGAGCTGCTCCGCGCCGGCGTCGTCCAGCGCCCCGGCTTCACCCTGCGGGGCGGCACCAACGAGATTCTGCGCGGCGTGATCGCGCGGGGACTGGAGCTTCGCTGATGAGCATCATCGACACCACCGTGGACAAGGACCTCCGCGACCTCATCTCCGACCTGTTCACGCAGGCCGTCGACGGCGAGGAGACGTGGGACGCCACCTGGGCCAACCTCCGGGAGACCGGCCTGGCCCGCCTGACCGGCGACGAGGAGCACGGCGGCTCCGGCGCCGGCTGGGGCGAGGCCGCCGCGCTGCTCACCGGCGCCGCCCGCGCCGGCGCCCCCGTGCCCTACGCCGAGACCGACCTCATCGCCGGCCGCCTCCTCGCCGACGCCGGCATCGCCTCCGACGACGCCGTGCGCACCCTCGCGCTCGTCGACGACTCGGGCGCCGCCCAGCGCGTCGCCTGGGCCCGCGAGGCCACCGCCTTCGCCGTGCTCGGCCGCCGCGGCGGCTCCTGGGTCGTCGCCGACGTCCCCGCCGACGCCGCCACCGTCACCGACTACCCGGCGCCCGGCCGCGAGCCCCGCGCGAACGTGTCCTTCGACCCGTCCGTCCTCGACGGCGCCGCCGAGGTGCCGGAGTCCGCCGTCGCCGCGCTCGTCCTGCGCGGCGCCCTGGCCCGCTGCCTGCAGACCGTCGCCGCCCTGGAGACGGCCTGCGACCTGGCGCGGGAGTACGTCGTCACGCGCCACCAGTTCGGACGCCCGCTGGCGAAGTTCCAGTCGGTGCAGAACCTCGTCGTCGACGCGGTCGCCGAGACGACGCTGGCCCGCTCCGCCGTCGACGAGGCCCTCGCCGACGCCATGGAGACCGACCTCGCCGGCGAGCTCAGCGCCTTCCGCGTCGCCGTCGCCAAGTCCGTCGTCGGCCGCGCCGCCTCCGTCGCGGTCCGCAACGCCCACCAGGCCCTCGGCGCCATCGGCACCACCGAGGAGCACTCCCTGCACCGCTTCACCAACGCCGCCCTGACGTGGCGCGCGGAGTTCGGCGCCATCCGCACCTGGGAGGAGGCCATCGGCGCGGCCGCCGCCTCCGGCGACGTCGACGCCGTCTGGGCCTTCGTCGTCCAGGGCGCCGCCGTCGACGCCCCGCTGCCGGCGCGCTGACCGGCGGAGTCCGCGCGACGTGATGGCCGGCCGGATGACGGGCCCGTTCCCGCTGCTCTTCCTCTCGGGGGTGCTGCTCCACGGCGCCTACGACGCGGTGCGGGTGCTCGTCTCCTACAAGGTCATCGCCCTCGGCGGCGGCGCGGCGGAGGTCGGCGTCATCGCCGCGACCTTCGCGCTGGTGCCGGTGCTGCTGGCGCTGCGCATCGGCCGCCGGGTCGACGCCCGCGGCAGCCGCGGCGCGATGGTCGCCGGCACGGTGCTCAGCGCCGCCGCGTGCGCGGCGATCTGGGCGTCCGGGTCGCTGGCGGTGCTCGCGGCGGCGAACGCGGCGCTGGGCCTGGGCCAGGTCATGACCTTCCTGGCCGGGCAGGGCGTCGTCATCGAGAACTCCCCGCCGGAGCGCTTCGTCCACGGCTTCGCGCTGTTCGCGCTGTCCGTCTCCGTCGGCCAGTCCATCGCTACCCCGGCGGTCGGCGTCATCGCGGAGGTCTCCCGCGGCCCCGGTGGGGTCGTCGACGCGGGACCGGCGCTGGCGGCGATGACGGCGGCGACCGTCCTCGCCCTGCCCCTGGTGCTGCTCCTCCCGCGGCGGGCGCGGGCCGCCGCGGACGGTGCGGCGGATGCGCAGTCGCGTGACGACGGCTCCCGCCCCGGCTTCGGACGGCTCCTGCGCGTCGGCGGGATGCCCGCGGCCATCTGGTCGAGCGTCGTCGTGCTGACCGGCATCGACCTCATCACGGCCTACATGCCCGTCGTCGGCGAGGCCCACGGCATCTCGCCGCTCGTCGTCAGCCTCCTCGTCGCCACCCGCTCGGTGCTGTCGATGGTCTCCCGGGCGGCGATGCCGGCGCTGACGCGGCTGGCGTCCGAGCCGGCGCTGCTGACCGCGGCGCTCGGCGCGTCGACGCCCGCCATCCTCCTGGCGGCGGTGACCGGGGAGCTCGCGGCGCTCTTCGCGTCGATGGCCGTCGTCGGCTTCTGCTGGGGGATGAGCCAGCCGCTGTCCATGAACTGGGTGGCGACGCTCGTCGACGCCCGCGTCCGCGCCTCCGCCCTGTCCCTCCGACTGACCGGCAACCGCATCGGCCAGGTCGCCGTCCCCCTCGTCGCCGGCGCGCTGGCCGGGCCGCTCGGCCCCGGCTCGGTCTTCGCCGTCTCCGCCGTGCTCGCAGGCTCCGCGACGGCCACCACCTGGCGCAGCCGCCTGTCCGGCGGCGCCCGCTCCTGAATCATGTCAACGAAAGGAACCCCCATGCCCTCCTCCCTCGACGGAATCCGCGTCATCGACCTCTCCCGCGTCCTCGCCGGCCCGCTGTGCGGGCAGATGCTCGCCGACCACGGCGCCGAGGTGTTCAAGGTGGAGCCGCCGACGGGCGACGAGACCCGTCACTGGGGCCCGCCCTTCGTCCGGGAGAACCAGGCCGCGTACTTCACCGGCCTGAACCGCAACAAGCGCAACATCTCCCTCGACCTGAAATCTCCGGAGGGCATCGCCGTGCTGCGCCGGATGCTCGCCGACGCCGACGTCCTCATCGAGAACTTCAAGGCCGGCACCCTGGCGAAGTGGGGGCTCGACGACGCGACGCTGCGCGCCGAGTTCCCCCGCCTGGTCCACTGCCGCATCACCGGGTTCGGCGAGACCGGCCCCATGGGCGGGGCGCCCGGCTACGACGCCGTCATCCAGGGCCTGTCCGGCCTGATGTCCATCAACGGCGAGGCCGACGGCCCGGAGATGCGCATCGGGATCCCGCTGGTCGACATCGTCACCAGCCTCAACGCGATGTCCGGCATCCTCATGGCGCTGCGGGCCCGCGACACGACGGGCCGCGGCCAGCTCATCGACATGGCTCTGCTGGACTCCGCCCTGTCCATCCTCCATCCGCACGCCCAGTCGTACCTCGCCTCCGGGCGGGACCCGCGCCGCACCGGCGTCGCCCACCCGACCATCGCGCCGTACGAGACGTTCACCGCCGCCGACGGGCCTTTCTTCCTCGCCGTCGGCAACGACCGCCAGTTCCTCCGCGCCATCGAGGTCCTCGGACTGACCGAGGAGCTGTCGGGGCCGGACTTCTCGACGAACCCGCAGCGCGTCGTCAACCGCGACCGGCTGCGCGCCATCCTCGGCGGCCGCATCGTCGAGTGGACCCGCGCCGACCTCGCCCGCGCCATGACGGAGGCCGGCGTGCCGGCGGGCCCGGTCAACAAGGTCAGCGAGGCGCTCGCCGAGCCGCAGGCCCGCCACCGCGACATGGTCGTCCAGCTCGACGATTACGTCGGCGTCGGCCTGCCCATCAAGCTCACCGACACCCCGGGCTCCGTCCGCTTCGGACCCCGCCCGCGCGGCGCCGACAACGACGAGATCCTCGGGGCCTTCGGCTTCACGGAGGAGGAGCGGGCGCGGCTGGCCGCCGACGGCGTCGTCAGCGCCGACGAGCAGGCCGGCGCGGGGGTGCCGTCGTAAAGCACATGACGTGGGGGATGGCGCGGGCGGTGCGTCCGGCGCGGGCGGCGGGACCCGTGACGCGCCGCCCGGGGCGCGGACCCGAATCCGCGTCCGCGGGCCCGCCGGTTATGATCCCGGACATGAGCTCCAACCTGTCCCGACGTCCCGTCAACCCCATCCAGCAGCGCAAGGACGCCGTGCGCAAGTACAGCCGCAATGCGGTGGTGTGGGCCGGCGGCGGCGTCGTCGGCGGTGCCGCGCTGGGCGTGCTGGCCGGATCGTGGGGACTGTTCGTCGTCATCGCGGTCGTGGGCATCGCGATGGGCTGGTTCAACTGGTCGAAGGTCCAGAAGATCGTCAACTACCGCGACCCGCAGTAGGCCGCGATGGCGACGGAGCCCCATGACGACTCCGCCCCGGTGCGCGTCGACGCGTGGCTCTGGGCGGTGCGTCTGCTGAAGACCCGCTCGCAGGCCGCCGACGCGTGCCGCGGCGGGCACGTGAAGATCAACGGGCAGGCGGTCAAGCCCGCCCAGCCCGTCACGCCGGGCGACGAGGTCCGCGTGTGGGCCAACCACCGCGAGACCATCGTCGAGGTGCGCCGCACGCTGAAGAAGCGGGTCGGCGCGCCCGTCGCCCGCACCTGCTACCTGGACCGGACGCCGGCCCCGCCGCCGCGGGAGGTCATGGCGTCGCTGCCGGTGCGCGACCGCGGCACCGGTCGGCCGACGAAGAAGGAGCGCCGCCAGCTGGACCGGCTGCGCGGGTTCTGAAGGAGCTCAGTCCTCCTGCGCCGGCTCCGCGTCCCCGCCCGCGCCCGGATCCTCCGCGCCATCGGCGACGATGCCGGCCTCCCGCAGCTGCGCCAGCCGGGAGGAGAGCCGCTGCGGGCGGATCTTCGGGTGGGCGCCGGTGCGCCCCGTCTTCTCCGCGTGGGCCTCGCCGTGGCGGGCCAGCAGCAGGTCGTCGACGATGCGGACGTGGCCCGGCGTGAACCGGTAGCGCAGCGCCTCGCCGACGCGGCGGACCAGCGCCGGCTCGATGAGCTCCTTCAGCTCCCCGACGGTGCGGACGCCGTTGTGGCGCAGCAGCTCCTCCAGCCACGGGTAGTGCTCGGACTTCGACGGCGGCAGGCCCGGCAGCAGCAGCGTCAGCAGGCCGGGAAGGGTGCCGGCGGTCAGCTCGACGTCGTCGGCGCGCTCGACCGGCCGCTGGACGATGTCGGCGGTGCCCGGGGCGTCGTCGCGCCCGCGGGCGGGGACGGCGTCGCCGGGGGATCCGGAGCCGGGGCGGGAGGCGTCGTCACGCGACTGATCGGCCGCGCCACCTGCTGCGTTGTGGTTGCGTGACGACGGTTCCCCCGCCGCCGCGGAGCCCGGATCCGCGGCAGCCGCGGCCGCGCCGCCCGGAGCGCCCGCCGGACCGGCGGCGCCGACCGGACCCGCCGCACCCGCCGCCGCTTGCGCGGCGTCGGCCGACTCGCCCTCGTCGAGGATCGCGGCAATCTGGTCGAACTGCTGGTCCGCCAGCTCGATGAGCCCGGCGGCCAGGGCGAAGGCGCGGTTGACGCGCGGGTCGACGTCGTTCGACTTGTAGCGCACGTCGTGCTCGAACTCCGCCCACGCGTGCTGCAGCACGGTGCGGACCTGCACCTCGAACATCAGCCCGCGGTAGGCCTCCAGGCCGGGCGGCACCTCGGCGGCCGGGTCCTCCGGCACGCGGAGGATGAGGTGGTGGGAGCCGTAGCCCAGGCGGCCGGCGACGCGGTTCTCCAGGCCCTTGTCGATCTCCCGGAGCACCTCGAACGCGTCGCCGAGGACGGAGAGGATGCCGGGGATCTCGGTGGAGTGGTACGTCGTCACCCGCACCCCGACCAGGTCGTGGAGGTCCTCCCACGGGTCGGGGTAGGCGAAGGAGCCGTCGGGGTTGCGGCTGACCGCCTTGGCGCGCAGGGAGCGCCACTGCTTCACGCGGGCGGTGACGTTGTCGAACGCCAGGCCCGCGTCGTACAGCAGCTCCCGCACGGCGGCGGAGAACTCGCGCGCCGCCTCCGGGTGGGCGGCGACCCAGGCGTCGTAGCGCGCCCGCAGCTCCTTGATCATCGGGGGCTACTCGGCCTCGTCGTCCCTGACCAGCAGGGCCACGGGGTAGGTGCCGAACAGCGAGGCGACGGCGACGCGGCCCGACCACGTGTGGCCGGTGAAGCGGTCGGTCCAGAAGCCCTCCGGCAGGGTGACGGTGGTGTCGCCCCAGCCGCCGTCGCGCTGCAGGCCGGTCGGGCGGCGGGTGGCCAGGGCGATGACGTCCTGATCGCCGCCGACGGGGCCGCGGGCGGCGCCGACGAGGTGGCGCTCGCCGTGGCCGACGGCGAAGACCGGCTGGTAGGTGCCGCCGACGAAGGACTCGGGGCGCTCGCGGCGCAGCCGCAGGCCGTGGTGGACGACCATGAGCTTGACGGCGTCGGCGGCGTCGGCGCCGAAGTCCTCCGGGAACTCGTCCGGGGTCTCCGGGCCGGTGACGGGGGAGGGCACCTCGCCGCGGCGGACGGCGTCGAGGGCGCGGTCGCGGGCGGCGTAGTCGACGAAGCGGCGGTTGTCCGGGTCGACCAGGGAGTCCTCGATGAACTCGGTGCCCTGGTAGGTGTCCGGGATGCCGGGGCCGGCAAGCTGCAGCAGCTTGCGGGACCAGGAGGTGATCTGCCCGGCGGGGGCGATGCGGCGGACGAACTCGGTGATGTCGTCGGTCAGCGGGCCGTCGAGGAGGTTGTCGATCCAGGTGCGGACGGACAGCTCGAAGTCCTCGTCGACGTCGGTCCAGGTGGTGTGGACGCCGGCCTCGCGCATCGCCTTCTCCGCGTAGGCGTGGAGGCGCTCGCGCAGCTCGTCGGTGATGACGCCGTCGGCGGGCCACACGCCGATGATGTTCTGCAGCAGGAAGTAGCCGGTGGCGCCGTCGGGCGCCGGGGTGATGGCGTTCCAGGAGCGCACGGCCTCCGCCCACGCGCCGGCGAGGTCGGACAGGCCGAGGATGCGGGCGCGGACGTCCTCGCCGCGCTTGGTGTCGTGCGTCGACAGCGCCGTCATCGTCTTCGGCCACAGGCGGGAGCGCTCGTGCTGCAGCAGGTGGTACTCGGCGGCGGACATGCCGTAGGCGCCGGGGTCGCCGCCGACCTCCTGGGAGCTGATGAGGCGGCAGGCGCGGTAGAACGTCGTGTCCTCGACGCCCTTGGCCATGACGGCGCCGCAGACCTGCGCGAAGCGGACGGACGCCTCGCCCTGGGCGATGAGTCCGGCGGAGATGAGGTCCAGCGCGAAGACGCGGGAGGGGAAGCGGGCGACCATGTCGGAGATGGTCGCCGAGGTGACGCGGGACAGGGACTCGTAGTCGGCGCGGTACACGGGGATGGCGGCGACGAGCTGGCAGATGGTGTCCTGCAGCACGTCCTCCGGCACGTTGTCGCCGGCGGTGGACCAGTTGTCGCGGCGCAGGGCGCGGGCGAGGCGGCGGACCTCGGCGGCGAGCTCGCCCTTGGCGGTGTCGTACTTCAGGCGGCGCTCGGTGGCGGAGACGGCGTCGTGGTCCCAGGTGGAGCCGGACTCGTGGAGGGCCAGCATGGTCATCTCGTCGCGGGAGTCGCGGTTGACGAAGACGTTGTCGAACTCGCGCAGCGCGTCGTAGCCGGTGGTGCCGTCGGCGGACAGGCGGGGGTCGAGGGGCTCGTCGGCGCCGAGGATCTTCTCCAGCACCAGCCACTTGTCGTCGCCGATGAGGCGGCGCAGCTGGGTGACGTAGCCGAACGGGTCGGACAGGCCGTCGGGGTGGTCGACGCGGACGCCGTCGATGACGTCGGCGGCGATGAGCTCGCGGATGACGCGGTGCGTGTGCTCGAAGACGACGGGGTGCTCCTGGCGGATGCCGGCGAGGCCGTTGACGGAGAAGAAGCGGCGGTAGCCGATGACGCCGTCGCGCCAGAACATCAGGCGGTACGACTGCCGGTCGTGGACCTCCTGCGGCGTGCCCTCGTCGGTGCCGGGGGCGATGGGGAAGACGTTGTCGTAGTAGCGCAGCAGCGGCTCGTCGCCGGAGCGGTCGACCTCGAGCTTGTCGACGTCTGCCGGGTCGCCGAGGATCGGCAGGCCCATCTTGCCGCCGGCGCCGTTGTCCTCGTGCCAGTCGATGTCGAAGTACGGCTCGAACTGGGAGTCGCGGCCGTGGGTGAGGACGTCCCACCACCACTCGTTGAGCTGCGGGTCGTCGACGCCGAGGTGGTTGGGCACCAGGTCGATGATGATGCCGAGGCCCGCCTCGTGCGCCACCTCCGCGAGGTGCTGGATGCCGGCCATGCCGCCGAGCTCCGGGTTCACCGTGGTCGGGTCGATGACGTCGTAGCCGTGGTTCGACTCCGGCACGGAGGTGAGGATGGGGGAGAGGTAGAGGTGGGAGACGCCGAGCTTCGCCAGGTACGGCACCTGCTCCGCGGCGTCGGCGAAGGTGAAGGCCCGGCCGTCCGGGTCGGCCTTCGGCCCGCGCAGCTGCAGGCGGTACGTGGAGGTGATCGGTCGGCGTTCCATGGGGCGGGGGGCCTTTCGGGGTTGCGTCGGCCGCCGTCGCGGGCGGCCCCTTCGGTCGCCCCCACTGTAGCCGCGGCCCCGACACGCCGCCCCGCGCGCGGGCGGCGGGGTGCACGCGTCCCCCGCGGGTCGGCGCGGGGTGCCGCGCGCGGGGTATCGCGGGGTTGCGCGTCAGGTGCTTTGCGACGGTGCCCGCGCCCGCGCCGGGCGCTCCTCCGGCGGGGCTCCCGGCGCCGCTAGTGGTCCAGGCCGAGGACGTCGAAGAGCTGCTTCTCGTCCCAGATGTCGATGTCCTGGCCCTGCTCCTTCAGCTCCCGGGCGCGCTTCTCCTTGGACGTGACGTTCTTCCAGGGGCCGGCGACGAGGATGGTCGTCTTCTTCGTGACGTTCTTGCCGACGGTGCCGCCGGCCTCCGCGATGCCCTTCCACAGGTCGCCCTTGTCGTAGGGCTCGAAGTCGCCGGTCAGGGTGACGTTCTGGCCGTAGAGCAGGCCGTTCGGGTCGGCGTCCTCGTTGGCCTCCGGCACGACGTCGGGGGTCTTCGCCCGGTCCCAGGCGGGGCGTCCGCCGCCGTTGCCGCGGCCGCGGCCCTTCCCGCCGCGGGCGCCGCCGCGGTTGCCGCCGCGGGCCCCGCCCCGGTTTTGGCCGCCGAAGCCCCCGGCGGCGCCGCGGCCCGGCAGGTAGCGCACGGGCTCGGCGCCGTGGGCGCCGAGCGAGCCCATCCGCAGCCCCAGCGACTCGGAGAAGGCCACGGCGTCGGTGGTCGCCTCGGCGGCGTGGGCGGCGTCGCCGCGCATGAGCCACAGGGCGACCTCTGCGCAGGCGACGGCGTCGGCCGCCGCGTCGTGGTGCTCCTCCAGCCGGTGGCCGGAGGCCTCGGCCAGCGTCGGCAGCCGGTAGTTCTCCACCTGCACGTTCGGGGCGTTGCGGGCCCACATGTAGGTGCAGGCGAACGTCAGCTCGGGGGCGTCGGCGCCGGCGGCGCGGCACGCCCGCGCGATCTCGCCGAAGTCGAAGCGCGCGTTGTGGGCGACGACGGGCCGGCCGCCGGCGATCTCCGCCAGGCGGGGCATGAGGTCGGCGAACGCCGGGGCGTCGGCGACCTGCTCCGGGGTGATGCCGTGGATCTCCACGTTGCCGTCGTCGAAGCGCTCCAGCCCCTCGGGCGGGCGGCAGTACCAGGAGTGCGTCTCGGCGACGGCGCCGGCGCGGACGACGGCGAGGCCGATCTGGATGATCGCGCCGCCGTCGTTGTTCGCCGTCTCCACGTCCAGGGCCGTGAACTGCACCGGCGCGCCGGAGGCGGGGTCGGGCAGCGCGCCCGGGGCCACCGGGGCGGGGGCCTCGCCGCCGGATGGGTCCCACTCGCCGTCGGCGGGGGCGGGGGCGACGCCGGTGGCGGCACCGTCGAGAAGCTCCTTCACCGCCTCGGCGGCCGCGTCCCCGTCGTCGCCGGCGGCGTGCAGCGCGGCGACCGCGGCGAGCAGCGCGCGGGCGGCGGCCAGGCACGACGGCATGACGCGCACGGCCGGCAGGCCGCCGCCGAGGCGCAGCTCGCCCGGCAGCAGCGGCGTCGGCTCCGTCAGCTCCGCGTCGCCGAGGTCCGCGGGGTCGGCGGAGACCGGCCCGCGGTCGGTCACCAGGGTGCGGGCCAGCTTCGACACCGTCACCCGCCCGGCGTCGACGCGGGCGACCGCGCCGGAGAGCCGGACGATGGCCGCGGGGGAGGCGGGGGTGGGGGAGTCGGCCGTGGAGTCGCTCATGGCGCCCGATCCTAGCGGGCGGCCCGGCACCGCCCTCCGGTGCCGGGGCGCGGAGCCTGGACCGCGCCCCACCTGGGGTGATGTCGGTCACACCGGGTTCCCCGATGTGAGTTTCCGTATATAGTCCGGCGACTTTTTGCTGAATGTTCTGTGAATATGCAGGTCAGCGTGTCGCGCGCTCTCCGGCGATCGGTGTTATCGTCGGATTCGCCCACGGCGCGTGGTTTGCACCGCCGCCCGCGATCGGGGCTATTTTGCACAGGTCGCCGGAACACCCGCCGGCGGCGCCCATGACAGTCCAGCCCGGCGACCGCCGGGTGCCGCACCGGCCCCGAACCCGGGGCCCGCCTCACGGAAAGGTCCGGCCCATGCACGACGAGCACACCACCCACCCCGGAATCGTCCTCAACGACCGCTTCCTCGGCCCGCGCGGCATGAGCGTCTACCGCCTGGCCCTGGCCATCAACGTCCCCAGCTCCACGCTCGAGCGCTTCGTCGGCGGCCGCACGCACGTCACGCGCGACCTCGCCAAGCGCCTCGGCGAGTACTTCGACACCGACTCCCGCTACTGGCTGGACCAGCAGCAGCGCTTCAACGACCGCCTGTCCGTCCGCGCCTGACGCGCCCGGGCCGCGCGAGGGTCCCGTCGTCAAGCATCGCGTGACGACGGCGACCCGCCCGGCCCCGCGATCGCACCCGGCCCCGGACCCGCTCCGCGCGGGTCCGGGGCCGTCGGCGTGCGCGGCCTACGCGTCCGTCCCGCGGTACTCCCGCAGCGCGGCGGGCACGGCCCAGGCGAGCGTCACGGCGGAGACGATCGCCGGGGCGGCGACCAGCCGCCAGCCCTCGGCGGGCTCGTGCCGGTCGCGGGTGAACGGGACGCCGCCGGCGAGCCACGCGATGAGCGACTCGGCGAACACGACCACGACGATGATCGCGACGGCCAGGAGAACCGTCCGGCCCGTGCCGCGGCGGGCGGAGAACGCCGCCAGGAAGATGCCGACGTAGGCCGCCGCGGCCACCGCCAGCACGATGACGGCGAAGCTCAGCGCCATGTCGCCCGCCCCGAAGCCGGCGTACTCCACCAGATACGGCTCCCCGTTCGTGTCCATGTGCGGCGCGTTACCCGACCGGGACAGCAGATCGAAGGAGAAGTGCGGGTTGCGGGAGATCTCGTACGCCGACCACGCGACGCCCGCACCGGCCGCGAGCAGGCCCATCGCCAGCACCGGCGGCACCGAGCCCAGCAGCCAGCTCCCCGCCGGCACCCGCAGCTGCCGCGCCGCGCGGACCCCGGAGGCGGCCTCGAAGAACAGCACGGCCGCCCAGACGTGCAGCAGGCCGATGCCCCAGTGCAGGTCGATGACGACGTAGAGCGGCGTCAGGACGATGGCGGCGAGGAGCAGCGCCCGCCCCGGCCGGGCGAACGCGCCGATGCGGGTGCGCCAGGAGGCGGAGGTGGTGCCGTGGTCGCGGTTTCCGCCGCGGTCGGCGGTGGTCGTGGGGGAGTCGGTGGTGTCGGCGGTCGTCATGGTCGTCTCCTTCCGTTCGTGGGGTCGGTCGTCGGTGTCGGTTCGGTCGTCGGTCCGGTTGTCGTGGTCGTCGGGTCGTGCGTCGACGGGGCGGTGCGCTGCCGCGTCGCCGGTCATGCCGCCCTCCGCGTCTGGGCGACCGCGACGAGGAACCCGATCGCCGCCAGCGGCAGGAGGAACACGAAGACGGCGGGGACGGGCGCGCTCATGTGGGCGCCGGGGTTCTTCGCCTCGGGGATGAAGAGGGCGTAGAGGATGAGCGCGGCGACGCAGGCGACGAGCGTTCCCAGCGCCGCCATGAAGCCGTGGCGGGCGTGGATGGTGCCCAGCGCGATGCCCGCCCATGCGCAGGCGAACAGCACCACCGCGACGACGGTGAACGTCGCCGGCGTGACCTCGGTGGGCGACGTGTCGGGGCCCATCGCGATGTACGGCGACGTGATGTACGGGTCCCAGCTCATCCGGTAGCGCGCCCAGGCGGTGAACGTCGCGGCGGGCACGAGGGCCGCGGCCGCCGACAGCAGCGCCGCGCCGGACAGCCACCGGCCGCGGGGGATCCGCACCGTCCGGGCGACGTGCGCGGAGCGGGCCAGAATCCAGAACGCCACGGCGACGGCGAGCGGCGTGACGAAGGCGCGGAGGTCGTATTCGAGGATGATGAGCGCCGCGGCCAGCGGGACGATGAGCCACGCGACGGGGCGGTTCGGGATGGCGAAGCTGCGCAGGGACCTGATGGCGGACATGGCGGTCACTTCCCTTCGGTGTCGTCGTCGGCGGCGGGTGCGGTGGCGTGCGGGGAGGCGGGTGCGTTTACGGGAGCGGCGGCGTCACCGGCCGGGGCCTCCCCGCCCGGCGTGCCGTGCATGGCGAGCAGGTCGATGAGCTCGCGGTCGTCGGGCCCGGTGACGCGCACTCCGTCGGCGCGGTCGGTGCGGCCTTCGGCGCCTGCGCCGCTTGCGCGGGCCGCGTCGTCACGGTCTTCCGCGAGGGGCGCTCCGAGGCGGACCTCGAGCATCCCCGCGAGCGAGCGCTCCGCGAGGACGGGGCGGTTCCCGGCGAGGGCGCGGACCGCGTCCGCCGGTCCGGTGAGCAGCGGGAACCCGGCGCGCACGTCGTCGAGGGCGACGGGCCCGGCGACGCCGCCGTCGCGGACGATGGTGACGTCGTCGACGAGCCCGGCCAGGTCCTCCGCGCGGTGGGAGGTGATGAGCACGGTCAGCTCGTCGCCGCGCCGGGCCAGGACGTCGACGATGGCGTCGCGGAGCACGTCGCGGCGGCCGGCGTCGAGGCCGTTGAACGGCTCGTCGAGCATGACGACGGGCGTCCGCGCGGCCAGCGCCACGACCGCCGAGAGCATTTGCCGCTCGCCGGTGGACAGGCCGCGAAGCCGCGACGTCGGCGACAGCCCGATGCCCTCGAGCTGCGCGGACGCCCACTCGCGGTCGATGCCCGGGACGCCGAGCTCCGCGTAGTCCAGGTGGGTGCGGACCTTGGCGCCGGCGAACTCCGCGTCGCCGCCGGCCCTCGACAGGGAGGCTGGCGAGGCGGTGACGCCGGGGGCGGCGTCGGGGTCGAAGACGTGGCGCAGCAGCGTCGTCTTGCCGGCGCCGTTGGGGCCGATGAGGCCGTGGACGCCCGGGCCGAGGCGCAGCGAGGGGATGGTCAGGATGGTCCGGCGGCCGGCGCGGAGCCGGGCGTTGGTGAAGTCGACGGTCATTGCCGCGTCCTTTCGTCGTCGATGAGCTTGTGGAGTTCGTCCGGCGTGATGCCGAGCGCCGTTGCCTCCTCGAGGAGGGGGCGGACGAAGCCGGAGGCGAAGCCCTCGCGCCGGGCCGCCCGGACGCGGTCGCGGGCGCCGGCGACGACGAACATGCCGAGGCCGCGGCGGCGCTCCAGCAGTCCCTCGTCCGCCAGCAGCGTCAGCGCCCGGGCGGCGGTGTTGGGGTTGACGGAGTGGAAGGCGGCGAGCTCGTTGGTCGACGGCGCGCGCTCGCCTTCGGGAATCGCGCCGTCGCCGACGGCGTCGCGGATGTCGTCCGCGATCCGCCGGTAGATGGGGCGGGAATCGTCCATGGTGGCTCCCCGTTCCTTGGTTACCTAGCTACGTAGGTAACCGTAGGGGTGGTTAGGTCGCGGCGTCAAGGGGTATCCCGGTGCGCGCCGGCCGGGCGTCGCCAGTCTCCTGTTTAGGTCGCCGGCATTTCCCCTGGTGGGGCGGGCCATAGATCGAATCGGTCTCTGCCCTAGGCGGCGACTGCGCCCATATCTGGGGCCATGCGTGGGCGGTCGGTCGGGTCGACGAGGGGTTACCTACTTGACGTAGGAGGGTGCCCGGTTCCCTGGGTAAGAGGGGTAAGAGGGTGTCCGTTATCCGGGGTAGTGACCGTGCCGTCAGGTCCGTGGCGGCGTGCTGGCCGTCCCATCGGGGTCGCGGTGGCGTACTTGCCGTGAGATTGAGCCCGTGGCGGCGTGCCTGTCGCGAGATTGGGCCCGTGACGTCGCACCGGACGCCGCCTCCGCCCATGTCTATCCGGGGTTAATGCGGTTTAGCGGCCTGAACGCGACAAAATCCACGGCAAAACCCCAGGACGCGAATCGCGTTTGGGCCGCTAAATCCCGTTAACCCCCAAGAGTTGAGCTTGATGCCCGAGGAAGTGGGGCGCGGGCCGGGCGGGGCGGTGGGGTCGAGGGGAAATGCGGTCGCGGAGACGGCAGCGCCGGCGGTTAATGCGGTTTAGCGGGCCCAACGCCTCAGATCCGGCGGCAAAAGCCCAGGAGCCACCGTGCGTCTGGCCCGCTAAAGGGCGTTAACCCCCTGAGGCGGTGCCGGGGACGGGACAGACGACTCCGGAGGCGGCCGGGTCGAGGACATCACGGTACGGACGGCCGCGCTGCGACGCCGGAATCCCTGCGTCGGCGCGGCCCCGGCCCGGCCCCGCAGGCCCGCAGTCCGCTGGTTTCGGCCCGGCCCCGCAGGCCCGCAGTCCGCTGGTTTCGGCCCGGCCCCGCAGGCCCGCGGCCCGCCGGCCCCGGCCAGGCCGGCACCGCCCCTACGCCGGCGACCCGCCCACGAACCGGTGCCCGTGCCCCGGCTCCGTGATGAGGTGCCGCGGCGACGACGGGTCCTCCTCGAGCTTCCGCCGCAGCTGCGCCATGTAGATCCGCAGGTAGTGCGTCTCCTTCACGTACGCCGGCCCCCACACGGCGGCGAGCAGGTCCTTCTGCGTCACCAGCCGCCCTCCGGCGCGCACCAGCGTCGACAGGACGCCCCACTCGGTGGGGGTGAGGTGCACCTCGGTGCCGTCGCGAAGCACGCGGGTGGCGGCGAGGTCCACGGTGAGCGCGCCGGCGACGACGACGGGGTCCTCCTTCTCCGCGGCGCGGCGGGCGCCCTCGGCGTGCCGCAGGGCGACGCGGATGCGGGCGAGGAACTCCTCCATGCTGAACGGCTTGGTGACGTAGTCGTCCGCCCCGCCGTCGAGCGCCTGCACCTTCTGCAGCGGATCGGAGCGGGCGGTGAGCATGACGACGGGGACCTCCGACCAGCCGCGGATGCCGGCGAGGACGTCGGCGCCGTCGATGTCGGGCAGGCCGAGGTCGAGGACGACGAGGTCGGGGGAGTCGGCGGAGGCGCGGCGCAGGGCCTCGGCGCCGGTGGCGGCGGTGACGACGTCGTAGCCGCGGGCGGCGAGGTTGATGCGCAGGGCGCGCAGCAGCTGGGCGTCGTCGTCGACGATGAGGATGCGGGTCACGGCTCCATCCTTCCGCGATCGGGGGCGGGAAGCGACACCCGGGCGACGGCGCCGCCGCCGTTCCGGTGGGCGAGCTCCACGGAGCCGCCCATGGCCTCCGTGAAGCCGCGGACGACGGACAGGCCGAGGCCGACGCCGCCGGCGGGGCCGTTGTCGCCGAGGCGCTGGAACGGCGCCCAGATGTCCTCGCCGCCGTCGCCGGGGCCGGGGCCGCGGTCGGCGACGGTGACGACGGCCCAGCCGTCGACCTCCTCGGCGGTGACGTCGACGGGGGAGCCGGGGGCGTGGGACAGGGCGTTGTCGACGAGGTTCGCCATGACGCGCTCGAGGAGGGAGCGGTCGGCGACGGCGCGGACGGCGGCCAGCGCGGGGCCGTCGACGCGGACGCGGGCCATCTCCTCGCGGGGGCGGCCGATGGCGCAGTCGGCGACGGCGCGGTGGACGACCTCCTCGACGGGCACGTCCTCGGGGCGCGGCCGGATGGCGCCGGCGGCCAGGCGCGACGAGTCCAGCAGGTTGGCGACGAGGCGGGAGAGCTGGTCGACGGCGACCTCGATGGTCTCCAGCAGTTCGGCGCGGTCGTCGTCGGAGAATTCGACGTCGGTGGCGCGCAGGGCGCTGACGGACAGCTTCGCCGACGCCAGCGGGGTGCGCAGGTCGTGGCCGACGGCGGACAGCAGGGCGCGGCGGAGCTCGTCGGCCTCCTCGAGGGCGCCGGCGCGGGCGGCTTCGGCGGCGAGCTCGTCGCGGCGGACCAGGCCGGCGAGGTGGTCGGCGACGACGGAGAGGACGCCGCGGTCGTCGGCGCGGACGTCGCGGCCGGCGAGCAGGAGGTCGACGGAGCCGTCGGAGGAGGCGACGACGGCGTCGGCCTCGTCGCGGGACAGGGGTGCGCCGGTGACGTCGACGCCGTCGCGGCCGGCGGGGCCGTCGTCGGACCAGGCGCCGATGAGCCGGCCGCCGGGGGCGACGGCGGCGACGGCGCGGTGGCCGAAGACGCGGCCGGTCTTCGCCAGCAGCTCCTCGGGCCCGCCGCCGCCGAGCGCGGTGCGGGAGAACAGGGCCAGCAGGTCGGCTTCGCGGGAGGCGGCGGAGGCGGCGTCGCGTTCGGCGCGGGCGCGGTCGACGAGCAGCGCGACGGCGAGCGCGGTGGCGAGCATGACGCCGAGCGTCGCGGCGTTGCCGGGGTCGGAGATGGTGAACGTCTCCACCGGCGGGGTGAAGAACCAGTTCAGCGCCAGGCCGGAGAGCAGCGCGGACAGCAGCGCGGGCCACATGCCGCACAGCAGCGACACCGCGAGGATGGCGGCGAAGAACAGCGACGCGACGGCGCCGAGCGCCCCGGATCCGGGCTGTGGGTCGAAGGCGTGGGCGATGAGCGTGATGATCGCCGGGGCCGCCACCGCCGGCGCCCAGCCGAGCAGCAGCGTCCGCAGCCGGCGCCGCCGGGTGCGCGCGCCCGGCGCGTCGTCGGGGGAGACCGCGGTCGCGTGCGCGCGGGTGCCGCGTGACGACGGGGACCCCGCCGCGGCCGCGCCGCCGCCCGAGCCGGCGCCGTCCAGCGTCACGAGGTGGACGTCGATGCGCCCGGCGCCGCGGACGACGGCGTGGGCGGTGCCCTCGCGCAGCAGGCGCGCCAGCCGGGAGCGGCGGGAGGTGCCGATGACCAGCTGGGTGGCGTTGACGCCGCGGGCGAACTGCAGCAGCGCGGCGGGGACGGAGTCGCCGGTGACCTGGTGGACGCCGGCGTCGAGGTCGGCGGCGAGCTCGCGGATGCGCGGCATGGTGCGCAGGGTGCCGGAGGTGAAGCCGTCGCCGCCGATGACGTGGACGACCATCAGCTCGGCCGACGACTTGGCGGCGATGCGGCGGCCGCGGCGGATGAGGGGTTCGGCGTCGGCCTCGTCGGCGACGGCGACGACGACGCGTTCGCGGGTCTCCCAGGTGTCGGTGATGCGCTCGGCGGCGCGGTAGCGGGCCAGCGCGTCGTCGACCTGGTCGGCGAGCCACAGCAGCGCCAGCTCGCGCAGGGCGGTGAGGTTGCCGAGGCGGAAGTAGTTGTTGAGCGCGGGGCCGATGCGCTCCGGCCGGTAGACCAGGCCGTCGGCGAGGCGGGTGCGCAGGAACTCCGGCGACAGGTCGACGAGCTCGATTTCGTCGGCGGCGCGGACGACGGTGTCGGGCACGGTCTCGCGCTGGACGACGCCGGTGATGCGGCCGACGACGTCGTTGAGCGACTCCAGGTGCTGGATGTTCATCGTGGAGATGACGTCGATGCCGGCGTCGAGGAGCGTCGCGACGTCGCCCCACCGCTTGGGGTGCCGGGATCCGGGCGGGTTGGAGTGGGCGTACTCGTCGACGAGGGCGACGTCGGGGCGGCGGGCCAGCAGCGCGTCGACGTCGAGTTCGCCGCCGGCGGAGCCCTCGGGCGCGGGCAGGCGGGGGATGGTCTCCAGGCCCTCGGCCATGAGGCGGGTGTGGGCGCGGCCGTGGTCCTCGATGACGCCGGCGACGACGTCGACGCCGGCGGCCGACAGGCGGTGGGCCTCGGCGAGCATGGCGCAGGTCTTGCCGACGCCGGGTGCGGCGCCCAGGTGGATCTTCAGCTTGCCGCGGGCCGCGGTCGCTCCGTCGCCGGCCCGGTCCGCCCCGGCCGCGCGCACGGGCGTCGCCGCCCCGTCCGCCCCGGCCTTCGCCGATGCGCCGTCCATGTCGGTGTGGTCCTCCTTCCGCGGCGGGCCCCGGGATCGTCCGGGCCCGCCGCCGTCGTCTTCGTCTTACCCGCGCCGGGGGCGCCGCGGGGCGTTTCGGCCCCGCGGCGCCCTCGTCGTCGTCGTCGTGCGCAGGTCGCCGTCGTCGCGCATGCGGCTGCCTGCGCGGTGCGCGGGTCGCCGTCGTCGCGCATGCGGCTGCCTGCGTGGTGCGCGCGGCTGCCGTCGTCACGCGGACGACGGTGCCGCGCACCCGCGTCCGGTCAGCCGGCGCAGGCGCCGCCGCCGGGCAGCGACAGGTTGAGCTCGGTGACGTTCACGTGCGGCTCGCCGAGCACGAGCAGCGCGCGGCCGTGGGTGGCGTCGGCGACGAGGCCGCGGACCTCGTCCTCGGACAGGCCGGTGGCGCGGGCGACGCGCGGGACCTGCAGCTCCGCGTACTCGGGGCTGATGGACGGGTCGGCGCCGGAGCCGGAGCCCGTCAGGGCGTCGGCGGGCACGGCGGCGGGGTCGACGCCCTCGCGCTCGGCGATGGCGGCGCGGCGCTCCGCGACCTCGTCGGCCAGCTCCGGGCTGGACTGCGACAGGTTGGTCATGCCGTCGGGGCGGTGGTGGAACCAGGCGTCGGCGTCGCCGGGGGCGTCGCCCGTCTCCATCGCGGCGGCGCGGCCGTCGGGCAGGACGCGGGAGGCGACGAGGCAGCCGTCGTCCTCGACGAGGTGGCCGTCGGCGGTGGCGGCGGTGAGGCGGGAGACGCCCCACACGGCCGTCGGGTAGGCCAGGCCGAGGACGACCGTGGCGATGGCGACGGCGATGAAGCCCGCCGCGAGGGTGCGCATGGTGGACATGGCGTTGGGGTCCTTTCGGGGTGCCGGGCGCGGGCCGGGGAGGGCCCGGGCCCGGGGAGCTGAACCGGGGTGCCGGGGTGCGGTGCTGAGCGGGTGCGGCCTACATGCCCGGCAGCAGCCGGACGACGAGGTCGATGAGCCAGATGCCGATGAACGGAGCGACGACGCCGCCGAGGCCCCAGATGCCCAGGTTGCGGCGCAGCAGCACGGCGGCCGGGGCGGGGGAGTACTTCACGCCCTTCAGGGCCAGCGGGATGAGCGCGATGATGATGAGCGCGTTGAAGATGATGGCCGACAGGATGGCCGACTCCGGGCTGTGCAGGCCCATGATGTTCAGCGCGCCGAGGCCGGGCAGCGCCGGCGCGAACAGCGCGGGCAGGATGGCGAAGTACTTCGCCAGGTCGTTGGCCAGGGAGAACGTGGTCAGCGCGCCGCGGGTGATGAGCAGCTGCTTGCCGACGGCGACGATGTCGATGAGCTTCGTCGGGTCGGAGTCGAGGTCGACCATGTTGCCGGCCTCCTTGGCGGCGGAGGTGCCGGTGTTCATGGCGACGCCGACGTCGGCCTGCGCGAGCGCCGGCGCGTCGTTGGTGCCGTCGCCGGTCATCGCGACCATGCGGCTGGCGGCCTGCTCGGTGCGGATGCGCTCGAGCTTGTCCTCCGGGGTGGCCTGGGCGATGTAGTCGTCGACGCCGGCCTCCTCCGCGATGGCCTTCGCGGTCAGCGGGTTGTCGCCGGTGACCATGACGGTGCGGATGCCCATGCGGCGCAGCTCCTCGAACCGCTCCGCCATGCCGGGCTTGACGACGTCGGAGAGGCGGATGACGCCGAGGACGCGGCGGGCGCCGGAGGCGTCCTCCTCCGCGACGGCGAGCGGGGTGCCGCCGCCGCGGGAGATCTCGTCGATGGCGCCGGCGACCGCGGCGGGCCACTGGCCGTCGCGCTCGGCGACCCAGGCGGCGACGGCGTCGCCGGCGCCCTTGCGGACGCGGCGGCCGCCGGCGTCGAGGCCGGACATGCGGGTCTCGGCGGTGAAGGCGATGGCCTCGGCGGCGGCCTCCTCCGGGGAGGCGTCGGCGGCGATGCCGTGCTCCTCGGCGACGAACGCGACGATGGAGCGGCCCTCGGGGGTCTCGTCGGCCAGCGACGCCAGGCGCGCGGCGGCGGCGAGCTCGTCGGCGCCGACGCCCGGGGCGGGCTCGAGGCCGGTGGCGCGGCGGTTGCCGAAGGTGATGGTGCCGGTCTTGTCCAGCAGCAGCACGTCGACGTCGCCCGCCGCCTCGACGGCGCGGCCGGAGGTGGCCAGCACGTTGCGGCGCACCAGTCGGTCCATGCCGGCGATGCCGACGGCGGACAGCAGCGCGGCGATGGTCGTCGGGATGAGGCACACCAGCAGGGCGATGAGGTTCAGCGGCGTGAACTCGGCGCCGACCCACAGGCCCATGGGGGAGAGCGTGACGACGGCGACCAGGAACACGATGGTCAGCGTCGCCAGCAGGATGGACAGCGCGATCTCGTTCGGGGTCTTGCGGCGCTGGGCGCCCTCGACCAGGCCGATCATGCGGTCGACGAAGGTCTGGCCGGGCTCCGAGGTGATGCGCACGACGATGCGGTCCGACAGGACCACGGTGCCGCCGGTGACGGCGCAGCGGTCGCCGCCGGCCTCGCGGACGACGGGGGCGGACTCGCCGGTGATGGCGGACTCGTCGACGGTGGCGGCGCCGCGGATGACGTCGCCGTCGCCGGGGATGGTCTCGCCGGCGCGGACCTCGACGACGTCGCCGCGGTGCAGCTCGGACGCCGCGACGTCCTCGGTCGCGGGCTCGGCGGAGGCGTTGGCGGAGTCGCCGCCGCGGGAGCCGGAGCCCTCCGGCAGGCCCACGGCCGCGGCGCCGCCGACGATGCGGCGGGCGCGGGTGTCGGTGCGCACCGCGCGCAGGGTGTCGGCCTGGGCGCGGCCGCGCCCCTCGGCCACCGCCTCCGCCAGGGAGGCGAACAGGATGGTGAACCACAGCCAGGCGGTGATGCCCCACGAGTGCAGCGAGGGGTGCAGCACCGACAGGACCGTGGTGACCAGCGCGCCGACCCACACCACGAACATCACGGGGTTGCGGGCCTGGACGCGCGGGTCCAGCTTCTTCAGCGCCAGCGGCAGCGCCTGGGCGACGGTCGCCCCGAGGCCGCGGCCGGGGGATCCGGCGCCGGCGGGGTGGGCGTCGTCACGCGCATCCTGCGCGGCGTCCTTCGCGGTCAGATCGCGGTTCTCCGTGCGGACGGTGGTCATGCGAGGGCCTCCGAAATCGGTCCCAGGCACAGGGCCGGGAAGAAGGTGAGGGCGGCGACGAGGACGACGACGCCGAGCGTCAGCATCGCGAACGTCGCGCCGTGGGTGGGCAGGGTGCCGGTCGACGCCTCGGTGCGCTTCTGCGCGGCGAAGGACCCGGCGAGCATGAGGACGAAGAGGATGGGCAGGAAGCGGCCGATGAGCATCGTCAGGCCGAGCGTCACCTGGAACCACGTGTCCGTGACGGTGAGGCCGCCGAACGCGGAGCCGTTGTTGTTCGCCGCGGACGTGTAGGCGTACAGCACCTCGGACAGGCCGTGGGCGTTCTGCGCGGTGCCGGCGGCCCCGACGTTCGTCATCGCCTCGGCCACGTCGCCGCGCGCCAGGGAGGCGGCGGTGCCGGCGAGCACCAGCGTCGGCATGACCAGGATGTACAGGCACACCGCGGTGATCTCGCGGCGGCCGACGCGGTTGCCCGCGAACTCCGGGGTGCGGCCGACCAGCAGGCCGCCGACGAACACCGCCAGGATGGCGAGCACCAGCAGGCCGTACAGGCCGGCGCCGACGCCGCCCGGGGCGACCTCGCCCAGCAGCATGTTGAGGATGAGCAGGCCGCCGCCCAGCGGGGAGTAGCTGTCGTGCATCGAGTTGACCGCGCCCGTCGACGTGCCCGTCGTGGACACCGCGAACAGGGAGGAGGCGTTGATGCCGAAGCGCGACTCGATGCCCTCCATGTTCGCGCCGGCCGCCGCGGCGACCGGGGCGGAGGCGGTGTGCTGCGCCCACGTCACGCCGGCGAGCATGAGGCCCCACAGGACGCCGATGACGCCCAGCAGCGTCAGGCCGTCGCGGCGCGAGCCGATCATCGTGCCGTAGGTGCGGGTCAGGGCGACCGGGATGACCAGCAGCGCGAAGATCTCCAGGATGTTCGTCAGCGCCGTCGGGTTCTCGAACGGATGCGCCGAGTTCGCGCCGAAGATGCCGCCGCCGTTGGTGCCCAGCTCCTTGATGGCCTCCTGCGAGGCGACCGGGGCGCGCGGCACGTCGACGCCGAAGACGGTGGTGAGGTTCTGGCCGAACGACTGCATCGTCCCGCCGATGACCAGCAGCACGGCGATGAGGAACGCGCCCGGCACGAGGATGCGGGTCAGGCCGCGGACCAGGTCGACCCAGAAGTTGCCGATGGTCGCGTGGCCGCCGGGGGCGTGCGCCGCCGCGTCCGGGTCGGCCTGGCGGTGGCCGAGGTGGCCGATGCCGCGCACCAGCGCCGCCGCCACCGCCATGCCGACGGCCGCGGAGACGAAGTTCTGCACGGTCAGGCCGGTCATCTGGGTGAGGTTCGTCAGCGTCGACTCGCCCGAGTAGGACTGCCAGTTGGTGTTGGTGACGAAGCTCGCGGCGGTGTTGAACGCCATCGCCGGACCGACGGCCTCCTGGTCCGTGCCGAGCGACGGCAGGATGGCCTGCAGCCGCTGGATGGCGTACAGGACGACCAGCGACGCGACGGAGAACGCCAGCACCGCGCGGGCGTAGCCCTTCCACGTCTGGCCCGCGGCGGGGTTGACGCCGAGCATGCGGTAGACCAGCTTCTCCGCCCGCGTGTCGTGCGAGGACGTGTAGGTGCGGGCCATCCAGTCGCCGAGCGGCACGTACACGGCCGCCAGCAGGATGAGCAGGACGGCGACCTGGCCGACGCCGGCCGCCGCCATCGGCAGGGTGGACGCGCCGTCCGCGAGATGCGTGACGACGGGACCCGCGCCGGGCGCGGGCGCCGCCTGTGCGGCGGTGATGGGATGGGTGAGGAAGGTCGCGGGCATCAGAACCTCTCCGGGTCGATGAGCGCGACGAGCAGGTACGCGGCCAGGGCGATGGCCAGGACCAGCAGCACGATGGACACGGCGGACGACATCGCGTGGGCCCCCTTTCCGTCGTCGGTGGGTTGATGACGGAGGGGACGCTATTTCCCCGGGCGGGCCGCGCGTGCCCGCCCAAACGGCTTCCTTACGCCCCTGGCCTGGATCTTTGCGCGCCCTTTACGCGGCCCCGCGGGGCGTTTGCGGTTTCCTTGCGGGGCCCGCGGGAGGGGCCGGGAACGTCGTCAGGCTGCGGGGAGGACCGCGGCGACGCGGAAGCGCTGCACGACGACCGGGGTCGCGTCGTCGAGCGCGGGCATCGCGTCGCCCATCGCGGCGCGGAAGTCCGCCGACCCCCAGAAATCCAGGTGGGCGGCCAGCCAGTCGGCGCGGCCGGCGAAGCCCTCGCCCTCGGCGCGGGCGACGTCGTCGCCGACGGCGCCGAGCGGCGTCACGGAGACGTCCGTGTACTCGATGACGCACACGGCGCGGCCGTCCGAGCCGACGACGGCCTCGCGATCCCCGGGGCGGGGAAGGGGCTCGCCGGCGGACTCGTACTCGGCCGCCAGGGCCGAGGTGGCGGTCTTCGCGCCGGACAGGACGGCGGCGACGAGCCGGTCGCGCAGTTCGCCGGGGAAGGCGAACTCGCAGACGGGCAGCCCGTCGTCACGCGACGACGCGTCGTCCGGCGCGGACTGCGCGGGGCACCCGTCGTCACGCACCGGCGGCGCACCGTGAGGCGCGCGCGGACGGTGCGCCGGCGGCGCGCGGCGGTCGTCGTCACGCGACGACGCGTCGTCCGGCGCGGGCACCGCGGCTAGTGCTTCTCGATGAGCACGATGGTCGAGCGCGCCGGCACGCGCAGCTCGCCCTCCGGCTCGACGAGGCGCTCCTTGTCCGGGCGGCCGCCGAGCTCCGAGGTGTCGATGAGCACCTCCCAGTTCGACGCGTACTCCGTGCCCGGGATCTGGAACTCGATGTCCTCGTAATGCGCGTTGAAGCACAGCAGGAACGAGTCATCCACGATGCGGCGGCCATGGCCGTCCGGCTCCGCGATCGCCTTGCCGTTCAGCCACACCATCAGCGACTTGCCGAAGTCGAAGTCCCAGTCCTCCTGGGTCATCACCGTGCCCTCGTGCGTCAGCCACGCGATCTCGCCGGCCTCGCCGTCGGCGCCCAGCGGGCCGCCCTGCAGGAACCGGCGGCGGCGGAACACCGGATGCTCCGCGCGGACCTTCAGCAGGAACTCCGTGAAGTCCACCAGCTCCGAATTCGTGCGCGTCTGGTTCCAGTCCATCCAGGACAGCATGTTGTCCTGGCAGTAGACGTTGTTGTTGCCCTTCTGCGACCGGCCCATCTCGTCGCCGTGCGAGATCATCGGCGTGCCCTGCGACAGCAGCAGCGTCGTCAGGAAATTCCGGCGCTGCTGCGCGCGCAGCGTCAGGACCGTCTCGTCGTCCGTCGAGCCCTCCACGCCGCAGTTCCACGACCGGTTGTGGCTCTCGCCGTCCCGGTTGTCCTCGCCGTTGGCCATGTTGTGCTTGTTGTTGTAGCTGACCAGGTCATTCAGCGTGAAGCCGTCATGCGCCGTGATGAAGTTGATCGACGCGGTCGGCCGGCGGCCGTTGTTCGCGTACAGATCCGAGCTGCCCGTGATGCGCGACGCGAACTCGCCCAGCGTCGCCGGCTCGCCGCGCCAGAAATCGCGGATCGTGTCGCGGTACTTTCCGTTCCACTCCGTCCACTGGGGAGGGAACGAGCCGACCTGGTAGCCGCCCTCGCCGACGTCCCACGGCTCCGCGATGAGCTTCGCCTGCGACACCACCGGATCCTGCTGCACCAGATCGAAGAACGCCGCCAGGCGATCGACCTCGTGGAACTCGCGCGCCAGGGTCGACGCCAGATCGAAGCGGAAGCCGTCGACGTGCATCTCCGTCACCCAGTACCGCAGCGAATCCATGATGAGCTGCAGCGTGTGCGGGTGGCGGACGTTCAGGGAATTGCCCGTGCCCGTGTAGTCCATGTAGTGCTGCCTGTCGCCGTCGACCAGGCGGTAGTACGCCGCATTGTCGATGCCGCGGAAGCAGATCGTCGGACCCATGTGGTTGCCCTCGGCCGTGTGGTTGTAGACCACGTCGAGGATGACCTCGATGTCCGCGTCATGGAACGCGCGGACCATGCCCTTGAACTCCGACACCGCGCCGCCCGGCTTCTTCGCCGACGCGTAGTCCTGGTGCGGCGCGAAGAACCCGAACGTGTTGTAGCCCCAGTAGTTGCGCAGGCCCAGCTCGCGCAGGCGGTCGTCCTGCAGGAACTGGTGGACCGGCATGATCTCGATCGCCGTGACGCCGAGCTCCTTCAGGTACTCGATGATCGCCGGATGCGCCAGGCCCGCGTACGTGCCGCGCATCGACTCCGGGATGTCCGGATGCGTCATCGTCATGCCCTTCACGTGGGCCTCGTAGATGACGGTCTCCGAGTACTCGTGTCGCGGCAGGCGGTCGTCGCCCCAGTCGAAGAACGGGTTGATGACCACCGACGTCATCGTGTGGCCGAGGCTGTCCGCCGTGTTGCGCTCCGACGGGTTGTGGATGTCGTAGCTGAACAGCGACGGATCGCCGTCGAAGTCACCGTCGAACGCCTTCGCGTACGGGTCGACCAGCAGCTTGTTCGGATCGCACCGGTGCCCGTTGTCCGGGTCGTACGGGCCGTGGACGCGGTAGGCGTAGCGCTGCCCCGGCATCACGCCCGGCAGGTAGCAGTGCCAGATGTGGGCGTCGACCTCCTCGAGCGGGATGCGGGTCTCCGCACCTTCCTCGTCGATGAGGCAGAGCTCCACGAGCTCGGCCACATCGGAGAACAGCGCGAAGTTGGTGCCCGCGCCGTCGTACGTCGAACCGAGCGGGTAGGCGTCGCCCGGCCAGACCTGATATTCGCCGACGGTGTTCGGAGTAGTCATGCAGAACACCTTAGTTGCCGGGGCGACGGACTTGGTGGATACGGGCGCCGCCGCGGTGATGGGGCGAGGCGGCGAGGGCGGTTGCCGGCGGCGTCCGGTCCGGAGCGGCCGGGGAGGTTTGCCGGCGGTGTTCGGCCCGGGGCGGCGCGCGTGCGTCGTGCAGCCTGTGGGAGTCGTGGGGTCCGTGTGCCGGAGTGGATGCGGAGACGGAGCCGGAAGGTTATGCGGACGGGGTTAACGCGCTTTAGCGGGATGAACGCCACAGGGGTCCTGGGCTTTTGCGGCCGGATTTGTGGCGTTGATCCCGCTAAACGGCATTAACCGCCGTGAGGGGGGGGCGGAGGCAGCTGGAAGGCGGGGTGATTCGGGCCCGGAGGGACGTTGCCGGAGTTCGGCGGGCGTCAGTTGCCGGCGGCGCGGCTCCGGGTCGCGATGCCCGTCGTGATCAGTCCGACGCCGCGCCGGATGCGCAGCCCCGGGTCCATGGCGGGTGCAGGCGACGAAGCGGCCGAGGCGGATGCTTCGCCGGAGCCGGCGGGGGAGCCGGAGTCGGTGGCGGAATCGGAGCCGGTGGCGGAGTTGGAGCCGGCTCCGGCGGAAGCGGTGGAGCCGGTGGAGCGGGCGGGGGAGCCGTCGACGGCTGCGAGCTGCGACGCCGTCTGCTCGTCCACCGTCGCGCCGAGGATGAAGTAGAGGAGGGTGTCGGCGGCGTCGGCGCGCTCGCCCTCGTCGAGCCCCGACGGGCGCAGCAGCCGCCGGAACGTCATCGCCGGCGAGGCGTCCAGCGTCCCCGTCGCGAGCGCCGCCGACACGACCTCCGCCCCGTCGTTGTGCGCCACCAGCGCCGACCGCAGCGACGACGCGAACGCCGCCACGTCCGACTGCCAGTCTCCCGTGCCCGACGGATCGCCCGCGGCCTGGAGGATGCGGCCGGCGACGGCGCCCAGCAGCGCCTGCTTCGACGGGAAGTGCCAGTACATGGCGCCCGCCGCGGAATCGAGATGCCGGGCCAGGCGGCGGATCGTCAGATCCTGCAGGCCGTACTCGTCCAGGATGCCGATGGCGGCGTCCATGATGATGTCCTTCGTCAGTTGCACGATCCCAGGCTAGCCGCCCGCATCCGGCGACGGTGGCCGTTCTTCGCCCTACCGGTGCGCCGAGACGGGCGCCGGGGCGAAGGGTCGGGTGCGCGGAGGTGGCTCGCCGAGGCCCGGCAACGGTGGCGCGGAGTCGGCATCGACGCGGGAGGGCCGGGAGCGGGGAAGGAGCGCGAAGGGCCGTGGGAGGGGCGCCGCCACCCCCGGAATCGCCACCCCGCCGACCGCCCCCGCGACGCGAAACACCCGCTCACGCCACCCCCGCCGGCCCGCCACGACATCCGTTCGCCCCCGAAATCACGCAATGTTGAACGCCGTTCGGCGCGGGGAATAGCATGGGCTTGAACGCCGATCGGGACGTCGTCAAGCACCCGCGCGCGCACCTCGCGCGCACCCCGCGACCGCGACCCCGCGCACCCCGCGCCAGCCCACGCCGGAGGAGACCACCCATGACCGACCACGCCGACATCCTCGACCTCGCCCGCGAGAAGGTCCTCGAGCGCGGCGAGGGCCTGACCCGCGCCGAAACCCTCCAGGTGCTCCAGCTCCCCGACGAGCGCATCGAGGAGCTCCTCGCCCTCGCCCACGAGGTCCGCCTCAAGTGGTGCGGCGAGGAAGTCGAGGTCGAGGGCATCATCAGCCTCAAGACCGGCGGCTGCCCCGAGGACTGCCACTTCTGCTCCCAGTCCGGCCTCTTCGAATCCCCCGTCCGCTCCGCCTGGCTCGACATCCCCGCCCTCGTCGACGCCGCCAAGCAGACCCAGAAGACCGGCGCCACCGAATTCTGCATCGTCGCCGCCGTCAAGGGGCCCGACGAGCGCCTCCTGTCCCAGCTCGAGCACGCCGTCGCCACCATCCAGTCCGAGGTCGACATCAACGTCGCCGCCTCCGTCGGCATCCTCACGCAGGAGCAGGTCACCCGCCTCGCCAAGGCCGGCGTCCACCGCTACAACCACAACCTCGAAACCGCACGCTCCTTCTTCCCCGAGGTCGTCACCACCCACACCTGGGAGGAACGCCACGAGACGCTCCGCATGGTCCGCGAGGCCGGCATGGAGGTCTGCTGCGGCGGCATCCTCGGCATGGGCGAGACCCTCGAGCAGCGCGCCGAATTCGCCGGCGACCTCCAGGACCTCGACCCCGCCGAGGTCCCCATGAACTTCCTCGACCCCCGGCCCGGCACCCCCTTCGAGGGCCGCGAGCCCATGGAGGCCCCCGACGCCCTGCGCGCCATCGGCGCCTTCCGCCTCGCGCTGCCGAAGACCATCCTCCGCTTCGCCGGCGGCCGCGAGCTCACCCTCGGCGACCTCGGTGCCGAGAAGGGCCTGCTCGGCGGCATCAACGCCGTCATCGTCGGCAACTACCTGACGACGCTCGGCCGCCCCGCCGAGGAGGACATCGACATGCTGGGCAAGATCCGCCTGCCCATCAAGGCCTTCAACGCGACGGTCTAGAGAGGCACGCGCATGACGACGGTGAAGGCGGCGGGCGCTGCGGGTGCGGGGGCGTCGGCTTCGGCTGGGGCCGCGGGTGCGGGGGCTTCGGCCGGGGGCGCGGGCGTTCCGGGCGTCGCGAAGAAGGCGCCCGATCTGCGTGGCAACGCCCCCGGCTGGCCCGGCGGACCCCGCGTGCCGAAGTCGACGGACCTCGCCCGGGCCGTGATGCTCGGCGAGGAGCCGCTGTTCGACCCGTTCACCGGCGCCGACCTCGCCGCCGGGGAGGTCAAGCAGCGCAGCCACGGTGCCAGGGCCGGCCTGGAGGCGCCGCGGTTCTGCCAGATCTGCGGACGGCGCATGGTCGTGCAGGTCCGGCCCGACGGCTGGTCCGCCGTGTGCTCCCGCCACGGGGAGATCGACTCCGTGATGCTGGAGATGCGGTAGGCGGTAGGCGGCTGCGGTCGCGGGTGCCGGTCGGCTGCGGTTGTCGGCGCCGTCCCGGGCTGGTGCGGCGCTGGCGCTGTCATTGCCGGGTCGGTTTCCCGCCGATTCGGGGTTAACGCGATTTCGCGGGATGAACGCGATCGGCGTCCTGGGGTTTTGCCGCCGGATTTGTCGCGTACGGGCCGCTAAATCGCATTAACCGCCGGGAACGGGCGGTGGTGGTGGGCCGTTGAAGGGCCGCCGACGGAGGGGCGGCTCCTGCCCTGGCGAGGTTAACGCGCTTTAGCGGGCGCAACGCACGATCGGTCCTGGTCTTTTGGGCGCGGAAATGAGGTGTTGGGCCCGCTAAAGGTCATTAACCTCGGCACGTGCCGGCCGGGGTGGGATGCCGGGGCCGTGTCGGCAGGGGAACGCGTCGGCCGCGGCGTGCGGGGGACGGCATCCGCAGGTCGCGGAGCCGCGCACGCCACGGGCCCCGGACACCGGGGATGGTGTCCGGGGCCCGTTCGGCGGGAGGCGGGGCCGGCGGCGCGGGGTCGGCGGCGCGGGGCCGGCGTCAGCCCCCGGCGCCGGGGCCGAAGCCTCCGGCATCCGGCGCTAGTACGCCTCGATGCTTGCCGGATAGGGGTACACGACGGCGTCGTTGCCGCCGACGCACTTCCAGACGTCGCGGTCCTCCGAATCCTTCACGCCCGTGCAGGTCAGCGTGTACCAGTCGCGGGTCACGGGACTCTGGACCGTCGGATGGAGGTCGCCCGCCGACGGCTCCTGCTCCTTCACGATGTTCGCGACCTTGGCCGTGAAGTCGCAGCTCGTCGCCTCCGTCCCGGAGAACGAGTAGCCGTAGCACGGCCGGTAGACGTTCAGCCCGTCGCCGCAGTCGCCGGGGGCGGGATGGCAGCGGCCGGGCTCGCCCTCCCGCGGCATGCGGTCGTCCGGGTGGGATCCCTGGTCGGCGCCCATCGGGACGGCGGTCGCCTCGGCGGCCTCGGGCACCGGGGCGGGGTCCGCGCCCGCGGCCGGGGCCATGGCGGTCATGCCGCGGGCGGCGATGAGGGCCGCGGCCAGGCCGCCGAGTGCGCGGCGGGGGCGTCGCGCGGCGGGCGACGTCCGGGTTCCGCCGGCGCCGCGGGCACCAGCCTCGGAGAGGGCCGCCGCGGTGCGGGCGGCGTCGTTCGTTCGGTCGATTCCGGTTCCGCGGGTGTCCATGGTGGTCATCGCGGATCACTCCTCGATTCGGGTCGGTGCCGGGGCGGTCGTCCCGGCGCATTTCCGTGTCCATGCCGGGCGGTCGTCCCGGCGGGGCGCCGGGGCCGGTGCTCCGGCGCGTTCGTGTCGGTGCGGTGGTTCGGTTGGCGCCGGCGATTCATCCGTCGACGCCACTCCGACCGCTACGGGTAGATGAACATCGTGGCGTTGCCGCCGGGGTTCGAACAGGACCAGTGCGGGATCCCGTCGCCGTCGGGGCGGCCCTTGCACTCGACCATGTACGTCTGCTGCGTCACGGGGCTCATCTCGTAGAACGTGCGGGTCTCGTTGAAGTGCGGCTTGCCGCCGGCGACGCGGTTCGCGATCAGCTTCGTGAATTCGCAGCTGGTGTTCGGTCCGGCGAACGCGAAGCTGGCGAGGCCCGGTTCGCATTCGGCGGCGTTGTTCAGCCCGGTGCCGCGGGGCCCCTCGGTCCCGGGGCGCCCTCGCCGGCGCCGTCGGCGGCCATGGCGCCGGGTGCGGCGAGCGCGAGCCCGGCCGCGGCGATGAGCGAGGCGGTGGCGGCGCGGACGCCGCGTCGGACGATGGGCCGGCGGGTGCCGGCGTCGGTGGTGTCGCGGAAGTCGGTGGTGGTCATCGCGGTTCACTCCTTGGTGGTTCCGTCGCCTCCGCCGGTGGCGGAGGATTCTCCCTGTGCGGGAGGGGCGCTTTGCGACGGGACCCGCGTGGCGCGGGTGCCGTCGTCACGCTTCTGAAGTTGGGGGTGCGGCCGCTACGGCACGGGATGCGGCCGCGGGGTGGGCTGCGTCATTGCGGCCGTCACGGGTAGACGTAGACGACGGCGTTGGCGCCGCCTTCGCACTTCCACAGCCAGTCGAGGTCCGCGTCGCGGGCCTGGCGGCAGCGCATGTCGTAGGTGCGGCCGGTGACGGGGCTCTCGACGCGCTGCCACTGGACCTCGCCGGCCGACGGCTCCTCGCCGGCGAAGCGGTCGCCGACGAGATTCGCGAACGGGCAGCTCGTGTTCTCGGAGCCGGTGAACACCGCGGTCGCGACGTTGGCGATGCAGTGCTCGTAGGTGTTCAGGCCGTGGCCGTACCAGCCGGGCGGGGCGGTCCAGCGGTCGCCGGTGTCGTTGACGGGGTCGACGCCCTGGGCCTCGGCGCCGCCGTCGGCCTCAGTCGGCTGCTCTGCGGGCTGCTCGGCTGCCGGCTGCTCGGCGGGGACGGGGTCCTCCGCGGCGGGGGCGGCGCCGGCGGCGGGTGCCGCGATGGCGATGCCGGCTGCCGCGAGGAGGGCTCCGGCCGCGGCGGCGATGCCGCGTCGCGGGGCGGCCGGGGTGATGACGGTCGGGTCATCGTGGCCGCCGTGGTCGGAATGCCGGCGGCCGTGGGCGTTGCTCGTTCCGTGCGTGGTTCCGCGGGCGTTGGTGCGCATCGCGGACCTCCTTCGGTCGGGTCCGGCGGCGAAGTCACCGCCGAACGGGCTGTGCCGTGCCACGCAAGGTGCAAGCGCCGACGGGGGAGTCAATACCATCGAGACAATAATTCACGGTTGTGGCTGCGATAGGGAGCGTCACCTTATGTCGTCTCCGCAGGTGGGCGATACCGGTGTTCCGATCGCCGAGAATTCCGTGAAAAGTCCCGGCAATGGGCCCGATTGGCAGGTTTTGGCCGTCCGGATCGCCCGCTTTGCGCCTCCGGTTCGTCCGGATGGGGCGCCCGGATCGGGCGATCCGGGCGCCGCTGCGCCGGGACTACGGGTAGACGTAGACGACCGCGTCGTTGCCGCCGGCGCAGCGCCACACGCCGTCGCCGTCGGCATCCGCGACGACGTCGCACGCCAGCTCGTAGGTCTGCCCCGTCACGGGGCTGTTCGCGGTCACCGTGGCGGCGGCGCCCGGCGTTGCCGCGGCCCGCGATCCGGCTTCCGCGATGGCCTCGCCGACGTTCGCCGCGAACGGGCACGACGTCCGGGCCGTTCCCGCGAAGACGGCGGTCGCGCCGCCGTCGTCGCAGCGCTTGTCCGGGGACAGCCCGGCCGCGTCCGCGGTGACGGAGCCGCCGCCGTCCCCGTCCCCGGATCCCGAGCCGGGTTCGGGCGCCACGGTGGTGGTGCGGGTCGCCGTCGCGGTCGCGGCGATGGTGGGGCTTGGCGACGCTGCCACGGCCTCCCCGTCGTCCCCGCCGGCGGCGAGGAAAGCGACGACGCCGCCGATGGCCAGGGCCACGATGGCGAGGGCCACGAGGAGCGGGGCACGGGAGCCGCGGGAGGCGGCGGCCGGGGTGGCCGGGGTGGCCGGGCCCGCGTCGGCCGGGCCCGCGTCGGCCGGGCCCGCGTCGGCCGGGCCCGCGTCGGCCGGGCCCACGTCGGCCGGGCCCACGTCGGCCGGGCCCACGTCGGCCGGGCCGGCGTCGACCGGGAAGCCCGGGGAACCGGCGGAGCCGGCGCCGGCGGGGGTGCGCGGGGCGTCGACTTCGTCGAAGCTCCAGTACAGGGTCCTGGTCGGTGCGTCGTCGGGTGCGCCGCCCCGGTTCTCCCCGTTGCCCGGGACACCGCCGCCGCGGGGTGCGTCGTTCATCTCGTGACCTCCTCGTCCGCGCCGGAACCGCTCCGGCTGCCTCGTCATCCGGGGGTTGGAGATCGCGGAGCCCCCGGATGTTCCCGCGGGGGCGGGATTCATCCGGGGGCGGGGGAGGGGCCGCGGCGGGGAGCGTCGTCACGCACCGGGCGGTGACGGCGCCGGGCCGCCGCGGATCACGGGTAGACGTACACGATGGCGTTGTCGCCGCCGCTGCACTTCCACACCGGATCCTTCTCGGCGTCGCGGGCGCGGCGGCAGTCCATGGTGTAGGTCTTGCCGGTCACGGGGCTGTGCGCCTGGACCGTGGCGCCCGAGTCGGAGACGGGGACGCCGGCGAGCTCGTGGCCGACGTTCGTCGCGAACGGGCAGGACGTCGTCTCCGTGCCGGTCAGCACCGCGGCGGCGGAGCCCCGGGCGCAGTTCTTCCACGTGTTCAGGCCGACGCCGTAGTGGCCCGGCGAGGCGCGGAAGCGTCCGTCCGAGGAGTCCGTGGAGCCCTCCGGGGCGGGCGCCGGCTCCTCCGGGGCGTCCGTGGTCGTGGACGTGGCGGTGGCGGTCTCGGTGACGACCTCCTCCGTGGCCTGCGGGGCGGCCGTCGCGCCGTCGTCGCCGGAGCGGTCGGACAGCAGGAACACGACCACGCCGACCAGCGCCAGCACCACCACGGCCAGCACGCCCAGCAGCACCTTCATGGCGGTGCCGCCGCCGGGGCGGCCCGGCTCCGCGGGGTTCGCGGCGCCCCGGCCGGCGCCCGCGCCGGCTCCGGCCGCGTAGCCGCCGTCCCAGCCGCCGCGCGGCGCGTCGCCGTAGCCGCCGTAGCCGGGGCCCGCCTGGCCGCCGGCGTAGCCCCGGCCGCCCTGCCCGCCCGGGTAGCCCCGGTCGTCGCCGTACGACGGAATCGCCTGCGTGTGCCCCGGATCCGACGGGCCGTAGCCCGCCGGGCCGCGGCCGGCGTCGCCGTACGCCCCGTAGCCGAAGTCCCGGTCGTCGTAGCCGTCGCCGGGCAGCGACCAGTCGTCGCCCTGGCCTCCTCCGCCGCCGTATCCGCCGTTGCGCCCCTGATCCGTCATTCGCCTGGTCTTTCCGCTGTCATCGGCGGCCGGAGCCGCCGTTCATTTACCTCATTCGCGAAACTACCCGTTCTCCGACAGGTAGTCGTTGATTCCCTCGACCATCGCCTGCGCCATCCGCTCCTGGCCGTCCTCCGACTCCAGCAGCGCGATGTCCTGCGAGTCGCGCATGTTGCCGAACTCCATGAGCGCCTTCGGCTTCGTCGACAGGTTCAGCCCCGTCAGGTCCGACCGCGGGTTGAGGCCGTCGACGCCGAGGTAGTTGGACGTCTGGAAGCCCTGGGCGACCATCGCGTCGCGCAGGTCGGCGGCCAGCCGGCTCGACTCCTCCGCGAGGTTGCCGGGCAGCGGGTCGGCGATGGCGGAGACGTGGAAGCCGCGGGCGCCCTCGCCGTTGCCGTCGGCGTGGATGGAGACGACGACGTCGGCGTCGGAGGCGTTCTCCGTCTCCGTGCGCTCGTCGATGCAGGCGGCCCGGCCCGTGTCGTCGGCGCGGCTGAGCAGCACCGTTGCGCCGGCGGCCTCCAGCTTCTTCTTGATGCGCTGGGCCAGCACCCAGTTGAACGTGTGCTCCGGCCAGCCCGCGTTGGAGGCGGTGCCGGTGGTGTTGCACTGCTTCATGCCGCCGCGGCCGTCGGTGACCATCTGGTCGGCCGGGGGCGCGGTGCCCGCGTGGCCGGGATCCAGCGCGATGACCGCGCCGCGCAGCGCGCCCAGGTCACCGGGGGAGGGTTCGCGCGCCGAGGTCGCCGCGGTGCGTGACGACGCCTCCGCCGCCGGGTCCTTCGCCCCCGCCGGGAGGGAGCCGTCCCCCCGCTCGTCCGGGGCCGCGCCGTCCGAGCCGGAGTCCTCCCGGCCGGCGGCCGGGCGGTCGCCCGCCCGGTCGACGGCGGTGCCGGAGGAGTCGCCGATGGTGCAGGCGCCCAGCGGCAGGGCCGCGGCGAGGGCCAGGGCGGCGACGGCGCGGCGCAGCCCGCGCGACCGTGATGCGGTGCTCATGGGGCTTACCGTACAACCGGCCCCGACATCGCGGCCCCCCCCGTCCGCGGATGCGCCCGTCCGCGCCGGTGCGCCGGTGAGCGGGCGGCGGACGCGCCGGCCCCGGACTCGCCCGGCCTTCGCCGGCCCGAGCCGGTACGCGCCGGGCGATGTCGGGTCGCCGCCTACACTCGTCGCCATGACGACGCAGCACCCGGACCGCCCCGACGCGACGGCAGCCCCCTCCGACGGCACGGCCGCCCCCGCGGATGCCCCCGGAGCCGCCCCCGCCGTCCCGGCGGACGCGCAGGAACCGGCGACGGCCGGCGCGGCCGGCGGCACGGACGCCCCCGCGCCGCTCACCCGCGCGGAGGCCCGCGACAACGCCCGCCGGGCCCGCCGCGCCCACCAGGAGCCGACGTTCTCCGGCGCCGCCGGCACGGTGCTGGTCGCGGGCATCGCCGTGGCCGTCGTCTTCGGCATCCTGCTGGGCGTCCTGCGCCCCGGCCAGTCCGTGGACGTGCTGCCCGGCGGTGCGGCGGCGGTGCGGAAGGAGGACATGGCCGCCGGCTTCACCGGCCTCATCATCGCGGCGACGCTGTCCGGCATCGCGGGCCTCGGCCTCGGCGCCTGGTCGTGGGCGCGGCACCGGCGGTGGCGCGGCGCCGGGATGCTCGTCGTGGCGGGCCTCGTCGCGGCGGTGACGTCGCTGGGCATCATCACCGTCGGAGACGTCATCGGGCTGCTGCGCCAGGGGGACGCGTCCACGGCCGCGGCGGGCGACGTCGTCACGCTCATCCCCCCGATCCCGCAGCTGGTGCCCGCGCTCATCGCGGCGTTCCTGGCGTTGCTGGCGTACTGGTCGGGGGTGCTGCTCGCCGGCGACGGCGGCGAAGAAGCCGTGGAAACGGGGGTGGACGGCTAGACTCCCGGGGCATCCCCTCCAGCCACCGGCCCGCCTCCCGCGGGCCAGGGCCCGGCGGGCGCGCCACGCGGTCCACCCGCGGCGGCCGCCCGCCGGGCCCTCCGTCGAAGGAGCACCCGTGTCAGCCCCCGCCACCCAGCGCACCCGCACCCTGCGCCCCCTGCACTCCGACCTGCTCGACCGCGTCACCGGCGGCGACGGCGACGCCCCCTACGGCGGCATCCCCGGCGACGCCGCCTGGGCCGCCGAGGTCCGCCGCCTGGCGGAGGAGCGCAACGCCGTCATCCTCGCCCACAACTACGAGCTGCCGGAGATCCAGGACGTCGCCCACCACACCGGCGACTCCCTCGGCCTGTCCCGCATCGCCGCGGAGACCGACGCCGACGTCATCGTCTTCTGCGGCGTCCACTTCATGGCCGAGACCGCCAAGATCCTCAGCCCCGACAAGACGGTGCTCATCCCCGACGAGCGCGCCGGCTGCTCCCTCGCCGACTCCATCACCGCCGACGAGCTGCGGGAGTGGAAGGCGGAGCACCCGGGCGCCGTCGTCGTCAGCTACGTCAACACCACCGCCGACGTGAAGGCGGAGACCGACGTGTGCTGCACCTCCTCCAACGCCGTCGACGTCGTCGCCTCCATCCCGGCGGACAAGGAGGTGCTGTTCAACCCCGACCAGTTCCTCGGCGCCCACGTCAAGCGCCAGACGGGCCGCGACAACATCCGCATCTGGGCCGGCGAGTGCCACGTCCACGCCAACATCAACGGCGAGGAGCTCGCCCGCCGGGCGGAGGAGAACCCCGACGCCGACCTGTTCATCCACCCCGAGTGCGGCTGCGCGAACTCCGCCATCTACCTCGCCGGCGAGGGCATCATCGAGCCGTCGCGCGTCCACATGCTGTCGACGGGCGAGATGCTCACCGAGGCCGCGAAGGCGGAGCAGGCGGGCACGGGCAAGGTGCTCGTCGCCACGGAGGTCGGCATGCTGCACCAGCTGGGCAAGGCCGCCCCGGACGTGGCGTTCGAGCCGGTCAACGAGCGCGCCGCCTGCCCCTACATGAAGATGATCACCCCCGCCGCGCTGCTGCGCTGCCTCGCCGAGAGCGGCGACGAGGTCGACGTCGACCCCGACGTCGCCGCGCGGGCCCGCCGGTCGGTGGAGCGCATGATCGCCATCGGCAACCCGGGCGGCGGGGAGTAGCCCGGCGATGACGCGGAGGGCCGACCACCTGGCGGACTGGCGGGACGCCTGCGACCTGCTGGTCGTCGGCGGCGGCGTCGCCGGCCTGTCGGCGGCCCGCCGCGCCCGCGAGCTGGGGCTCGACGTGCTGCTGGTCGACGCCGGCCGGTGGACCGCCGGGGCGCGGCCCGCACCGCGCTTCGCCGACGCCGCGACGAACCTTGCCCAGGGCGGCCTCGCCGTCACCGGGCTGGCCGACGCCCCCGGCGGCCCCGACGGCCGCGACACCGTGGACGCCCACGTCGGCGACACCCTCGACGCAGGCGGCGGCCACTGCGACGAGGACGCGGTGCGCGCCATCATCGGCGGCGCCGCGGAGGCCGTGACCTGGCTCATCGGCCTCGGCGCCCGCTTCGACGAGGAGGCCGGGCCCGACCACGCGGGCGCCGGGCCGGCGGATGCGGGCGGGGCGGGGACCGTCGCAAAGCACGTGCTGTGCCGCACCCGCGAGGGCGGCCACACCCACCGCCGCATCGTGCACGCCGGCGGCGACCGCTCCGGCGCCGAAATCCAGCGCGCGCTGGAGGAGGCGGTCGCCGGGGTGCGGCTGCTGCAGAACGCGCGGCCGGTGCGCCTGGTGCGTGACGACGGGGCCCGCGTCGCCGGCGCCGTCATCCGCGACCCCCGCGGCGCGGGGCTCGTGCGGGCGCGGGCGACGCTGCTGGCCACCGGCGGCGTCGGGCAGCTGTACCGCTCGGCGACCGCGCCGGCCGGGATGACCGGCGGCGGCCACTTCCTCGCGCTGGAGGCCGGGGCGGAGCTGGCGGACATGGAGTTCGTGCAGTTCCACCCGACCGTGCTGTTCGACGAGCGCGCCACCGGGCGGCGGCCGCTCATCTCCGAGGCGGTGCGCGGCGAGGGCGCCCGGCTGGTCGACTCCCGCGGGCGGTCCGTCACCGACGGCGCCGACCCGCGCGGGGACCTGGCGCCGCGCGACATCGTCTCCCGGGCCATCGCGACGCGGTTGCGGGAGCTGGGGGAGACCCACGTGTTCCTCGACGCCCGCGGCGTGCCGGACGTGCGCCGCCGCTTCCCGACGGTCACCGCCGCCTGCGACGCCGCCGGATACGACCCCGCCGCCGACCTGCTGCCGGTCGCGCCGGCGGTGCACTACACGTGCGGCGGCATCGCGACGGACGCCCGCGGGGCGACGCGCGTCGGCGGGCTGTTCGTCGCCGGCGAGTGCGCACGGACGGGGCTGCACGGCGCGAACCGGCTGGCGTCGAACTCGCTGCTGGAGGGGCTGGTCGTCGGCAGGTGGGTCGCCGAGGACGTCGCGGCGGCGATGGACGCGGGCGCGGAGGGCGTCGTCACGCTCGCGGATCCGGGCGCGGCGGTGCGCGTCCCGCGCGCGTTCGACCCGGCGCTCACCGACCTGCAGCTGCGGCGGCTGCGCGACGCGATGTCCGACGGCGCCGGCGTCACCCGCACCCGCGACTCCCTGCTGGCGGCGCGCGAGGTCCTCGACGGGCTGCCCGACGCGCCGGAGACCGTCGTCGCCCGCGTCATCGTCGAGGCGGCGTTGGCGAGGCCGGGCACGCTCGGCTGCCACACCCGCCTCGACTGACCCCGGGGCGGCGCGGCCGCGGGCGGCCTACGCTCGACGGAGGCGCCCCGGCGGATGCCCCGGCGGATGCGCCGGCGGACGCCCCGGCCCGCGACGCCGGCCGACGCACCAGCCCGGCGAACTCGCCCGACCACGACACCACGACACCGGCCGCCACGGCCCCGACCAGGAGAGAACATGCTCGACGAAGCCACCACCCGCGGCCTCATCCGCACCGCCCTGCAGGAGGACCTCCGGTACGGGCCGGACGTGACGTCGCTGGCGACGGTGGGGGCGTCGCAACGCTCCACCGCGACGATCGGCTCCCGCGCCCACGGCGTGCTCGCGGCGACCGACGTCATCCGCTGGACGCTGGAGGAGGTCATCGCCGACGGCTTCGACGTCGAGATGCGCGCCGGCGACGGCGACCGCGTCCGCCCCGGCGACGTCGTCGCCGAGATCGAGGCGCCCACCCGCGGGCTCCTCACCGCCGAGCGCACCCTGCTGAACCTGCTGACGCACGCCTGCGGCATCGCGTCGGCGACCCGGCTGTGGGTCGACGCCGTCGACGGCACCGGCACCCGCATTCGCGACTCCCGCAAGACCCTGCCCGGCATGCGCAACCTGCAGAAGTACGCCGTCACCTGCGGCGGCGGCGTCAACCACCGCATGGGACTCGGCGACGAGGCGATGATCAAGGACAACCACGTCGCCGCCGCCGGGGGCGTCGTCCCCGCCCTGCGCGCGGTGCGGAAGGCGTACCCGGAGCTGCGGTGCGAGGTCGAGGTCGACACCCTCGAGCAGCTCGACGAGGTGCTGGCGGAGAAGCCCGGCCTCGTGCTGCTGGACAACTTCGAGGTCTGGCAGACCCAGATGGCCGCACAGCGGCGGGCGAAGCTGTCGCCGGCGACGCAGCTGGAGTCCTCCGGCGGGCTCACCCTCGACGTCGCCCGCGAATACGCGTCGTGCGGCGTCGACTTCCTCGCCGTCGGCGCGCTGACGCACTCGGTGCGGGTGCTGGACCTCGGCCTGGACTTCTAGGGGCGGGCTTCGGCGGAACCGGCTGCGTGGAGCGGTGACCGCGGGGTCGTTTCGACCCGGTTGGATGCGCGGGCTCGCGGGGTCAGACCCACTTACGGCCATTCCGACCCTGTTTTAACTGGGTCGGAATGGCCGTAAGTGGGTCTGGCGGGAATGCGGGCGGGCCGTAAGTGGGTCTGGCGGGAATGCGGACGGGCCGTAAGCGGGTCTGGCGGGAATGCGGACGGGCCGTAAGTGGGTCTGGCGGGAATGCGGACGGGCCGTAAGCGGGTCTGGCGGGAATGCGGACGGGCCGTAAGCGGGTCTGGCCGGAACGTGGGCGGGTTGGCAGCGAGCCGGATGCGCGGGGCCAGTGCCGGCGGGGTCGGATGCGCGGACCCCGGGTGCGGCGGAACCGGCTGCGCGGAGCGGGCCCGGACGGGGCGGGGCTAGAGCCGGGCGGCGACGTCGCGGCCGAGCTCGTCCAGCGCCCGCTTCCAGCGCGCGCCGGCCTCCGGATCCCGGCCGGCGAGGGCGCGGGCGCGGTGCAGGGCCTCCTCGGCACGCGGCACGTCGTCGACGGCCAGCTGGCACTCCACGATCCGGCCGACCAGGGGGAGGGCCTGGGCGGTCAAGCCGTGGGACTCGAACAGCCCGGACGCGAGCTCGAGGTGATCGACGGCGCGGCCGTGGTGCTCGCGGCGGATCTCCGCCAGGCCGTTGAGGGTGTGCCACTGCGCCCAGCGGAGGTGGCGGGGCGGCGACGGCGGCAGCTCGTCGAGGTCGGCCGCGGCCGCGGCGGCGCCGGCGGCAGGGTCGGCGTCGGCAGCGTCGGCACCGGCGCCCGCCGGGCCGCCCGCGCCGACGGGCGCGCCGCCCGCCGCAGCCACCGCGGTGTCGGCGTCCGCGCCGGAGGGGGTGGCGTCGTCACGCGCGGAGGCCTCCCGCACCGACTCGAGCTGGTCGAGGAACTCGAGGTAGTCGGCGGCCTTGTCCATGATGTTCGGCGCGGACCCGCGGATGGGCCGGCCGAGGCCGTCGACCGCCGGCGCGTCCTCCGCATCGCCGAGATCGGCGAAACCGGCCATGAGCAGGTCGGCGGCCTCCCACAGGCGGCCGCCGGCGGCGAGGTCGGAGGCGTCCGCGAAGAGCTTCGCGACGGGCGACTGCTGCGTCGAATCGGTCATGACGGACAGCGTAGCGGCAGGGCGCGCGGGCCCCGCGTCAGCCCAGGATCTGCGACAGCGCGTCGCGAACCGGATGCTCGTCCCACTGGTCGATGGGCAGCAGCTCGTCGATGCGCGCGGTGTAGCGCGCCGCGCCCGCCAGGTCGTCGCGGTCCAGGCAGCAGCGCACGCCGGTGAGCAGCGTGCGGGCGGCCTCCTCGCCGTCGCCCGACTCCAGGTAGCCGGCAGCGGCCGTGTCGACGTGCCCCAGCGCCAGGTCCTCGCGGCCCGTCGCCCAGTAGATGTAGGCCAGGTCGTCGTGCCAGTCCGCGATGGACCAGCCGTCCGTGATGAGGCCCCGCGCCCGGACCATCAGGTCCTCCGCCTCCTCGCCCGCCGCGGCGATGGCCCGGCCGGGATCGGGGGAGGCGTCGGGGTCGGCGTCGATCGGGGCGTCGTCACGCGACTCCTCGACCGTGCGGACCGCAGCCGCGGTCGCGGCGGTGACCAGGGTCCGCGCGGCGTTGCGCAGCGCCGCCGACGCGCCCGCCGGGTCGCCGAGCCGCTCCAGGTGATCGGCGTGCTGCACCAGCAGGTCGCGCGCCTGGGCGACGTCGCCGACGCGCGCGGCCGCGGAGCTGGCGATGGTGAACGCGGCGGCGGTGCGCTCCTCGTCGTCCGTGAACGTCGACCACTGCGCGACCGGCACCGCATGCGACAGCGCGCGCCGGTCCTCTCCGGAGTCGAGCAGCGACCGCGCCAGGATGAGGCGGATGTCCATCACCAGCGGATTCACCGGCATCCCCGACGCGTGCGCCAGCGCCCGCCGCGCGATGCCCGCGGCCTCCGCGAAATCGCCGCGCGCGTTGAGCAGCGCGGTCAGCATCCGCGCGGAGCGCAGCGTTGCGACGGTCAGATCCAGCGCCAGACCCGCCTCCACCACGGGACGCAGCTGGCGGATCGCCTCGGCCTCCTCGCCGGCCTCCAGCGACAGGTGCGCGAGGACCTGGCGGGCCTCGACGGTGGAGGTCACGGGCTCCGAGCGGGGCTCCTCGGCGACTTCGGCGCAGATGCGGGCGGCACCCGCGAGGTCACCGCGGCCGTGGGCGATCTGGGCCTCCAGCAGGCGGCGGTCGTCGTCGGAGGAGCGGCGCGGCGCGTAGGTGGCGGTCCACTCAGCCAGGGCGGACGCGAGGTCGGGGCGGCGGGCCATCGACGCCGACGCCGCCGTGATGGCCGCGGACAGGGCGTAGCGGTAGGCGTCGCGGCCCTGCGGCCGCAGGTCCAAAATGTCGCGGGCGACCGAGACGACCTGCGGGATGTCGTGGTCCGCCGGGCGCATCGGGAACGGGTGGGCGTCGATCCAGCGCTCCGCGTCCGCGAAGGCGCCGAACGCCCGGGCGTGCAACGCCGCCGCCGGGCGGTTCTCCCGGATGGCCCAGTCGAGCCAGTCCCGGCGAGCCTCCGCGGCCTCGTCCGGCAGCTCCAGCTGGTCGGCGACGGCGTGGCGCAGCGCGTGGTACTCGCCCGCCAGGTCCGCCATCCGGCCGGTGCCGTCGGCGTACTCCGGCCATTCGGCCAGGTCGGCGGCGGTGGAGAGCCAGTGGTCGCGCGCGAACGCCGACACCGCGCGCCACGACGACACGTGGTCGAGGTTCCGGCCGGCGTGGCTGGAGAAGGCGAGGAGCTCCGGGAGCTCCGACGGCACCGGCTGCGGCGGGAACGTCGGCATCCGCGGGGCGATCGGCGGGGCGGCGTCGGCGGCGTCGCGGGCGGCGCCCTCCGCGCGGAAGGCGGCCCAGGGGTCGGCGGCCGGCTGGGCGGGCGCGTCGGGGTCGGGGTGGTCGCCGGGTTCCGCGTGGTGCGTGACGACGGCGTCCCGTCCGTCGGCGTCGTCCGCGGCCGGGGCTGCGTCGGCGCTTGAGGCTGCAGTGTCGTCGGCGTCTGCTGCGCCTTCCGCGGCTGCGCCTGCGGAGGGATCGTCGGCGGATGGCCCTGCGGCGTCGGTGCCGCGGGCCGTCTCTTCGCCGAGTTCCTCCCACCAGGTCATTGGTCCATTGTCGGATCCCGGCCCCGCGAGGGCAAAAGGGGAGGGGAGAGGCGTGTCGGGGCCGCCGGACGCTGCTCTGGAGGTGCCTGGGGCGGCTGGGGGGGCGCGTGTACGGCCGCGGGCCTCGCCTCGGACATTGCCTCGGTCATCGACGCGGGAGCGCCCCGAGGGGTTAACGGGATTTAGTGGCCCGAACGCGATCCGGTACCTGGGGTTTTGTCGCGGATTTTGTCGCGTTCGGGCCGCTAAACCGCGTTTACCGGGCTTGGGCATGCGGGTCGGGTGGCGATTGGCCGGGAACGGGCGGTCTTGCCGTGCGGTCTCGGCGTCCGGGCTCGCGGAAGCCGGCGGGCCGGGCTGCAGCGCGTCGGGTGCGGGGCCCGGCGCCGCAGCAGTGGCCTTGCAGGGGGTTAACACCCTTTAGCGGGCCACACGCACGCTGGCCCCTGGGCTTTTGCCGCCGGATCTGAGGTGTCGGGCCCGCTAAAGAGCGTTAACCGCCGGGAGGGGCCATCGAGGCTGCCGGGTCCGCGGCCGGACGGCAGCTGCAGGCGATGTCGTAGGGGCTGATGGGGCTCGTGGCGTTGGAGTGAATGCGGGTCCGGCTGCTCGGGCGACGGCCCCGCCCAGGCCGCCGCGCGCAGCAACACCCAGATATATATGCCATGCCCCACCCGGCCCCGACCCGCCGCAACCGGGGCACTATGCTGATCCGGGCAGGAAGTGGGCCCGCTCCAGGCGGCACCGGCCACGGCATGCAAGCCACGGCAGGCACGCCACGGCGAACACGCTGCGGCACCGGTCTTGGCAGGCACGCCACGGCAGGCAGTCCACGGTGACGACGCCGCGGCAGCCGCTCCACCGGCCACCGGCACCGGCCGCCGGCGCCGGCCCACGTCAACCCCCGGATCCGTAAAGGCGGTTCGACCACCGATGCTCTCCATCACCGATTTGCGCGGACGCGTCCCCTCGACCGCGGAGCTGCGCCAGGCCCTGCCGCGCGGCGCCGCGGACGTCGAGTCGATGATCCCGACCGTCCGCCCCGTGGTGGAGGCCGTCCGCGACGGCGGCGCCGAGGCGGCCAACGGCTTCTCCGAGAAGTTCGACGGCATCCGCCCGGCGAGCCTCCGCGTGCCGGCGGAGGAGCTCTCCCGCGCCGTCGACATGCTCGACCCGCAGGTCCGCGAGGCCCTCGAGGCCTCCATCGCCCGCGTCCGCAAATTCCACAATGCGCAGTGCCCGAGCGACACGCGGGTCGAGGTCGTGGAGGGCGGCGTCGTCACGGAGAAGTGGATCCCGGTCGGCCGCGTCGGCCTGTACGTGCCGGGCGGCAACGCGGTGTACCCGTCGTCGGTGCTGATGAACGTCATTCCGGCGCAGGAGGCGGGCGTCGATTCGCTGGTCGTCGCCTCCCCGCCGCAGAAGGATCACGGCGGCCTGCCGCACCCGACGATCCTCGCGGCGTGCCACCTGCTCGGCGTCGAGGAGGTGTGGGCGGTCGGCGGCGCGCAGGCCGTGGCTCTGATGGCCTACGGCGACGCCGACGCGGACAACCCGCTGGAGCCGGTCGACATGATCACGGGCCCGGGGAACATCTTCGTCACCGCGGCGAAGCGCCTGTGCCGCAGCGTCGTCGGCATCGACAGCGAGGCCGGCCCGACGGAGATCGCCGTCCTCGCCGACGCGACCGCCGACCCGGTGTCCGTCGCCTACGACCTCATCTCGCAGGCGGAGCACGACGTCATGGCGGCGTCGGTGCTCATCACGGATTCGGAGGAGCTGGCCGCGGCCGTCGACCGCGAGGTCGAGGCCCGCTACCCGGTCACCCTCAACTCCGATCGCGTGCGCGAGGCGCTGGAGGGCCCGCAGTCGGGCATCGTGCTGGTCGACGACATCGACGCCGGCATCCGCGTGTGCGACGCGTACGCGGCGGAGCACCTGGAGGTCCACACGGCCGACAGCGCCGCGACGGCGGCGCGGGTGCGCAACGCGGGCGCCATCTTCGTGGGCCGCTTCTCGCCGGTGCCGCTGGGCGACTACTCGGCGGGCTCGAACCACGTGCTGCCGACGTCGGGCACGGCGCGCCACGCCTCGGGCCTGTCGACGCACACGTTCCTCAAGGCCGTGCACGTCGTGGAGTACGACGAGGCGGCGCTGAAGGGCGTCTCGGACGACGTCATCGCGCTGGCCGACGCGGAGCGCCTGCCGGCCCACGGCGAGGCGATCCGCGCGCGGTTCGAGGATCTCTCCGCGCGGTAGCCCGTGTCGCCGTCGCAGGTGTTGCTTGACGACGGCCACCGCCCCGGCCCCGTGCCGGACGCCCCGGCGCCGCCGCGCGGCCCCGCCCGGGGGAGCCGCGCAGCCGGCTCCCGGACCGCGCTGCCCGGCCACCCGGACCATTCCCGCCCACCGACCCCGACCGAACCCGGAAGGACGCCATGACCGACCGCATCACCCTGGCCGACCTGCCGCTGCGCGACGAGCTGCGCGGCGAGGAGGCCTACGGCGCCCCGCAGCTGAAGGTCAGCGTGCGCCTGAACACCAACGAGAACCCGTACCCGCCGTCGGAGGCCCTCCTCGCCGACCTGGTCGACGAGGTCCGCCGCGGCGCGGAGGAGCTCAACCGCTACCCGGACCGCGACGCCGTGGAGCTGCGCGACGCCCTGGCGGGGTACGTCGTCAAGCGCACGGGCGTGGACGTCACGCGCGACAACGTGTGGGCGGCGAACGGCTCGAACGAGATCCTGCAGCAGCTGCTGCAGGCGTTCGGCGGGCCGGGCCGCACGGCGCTGGGCTTCACGCCGAGCTACTCCATGCACCCGATCCTGGCGTCGGGCACGCAGACGGAGTTCGTGGCGTGCCCGCGCGGGGAGCGCTACGACATCGACGTCGACGCGGCCCTCGCGGCCATCGCGGAGCACCGGCCGGACGTCGTGTTCGTGACGACGCCCAACAACCCCACCGGCAACCTCACCCCCGAGGCCGACCTGCGGCGCATCATCGAGGCGGCGCCCGGCATCGTCATCGTCGACGAGGCCTACGCCGAGTTCACCGACGAGCCGTCCGCGGTGCGCCTGCTGGCGGAGTACCCCGCGAAGCTCGTCGTCAGCCGCACGATGAGCAAGGCGTTCGACTTCGCCGGCGGCCGCCTCGGCTACTTCGTCGCCGACCCCGCCTTCATCGAGGCCGTCATGCTGGTGCGCCTGCCGTACCACCTGTCGACGCTGTCGCAGATCGCCGCGATCGTCGCCCTGCGGCACTCCGACGACACGCTGGCGACGGTGGCGAAGCTCGCCGCCGAGCGCGACCGCGTCGTCGCGGAGCTGGAGGCCATCGGCTTCGACGTCATCGAGTCGCACTCCAACTTCGTGTTCTTCGGCGAGTTCGACGACGCCGCCGCGGCGTGGCGGGCGTTCCTGGACCGGGACGTCCTCATCCGCGACGTCGGCGTCGGCGGCCGCCTGCGCGTCACCATCGGCCTGCCGGAGGAGAACGACGCGTTCCTCGCCGCCGCCCGCGCCATCGCCTCCGAGGCCGGCGCCGGGGGAGACGCCGCCGACGACGCCGGCGAGCGCTAGACCCGCGGCGACCCGCCGCGAACCGAAGCGAACCGACACCCACCCGACACAGTCACGACAGGAACCCCGACAGGAAGGAGACCGGCCGTGATCGACACCCCCGACCGGGAGCACATCGCCGGCGAGGACCGGATCGGCCGCGCCGAGCGCACGACCCGCGAGTCGACCATCGTCGTGGAGATCAACCTCGACGGCACCGGCAAGACCGACATCGAGACGGGCCTGCCGTTCTTCGACCACATGCTGACCGCCTTCGGCGCCCACGGCAGCTTCGACCTCAAGGTCCACGCCAAGGGCGACATCGACGTCGACGCCCACCACACCGTGGAGGACACCGGCATCGTGCTGGGCACCGCGCTGGCCGACGCCCTCGGCGACAAGCGCGGCATCCGCCGCTTCGGCGACGCCTGGATCCCGATGGACGAGACGCTGGCGCACGCCATCGCCGACGTGTCGGGCCGCCCGTACTTCGTCGCCACCGGCGAGCCGGACCAGATGATCACCGCGGTCATCGGCGGCCACTACGCCACGGTCATCAACGAGCACTTCTTCGAGTCGCTGGCCCTCAACGCCCGCATCGCGCTGCACGTGCGCTGCCTGTACGGCCGCGACCCGCACCACATCACGGAGGCGGAGTTCAAGGCCGTCGCCCGCGCCCTCCGCGCGGCCGTCGAGCCCGATCCGCGCGTGAAGGGCATCCCGTCGACGAAGGGCGCGCTGTGATGGCGGGTCCCGTCGTCACGCATCTCGCGGATGCCCCGCACACCGCAGGCGCGGCGCTCGCCCCGCACACGGCGCACACCGCAGGCGCCGTGCTTGCCGACGCCCGCGAGGTGCTCCTCGTCGCGCAGAACGCCGCCGTCGGCGGCCGCGCCGCGCTGACGTACCTGCTGTTCATCATCGCCGGCCTGCTGGTCGGCGGCGCGTGGTCCGCGTACAAGGCGGGCAGCACGGCCGGCACCCTCGTCGCCGGCCTGCTGGCCGTCGTGGCGCTGGGCGGCGCGATTCTCTGGCTCCTGGGAGGGATGGGATAACCCGATGGCGACGCGCATGCTCAGCCGAAGGGAACTCGATCAGCTCGACAGCATGTGGAAGAGCCCCGCGCTCATCCCCGCTCTCGTCACCGTCGTCGCCGCCTTCGGCGGATGGGCGCTCCTGCTGCCCGTCATCCCGCAGGCGATCCTCGACGGCGGCGGATCCGCCGGGCTCGCCGGCGCCTACACCGGCGTCTTCATGGCCGCCACGGTGGCGACGCAGACGCAGACGCCGCGGATGGTGCGGGCGTGGGGCTACTCCACGACGATGCTCATCTCCGCGCTGTTCCTGGCGCTGCCGACGTTCGGGCACCTGCTCGGCACCGGTGCCGCGCTGGTGCTGCCGCTGGCGGTGCTGCGCGGCATGGGCTTCGGCGCCCTGACGGTGGCGCAGTCGGCGCTCATCGCGGAGCTGGTGCCCGTCCGGTTCCTGGGCAAGGCGTCCGGCACCCTCGGCCTGGCCGTCGGCGGCGCGCAGCTGGTGCTGCTGCCGCTGGGCCTGATGATGGCGAAGGTGCTCGGCGGCTACGCGTGGGTCTACATCCTCGGCGCCCTCATCTCCCTGACGGGCGCGGTGATGTGCGCGTTCCTGCCGCGGTTCAAGGCCCCGCCGAAGGTGACGACGTCCGGCTCGCGCACCCCGGGCGACGACGTGCCGGCGTGGAAGCTCATCGCCGTGCCGGCCATCGGCATCAGCACGGTGTCGATGGGCTTCGGAGGCATCTCCACCTTCCTGGCCCCCGGCGCCCGCGAGACCGACCCCGTCGCCGGCGCGGTCGTCGCGGCGTTCGCGCTGTCGGTCGTCGGCGGCGCGCAGATGATCTCCCGCTACGTGGCGGGCTGGTGGGCCGACCGCGTCGGCCGCGCCGGCACGCTGCTGGCCTGGGCGCTGGGTGCGGCGGCGCTGGGCCTGGGGCTCATGGCGTTCGTCATGTTCGTCGGCGGCGGCGGGTCGTCCTACTGGCTGCTGGCCGCGGCGGGGCTCTACGGCGGCGGCTTCGGCATCATCCAGAACGAGGCGCTGCTGCTGATGTTCGAGCGTCTGCCGCGCGAGCGCAACGCCGAGGCCTCCGCGTACTGGAACATGTCCTACGACGCGGGCACGGGCGTCGGCTCGTTCGCCCTCGGCCTCGTCGCCGGTGCCGCGGCGCAGTCCTACCCGGCGGTGTTCGGCACCGCGGCGCTCATCGCGGCGTTCGGCATGATCGTCGTCGCCGCCGACTGGATCGCCGGCCGCCACCGCATCGCGGAGACCCACAACACCACCGCCCGCCTGCGCCGCCTCGGCTCCGAGGTCCGCGTCCAGGCGCGGAAGGTCCCGGGCGCCCGCCCGGCCTACCGCGGCGTGCGGCGCGCGGCCCTGGCGGTCGACGCCGCCGGCGACGCGGCCATCGCCGCCGGCGCCCGCGCGGTGCGCCCGCTGCGCCGCCGCGGCCAGGGCGTGCCGGGGGCGGCGCCGGAGACCGACGTCGACATGCGCGGCGTCGAGGCCGCCCGCCGCGCCGCGGAGGAGCGCGGGGACGACTGACGCGCGGGCGGGGGAGCGGCGCGCGTCCGCCTCGCCCGGGGCGGCGCGCGCGTGCCCCACGTCCCCGTCCGCCGCACCGTCGGCGCGGGTCGCGGCCGTTCGCGTGACGACGCTCCCCGCCACGCTTTCGTGCACCGCACCGTGCTTCATCTGCCGTTAACCTTTCGGTCCACCGGCCGGCCTCGAACGGGGTGGGCCATCGTCATGTGACGCCCCGGTTTCCCCGCCGGAAGTGTCGCGCAAAACACGCCGCTGGCACGGCAAATCGCCTTGCCATGGCAGTCCCTCCCCGTTAAAGTGAACGGCAGGTTAACAAAAGGAGAACCGCCGGTCGCCGCATGGCCCCGCACAGGGACGCGCGCCGCGGTTCACGCAGGAGGGACAGGACAGTGCTCGACCGACAGCTGGAGATCGTCCGCGAGGATCTGCACCGCGAATACGACCAGGTGTGCCCGGCCGCCGACCTCGACGCCATCGTCGACGAGGTCATCGCGGAGCACCGCGCCTCCTCCCACATCCCGGAGTTCATCCCGGTGCTGGTGGAGCGCGACGTCGTCGCCAAGCTCCGCGAGCGCTACGGCCACGACGCCCGCCCGCGCAAGGAGGTGCTGTTCGTCTCCGAGCGCAACGCCGGCCGCTCGCAGATGGCCGCCGCCGTCACCAAGTGGATGGGCGGGGACAACCTGTTCGTCCGCGTGACGGGCCTGCACCCGGAGGCCGGCGTCGACGAGGGCGTCGTCGCCGTCCTGCGCGACCACGGCATCCCGACCGACACCCTCGACCAGACGCCGATCGTTCCGCGCGTCACCCACCCGGCCGACGTCGTCGTGCTGCTCGGCGTCGACGACGCCCCGGGCGTGCCCGGCCACCGCTACGGGTCGTGGGACGTCAAGGACGCCCACCACGCCGACCGCGCGCAGGTGGAGGACATGCTGGAGGACGTCATCACCCACGTCCGCGAGCTGTTCGAGGAGCTCGGCGTCGAGTACCGCATGCCGGTGCGCCGCGAGCCGGGCCTGAACCGCACCGCCGCGAACGCCTAGTGGCGCGGCCGCGGCTCGCCCGCAACGCAATCGCCTGACGACGGGACCCCGCGCGGGGTCCCGTCGTCACGCATGCGGCGGTCACCCGCGGCAACCTCAGCGCCGGCCGCGGCCCCCCTACGGCGTCCACCACTGCCGCTCCGGCAGCCCGGTGGACCCGTCGTCGTGCAGCTTCACCCCCAGGAAGTGGTGGAGCTGCACGTCGTTGTTGTCGAAGGCCCACTCCGAGCCGGCCATGTAGATGCCGTAGAGCTTCGCGGTGCCGTCGCCGACCAGCGCGCGGGCCTCGTCCCAGTTGGCCTCCAGGTTGCGGCACCAGTGGTGGAGCGTGCGCGCGTAGTGGGGGCGCAGGTCCTCCTGGTGCAGGACGTCGAAGCCGGCGTTCTCCATGTGGCAGCGGATGGTGCCGGGCCCGTCGAGCTCGCCGTCGGGGAAGATGTAGCGGTCCATGAACTGGCCGGCGCGGATGGCGACGTTGTTGCGCGGCCGGGTGATGCAGTGGTTGAGCATCCGGCCGCCGGTGCGCAGCTTGCCGTAGAGGAACGTGAAGAAGTCCCGGTAGTTCGACGCGCCGACGTGCTCGAGGATGCCGATGGCGCTGACGGCGTCGAAGTCGCCCTCCGGCACGTCGCGGTAGTCCATCAGCCGGATCTCGGCGAGGTCGCCCAGCCCCTCCTCGGCGATGGCGGCGTTGCCCCAGTCGGCCTGCTCGCGCGACAGGGTGACGCCGGTGACGCGGACGCCGCGGCGGGCGGCGTAGCGGACCATGCCGCCCCAGCCGCAGCCGACGTCGAGCAGCCGCTCGCCCTCCCGCAGCCGCAGCTTGTCGAAGACCAGGCGGTACTTGTTCTCCTGCGCCTCCTCCAGCGTCGCGTCCTCGGAGGGGAAGTAGCCGCAGGTGTAGGTCATCGAGGGGCCGAGGAACAGCGAGTAGAACTCGTTGGACGTGTCGTAGTGGTGCGACACCGACTTGGAGTCGCGTTCGCGGGAGTGGCGCTGCAGCCCCTCGAGCTTGCGCCGCCACGCCGGCAGGACCTCCTGCGGCGGCGCGGGCTGCAGGCGGACGGCGCCCATGGCCTTCAGCGACTTCGCGATGCGCAGCGCCTCGCGCGCCGACGGCCGCCGGAAGCCGAGCTTCTTCAGCGCGTCGAACATGGCGTAGGGGTGCGCCTCGTGCACCCCGTGGGGGACGAGCCCGCCGGTGAGGTAGGCGCGCGCCATCCCCAGGTCGCCGGGCGCGGTGACGATGTACGCCAGGCCCTCGACGGACGTGATCTCCAGTTCGAGGGCGACGTCGCCGTGGCCGACGACGGACCCGTCGAACGCGCGGATGCGCACCGGCAGCGGCGCGACGGTCACCGCCCGGACCATGTCGGCGACGGTCATGGGCTGGAAGCAGGAGTCGGTGGTGGAGGGTCCCCGGAACATGCTGTGCGTCTCCTTCCTTTCGTCGTTCAGCTGCCGCCGACGGTCTTCTCGTAGAGCGTCGGGAAGCGGCCCTGCGGGTCCCACCGCTCCTTCATCCGGTCGGCGTGGTCGCCGCCGTAGAGGGCGCGGAAGTCGTCCTCGCCGTAGAACGCCTCGGAGTACAGGGACTTATGGCCGCCGAGGCGGGCGACCTCCGCCTCGATGCGCCGGTTGAAGGCGCCGGGCGGTGCGCCGTCCTCGACGGGCACGGACGACCAGAACCCGATGTTGACCCACGTCGTCCCCGGTGCGATGGGGTAGAGCGGCCAGGGGCGGGCGTCGTCACGCGACCCCCGCTCCGCCAGCACGATCGGGCACAGCCACACGGGGCGGATCTCGCAGGAGCGGAGGAACCAGCGCAGGAACTCCGGGAGCTTGCCCGCGACGACCTCGACGTCCTGGACGACGCGTTCGCGGGCGGGCCGGCCGTTGGCGGCCTCGATGCGGTCGGCGATGTCGAGGCGGCGGTCCCAGCCGATGAGCCGCCAGTAGAACTCGCTGCGCAGGAGTTTTCCGGGCCACCAGCGGCGGATGCGGGGGTTCTGGGCGCCGAAGGCGCGGGAGCACCAGAACCAGTCGGTGTCCCAGCGCCAGATGTAGTCGCGGATGGCCAGGCTGTCGCGCAGGACGCCGTCGGGGTGCTGGATGGAGCGGTAGTAGATGCGCTTGCCGGGGGCGGTGCCGGCGTAGGACGACGGGGGACCGGCGGGCGCGTCCGCCCAGGTGCCGAGCGTCAGGTAGGACTCGTCCTCCCCGAACACGGTGCCGTCGAGGTAGTGGACGGGTTCGTCGTCACGCTCCTTCTCCTCCACGACGCGGGCGAGTTCCGCGGTGAGCTCGTCCAGGTCGTGGAACCGCACGTGGCGCAGGTTGACGTAGGGGGCGACGCGCTCCAGGCGGATGCGCAGCCGCACCGCGTAGCCCAGCGACCCGTAGCTGTTGGGGAACGCCCGGAACAGCTCCGGCTCCGTGTCGCGGGAGCAGGTGACGACGTCGCCGGTGCCCGTCAGGACAGCCATCTCCACGACGGACTCGTGGGGCAGGCCGTTGCGGAAGGCGGTGGATTCGACGCCCATGCCGGTGACGGCGCCGCCGAGGGTGATGGTCTTCAGCTCCGGGACGACGAGCGGCAGCAGGCCGTAGGGCAGGGTCGTGTCGACGAGGTCCTCGTAGGTGCACATGCCCTGCACGTCGGCGGTGAGCTCCACCGGGTCGACGGCGATGACTCGGTCCAGCCCGGAGACGTCGAGGCCCCTGTCCGCGGCCTTCGCCCGGCCGCGGAAGAGGTTGGAGGTGCGCTTGGCCAGGCGCACCCTGCGGTCGGCGGGTATCGCGCGGAAGCTGTCGATGAGCTTTGCGACGCCCGCCTCGTGGGCGAACCACCCCACCGGCGTGAGCGGGCGGGGAGTCCATGCGTGTGGGGGCCGCGCCGGAGGTGTCGGCTCCGGCGGGGACGGCGTTGCTGACGTTCCTGACGTGGCCATGAAGGCCACCCTAACGCCGTTCGCGGGACTTTGGCAGGGGTCTGCGGGGCGGAAGGGCCCCTGGGATGGCTACGAGCGGGGTTGCCGCAACCGGCGCGGTGCGCACCGTGCCGGATTGCAGCTGACGGATGCGAAAGCAGCGCGTCGGGGGACTCTGATGGAGCCCACCGACCCGTTGCTTCTGCGGCGAGATGTGCGGGTTGGGATCATGGGTGCGCGTCGAGCGCGGGTATATCGATATGAAAGACGGGTCGGCTAGGAACGGGATTCGTCCGTTCCTTGAGCTCGGACCAACTATCAGATGCCGAGATGTCCCGTTCGGTCGCAAAATATAACCCCATCGGACATCAATAAACTCCTTGAGTTCGGTGAGTTCGCGCATGACTTGCTCAGCGGCTTCACGCTTCTGTATTACCTCGTCGGTTTCCGCATCCTTGTTCGACTTTGCCTCGACGATCCAGTAATCACCGTTCGTGTCATGCACGACGAAGTCGGGGTGGTAATTCCGCTGCGTAGTCCATGCGAAGTAGGCATCATCATCGAAGCGTCCTGGGTTTAGTTCCGCTTCTTTTACGGCCCTGTGTTGATGGGCTGGGTGAGATAGTACTCGGTTTCGACTTCCTGTGGGGTGGCGTAGTCCAAAGCTTCATGAAGCCGCTTGGTGTTCCACCAATGCACCCACCGCAAGGTGGCCAATTCGACTTCTCCGACCGACGTCCACGGACCTTGGGCATGAATCAGTTCCGCCTTGTAGAGACCATTGACTGTTTCGGCTAGAGCATTGTCATAAGAATCGCCGACTGTTCCCACACTCGGACGGATTCCGGATTCCGCTAGCGCGGTGGAATACTTCAGTGACACGTACTGGCTGCCCCGATCACTATGGTGAATTAACTGGTTTCCATGAATTCGCCCTGCAGTCGTTAACGCATGCTCCAAAGCTTCCATGGGCAGCGCATCGGTACGCATCGTCGAGCGTGGAGCAACACCAACAATTTTTCGGCTGAAGACATCGACGACAAACGCGGTATAGGCGAATCCTGACAGGGTACGAACATAGGTAATGTCGGCAACCCACAACCTGCCTGGCGCTTGGGCACGAAAGTCTCGCTGTACAAGATCCGGGCGATGATCCGGTGCCTTCGGGCTAATCGTTGTCGCAGGGGTTCGCCCACGTCGGCGGCCGGAGACACCTGCTAGCTTCATCAGTCGTGCAGTCTTGTCGCGGCCGATATGAAAGCCTTCGCGGTTCATCGCGTGCCACATCTTGCGGATGCCGTAGACCGAGAAATTCTCCGCACGTACACGCTGAATCTCTGGGATGAGAAGGCTATCGCTTAAGGCCCTTGCACTGGGAACACGAGTGGTCGCCTTGCGGTAGCCGCGTGAAGTAATGAATCCACGATCTGCTTGTTTAAGGACTCGGCAGATGGCCTCGACCCCAAACTGATCTTTATACGTGTCGATGTAGGAGATCATTTGGTCGTGGGTCGGTCGAGTTCCGCTGCGAAAAAAGCCGAAGCTGTCTTAAGAATCCCGTTTGCTCGTTTCAGTTCGCGGTTTTCGCGGCGCAGACGCTTGAGCTCTTCTTCCATTGTCTCGCCGCCTGAAGCGTCAGAATTATCGAGTACTGAAGCGCTGTCACGGTACCAAGCCCGCAACGTGTGGTGAGATACTCCAAGGAGCTCACCGACCTCCGTGTAGGCGCGTTGCAGTGAGCAAGATTCCAGGCGGACCATTTCGATGATCTGATGGACCGCCTTCTCCTTGAACTCGACGGAATACTTTCTAGGCATAGTTCAATCCTTCCTTAGCTGAGGTAGGAACTAAACCCAGGACGCTTCAATGAGAGCGGCCTCGAGTCGAGCTTTCTCATCGGCGTCCATGTAGCCGTTTTTGCCTGCCGCGTGAAGGCGGGCACGGTCGATGAGGAAGCCAAGTTCGCGGGCGAATGCCGTGGTGTTGGCCATCTTGTCGGGCTGGTTCATAAGCGGATGGGCGATCACCTGCGCCCTCCTCGAGTCCCGAACCGGCAGCGCACATAGCAGGTGTGACAGCAGTACTTCTGGCTTTGCTTGATCCGAGAGAACGCGTTTCCACAGCCCAGACAGGTTGCCTGGCGCTGACCGCGTTCGTTCTGCTTGTGTTGCCAGGAAGCCCACCGGCACGTCGGCGTGCAGAATCTGGCCCGCCCGGTTCTTCCCTCTAGAGCCCTGCCGCACCAGCCGCACACACGCTTGCACTCCGGTGAGCCTTTGAGTGAGCTGGTAACGAAGACAACACGAGCGCACCTGATCGCGGGTCAATCCGCAGAAGGCAGCAATGGACTTATATCCCCAGCCTGCGGCCCTCAGGTTCGTGATACGCCGGATTGTCAGTGAAGTCATTGAACACACCGTCCTTTCACTCCACTGCCGACGAGTGCGGATGTGTTTAGTCCATAGACGCTTTTCGAGAAACGATGCGCGAGAATCCGGCAGCGAATACTCTTGAGGTGTATCCGTAGGTGTTGGTGGCAAGGCGGTGGCGCGTGGCGGCTCCAAGGACTGTGCAGCTGTTCTTGATGGATGGGTCCCCGAATGGGCGGATTAAGTGCTCGTTGGACAACTGGGTGGGCAAGGTCTACCTCATCCCGCGCACCGAGATCACCCGCTCGAAGGACCGCCCCGAGCTGGCACAGACCGGCATCTACCTCCTGTTTGGCACCGACACTGAAACCGGCGAGGAGCTGCTCTACGTAGGCCAGGCCCGAAATCGAAAGAACGGCAACGGCGTGCTGGCCAGGGTCGCGGAACACCTCGGCGAGGAGAAGCTCGACTACTTCACCCACGCGATTCTGATCATCGACTCGGACAACTCGTTCGGTCCGACCGAGATCTCCTATCTGGAGAACGCGTTCTACCAGCAGGCGTTGGAAGCTGACCGTGTTAGGGCGGTCAATGGCAATGACCCCTCTCCTGGGAATGTGACCGAGGAGAAGAAGGCTGCGCTCGACGAGTTCATCTCGATGGCGAAGATCCTGATCGGCTCACTCGGCTACCGGGTTTTCGACGCGGTCGATGACGCCAAGCCCCTGACGCAAAACCCATCGGAGACAACACCACCCAGTGTGGAACCACTGCTGTTCCTGAACTCGGTTGGCGCGTCCGGACGCGGTCGGCAAACGACCGACGGGTTCGTCGTCCTCGCCGGTGCCAAGCTGCGAGCAGAGATGACCCACTCTGCGCCTGAGTCAGCACGAAAGAACCGAGAGAGGCACGCCGAACGCATCAGCGCAGACGGCGAACTCATGCGAGACACGTTGTTCACCTCCCCGTCTGCGGCCTCAAACTTCCTGACAGGCTCATCGACCTCGGGCAAGGTCTACTGGACGACCGCTGATGGTGTCGCGCTCGGTGACCTGGAGGCGGCAGAACTCGAAGCGGCAGCTACCGGCCTGTAAACGCAGAAAAGGGCCCCGCCACCACCTGGATGAAGGTGATGACGGGGCCAGAGAGTGTTTCTCGTGTGGGTTAGCGGATGCCGAGCTTCTCGTTGACGCGCTTTTGCACGGCCGCGTAGTTGGCTCCGAGTCGGCGCTTGCGCTCGTCGCCGTTGCCGTAGTCGCTTCGGATCACCGCATCAGCGAGGGCATCGATGTTGACGGAGGGCTTGGCGGGGCTGCGTCCGGCGAGCTTCTCGTTGACGCGTTTCTGCACAGCCGCGTAGTTGCCGCCGAGGCGCCGCTTGCGCTCGTCGCCGTTGCCGTAGTCGCCTCGGATGACCGCGTCGGCGAGCGCGTCGATGTTGACGGAGGGCTTGGGTGCGGGCGGTGTGGGCTTTGCCTGTGGTGTCGGGGCGGGCTTGCTGCCGCTCATGCGGTCGTACCAGTATTGGGCGCGTGCCATGTAGACAGCGTGCTGGGAGCCTGAGAGGGAGGCTGGGCATTCGGTGGAAGAGAAATGCTTGTGGCCGAATCATCCGGATCTCGGGCATCGGGGAGGGCTCCTGTCGGGGCGGGGGACGTCGTCACGCACATCGTATCCGTGACCACCCCGCGCACCCGGGGGATGGACGCGGCGCGGGAGACGTCGTAAAGCACCAACCGCGGCGCGGACCCGCCGCCCGCCCGATTCCCGCGCCCCGCACCCCGCCTAATAGAATCGCCCGCATGACCACCGTCGCCATCCTCGACTACGGCTCCGGCAACCTCCGCTCCGCCGAACGCGCCCTCGAACGCGCCGGCGCCGACGTCACCGTCACCGCGGACCCCGACACCGTCCTCGCCGCCGACGGCCTGGTCGTCCCCGGCGTCGGCGCCTACGCCGCCTGCATGGAGGGCCTCCACCGCGTCCAGGGCGCCCGCCTCATCGGCTCCCGCCTCGCCGGCGGACGGTCCGTGCTCGGCATCTGCGTCGGCATGCAGATCCTCTTCGACCGCGGCGTCGAATTCGCCGAGGGCATCCACGCCCCGGAGGCGGCGGACGACGCCGTCGCTGGGTCTGGCGATGCGGCGGGTGCGGAGGAGCCCCGGCCCATCGGCACCCCCGGCTGCGGCGAATGGCCCGGCACCGTCGAACGCCTCGAGGCGCCCATCCTGCCCCACATGGGCTGGAACACCGTCGAGGTCGCCGAGGGGTCGAAGCTCTTCGCCGGCATGGACGCCGACGAGCGCTACTACTTCGTCCACTCCTACGGCGTCCGCCGCTGGGAACTCGGCGACACCGGGCGCATCGCCGCCCCGCTGGTCCACTGGGCCGAACACGGCGGCGACCGCTTCATCGCCGCCGTCGAAAACGGCCCCCTGTGGGCCACCCAGTTCCACCCCGAGAAGTCCGGCGACGCCGGGCTGCGGCTGCTGGGCAACTGGGTCGCGACGCTGGGGTAGGGGCGCGCGGGCGTTCGGGGGACCCGGGGGTTGGCCGCCGGGGCCGGCGGTCGGCGCTCCGGCGGTCGGCGTTCCGGCGGTAGCCTCGGGGCATGCCCGCACCCGAACACCGATCAATCATGGGGGAGCTCGGCCGCATCGCCGACGACCGGCGCGCCCGCGGCCTGCACCGCGACCTCCTCGTCCGCCCGCCCTCGGGGGCCGTCGCCGGCGGTGAGGCCGCGCCGCTCGACCTCGCGGCCAACGACTACCTCGGGCTTCACGACGACCCCCGCGTCGTCGACGCCGCCGTCCCCGTCGTGCTCGGCGACCCCGAACGCGCCGTCGCCGCCCGCGACAACCTGCTCGCCCGCGGCGTGCTCGTCGGCGTGTTCCGCCCGCCGTCGGTGCCGCCCGGCGGCTCGCGGCTGCGGCTGACGGCGCGGGCGAACCTCACGCCCGCGGAGCTGGAGATGGCGGCGCCCCGCCCCGGCGACGTGCCGGGGGAGCAGGAGGGGAGCGGGCCGGGCCCGGCTGGCCTGTCGGGCGGTCGAGCGGCCGTCCGAGTGGCCGGGTGTACGTGATCGGCCGCCGTCCCGCCGCCAGACCCGCTTCCGAACGCCCACCCAAGCGTGCGGACCCACTTCTGGACGCCTGCGCCTGCGGGCAGACCCACTTCTGGCCGTTCCGACCTAGTCCTAACTGGGTCGAAACGGCCAGAAGTGGGTCTGGCGGGTAGGCGGGGTTCTCGTAACAGGGTCGAAAAGACCCTGTCCTGACCCAGCCACGACGGCCACGAAGGCTCGGGGAGGAGCAACGAGGCCGAAACCCCGGCTTTCAGACCCGGATGGAACCGGAGTGTCATCCGGCGCGTCCAATCAGGTGGGGCCCGGAGGAGGCCCCGGGAGGGGACGAACGATGACCGGACGCACCAACGAACAGACGACGACGGGGCGGGGACGGGGAGGAACCGGCGGCACCGGCCTACCCGGACTGGTCCGCGACACGGACACCGGCCTCTACGTCGGCGGCCGGCAACCGAACCAACGCCGGCTGAAGACCGCAATCGCACGCGACGAGCTCATACGCGTTCTCCGCGGCATCTACGCGCCGACGCCCGACGGCCCGCTCGACAGGAAACGGCTGTTCGAGGCCCGAGCCCTCGGCGCCGGACTCCGCCGGCCATCCGACGTCGTCACCGGACCGGCCGCCGCCGCCATCCTCGGCCTCGACTTCCTGCTGCCGACGGACAACGTCGTCGACGTCATCGCACCCAGGACCGCGGGCCTCGAACGAGCCGGGCTGATTCACCGCAGGTCGCGCGAATTGGCGGAGGAGGAAATCGTCGTCAAGCACGGCGTACGCGTCACCGCACCTGCGCGCACCATCGTGGAGACCGCCCTGCTGCACGGAGGGCGCGGGGGATTCTGCGTCGCCGAATCCGCGCTGCGCGGCGGTCAGGTCCGACGCGACGAGCTCGACGCCGCGCTGGAACGGTGCACTCGCCGGAAGCGGCTCCGCGACGCCCGGCGAGCCGTCGACCTCGCCGGCGACCGCAGCGGCAGCATTGGCGAATCGCTGACGAAATGGGGCTGCGCCGACGACGGGCTTCCGGCGCCTATGCAGCAGATCACCATCCGGGACGAACGCGAGCTGTTCGTCGGCGTCGTCGACTTCTTCTGGCCCGACGCCGGGCTGGTCGTCGAATTCGACGGGGACGTCAAGACCTCCGGCGCCTACGGGAACCCCGTCGCCGTCGCGCGGAAGCAGATCAGCCGGCACGACGACCTGACCCACACCGGGCTGCACGTCCAACGCGTCACCTGGGCCGAGGCGTTCCACGGCACCGCGTTTCCCGTCATCCGCCGGCTGCTGGAGAAGAGGGCGGGGCGCGGACGCGACTTCACGGGCACATGGGTGGACGAGGGGATGTGAGGACGGGGCGACGTGGCGGCGGGGTGAGTGTGGTGGCGGGGATGGGAGGGGTGGCGAGGTGGGCGTGGTGTGCGACGGGAGCCGTGGGATGGGGAGGGGCGGCTTGGGGTCGTTTGGACCCGGGTGTGGCGTGGCGGTGGGACGGGGCGGAAAGCGGGCGGGCGGTATGGGGTCGTTTGGACCCCGTCGCTGCGGTGGGGCAAGGGTGGGCCGGCGCGAGCGTGGTTAGGACGGGGTCGTTTAGACCTGGGTAGAGCGGGGCGCTTGCTGGTCAGACCCACTTGTGGCCGTTCCGACCCAGTTAGAACTAGGTCGAAATGGCCAGAAGTGGGTCTGACCGGTGGGGCGGCTGTTCGGAACCGGGTCTGATGGTCTCCGGGAGAGCGGGCTGGGCGTTTCGGACCGGGGCCGGCGGCACGCGGGCGGGCTCGTGAGCCGGATCGCGGTGCGGCGGCCGGGGCATGTCGGGGCCTGCCCTATACTCGACCGGTGACCGCGGGCGGCCCGCGGACGGCCCCGGACGGCCCCGGCAGGCCCGTCCGCGCGCACCGCCCGCACCGTTCGCCCCACCCCGACCAGGAGGAACGAGAAGCATGAGCCTGACCCTGCTGCCCGCCGTCGACGTCGCCGATGGACAGGCCGTGCGCCTGGTCCAGGGCGCCGCGGGAAGCGAGACCCACTACGGCGCCCCCATCGACGCCGCCATGAACTGGCAGAACGCGGGCGCGGAGTGGATTCACCTGGTCGACCTCGACGCCGCCTTCGGCCGCGGCACGAACTACGAGCTGCTGCGCGACGTCGTCGGCAAGCTCGACGTGGACGTGGAGCTCTCCGGCGGCATCCGCGACGACGCCTCCCTGGAGGCCGCGCTCGCGACCGGCTGCCGCCGCGTCAATATCGGCACCGCCGCCCTGGAGAACCCGGAGTGGTGCAAGTCCGTCATCGAGCGCCACGGCGACCGCGTCGCCATCGGCCTCGACGTCCGCAACATCGACGGCGAGTGGCGCCTCCGCGGCCGCGGCTGGGTCTCCGACGGCGGCGACCTGTGGGAGGTCCTCGAGCGCCTCGACTCCCAGGGCTGCTCCCGCTTCGTCGTCACCGACGTGTCGAAGGACGGCACCCTCGGCGGCCCGAACCTCGACCTGCTGCGCGACGTCGCCGCCGCGACCGACGCGCCGATCGTCGCCTCCGGCGGCGTGAGCTCGCTCGCCGACCTCGAGGCCATCAAGACGCTGGTCGACGAGGGCGTCGACTCCGCCATCGTCGGCAAGGCGCTCTACGCGGGCCGCTTCACCCTGGAGCAGGCCCTCGAGGTCGCCCGCGCCTAAGGCGTTCGCACCAGCCGCCACCGCACGCGCCGCACCCGCCCCACGCCACGAGGGAGGCAGCAGCACATGGCCACCACCGCACCCGACCCGCTGGAGATGCTCGGCATCGCCGAACGCGCCGTCGGCGACGTCGAGGACCTCTTCCGCGACAACCTCGGCTCCGCGCCGTCGGTCCGCAAGCCCGACGGGTCGGTCGCCACGGCCGCGGACCTGGCCATCGAGGAGCGGCTCCGCGACCGCCTGACGACGGCGACGGGGCTGCCCTTCCGCGGCGAGGAATCCGGCGGCGCCGACGCCGCCACGGCCACCACGTGGATCGTCGACCCCATCGACGGGACCACCAACTACGCCAACGGCCACACCGCCTGCGCCATCCTGGTCTCGCTGGTGCACCGGGGCCGGCCCATCGCCTCGGTGACGTCGCTGCCGATGGCGCGCACCCGCATCACCGCTGCAGAGGGCCACGGGGTGCGCCGCAACGGCGAGTCCGTCGCCTGCCGCCCGCACCGCAGCGTGCCGACGCCGCTGGGCTTCGGCTCCGTCATCACCGGCCGGGAGGGCCGCTTCCCCCGCGCATGGCGGCGCGCCCTGTTCACCGCCGTCGGCGAACGTCTGCCCGCGCTGCGCATCAGCGGCTCCGTCGGCTACGACCTCGCGATGACGGCGTGCGGCACCTACGGCGGCGCCGTCACCTTCTCCCCGAACGTCTGGGACAACGCCGCCGGCGTCCTCGCGGTCCGGGAGGCCGGGGGAGTCGTCACCGACCTCACCGGCCGCGAGTGGCACACCGGCTCCGTCGGCGTCCTCGCCGGCACCCCGGAGGTCCACGCCAAGCTCCTCGACGCCATCGCCGAGGTCGCCCCGCCCGCCCTGCTCCGCGGACGGACCTGAACCGGAGCCCGGTCGGCGGCACAAAGGCCGGCCCGCCCCGCGGCCGCCGCGCCGCGGGCCCGTCGCCCGCACCAACCGGCCGGGGCCCGGCAAGCGGAGCGGCACCCGTCGCAAAGCACCACCCACCACGAACCACTCAGGAGAACACCATGGCCGTCGCAGTCCGCGTCATCCCCTGCCTCGACGTCAACGACGGGCGCGTCGTCAAGGGCGTCAACTTCGAGAACCTCCGCGACGCCGGCGACCCCGTCGAGCTCGCCCGCCGCTACAACGAGGAGGGCGCCGACGAGCTCACCTTCCTCGACGTCACCGCCTCCAAGCACGGCCGCGGCACCATGCTCGAGGTCGTCCGCCGCACCGCCGGCGAGGTGTTCATCCCCCTGACCGTCGGCGGCGGCGTCCGCTCCGTCGAGGACGTCGACCAGCTGCTGCGCGCCGGCGCCGACAAGGTCTCCGTCAACACCTCCGCCATCGCGCGGCCCGAGCTGCTGCGCGAGCTGTCGCAGCGCTTCGGCGCCCAGTGCATCGTGCTGTCCGTCGACGCCCGCCGCGTCCCCGAGGGCGGGCAGCCGCAGCCGTCCGGCTTCGAGGTCACCACCCACGGCGGCTCCCGCTCCGCCGGCATCGACGCCATCGAGTGGGCGCGCCGCGGCGAGGAGCTCGGCGTCGGCGAAATCCTGCTGAACTCCATGGACGGCGACGGCACCAAGGACGGCTTCGACCTCGAGCTGCTGCGCAAGGTCCGCGAGGCCGTCGACGTGCCCGTCATCGCCTCCGGCGGCGCGGGCGCGGCCGAGCACTTCGCGCCGGCCGTCGAGGCGGGCGCCGACGCCGTGCTCGCCGCCTCCATCTTCCACTTCGGCGAGGTCTCCATCCGCGAGGTCAAGGACGCCATGGCCGGCGCCGGCATCGAGGTGCGGCGGTGAGCGGCGGCTGCGGCGCGGGCGGTTCCGGGGCCGACCGGGACGACGCCGGCCGGTTCCCCGACGTCGTCCTCGGCGGCGAACAGGACCCCGAGGACCCCTCGACCTGGGAGCTCGACCCCGACATCGCCGGGCGCCTGAAGCGCAACGACGCCGGCCTCGTCCCCGCCATCGTGCAGGAGACCGGCTCCGGCCGCGTCCTCATGATGGCGTGGATGGACGACCACGCCCTGGCCTACGTCATCGGCACCCGCCGCGGCACCTACTGGTCCCGCTCCCGGTCCGAGTACTGGATCAAGGGCCTGACCAGCGGCCACTTCCAGCACGTCACGTCGCTGGCGCTGGACTGCGACCACGACACGATCCTCATGGAGGTCGAGCAGACCGGCGCCGCGTGCCACACCGGCGCGCACTCCTGCTTCGACGTCGACCCGATTTTCTAGGGCGCCAGGCGAGGGGCGCCCCGCCGCCGGGGGACAGGCCTGCCCGCACCCGGAACACGCGCACCCCGCGCCCCGGCACCACGCGGCCCCGGCACCGCGCGGGGGCCGTCGCAACGCATGGCACAATGACCCCCATGCCCACCACTTCGAAGCCGACCACCATGACCTCCCGGGAGCGGTTCCGGGAGCTGGGCCGCGACCACCGGGTCGTGCCCGTCGTGAAGAAGGTGCTCGCCGACGGCGAGACGGCGCTCACCGTGTACCGGAAGCTCGCCGCCGACCGCCCCGGCACGTTCCTGCTGGAGTCCTCGGACGTCGGCGAGTCGTGGTCGCGGTGGAGCCTCATCGGCTGCGGCACCTCCGCGGCGCTGACCGTCGTCGACGGCGAGGCCGCCTGGATCGGGCGGGTGCCCGCCGGCGCGCCGCAGGGCGGCGACCCGCTCGACGCGCTGCGGGAGACGCTGGACCTGCTGCACACGCAGCTGCCGCCGTTCGAGGACGGCGCCGACGTGCCCGCCCTGACCTCGGGCCTGGTCGGCTACTTCGGCCACGACATCATCCGCTTCATCGAGCGGAAGCTGCCGGACACGTGCGACGACGACCTCGGCGTGCCGGAGATGGTGCAGCTGCTGGTGGAGGACCTCGCGGTCGTCGACCACCACGAGGGCACGGTGTGGCTCATCGCCAACCAGGTGAACTGGGACGGCTCCGACGACCGCATCGACGAGGCGTACGACGAGGCCGTAGCCCGCGTCGAGTCGATGCTCGACCGCCTGTCCCGCCCGACGACCCTGCCGCCGGCCGACGTCCGCCGCGTCGAGCCGGAGGTCCGCCGCCAGCGCACCGCCGAGGATCACAAGCGCCGCATCGAGGAGTGCAAGGAGCACATCCGCGCCGGCGACGCGTTCCAGATCGTGCTGTCGCAGCGCTTCGAGATGGACACCGACGCCTCCGCGTTCGACATCTACCGGATGCTCCGCATGTCGAACCCGAGCCCGTACATGTTCCTGCTCAACGTCCCCGACGAGTCGATGACCGAGACCGCCTTCCAGATCGTGGGGTCGTCGCCGGAGTCGCTGGTGGCGGTGCGCGACGGGGTCGTCGTCACGAACCCGATCGCGGGCACCCGGCCGCGCGGCGCCGACATCGACGAGGACCTGGCGCTGGAGCGGGAGCTCCTCGCCGACGAGAAGGAGAACTCCGAGCACCTCATGCTCGTCGATCTCGGCCGCAACGACCTGGGGCGCGTCAGCCGCCCGGGCACCGTCGAGGTCCACGACTTCCGCCACGTCGAGCGCTACAGCCACGTGATGCACCTCGTCTCCATGGTCCGCGGTGAGCTTGACGACGGGGCCTCCGCCGTCGACGCCTTCGCCGCCACTTTCCCGGCCGGGACCCTGTCGGGCGCGCCGAAGCCGTCCGCGCTGGCGATCATCGACCGGCTCGAGGACACCCGCCGTGGGGTGTACGGCGGCACCGTCGGCTACTTCGACTTCCGCGGCAACACCGACCAGGCCATCGCCATCCGCTCCGGCCTGGTGAAGGACGGCACGGTGTACGTGCAGGCCGGCGGCGGCATCGTCGCCGACTCCGACCCGGACGCCGAGGACGCCGAGACCCGCAACAAGGCCGCGGCGGTGCTGCGGGCGGTGGCGGCGGCGGAGACGCTGCGCCCGGCCGCCGCGGACGGCGCGGACGCCGCGGGGGAGGAGGACCGATGAGCGAGAAGGACTCGACCGCGACGCCGGTGGCGGACGCGGACTCGCCCCGTCGTGAAGCGGGCGACCGCCGGCCCGCGCTGGCGATGGCGCTGGTCGCGGTGTCGGCCGTCGGCATCTGGCTGGCGTCGCGCGGCACGTGGCTGACGGTGCGGACGGCGGACGACAAGGCCGGCGAGTCCGTCATCGACATGGTCGGCGCGACGTGGGCGCCGGAGACGACGGCGCTCGTGCTGACGATGCTCGCGGGCGTCGCCGCCACGCTCATCCTGGGGTCCGTCGGCAGGCGGGTCGTCGGCGTGCTCGCGGCGATCGTCGCGGCGGGCGCGTCGTGGTCGCCGCTGCAGCTGCTGACCTCCGGCGCCGACCCACAGCGGGCGCTCGATCTGCTGACCGCCGGGCAGGCGTCGCAGCGCGCCTCCGACCCGGTGACCGTCACCGACTGGGCGACCGTCGCCGACCTGCAGACCCACGGCCTCATGCCGGGCCTGGCCATCGCGGCCGCGGCGCTCGGCGTCCTCGGCGGCGTGCTGCTGGCGGTCCGCCCGGGCGGTGGCGCCGCACGCCGGAGGGCCGGGGCGTACGAGACCCCCGAGGTGCGGCGGTCCCGCGTCCGCGAGGATCTGAAGGAGGAGCCGACCTCCGGCCGCGTCATGTGGGACGCGCTCGACGCGGGCGTGGACCCGACGGACGTCGACGCCGGGGACCTCGGCGACATCGACCACGACGACGTGCGCGACGCGCGCCACGGCCGCGGCTAGGGCGGTCCGGCTCCTGCTCGTTCCTGGCGGTTCCTGCCGGTCGGCCCCGCGGCCCGCATCCTGCTGGCCCGGCCGGATTTTCCCGGCCCGCCGGCCACATCTCGCCGCCCCACCTCCGCGTGCTCCTCGGCTCCCCGCCGGAGCCGCCGCCCCCTCGTCCCCGTCGCGTGGGCAGGGAGGGCGGGGGAGGGCGGCGGGGCGCCCGTCCGCGGGACCTCCGCCGGGATCGTCGTGGCCGGTAATTCCGTCGGCGTCGCCGGTGCCGGGTTAACGCGCTTTAGCGGGCCCAACACCTCACCGGCGGCGGCAAAAGCCCAGGAGCGATCGTGCGTCTGGCCCGCTAAAGGCCGTTAACCCCAGGTGGCGCCCGTCGGCTCCCGTCGGTGTCCAGCCGGCCCGCCGCCGGACGTCGCTAACCGGCCCGGCCGTCTGCCTTCGGATGTCGTCGGCGGGCCCGGCTTCCCCGGCCATGGGAGCGGTGGCGGTGGCGAGGTCGGCGCCCAAAGCCCTCGCACTGCAAGGCAATCACCACCCCGTACCCTTCTCCACCAGCCACGACGCCGCGGCCCGTCCGGTCCGTTCCCCTCCAAACCCGACCCCGCGCACGCGGCGCCGCACCCGCCCCGCTACGGTTACGGGCGAACACGACGCGCCCCGCGCCCGCCGACCCCGCCGACGCCACCATCGACGCCGGCGGCGGACGGCGGCAGCCGCCGGTCACGGCCGGCGACGGGGCCGGCGCCGACCCGCGGCGCCGGCCGGGGCGCCGAGGAAGGGGAGTGCCCATGACCACCGTCCTGGACGGCATCATCGCCGGGGTGCGGGAGGACCTCGCCGAGCGCGAGGTCCGCGTCCCCCTCGCGGAGATCAAGGAGCAGGCGAAGGCTGCCCCGCCGGCGCTGGATGCGCTGGCGGCGCTGGGCGCCCCGGGCGTGCGGCTCATCGCGGAGGTCAAGCGGGCGTCGCCGTCGAAGGGCGATCTGGCGGACATCCCGGAGCCGGCGGTGCTGGCGAAGGCGTACGCGGACAACGGCGCCGCGGTCATCTCGTGCCTGACGGAGCAGCGCCGCTTCCGCGGTTCGCTGGCGGATCTGGACGCGGTCCGCGCGGCGGTGGACGTCCCGGTGCTGCGGAAGGACTTCATCGTCACGCCGTACCAGGTGTACGAGGCCCGCGCCCACGGCGCCGACCTCGTGCTCCTCATGTGCTCCGCCCTCGACCAGGCGGCGCTGGTGTCCCTGCTGGACCTCACGGAGTCGCTGGGCATGAACGCCCTCGTCGAGGCCCACACGGAGGAGGAGGTCGATCGCGCGGTCGAGGCCGGCGCGAAGATCCTGGGCATCAACGCCCGCAACCTCAAGACGCTCGACGTGGACATGGGCGTCTACGCGAAGCTGGCGCCGAAGCTGCCGGAGGACGTCGTCAAGGTCGCGGAGTCCGGCGTGAAGAACCGCGAGGACCTCTGCGTCTACGCCGCCGAGGGCGCCGACGCGGTGCTGGTCGGCGAGGGCCTCGTCACCGCGGGCGATCCGGGCCGCGCGTGCCGCGAGCTCGTCGCCGCCGGCGCCCACCCGTCGCTGCACTGCGCCGGCTGCTCCGACGACGCGTAGCCCCCTCCGCGTGACGACGGCCGCCTCCCCGGCCGCCGCGCCATCCGCCCGGCGCCGGTCCCCGGCCGCGGCACCGGATGCGTGACGACGGCCGCCTCCCCGGCCGCCGACCCCCGGCCCCGCCCGCGGGGCCCGGACCCTGCCGCGGCGGGGGACGGGCCGCCGGGCGGGGTTCCGTCGTCACGCGAACCCGGCGAATCCCGACCCTTCCGCGCGGACCCACCGGTCCATGCGTCACAATGGTCGGCGTGAGTGAGCAGGACTACAAGAACCACGACGCCCGCGGAGACCGGCTGCCCACCATGGGCGAGGTCATCGCGGAGCGCACCGCGCACGAGCCCGACGACTTGGGGCACTGGGGCGAATGGGGCGGACGCTACCTCCCCGAGGCCCTGATGGCCATCATCGAGGAGGTCACCGACGGCTACGCCAAGGCGCGGGTGGACGAGGGCTTCCGCCGGGAGCTCGACGACCTGCAGCGCGACTACGTCGGCCGCCCGTCGCCGCTGTACCGCGCCCCGCGGTTCTCCGAGCGCGTGGGCGCGCAGGTGTGGCTGAAGCGCGAGGACCTCAACCACACCGGCTCGCACAAGATCAACAACGTGCTGGGCCAGGTGCTGCTGGCGAAGAAGATGGGCAAGACCCGCGTCATCGCCGAGACCGGCGCCGGCCAGCACGGCGTCGCCACCGCCACCGCCTGCGCCCTGATGGGCATCGAGTGCCGCGTGTACATGGGCGGCGTCGACGCCCGCCGCCAGGCGCTGAACATCGCGCGGATGCGGCTGCTGGGCGCGGAGGTCATCGAGGTGGAGCTCGGCTCCGCCACGCTGAAGGACGCCATCAACGAGGCGATGCGCTACTGGGTCGCCAACGCCGACGACACCTACTACTGCTTCGGCACCGCCGCCGGCCCGCACCCGTTCCCGCAGATGGTCCGCGATTTCCAGCGCATCATCGGCGTCGAGGCCCGCCAGCAGATCCAGGCGGCGAACGGCGCGCTGCCGGACGCCGTCGTCGCGTGCGTCGGCGGCGGCTCCAACGCCATCGGCCTGTTCCACCCGTTCATCGACGACGAGTCCGTGCGCATCTTCGGCGCCGAGGCCGCCGGCGACGGCGTCGAGACCGGCCGCCACGCCGCCCCCATCACCGCCGGCCGCCCGGGCGTGTTCCAGGGCTCCTACGCCGCGCTGATGCAGGACGAGGACGGCCAGATCATCGAGTCCCACTCCATCTCCGCCGGCCTGGACTACCCGGGCGTCGGCCCGGAGCACTCGAAGCTCGCCGCCGACGGCCGCGCCGAGTACCTGCCCATCACCGACGCCGAGACGATGGAGGCGTTCTCCGAGCTGTCCCGCATGGAGGGCATCATCCCGGCCATCGAGTCCGCCCACGCCGTCGCCGCCGCGAAGAAGATCGCGCCGCGGCTGCGGGAGGAGCTGGGCCGCGAGCCGGTCATCATCGTGAACATCTCCGGCCGCGGCGACAAGGACGTCACCACGGCGGGCAACTGGTTCGGGCTCTTCGGCGCCGCCGAGGCGGAGGCCCCGGAGCACGAGGCGGAGCGTTGCGACGACGACGGCGCCGCCGCCCGCGGCCGCGCCCACGGCGACAACGCGCCCGCCGACGCCGGCAATCCCGCGCCGGCCGCCGCCACCACCGACGAGGAGGACCAGAAGTGAGCCTGAACGACGTCTTCGCGACGGCGAAGGAGGAGGGCCGCGCGGCCTTCATCGGCTACTACCCGGCGGGCTTCCCGACGGTGGAGGAGTCGGTGGACCGCATCACCGCGATCGTCGACGCCGGCGCCGACGTCATCGAGGTCGGCCTGCCGTACTCCGACCCGATGATGGACGGCCCGGTCATCCAGGCGGCGGCCGACGAGGCGCTGTCGGCGGGCTTCCGCATCCCGGACCTGTTCCACGTCATCCGCGAGGTGACGGAGGCCGGCGGCACGTGCGTCACCATGACGTACTGGAACCCGGTGCTGCAGTACGGGCCGGAGAACTTCGCCCGCGACCTGAAGGCGGCAGGCGGCTGCGGCGCCATCATCCCGGATCTCATCCCGGAGGAGGCGGGCCGCTGGCTCGCCGCCGCGGAGGCCGAGGGCCTGGACACCATCTTCCTGGTGGCCCCGTCGTCGACGCCGCAGCGCCTGGCGATGACGGCGAACGCCGGCTCGGGCTTCGTGTACGCCAGCTCGCACATGGGCGTCACGGGCGCGCAGAAGGCCGTCGATTCGGCGGCCGGCGTGCTGGTGGCCCGCACCCGCGAGGTGACGGACACGCCGGTGGCCGTGGGCCTGGGCGTGTCGACGGGCGCGCAGGCGAAGGAGATCGCGGAGTTCGCCGACGGCGTCATCGTCGGTTCGGCGCTCATCAAGGCGTCGACGGAGTCGCGCGAGGCGCTGGTCGCCCTGGCACGCGAGCTCGCCGCCGGCGTCCGCGGTCGGGATGCGCGTGACGACGACACCCGTTCCGGCGACCGTGCCGAGGCCCCCGGGGACGGTGCCTAGCCGATGACGACCTCCACCGCCGTCACGGCCGCCACCGACGTCCTCGCCTACATCCCGTCGCCGCCGCAGGGCGTGTGGCACCTGGGCCCGATCCCGATCCGCGCCTACGCGCTGTGCATCCTCGTCGGCATCGTCGCCGGCCTGATGGTGGCGCGGAAGCGCTACAAGGACCGGGGCGGCGACCCCGATCTGATGCTCGACGTGGCCATCGCGGCGGTGCCGGGCGGCATCATCGGCGGCCGCGTGTACCACCTCATCACGGACTGGGAGAAGTACTTCGCGCCGGGGCAGAACCCGTGGCGCGCGCTGGACATCACCGCGGGCGGCCTGGGCATCTGGGGTGCCGTGGTCGGCGGCGTGCTGGCGGGCTGGGCCGTCGTGAAGTGGCGGAAGGTGCCGGTGTCACCGGCGCTGGACGCGGTGGCCCCGGCGATCATCCTGGGGCAGGCGTTCGGCCGGCTGGGCAACTGGTTCAACCAGGAGCTCTACGGCGGTCCGACGACGCTGCCGTGGGGCCTGGAGATCTTCCTGCGCGTCGACGAGTCCGGTCGGGTCGCGCCGGTGACGGGCACGTCGACGGGCGAGGTCCTGGCGGTGGTGCACCCGACGTTCCTGTACGAGCTCATCTGGAACCTGCTGGTCTTCTTCCTGCTGCTGTGGGCGGACCGCCGGTTCCGCCTGGGCAGCGGCCGCGTCTTCGCGCTGTACGTCGCCCTGTACACCTTCGGCCGCTTCTTCATCGAGGCGATGCGCACCGACCCGGCGACGACCGTCTTCGGCGGCATCCGCATCAACAACGTCGTGTCGTTGGTCGTGTTCGTCGCGGCGATGGCGGTGTTCGTGGCGCTGCGCCGCCGCACCCGCCCGCACCCGTCGTTCGTCCGCGGCGAGACCGACGATCCCGCCGGCGACGGCCTGCCGGAGCTGACGTGGGAGGAGTCGGTGCTGGCCAAGGAGTCGTCGCGTGACGACGCCTCCCGCCCCGGCTCCGGATCCTCCGCCGCACCCGGCGCCGCGTCGGGCGGCGCGTCCGGCGGCGCGCGGACCGGCGACGGCGGCCCCGGAGACGGCGGCGCCCCCGGCGCCGCCTCGGCGTCGCCGCGCGACGGGGACTAGGGTGGTGACCGTGCAGAGACGAACGAAGATCGTATGTACCCTCGGCCCGGCCGTGGCCAGCTACGAGGGGATCAGGGGCCTGGTCGAGTCCGGCATGGACGTCGCGCGCCTGAACTTCTCCCATGGCGAGCACGCGGACCACGAGCAGAACTACCTCTGGGTGCGTCAGGCATCCGATGAGACGGGGCATGCCGTCGGCACGCTCGCGGACCTGCAGGGCCCGAAGATCCGCCTCGGCCGCTTCGCGGACGGGGAGACCTACTGGGACGACGGCGAGGTCGTGCGCATCACGGTGGAGGACGTCGTCGGCACGCACGACCGCGTCTCCACCACCTACAAGAACCTGGCGCAGGACGCGAAGCCGGGCGACCGGCTGCTGGTCGACGACGGCAAGGTGGGCCTCGAATGCATCGAGGTCGACGGGAAGGACGTCGTCTGCCGCGTGACGGAGGGCGGCCCGGTCTCCAACAACAAGGGCGTGTCCCTGCCGGGCATGGACATCTCCGTGCCGGCGCTGTCGGAGAAGGACGTCGAGGATCTGCGCTTCGCGCTGAAGCTGGGCGTCGACTTCATCGCCCTGTCCTTCGTCCGCTCCCCGGCGGACGTGGAGCTGGTCCACCAGATCATGGACGAGGTCGGCCGCCGCGTGCCGGTCATCGCGAAGCTGGAGAAGCCGGAGGCGGTCGACGCGCTCGAGGCGATCATCCTGGCCTTCGACGCGGTCATGGTCGCCCGTGGCGACCTGGGCGTGGAGGTGCCGCTGGAGGACGTGCCGCTGGTGCAGAAGCGCGCCATCCAGATCGCGCGCGAGAACGCCAAGCCGGTCATCGTCGCCACGCAGATGCTGGACTCGATGATCGTGAACTCGCGCCCGACCCGCGCGGAGGCCTCCGACGTCGCCAACGCCGTCCTCGACGGCGCGGACGCGGTGATGCTGTCCGGCGAGACGTCGGTGGGCAAGTTCCCGCACACGACGGTGCGGACGATGGGCCGCATCGTCACCGCCGCCGAGCGCGACGGCGAGGTGCCGGATCTGACGCACGTGCCCCGCACGAAGCGCGGCGTCATCTCCTACGCGGCGCGCGACATCGGCGAGCGGCTGAACGCGCGGGCGCTGGTGGCGTTCACCAGCTCCGGCGACACGGCCCGCCGCGTCGCCCGCCTCCATTCGCACCTGCCGCTCCTGGTGTTCACCCCGGAGCCGGCGGTGCGCAGCCAGCTGGCGCTGACGTGGGGCGCGGAGACGTTCCTCACGCCGAGGGTGACGTCGACGGACGACATGATGAAGGCGGTCGACGACGCGCTCATCGCGATGCCGGAGTACTCGCGCGGCGACATGATGGTCGTCGTCGCCGGCACCCCGCCGGGGACGGTGGGCAACACGAACATGATCCACGTCCACATGCTGGGCGAGGACGTCACCGGGTAGCGGTCCCCGCACCCGGTTCCGGCCGGTCGCGCGCGCATCGCGGTGCGTGACGACGGCCCCCGCGGCGCCCGCTGCACGGCCCCCGACGGGGCGGTGCGGCGGGCGCCTCCGCGTTGCACGTAGGGTGTACTAAGTCCGGTGGGGCATCGCGGGCCGCCGTGCCCGCGACGCCCGCCGCGGGGCGCCCCGGCGGGGGTGCCCGCGGGACGCACCCTGCGGGGGCGCGCCCCGGCGCGCGGGACGGCCCCGCGACGCGAACGACCCCAGGCGCGCGGGACGGCCCCGCGACGCGAACGACCCCAGGCGCGCGGGACGGCCCCGCGACGCGACACGAACCGCGAGGAAAGGCGGCGCCGCAGATGCCCGATTTGTTCGAGCCCTTCACGTGGGGGCCGGTGGAGCTGGCCAACCGTGTCGCGATGGCGCCGATGACGCGCCTGCGGTGCGAGTCCCAGGTCGCCGACGAGCTGCTGGCGGAGTACTACGCGCAGCGGGCGACGGCGGGGCTCATCATCACGGAGGGCACGTTCATCTCCCCGGCGGCGCGCGGCTTCGCGGCGGTGCCGGGCATCTGGAAGCGGTCGCAGGCCGACGGCTGGTCCATCGTCGTCGACGCGGTCCACGCGAAGGGCGGGCGCATCATCGCGCAGCTGTGGCACGTTGGCCGGATGTCGCACCCGGCGCTGCAGCCGGGCGGGCTGCCGCCGATGGGCCCGTCGGACATCCCGTCGACGCGGGGCCGCTGCTACGTCTTCGACTCGACGGGCACGCCGCGGTTCACGGAGCCGTCGCAGGAGGTCCGGCCCATGACGGTGGAGGACATCCACACGGTCATCGACGACTTCGCGTCCGCGGCGGCCCTGGCGATGCAGGCGGGCTTCGACGGCGTGGAGATCCACGCCGCCAACGGCTACCTGCTGGAGCAGTTCCTCAACCCCGGCGTCAACGTGCGCGACGACGAGTGGGGCGGCCCGGACATCGCCGACCGCGTCCGCCTGCCGTTGGCGGTCGTCGACGCCGTCATCGACGCGGTCGCCGCCCGCGGGGGCGGGGCCCGCCAGGTCGGCATCCGCCTGTCGCCCTACGGCACGGCCGGCGACATGCCCGTCCACGCGGAGGTGGAGGCCACGGCGCTGCACCTGGCGGAGCAGCTGCAGGCCCGCCGCGTCGGCCACGTCCACTTCGCCGACCAGTCGACGACGTCGGCCAAGCGCGACATCCCCGCCATCCCGGACGACCTGCTGCGGAGGTTCCGGGAGCTCTACCGCGGCATGGTGATCGTCACCGGCGGGCAGGACCGGGACTCGGCGCAGCGGCTGCTGGACGAGGGGCTGGCGGACGTCGTCGGCTTCGGCCGCCCCTACATCGCCAACCCGCACCTGGTGCGCCGCCTGCGCGAGGGCCTGCCGCTGGCGGAGGCCCGCGAGGACCTCATCTACGCCCAGGGCCCCGAGGGCTACGTCGACTACCCGGAGTACGCGGACCCGGCGGAGTAGCGGTTCAGGAGGGGAAGGCGGGCAGCACGTGCTCGCCGAACTCCTCCAGCACCTCCGGCACCGGGCGGCGCGAGGAGCGGAGGTTCACCACCATGTGGTCGACGCCCGCGGCCTCCATCTCCCGCAGGTAGGCCACCAGGAAGCGGCGGCCGGCGCGGAAGCCGTGCCGCAGCGGCTTCGCCGGCGCGTCCGGGTCGGCGTCGAGATCCACCGACAGTTGCGTCAGGTACGGCAGCGCCCCGCGCCCCGCCTCGGCGGTCATCCGCCGCCACTGCGCGACGTGCGCCGCGGTGCGGTCCTGATCCTGCGGGTAGAACAGCCAGCCGTCGCCGTGGGCGGCGATCCACTCCGGCGTCTGCCGGCAGTGGCCCGTCACGATGAGCGGGATGCGGCGCCCGCCGACCGGCTTCGGCAGCATCTCGACGCCCATCTCCACGCCGCCCCAGCGGTTCGCGGTGGTCATCGGCGTGCCGGGCTCCCACAGCGCGCGGATGTAGTCGACGGCGTCGGCGAAGCTGCGCTGCCGCTCGGAGCGCTTCTGCCGGAACGCGGGGAACTCCTCCTCGCGGTCGCCCGTCGCCACGCCCAGCGCCACGCGCCCGCCGGACAGGACGTCGAGCGTCGCCGCCTGCTTCGCGACGTGGATGGGGTGGCGCAGCGTCAGGATCGCCGAGCCCGTCGCCAGGCCGATGCGGCTCGTGTGCGCCGCGACGTACGACATGTGGACGAAGGGGTCGTAGATCTGGCCGGCGTCGCGGAACTCGTAGCACAGCAGCGGCACGTCCCGGAACCACAGCGTGTGGAAGCCGGCGTCCTCCGCCAGCCGCACCCGCGCCAGGTCGTCGGACATGTCCGGCACCGGGCCGTCGTTGGTCAGCGGCTCCGCGACGCCGAGCGTCAGGCGGCCGACGGGGAAGGAGAGGCCGGGCGCGGTCGCGTCGCCGGGGGAGGTCCCGTCGTCACGCATCGCGCCTACTCCCGCGAACCCCAGTCGGCGGGCTCCCCGCGCAGGCACGCGAGGACGGCGGCCGCGGCGGAGTACGTCGTCGACCGCGACGTCGGCGCGTAGTCCGGCAGGAAGGTCGGCATGTGGTTCGACGGCACGTCCTCCAGCACCCGGTCGGCGGCGACCGCCGCGTCCCACTGCTCCCGCGGCGTCGCGCCGACCGTCCAGTACAGGTACGGCGAGCCCAGGCCCAGCGGGATCGCGCTGAAGTCCTCGGAGGCGGTCCAGCGGGCGGCGTCGACGACGTCGTCGCCGAAGACCTCGTCGAACGCGGCGCGCACCGTCGCGTGGACGCCCGGATCGTTGTCCGTGACCTCGCCGTGGTCGGTGTAGGTGAACGTCGGCTCGCCCGGCGCCCCCGACGCCAGGCACTCGCCGCGCACCACCCGCTCGATGGCGGCGATGAGCGTGCGGCGGACCTCGTCGGAGTAGAAGCGGATGTTCAGCACGATCCGCGCGTGCCCCGGGATGGTGTTGTTCGAGTTGCCCGATGTCAGCGTGCCGACGCTGACGACGGCGAAGTCGTGCGGGCTCACCTCCCGGCCGACGATGCCCTGCAGGCGGATGACGACGTGGGCCGCGATGTACGTCGGATCCACGCCGTTGTCCGGCATCGAGCCGTGGGCGGAGCGGCCCGGGATGTCGATGGTGATGGTGTCGCAGCCGGCCAGCGCCGGGCCCGCCGTCGTCATCACCCGGCCCGCCGGGCCCGGCACGACGTGCAGGCCCAGGCAGGCGTCGGGGCGGGGGATGAGGTCGGCGAGTCCGTCGTCGATCATCGACTGCGCGCCCGACGCCGTCTCCTCCGACGGCTGGAACAGGGCGATGAACGTGCCCGACCACTCGTCGCGCGTGTGGTCCAGGATGTCGCACGCGCCCAGCAGCGCGATCATGTGGTGGTCGTGGCCGCAGGCGTGCATGACCTCCGACCGGACGCCCTCGCGGGACACGCCGACCGCGGTGGAGGCGAACGGTTCGCCCGTCTCCTCCTTCACCGGCAGCGCGTCGATGTCCGCGCGGTACAGGACGACGGGGCCATCGCCGTTGCGGAACACGCCCACCAGGCCGTGGCCGCCGATGCCAGTGATGACCTCGCAGTCCCAGCGGCCCAGCTGCTCCGCCAGGAACGCCGCCGTGTTCTCCTCCACGCCCGACAGCTCCGGGTTGCGGTGCAGGTGCTCGTAGACCTCCCGCTGCCAGGAGAGGTCCGCGCCGTGGGAGGCGAGGACGTCGGCGACGGAGCGGGCGGCGCCGGCGCCGGTGGTGGCGGCCGCGCCGGTGGTGGCGGAGGCCCCGCCGTTCCCGGCGTCCGGGGTGGTGCGGTCCGTGGAATCTGCGGTGGAGGTCGTGGTCATGGGCGCAAGTGTACCGACCGGTCCAGTCCCGTCCCCGGGGAGGGGAGGGGCCGGACCGGTCGGCGGGGGTCGTGCATCGGATGGGGAGGAGGGGCGGGACCTACTTGCCGCGGAGGCGGCGCGAGGCGCGGGCGCCGAGGTGCGCGTGCTCGTCGGCGGGCAGGACGTGCTCGCCGGTGCGGTCCGTCGACAGGGCCAGCGAGGAGATGCACAGCACCTCGCCGTCGGGGCCGCGCTGCGCCGACGCGATCATGTCGGGGCGCTCGAAGGGGGCGTCGGTGACGCAGCAGTGCAGCTCGTCGTCGACGGGGTTGCCGTGCTCGTCGAAGTGCGGCAGCTCGATGCCGTCGTCGATGCGGCGCAGGTACCAGCGGCCGCCGGTGGCCACGGCCATCGCGACGGTGACCGCCACGGCCAGGCCCGCCGCCAGCAGCGGGGAGTACGGCTGGATCCAGGAGCCCAGCAGGCCGAAGTACGCCGCGATGGAGACGCCGCCGGAGACGACGACCGAGGTGACGCCGACCGGCACCAGCTTGTCGAGCCGCTCGCGCCACGCGTCCGCGTCCGGGACCTCGGGGCCGGCGACGAGCAGGACGACCGAGCCGCCCCCGGCTTCCGCCCGGGGCGACGGGGCCGGGGCGCGGGAGCCGTCGTCACGCATCGGATCGTGACCGGCCATCACGCGCCGCACGCGTCGGGCGCGCCGACGCGCTCCTTCGGGGGCGCCCGGTTCACCGGACTCGATGACTCGGAGAGCCGTGACCTCAGGGCCGCAGGCACGGGGTGCCGGCGGGCTCCGCCATCACCTACGCAGCCTAGGGGACGGGGATTACGCGCGTGTTAAGTGCGCGGCCCTGCGGGGCGTTCTGCCGGTCCGCCTGCGTTTCGGCGTGGTGCAGGGCGGTGGGGCAGGGGCTGAGGTGCGGTGAAACGCAGGATTTCGGCCCGATTTTCTGCGTGTGAGTGCAGTCCGGCCCGCTCCGGAGCACTCCGTGTAGCGGTCAAACGCAGGGGACTGCTCGGCCGGCACGTCGGTTTCGTTCGGACCGTCACCGCGCCGGGCGACCTTCCGGGGGCGGGAGCCGCGGCTCGTTCGTTCCCGGAGGGCGCAGCCCGTCGCCGGTCCCAGCCCGTCGCCGGTCCCAGCCCGTCGCCGGTCCCAGCCCGTCGTCGGTCCCAGGTCGCGCCGGCCGCGGGTCAGGTCGGCCGCGGGTGCGACGCCATCGTCGGCCTGGGGCGGGCAGGCCACGGGCTGTGATGGCCGCGATGGTGTGCCGATGTGCCGATGACTGCCCTTCGGCGCACTCGGAGGGGTGCCGAAGGGCAGTCATCGGTACGTTTCGGGCCTGATTTCGTACCGATGGATGACACTCGGCGCCCGGGTGAACGGCCTGTACGACACTGAAACGCACGCATTGGAACTGGGGCGTTCGCGGCCGGAAGCCCGATCGCCGGAAACGTGGCTCAACGGCCCGTAGGCGGGGGCAGGTGCGTTCCGGAACCGACGTCCACCGGTCCGCTGAAAAGGCGCGAGAGGGCCGTCTGCGGCGTCCCGCGAAAAGCGCCCCGACCCGCGGAAACGGGAGGGGCGCCTGGGGCGCATGTGGTGCCGGCCAGGGAAAGGACGCCGCGGGGGCGCGAGCCTGCGGGCGCCCGGGCGCATAGAGGGTCCGGGCGCAAAGAGGGCGCGGGCGCGCGGAAGGGCCGGGCCGGGGAAGGACGCCCCGCCCCGCCCCGCCCCGCTCGCCTACAGCCGCGGGGCGTCGTCGACCAGCGGGTTGTAGCGCAGGGAGTTCGGCCGGCACCGGCATTCCGTCGCAACGCGCAGGCCGCGGTCGACGGACCCGGCGGCGCGCAACCGGTACAGCTGCGACACGACGCGGTCGCGCAGGTCCCACGGCGACAGGGTGTTGAGGTAGATCTTCGTGCCGCCCTCGAACCCGGCGAGGTTGGAGACGCGCCACTTGATCATGATGCGCCACGGCATGCGGACGTCGAGGTCGACGGGGCGGTGGTGCCATTCCTCGTTGCAGGGGACGTCGGCGCCGGCGGCGGCGTGGCAGGCGTGGACGAGGTCGGACATGGCGGCGACCTCCTCCTCGGACTGGAGCCAGGGTTCGCAGGTGGCGGACTTGGAGTAGACCTCGAGGGTCGGGTAGCGGTGGCCGAAGCCGGCGAAGGCGACGGCGTGGTCGTTCTCGGCGATGATGAGGTTGCGCCGGGCGGCGTAGTCGACGGCCCAGTCGTTGTACATGTTGGGGTTCTTGCGCAGGCGGGCGATTTCGTGCGCGAGCTGTTCGCCGTGGGCGTCGATGGCGACGAGCTGCTTGTGCAGGTGGTCGAAGGAGGCGCCGGCGGGCTTGAGCCAGTTCTGGAAGGCGGCGACGTAGCGGACGTAGCGGTTGCGGCGGTACAGGTCGGCGATGGAGTTGACGGTGTACTGGATGAAGGCGCGGTGCTCCTGGACGGAGAGGGCCCCGGAGGAGGCGAGCTGGTCGTCGTGGGTGGCGCCGTCGCGGAAGTGGCGGCGGGCGATGATGACGTCGTGGCCGCCGGCGAAGTAGCCGGGGGCGCGGGTGAGGAGATCGTCGTCGCCCATGGCGTCGACTTCGGCGGGGTGGTGTCCGGCGGCCTTGAGGCGGGTGCGGACGATGTTCAGGACGTGGTCGCGGCCGGCGTCGTCGGCGAGGTAGGCGCGCATGCGCTCGAGGACGTCGGCGTCGGGGGTGAAGCCGTAGTTGTCTCGCCAGTAGTCGTAGGTGACGATTTCGAAGAGGTTGGGGACGCGGCGGAATTCGGCGACGGTGTCGTGGACCTGGCCGGGGAGGACGCCGGTGATTTCGCGGTAGCCGTGGCCCATGTCGCGGATGCGGAGGCCGCCTTCGAGGCCGCCGGTGGGGGCGGGGGCGCCGGATTCGTGGACGACGCGGGATTTCTCGGGCGGCGTCATCAGCGGGTTGGCGGAGCCGAAGGCGTCGCGGCGGTCGAAGTCGTCGGGGGTGAGGACCTGCGGTTCGGGGCGGCTGATGCCGAGGGGCCGGTTGCCGCGTCCGGGGACGGTCCAGACCTCGGTGCCGGAGAAGGGGTTCAGCTGCTTGACGGTGCCGTCGGCGAGCGTGATGAGGGGCTCCGCGAAATCCTGCATGGTCCCAGCTTAGGCCCGGCGGCGCCGCAGGGCCCGGCGGGTCAGGTCGGCGCCGGCGTCGCGCAGCGCGTCGCGGGTGCGGTCCATGGGTCCGCGCAGGGTCGCGGTGTCCGCGGTGCGCGTGACGACGTCCGCCGCGGCGTCGATGCGGCCGGCGGCGATGGCGACGGGCACGTGGCGCGGGGCGGCGAGGTCGAGGACGTGGCCGACGACCTTGCCGGCGCCGGATTGGGCGTCGACGGCGCCTTCGCCGGTGATGACGAGGTCTGCGCCGTCGATGAGTCCGGGCAGGCCGGCGGCGCGGGCGACGTGCTCGGCGCCGCGGCGGGTGGCGAGGTGCCCGCCGGCGGCGCGGACGAGCCAGTCGATGCCGACGGGCACGGAGCCGGCGGCGCCGTAGCCGGGTCGGCGGGGGTCGGCGCCGCAGGCGCGGCACCAGTCGGCGAGGTAGGCGGCGAGCCAGGCGACCTGCGCGTCGTCGGCGCCCTTCTGCGGGGCGAAGACGGCGGCGCAGTCCTCGGGCGTCGTAGTGACGTCGAGGAGGAGGGTCCAGCGCATGCCGCGCAGCCGCGGGTCCAGGTGGTCGGGGAGGGGCTTGACGACGGGTCCCGCCGCCGGCGCGCCGGGCGCCGCGGGCCGCGCGTCGTGCCCGGACCGGCGGTCGGCGCCGCCGGACCCGCCGACCTCGGAGCCGGCGGACCCGGCGGCGTCGGAGGGCGAGCCGGACCCGCCGGCCGCGGAGCCGGCGGACCCCGCGCAGGAGCGGGAGGCCGGGCCGAACGCCCCGAGCGCGGCGAGGATGCCGCGCCCGCCGTCCGTCGTCGCCGACCCGCCGAGGCAGAGCGTCACGTCGCGCACGCCGTGCTCCAGCGCGTCGAGCAGGACGAGACCCGTGCCGTACGTCGACGCCCCGGGCGCGTCGAGGACGTCCGACACCGCCGGCAGGCCCGACGCCGACGCGAGGTCGAGGACCGCGGAGTCCGGCTCCGGGCCGGGGAACCACTCGGCGACTGTGGGGCGGCTGGCGGCGTCGACCGTCGCGACGCGCCGGGCGGGCCCGGCGGCGAGGAGGGCCGCGGTGCCCTCGCCGCCGTCGGCCATCGGCACGGCGACGGCGTCGGCCCCGGCGTCGCGGGCGCCCGCGGCGAGGGCGGCGGCCGCCTCTGCGGCCGTGGCCGTCCCCTTGAAGCTGTCGGGGCAGCAGATGACGCGGAGGGTGGCGTCGTCAAGCGATGGACGCGGGGGAGGCTGCGGACCGTGGGCGCTCATGCTCACATCCTGCCCGCGGCGACCAGGCGCATGACGGCGGCGTTGGCGACCGCGGCGACGGCGAGGATGCCGAGCATGACGAACAGCTGCATCACCGCCGCGTCGACCAGCGACGCGCCGCCCAGGATCATGCCCACGAACGCGCCTGGGATGGTGACCATGCCGACGGTGCGGGTGGCGTCGATGGTCGGGCCGAACGCGGTGAGCGCCGCGTCGCGCAGCACGTGGAGGCGGGCGCGGCGCTCCTCGAAGCCGAGGGCGATCGCCGCCTCGACCTCGCCGAGGCGGGCGCGCAGCTCGTCGTGGCAGCGCCGGCCGGTCAGCGACGTCACGGTCATGCCGTTGCCGATGAAGATGCCGGCCGTCGGGATGATCGCGATGCCCTCCGGCGGCACCACGCCCGCCACCGCCAGCGCCGCGGTCATGGCGACGGCGAACGCGGCGACCGGCAGCGTCGTCCAGAACGTCCTCACGATGCGGGCCCGCAGCTCCGCGCGCCGCACGTCCCGTTCCGTGGCGGACGGATCGTCGGCCGGCGACGGCGCCACGGCGGCCGCGGAGTCGACGTGCCGGTCGACGCGCCCCTCCATCCGCGGATCGTGGCGCGGCGAGCCCGCGGAGATGCGCCCGTCGGCGGTCCACGCCGCCACCCACGCCATCATCGCGATGAACGCCACCACCGCCCACGGCCTGCCGACGATGACGACCAGCAGCGCCGCCAGCGCCAGCAGCTGCGCGGCCGCGCGGACGGCGGCCCACGGGACCTGGCGCCACAGGCGCGTGCCGGACGTCCACGTCACCGCGGCGGCGATGACGGTCAGGACGACAAGCGCGACGTACAGGGGAGGGCCGGGGGTGAGGAGGGAGGAGCCCATGGCCCCGACGCTACCGGCGGACGCGGGGCGGACCGAGGGGTGCGGGTGCGGGTGCGGTGCGCGGGATGCGGGTGCGCGTGACGACGGCGACCGCGCCGCGGCGGTCCCGCCGGATGCGCGGCCGCGCCCGCGCGGTCCCGCGGGCGGCGCCGCGGGGGTGGCGGGCCGGGGTTTGCAAGGCTAACCTCACCGGCATGACTGCCATCGTCTTCGACTGCCTCGTACCCGCCGACGGAGCCGACGCCCTCGCCACCGCGTTCCGCGCCCGCCTCGACCAGCTCATCGCCGACGGGCGCCTCTCCGGCGCCGACGTCGCCGTCGCCGACGCCGACGACGACGCCCAGCTGGTGGAGCAGTGGGAGCGCCAGCACCCGGACGAGGAGTGCGCGGGGCGCGTCGTCAAGCGCTACGAGCTGACCGTGCGCGACGTCGACGGTTCCCTCAACTCCCTGACCATGCAGCTGGCGAAGCTGCTGACGCCGGAGAAGGACCTGCCGCCGGACCCCGCCATCCGCGACGTGCACGACACGATCGAGGAGATCGCGACCTACCCCTGGGCCGTCAACGTCCTGCCCTGACCGTCGCGGCGGCCGGGCTAGCTGCCCGGCCCGTCACGGACTGGCCGCCACGGCGGCCGCACCTCCCCCGGAGGGGAGCCGGCCCGCCGCCGGGGCCCCGCCCATCCGCCGCCCCCGCGGCACCCCCGACCCGCCCCGCGCCGCCCGCGTGGGGCGGGTCGACGTGCATCCGCGCCGTTTCCGCCGTGTTTCAGGATCGTAAAAGGTGAGCTGGGTCATATTTCGGCGGCGTCAATCGTAGCGCGGATTTAACACTCCCGTTTCCCAAGGGGGCCGCACCGTGAAAGAATGGCATCCGGCATTTCAATCCCGTCCCGGCCGAGAGGCCGCCCGGAACCGACCTGCGCGCACCGCACACCACCGGCCGCCGCACGTCCCCGGACGACGACCCCGGCGGGCCGTGCAGAAAGGTGAATCATTGAACGTCGATGAGAGGGTCGCCGACTTCTACCAGGAGGTGCTCCGCCGCAACGCCGGCGAGCCCGAGTTCCACCAGGCCGTCTCCGAGGTCCTGGACTCCCTGAAGATCGTCCTGCGCAAGGACCCGCACTACGGCGACTACGGCCTGGTCCAGCGGCTCTGCGAGCCCGAGCGCCAGATCATCTTCCGCGTCCCGTGGGTCGACGACGCCGGCAACGTCCAGGTCAATCGCGGCTTCCGCGTCCAGTTCAACTCCGTGCTCGGCCCCTACAAGGGCGGCCTGCGGTTCCACCCGTCCGTGAACCTCGGCATCATCAAGTTCCTGGGCTTCGAGCAGATCTTCAAGAACTCCCTCACCGGCCTGCCCATCGGCGGCGGCAAGGGCGGCTCCGACTTCGACCCGAAGGGCCGGTCCGAGCTGGAGATCATGCGCTTCTGCCAGTCGTTCATGACCGAGCTGCACCGCCACATCGGCGAGTACCGCGACGTCCCCGCCGGCGACATCGGCGTCGGCGGCCGCGAGATCGGCTACCTGTTCGGCCAGTTCCGCCGCCTCGCCAACGAGCACGAGTCCGGCGTCCTCACCGGCAAGGGCCTGACCTGGGGCGGCTCCCTCGTCCGCACCGAGGCCACCGGCTACGGCACCGTGTACTTCACCGACCGCATGATGAAGTCCCACGGCGAGTCCCTCGACGGCGCCAAGGTGCTGGTCTCCGGCTCCGGCAACGTCGCCATCTACGCCATCGAGAAGGCGCAGCAGCTGGGCGCCACCGTCGTCGGCTTCTCCGACTCCTCCGGCTACGTCTCCACCCCGGACGGCGTCGACGTCGAGCTGCTCAAGGAGATCAAGGAGGTCCGCCGCGGCCGCGTCTCCGAGTACGTCGCCGAGGCCGAGGGCGCCGAGTTCCACGAGCACGGCAACATCTGGAAGGTCGCCTGCGACGTCGCCCTGCCGTGCGCCACCCAGAACGAGCTGAACGGCGACGACGCCCAGACCCTCATCGACAACGGCTGCCGCTACGTCGCCGAGGGCGCCAATATGCCGTCCACCCCGGAGGCCGTCGAGAAGTTCCGCGCGTCGAAGATCCACTTCGCCCCGGGCAAGGCCGCCAACGCCGGCGGCGTCGCCACCTCCGCCCTGGAGATGCAGCAGAACGCCACCCGCGACTCCTGGTCCTTCGACTACACCGACCAGCGACTCAAGGGCATCATGGAGAACATCTTCGCCGCCTGCGAGAAGACCGCCGCCGAGTACGACCACGACGAGGACTACGTCATCGGCGCCAACATCGCCGGCTTCAAGAAGGTCGCCAACGCGATGCTCGCCCAGGGCATCATCTAGGGCGGTATCCCGCCCGCCCGACGCCATCTCGCGGATCCGCCCGATCCGCGCGGCGGCGGAGGGCCCGTCCGCGCAGGTCGCGGACGGAACCGGCCCCGGCCCCCTTTCGGGGGAGCCGGGGCGGACCCATGTCGGGAGCCCCGATACCCTCACTCCGTCGCAATGCAGGTGTCCCCGAAAGGCCAGCCCCTCCGATGAGCCCCCTCCCCGCGCGCCCCGCCCGCGTCCGCGCCGCCGCCCTCGCGGCGGCCGTCCTCCTCGCCGGCGGCTCCCTGTCCGCCTGCGTGAAGGAGCGGGGCCCGGCCGACGACGGCCCGCCGCCGAAGCCGTGGGAGACGCTGCAGGAGCAGAAGTGGGCCGACGCCCAGGAGATCATCGACGACACCGTCGAGGAGGCCGCGCAGTACGGCATCGACCTCGGCGTGTGGGTCCGCGTCGTCGGCGGCCCGGAGGAGGGGCGCACCGCCGAGGGCGGCGAGCTGGACGAGGTGTACGCGGCGTCGACGATCAAGGCCGCCGTCATGGCCACCGCGGTCCACAAGTTCGGCGACGACCTGACGGAGACGGTGACCGTCGACGGCGACGACATCGTGCCGGTATCGGTCGCCGGCTGGGGCCAGTACACCGTCGGCCAGCTGCTGCAGAACGTCTCCAGCTACTCGTGCAACACGTCGGCCAACGCGCTCATCGACGCCGTCGGCGGCTTCGACGAGATCAACGACTTCCTGGAGTCGATGGGCGTGCCGCCGGAGTATCACATCGTCAACAAGCTCTTCATCCCGAGCGAGTCGGGCGAGCGCAACACCATCTCCCCGGAGGCCGCCGGCATCTTCATGACCCGGCTGCAGGAGGCCGCCGACGGCGACCCGTACGAGGACTTCATGAGCGTCGACGACGCCCGCCAGCTCCTCGGCATCTTCACCTCCGGCGGCTGGCAGCGCACCGGCGGCTACGTCGGCCAGTCCGCGCAGAAGACCGGCGACACCGCCGAGCACGCCCACGACATGGGCATCCTCTACACCCCGGGCGGCGCCATCGCCTTCGGCGCGATGACGACGTTCGAGGGCTCCTGGAACGAGGCCGTCGACGCGATCATGGCCCGCATGGGCCAGCGCCTGTACAAATCCCTGCCCGCCTGGGGCGAGGTCGCAGGTGACGACGCGGTGCCGACGTGGTGGAACCCGTTCCGCCCGGACGTCGAGCCCGCCGATCCCGGCAGCGTCGAGCTGACGGCGCCGGAGGAAGAGACGACGACGTCGGCGACGACCGCGACCGACGACGCGACGGGCTCCGGCTCGGGCTCGTCCTCGTCGTCGGGCTCGTCGTCCGGTTCCGGCTCGTCGGGCTCCGGGTCTTCCGGCTCCGGCGCGGCCGGCGGCTCCGGCGGGTCGGGCGCCGTCGACTCCGGCGCCGGCGCGGAGGAGTAGCGCGGGGGAGCGGCGCCCCGCGCACGCGAAGAACCCCGCGCACGCGAAGAACCCCGCGGCGGACTCTCGTCCGCCGCGGGGTTCGCCGTCATGGGGAGGCCCCTCGCGGGGTGCCGCCGGCCCGTGCACCCGGGCCGGCGGCGGGGTCACGGCCTAGTGCTCGTCGTAGTGGTCGCCGTGGGCGGCGTGACGGTGGCCGTCGTGGACGTAGTCCACGTGATCGCCGTGGGGGACGGCGACGTGGCCGCAGCCCGGGCCGTGGACGTGGTCGCCGTGATCCTCGGCCTGGACGTGGTCGTGGGTCTCGCACTCGACCCACTCGCCGTTCAGCTCACGGTGGATGTGGCCGTCGTGGGCGTAGTCGATGTGGTCGCCGTGCTTGAACGACACGTGGCCGCAGTCGGGGCCGTGGACGTGGTCGTGGTTCGGGTGGACGGTGGCGGTCATCGTGATCTCCTCCTCGTGGTCGGCGGGCCCGTGAGAGGGGCGGGCCCTTCCTTCGGTTTCCATTAAAGCCCCGATTAATGGAAAAAGCACGTTGAAAACTATTGTCGCCATAGGTGAAAACGATTGTCATTTGCAGGGGCCTGACCTGCGTCATCGGGATCGGCCCCGGGGCGATACCATCGGCCCATGGAATTCGGAGCCGTGGCACTGGTCGTCATCCTCGCCGTCGTCCTCGTCGGCGCGCTGCTCCAGCGCGTCTCCGGCATGGGCCTCGGCCTCATCGGCGCCCCCGTGCTCAGCCTCCTGGTCGGCCCCGTCGCCGGCGTCCTCATCATCAACGTCCTGGCCGCCGTCAACGCCGTGTTCCAGAGCTGGTCGGTCCGCGAGCACATCGAATGGCGCCGCTTCTGGCTCATCGGCCCCGTCATGATCGTCGGCTCCATCCCCGGCGCCTGGGTGGTCATGAACACCTCCACGCCCGTGCTGCAGATCCTCATCGGCGGCCTGGTCCTGCTGGGCCTCGGCGTGACGACGTTCCGCCGCACCCAGCGCCGCGTCGACGGCGCCGGCTACGCCCTGGCCGCGGGTGCCGCGGGCGGCTTCATGAACACCCTCGCCGGCATCGCCGGGCCCGCCATCACCGTCTACGCCCAGGCGGCGCAGTGGCAGCAGCGCACGTTCTCCGCGACGCTGCAGCCGCTGTTCTTCGTCTCCGGCGTGGTGTCCCTGGCGACGAAGGGCTTCTCCGGCGGCCTGCCCGTCATCATGGACGTGCCCTGGTACGTGTGGCCCGCTGCCCTCCTGTGCATGCTCGCGGGCATCGTCGCCGGCACCCGCATCGCCCGCCGGGTGCCCATGCCCGTCGCCCGCCGCATCGCCCTCGGCCTCGCGGCGTCGAGCGCCGCGGTCACCCTCGTGCGCGGTCTGACGCAGCTCGCGTGACGACGGGACCCGCCCCGGCCCCGTGGCCGGGGCGGTCGCCGTCGTCACGCAAAAGACACGTGACCGCGGTGACCCGATCGCACCGCGCAACCGACGCGCGCCCCGCGCCCCGCGCACGCCCCGCGCATGACGACGGGGCCGCCGGCCGCGCGTCCGCCGCGCGGCCGGCGGCCCCGGAGGCGAGGGGGACCGGCGAACCGGAATCCCGGCCTCAGAGCAGCGACGACATGAAGTCGCGGGTGCGCTGGTTCGCCGGGTCGTCGAGCACCGCGGAGGGCTCGCCGATCTCGACGATGCGGCCGTCCTCCATGAACGCCACCTGGTCGGCGACTTCGCGGGCGAAGCCCATCTCGTGGGTGACGACGATCATCGTCATGCCCTGGTCCGCCAGGCCCCGCATGACGTTCAGCACCTCGCCGACCAGCTCCGGGTCGAGGGCGGAGGTCGGCTCGTCGAACAGCATGAGCTTCGGCTTCATCGCCAGGGCGCGCGCGATGGCGACGCGCTGCTGCTGGCCGCCCGACAGCTGCACCGGGTAGGCGTCGGCCTTGTGGGCCAGCCCGACCATGTGCAGCAGCTCCATCGCCTCGTCCTCCGCCTTCGCGGCGTCGACGCCCTTGACGTGCACGGGCGCCTCCACGATGTTGCCCAGCACCGTGCGGTGGGGGAAGAGGTTGAAGGACTGGAACACCATGCCGATGTCGGCGCGCTGCTTCGCGGCGTCGCGCTCCGAGATCTCGTGCAGGACGCCCTCGCGCTCGCGGTAGCCGATGAGGTCGCCGTCGACGTACAGGCGGCCGGCCGTGATCTTCTCCAGGTGGTTGACGCAGCGCAGCAGCGTCGACTTGCCGGAGCCCGACGGGCCGATGAGGCACGTCACCGAGCCCTTCGGCACCGTCAGGTCCACGCCCTTCAGCACCTCCAGGCGGCCGAAGGACTTGCGGACGCGCTGGGCCTCCACCATCGGGCGGGCCGGGGTCGTCGCGGTCATCGCGGATCCTCCTCGTTGAACTTGCGCTCGTCGGCGTCGACGACGCGGGTGTTGGCCGGCGGCACGCCCTCCGCGTCCGCCAGCGCCGCCAGCTGGCGGGCCGTCAGCTGCCGGGTGGCGCCGCGGGCGAAGTACCGCTCCAGGTAGTGCTGGCCCACCATCAGGATGGAGGTGATGACCAGGTACCACGTCGCGGCGACCAGCAGCATCGGCACCGGCAGGAACATCTCGTTGGCGAAGTCGGTGGCGCGGCCGTACAGCTCCGCCGTGTATGGCACGGCGATGACCAGCGACGTGGTCTTCAGCAGGGAGATGAACTCGTTGCCCGTCGGCGGGATGATGATGCGCATCGCCTGCGGCAGCACCGTGCGCCGCATCGTCTGCCACCAGCTCATGCCCAGCGCCTTCGACGCCTCCGTCTGGCCCTCCGGCACGGCCTGCAGGCCGGCGCGGACGATCTCCGCCATGTACGCCGCCTCGTTGAGGCCCAGGCCCAGCACGGCGAGGACGAAGGTGTTGGCCAGCACGTCCTCCAGGTTCACCTCGGCGAATCCGCCGACGCTCACCGACTGGTAGATGGTGCCCAGCAGGCCCCAGAACACCAGCTGCACGTAGATCGGGGTGCCGCGGAAGATCCACAGGTAGACCCAGGCGATGGCCGACAGCACCGGGTTCGGCGACATGCGCAGCACCGCCAGGACGGCGCCGCCGACGATGCCGATGATCATCGCCAGCACGGTCAGCGCCAGCGTGTGCAGCGCGGCCTCGGCGATCTGGGTGTCGAACACGAAGCGGAAGTAGACGTCCCACCGGTACGCCTCGCGCCCGGCGGCGTCGACGACGAACCAGATGGCCAGGGCCAGCAGGACGATCGCGGCGATCCAGCGGCCCGGGCGGGGCAGCGGCTTCGCCTTGATCTCCTGGTTCAGCTCCGCGGCGGTGGCCTCCCGCCTCGGGGGCCGCGCCTCTGCGCGGGTCGCGTCGCTCACTGGAGCTCCTCTCCGTTGATGGTGGCCTGCGGCAGCGCCCCCGCGGAGACGCCCCACATGTCCAGGATGCGGTCGTAGTCGCCGGTGTCCATGATGTGCTGCAGCGCGGCGGCGAGCGCCGGCGCCAGCGGGTCGCCCTTCGGCACCGGCCAGCCGTAGGGGGCGCCGGCGTACAGGTCGCCGGCCAGCTCGAGCTTCCCGTCGGCGCGGGTGACGGCCCACGCGGAGATGGGGGAGTCCGCCGACAGGGCGTCGGCCCGGCCGAGCACCACGGCGGTGGCCGCGGACGCGGAGTCCGGGTACGCCAGCTTCTTCACCGGCGCCTCGCCGCGGTCGACGCACGCCTGGCTGATCGCGGGCAGGTCCTCCAGGTCGGAGACGGTGCCGCGCTGCACGGCGACCTCCCGGCCGCACGCGTTGTCCGGGGTGACGTCGTTGCCGGGGACGCGGGCCCACTGCAGGCCGGCCTCGAGGTAGTTGACGAAGTCGTACGTCTTGCGCCGCTCCTCGTTGTCCGTGAAGCCGGAGGCGCCGAAGTCGACGGTCCCGCCGGAGATGGACGGCAGGATCATGGTGAACTCCTGCTCCTGGACGACGAGATCCAGGTCCATCACGTCGGCGACCGCCCGGGCGAGATCGATGTCGAATCCGATGATCTCGCCCGACGAGTCCTTGAATTCCGCGGGCGCGAACGGGGGGTTGGTGCCGATGACGATCCTCCCGGAGGACCTGATGTCCTCCGGGACCATCGCCGCGATCTCCGGTACGGGCTCCGGCCGGATCTCCTCCCAGCCATCGGGATGCCCGCCCACCTCGTTGGTCACGCACGCCGTCGCGCCCAGGAGGATCGCGGCGGCGGAGCAGGCCGCGAGGAGTCCCCGCCGCAGCCGTCCGCCCGCCGCGCCTCGGGCGCCGCGTCGGGGTGTGGTCATGCGGGTCATGCTACCCGCCCCCGGTTCCGCCCCCGGCATTGCGCCGCAGGTTGCGGCGCCGCACGCCCGGACGGGGGTGGGGCCCACCCCCGGCGGGCCCAGGGGGCGCGTGACGACGCCCGCCGCGCGGGCGGGAGCCGTCGCAAAGCAGCACCCGCGGATGCGTCACGTGCGTTGCGACGGTCCCCGCGTGCGGCCCCGGCGACGCGCGCGGGGGACGGGCGCGCTACTGCGCGCCGTCGGCCGGCTGCGCGCCCGAGGCGGCGTCGAAGCGGGCGGCGGCCTCCACCGCCGCCGCGACCGCCGGGGCGACCCGCGGATCCAGCGGTGACGGGATGATGGCGTCGGCCGACAGCCCCTCGTGCGCGATGGTCGCGATGGCGCGCGACGCCGCCAGCTTCATCGACTCGGTGATGGTGCGGGCGCCCGCCGCCATCGCGCCCCGGAAGATGCCCGGGAATGCCAGGACGTTGTTGATCTGGTTCGGCAGATCCGAGCGGCCCGTCGCCACGACCGCGCCGTACTTCCGCGCGATCTCCACCGGAATCTCCGGATCCGGGTTGGCCAGGGAGAACAGGAACGGGTCGTCGGCCATGACGGCGACGTCCTGCTCCGTCAGGTGCCCGGCGGAGACGCCGATGAACGCGTCGGCGCCGCGCAGCGCCTCCCGGATCCCGCCGCGCAGCCCCCGCGGGTTGGTGAGTTCCGCCAGCGACGACTTCACGTCGTTCAGCGGCCCGCGGTCGCGGTGGATGATGCCGCGGGAGTCGCACACGACGACGTCGCGGGCGCCGGCGGCCAGCAGCATCCGGGTCGTCGCCACGCCCGCCGCCCCCGCGCCGGAGATGACGATGCGCAGGTCGCCCAGCTCGCGCTCGAACAGGCGGCACGCGTTCCGCAGGCCCGCCGTGATGACGATGGCCGTGCCGTGCTGATCGTCGTGGAACACCGGGATGTCCAGCCGCTGGTCCAGGCGGCGCTCCACCTCGAAGCAGCGCGGCGCGGAGATATCCTCCAGATTGATGCCGCCGAACGACGGGGCGAGGTTCGCGATCGTCGCCACCAGCTCGTCGATGTCCGTCGTGTCCAGGACGATCGGCACCGCGTTGATGCCCGCGAACCGGCCGAACAGCTGCGCCTTGCCCTCCATCACCGGCAGCGCCGCCCGCGGCCCGATGTCGCCCAGGCCCAGCACCGCCGTGCCGTCGCTGATGACCGCGACGTTGCCGCCGGCCCACGTGTAGGTCCGCGTCAGCTCCGGGTCATCGTGGATCGCCTCGCAGACCCGCGCCACGCCCGGCGTGTACGCGATGGACAGGTCCCGGCGGGAGTCCAGCGGGATGCGGGAGGCGGTGATGAGCTTGCCGCCCTCGTGCGCGCGGAAGATCTCCTCGTCGGTGACGGGGCCGGTGGGCTGGTCGTCCATGGTGGGGCTGCTCCTGGGGTCGGTGGGTGGGGCGCCGGGCGCGGGGTCGGAACGGCGCGGTGCGCGGTATGCGGGGCGCGGTGGGGGTGCGCGGTGTGCGGTGCGCGGCGCGGGGTCGGGACGGCGGCGGGCGTGCGGGGCCCGGGCGGCGGTGGGGTCTGCGGGGCGCGTCAGCGGCCCGCGCTGATCTCCGGCGTGTCGGGGGTCCTCGGCGTCTCCGGCGTCGCCGGGACGCCGCGCATCCGCTCCGGCTCCGACGTCGGCGTGGTCGTCGTCGGCGGCTGCGTCGTCGTGGTCGTGGTGGTCGGCCGGGTCGTGGTCGTCGTCGGCTCCGGCTGCGAGGTCGTCGTGGGCTCGGGCTGCGACGTCGTCGGCTCGGTCGGGCGCGGCGTCGTCGACGACGTCGTCGGCTCCTCCGTCTCCGAGGTGGACGTCGTCGTCGACGTCGAGGTGGACTCCGACTCCGACTCGGACTCGGAGGTCGAGGTGGAGGACTCCGTGGACGACGTCACGGTCGTCGTGGACGTCACCTCGGAGGAGGAGCCGGTCGACGCGGGGCGGGAGGAGCTCGACGAGGAGGAGGGGCTCGGCGGCGCCTCCTTCGTCCTCTCCGGCAGGATGCGGGGCAGCTCCGGCACCGCGTTCGTCGACAGTCCGATGCCGCCGAGGCCCAGCAGCGCCAGCACCGCGGCCGCCGGGGCGACGAAGCGCCAGCGGCGGTCCATCACGGCGGCCGGCGCCTCGGGGTCGTTGGCGGCGCGGACCTCGCGGCGCTCGTGGACGAGCCACCACGCGGCGGGGAGGATGAGGCCGGCGGCCAGGAGCAGGGCGGGGACGAGGACCCCGGCGCCCCACAGCATCGGCGGCAGGACCAGGGCCACGCCGCCGGCCAGCAGCGCGGCGACGGCCAGTGCGGTGGCTGCGGTGCGGCCCGAACGGCCTCCGCCGCGGGGATCGCGCTCGTTCACGTCGATGCTCCTCTTTCCGTGCTCGTCGGCGCCGCCCGCGCCCGGGGCGCCGGCGGCCGCCCGCGCGACCGCGCAGGACAGCAACAGGGTACGCGGAAAACGGGCCCTTCGGGAGGGGCCGGCACCGGTCAAGCCCCGCGCGGGGGAGCCGGTTCGGGAAGGGGCCCGACCGCGGGGCGGACGCGGTGAGGCCCCGACCCGACTGCGCGGCCGGGCACGGGAAAGCCCCGCCCGGAAAACCGGGCGGGGCGCGTCGGTGCCCCCGGAGGGACTCGAACCCTCACTGTGCGGGTTTTGAATCCGCTGCCTCTGCCAATTGGGCTACGGGGGCGTGGCGGCCGCCGGTGCGGCGGTCCGCGGAAATACTACTTCGCGTCCTCGTCGGAGGAGAAGCGGGTCTGGGCCCACGCGACGACGCCGACGACGGCGGCGCCGAGGACGAACAGGCCCAGGGCCATCGGCCACTCCGGGCCGACCGCCTGAAGGGAGCCGTCCTCGCCCTGCCACGGCCACAGCGCGCGCAGGGAGCCCAGCAGGAGGCCCGCCATGGCGACGAGCGTCAGCGCGTGGTGGGTTTCCAGCATCCACTCCAGGAACCGCACGAACAACGCGATGCCGGTGACGGCGCCGAGCATGAACGCCGCCAGGTACGGGATGTTCAGCGTGTCGACGGCGGCCATGGTCGGCGCGTACAGGCCGATGAGGAGGAGGAAGAAGGAGCCCGAGACGCCCGGCAGGGCCAGGGCGCACACCGCGACGGCGGCGGCGAAGAACACCAGGATGAGCGACGGGTCGGTCGGCGCGGCCGACGGGATGGACGTCACCCAGAACAGGGCGACCGCGAACGCGATGAACACCGCGGCGGCCTTGCCCTTCATGCCCGGACGGTCGAGCTCGCCGGGGCGGATCTCCTGGAACGGGATGACGACGGAGGCGGCGATCATGCCGAAGAACAGGGCCTTCGACGCGATCGGGTGGTCGGTGACGAAGGACTCCATCAGGCCCGCGATGGAGAACACCATCGCGGCCATGCCCAGCGCCAGCGGCACGAGCAGCCACCAGTCGACGCGCTTGACGGCGCCGCGCCAGTCGCCGCCGGTCACCAGCTCCTTCGGGACGTCGGTGAGCGACTTGGCGGAGGAGATGAGGCGCTCGTAGATGCCCGTGATGAGGGCGATCGTGCCGCCGGAGACGCCGGGGATGGTCTCCGCGATGCCGATGAGGGCGCCGCGGACGGCGTTGGCCACGAAGGAGCCGGGCGTCAGCGGCGGGTGGTTCGTCGAGTGGTCGGCGTGGTCGTCGGTGACGTGGTGGCCGACCCTGGCCTCGGAGGAATCGTTGTTGTTCATCGCGCGGGATGTTACCGGGCACGGGGCCCGAACCGCGTATCCGCGGGCGGGCGGGTGGCGTGATCCCCGCCGCACCGCACCGTGATTCAGCCCTCGGAGGGCACCTCGGTCGGCGTCTCCAGCACGCGCTGGATGTGGTCGCCGTAGGAGGCGACGGCGGCGGCCTCGAAGGGGATGCCGCGGGTGAAGTCAACCAGGACGGTGCCGAGGCCGTTGTACATCGCCAGGGCGTACTGGCAGCGCTGCTCGGCGTCGTTGTCGGAGGTGACGCCCGGGGCCTCGTCGCGGATGCGGTCGAACAGCGCGCCGCCGATCGTCTCCTGGAAGGCGTCGGTCACGGTGGTCACGGCCGTCGGGCTGCCGGCGGTGGCCATCAGCAGCGTGATGAGGGACGAGGTGGAGGAGCGGTCGGCGTTGACCGCGTCGTCGGCCAGGGAACGGCCGATCCTCTCGAAGGGCACGTCGCAGATGACGTCGCGCATCGGCGTGAAGTCGACCAGCTCCTGCAGCAGCCCCTCCTTCGTCTGGAAGTACTTGATGATGAGCGGGGCGCTGACGCCGGCCTCCTCCGCGATCTCCTTCAGCGAGACCTTGGCGAAGGGCTTGCGCGTGAAGTAGCCCTTCGCGACCTCGACGATGCGGGCGCGGGTGTCCGCCGAACTGTGGCGGCGCGGGCGGGATGTGATGGGGGGCATGCGAGTAACATACAAAATCCTTACGCGCATGTGGGAATCGGCGCTTTCCCAAATCCGCACGTCATGGCCGCGTCTCGCGGAATGACACCCCGTTATGGGGGTGAAACGGGGGTGAAAAGGGTGTCGCTGCATCAACATCCCGGATGCGATCGGAAGTAGGGGATCGGCGGGGAACGGGGTCGCGCGGCCCCGGCCGCCCCGGCCGCCCCGGCCGCCGCGGCCCGCCCGGGCCGCCCGCGGGGCCCGTCGCTACGCTGGACGGTCATGAAGCGGACGCTCATGCTCATCGACGGCCACTCCATGGCCTTCCGCGCGTTCTTCGCGCTGCCGACCGACAACTTCTCGACGACCTCGGGCCAGCACACGAACGCCGTCTACGGCTTCCTGTCCATGCTGGCGAACCTGCTGGACGCCGAGAAGCCGACTCACGTCGCGGTGGCGTTCGACCTTTCGCGGAAGACCTTCCGGACGGAGAAGTTCCCGGACTACAAGGCGCAGCGCGAGAAGGCGCCCGAGGAGTTCCGCGGCCAGGTCGGCCTCATCCAGGACGTGCTGCACGACATGGGCATCGTCACGCTGGAGAAGGAGAACTACGAGGCGGACGACATCATCGCCACGCTTGCGACGGCGGCGAAGCCGGAGGGCTTCGAGACGCTCATCGTCACCGGCGACCGCGACTCCCTGCAGCTGGTCGACGACACGACCACGGTGCTGTACCCGATGCGCGGCGTCTCCGTCCTGCACCGCTTCACCCCGGACGCGGTGAAGGAGAAGTACGGGCTGACGCCCGAGCAGTACCCGGACTTCGCGGCGCTGCGCGGCGACCCGTCGGACAACCTGCCGGGCATCCCGGGCGTCGGCGAGAAGACGGCGACGAAGTGGATCGTCCAGTACGGCACCCTCGACGAGCTCATCGCCCGCGCCGACGAGATCCGCGGCAAGGCCGGCCAGAACTTCCGCGACCGCGTCGACGCCGTGCAGATGAACCGGTGGCTGACCGAGATGGTCAAGGACCTGGACCTGAAGTACTCGCCGGAGGACCTGGAGCTGCGCCCGGCCGACGCCCAGGCCGTCACCGCCCGCTTCGACGAGCTGGAGTTCGGCGCGAACCTGCGCGACCGCGTCATGCGGACGCTGGCCGCCGACGGCGGCGGCGTCGTCGGCGAGGCGGAGCCCTCCGGCCCCGAGGTGGAGCACGTCACCCCGGACGAGGGCGGGCTCGGCGAGTGGCTGGACGGCCTCGCCGCCCCGGCGGCCCTGCACTACGACGACGGCATCCTCGCCATCGCGGCTCCGGCCGCGGGCGACGACGCCGCGGGCGGCTCGGCGGCCGGCGCCGCGGCCGTCGCCGCCGCCCTCGACCCCGCGTCGCTGGCCCCGGCCGACGAGGACGCGCTGCGCGAATGGCTGGCCGACGCGGACGCGCCGAAGGCCGTCCACGACCTGAAGTCGACGATGCACGCCCTGTGGGCGCATGACCTGGAGCTCTCCGGCGTCGTCCACGACACCTTCCTCGCCGCCTACCTGCTCAAGCCCAGCCAGCGCACCTACGGCCTGGACAACGTCCTGCTGGCGGCGCTCGGCCGCTCCCTGCCCTCCCCGGACGATTCCGGGGAGCAGGGCGAGGGCCAGCTCGCGCTGCTCGACGATTCCGGCGACGACGGCGACGACGCGCGGGCCACGGCCGCCGCCGACGCCGCCGCGGCCGTGCTGGACCTCGCCCGCCACTTCGCCGGCGAACTCGACGAGGCCGGTCTGTACCCCGTCTACGCCGACATCGAGCTGCCCCTGGCGCCGGTGCTGGCACGCATGGAGCGCACCGGCATCGCCGTCGACGTCGACACGCTCGAGGAGCTGGGGCGCGACTTCGCGGAGCGCACCGCGGCCGCGGAGGCCGCCGCCCGCGAGCTCGTCGACCGCCCGGAGCTGAACCTCGGCTCCCCGAAGCAGCTCCAGGAGGTCCTGTTCGACCAGCTGGGGATGCCGAAGACGAAGAAGACGAAGACCGGCTACTCCACGGCCGCCAAGGAGATCGAGGGGCTGGCGAAGAAGAACCCGCACCCGTTCCTGGAGAAGCTGCTGGAGTTCCGCGAGTTCCAGAAGATGAAGTCGACGGTGGAGGGCCTGGTGAAGACCGTCGCCGACGACGGCCGCATCCACACCACCTTCAACCAGACCGTCGCCGCCACCGGCCGCCTGTCCTCGACGGAGCCGAACCTGCAGAACATCCCCGTGCGCACCGACTTCGGCCGCTCCATCCGCCGGGCCTTCACCGTGGGCGAGGGGTACGGGACGCTGGTGACCGCGGACTACTCGCAGATCGAGATGCGCGTCATGGCCCACCTGTCCGGCGACGAGGGCCTCATCGAGGCCTACCGCGAGGGCGAGGACCTGCACAACTACGTCGGCTCCCGCGTCTTCGACGTGCCCATCGACGGGGTCACCCCGGAGCTGCGCCGCCGCGTGAAGGCGATGAGCTACGGCCTGGCCTACGGCCTGTCGTCGTTCGGCCTGGCGGCGCAGCTGGACATCCTGCAGAAGGAGGCGGAGTCGCTGCGCGCCGGCTACTTCGAGCGCTTCGGCGGCGTGAAGGCCTACCTGGACGGCGTGGTGCGGCAGGCCGCGAAGGACGGGTTCACCGCCACGCTCTACGACCGCCGCCGCTACCTGCCGGACCTGGTCTCCGACAACCGGCAGGCCCGCGAGAACGCCGAGCGCGCCGCCCTGAACTCGCCGATCCAGGGCACCGCCGCGGACATCATCAAGGTCGCGATGCTGCGCGTCGATGACGCCCTGCGCCGCGGAGGCGCGGCCGCCGACGAGGAGCCGCGCGAGCCGCTCGCCTCCCGCGTGCTCCTGCAGGTCCACGACGAGCTCGTCGTCGAGGTCGCGCCGGGGGAGGAGAAGACGGTCGTCGAGCTGCTCAACCGCGAGATGGACGCCGTCATCACCCTCCGCGTCCCGCTGGAGGTCTCCGTTGGCTCCGGCCGCGACTGGGACGAGGCGGCGCACTAGGCTCCGTGCGCCGACGCGATGCGGCCCCGCCCCGGGCGTCACCGGGGCGGGGCCGTCAACGCAGGCGCCTATCCGCGCACGCGGCGCTCGCCGGCCAGCAGGCGCTCCCGCTGCTCCGGATCGAGGGCTGCGTCGACGGCGACGCACGCCATGCCCCACGCGGCGTCGAGGACGGCGGCGTCGCCGGCCTCCGACTTCGCCAGCTCGGCGAATCCGACGGTGTGGATCGGCTGATTGTCGCCGATCTTGATGATGGGGTGGATGGTCGGGAACTCCAGCGACACGTTGGACATGTCGGTGGAGCCGCCGCGCATCGGCGTCTCCACGGAGTCCCGTCCGACCTCCGCCATCGCGTCGACCCAGAACCCCTCGAGGTCCACGTCGGACTCCATCTGCGCGTAGGAGCGGCCGACCTGGCGGAAGTCCAGCTCGACGCCGGCGCCGAGCGCACCCGCCTCGCAGTAGCGGCGCAGCACCGCGTTGACGCGCTCCAGCGACTCGAGCGTCTCCGCGCGGCCCATGAACAGGGCGCGCGTGCCCCGGGATGACGTTCGGGGCACCGCCGCCGCCGTGGGTGACGGAGTGGATCTGCTGGCCGGGCTCGAACTGCTGGCGGGCCAGGCCGATGGCGGTGTTCGCGATGATGAGCGCGTCCTGGGCGTTGCGCCCCGCCCACGGTTCGGCGGAGGCGTGGGCGGTTTCGCCGTGGAAGTCGGCCTCGAAGCCGGCGCACGCCATCGACTCCATGTTGCGCCATTCCTTGTCCATGGGGTGGACCATCATGGCCAGGTGGGTGCCGTCGAAGTCGCCCTGCTCCAGCATGACGATCTTGCCGCCGCCGTTCTCCTCCGCGGGAGTCCCCAGCAGGCGCACGGTGATGCCGAGCTCGTCCGCCAGCTCCGCCAGCGCCAGGAAGGCGCCGAGGCCCGCCGTGCAGATGATGTTGTGGCCGCACGCGTGGCCGATGTCGGGCAGCGCGTCGAACTCCGAGCAGATGGTGACGACGAGGTCGCCGGAGCCGGCCTGCGCCCGCACCGCCGTCGGTAGCTCCCCGACGCCGTGGGAGACCTCCGGGTCGCCGGCGGCGGTCGCCGCCTCCTCGGCGAGCCACGCGGAGGTCTTCACCTCCTCCCAGCCCAGCTCCGGGTTCTCGTGCAGCCGGTGGGACAGGCCGAGGAGCTGATCGCGGCGGCCGTCGACGATCTCTCGGGCGCGGCGCTTCAGGTCCGCGGCCTTCGGGGTGGGGTCACGGGGATCCTTTCCGGGGCGGGGCCGTTCCCGTCGATCATCCGCCTTCGGGCGGGGGACGGGGAGGCGGGGGCGTTCGGGTGCGGGTGCCTGGCGCGGGCGCTCCGTCCGGCGTTGCGCCGACCGGCCCGCGACGGGCCGGTGCGGTCAGTGGGAGAGGGCGATGCCGCGGGTCTCGCGGAGCGACGCGGACACCGCCACGGAGATGAGCAGCAGCACGATGACGTACACGGCGAAGCCCGTGGAGTGGCCGTTGGCCGCGGCCCAGTTCTGCAGCGCCGGGGCGGTGCCCCCGAACAGGGCGATGGCGGTGGCGTACGGCACGGCGATGCCGATGATGCGGATGCGGGTCGGGAACATCTCCGCGAACACGGCCGGGTTGATGGCCAGGGTCGGGGCGAGGAACACGAGCATCAGCGTCGCGGGGATGAACAGGGACAGGAACGAGCCGTCGACCATCTGCGACGTCGGCCAGAACAGCAGGGCCGGCACGAAGTTGCCGATGAGCAGGACGCCTTTCCGCCCGATCCGATCCGACAGCGCGCCCCAGAACGGCAGGACGACGACGAGGACCAGGTTGGACAGGAGGCTGGCGAGCAGTGCGGTGCCCTGCGGCATGCCGTGGATGACGACGGCCTGCTGGATGGCCGACACCGCCCACACGTAGTAGGCGACGGTGCCGCCGACGGTCAGGCCGATGACCCGCAGGGAGCTGCGCCAGTTGCGGCGCACCTCGGGCCACATCGGCGGGCGCGACGGCGCCTGCTTGGCGTCGGAGAACGTGTCCGTCTCCTTGAGGTTGCGGCGGGCGATGACGGCCCACAGGCCGAGGGCGAAGCCGATGGCGAACGGGATGCGCCAGCCCCAGCTGTTCATGTCCTGCTCGGGCAGAACGGCGTCGAGGATGATGCCCATGAGGATGCCGCACAGGATGCCGATCGTGCCGGAGACGTAGATGAGCGACGCCCAGCGGCCGCGGCGGTGGTGAGGGGCGGCTTCGGACAGGTAGTTCTGCGCGGTCGGCATCTCCCCGCCGTAGGCGAGGCCCTGGATGATGCGGGCGACCAGCAGCACGGCCGCGGCCCACAGCCCCGCGGAGGCGTAGCTGGGGACGATGGCGATGAGGCCGGAGCCGAGGCTGGCGGCGCCGACGGTCAGCAGCATCGCGGGCCTGCGGCCCATTTGATCGGCGATCCAGCCGAACAGCAGGCCGCCGAGCGGCCGGAAGAGGAACGCCACGGCGAAGATGGCCATGGCGCCGAGGATGGAGGCGACGGGGTCCTCCGGGGTGAAGATCTCCGGTGCGAAGTAGATGGAGAACGTCGAGTAGATGCCCCAGCCGTACCACTCGAGGGCGTTGCCGACGCCTGTGGTGACGAGCGTGCGGCGCGAGGACTGGCCCTGCACGCCGTGGCCGGGGGACTGGGAGGCGCCGCCGTCCGTGGGGCGGGCGGAACCGGGGAAGCGGTGATCGGCGGTGGAGACGGTCATGTCGACTCCTGTCTCTTCGGGCGGCGGGGCCGCCTGCGTCGTGGGCCCGCCGGGGCCGCGTGCGGGTGGCGCGGCCGGCGACGGGGATGCGCGCCGTGCCGCGGCGCGCTCATGAGTCGTCGGAAATCTGTGCATCCGCTGCCGTCACCCTATGAGAACAGCGGCACAAAATGAAGGGCTAAAGCCTGGAAAATGCAAATATATCCATTTCGCACCGCAGAAAAATGCAGGCATGTTTCGTTTTCCGGAGGTTGTGTTTCGCCGGTGTTTCGCGGAGCCCCTCCCGTCCCGCCGCGCCCCGGCGCTACGATTCCCCCGTAGGGCATCCGCGGCCCCGTCCCCGTGCCGCGGCCGACGACACGCGAAGGGGGAGTACGGTTCCATGCGCCACGACCACCCGGTGGAGCTCACGGAGCACGACCTCGAGCTCATCAACGTCCTGCAGTGGTCCCCGCGGATCACGTGGGGCGACGCCGCCGAGATCCTCGGCGTGCACCCGACGACGCTGTCGACGCGGTGGGAGCGGCTCACGTCCGCCGGGCTCGCGTGGGTCAACGCCCTGCGGAGGACGGACGGCGGCGCGGCGGTCGCCTTCGCGGAGATCCGCTGTGCCCCGGCCCACGTCCGCGAGGTCACCGACCACATGACCGCCCTGCCGGGCGTCGTCTCGGCGGACGTCCTCGCGGGCACCCCCGACCTGGGCCTGACGCTCATCGCCGACGATCTGCGGGAGCTGCACGGGCTCATCCGCGACGGCATCCGCTCCGCCCCGCACGTCACCGCCTCCGAGGTGATGCTGTGCACGAGGCTCCACGTCGCCGGCCACCAGTGGCGCCTCGACGCCCTCGACGATCGGCGCGCCGGCCTGGCCCGGGAGGCCGCCGAGCGCGACGCCGCCGCGCTCGGCCCCGCGCAGCCGCTGCTGCCGGAGCATCGCCCCGTCCTGGAGGTGCTGCGCCGCGACGGACGCGCCTCCGCCGCCGAAATCGCCCGCGAAACCGGGCTGCATCCCGCGACCGCCCGCCGCTACCTGCACAAGGTGCTGGCCAGCGGGGAGGTCACGCTGCGGTGCGACTTCGCGCAGCTGCACTCGGGCTATCCGCTGTCGGTGCAGTGGCTGGCGCGCCTCGACGCCCGGGAGCACGAGGCGGCCGCCGAACGGCTCGCCGCGGACCCGCGGGTGCGCCTCGTCGCCTCCCTCGCCGGGCAGGCGAACCTGGTGGTGACGATGTGGATCTCCGACATCGCCGGCATCGTCGACGCCGAGTGCGCGCTGGAGGAGGCGTGCCCGGGCCTCGAGATCGACCACAACCTCGTCACGTTGCGGCCGGTCAAGCGCTTCGGGTGGATCCTCGACGGCGACGGGCTGCGCACGGGCCGCTACGTCGGCCGCTGAGCCGGCACGGTTCCCGTCGTCACGCGATGACCCCCGCGGCTACCCGGCGAGCCGGGCGGCGACCAGCTCGCCGAGGATGCGCGTGCCCTCGGCGATCGCGTCCTCGCCGGGGTGGCAGAAGGACAGGCGGGCCTCGTGGGCGCCGCGGCCGTCGGCGTAGAACGCGGTGCCGGGGACGAAGACGACGCCGCGGTCGATGGCCTCCATGCACAGGTCGTAGGCGTCGATCGACTCCGGCAGGGTGAGCCACACGTGGAAGCCGCCCTCCGGCGTCGTCCACGTCACGCCGTCCGGCATGTGCTCCTCCAGGCCCGCGACCATCGCGCGGCCGCGGCGGCCGTACATCACCCGGTAGTCGTCGAGCGTGGCGCGCCAGTCCGTCTCCCGCAGGTAGGAAGCCACGAGCTCCTGCGTCAGCACCGACGGGTTGAGCACCGCGGCCTCCGCCTGCAGCGCGAATACCCCGGCGAGGGACTCCGGCAGCACCGCCCAGCCGACGCGCGGGCCGGGGGCGAACATCTTCGAGAACGAGCCGAGGTAGACCACGTCCGGGTCGTCGGCGCGCAGCGCCCGGTTGACTGAGCCGTCGAAGGACAGCATCCCGTACGGGTTGTCCTCCGCGACGAGGACGCCGGCCTCCCGGCGGATCTCCCGCACCCGGTCACGGCGCTCCCGCGGCATCGTCGTGCCGCCCGGGTTGTGGAAGCTGGGGATGGTGTACAGCAGCTTCACCCTCCGGCCCGACGCGGTGACGTCGCGGATCGCCTGCTCCAGCGCCTCCGGGACGAGGCCGCGCTCGTCGGTGCCGACGTGGACGACCTCCGCCTGCGCGCCCGTGAACACCGCCAGCGCGCCGGAGTAGGACGGGGACTCCGCCAGCACGACTTCGCCCGGGTCCAGCACCGTGCGGGCCAGCACGTCCAGCGCCGACTGGGAGCCGTTGGTCACCACGACGTGCGCCGGGTCGACGCCGTCGATGCCCTCCTCCCGCATCACCGCGAGGATCTGCTCCTTGATGCTCGGCGTGCCCGTCGACGCGCCGTACTGCATCACCTCCGGGCCGCGGTCGCGCAGCAGGCCGGCGGCCAGCTCCGACAGCCGGCCGTAGGGCAGGGGGCCGAGCTCCGGCATGCCGGAGGCGAAGGAGATGATGCCCGGCCGCGCGGACATCGCGAAGATGCGGCGCACCTCCGACGGCTTGGCGTTGCGCACGCCGGCGGAGCAGTAGTCGATGCCGAAGCGGGTCATCGCGGGGTCCTTCCTGTCGGAGGTTCGTGGCGGGCGGGTCCGGGGTGCGGCCGGCGGGTGCGGTCGCGGTTGTTTCGCGCGTGTGCGTGACGACGGCGCCCGCGCCGCACGGCACCGGGCGGTGCCGCGGCGCGGGGCGCGCGGCGCCTAGTCGGCCGGGTCGGGCTGCGGCAGCACGAGGGAGCGGTCGACCATGACGTGGACGACGGCCGGCAGGCCGGATTCGACGGCGGTGAGCGCCTCGCGGAGGACCGCGGCGATGCGGGAGTCATCGTCGAGCGTCGCGCCGTGGGCGCCGTAGCCGCGGGCCAGCGCCGCGAAGTCGGGGTTCACCAGCTGCGTGCCGGAGACGCGGCCCGGGTAGTGCGCCTCCTGGTGGGAGCGGATGGTGCCGTCCTGGCCGTTGTCCATCACCAGCACCGGGAAGCGGGCGCCGGCCTGCACGGCGGTGGCCGGCTCGTGGCCGTTCATCTGGAACTCCCCGTCGCCGGCGACGGCGACGACGGTGCGCTCCGGGAACTGCAGCGACACCGCCGCGGCCGCCGGCACGGAGTAGCCCATCGTGCCGTTGCGGACGGAGAACTGCGACGGGTAGACGCGGGTGGGGAAGTACCAGTGGCCCCACGCCGTGTGGTTGCCGGAGCCGAACGTCACCGCCGCGTCGTCGCCCAGCAGCTCCCGCAGCTCGCCCATGACGCGGGTCATGTTCGCGGTGCCCGGCTTGTTCGCGCCCGGGGTCGCGGGGGATGGCGGTGACGCGGTCGTGGGCGGTGACGGCGGCGTCGGTCCACGCGGACCAGTCGTGGGCGGGGGTGAGCTCCGCGCCGTCGAGGGCGCGGGCCAGCGCCGCCGGGGCCGCGAGCAGGTGGCGGGTGACGGCGCCGGCGTGCTGGCGCAGCTCCGGGTCGGGGTTGACGATCCAGTTCACGGCGTCGGGGCGCATCCGCAGCGTGTAGCCGTCCGTCGGCACGTCGGAGAGGGTGCCGCCGACGACGACGAGGACGTCGGCGTCGTCCAGCACCTGCGCGGCGAAGGGCGCGCGGCCGTAGCCCAGCTCGCCGGCGTTGACGCGGGAGTCGAAGGGGATGCGGTCGGCGGCGCGCCAGTCCGACAGCACCGGGATGCGGTGCGCCTCGGCGAAGGCGGTGAGCGCCGCGGCGGCCTCCGGCGTCCAGCGCGGGCCGCCGAAGAGCAGCGCCGGGCGCTCGGCGCCCTCCAGCGCGGCCAGCAGATCGGCGAGGTCGCCCGGGTCGATCGCCCCGTCGGCCACCGGCAGCGGCGGCGTCACCGGCGCGTCCGTGTCGTGCGCGATGACGTCCTCCGGCAGGCCGACGACGACGGGGCCGGGGCGGCCGGAGGCGGCGACGCGGAACGCGCGGGCGACGTACTCCGACGCCCGGTCGGCGTCGTCGAGCACCAGCACCTCCTTCGCCTGGGTGCCGAACCACGCGCGCGGGTCGAACTCCTGGAAGGACTCCCGGTCCCGGTCGTCGACGGGGATGAGGCCGACGAACAGCACCAGCGGCGTCGCATCCTGCCACGCCGTGTGAACGCCGACGAACGCGTTCGACGCGCCCGGGCCGCGGGTGGCCAGGGCGACGCCCGGCCGGCCCGTCGCCTTCGCCGTCGCCTCCGCCATGTACGCCGCGCCGCCCTCCTGGCGGCACACGACGTTGGCGATGGGCGAGTCGTGCAGGCCGTCGAGCAGGTCCAGGTAGGACTCGCCCGGGGACGCTGAAGACGCGCTCGACGCCGTGGGCCTCGAGGCTCGCGGCGATGAGGTGGCCGGCGGATCGGGTCATGCGGTTCTCCTTCGGTGGCGGGGCGTCGGTGGAGGCCGGGGCGTCGATGCCGGCGTCGAGCAGCGACTTCATCCGGTAGCAGAGCTTCGCCCGCTCCGGGCCGAGCGCGCGGGCCATGCCGTCGCCCAGCTCGTTGACGAAGCGTCCCTGCGACACGGGGATGACGCCCAGGCGGGCGCAGCGCGCGATCTGCTCGTCGGAGGCCATGCCCAGGTGCTCCACGCGGTGGCGGCACTCCTCGCGCGGGTAGGTCTCCATCGCCTCCTCGTAGATGTCCAGGATGACGTCGAGCGCCGCGTCGCCGATGGCGTGGGCGGACAGCTGCCAGCCGTTGCGGGGGGCGATGAGGTTGTCGCGCAGGAACTCCTCGGGGAACTGCAGCAGGCCGCGGTTGCCCTCCTCGCCGGAGGCGTAGTCCTCGCGCATGTAGGCGGACAGGCCGATGAGGGAGCCGTCGGACAGCACCTTGACCGGGCCGATGCGCAGGCGGTCGTCGCCGAAGCCGGTGCGCATGCCGTGGTCGAGGCCGAACGCCTGGCCCTCCTCCAGCTCGTCGGCGCCGGCGGAGGCCTCGCGGCCCAGCGGGTGCAGCGTCGTGATGTACGGCATGACCGTCATGCGGACGCCGAGGTCGCCGCGGTCGTGCGCCAGCTGGAAGGCGGCGAGGTCCACCGGGCACTGGCCGATGTGGCCCGGGGCGCCGAGGCCCGGCTCCACCGCGGAGGTGACGCCCTTGGCCAGCAGCGCCTCCGAGGCGAGCCGCAGCTGCTCCGCGACGTTCTCGGCGGTCTTGGCGGGGATGGCGCCGACGATGAGGCCCTTCGCGGTCTCCAGCATCAGGCCCCGCGCGCGGCCCTCGCCGTCGACCGGCACGTCGCCGCCCTCCGGGACCTCGAAGCCGGTGCGGCCGGGGAAGCCCGCCTCCTCGAAGGCGCGGGTGTTGGCGACGCCCATGTGGCGCGAGTTGTGCCACAGCCACACCGGGTTGTCCGGCGCCGCCTCGTCGAGCTGCTCCGCGGTCGGGTGCTCGCCGTCGTCGAAGTAGTTCTGGTTGTAGCCGGTGCCGATGACCCACTGGCCGTCCGGGGTCTCCGCCGCGCGCTCCCGCACGGCGGCGAGCAGGTCGACGCGGGGCGGGGCGGCGTCGGGGGAGACGTCGACCTGCATCAGCGCCTCGCCGAGGTAGCTGACGTGGATGTGCGCGTCGTGGAAGCCCGGCACGACGACGCGGCCGCCGAGGTCGACGACCCGGCCGAACACCTCCGCCGGCAGGTCGTCGTCCAGGCTCACGATCCGCCCCGCGTGGACGCCGATCGCCGTCGCGGCCGGCCGGTCCGGGTCCTGGGTGCGGATGTCGCCGTTGGTGAACAGCACGTCGAGGGCCATGGTCGGTCCTTTCCTCGTTCGCCTCCGTGGGGTCGCCGCAGCGGGCGGGGCACCGCGGGTGCGGTGCCCGCCGCGTCGCGTGACGACGGGGACCTCCCGCGGGGCGGCCGCCCGCGGGCGGCCCATATGCGCACTCGTGCACAATTTCAGTCCGGAGGCCATGAATTCGGCGCCGATTGTTCTACGTGCAGCGATAGTGTGAAGAAAAACATGGACTATTTGCCCCGAGTCTGATGGAATTTACGTACCGTCCGCGGTGATTCGCGGGAATCCCGTTCACCCGCTGCGCCGGTTCTCCCGCGCACGGACGTGGACCCCGTCGGCGCACCGCGGCAGGATCGGAACAGACCGCACGACACCGACCGCACGGACGAGCCCGACGGGCCCGTGCAGCAAGGACAGCGACATGAGCATCTACACGGTCACGAACCCCGCCACCGGCGAGGTCGTCCGCGAGTACCCGACCGCCACCGACGACCAGGTCGCCGACGCGATCGGCGCCGTCGACTCCGCCTTCGCCGCCTGGCGCACCTCCGCGCCGGAGGCGCGCGCCGCCTACCTCGGCCGCGTCGCGGACCTGTTCGCGGACCGCCGCTCCGAGCTGGCGGCCATCATCACCCGCGAGATGGGCAAGCCCATCGTCCAGGCGGGCTTCGAGGTCGACATCACCGTGTCGATCCTCCGCTACTACGCGGAGCAGGGCCCGGGCTTCCTCGCCGACGAGGAGATCCCCGTCGCCGCCGGCGGCACCGCCGTCGTCCGCCGCGAGGGCCTCGGCCCGCTGCTGGGCATCATGCCGTGGAACTTCCCCTACTACCAGGTCGCCCGCTTCGCGGCGCCGAACCTGATGAACGGCAACACCATCCTGCTGAAGCACGCCCCGCAGTGCCCGGAGTCCGCCGCGGCGATGCAGGAGATCTTCGACGCCGCCCGCGGCGACGACGTCCCCGCCGGCGTGTACGTCAACGTCTACGCGACCAACGAGCAGGTCTCCGACGTCATCACCGACCCGCGGGTACGCGGCGTCTCGCTCACCGGCTCCGAGCGCGCCGGCTCCGCCGTCGCCGAGCAGGCGGGCCGCCACCTGAAGAAGGTCGTCCTGGAGCTCGGCGGCTCCGACCCGTTCCTGCTGCTGGATTCGGAGGATCTGGACACGACCATCAAGGCCGCGGTCCTCGGTCGTCTGGTGAACACGGGCCAGGCGTGCAACGCGGCGAAGCGCTTCATCGTCGCCGACGAGCTGTACGACGAGTTCGTGGAGAAGTTCGCGGCGGCGCTCGGCGGCATCGAGCCGTCGGATCCGACGGAGGAGGGCTGCTTCGTCGGCCCGCTGTCGTCGGCGGCCGCGGCGGACACGCTCGACGCGCAGGTGCGGGAGGCGCTGGCGGAGGGCGCGACGGCGGTCGTCGGCGGCGAGCGCGTCGCCGAGGGCTCGAACTTCTACCGCCCGACGCTGCTGACCGGCGTCACCCCGGAGATGGCGACGTACCGCCGGGAGCTGTTCGGCCCGGTGGCGATGGTGTTCCGCGCCTCCGACGAGGATGAGATGGTGCGCCTGGCCAATGACACCCCGTACGGCCTCGGCGCCTCGATCCACACCTCGGACGAGGAGCGGGCGGTGCGCCTGGGCGCCCGCCTGGACGTCGGCATGGTCTACGTCAACGAGCCGGGCGGCACGGCGGCGGAGCTGCCGTTCGGCGGCGTGAAGAACTCCGGGTTCGGCCGGGAGCTCGGCCGCTACGGCATGGACGAGTTCGTGAACCTGAAGCTCGTCCGCGTCGCCGCGGGGAAGTAGCCGCCGACGCACCCCGCCGCCGAACACGGCGCGCCGGCGACACCGCACGGGCCCGGCCCGGGGAACGCTCCCCGGGCCGGGCCCGCCGCCGTGGGAGGCCCCGCGGGCGCGCGTCGGCCTACGGCGCCAGGCGCACCACCTTCCCGATGAGCGGGAAGTGGACGAGGATCTCCCGCGGCCGGCCGGCGCCCGCGGCCTCCAGCGCGTCGGCGTAGACGGCCATCTGGCCGAGGTACTCGGCGCGGACCTTCGCCACCGGGTCGTCGCCCGGGTAGGTCTTGTGGTCCACCAGCACCGGGGCGCCGCCGTCGGCGGGCTCCACGAGCTGGTCCATCCAGCCCTGGGCGCGGCGGCCCAGGCGGTCGACCCACGTGAACGGCACCTCGGTGCGCACCGCGGCGCCGGGGTGGGCGCCGTCGAGCCAGCGCAGCCACCGGTCGGCCGCCTCCGTCAGCTGCTCCGGGCGGATCCTGCCGCGCACCAGCCACGCTCCCGTGAGCCGGTCGGCGGCGGCCAGCCGTGCGGCGTCGTCCATCTCCCGCAGGGGCAGGGAGAGGAACGCGTGGACGGCCTCGCCGACGAGGTTCCAGTCCTCCGCGCCGCCGGACAGCAGCGGCTCGCCGAGGTCCGCGGCGATCTCCACGGTCCCGAACGCGAGGGCGCCGGAGGACGACGGTTCCGCGCTGGCGCTGAACCGCGCCGCGGGGCGGACGCCCGGGGCGGGGGCGGGGCCGCGGCGGTCGTCGACGGGCATGGCCGGCGGCTCCGCGGCCGCCGATCCGGCCTCGTCGTCGAGGATCGCCTCGGAGGACGCGTCGTAGCGCACCGGCAGCTCCACCGGGCCCTGCCCGGGATGCTCGATGCGCAGCCGTGCCGTGTCGGGGCCGTCGACGATGACGGCGACCGCGGCCTCCGAGCCGACGACGGCGGGGATGTCGCCCAGCTCGATGCGGTTCGGCGCCGCCTCCCGCTTCTTCTTGTCCTTCTCCGCGTTGCGGCCCGTCGTCGCCAGGATGGTGTGGCGCACGGAGCGGGTGTACGAGACGTAGGCCAGGCGGCGCTCGTTCTCCCGGTCGGCGTCGTGCCGGCGGACCTGCTCCGGGTCGTCGCCGAATGCCGCCAGGATGGCGCCGGCCTGGGCCGGCACCGGGGCGCGGAACCGCAGCACGCGGCCGGCCAGCGGGTCCGCGGGGTCGAACGCGGCGGCCGGGCGGATCCAGTGGCCGTCCGGGGTGAACCGGTCGGAGTACGGCTCCACGGCGACGACGACGGCGTCCCACTCGAGGCCCTTCGAAGAGTGCATGGTGCCGACGTAGACGGCGTCGCGGGCCGGCGGCTCCGGCGCCGCCGCGTCCGGCAGCGCGCGCAGGAGGTCGACGAGCCCGGACGGCTCGTGGGCGGAGGCCCGCTCGTCCATGAACGCCGCGGCCATCGCGACCAGGGCGTCGAGCGCGTCGGTGCGCTCCCGGGGCACGGTCCACCCGGCGATGCGGCGGCGGACGTCGAGGGCGTCGATGACGGCGAGCACGGCTTCGACGGCGGTGAGCTCGCGGGCGACGTCGCGAAGCCCCCGCAGCCCGGCGAGCGACGGATCGTTCCGCCACGCGTCGAACACCCGCCGGCGCCCCTCGGCGGCCGCGGCGCGGTCGTCGCCGGCGGTGGCGGCGGAGAGTTCCGCGAACCAGCCGGCGTGCGCGGCGTGGTCGTCGAGCAGCGTCACCAGCTCCACGAGATGCTGGGTGCCGTGCCAGTCGGCGAGCAGGCCGAGGCCGGCGAGGACGATGCGGCCCTCGCGGGTCTCCCGCGCGTCGGCGCGGGCGGCGGCCGACGGCACGCCGAGGTGGCGGAGCCGCTCCGCGATCTCCTCGACGCGGCTGCCCGTGCGCGCCAGGACGGCGATGCGCCCCGGTGCGATGCCGTCGTCCTCCAGCAGGCGGACGACGCCGCGGGCCATGGAGTCGATCCACGGGCGGTTGGAGCTGTGGTGGGGGTGCGCGGGCGCCCACACGCGCACGGTGCCGTCGCGCCGCTCGTGGGCGACGGGCTCCGCCGGGGCGATCGCGGCGTTCGAGTCTGCTCCGAGGGAGCGGCCGAACAGCTCGCCGGTCAACTCGAGAGGCTGGACGTGGGAGCGCCACGACCGGTCCAGCACCTCCTCGCGGTAGCCCTCCCCGGTGGAGAGGCCGCGGCGCACGTCCTCCATGAGCTGCGGGTCGGAGCCGCGGAAGCCGTAGATGGACTGCTTCGGGTCGCCGACCCAGATGATCTCCCCGGCCAGCTCCCCGAGCTTCATGAACAGGGCCAGCTGCATCGGGTTGGTGTCCTGGAACTCGTCGACGACGAGGATGCGGTAGGTGTCGGCGATGGTCGCGGCGACGGCCGGCTCGTCGAGCAGCTCCAGCGCCAGGGCCTCCTGGTCGGTGAAGTCCATGAGCCCGAGCTCGCGCTTGTACAGGGCGTAGGCGTCCATGCAGTCGGCGGCGGTGCCGAGCACCAGCTCGGTCAGTTCGCGGACGTCGGCGCGGAAGCGCGGGTGCGCCGCGATTGCCTCGTCCATCGCGGGGAAGCGGTCGGTGAAGTTCTTCGCCACGCCGACGCCGAGGTTGCTGAACCCGGCGATGCCCTTGCGCTTCGCCGGCTTGCCCTTGTCGTCGACCTCGTCCTCGGGCAGCGGCCCGTAGCTGGCCCAGGCGTTCCACGGGTGGGTCTCCGGGGCGTTCGTCAGCGTCCGGCGCAGCGCGGGGTAGGCCCGCAGGCGGTCGGCGGCGGCCTTGGAGGGCTTCGCCTTCGACGCCGCGGCCGTGTCCGCCTCGACGCACTCGTCGACGGCGTCGAGGGCCCGCCGCGCCCATTCTGCGGCGGACGGCGACGCGGCGTCCTCCGGGGCGACGGAGTCGAGCAGCGCCAGCGCCTCGTCGATCGAGGGGGCGATCTGCGCGCGGACGTGCTCCGGCGACAGCCGGTTCTGCCGGGCGAGCGCGACGATGCCGCGGACGTCGTCGGCGAAGGAGCGGCGGCGGTCGAACTCCGCGGCGTCCGCCGGCCGGTCCTGGCCCATGCGGGCGAGCAATGGCCGGTGGGCGGCGGCCCGCCGGGCGAGCAGCGGACCGCAGGCGCGCTCGAAGGCGGTCTTCTCCGACTCCTCCGTCAGCACGTCGAGCACGGGGGAGAGCCCCGCGTCGATGGCGTGGTCCTGCACCAGCGCGGAGGAGATGGAGTTCACCGTGCCGATGAGGGCGGAGGAGACCTCCTGGGCTTCCCGGTCGAGGCCCTCCGCCAGGAGGCGGCCGCGGATGCGCTGCCGCAGCTCGGCGGCGGCCTTCACGGTGAAGGTCGTGGCGATGATCTGCGACGGGTGCAGGCGGCCCGCGGCCGGGGCGCCCCCGGCCGGGGCGCCGTCGGCGGAACCGGCCGCTCCGGCGCCGAGGCGCCCGGCGAGTTCGGCGGCCAGGCGGTAGGTCTTGCCGGTGCCGGCGCTGGCGTTGATGAACGTGGACTTCATCGGGGATCGGCCTCCAGACCGGTGATGACGGGGAAGGTGACGTAGGGGATCGCGTCGGCGGGCAGGTAGCGGGATTCCGCGAGGGCGGCCTCCGCGGCGCCGTCGAGCGTGCTCTTCCGCTTCGACGCGGACAGGTCGGCGTGGTCGAGGAGGAACGCGTTGCCGGCGTCCTCGACCCTCCCGCCGAAGGCCAGCCGCGACAGCGCCTCCTCCAGCGACGCCTTCGCCGCGGCCCACAGGTCCTCCGCGGCGAGCCCGCCGGTGCGGGCGGAGCCGTCGAGGCCCGGGTGCTCGGAGACGAAGCGGTTCTGCTTGAGCAGGAAGTAGGCGGTGGTCACGGCCGACATCGGCAGCGCTCCGCCGGACTCCTCCTCGACGGAGCGGGCGTAGACGGCCAGCTGCAGGGCGCGGCCGCCGGCGATGGCCGCCGGGTACTTCCTCGATCCCGCGGTGTACTTCAGGTCGACGACGGTGCGGGAGCCCGCGGGCCCGTCGGCGTCCAGGTCGCGGAAGCCGCCGAGCTCGACCCGGTGGCGCAGCGTGCGCGACGGGTCCGCCGGGTCGGTGAGCTCCAGGTCGACGGGGAAGGAGAACTCCCGCTCCGCCGCGACCGGGGTGATGCCGGCGTCGGCGAGATCGCGGAAGAGCGCGGGGATGGACGCCCGCGCCTCCGCGATGACCTCCGCCAGCGCCCGTTCGCGGCCCGGCAGCAGCAGGGCGGGGGCGTGGACGGGGGCGAGCCGCCGGGCCAGCGTCTCCACCTCGTCGGGTTCGATGGGGAACGACTGCGCCCCGACGATCTCCTCGACGATGGCGTGGAGGAACGTGCCGATCATGCGGTTGCCCTCCGGCAGCTGCGTCCACCACGGCTCCCGGATGCCCAGGCGCCGCTCGAGGAACCACTCCAGTTGGTGCGACAGCAGTGACTCGATCTGGCTGAAGGACAGGCGTGCGGGCAGGTGCGCGGCGCCGTCGGGGACGTCGCGGCCGCGGGCGGCGGCGTCGAGCGCCCCGGCGTCGGGGGAGGCCGGCTCCGGGGTCCGCAGCGCCGGCGCCCCGGCGGGCAGGTCGAGGTCCCGCGCGTCGACGGTGAACGGTTCGAGGATCTTGTCGACGGTGTCCAGCGTCGTCCGGTCCGTGCCCTCCGGCAGCAGCTCGACGGCCGCGAACATCAGCGCCGGGTCGGGTTCGGCGTCGGCTCCGCGCAGGCGCCGCGGCACGACCGCGACGACGTCGCCGGCGCGGCGCAGCCCGGCCATCGCGGCGCCGTGGCCGGCGGCGGTCAGCTCCCGCGGCGTCGGCGGCTCGCATCCGGCGGCGGCGAGCGCCCGCCGCTCCGCCGGGGTCCAGGTGGAGCGCTCCGCGGCGTCGTCGGAGGCGGCCGCCCACCACAGGATCGGCGAGGCCGGGGCGGCGCCCGGCCCGGCGACGGCGGGCACGGCTCCCTGCGCGTCCGGCGCCTCCGAGCCCGGCAGCGGCGCCGCGGGGGAACCGGTGCACGTCGCCAGCGTCTCCCGCAGCGTCGCCGCTGAGACATCCCCCTCCTCCGGCAGCACCGCGCGGACGGCGGCGCAGGCGGAGATGGTCGCCGTCGACGGGGCGGCCCCGGCGGCGGACGCGGCGCGGGCGACGGTCCCCTCCAGCCATTCGACGACGCCGGCGACGTCGTCGGCGGCCCAGGCCCCGGCGCCGCCGCCGACCGGTTCCACCGGCGCCGACAGCTGGCGCGAGAGGTCGGCGGCCACCGCCGCGTCGTCGCCCTCCAGCTGCGCCATCGCGTCGTCCCACGCGGCGCCGCCGTGGCCCGGTTCCCGCTTCAACGCGGAGATGACGGCCCGGCGCACCCCGGGCGGGAGCAGGGGAGCGGACCCCGCTTCGGCGGCAGCGCCCGTGCCTCGGACGACGGGGACGCGCGCGTCCGCGAGGCGCAGCAGCGCCCACGGGTCGAACGGCGCGGAGAGCGCACGCAGCGCGACGGCGGGCAGCTCCGCGGCGGAGCGCTGCGGCGAGGCGCCGCCGGCGCCGGCGCGGGGCAGACCCCGGCGGGCGAGCTCCTGGTCCAGCACCTGGGTCGGGCCGCCGGCGACGACGGCCCGGGACGGCTCGGCGCACAGCAGTCGCGCGGCGGCCTCGGCCGCCTCCCACTCCGTGTCCGCGGCGACGACGCGCAGCGCCCGCAGTCGGCCGGGCGCCGCGTCGGTGACTTCGACGCCGCGGGCGGCGAGGCCGTCGAGGATCGCGGGCCACGGGCGCGGCAGCGACGCCCGGTCGACGACGGCGACGGAGCGGATGCCGGTCGACGCCGCGGCCCCGGCGCCGCCCGGGCGGCCGAGCTCCCGTGCGATGTCGCGGAGCACGTCGGCGTCGCCGGGCCGGTCGAACTCCTCCTCGACGTAGGCGAGATCCAGCAGGCGCGGGGACAGGCCCGGGGCGGGCTGCGCGGACCAGCCCGCGGTCACCAGCTCGTCGCGCCAGGCGAGCAGCCGCTCGGCGACGGCCCACGGGTTGAGGGCGAAGGAATCGCGGCACCACGGGGGATCGACCCGGCCGATGGCGTCGCGGTAGGCGGCGACGCGCAGCGCCGGCGGCTCCGGGGCCCGGGAGAGCCCGAGCCGCACCGCGAGGATGTCCGCGAACCCCCTCTGCCCCGTCGTCACGCTCCCCAGCGACGCCGCCGCGCCCGCGTCGCTCCAGTCGGCCCCGTCGAGGCCCCAGCCGAAGATGATGTCCATGCCCGAAACATATCGGCGACCCCGACATCGCGGGGCCGATGGCGGGAACGGGCGTTCGGGAGCGCTCCCGTTGCGCCCGGGGCCGCGGGATGCGGGCGCGGGATGCGGGTACGGTACGCGTGTGACGGGGGATAACCTGCGGGAATCGCCGCGGGGGAGACTTGATTCGGGGTGGGGTGGACTGTAGTCTTTCCTCCGCGTGTGCGTCGGCGCGGGATCCGACGATCCCGCGATCGCCTCGGAAGGCGTCCTGGCCCTGCGGTTTCATCCGAAACGGCGGGGTCCGAACAAAGGACGTGGACCGGCCCGAGCCGCACGCAGACCCTGTCCGTACCTATCCTCTATCCGTTTCGGAGCACACTTCATATGCCCACCTCCAACACCCCTCAGGTTGCCGTCAACGACATCGGCACCGCTGAGGACTTCCTCGCCGCCGTCGACCAGACCATCAAGTACTTCAACGATGGCGACATCGTCGAGGGCACCGTCGTCAAGGTCGACCGCGACGAGGTCCTGCTCGACATCGGCTACAAGACCGAGGGCGTCATCCCCTCCCGTGAGCTGTCCATCAAGCACGATGTCGACCCCGACGAGGTGGTCGAGGTCGGTGACGAGATCGACGCCCTGGTCCTCACCAAGGAGGACAAGGAAGGCCGCCTGATCCTGTCCAAGAAGCGCGCCCAGTACGAGCGCGCCTGGGGCACCATCGAGGACCTCAAGGAGAAGGACGAGCCGGTCACCGGCACCGTCATCGAGGTCGTCAAGGGCGGCCTCATCCTGGACATCGGCCTGCGCGGCTTCCTGCCGGCCTCCCTCGTCGAGATGCGCCGCGTCCGCGACCTGCAGCCGTACATCGGCCAGGAGCTCGAGGCGAAGATCATCGAGCTGGACAAGAACCGCAACAACGTCGTCCTGTCCCGCCGCGCGTGGCTCGAGCAGACCCAGTCCGAGGTCCGCTCCGAGTTCCTGCACCAGCTGCAGAAGGGCCAGGTGCGCAAGGGCGTCGTGTCCTCCATCGTCAACTTCGGCGCGTTCGTCGATCTCGGCGGCGTCGACGGCCTGGTCCACGTCTCCGAGCTGTCCTGGAAGCACATCGATCACCCGTCCGAGGTCGTCCAGGTGGGCGACGAGGTCACCGTCGAGGTTCTCGAGGTCGACCTCAACCGCGAGCGCGTCTCCCTGTCGCTGAAGGCGACCCAGGAGGATCCGTGGCGCGTCTTCGCCCGCACGCACGCCATCGGCCAGATCGTCCCGGGCAAGGTCACCAAGCTGGTCCCGTTCGGCGCGTTCGTCCGCGTCGAGGAGGGCATCGAGGGCCTGGTCCACATCTCCGAGCTGGCCGAGCGCCACGTCGACGTCCCGGACCAGATCGTCACCGTGGGCGAGGAGCTCATGGTCAAGGTCATCGACATCGACCTGGAGCGCCGCCGCATCTCCCTGTCCCTCAAGCAGGCCGACGACGACTTCGACGAGGAGTTCGACCCGTCGAAGTACGGCATGGCCGACTCCTACGACGAGCAGGGCAACTACATCTTCCCGGAGGGCTTCGACCCGGAGACCAACGAGTGGATGGAGGGCTACGAGACCCAGCGCGCCGAGTGGGAGGCCCGCTACGCGGATGCGGAGCGCCACCACCAGGCCCACGCCGCGCAGATCGAGCGTCACCGCGCCCAGGCCGCCGAGGCCGCCGCGACGCCGTCCAACTACTCCTCCGAGGCCGCCCCGGCCGCCGAGGAGAACGCCGGCGGCATGCTGGCGTCGGACGAGCAGCTGGCCGCCCTGCGCGCCCGCCTGTCCGGCAACTGAGCCGTTGACCGCGTGAGCTGACCCCCGGGTCCGCTCATCGGACCGCAGCGCCCCACCGGGTTCCGCCCGGTGGGGCGCTTCGTCGTGTCCGGAGGCCCGCGTGTTCGCGTGACGACGGGACCCGCATGCTCCGCGCCCGCCGCCACGCGCAAGCCCACCGGCGCCGTTCGAATGCCCCGGTATGTCCGTGGGCGTTCCGGGGGCGCGGGAGAATTCCGCGGAGGTTCCGGAGACGTTCCGCGGGTGCCGCCGAAGCGTCCGGGGATGTTCGGAAAGCGACCGCGGAGGCGCCGGAAACGGCCGTCCGGCGCTCTCCGGGAGGGGAAATTCCGGAAAGCTTCCGTCACACGCGTCACATTCTGAATCCGAAAAGGTGGCCCTAACCTGCACCGTTCCGTTTCGTTTCCCGTCGCGTTGCATAATCGTTACCGATGTTCACCTCGACTTTTTTCAGGGGCTGGTTATGGTGAATGTCGTTGACGCGGTGAACGCGGGACACCCGCTCCATCGCGTCAGCACAAACGACTCACGTATTCCGTGAAGCGAACTCGAGACGAAAGGTTCATTAGAAAATGGCCAAGAAGAACATCCGCGACCTGTTCGATGCGACCGCCTTCGACAAGGACGGCGACAAGCTCGGCTCCGTGAAGCAGATCTTCGTCGACGACAACTCCGGTCAGCCGACCTTCGTCGAGGTCTCCCACGGCCTGTTCGGCATGTCCTCCTCCATCGTCCCGATGAAGGGCCACGGCTTCGAGGGCGACGAGCTGCGCCTGGCCTTCTCCAAGGACCGCATCAAGGATGCCCCGTCCATCGACGCCGACAAGGCGCTCTCCCCGGAGGAGCAGGACCGCATCTACGAGCACTACTCCCTGACGGGCGTCGCCGACCAGGTTGATTACGGCACCGAGACCACCACCGGCGCCGCCGGTGCGGGGGCCGCGGGTGCGGGCGTCGCCGGTGCCGGCGCCGCCGCCGGTGCGGACGCCGACCGGGAGCGCGTCGCCGCCGACCGCGAGGTCGCCGCGGACCGCGAGCGCGTCGCCGACGCCGGCCAGGACGAGATCATCCGCTCCGAGGAGCGCATGAACATCGCCAAGGAGGAGGTCGCCACCGGTAAGGTCGGCCTGCGCAAGTACGTCGTCGAGGAGACCGAGACCGTCGAGGTTCCGGTCCGCCGCGAGGAGGTCGCCGTCGAGCGCGAGCCCATCTCCGTCGAGGAGGCCGAGGCCCTCAAGGGCAAGACCGGCGGCATCGGCGAGGAGACCGCCTCCGTGACCCTGCACGAGGAGCGCGTCGCCGTCTCCAAGGAGGAGGTCCCGGTCGAGCGCGTGAACCTCAACAAGACCGTCGTCGAGGACACCGAGACCGTCTCCGAGAACCTCCGCAAGGAGCGCATCGAGACCAAGGGCGGCATCGAGGAGAAGAAGTAGCTCCCCGCCTCCCGGCCGCATGACGCGGCCCAGGTGCAGCGCCCCCGCCATCCGCGAAGGATGGCGGGGGCGCTTCCCCGTTCCCGGGCCCTGCGGCTAGGCTGGGCATCATGCTTAAGGTTGGACTGACCGGAGGAATGGGCAGCGGCAAGTCGTCCGTCGCCCGCATGCTCGCCGAGCGCGGCGCCGTCGTCATCGACGCCGATCGCGTCGCCCGCGACGTCGTGGAGCCGGGCCAGCCGGCGCTGGCGGAGCTCGCGGCGGAGTTCGGCGACGACGTCATCAACGCGGGCGGTACCCTCGACCGGGCGGCGCTGGCGGCGAAGGCGTTCGCCGACGAGGAGTCCACCGCGAAGCTCAACGCCATCACGCACCCGCGCATCCGCGCCCGCACCCTCGAACTGTTCGAGGCTGCGCCGGACGATGCGATGGTCGTCTACGACATGCCGCTGCTGCTGGAGACCGGCCAGCACAAGGACTGCGATCTGGTGATGGTCGTCGAGGCGCCCGTCGACACGCGCGTCGCCCGGCTCGTCGAGTCCCGCGGCGTCGACGAGGCCGACGCCCGCCGCCGGATCGCCGCGCAGGCGACGGACGAGGACCGCAGGAAGGTCGCCAACATCGTCGTCGACAACTCGGGCGACGAGGCCGCGCTGAAGCAGCAGGTGGACAAGATCTGGGTCATGGTCCTGTCGACCGCGCTGACGCTGAAGAACTCCTAGCGAACCACCGCAAAAGCCCGCGCCACCTGGGGTGGAGCGGGCTTTTCCGCGTTTGCGGTGCTGCGGCCGCCGTCATGCGCGGGGTGCGCGCCCCGTCCGCCGTATCGTCCGCGCCACCTGCGGGGTTCGCGTGACGACGTCCGCCGTGACCCGAATCCCGGATCCGTGCGCTCAGGACGACGACGCCGGGGAGCCGAAGAAGATCGGGGGAATGCCCTCCAGGTTGTACGCGGCGGGCGACAGCTGCCAGAGGATCGCGTCGCGGTAGGCCGCCCGCAGTTCGAGGTCCCAGTCGACGGACTGGCCTGGCGCGAGGTCGTCGGGGGCTCCGGATCCGGTCACCGGCACGTCGGTGCCGTAGGCCAGCTGCATGTCGATGACCGCTCGGCGCAGGTGGCTCTCCGACGTGACGACGATGACCCCGCCCGCGTCCGGGATGAGCCGCTGCACCTGCGCAGCATTCGCGATGGTGCTCAGCGCCCGATCCTCGACGATGATCCGGGACTCCGGCAGCCCGTGGTCCGCGAGCCAGGACGCCATCTCCTCGGCCTCCACCCGCCCCGGGGCGGTTTCGCCGCCGCTGACGACGACGGGCGCCGCGGGCGCGAGCTCCGCCTGCCGCAGGCCCTCCCGCAGCCGCAATTCGAGCGTGCGGTCGATGCCGCCGTCCTCGGTGAGCCTCCGCCCGGGGATCGCGATGATCGTTCCGGGCCGCGAATGGTCCGGCGCCGACACGGGGGAGTGGAGCTGCCCGATCACCATGCGGATGAGCCGGGCGCGGTCCTTCGGAAGGAAGGCGATCGCGGCGTCGCGAAGCCCGGCCCTCCCCATCTGATCGGCGCGCAGCGCGGCGGCGGAGAGCAGGTCGGAACCTGAGGGGATGAGATCGGGCTGCAGGACGTCCGCGCCGCACATGGCGAGGGGCGCGTCCGCCACCTGGTCGGAGGGCAGGACGACGGAGCCGGCGCCGGGAACCGGGACGAGGAGTCCATCCGGAACCGGCCGGGTGCCGTCGCGGACCGCATCGAGGACGTCGGCGTCGCCGGCAACCGGCGGGACACCCGCATGCGTGCTCGCGGGGGTCGCGTCCGCCGGAATCGCCGCGGGAACGAGGAGCAGCGCGGCCGCCGCGGCCGCGGCGAGGAGGGGAAGGCTCCTGCGGGAAGCGGGCATGACGGGCTCCTTCTGCGTCACCCGGCGGCCCGCTCGGCCCACCGCATCCCGCCCGGTGGGAGGCCCGGCGCCCCGCGTACCCTGGGGCCATGGCCTTCGCTGCTGAACACCCCGTCCTCGCCCACTCCGAGTTCCGCCCCGTCGGCGAGATCGAGCGCGCCGACGGCGAATTCCAGGTGGTCAGCGACTACGAACCGGCCGGCGACCAGCCGCAGGCGATCCAGGAGCTGTCGGATCGCCTCAACCGCGGCGAGCGGGAGGTCGTGCTCATGGGCGCCACCGGCACCGGCAAGTCCGCGACGGCGGCGTGGCTCATCGAGAAGATGCAGCGGCCGACGCTGGTCATGGCCCCCAACAAGACGCTGGCGGCGCAGCTGGCCAACGAGCTGCGCTCGCTGCTGCCGAACAACGCCGTCGAGTACTTCGTCAGCTACTACGACTACTACCAGCCCGAGGCGTACATCGCGCAGACCGACACGTACATCGAGAAGGACTCCTCCATCAACGAGGACGTCGAGCGCCTGCGCCATTCGGCGACGTCGGCGCTGCTGTCGCGGCGCGACGTGGTCGTCGTCAGCTCCGTCTCCTGCATCTACGGCCTGGGCACCCCGCAGTCGTACCTCGACCGCTCCGTGGTCCTGAAGGTCGGGGAGGAGGTCGAGCGCGACCGCTTCCTGCGCCTGCTCGTCGACATCCAGTACGCGCGCAACGACATCGCCTTCACCCGCGGCACGTTCCGCGTCAACGGCGACGTCGTCGACATCATCCCGGCCTATGAGGAGCTCGCGGTCCGCGTGGAGTTCTTCGGCGACGAGATCGACGCGCTGTTCTACCTCAACCCGCTGACCGGCGACGTCGTCCGCGAGGTCGAGGAGCTGCGCATCTTCCCGGCCACGCACTACGTCGCCGGTCCGGAGCGCATGGAGCGCGCCATCGAGGACATCAAGGAGGAGCTGGCCGACCGGCTCGCCGACCTGGAGAACCGCGGCAAGCTGCTGGAGGCGCAGCGCCTGCGCATGCGCACCGAGTACGACCTGGAGATGATCCAGCAGGTCGGATTCTGCTCCGGCATCGAGAACTACTCGCGGCACATCGACGGCCGCGAAGCTGGCTCGGCGCCGGCGACGCTCATCGACTACTTCCCGGAGGACTTCCTCACCATCATCGACGAGTCCCACGTGACGGTGCCGCAGATCGGCGGCATGTTCGAGGGCGACGCGTCCCGCAAGCGCAACCTCGTCGACTTCGGCTTCCGCCTGCCGTCGGCGCTGGACAACCGCCCGCTGACGTTCGACGAATTCGACGACCGCGTCGGCCAGTGCGTCTTCATGTCCGCCACGCCCGGCGACTACGAGCTGGCGGCCACCGGCGGCGAGGTCGTGGAGCAGGTGATCCGCCCGACGGGCCTGGTCGACCCGAAGGTCGTCGTCAAGCCCACGAAGGGCCAGATCGACGACCTCATCGGCGAAATCCGGGACCGCGTCGACCGCGACGAGCGCACGCTCGTGACGACGCTGACGAAGAAGATGGCGGAGGACCTCACCGACTACCTGCTGGAGAACGGCGTGCGGGTGCGGTACATGCACTCCGACGTCGACACGCTGAAGCGCGTGGAGCTGCTGCGCCAGCTGCGCCTCGGCGAGTACGACGTGCTGGTCGGCATCAACCTCCTGCGCGAGGGCCTGGATCTGCCGGAGGTGTCGCTCGTCGCCATCCTCGACGCGGACAAGGAGGGCTTCCTGCGCTCGACGAAGTCGCTCATCCAGACCATCGGCCGCGCCGCCCGCAACGTCTCCGGCGAGGTGCACATGTACGCCGACACCATCACCGACTCCATGCAGCAGGCGATCGACGAGACGGAGCGCCGCCGCGCCAAGCAGATTGCGTACAACGCGGAGCACGGCATCGACCCGCAGCCGCTGCGCAAGGCCATCGCCGACATCCTGGACCAGGTGTACGAGAACGCGGGGGAGGAGCGCCCCGGCGCCGAGGGCCGCGGCTCCCGCACCGGCGCCTCCGGCGACGCCGCGGTGGCGGAGAAGGTCGTCGTCTCCGCGATGCCGAAGGCGCAGCTGCAGAAGCTCATCGACGACATGACGGAGCAGATGGGCGCCGCCGCCCGCGAGCTGAAGTTCGAGCTCGCCGGCCGGCTGCGCGACGAGATCGCCGACCTGCGCAAGGAGCTGCGCGGCATGGAGGAGGCCGGCCTCGACTGACGCGGCCGGCGCGGTCCGCGCGCGATCCGGGTGTGTCCGGGGCCCGGGTCCGCGGTCACGGTGCGCGCGGGTGCCCGGTCGTTGCGTGACGACGGCTGCCGCGCCCGCGGCGCGCCGGTGCACCCGCGTGCGGCGGCGCCCACCCGGGGGCAGCGGGTTTTGTTACCCTTGGGTCACTTCGCGGCCGGGCCCGCGGCGGAACCTGCCGGGCCCGCATCGCCGCGCACGACCAGTACTTTTCCGGAAGGTAGATAGATGAGCGCGTACAAGAAGATCGTCGTCGGCACCGACGGCTCCAAGTCCTCCATCCTCGCCGTCGAGCGCGCCGCCGCCATCGCGGCCGCCTTCGACGCGACGCTGGTGATCGGCTGCGCCTACTACGACAACGAGAAGGAGGCGTCCGCCACCCTGCGCCAGGACTCCGTCCAGGTGCTCGGCGATGACCCGGCCAACAAGAACCTCGAGGCCGCGGCGGAGGCCGCCAAGGCCGTCGGCGCCGAGAAGATCGAGACCGAGATCCGCGCCGGCTCCCCGGTCGAGGCCCTCATGGCGTTGGTGACCGACCACAAGGCCGACCTGCTCATCGTCGGCAACCGCGGCATCAACTCCCTGACCGGCCGCCTGCTGGGCTCCGTCCCGGCCGACGTCGCCCGCCAGTCCGACTGCGACGTGATGATCGTCCACACCGTCTCCTAGTCCCCCCGGAGACGCCGAACGGGCGCCCCGCCCGCGCATGCCGCGCGGCGGGGCGCCCGTCGTCGTGGCGGAGGGCGCCTACTTCCTCATCGTCTGCGCCTTGTTGACGGCCCACGCCGCGCAGGCCGCGGCGAAGGCGAAGATGACCCCGGCGAGGATGGAACCGCTCGAGATGGCCTGCCAGGCGCCGATGATGACGCCGAGCACGAGGATGATCAGGGCGTAGCGGTGAATCGTGCGGTTTACGGGTTTCCGGTCGTCGGACATGGTGTCGCCTCCGTTCCGGCATCCGCCGCCCGGTGTTGGCCCGGGCGAGGGTCCGGCCGATGCCCAGCACAAGGTTTTGCGCTCATACTAATGCGTCCCGTCCGGGTCCGCACGGCGTGTTCGACCCTTCGCTGTCGCCGCCCGCCCCCGCGATGTGTCGCATCCGTGGCCGACGGCACGTGGCGGGACCCTTTCGGGGGTCTCATGGTCCAGGCGCGGCGATGCGAGAAGGTGGAACGGTCGGCGCCATCGCCAAAATATCACAGGGGTGATAACTTGTCGGCGTTCGAATGCATCACGGATGCGGGTCCTCCGGGTTCGCGTCGCAGGGGAAAGGAGATGTAGTCATGCTCTCACGTGCTGAACTGGAAAAACGCAGACGGAGGGTCATCGAAGCCGCCTTCCGCCTCGTCGTCGCGGAGGGAATCTCCGGCGCCTCCCTCCGGAAGGTCGCCGAGGAATCGGGAGTGAACATCGGGTCCGTGCGGCACTACTTCGACGGACACGAGGAACTGCTCAAAGCCGCAGCGGAGGAGGCCGGGGACCGCATGGGGCGCCGCCTTGCAGTCCATCCAGCGGAGGCGCTTCGCGGACTCGCCGGTGATGCGGCGCTGGACGCCCTGCAGTCCCTGGTCGAGACGGTGCTGCCGGTCGACGCGGAACGTCGCGATGAGGCGATCGTGGTGGTCGAGCTGATCATGGCCTCCCGCACCATGCCGGTGTTCCGGGATATGGCCGCGCGCATGGGCGCGGACTTGTCGGACGCCATCCGTCAGGCCCTGGATGTCCTGGACGTCCGGGAAGCCGACCTTGCTACGGCTCAGCTCACCGCAATCATCGGAGGGCTGACCCTGGATGCGGTCACTCCGCACGGGGACCTGGATGCCGGCCGTTTGCGATCGATCCTGCGCGCGCATCTGCGGATGCTGCTGCAGGACGGACGGTGATGGCCGTGCGCATGCCCGGATGGTTGTTCACCCTGCTCGCCGCGGCACTGGTGCTGTACACCGATGATTACGTCATCGCCGGCATCCTGCCGGAACTCGCCGCCGACCTCGGCGTCCCGCAGGGCCGGGCCGGCCAGCTGGTGACGGTCTTCTCCCTGACGGTGGCGATTGCGGCGCCGATCGCAGCCGTCGCTTTCGCGAAGGCTCCCAGACGCAGGCTTTTCACGGTCGCGCTCATGGTTTTCGTCGCCGTGAACGCCATCGCCGCGACGGCGAATTCGTTTGCCGTCCTGATGATCCTGAGAATCATCGCCGCGCTCGCCGCCGCGGCGACGACGCCCACCTTGTTCGCGTTCGCTGCCCGCCATGCTCCGCCGCAGAAGGTGGGCAGGTACATCGCCGTGGTCGCGCTCGGCGTGACGGGCTCCATCGCCGCCGGTGTGCCGCTCGGAACCTGGATTGGAGGCGCATTCGGGTGGAGGGCCACGTTCACTGCCATGGCTGCCGCCGGCGTCGCCGTCCTCGTGCTCATGCTGTGCACTCTGCCCCGAGCGGAGGGGGCCGGAGACGTCCCCCGGCTCCGCGAGCAGTTGAGGATCCTGCGCCGTGCCCCCATCGCCCTGGGGCTGCTGGCCAACTGCCTCTTGATGACCGGTTCGATGATGATGCTCACCTACCTGGCCCCCTATCTCGGTGCGGCTAGCACCGCGGACATCGGGCACCGCGCCACGGCGTTCAGCCTGTCGGGGATCGCCGGCGTCGTCGGCATCTGGCTCGGAGGCATCGCCGTCGATCGGCTCGGCGCGGATCGGGCACTCCTGATCGGCGCCGGCACGATCGTCGCCTCGATGATCGTGCTGTGGGTGCTGTGGCTGGTGCGCCCGGCTCCGTTGCCCGTGGTCATGGCCGTCGTGACGGTGTGGGGAGGTATGGCGTTCTGGAATTCCCCGGCCATCCAGGCACGTCTGCACCATCTCGCCGGCCCCGTATCGGAGCAGGCCCTGGCGCTCAACACCTCCGGCACCTACCTGGGGGTCTCCGTGGGGGCTGCGGTCGGCGGCGGTGCGCTCTCGGTCTTCGGGGCCGGTGCGCTGCCTCTCGTAGCCGCAGGTTTCGCGATGGTCGCCATGCTCGTGCTCGCGCGGGCCCGGGCAACCGCGGAGGGCCCGCGATCCACGGGCTCCGGAGTGTGAGGGGCCGGGTGGCCCCGCTCTGGGGGAGCTAGTCCGGTTGACGGACGGGGGAGCTTTCGAGTGCCGCGGACTCAGCGTCACCCCTTGCCGGACGTGACCCTGGACAGCCCCGGCAGCGTCTCCGGCGCCTCCTCCGCGACGACGACCAGGCGCTGCGTCGCGCGCGTCAGGGCGACGTACAGGTCCTGCAGGCCCTGGGTGGAGCCGCCGGCGATGCCGTCGGGGTCGACGAGGACGACGTTGTCGAACTCGAGGCCCTTGATGCCGGACACGCGGTGGACGGCGACGAGGTCGCCGTCGTCAAGCACCGGAAGCTCCGCGCCATCGGCGACGATGACGGCGGTGAGGCGCTCGCGCCCCGCGGCGTCGGACCGCGCGGTCTCGGATTCGGCGGCGCCGGACTCCGGGGCGGGATCGTCGTCGCGGCTGTCGCCGACGCGGCCGCCCCCGCCGGCACGCGCACCCGGCACCCCGAGCTCCGCCAGCGCGTCCGCGACGGAGCCCGCGAGCACCGGCGCCGCGCCGGTCGAGCGGATGGACCGCGGCGGCTCGGCGGACGGATCGATCATCGCCAGCACCTCCGCGGCGAGATCCATGATCTCCGACGGGGTGCGGTAGTTGACCGTCAGCTCGTGCTTGCGCCAGCGCGTGCCGATGACGGGCTCCAGCGCCGCCTCCCACGAGTCCGCGCCGGCGGGGGAGCCGGTCTGCGCGATGTCGCCGACCAGCGTCATCCAGCCGTTCGGGCTGCGGCGGCGCACCATCCGCCACGCCATGGCGGACAGCTCCTGCGCCTCGTCGATGATGATGTGCCCGTAGGCCCACTCGCGGTCGGCGGCGGCGCGCTCCGCGGTGGTGCGGTTGTCGCGGTCGCGCTGGCGCTCGGCGAGGCCCTCGGCGTCGATGAGGTCGTAGGCCATGAGGATCTCGGGGTCGAACCCGTCGTCCAGGTCCTGCGACGCGGAGCCGGACAGGATGTCGAGGGCGTCCTGCGCCTCCGCCAGCTCGTCGAAGCCGTCGCCGTCGCCCTCGGACGCCTCCGCGGGCGGCTCGCCGAGCAGCTCGTGCAGCTCGTCGATGAGCGGCGGGTCGGACGGGCCGAACGCCGCGCCGTCCTCCCTGAACAGCGCCTCCCGCGTCGCGTCGTCGTATTCGCGCGCCGCCGACGCGATCGCCTCCCGGGAGCCGAGCAGCTCCGCCAGCAGCGCCTCCGGCTCCAACACCGGCCAGAAGCCGTCGATGACGTCGCCGACGCCGCGGTCGGCGCCCAGCTCCTCCCGCAGGTCCTCGCGGTCCGCCGCGGTGAGCAGGTTCGCGCCGCCCAGCGGGTCCGCGCCGATGCGCGTTGCGACGGCCCCCGCCAGCGAATCGAGCAGATGCTCGCGGAAGACCCGCCGCGCCTCGTTGTGCGGGCGGCGGGACCGGCGGGCGCGGGTGCGGGCGGCCTTCACCATCGCCGGCTCGACGACGACGGGCACCCCGTCGAGCGCCGCCTCCACCGGGGCGTCCGGCACGACCTGGCGGTCCCTCACCGCGTTGCGCAGGATGTGGGCCATCTCCGCGGAGCCCTTCACCTCGCGGACGACGGGCGACTCGTCGCCGCGGCCGTGGACGCCGGGGTAGAGGTCCGCGATCGTCGACAGGACGACGCCCGTCTCGCCGAGGCTCGGCAGCACCCGGCTGATGTAGTCGAGGAACGGGCCGTTGGGGCCCAGGATGAGCACGCCCGTCTTCTCCAGCTGGTCGCGGTGCGTGTACAGCAGCCACGCCACGCGGTGCAGCGCCACGGCGGTCTTGCCGGTGCCGGGGCCGCCCTGGACGACCATGGTCTGGCGGGTCGCATCGCGGATGACCAGGTCCTGCTCCCGCTGGATCGTCTCGACGATGCCGCGCATCCGGCCCGTGCGGGCGGAGTCGAGGACCTCGCGCAGCACCGACTCGCCGGCGGCGCCGCCGGAGGCCCGGTCCGCGGCGGCCGCCGGGGCGCCGGAGACGGCCTCCGGGTCCATGCCCTCCGGGATGTCCAACCACTCGTCGTCGAGGTCGCGGACGCGCCGGCCGCGGGTCCGGATGTGCCGGCGCAGCGTCACGCCCTCCGGGTTCGCCGTCGTCGCCAGGTAGAACGGGCGGGCCTGCGGGGCGCGCCAGTCCATGAGCAGCCCGCGGTAGTCGTCCTCCGGGTCGGAGACGCCCATGCGGCCGATGTGCCGGCGGTCCAGCTCCGGGTGCCCGGGGACGGGGTTGTCCGGCTCGTCGTCGGCGATGTCGATGCGCCCGAACACCAGGCCGACCTCCGCGACGCGGTAGCGCTCCAGCCGCTCCTGCAGCCGGTTGTGCTCGACCTCGCGGGCGACGCGGGCCTGCGGCTCCGGGTCGTCGTCCAGCATCACGCGGCGCAGCGCCTCCTGGTCGCGGCGGCGCTCCGCGTCGAGGTGCGCGTACACCTCGTCCAGGTGCGTCTGCTCGGACGGGAGATCCGGGTGCGTCACGTGGCTGTCCTTGTCCGGTCGTCGGGAAATGGGCGGAAGGGCAATCCTACGCGCGACGCCCCGCCCGGACGGGACCGGGCGGGGCGTGGTGCGGGGAGCCGGGCTTTTAGCCGCGGAACTCCTTCAGCTTCTTCTCGGCCTGCTTGCGGGCGCGCTTGCGGGCCTTCTCCGCGCGCTTGCCGAGCTTCTGGGCCTTCTTGTCCAGGTCGGCGTTGTGGGCGGCCTCGGCCAGCTTCTCGCGGGCGTCGGCGGCGAAGGACGTGATGGAGTCCTTCCAGTCGTCCTTGTTGTCGTCGTAGTAGTCCTTGGCGGTGGACAGCTGCTCCGCGGCGCCCTCGCGGGCGACGGCGGCGCGCTCCTTGGCCTTCTCGCCCAGGTCGGCGGCGCGGGCCTGCAGCTCCTCGCGGCGGGCCTCGGCCTCGGACTTCGTCGGCAGGGCCTTCTGCACCTTCTTGTTGACCCGCTTGCCGGCGTCCTGGGCGCGCCAGGCCAGGCCCGGCTTGCCGTCGGTGTCGGCGGTGGCGAGGAACAGTCCGCCGAGCAGGCCGATGTTGGTGAGGAAGCCGGTGCGGCGGTTGCGCTTCTCCTCCTTGTCCTGGGTCTCCCAGAACGCGTGGCGGGCCAGCACGGTCGGGACCTGCGCGGCGACCAGGGCGGTGGCGGCGACGCGCGGCGCCTTGCCCAGGGCGTACAGGGAGCCGGCGGCGACCTTCGTGCCGGCGACCGCGGTGAGGGCGGTCTTCGGGTTCTTCGGGACGAAGGAGGCGTACTGCGGCGGCGTGATGGTGCGGACGCGGTTCAGGACCTCCTGGGCGCCGTCGACGTGGTCGTCGCGGTTCATGAGGGTGTCCACGCCGTCGGCGACGAAGACGGAGGCCAGCATCGGCCGGGCGATCTTGCGGATCATTGTTCGGTCATCTCCTGTTCGTGTCGCGACTGCGGTCGCGTTCGGTCATCGGGTGCCGTCCGCGGGGGACGGCGTCCGGTCATCCAGTGTAAACGCCGCGGCGGCGCCGCGGGAGGACGCGCCCGGAAACGGTGAGCGCCGATCACCTCCGGCGATCGGGGCCCGTGGTCCGGTGCCGTGCGACGGGGCCCGCGGCGGGGTGCCGCGTCGCGGGGTCCGCGGTGCGGTGCGTGACGACGGGGCCCTGCGCGGCACGCCCGGTCACCAGCCGCGCTCGCGCCACTCCGCGAGGTGCGGGCGCTCGGCGCCCACCGTCGTGTCGGCGCCGTGGCCGGGGTGGACCACCGCGGAGTCGTCGTAGGCGCCGAAGACGCGGTCCTCCACGTCGCCGATGAGGATCTCGAACTGCTCGCCGGACTTCGTGGCGCCGACGCCGCCCGGGAACAGGGAGTCGCCGACGAACAGGTGCGGCGGGTCGCCGGCGCGCTCGTCGAGGGCCAGGCCCACGCCGCCGCGGGTGTGGCCGCGGAGGATGAAGGCGGTCATGTCGACAGGGTCGTCGCCGCCGAACGTCACGACGTCGCCGTGGTCCAGCAGCCGGTCGTGGTCGGCGTCGATGTCCGGCGCGTCGAGCGTGCTGGTCAGGTGGCGGGCGCCGGTGGCGCGCAGCACCTCGGCCAGCGCCTGCACGTGGTCGCCGTGGGAGTGGGTCGTGACGACGGTGCGGACGTCGCACCCGACGGCGTCGATGAGCGCCAGCAGGTGATCGGCCTCGTCGGCGGCGTCGACCAGCAGGCCCTCGCCGCCGCGGACCAGCAGGTAGACGTTGTTGGACATCTCGCCGACCGACGTCTTGTACACGTCGACGCCGGAGGCGGTGAACCGCTGCACCTCCCGGCGGGCGGGATCGCCGTCGTACTCGTCGCTGATGGTGATCGTCGTCTCGCTCATGCGGGCCAGGGTACGTGCCGTGCCGCGGTACCGCGCGCGGCGGGGCGCCGTCGTCACGCGAAACGGCGGAGACGGCGATTTCTCGAACACGTGTACACTGGCGCGGTGTTGACGCGGCACCCGGCCACCCGTCGGGCGCCCGCGCCGCCGCCCTCCGGCGCAGGTCCGGGCCCCGCCCGGCCCCCGGGGAAGCGGCCGCACCCGCCGGCGCACCGCACGCCGGCCGCCACCACCCAACGGAAGGAACGGCCACTTGGCTGACCGCCTCGTCGTCCGCGGCGCCCGCGAGCACAACCTCACGGGCGTCGACATCGACCTGCCCCGCGACAACTTCATCGTGTTCACGGGCCTGTCGGGCTCCGGCAAGTCCTCGCTGGCGTTCGACACCATCTTCGCCGAGGGCCAGCGCCGCTACGTCGAGTCGCTGAGCTCCTACGCCCGCATGTTCCTCGGCCAGATGCAGAAGCCCGACGTCGAGCTCATCGAGGGCCTGTCGCCCGCGGTGTCCATCGACCAGAAGTCGACCAACCGCAACCCCCGGTCGACCGTCGGCACCATCACCGAGGTCTACGACTACCTCCGCCTGCTCTACGCCCGCACCGGCGTGCCGCACTGCCCCGAATGCGGCGCCGTCATCAGTTCCCAGACGCCGCAGCAGATCGTCGACCAGGTGCTGGAGATGCCCGAGGGCACGAAGTTCCAGATCCTCGCGCCCGTCGTCCGCACCCGCAAGGGCGAGTTCGTCGACCTCTTCGAGGACCTGGCGGCCCAGGGCTATGCCCGCGTCATCGTCGACGGCGAGATGCACCGGCTGTCCAACCCGCCGAAGCTGGAGAAGCAGATCAAGCACGACATCGACGTCGTCGTCGACCGCCTCCAGGCGAAGGACACGCAGCGGCTGCGCATCACCGACTCCGTCGAGACGGCGCTGCGGCTCGCCGACGGCGTCGTCGTCATCGACGCCGTCGACCTGGACGACGACGACCCGAACCGCTCCATGCGCTACTCCGAGAAGATGGCGTGCCCCAACGGCCACCGCATCCACGTCGACGAGCTCGAGCCGCGCTCCTTCTCCTTCAACTCCCCGTACGGCGCGTGCCCGGCGTGCGACGGCCTGGGCGTGAAGCTGGAGGTCGACCCCGACCTCGTCGTCCCCGACCCGTCGAAGCCCGCCTTCGACGCCATCCACCCGTGGGCGACGACCCGGAACCAGAAGTACTTCCGCCGGCTCTTCGAGTCCTTCGCGGAGGTCGAGGGCTTCGACTCGAACACCCCGTTCCAGGACCTCAAGGCCGCGCACCGCAAGGCGATCCTCCACGGCTCGTCGAAGAAGGTGCACGTGCGCTACCGCAACCGCTTCGGCCGGCAGCGCAGCTACGACGCCCCGTTCGAGGGCGCGATGCAGTACCTGCACCGCAAGCTCGACCAGGCGGAGACCGACGGCCAGAAGGAGCGCTACCAGGGCTACATGCGCGAGGTGCCGTGCGACGCATGCGGCGGCACCCGGCTGAAGCCCGAAATCCTCCACGTCACCATCGACTCCGGCTCCCACGGGGAGAAGTCGATCGCCGGCCTGTCGGACCTGTCGGTCGCCGAGGCGTCCGAGTTCCTCGACGACCTGCACCTGGGCAAGCGCGAGGAGATGATCGCCGGCCGCGTCCTGCGCGAGATCCAGGCGCGCCTCCGATTCCTCCTCGACGTCGGCCTCGACTACCTGTCGCTGTCCCGCGCCGCCGGCACCCTGTCCGGCGGCGAGGCGCAGCGCATCCGCCTGGCCACGCAGATCGGCTCGGGCCTCGCGGGCGTGCTGTACGTCCTCGACGAGCCGTCCATCGGCCTGCACCAGCGGGACAACGAGCGGCTCATCGCGACACTGAAGAACCTGCGCGACCTGGGCAACACCCTCATCGTCGTCGAGCACGACGAGGACACGATCCGCGCCGCCGACTGGCTCGTCGACATCGGCCCGAAGGCCGGCGAGTACGGCGGAAGCATCGTCTACCAGGGCGAACCGGGCGGCATCGTCGACGTGGAGGAGTCCATCACGGGCGCCTACCTGTCGGGCCGCCGCGTGCTGACGGTCCCGGAGTCGCGCCGCCCGGTGGACTTCGGCCGCATGGTCACCGTCGTCGGCGCGAAGGAGAACAACCTCAAGGACGTCGAGGTCTCGTTCCCCATCGGCCTGCTCACCTGCGTCACGGGCGTGTCCGGGTCGGGCAAGTCGACGCTGGTCAACGACATCCTGGCGAAGACGATGGCCAACGAGCTGAACCGCGCCCGCCTCGTGCCGGGCCGCCACACCCGCGTGGAGGGCCTGGACCAGCTGGACAAGCTGGTGCAGGTCGACCAGTCGCCCATCGGCCGCACGCCGCGGTCGAACCCGGCGACGTACACGGGCGTGTTCGACAAGATCCGCACCCTGTTCGCGGAGACGCAGGAGGCGAAGGTCCGCGGCTACAAGGCCGGCCGGTTCAGCTTCAACGTCAAGGGCGGCCGCTGCGAGGCGTGCAAGGGCGACGGCACCATCAAGATCGAGATGAACTTCCTGCCGGACGTGTACGTGCCGTGCGAGGTGTGCAACGGGCAGCGCTACAACCGCGAGACGCTCGAGGTCACCTACAAGGGGAAGAACATCGCCGAGGTGCTGGACATGCCGATCGTCGACGCGGCGGAGTTCTTCCGCCCCATCACGTCGATCTCCCGGTACCTGGACACGCTCGTCGACGTCGGCCTGGGCTACGTGCGCCTCGGCCAGTCCGCGACGACGCTGTCCGGCGGCGAGGCGCAGCGCGTGAAGCTGGCCGCGGAGCTGCAGAAGCGCTCCAACGGCCGGACGGTCTACATCCTCGACGAGCCGACGACGGGCCTGCACTTCGAGGACGTCCGCAAGCTGATGCTCGTGCTGCAGGGGCTGGTGGACAAGGGCAACACCGTCATCGTCATCGAGCACAACCTCGACGTCATCAAGGCCGCCGACTGGATCATCGACATGGGCCCGGAGGGCGGCGCGGGCGGCGGCACCGTCGTCGTCGAGGGCACGCCGGAGGACGTCGCCGCGTCGCCGACGAGCCACACCGGCCGCTTCCTGCGTTCGATGCTGGAGGGAGCGGCGTGACGGTGATGGCCCCGCGGAATGACGGCGGGGTCGGGTCGTCCGCCTAGAAGGCGCCCGGCGGCCCTGCATCCGGAGGCATCACCCCGTGATGCCGTCGGCTGCGTCCGATGGCCATGACCAGCAGGATGACGCCGCAGATGAGGAACGCGAAGGCCCGCGCCCATCCGTTCATCGCGGACATGTCGAACAGCACCAGCTTCGCGGTCGCCGCCGCGGCGAGCAGGAGCCCCGCGGTGGCCGGGGCGTCGCCGGTGAGGCGCTGCGGGCCGATCATGATGAACGCGGCCGCCGCCATCCACAGCACGGAGACGACCATGTGGCCCAGGGAGAAGGTGCCGCCGGCGGCCTGCACGGCGATGAGGACGGGGGAGGAGGACAGCAGCAGCGCCACGGCGCCGAGGATCATCGTCCGCGCCCCGGAGAACTCGAGGCGTTCGGCGGGGTCCGGCTGCGGGGCGCCGCCCGTCTCCGCCGGGGTCCCGTCCGGGCCGGCCGGGGCGCCGTCGCCCGGGTCGGTCGGGCCGGTCCGGCCCCCGGCGGCATGCGCTCGGCGGCGGGTTCGCAGCGCGTCGATGACGAGGGCGGCCAGCGCGACGATGACGCCGAGGAGCAGGACCGCGCCCGCGAGGTGCCGGAGCCCGATCTCGTGGAGCGCGGCGAAGATCGGCAGGAGGACGATCTCCGCCCCGACCACCGTCATGAAGGCGAGCCACAGCCACATGGCGGTTTCGAGGGACGCCGACGGGCGACCGCGGCGCCAGGCGACGACCGCGATGGGGATGCCTGCGAGGAGGACGGCCATGACGAGGTCGCTGCCGGACGCGGTGACGAGGCCGAGGGTCGGGACGATGAGCACGCTCAGCTGGATGTTGAACGTGAGCCACGGGGAGACGCTCCTCGGCCGGGCGGGCGGCCGCCGGGTGCCGGGCATCTGCGGCGGCGGGGCGTCGTCGGGGGCGGGCTCCTCCGGCGGCCCCTGGACGGTCGGCAGCAGGCGGGCGACGGCCATGGCGGCGACGGCGAGGACGAAGCAGAGCGTCGGATTGGTCGGCAGGGCGGTCCAGACCGGGGTGTCGAGGCCGGGGCCCCAGACCAGGGCGGGGCTCCAGACCACGAGGGCGGGAACCGCGACGGCGGCGGTTCCCGCGAGGATGTGGGCGACGGCGGCCGACGGCCAGGTCGCCCGGCGGGAGGCCATCGCGACGATCGCGAGCATGGAGCCGACGAAGAGGACGATGGTGGGGATGAGCCCCCAGGCGGCGGCGACGGCGCCGCGGGTGACGGAGTCGCTGACGGGGAAGACCGCCAGTGCTGCGCCGATGACCGCGGCCACCGGCACCGTCCGCACCGCAGCCGAACCCCACCACAGGAGCGCGCAGGCGGCGAGGACGGGGAAGACGAGGGCGGAGGCGACGACGTCGAACGCCCAGGGGCCCTCGGCGCGCAACGGGTGCAGGCCCATCACGAGCGCCACGCCGGCGACGACGGCGGTGGCCGCCCCGTCGCTGCCCAGGCGCCTGGTCCCGGCGGCGCCGAGCAGGCCGAAGACCCCGATGAGGATCTGGGCGACCGGGCCGGGCACGGCCGCGAACACGTCGGGCAGGAACGCCGACGTGAGCATCGCCGTCCATGCGGAGATGGCCGCCAGCGTCGCCGGCACGACCGCCTGGAGGCCGCGTCGCGCCGTGAGCCAGGAGGCCCCGGCGAGGGCGGCGGCGAGGACGTAGGCCAGGATGACGCGCCCGGTCGGGCCGAGCAGCCCGGCCTGGATGGCGAGCGCGATGAGCAGGATGACGCCGATGACGGTGATGACGCCGCCGCCGACGGAGACGACGCGGATGACCCGCTTCTCGTCGGTCCACCACGGGGGCCCGGGGTCCACCCGCGGCGGCGGGGGCGGGGTGCCCGGGGGCACGGGGCCGCCGCCCGGCGGGAAGGCGCCGCCGGGGCCACCCGGTCCACCCGGACCGCCGGGGACGCCCGGACCACCCGGGCCGCCCGGGCCGGCCGGAGCACCGGGACCGCCCGGGCCGACCGGTGAACCGTGCGGTGCGGGGCCTCCGTGCATGCCCGGCGCCATCGGCCCGGATGGCCCCGCGTACGCCATCGCGGGGACCGGGCCGGCCGGCTGCGGCGGCGCTCCGGCCTGCCCGGCCGCCGCGTAACCGGGCATCTGCGGTCCCGGCCCGTGCGGCCCGGACATCGGGGAACCGGCGTCCGCCGACCCGGCGCCGGGTGCCGCACCCTGCTGCCGCGGTCCCGGAGCCCCGGGCCCGGCGGGCGCCACCCACGGGGATTCGGATTCGCCGTCCAGGCGGCGCAGCTCGTTGCGCAGCGACTCGGCGGCCCGGAGGATCCTGGCCTCGGCGCCCTCGAGCTCCGCCAGCGCCTCCTGCAGCTCCCGCCGCCGGCGACCCGCGTCGTCCATGTTGTTCATGGCGCCTAACCTATTGCGCCGTGAGGTTCGTGTCAGGAGGCCGCGCCGATTGTGCGCCGATTGTGACCGGCCGTCACCGGGTGGAAGGTCGTCCACGACCGCGGCCCGGCCCGGCTTGACGCGTGGATCGGAAACGGGGGCGCGGGCGCCGGTGCCCGGCTTCCGGCGGGGAGCCGCGGCGGGGACCGTCGCGAAGCACCTCGCACGGCGCACCGCGGAACACCCCGTGCACGCGGACGGCCCCGCGCCCCGCCTGCGGCGGCGGGGACGCGGGGCCGGAGCAGCCCGTGGCGCGCGGGAGGTTCGTGTGCGTGCGCGCGGCGGCGGGTCAGGCGCCCTGCTTGACGACGGTGATGGTCCACTCGGCGGCGCCGGTGGCCTGGAAGTCCTTGACGCCGTGGCCCTCGGAGGCCGCCCAGCGCGGGATGGCGTCGGTGGCCTGGGTGCAGTCGAAGCCGATGACCAGCTCGTCGCCGGCGTTCAGCTCCGCCATCTTCTCCTTGGCCTCGATGAGCGGGAAGGGGCAGACGGCGCCGGTGGTCTCGAGAACGTGGGTGGCCATGTGGGGTTCCTTTCGGGTGAGGTTCGCGTGGCCGGGGCGGTGGTGCCCCGGCGGGGTCCGGGCGGCGTCGGCCGCGCCGGAGGGGGGGAAGGGAGGTGCTAGACCGCGACGTCGGCGGTCTCGCGCTCGCGGGCGCGGCGCGGCAGCAGCGGCTTGCGCATCAGGTAGACGCGGGTGGCGATGCCGCAGCCGACCAGCATCGCGGCCAGGGAGATCCAGCCCTGCCAGGAGAACAGGCCGGTGTTGACCATGCCGTTGCCGACGGTGCAGCCGCCGGCCAGCACGGCGCCGACGCCCATCGCGATGCCGCCGATGACGGAGCGCTTGGCGACGGTCGCGTCGGGGACGCGGACGCGGAACTCGCCGGAGAGCTTCGCCGCGGCGTAGGAGCCGGCGATGATGCCGAGCACCAGCATGACGCCCCAGTTGAGGTACTGCGGGTCGCCGGTGCCGGACCAGCCGACCAGGTGCGCGGACGGGGTGGTGATGCCCAGGCCGCCGTTGCGGCCGGAGGCGGTGGACAGCGGCCAGGCGACGACGCCGATGACGCCGACGATGACGGCGGTGGTGTACAGGCCCCACGGCTTCTCCGTCAGCAGGTGCGCCAGGCCGGTCTTGCGGGCCGGCAGGGTCGGCACCGGCAGGGACGGGCGGGTGACCTCGCGGCGGACCAGCCAGGCGGTGACGGCGACGAGGACGACCAGCGGCACGATGACCGGCAGGTGCAGGTCGCCGTGGATGGTGCCGGTGCCGACGGTCTGGCCGCGCAGGGACTCGGTGAAGCCCGCCGCCGGGCCGATCTTCATGAACGCCGACGTCAGGGCGTAGGCCACCAGGGCCAGCCAGGAGCCGACGAGGCCCTCGCCGGCGCGGTAGTAGGTGCCGGTGGCGCAGCCGCCGGCCAGCACGATGCCCCAGCCGAAGACGAGGCCGCCGACGATGGTGGCGACGGGGGAGAAGGTCTCCGCCTCCGGCGCGATGGCGCCGGCGCCGACGAGCGCCCACACGCCGACGGCGTGGACGGCGATGACGAGGAGGAGCGCGGCGATGCCGCGGGAGGACCGCGTCAGCCAGACGTCGCGGAGGAATCCGGTGACGCAGAAGCGGCCGCGCTGCAGCGCGTAGCCCAGGATGATGCCGAGTACGGCTCCGGTCAGGATCATTGGTGCCCTTCGTGTTGGTCGCGTGTGCGTGGTTGTCGTCGGTGGGTGGACCCGGCGGCGAATAGACCGACGGGTCTGTCGGCGGTTCGGGAGCCTAGAGCACGTCAAACCGATCTGTCTAGCCCGATCGGTCTATTTTTCGCTTTGCGACGGCGAAACCGCAGTTGGCCGCCATGCTCGCGCAGTCGGAGCGGTCCGCGTATCCGCCGCGGTTTCCCGCCCGGGCGCGACGCGGCCGCACCCCGGGCCGCGGATTGGGTCATGGCCGCGGGCGGGTACCGTCGTCACGTGACGGGTCATGTTCCGCGCAAAGCGGCGCCCGCGGCTGCGGCGGCTCCCGCGTTCCGCGCCGCGCGTCGCGTCCCGCGCCGTCCGCCTCGTTCGCGCCGGTCGCGCGGCGACACGCCGCGCGCCGCGGATTTGCCCAGGTGGCCGGGCGGGTGTACTGTCGTCGTCACGACCGCCGGATGCGGGCGCCCCGACATGTCCCCGGACATGGCCATCGAGAGATGGAGGGGGAGCGCGGGTCACGGCAGCGAAGAGGACGAAGTATCCCACCCTGGGTGCGCCGAAGAATCATGGTTGCGCCGGGGTCGACGAGCGTCGCGGACGCGCCCGGTTCAGCTGGGACGTGCGCGCCACGCCACCCGGTCGCGCATGACGCGGCCGCCCGGATGGGATTCGGGACTCCACTTCGCCGTCGGGGGCGGTTCGGACGAAGTGTTCATCTCATCGACTTAGGAGTCCACATCAGCGCTGAAGCTCGCATGAACGAGCGTATCCGAGTTCCGCAGGTCCGCCTCGTCGGCCCGAGCGGCGAGCAGGTGGGCATCGTCGACACCGACGAGGCCCGCAAGATCGCGTACGAGGCCGATCTCGACCTGGTCGAGGTGGCCCCGAAGGCGAAGCCGCCGGTCTGCAAGATCATGGACTACGGCAAGTTCAAGTACGAGCAGGCCCAGAAGGCCCGCGAGGCTCGCCGGAACCAGCAGCAGACCGTGGTCAAGGAGCAGAAGTTCCGTCCCAAGATCGACGACCACGACTATGAGACGAAGAAGGGCAACGTCGTCCGGTTCCTGGACAAGGGGTCCAAGGTCAAGGTGACCATCATGTTCCGCGGCCGCGAGCAGTCGCGCCCGGAGCTCGGCTACCGCCTGCTCGAGCGCCTGGCCAACGACGTCGCCGAGCACGGCGTCGTCGAGTCCCGCCCGAAGCAGGACGGCCGCAACATGACGATGGTCATCGGCCCGCTCCGCAAGGGCAAGAAGCAGGGCTGACCCGCCCCCGACCGGGACGCCCGCCGGGTTCTCCCGGCGACCGTCCGTGTCCGCCCGGGGCCGACCACGCCCCGGACACCACGAAAACGCGTAAAGGACGTGCACAACCATGAAGCAGAAGACCCACAAGGGCACCGCGAAGCGTTTCAAGAAGACCGGCTCCGGCAAGCTGCGCCGTGAGCAGGCGAACCGCCGCCACCTCCTGGAGGGCAAGCCCTCGACCCGCACCCGCCGCCTGAAGGGCGACACCGAGGTCGCGAAGGCCGACGTCAAGCGCGTCAAGCGTCTCCTGGGCCAGGCGTAACCCGCCTCCCGCCCCTCCGAAGAAACGAACACCGGGCCAGGCCCCCGACAATCCCCGGCCGGCCCCGACAAACGTAAGGAAGTATCACCGTGGCACGTGTGAAGCGCTCGGTCAACGCCAAGAAGAAGCGTCGCGAAGTCCTCGATTCCGCGAAGGGCTACCGCGGCCAGCGGTCCCGCCTGTACCGCAAGGCGAAGGAGCAGATGCTCCACTCGAAGACCTACGAGTTCCGGGATCGCCGCCACCGCAAGGGCCAGTTCCGCCGCCTGTGGATCTCCCGCATCAACGCCGCCGCCCGCGCCAACGACATGACCTACAACCGCTTCATGCAGGGTCTGTCGCTCGCCGGCATCGAGGTCGACCGCAAGAACCTCGCCGAGCTGGCCGTCAACGACCCGCAGGCGTTCACCGCCCTGGTCGAGGCCGCCAAGGCCGCCCTGCCGGAGGACGTCAACGCCCCGGCCGAGGCCAAGTAGGAGCACGGTAGTCTGGGCCGCATGCCCGACACCTTCACGCGACCCGCGGAGTCCTTCACCGAAAGGACCCCGCGGGTCGTTTCCGCGTCCAAGCTCCACCGCGCCGCCGCCCGCCGCAAGTCCGGCCGCTTCCTCGCGGAGGGGCCGAACGCCGTCGAGGCCGCCGTCGCCACCGGTGCGGCGCTCGAGGTGTTCGCGTCCGACGACGCCACCGCGCGCCACCGCCAGGTGCTTGACGACGCGACCCGCCGCGGCGTCACCGTCTCCGCGGTGACGGACAGGGCCGCCGCGTCGCTGGCGGAGACGGTGACGACGACGGGGCTGTTCGCCGTCTGCGCCGCCGACCGCGTCCTGTGCGGCGCCGGCGAGGTCCTCGACCGCGCCCTCGACCCGGACGCGTCCCCGGCCCGCATGGCCGTCATCGCCGTCGGCATCTCCGACCCCGGCAACGCCGGCACCGTCATCCGCATGGCCGACGCGCTCGGCGCCGCCGGCGTCGTCTTCGCCGGCGAGACCGTCGACCCCCTCGGCGGCAAGGCCGTCCGCTCCAGCGCCGGATCCGTCTTCCACGTGCCCGTCGCGCGCGACGCCGACGTCGCCGGTGTGCTCGCGGCGGCGCGGGAGCGGGGCGTCGTCACGCTCGCGACGGCGATGGACGGCGACCTGACCCTCGGCGCCGACCCGCTGCCCGCCGCCCCCGTCGCGTGGCTGACGGGCAACGAGGCCCACGGCCTGCCCGGCGACGTGCTCGCCGCCGCCGACGCGACCGTCTCCATCCCGATGCGCGGGGGAGCGGAGTCGCTGAACCTCGCCACCGCCGCCGCGATGTGCCTGTGGGAGACCGCCCGCGCGCCGCGCGGCTGACGGGCCGGCGGCTGCGCGGACGGCGGGCCCGGCGTCCGGCGGACGCGGTACCGCCACCGGGGCCGCCGCCGACGCCGCCGCGAGGTCGCCGCGGGGAATCGGGGACGCGTCCCGGACCATGATCCGGCGCGGCGGGCGCCGGGCACTATGATGCTTCCGGTACGACCCAGTCCGACGAACGAGAAGATGGTCCAGCAGTGAGCGACACCCCCACCACGCCCGATCTCTCCGAGGAGGCCCTCGCCGCGGCCGCCGACGCCGCGCTCGCCGCGTTCGCGGCGGCGACCGACCCGGAGGAGCTTGCGGAGGCGCGGCGCGCCCATCTCGGCGACGCCGCCCCGATCCCGCAGGCCCGCCGGGCGCTGGGCTCCATCCCGAAGGCCGAGCGCAAGGACGCCGGCCGCCGCGTGAACATGGCCCGAGGCCGGGTGGAGAAGGCCCACGCGGAGCGCGCGGCCGTCCTCGAGGCGGAGGCCGTCGAGCGCCGCCTCGCCGCCGAGCGCGTCGACGTCACCGTCGACACCGCCCGCGGCCAGCGCGGCGGCATGCACCCCATCACCATCCTCTCCGAGCGCATCGGCGACATCTTCACCGCCATGGGCTGGGAGATCGCCGAGGGGCCCGAGGTGGAGGCCGAGTACTTCAACTTCGACGCCCTCAACTTCCTGCCGGACCACCCGGCCCGCACCCTCCAGGACACCTTCCACATCGCCCCGGAGGGCTCCCTGCAGGTCCTGCGCACCCACACCTCCCCGGTCCAGGTGCGCACCATGCTGGAGCGCGACCTGCCCATCTACGTCATCTGCCCCGGCCGCACCTTCCGCACCGACGAGCTCGACGCCACCCACACCCCGGTGTTCCACCAGGTGGAGGGCCTCGCAGTCGACAAGGGCCTGACCATGGGCCACCTGCGCGGCACCCTGGACCACATGGCCAAGCAGCTGTTCGGCCCGGAGACCCGCACCCGCATGCGCGCCAACTACTTCCCGTTCACCGAGCCCTCCGCCGAGGTCGACGTCTGGTTCCCCAACAAGAAGGGCGGCGCCGGCTGGATCGAGTGGGGCGGCTGCGGCATGGTCAACCCGAACGTCCTGCGCGCCGCGGGCATCGACCCCGACGAGTACTCCGGCTTCGCCTTCGGCATGGGCCTGGAGCGCACCCTCCAGTTCCGCAACGGCCTGTCCGACATGCGCGACATGGTCGAGGGCGACGTCCGCTTCACGCAGCCCTTCGGCATCCGCGGCTAGGCCCGCGACCCCCGCACAGCACCCAGCGAACCAGCAGCAGAAGGAAAAGAATGTTCATCTCCCAGTCGTGGGTCACCGACGTCGCCGCAGCCGCCGCCCCCGGGTGGTCCGTCACCCCGGACGAGCTCGACGAGGGCTTCGTCCGCGTCGGCTTCGAGACCGAGGGCCACGAGCCGATGCCGGCGATCACCGGGCCGCTGGTGTTCGGCCGCGTCGCCTCCATCGAGGAGCTCGAGGGCTTCCGCAAGCCCATCCGCTACTGCTCCGTCGACGTCGGCGACGCCAACGGCACCGGCGAGCCGCAGAACATCATCTGCGGCGCCCGCAACTTCGCCGAGGGCGACATCGTCGTCGTCGCGCTGCCGGGCACCGTCCTGCCGGGCGGCTTCGAGATCTCCGCCCGCGAGACCTACGGCAAGGTCTCCGAGGGCATGATGTGCTCCGAGGCGGAGCTCGGCCTGGCCGACCAGTCCGCCGGCATCCTCACCCTCGGCGAGGACGAGACGTCCCTGCCGGACGGCGAGGGGGAGGCCGTCGCCATCGGCGCCGACGCCCGCGCCTTCCTCGGCCTCGACGACGAGATCTTCGAGGTCAACATCACCCCGGACCGCGGCTACGCGCTGTCCGCCCGCGGCCTGGGCCGCGAGATCGCCTCCGCCTTCGACCTCGACTTCGTGGACCCCGCGACCGCGGGTGCGGGCGAGGCCCCGACCGACGCGCCCGTGCTGGACCTCGAGGTCCGCCCGGAGACCGACGCCCTGCGCTTCGGCCTGCGCCGCGTCACCGGCGTCGACCCGGCCGCGCGCACCCCGTGGTGGATGCGCCGCCGCCTGCTGGCCGCCGGCCAGCGCTCCATCAACCTGCCGACCGACGTCACCAACTACGTCATGATGCTGCTCGGCCAGCCGATGCACGCCTTCGACGGCGCCCGCGTCTCCGGCGGCCTCGTCGTCCGCAACGCGGAGGCCGGCGAGACCATGACCACCCTCGACCACGTCGAGCGGAAGCTCGACCCCGAGGACGTCGTCATCTGCGACGACTCCGGCATCCAGTCGCTGGCCGGCGTGATGGGCGGCGTCACCTCCGAGATCGCCGACGACACCACCGACGTCGTCTTCGAGGCCGCCGTGTGGTCGCCGCTGCGCACCTTCCGCACCGGCCGCCGCCACAAGCTGTCCTCCGAGGCCTCCCGCCGCTTCGAGCGCTCCGTCGACCCGGCCCTGGTCGAGCCCGCCCTCGACCTGGCCTGCAACCTGCTGGCCCGCTACGGCGGCGGCGCCCCGGAGCCCGGCCGCACCCTCGTCGGCGACGCCCCGGCCCCGCAGCCCATCGTCATCCCCGCGTCGCTGCCCGGCGAGGTCGCCGGCGTCGACTACCCGGCCGGCGTGACCCGCGCCCGCCTCGAGGAGGTCGGCTGCGCCGTCGAGGGCGACGACGACGGCGAGCTGACCGTCACCCCGCCGACCTGGCGCACCGATCTGACCATGAAGGCCGACCTGGTGGAGGAGGTGCTGCGCCTGGAGGGCCTGGAGGACATCCCGGTCGTCCTGCCGGTCGCCCCGGCCGGCCGCGGCCTCACCGACCGCCAGCTGCGCCGCCGCGCCATCGGCCACGCCCTGGCGCACGCCGGCTACCTCGAGATCCTGCCGACGCCGTTCACCGCCAACGACGTCTTCGACCGCTGGGGCCTCGACGCGGACGACCCGCGCCGCGCCACCGTGAAGGTCGTCAACCCTCTCGAGTCCGATTCCGCGCAGCTGGGCACCACCCTGCTGCCGGCGATGATGGACGCGGTGCGCCGCAACGTCGCCCGCGGCCAGGTCGACCTGTCGCTCTACGGCGTCGAGCAGGTCACCGTCGCGCGCGGCGAGGGCCGGTCCCCGATGCCGTCGACCGCCGGCCGCCCGGCCCCGGAGGAGCTGCGCGAGCTGCTTGACTCCCTGCCGGAGCAGCCGCTGCACGTCGCGACCATCGCCTGCGGCCGCGCCGAGCTGGACACCCCGTGGGGCCCGGGCCGCGCCTACGGCGTCGCCGACGCCATCGAGTCCGCCCGCGTCGTCGCCCGCGCCGCCGGCGTCGAGCTGGAGCTGGCCAACGCCGAGCACCTGCCGTGGCACCCGGGCCGCTGCGCCGCGCTGTCCGTCGACGGCCGCGTCGTCGGCCACGCCGGCGAGCTGCACCCGCAGGTGCTGCGCGAGATGGGCCTGCCGGAGCGCACGTGCGCCATGGAGCTGGACGTCGACGCGCTGCCGCTGCGGGAGAACCTGCCGGCGCCGGTGCTCAGCCCGTTCCCGGCGGTGCACCAGGACGTCGCGCTCGTCGTCGCCGACGACGTGCCGGCCGCCGCGGTGCAGGAGACGCTGCGGGAGGGCGCCGGCGAGCTGCTGGAGTCCATCCGCATCTTCGACGTGTTCCGCTCCGACGCCGTCGGCGAGGGCCGCCGCTCCCTGACGTTCGCGCTGCGCTTCCGCGCCGCGGACCGGACGCTGACGGAGGACGAGGCCTCGGAGGGCCGCCGCGCCGCCATCGCCCTGGCGCAGGAGCGCCACGGCGCCGAGCTGCGCGCCTGACGCGGCGCCGGGTCCTCCCGGCATCCATCGCGTGACGACGCCCCGGGCCCGGCGCCCGGGGCGTCGCCGCGTGCGGGGACGCGGTCACGCGTGGAGCCGCGCCCGGGGCTCCGGCGCGCGGGGGACGTCGTCACGCGGGGAGGCGGGGGACGCGCGGACGCGGCCCGCGCACGACGCGCGGGGCACGCGCGGCGCGGGGGCCGTCGTCACGCGAGGGGGAGTAGAATCGGGGACCGTCCGCGCGAACGGGGCGCGCGGAACCGCGACGCGCCGACGCGGTGAATAGTTTGCGACGCCATGAATAAAGGTGCACAATGGCCGCCATGACCATTTCCGTTGCCGTCGCCGGAGCCAGCGGCTACGCCGGAGGCGAGATCCTCCGCCTGCTGCTCGGCCACCCGGCCCACCTGTCCGGGGAACTGACCATCGGCGCCCTCACCGGCGCGTCGAACGCCGGCCAGCGGGTCGGCGACATCATGCCGCACCTGTCGCCGCTGGCCGACCGCGTCATCGAGGACACCACCGCCGACGTGCTCGCCGGCCACGACGTCGTCTTCCTCGGCCTGCCCCACGGCCACTCCGGCGCCATCGCCGCCGCCCTCGAGCAGGCCGCCGCGGACGCCGGCACCGAGCCGCCCGCCATCATCGACTGCGGCGCCGACTTCCGCCTCCGCGACGCGGGGGAGTGGGAGCGCTACTACGGCTCCGAGCACGCCGGCACCTGGACCTACGGCATCCCCGAGCTGCCCGGCGGCCGCGAGGCCATCGCCGGCACCCGCCGCGTCGCCGTGCCCGGCTGCTTCCCGACCGGCGGCACCATCGCCGCCCTGCCCGCCCTCTCCGCGGGCCTGGTGAAGCCCGAGCTCACCGTCGTGTCCGTCACGGGCACCTCCGGCGCCGGCAAGAAGGCCTCCGTCGGCCTCCTCGGCTCCGAGGTCATGGGCAACCTCCGCGCCTACAACACCTCCGGCGCCCACCGGCACACCGCCGAGTTCATCCAGAACCTCACGCCGTACGCCCCGGACCTGTCCGTCAGCTTCACGCCCGTGCTCGCGCCCACCTCGCGCGGCATCCTGACGACGATCACCGCGCCGCTCGCCGACGCGTCCGTCACCGCCGAGTCCGCCCGCGCGGCCTACGCGGAGGCCTACGACGGCGAGCCGTTCATCCGGCTGCTGCCGGAGGGCCTGCAGCCGCAGACCCAGTCCGTCCTCGGCTCCAACATGGTCCACCTGCAGGTCGAGGTCGACGAGCGCGCCGGCCGCCTGCTCGTGACCGGGGCCATCGACAACCTCACCAAGGGCACCGCCGGCGCCGCCGTGCAGTGCATGAACCTCATCGCCGGCCTCGACGAGACGGCGGGCCTTCCGCAGGCGGGAGTAGCACCGTGACCGACAACATCGACCAGACCACCGCCGGCGCCGCCCAGGCGGGCGCCGCCGCGGCCGGGGGCGCCCTCGACGCGCCGACCGACGCCGCCACCGGCGGCGCCGGCGCCATGACCTCCGCGCCGGCCCCCGACGCCGCGCCCGTCGGCGTCACCGCCCCGGCCGGCTTCCGCGCCGCCGGCGTCACCGCCGGCATCAAGCCGTCCGGCAACCCCGACCTCGCGCTCGTCGTCAACGACGGCCCGGAGCACGTCGCCGCCGCGACGTTCACCCGGAACCGCGTCGTCGCCGCCCCGGTCACCGTCACCCGCGAGCACGTCGCCGACGGCGCCGTCCGCGCCGTCGTGCTGAACTCCGGCAACGCCAACGCCTGCAACGGCGCCGCCGGCATCGACGACGCCCGCGCCACCTGCGACGCCGTCGCCGCCGCCCTCGGCTGCGACGCCTCCGACGTCGCCGTGGCGTCCACGGGCCTCATCGGCGACCGCCTGCCCATGGACGTGCTGCTCGCCGGCGTCGACCCGCTCGTCGCCGCCCTCGGCGACGGCCCCGACGCCGCCTACGCCGCCGCCGACGCCATCCGCACCACGGATCTCACCGCCAAGCAGTCCGTCGCCCGCGGCGAGGGCTTCACCGTCGGCGCGATGGGCAAGGGCGTCGGCATGATCAGCCCGTCGCTGGCGACCATGCTGGCCGTCATCACCACCGACGCCGTCATCACCCCGGAGATGGCGCACGCCGCCATCGCCGGCGCCTCCGAGATGACGTTCAACCGCCTCGACGTCGACGGCTCCACCTCCACCAACGACACCTGCCTCATCATGGCCTCCGGCGCCTCCGGCGTGACGCCCTCCCAGGAGGAGCTCGACCGCCTGGTGCGCGAGGTGTGCGAGGACATCGCCGCCCAGATGCAGGCCGACGCCGAGGGCGTCACCAAGCGCGTCTCCGTCACCGTCACCGGCACGGGCGGCGAGGAGCAGGCGCTCACCGCCGCCCGCATCATCGGCCGCGACAACCTCTTCAAGTGCGCGATGTTCGGCTCCGACCCCAACTGGGGCCGCGTCCTCGCCGCCGTGGGCGTCGCCCCCGTCGACATGGACCCGGAGAACATCTCCGTCAGCTTCAACGGCCACATGGTGTGCGAGAGGACGACCGGCACGCCCGACGCCCGCGAGGTCGACCTGTCCGGCGCCGACATCGACGTCGTCGTCGACCTCGGCACCGGCGACGGGGGCTCCGCGACCATCCGCACCACGGACCTGTCGCACGACTACGTCCACATCAACTCCGCGTACTCCTCCTGACCCGCGCCCCGGATCGCCGCCGCGATCCGGGCCCCGCACCGACCGAAAGGACGGCGGACCCGTGTCCTCCAGCCCCCGCACCTCCCGCCCCGAGCTCGCCGGCGAGCTCACCGGCGACCTCACCCCCGCGCATCGCGCCCACGTGCTGGCCGAGGCCCTGCCCTGGCTGCAGCACTACCGCGACCGCATCGTCGTGGTGAAGTACGGCGGCAACGCCATGGTCGACGACCGCCTCAAGGCGGCGTTCGCCCAGGACATGGTGTTCCTGCGCACCGTCGGCGTGAAGCCCGTCGTCGTCCACGGCGGCGGCCCGCAGATCTCCGACATGCTGTCCCGCCTGGGCATGGAGGGCGAGTTCCGCGGCGGCTTCCGCGTCACGACGCCGGAGGTCATGGAGGTCGTCCGCATGGTGCTCTTCGGCCAGGTCGGCCGCGAGCTCGTCGGCCTCATCAACCAGTACGGCCCGTACGCCTCCGGCATCTCCGGCGAAGACGGCGGCCTGTTCACCGCCCGCAAGCGCCTCGTCGACATCGGCGGCGTGCCCACCGACATCGGCCTCGTCGGCGACATCACCGAGGTCCGCGCCGAGCGCATCCGCGACCTCATCGACAACGGCCGCATCCCCGTCGTCTCCACCATCGCCCCGGGCCCCGACGGGGAGGTCTACAACATCAACGCCGACACCGCCGCCGGCGCGCTGGCGACGGCGCTGGAGGCCGAGCGCCTCGTCATCCTCACCAACGTCGAGGGCCTGTACACCGACTGGCCCGACCGCGGCTCGCTGGTATCCCGCATCGACACGGCGTCGCTGCGCGACGTGCTGCCGACGCTCGACTCCGGCATGGTGCCGAAGATGGAGTCGTGCCTGCGCGCCGTCGAGTCGACCGTCAACGCGGCCCACGTCATCGACGGCCGCCAGGAGCACTCCGTGCTGCTCGAGCTGCTGACCTCCGGCGGTATCGGCACCATGGTGCTGCCGCACGAGGAGCGCCCCGACGCTGGCGACGGCTTCGGCGGCACCGTGTACCGCCTGGACGACTGACCGCCCCCGCGCGGTTCGTCCGGACCGCGCGGACGGCGCGGAACGTGCACGCGGAACGCGCGGAACACACCGAACAGATCGAACCGACAGAACCGACCGACCCGACCGACCACACCGACCACCGGGAGGACGCCCACATGACGGACAACACCGAGTTCGCCGGCCGCTACGGCCGGGCGCTGATGGACAACTACGGCACGCCGCGCATCGAGCTGGCCTCCGGCCGCGGCCCGCGGCTGACCGACGTCGAGGGCAACGAGTACCTCGACCTGCTCGCCGGCATCGCCGTGAACGTCCTCGGCCACGCCCACCCCGCGATCGTCTCCGCGGTCTCCGAGCAGATCGGCTCCCTCGGCCACGTCTCCAACATCTTCGGCGCGGAGCAGCCGCTGCGGCTCGCCGAGCGGCTCATCGCCCTCACTGGGTGGCGCGACGACGCGACCTCCGGCGGCGGCGCCGAGGGGGAGGGCGACGATATCCGCGTGATGTTCTGCAACTCCGGCACGGAGGCCAACGAGGCGGCGTTCAAGCTCGCCCGCCTCACCGGCCGCCGCCGCATCATCAGCGCCAACCACGGCTTCCACGGCCGCACCATGGGCGCCCTGGCGATGACGGGCCAGCCGGACAAGCGCGCCCCGTTCGAGCCGATGCCGTCCGGCGTCGAGTTCGTGCCCTACGGCGACATCGAGTACCTCACCAAGGCCATCGAGTCCGACCCGCTGAACACCGCCGCCGTCATCCTGGAGCCCATCCAGGGCGAAACCGGCGTCATCGCCCCGCCGGAGGGCTACCTCCGCGCGGTCCGCGAGCTGACGGCGAAGTACGGCGTGCTGTTCATCGTCGACGAGGTGCAGACCGGCATCGGCCGCACCGGCGACTGGTTCGCCCACCGCCACGAGGGCGTCGTGCCGGACATCATGACCCTGGCCAAGGGCCTCGGCGGCGGCCTGCCCCTCGGGGCCGTCGTCGCCCGCGGAGAGGCGGCGACGCTGTTCCGCCCCGGCTCCCACGGCACCACCTTCGGCGGCAACCCCGTCTCCTGCGCCGCCGCGAACGCGGTGCTGGACGTGCTGGAGGAGGAGAAGCTGGTGGAGCGCGTCGCGCGCGTCGGCAAGGTCTTCGCCCGCAAGCTCGCGGCGCTCGACCACGTCGACCACGTCCGCGGCCGCGGCTTCATGCTGGGCCTCGTGCTCGACGCGCCCATCGCGAAGGGCGCCGTCGACGCCGGCTACCGCAACGGCGTCATCCTCAACGCCCCGCAGCCGTCGGTCATCCGCGTGGTGCCGCCGCTGAACCTCACCGACGACGAGATCGACGAGGCCGTCCGCCTGGTCGGCGCGTGCCTGACGGAGGCGGCCGACGCCGCCGACGGCGCGCCCGCCGCCGGCTGACGCCCCGCCCGACCGCAGGCGGGGCCGCGCCCCGCGACCCCGCCGACCGGCCCGCCCCGGGCCGCCCCGAAAGGAACCGACCACCATGCCCCGTCACTTCCTCGCCGACGACGACCTGAGCCCCGCCGAGCAGGCGGAGGTCCTCGAGCTCGCCGCGGAGCTGAAGCGCGAGCCCTATTCGCGCGACACCTTCGCCGGGCCGCAGTCGGTCGCCGTCCTGTTCGACAAGACCTCGACCCGCACCCGCTTCAGCTTCGACGCCGGCATCGCGCAGCTCGGCGGCCACGCCATCGTCGTCGACTCCGGCAGCTCCCAGCTGGGCAAGGGCGAGACCATCCAGGACACCGGCGCGGTGCTCAGCCGCTTCGTCTCCGCCATCGTGTGGCGGACCTACGCCCACTCGAACCTGGAGGACATGGCCGAGACCGCCACGGTGCCCATCGTCAACGCCCTGTCGGACGACCTGCACCCCTGCCAGATCCTCGCGGACCTGCAGACCATCGTCGAAAAGCTCTGCCCGGAGGAGGGGCCCGCCGGCCTGCGCGGCATGAAGGCCGCCTACTTCGGCGACGGCGACAACAACATGGCGAACTCCTACCTGCTGGGCTTCGCCACCGCCGGCATGCACGTCGTCATCTGCGCCCCCGACGGCTTCCGGCCGCAGGCGAAGTGGGTCGAGCGCGCGGAGGCCATCGCGGAGCGCACCGGCGGCTCCGTCACCGTCACCGGCGACCCGGCGGAGGCCGCCTCCGGCGCCGACGCGCTCATCACCGACACCTGGGTGTCCATGGGCCAGGAGGACGACGGCCGCGACCGCCGCGCCCCCTTCCTGCCGTACCAGGTGACGGAGGAGCTCATGGGCATGGCCGCCGACCGCGCCATCTTCCTGCACTGCCTGCCCGCCTACCGCGGCAACGAGGTCACCGCCGAGGTCATCGACGGCCCCCGCTCCGTGGTCTTCGACGAGGCGGAGAACCGCCTGCACGCCCAGAAGGCGCTGCTGGCGTGGCTCCTCGAGCACCAGGGGGACCGGTGAGCCGCCCCGGGCGGGAGGAGCAGCACGCCTCCCGCACCGCCCGCCAGGCGCGCATCGCCGACATCCTCGCCCGCCACGAGATCACCAGCCAGGCGATGCTCGCCGGGCTGCTCGCCGACGAGGGCATCGACATCGCGCAGGCGACGCTGAGCCGCGACCTCGACGAGCTCGGCGCCCGCAAGGTGCGGCTGGCCGACGGCACGGGCCGCTACCTCGTGGAGCACGACGGGGCCCAGCCCGCCGGTGGCGGGGGAGCGGTCGCCCGCATGCGCCGCGTCCTGGCGGAGCTGCTCGTCTCGACGGACCACTCCGGCGGCATCGCCGTGCTGCGCACCCCGCCCGGGGCGGCGCAGTACCTCGCCGGCGTCATCGACCGGGCCGGGCTGGCGGAGATCGCCGGCACCATCGCCGGCGACGACACCATCATGTGCCTGGCGCGGGAGCCGATGACGGGCGAGGAGCTCGCCCGCCGCCTGGCGGACGGCGTCCGGCGTCCGGACGACGGATGCACCCAGTAGAATCCGAACGACACAACCCACACCAAGGAGAAAGAACACCATGACTGATCGCGTCATCCTCGCCTACTCGGGCGGCCTGGACACCTCCGTCGCCATCGAGTGGATGAAGCAGGAGACCGGCGCCGAGGTCGTCGCCGTGTCCATCGACGTCGGACAGGGCGGCGAGGACCTGGAGACCATCCGCCAGCGCGCGCTCGACTGCGGCGCGGTCGAGTCCGTCGTCGTCGACGCCCGCGACGAGTTCGCCGAGGAGTACTGCCTGCCGGCCATCAAGGCCAACGGCCTGTACATGAAGCAGTACCCGCTGGTGTCGGCCCTGTCCCGCCCGCTCATCGTCAAGCACATGGCGGAGGCCGCGAAGGAGCACGGCGGCACCCACGTCGCCCACGGCTGCACCGGCAAGGGCAACGACCAGGTCCGCTTCGAGGTCGGCTTCGCCAACACCGCCCCGGACCTGAAGATCATCGCCCCGGCCCGCGACTACGCGTGGACCCGCGACAAGGCCATCGCCTTCGCCGAGAAGAACGACCTGCCGATCGAGCAGTCCAAGTCCTCCCCGTTCTCCATCGACCAGAACCTGTGGGGCCGCGCCATCGAGACCGGCTACCTCGAGGACCTGTGGAACGCCCCGACGAAGGACGTCTACGCCTACACCGAGGACCCGACCCTCAACTTCAACTCCCCGGACGAGGTCATCATCACGTTCGAGGACGGCGTGCCGGTGGCCGTCGACGGCCAGCGCATGTCGATGCTCGAGGTCATCGAGGAGATGAACCGCCGCGCCGGCGCCCAGGGCGTCGGCCGCCTGGACATGGTCGAGGACCGCCTCGTCGGCATCAAGTCCCGCGAGATCTACGAGGCCCCGGGCGCGATGGCCCTCATCACCGCCCACCAGGGCCTGGAGGACGTCACCGTCGAGCGCGAGCTGGCCCGCTACAAGCGCGGCGTCGAGGGCGAGTGGTCCAACCTGGTCTACGACGGCCTGTGGTACTCCCCGCTGAAGCGCGCCCTGGACGTCTTCATCGACGAGTCCCAGAAGAACGTCTCCGGCGACGTCCGCATGGTCATGCACGCCGGCAACTGCTGGGTCAACGGCCGCCGTTCCACGAAGTCCCTGTACGACTTCAACCTGGCGACCTACGACGAGGGCGACACCTTCGACCAGACCCTGGCCCGCGGCTTCGTCGAGCTGCACGGCCTGTCCTCGAAGATCGCCGCCAAGCGCGACTTCAACCTGTAGACGCCGGCGACCGGCACGGAGCAAGGGAGCAAGGAGGAGGCCACGTGGCCACTGGCATCGAGGAACACGGCACCAACGAGGGGTCGCTCTGGGGCGGCCGCTTCTCCGGCGGCCCCGCCGACGCGATGGCGGCGCTGAGCAAGTCGACGCACTTCGACTGGGTGCTGGCGCCGTACGACGTGCTGGCGTCGAAGGCCCACGCGAAGGTGCTGCACTCCCGCGGGCTGCTGTCCGACGGGGACCTGGAGACCATGCTGGACGGCCTGGACCGCCTCGGCGCCGACGTCGCCTCCGGCGCGTTCGGCCCGGAGCCGTCCGACGAGGACGTCCACGGGGCGATGGAGCGCGGCCTCATCGACCGCGTCGGCCCTGAGGTCGGCGGCCGCCTGCGCGCGGGCCGCTCCCGCAACGACCAGGTGGCCACCCTGTTCCGCATGTGGGTGCGCGACGCCATCCGCGCCATCGCGGAGGGCGTGCTGGACCTCGTCGACGCGCTGTCGGCGCAGGCGAAGGCGCACCCGGATGCGATCATGCCGGGCAAGACGCACTTCCAGGCGGCGCAGCCGGTGCTGCTGGGCCACCAGCTGCTGGCCCACGCGCACCCGCTGCTGCGCGACGTCGAGCGCCTGCGCGACCTGGACCGCCGCCTGGCGGTGAGCCCGTACGGCTCGGGCGCGCTGGCCGGCTCGTCCCTGCACCTCGACCCGGAGGCCATCGCCGACGAGCTGGGCTTCGACTCGGCGGCGGACAACTCCATCGACGCGACGAGCTCCCGCGACTTCGCCTCCGAGACGGCGTTCGTGCTGGCGCAGATCGCCGTCGACATGTCCCGCCTGGCGGAGGAGATCATCGCCTGGTCGACGCCGGAGTTCGGCTACGTCACGCTGGCCGACGAGTGGTCGACGGGCTCGTCGATCATGCCGCAGAAGAAGAACCCGGACGTCGCGGAGCTGACCCGCGGCAAGACGGGCCGCCTCATCGGCAACCTCGCGGGCCTGATGGCGACGCTGAAGGCGCAGCCGCTGGCGTACAACCGCGACCTGCAGGAGGACAAGGAGCCGATCGTCGACTCCGTCGAGCAGCTGCGCCTGCTGCTGCCGGCGATGACGGGGCTCACCGCGACGCTGACGTTCCACGAGGACCGGATGCGGGAGCTCGCCCCGGCGGGCTACACGCTCGCGACGGACCTGGCGGAGTGGCTGGTGCGCGAGGGCGTGCCGTTCCGCGTCGCCCACGAGGCCTCCGGCCAGTGCGTGCGCATCGCCGAGTCCCGCGGCGTGGGCCTCGACGAGCTCACCGACGAGGAGCTCGCCGGCGTCCACGAGGCGCTGACGCCGCAGGTGCGCGAGGTGCTCACCGTCGACGGCGCCGTCGCCAGCCGCGACACGCGCGGCGGCACCGCCGGCCCGCGCGTCGCCGAGCAGCTCGGCCGCGTGGAGGAGGCCTCCGCGGAGGCCCGCGCGTGGGCGACCGCCCCCGTGCGCGCCTGACGACGGCACCCGCGCGGCCCGCGGCCCCGATCCCGGCCCGCCGGCCGCGCCGCCGCGCCGGCTGACACGGCCCCGGACCCGCCCCGGAAGGGGAGGGCCGGGGCCGTCGCCGATCCCGCGGGAGGGGAGCGTCGTCACGCTCCCGCGGGCCACGCGGGGACCCGCTGCGGGCCGGCGGGCGGAACCTGCGGGACGCGCCGCGGCGGTCGCCGTGATGTTCTCCTTCGCCGCGGCCTGCGGCGCCGGGGGAACGGACGACAAGCCGGTGCTGCGGATCCTCGCCGCGACCGAGCTGGCGGACATGGCGCCGGTGCTGGAGCAGGCGGCGGAGGACCTGCCCTTCCGGGTCGAGTTCGTCCACGCAGGCGGCACCCTGGAGGCGTCCCAGCACGTCGGCTCCGGGGCCGCGGACGTGGACGGCGCGCCGTTCGCCGCGACGTGGTTCCCGACCAACCGGTACCTGGACCTGATGGGGGGAGCGGGACGTGCTCGCCGGCGGCGAGTCCATCGCGTCGTCGCCCGTCGCCATCGGCGTGACGCCGGACGTGGCCCGCGACCTCGGCTGGTCACGCGACGCCCCGCCGACGTGGCGCGACCTCGTCGACGCCGCCGCGGACGGGAAGCTGCGCTTCGGCATGACCGACCCCTTGACGTCGAACTCCGGCTTCTCCGCCCTCGTGAGCGCCGCGACCGCCCTGGCCGACACGGGCAACGCGCTGACGGAGTAGGACATCGACCGGGTGGCGCCGGACCTCGCCCGGTCCTTCGCCGCGCAGTCGATGACCGCGGGCTCCTCGGGGTGGCTGAGCGACAGGTTCCGCGAGGGCCGGGGCCACGCCGACGCGCTCATCAACTACGAGTCGGTGCTGCTCAGCGACCCGGGCCTGGGCCTGGAGGTCCTCGTCCCCGCCGACGGCGTCGTCACCGCCGACTACCCGCTGTCGCCGCTGGCCTCCGCCTCCCCGGAGGACCGGGGGGGGCGCGTCGACGAGCTCACCCGGTGGCTCCTGGACGAACCGCAGCAGTGGACCATCGCGGAGACCACGCAGCGGCGCACGTCCGCCGGCGGCGGGGACGCCGGCCGCATCGAATTCGAGATGCCGTTCCCGGCGCGGCAGGAGGTCGCCTCCCTCCTGCTCGGCCGCTACTCCGACGAGTTCCGGCCGGCGCCGCGGTCCGTCTACGCGCTGGACACCTCCGGCTCGATGGAGGGCGAGGGGATCGAGTCGCTGCAGACCGCGCTGCTGCGGATCATCAACTCGGGCGAGGGGCTCGGCCTCCCGCGCCTGGCGGAGAGGGCGAAGACGACGTTCCTCACCTTCGGCGGCGGGGTCGGCGAACCCGTCACGGTGGAGCTGGACCCGGGCGACTCCGAGCGCAGGCGCGAGCTCAGCCGGATGGTCACCGGGATGGCGGTCGGCGGCAACACCGCCCTGTTCCCGGCGCTGGCGGAGGCCTACCGGATCCTCGAGCGGGAGGACCTGGGCAACCGCATCCCCTCCATCGTCCTCATGGCGACGGCGCGAACACGGTGCGGTTCGGCGAGGACCAGTTCCGCGCCTTCCACGAGGGCCTGCCGCCGCACGTGAAGGACATCCCCGTGTTCGTCATCCTCTACGGCGAATCCGACGAGGCGTCGATGCAGCGGGTCGCGGAGATGACCGGCGGCAAGGTCTTCGACGCGCGGACCACGCCGATGGCGGACATCTTCACCGAAATCAGGGCGTACCAGTGACGGCGGCCCCGCACGCGAGGAGGAATCCATGAGCTCGTCCACTCCGTCGACGGCGATCACGTCCGCCACCGGCACATCCGGGGGAGGCTCCGGCTCCGGAGGCCGTCGCGGCCTGTTCGCGGTCCTCGCCGTGGTGCTCGTCGCCGTCATCGGCGCCGCCGTGTGGCTCGGACGCGGCGACGGCGGATCCGGGGGCGGCGACGTCACCGTCGTGAAGGCCGTCATCGGTTCGGAGAAGAAGCCGTTCTTCGACGACGCGGAGGTCACGGAGGTCCTGCGGGACCGCGGCTACGAGGTCTCCGTCGACACCGCGGGGTCCCGCGAGATAGCGGACGTCGACCTGTCGTCCTACGACCTGGCGTTCCCGTCGTCGGCGCCGGCCGCCGACCGCATCCGCGAGCGCGTCGACGAGGTCGGGGCGCATTCGCCGTTCTTCTCCCCGCTCGTCGTCGCCTCCTGGACGCCCATCGCCGAGCTGCTGGAGCGCGAGGGCGTCGCGAGCCGCGGCGCGGACGGGCACTGGCGCATCGACATGCAGGCCTACCTGGAGCTGACGTCGGAGGGCCGGCGCTGGCGGGACCTGCCCGGCGCCGACGGCGTCTACCCGTCGCCGTCGGAGATCCGCATCAGCAGCACCGACGTGCGCACCTCGAACTCGGCGGCGATGTACCTGGCGCTGATGAGCTGGGTCGCCAACGGCGGCGGCGTCGTCACCGGCCCGGCGCAGATCGAGGCGGCCGTCGACGAGGTCGCCCCGCTCTTCGTCGGGCAGGGCTACGCCCAGTCGTCGTCGGCCGGGCCGTTCCGCGACTACGTGTCGCAGGGCATCGGCTCGAAGCCGATGGTGATGATCTACGAGTCGCAGTTCCTCGGCCGCTCGATGGACGAGCGCGGGAAGGCGTCCATGACCGACGAGATGGTGCTCATGTACCCCGAGCCGACCATCCAGTCGACGCACACCGCCGTGTCGCTCACGGAGGAGGGCGACGGACTCGCCCGCCTGCTCGCCGAGGACCCGGAGCTGCAGCGCCTCGCCGCGCGCCACGGGTTCCGGCCCTACGACGGCGCGCTGCTCCGGGAGGAGCTCGAGGCCCACGGCATCGCCCCGACCCCGGAGGTCATCACCGCCGTCGACGCCCCCGACCACGCGACGCTGGAGGCGCTCATCGAGGGCGTCGCCGCCCGCTTCGGCGCCGCGCCCCCGCCGCGCGACGACGACGGGGCGGTCGACGACCCCGGCATCAGCTGACCCCGCCACCGCAGACCCGACCGCACCCGACCCCGGAGGACCCCGTGACCGACCCGTTCGACCCCTCCGCCCGCATAGCCGCACCGGCCCCCGACGCAGCGGCGGGCGCGGCCGCGGGACACGCCCACGCCCCTGCGCCGGCTCCCGCGCCGGAGCCGCTGCGCCTGGCCCCGCCGGCGCCGGTCGCCGCGGTGGAGCCGCGCCAGGTCGGGGCGCTCATGCCGCTGCCGCCGGCGCGCGTCGACGAGCTGGGCGGCATCGCCGCGGGATTCGCCCGCGCCGCCGCCGACCGGGACCCGCGGTCGCCGGAGTTCCGGGATGTCGTCTCCCACGTCGCGACGCTCGGCGCCGCGGAGATGCGCTCCGCCGCCGAGACCGCGGCCCGCATGATCGAGCGGCCCGAGCAGGCGCTCGCCGGCGCCCGCGGCGGCACGGACCCGTCGGGCCAGCGGCACGTCGCCGACGACCTCACCGCCCTGCGCGCGGTCATCGACGAACTCGACCCCGCAACCTGCAGGAGAAGCGCGGCCTGCTGGACCGGCTGCTGCGCCGGGAGCTCCGCGGCCTGTTCGACCGGTACCGGGACGCGAAGCCGCGGCTGGACGCGGTGCTGCGCCACCGGGCGGCGATCGAGGGCATCGTCGTCACGCATCTCCCGGAGGCGGCGGAGGCCTACCTGGACATCGCCTCCGACATGCGCGACCGGGAGTTCCGCGGCCGCACCGCCAACGGCGAGTTCCTGCGCCACGTCGGGCTGCTGCGGGAGGAGGCGGCGGAGGTGCGCGCCGCGATGGCCGACGATGCGCTCGGCCGCCTGGAGGTCAGCACCCGCGCCCTGGAGGCGGCGTCCGGGTCGACCGGCGTCGAGGATCTGCTGCGGATTTCGCGGATGGCCGGGGAGGACCCGGCGGACGGCTAGGATGGCCCGCATGAGCCTCGATCCGAAGCTGCTGGAGATCCTCGCCTGCCCGCGCGACCACGGTCCGCTGGAGTACCGGGAGGACGATCAGGTGCTGGTCAACCCGCGCCTGGGCATCGCCTACCGCATCGACGACGGCGTGCCGGTGCTGCTGTCCGACGAGGCCGTCGACTGGGCGAAGTGACGCCGGGGGACGGCGCGCCCGGCCCGACCGGTGCGGCCGGCCCGGCCGGCCCCGACGCGCCCGGCGCCCCCGCCGGCCTCTCTCTCCGCACCGCGCATCCCCTGCACGCGGCGCTGTCGCAGTCCCCGCCGGAGGCGGCGCGGGCGCTGCTCGGCGCCCGCCTCGCCGTGCCCGGCGACGGGGTCGTCGCCGCCATCGTGGAGGTGGAGGCCTACGGCGGTCCCGCGGAGTCGCCGTGGCCGGACCCGGGCGCGCACACGTGGCCGGGGCGCACCGCCCGCAACGCGGTGATGTTCGGCCCGCCGGGCCACCTGTACGTCTACCGCTCCTACGGGCTGCACCACTGCGCGAACGTGACGTGCGGCCCGGACGGGACGGGCGGCGGCGTGCTGCTGCGCGCCGTCCGCGTCGACGAGGGCGCCGGCGTCGTCCGCGCCCGCCGCGGCGACGTGCCGGCCGCGCGCCTGTCGGCGGGTCCCGGCAACGTCGCGGAGGCGCTGGGGGTCACCCTCGCCGACTACGGCGCGGATCTGCTCGACGACGCCTCCCGCGTCCGCCTCCTGCCGCCGCCGGAGGGGGAGCGCGTCGTGCTCGAGGGCCCGCGGGTGGGCCTGCGGCGGGCGTCGGCGCGTCCGTGGCGGCTGTGGCTGGACGGCGAGCGGGTCTCGGCGTACCGGGCGCATCCGCGGGCCGACGGGGAGGGCTGAGCCGGCCGCGGCGCGCCCGCCGTGCCCCCGCGGCCTGCGGCGGCGCGGCCCGCGGCTACGATGGGCCACCGTGAGCAACGGAAACATCATCGACGAACTGCAGTGGCGCGGCCTCATCGCGCAGTCCACCGATCTCGACGCCCTGCGAGAGGAGGCGGAGAAGGGCCCGCTGACGGCCTACGTCGGCTTCGACCCGACGGCGTCGTCGCTGCACGCCGGGCACCTGGTGCCGCTCATCATCCTGAAGCGCCTGCAGGAGGCGGGTCACCGCCCGATCGCCCTGGCGGGCGGCGCGACCGGCATGATCGGCGACCCGCGCGACGTCGGCGAGCGCTCGATGCTGGACGAGGAGACGCTGTCGGCGAACGTCGAGGCGATCGAGGGGCAGCTGCGCCGCTTCATCGACTTCGGCGAGGGCCGCGGCCTGCTGGTGAACAACGCCTCGTGGACGGCGTCGATGTCGGTGGTGGAGTTCCTGCGCGACCTGGGCAAGAACTTCTCCCTGAACACGATGCTGGACCGCGAGACGGTCAAGCGCCGCCTGGAGAACGACGGCATCAGCTACACGGAGTTCTCCTACATGCTGCTGCAGGCCAACGACTTCCTGCACCTGCGCCGGGAGTACGGCTGCCGCCTGCAGATCGGCGGCTCCGATCAGTGGGGCAACATCGTCTCGGGCGTCGATCTGAACCGCCGCGTCGACGGCGAGAAGGTCCACGGCCTGACGGTGCCGCTGGTGACGGACGCGGAGGGCAAGAAGTTCGGCAAGTCCACCGGCGGCGGCAAGCTGTGGCTGGATCCGGAGCTGACCAGCCCGTACTCCTGGTACCAGTACTTCATCAACGCGGGTGACGCGGTGGTCGTCGACTACCTGCGTTGGTTCACGTTCCTGACGCGCGAGGAGATCGCGGAGTACGAGGAGGCGGTGGCCGAGCGCCCGTTCAAGCGCGAGGCGCAGCGCCGCCTGGCGCAGGAGATGACGACGCTGGTGCACGGCGAGGAGGCGACGCGCGCGGTGGAGCTGGCGGCGCAGGCGCTGTTCGGCCGGGCGGAGCTGACGGATCTCGACGAGCGCACCCTGGCGTCGGCGGTCTCCGAGACGGAGGTCGCGGAGGTCGGCGCCGGCGATCCGCGCACGATCGTCGATCTGCTGGTGGCGTCGGGCCTGGCGAAGTCGAAGGGCGAGGCGCGCCGCACCATCAAGGAGGGCGGCGCCTACGTCAACAACGAGCGCATCTCCGACGAGGAGTGGGCGCCGGCCGACTCCGATCTGCTGCACGGCACCTGGCTGGTGCTGCGCCGCGGCAAGAAGAACTTCGCCGGCGTGCGCGTCACCGGGTAGTGCCCGCGCACCGGGTGCGCGCGTTGTTCGCGTGACGACGGCACCCGCGCGGCCTCCCCGCCGGACGCCGGACGGCCCGCCCCGCATGGTCTGCGGGGCGGGTCGTCGTCTCCGGCGCCGTGGGCGTCAGCGGTCGATGAGGTCGACCGTGACGCCGGTGGCGGCATCGGCTTCTGCGCCGGCGCCCTGCGGCTCCGCGCCGGCCTCCTCGCGATGCGCCTCCGAATCGTCGGCGTCCGTCAAGTCTTCGGGCTTGCCGGACGGGTCCGCGTCGCCCGTCGTCAGGTCCACGACGTTGACCGCCAGCGGGATCTGATGCGAGGCGCTCTCCAGGATGTGCATGAAGTAGCCCGCGGTGTTCGGCAGCGCGATGACGTCGCCGACGCGGATGCCCCCCGGGAAGCGCTGGCGCCGGCGGACGATGACCTCGTCCTCGATGCAGTACGCGCCGACGAGGAATCCCTCGGAGCCGGGCGGCCACGCCAGGGCCCCGTCGCCGCCGGCCGCGGCCCACGACCCGCCCGCGCCCGCGTCCGCGGCAGCCGCACCGGCATCGCCGTCGGCGGCGCCGGCATCGCCGTCCGCCGCCTCCGCCGCGGGCACGAGCACGGGGTCGACGAGGATGTCGGACGCGGTCGTCCGGCACTGGGTGCGGTTCATCTCCAGGCCGACCAGGGGCAGACCGTCGCTGCGGTGCGTCAGGAACGCCACCCGCGCCAGCGTCACCCCGCAGCCGTCGAGCAGCGATCGGCCGGGCTCCAGGTGCACGCGCAGACCGCGCCGGCGCAGCGCCGCCGCCGCGGTTTCCGCGTCGGCCGCCGGGGCGCCGGGGGTTCCGTCGTCACGCATCTCCGGGACGCGCACGTCGCCCCCGAGCAGCGACCGCAGCCACCCGCCGCGCACCGGCGACTGGTGGAAGGGGTAGATGACGGGCAGCGGGTCGTCCTTCCACGTCACCGCCTCGCCGGTGACCTCCGGGTCGCCGGCGGCGATGCGTTCGCGGACGTCGAGGAAGCGCGCCCACTGGTCGCCGTCGTCGACGTAGCTCATGGGCACGCCGCCGCCCATGTCGACGAACCGCGGCCGGTGGCCGAGCCGGCGGGCGGCGTCGGTCAGCGCCAGCGCCTCGCCGAGCGCCAGGCGGCGGTCATCGGCGGAGTAGCCGTGCAGGTGGACGTGGACGCCGGCGACGTCGACGGGCGCGTCGGCGGGCCGGGGCAGGGCGGCGGCCCACGTCGCCAGGCGCTCGCCGAAGCGGGTCGGCGGCAGCGTCGCCGGGTCCGGCGCCAGCCGCGGGGCGACGCGCACCCGCGTCCCGGCGGCCCCGGCGATGCGGGCGAGGCGGCGCAGCTCCGCGACGCCGTCGGCGGAGACCGTCACGTCGTTCCGCACCGCCAGCTCCAGCAGCCGGTCGGGCTTCACGGCGGCGGACAGGATGATGCGCTCTCCCGGCACGCCGCGGTCCAGCACCTGGCGCAGCTCCCGCTCGGAGGCGACGTCGATGCCGTGGCCGGCGTCGCGGGCGGCGTCGACGAACGCGACGGCCTTGTTGGCCTTGCGGGCGTAGAAGACGCGGACGTCGACGCCCTCGTCGGCGCCGGCGTCGACCAGCTCCGCGGCGTTGCGCAGCATCGGCGCGGGACGCAGGACGTTCACCGGTGAGGAGTGCGCGTCGAGGATCGCCGAGCACCGCGCGGGGTCGGCGATCAGCCGCCGCGACCACGGCTCCAGCCGCCCGGTCAGCGGGATGGTCGCCTCCGCGCGGCGCGCGGGTTCCGCGCCGGCGCCGGCCGCCGCGATGCGCGTGACGACGCGCCCCGCCCACCTGCGCACGACCCCGTGCAGGGTCCGGTCCAGGGTGTCGGCGCCGGGCAGCACCGCGTCGGCGTCCCGGCCGGCGACGGACAGGCCCGGCAGCGCGGTCGAACCGTCGGCCGCGGTGGCGTCGGTGAACAGGGCGTCGACGAGGTCGGCGGGGGCGGGTCCGGGCGCGTCGGGGTCGTCGCCGGCGCCGGCCGCAAGCTGCGCGGCCAGGCCGTGGGCGAGGGTGCCGGGCACGAGGCCCGCGGGGGCGAGGACGCCGTCGACGGCGGCGTCGGCCTCCGGGGCGCCCGCCGTCATCGCGGAGGCGTCGACGATCCCGGCGTCGGCCAGCGCCACGATGCGCGCGGCGCTCCACGGGATGATGCCGAAGCCCACGCGCTCGAGGGTTCGGGCCAGCTGCGCGAACCCGGGCACGGAGGCGCGGCGCGGCCCGGAGGAGCGCCACACGATCGCCGGGTAGAGCGTCAGCCACGCGTGGCCGACCGCCCAGCGCACGTCCGGCGGCGCCTCGCCCGCGGCGACGGCCAGCGAATGGCGCAGCGCCTCGACGGGGTCGTCGCCGTCGCCGTCGGTCCCGTCGAACACGGCGCGGATGGCGGCGTCGCGCTCCGGGCCGGCGGACAGCGGGCGGGCGGCGGGATTCGCGGTGGCCGGGCCGTCCTGGGCGTCCGGTCCGTCGTAGCCCTCCAGGGCCGCGTCGAGCAGCGCCGAGGCCGCCGCGGCCAGCGCGTCGCGGAACGCCGCGTCGTCGGCGGCGTCGCGGATGGCGGCGTCGTGGAACTCCATGCCATCGGACCGCACGCCCGCCAGATCGCTCCGCGGGTCCGCCTTGACCTGCATGAACCGGCCCGACCGCGACCAGGGGCGGATGACCGCGGGCTCGCGGCCCGACGGCTCGTAGACCAGGTGCGTCGCGGCGCCGGCAGGGGACCCGTCGACACCGTCGGCGCCCCCGGCCGCTCCGGCCGGGCGGAACACGCCGCCGCGGCCGGCCGTGAGGTCCAGCGCCGCGTCGACGAACGTCAGCGCCGCACCCCGCACCGCCACGGATGCGCCGGCCGGAACCGCGTCCAGCGGCGTGCCCGGGTAGACGTGCAGCACCTCGCCGGCGCCGGGCGCGTCGCCGGCGTCCAGCGCTCCCGGCCACGTCGGGGCGTGCCCGGTGGCCAGCAGGACCTCGTCGTAGGCGTCGGCGGGGGAGCGGGAGGCGTCGTCACGCCCGATGACCCACCGCGGCCCCTCGCGGCGCAGCCCGGTGACGCGATGCGGCACCAGCCGCAGCGCACCGCCGGCGCCGGCGAGCAGCGCATCCCACGACTCGCGGAGGAACGCGCCGACCAGGCGGCGCGGCGGGAACGGATCGAGGTCGCCGGACTCGCCGCGGGCGCGGCGCCAGTCGTCGAGGGACCCGAGGTGCGTCCGCACCATCGAGGAGCGGCCGTTGATGCGGCGATGCGCCGGCTGGGCCGGGTCGTAGGCCGAGCCCGAACCAGGGGCGTTGCCGTCGAAGACGTCGACGCGCACCGCGACGCCGTGGGCCCGGGCCCGCGCCAGCAGCTCCTCGGCCGCGTGCAGCCCGCGGGGGCCGGCGCCGACGATCGCGACGCGCGCGGCCGTCTCCGTCACGGCGTCCACAGATGCGCCCATTCGTCCTCCTTCTCGTTCGCCGCGGCGCCGACGCGCTCGCGGACCCAGTCGTCGTCGTGGATCGTGTCCAGGTAGGCATTGCCCAAATCGTGCAGGATGAGCACCGTGTCGGTGCCCCCGTCGCGGTCGCCGAACCCGACGTCCGCCTCCGCGGTGCCGCCGGAGCAGAGGGAATCCAGCAGCGCGGCGACGACCGCACCGCCGGAGGCGCCGGCGAGGATCCCCTCCCGGCGCGCCAGCACGCGGGCGGCCGCCGCGGCCGGGGCGACGCCGACGCGGACGACGCGATCGGCGTCGGTGAGCGTCGACAGCTCCGGCACCATGCCCGCGCCGAAGCCGGGCAGCAGCCGCTCGCCGCGGTCGCCGCCGTAGAGGACGGAGCCCTCCGCGTCGACGGCCGTGACGTGGGTGGTCGCGCCGATGTCGCGCAGGTGGCGGACGCAGCCGCCGAGCGTGCCGGTGGTGCTGACGGCGACGAGCAGCCGGTCGGGCGCGCGGCCGACCTGCTCGACGACCTCGCGCATCGTCTCCCGGTGCGCGGCGAACGCGGCGCGGTTGGAGTACTGGTCCAGCGTCACCGCGTCCGGCATCTCCGTCAGCAGCTGCGCGACCAGGGCGCGGCGGGCGGTCAGCCAGTCGCCGGTCTCCGGGTCCGGCGCGTCGACGAGGTGCACCGTCGCACCGAGCGCCTGGATGGCGGCGACGGTCTGCTCGTTGGACCGCGGGTCGACGACGCAGTGGAAGTCGATGCCGTGGACGCCGCATTCGCGGGCGAGCGCGACGCCGAGGTTGCCGGAGCTCGACTCGACGACGCGGCCGCCGCGAGCGACGGCGCCGGAGGCCAGCGCGGCGTCGAGCAGCGCGGCCGCCGTGCGGTCCTTCGCGCTGCCGCCGGGGTTGAGGCCCTCGAGCTTCGCCCAGATGCGGTGGCGCGGGGTGGACGGGGGACGGTTGCCGGACGGGTCGGGTGAGGCGAGGCGGTCGAGGCGCACCAGGGGAGTGCCGCCGACGAGTCCGCGTATCCCGGTCCGGCTGACCAGGTAACTCATGTTCACCACACTACCAGCGCGGATGCGCGGGTGCGCAGGCGGGCGAATGCGGTGGTTCAGGCGGGCGCGCGCCCCCAGGAAAGGCGCGTGTCCAGGGGTTTTGCGTTGCGACGAGACCCGTGCGTATATTCATCCGGGTCAGCGCGGCTGACGGGTTCGCCCGGTTCACACCGGACGAGGAACCCGGGAGCATGAAGCGTTGGTTGGGGGAG
>NZ_JASTTB010000003.1:0-418425 GCF_053525695.1 Corynebacterium sp. 335C
CCGACAATTTAAATTTCATGTAGGAGAGGCGGAAGCCGGTCGTTGCGACTGGTTTCCGCCTCTCCTCTTTCGCATGCCCGGACCCATGCGGGCCGGCTGCCGTCGGGGTATTTTCACGGGGAACACCACCGCCGCCGCCTCCGGAGGACGCCGATGACCGTTGGGCTGGTCTTCTTCCTGTTCACCGTGTGCTGCGCGATCGGATGCATCGTCGCTGCCGTCTGGAATGTCGTCGAGTAGCGGTGGGTCCGTCGCAACAGGGTCGCCACCTGCGCGATCGCCGTGCGGGTGAGGTCGTAACGCGATTCCGACGGTGACCTTATCTACGAGAGGATGCACACCTACCTGGACATGCACGGCAACCCGCACGAAGACTGGGGCGAACGGGCGCCATACGAGATCGAGCCGGGGAGCCGGCCGACGTCGTCTACTACGACCGCGAATACCCGCACGGGCCCCTCCCGACGAGCCCCCGCGCGCACATCCTCCATTCGTTCCTCTGCGTTGTCTTCGCCCTCTTCTTTCTGGCCCTCGGCGCGTACATGCTCTGCACCACCTGAGTGCACGGGAACCGCCGGAAAGCATCCTTTCGGATGATTCGTGGATTCCGCCCCGGCACTACCCTTGGGGGCATGCGCAAGATCTTCATCGCCGCCGCCGTCTACCTGGGCCTCGGCCTCTTCGCCGGGGTCTTCTACCGCGAGTTCACCCGCGCCGCCGACGCACTCGGGTCCACGACCCAGCTGAACACCCTGCACACCCACCTGCTCGTGCTCGGCGTGTTCTTCTTCCTGATCGTCCTGTGCCTCGAGCGCCTGTTCCAGCTGACCGCCCACACGTGGTTCAACGGCTGGTTCATCTTCCACAACGTGGCGCTCGCCTGGACCATCGGCATGATGGCCGCCAACGGCATCGTCCATGTCACCGGCAACGCCGACTCGTGGACGGCGATGTGGTCCGGCATCGCGGGCATCGGCCACATCCTGCTCACCGTGTCGTTCATCATGTTCTTCGTCATGCTGGGCAAACGCCTGAAGGTCGCCGAGCGCGGCGACCGCCGCGCCGCCGCGGCCGCGGCCGGCGCCTGACGCCGCGGCCCGACCCGGCGACAATACCGGCCGTCACCCCGGCCCCATGACCACGGCCCCCGGTCACGCGTCACTGCGCGACACCGGGGGTCGTCCGACGTCCGCGGGCCTCCTCCCGCGGGCGTCCCCTACTCCTCGGCCACCGCGGCCAGCGGAGGCGTCTTCGCCGCGCGATGCCCCGGCCACACGGCCGCCAGGACTCCGACCAGCGCGGACGCGACCAGCATTACGGCGATCTGGCCCCACGGCACGACGATGCGGTCGATGCCTTCGCCGGCCAGCGTCGTCAGGAACGCCCACCCGAACGCCATGCCCAGGAGCGTGCCCGTCACCGCGCCGTAGAGCGCGATCTGCACCGCCTCCAGGCGGATCATGCGGCGGACCTGGCGGCGCGTCATGCCGACGGCGCGGAGCATGCCGATCTCCTGGCGGCGTTCCACGATGGACAGCGCCAGAGTGTTGACGATGCCGAGCACGGCGATGACGACCGCGAGCGCCAGCAGGCCGTAGAGGATGTTGAGCAGCATGTCGAACGCGCCGGCCATGGCGTTGGCGTACTCCTCCCGGTCCTGGACCTGGACGATGAGGTACGGCGCGACCGCGTCCTCCACGCCCGCCCGCACCTCGTCCGCGTCGGCGGCGGGGTCGAGGGCGAGGTAGGCGGCGGTCGTCGGCAGCGGGTTCATGTCCACCTGCGCGGCCTCCAGCGCGTTCGCCGACACCCGCGCGGCGAACTGCGGGTCCTCCGCGATGACGCCGGTGACCGTCACCGGGACGACCCCGGCCTGCGTCGCGACGAGCACCGGGTCGCCCGCGTGCGCGCCGAGCTCCGCCGCCCGGGCGGCCGTGAGGACCACCCCGGCCGCCGGGTCCGCGAGGTTCGCGGAGCCCTCCAGCACGTCGACCGCCTGCCACCGCGCCAGGTCGCCGTCGAAGACGCCGAGCAGCAGCGACGGATCGTGGCCGCCCCGGGTCGGGGGAGGCGGGGGCGCGTCCTGCGTGCCCAGCGCGCCGAACAGCAGCTTCTCCTCGGCGTAGTCCGCTACGCCGGGCACCGCGCGCACGTCGTCGCGCGCGCCCGGCGGGATGTCCTGGCCGGGGCCGCCGAGGCCCGCGGGCGACAGCACGAGGTCGGCGCGGAGGTCGGTCTCGACCCAGTCCGACACGGCCGACTTCATCGACGCGCCGAACATGCCCAGGGTGCTCACCAGCATGAGCCCCAGCGTCAGGGCGAAGGCCGTCGCGGCCGTGCGGCGCGGGGTGCGGCGGGCGTTCGTCGCGGCGATGCGCCCCGTCGCCCGGAACGGCGCGCCCAGCACCGCGCCGGCGGTGCCGACGACCGGGATGGACAGCGCGGGGGACAGCAGCCAGAACCCGGCGACGACGAGGGCCGCCCCGGTGCCGGCGAGCGACGCCCGCGGCCCGGTGTCCGCGTCCTCCATGAGGATTCCGGCCGCGGTGAGCGCCACGCCGAGCGCCGCCAGCACGACGCCGGCGATGGTGCGGACGAGCAGCCCGGCGGCGCCCGTCGCGTCGCCGCCGCGCATCGCCGCCACCGGCGGGGTGGAGCCCGCGCGACGGGCCGGCGCCCACGCCGCCAGGACGGTGATGACCGTGCCCGCGACGACCGGCACCGCCACCGCCCCGGGCGTCACGGCGATGCCGGAGTCGGGCAGGCCGAGGTCGGCGGCCTCCATGCCCAGGAACAGCAGCTTCACCAGGCCGAAGCCCGCGGCGACGCCGAGCGCCGAGCCGATGAGCCCGACGATGGCGGCCTCCGCGGCGACGGACGCGGTGAGCTGGCCCCGGGAGGCGCCGAGGGCGCGCAGCAGGGCGAATTCGCGCATGCGGCGGGCGACGATCATGGAGAAGGTGTTGGAGATGATGAACGCCCCGACGCCGAGGCCGATGAGGCCGAAGGCGGCGAGGAAGTAGTTGAGGAAGGACAGGCCCTCCGACACCGACTCCGTCAGCTGCGCCGCCCGATCGGCGCCGAGGGAGACGTCCAGCCCGGGCTGCGCCGCCCGGATCGCGTCGGCCACCGCCGCGGGGTCGGCGCCGTCGGCGACGTCGACGTGGGCGGCGGTGACGTGCTCGCCGTCGGTGTACCAGGCCAGCCAGTCGGCGCGGTCCAGGTAGACGCCGACCGCGGAGGCGGAGTCGACGTCCGCGGCGTAGAGCCCGTCGACGACGACGTCGGCCCGCGACGCCGGCGTCACCACCGTCACGCGGTCGCCCGGCGAGATGCCGGCGTGCTCGGCGGCGGCGCGGTTGACGGCGACGTGGCCCGGGCCGGAGGGCGCGGAGCCGGCGACGATCTCCGGGGCGCCGCCGACGGCCGTGTCGCCGTACCAGGGCATCGCCTGCGCCGGCGGGCCCGGCGTCTGCACCGGGGCGCCGGAGGGGTCGGTGATGACGATGCCGGACGGCACGGCCGACAGGTTCACCGACGCCACGCCGTCGACGCCGCCGAGCGATTCGGCGGCGGCGATGGTCAGCGGCGCGGACGCGTCGGCGGGGGCCTCCACCACGACGTCGACGCCGTCGTAGGCGGTCGACAGCACCCCCTGGAACGCGCGGTCCAGCGTGGCGGTGAACAGCAGCGATCCGGCGATGAACGCCGTGCCCAGCACGACGGAGACGATGGTGAGGACCAGGCGGCCGACGTGGGCGCGGACGCTGCGGACACCGACGCGGGCCAGGGCGCCGCCGCGCATCACGGCCTCCCCATGGCCGTCATCCGGCCGAGGATCGCGTCGACGTCCGGGTCGCGGAGCTCGCCGTGGACGCGGCCGTCGGCGAGGAAGACGACGCGGTCGGCGCGGGCGGCGGCGACGGGGTCGTGGGTGACGACGACGACGGTCTGGCCCAGCTCGTCGACCGAGGTGCGGAGGATGTCCAGCACCTCGGCGGAGGAGTTGGAGTCGAGGTTGCCGGTCGGCTCGTCGCCGAAGACGACGGCGGGCCGGCCGACGAGGGCGCGGGCGCAGGCGACGCGCTGCTGCTGGCCGCCGGAGAGCTCCGCGGGGCGGTGCCGCAGCCGCCCGCCCAGGCCGAGCCGGCGGACGACCTCGTCGAACCACGCCCGGTCGACCCTCCGCCCGGCGATGTCGAGCGGCAGGGTGATGTTCTCCTTCGCCGTCAGCGTCGGCACGAGGTTGAAGGACTGGAAGACGAAGCCGAGGCGGTCGCGGCGCAGGGCGGTGAGCCCGGCGTCGCCGAGGCCCGTGATCTCCTCGCCGGCGATCCAGGCGCGGCCGGAGGTGGGGGCGTCGAGGCCGGCCATGCAGTGCAGCAGCGTCGACTTGCCGGAGCCGGACGGGCCCATGATGGCGGTGAACTCGCCGGCGGCGAAGGCGACGTCGACGCCGTCGAGCGCGGTGACGGCGGCGTCGCCGCGCCCGTAGCGCTTGGTCAGCGCCTCGGCGCGGGCGGCGGGGGGCTGGAGTCGGCCGGGGCTGCGGGCGGGGCTGGCGGTCATGCGCCCTATGGTCCACCGGCCGCGGCGGCGGGTGCAAGTCCGCGCGGGTCCCGTCGTCACGCTCCCGCGGGTGCGGAGGGTGCGCCGGCCTCGGGGCGTGCGCTGCGGAACACGCGGCGGCGCCCGTCGACGGGGTCGTCGAGGGCGAGCTCGCGGCACAGCAGGCGCAGCGGCCGCGTCGGGTCCTCCGCGTCCTCCGGCAGGACGTCGGGGTAGAGCGGGTCGCCGACGATGGGGCAGCCGAGGTCGTGGAGGTGCAGCCGCAGCTGGTGCGTCCGCCCGGTCAGGGGCCGCAGCCGCCACAGCGCGAGCCCGCCGCCGCGCGGCTCGACGCCCTCGACGACGGTGCGGGCGTTCGGCTCGCCGGGCACGGTGCGGGCCTGCAGCACCCCGCGCGTCTTCTCCTGGCGGGTCGCCAGCTCGCGCGGGGGCGCGGTCGCGGGGGCCGGCGCCAGCGCCTCGTAGCGCTTGACGACGTCCCCCGCCGCGGCGAACAGCCCCTGGTAGGCGCCGCGGCACGCCGCGTCCCGGGTGAACAGCAGCACCCCGGCGGTCAGGCGGTCGAGGCGGTGGGCGGGCACGAGGTCCGGTTCGCCGAGCTCGCGGCGCAGGCGGACGACGGCGGATTCGACGATGTGCACCCCGCGCGGGGTGGTGGTGAGGAAGGCGGGCTTGTCGACGACGACGATGCGCTCGTCGGCGTGGAGTATCGGCATCGGCCCGGCGATGCGGGGCTCCGGGGCGGGGATGCGGTGGAACCACACGTCCGCGCCGGGCCGCAGCACGTCGCCGGGGGCGAGGGCGTGGCCGCGGGCGTCGACGACCTCCCCGGCGGCGAAGCGGGCGGCGACGGCGTCCGGGCCGTCGTCCGGGTGGCGGTGGCGCTGGCCGGCGACGGCGGCGGCGACGAGGTCGAAGGCGGTGACGGGATGGCCGGCTGCGGCGGAGGCGTCGGTGCCGGCATCCGCGGGGACGCGGACGCGGGAGGGGTTGAGGCCGTCGCGGACGGGCAGGGGCGCGCCGCGGCGCCGGCGGGCGCGGCGGGCTGCGCCGGCGGGGCGGGCCGTGTCGCCGGGCGCGGCCCCGGGGGCGCCGGCGGTGCGGGCCGCTTCCTGCGGCGTCGGCTCCGCGGCCTCCGCCGCATCCGGTGCGGCCGGGGCGGTTCCGTCGATGTCGGGCATGGCGGGGAAGTCTAGCCGTTGATAGACAGGGGGCATGTCAACGAAGCGCGTGCCCCTGAACGTCCTCGACCTCGTGCCGGTGTCGGAGGGGATGACACCGGGCGAGGCCATCGCCGCGTCGGCGGAGACGGCCCAGGCGGCGGAGGCCGCCGGCTACTCGCGCTACTGGATCGCGGAGCACCACAACACCGCCTCCGTCGCGTCGTCGGCGACGACGCTGCTCATGGGCCGCATCCTGCAGGAGACGTCGGACATCCGCGTCGGCTCCGGCGGCATCATGCTGCCGAACCACGCGCCGCTGAAGGTGGCGGAGGAGATCGGCACCCTGGAGGCCATGTATCCCGGCCGCGTCGACCTGGGGCTGGGGCGCGCGCCGGGCACGGACCCGATGACGGCGCGGGAGCTGCGCCGCGGCGCCTCCGACGTGGCGGACTTCGCCGCCGACATCCGTGACCTCCAGCGCTACCTCGGCCCCGTGCGGCCGGAGGCCCGCATCATCGCCCACCCGGGGCAGGGGTCGAACACGCCGATGTACGTCCTCGGCTCGTCGACGGGCGGGGCGACGGTGGCCGCGGCGATGGGCCTGCCGTTCGTCATGGCCACCCACTTCGCGCCGTTCCAGCTGGAGGAGGCGCTGGAGGTCTACCGCGGCGGGTTCGACGCCGACGCGCCGACGGCGCAGATCGACCGGCCGTGGGTGATGGTCGCCGCCAACGCGATGGTGCGGGACACGGAGGAGGACGCCCGGTTCCAGTTCTCCGTCTCCCAGCGGATGTTCCTGGAGCTCGGCCGCCGCGGCGGGCGCGGCCCGCTCAAGCCGCCGACGGAGACCCCGCAGGCCGGGGCGTCGCAGATGGAGTGGATGCGCGTCGAGGCGACGCTGCGGCACGCGTACCACGGCACCGCGGAGCAGGTGGTCGACGAGCTCGCGGGCTTCGCGGAGGCGACCGGCGCCGACGAGGTCATCACCGTCACCTACGCCTTCGACCCGGAGGTGCGGCGCGAGTCCATCGCGGCCCTCGGCGAGGCGTGGAACGCGTAGCGCCGCCGGGAGGCGAGGCGTGGAACGCGTTGCGCGGCAGGGAGGCGAGGCCCGTACGCGCGTGGGCCCGCCGGGGCATGCGGCCCGATGTGATCGCCGGCCCCGGATGACGGAAAACATGAGCAAATGCTCATGTGCGGGGGTATTCCATTACAACCTCCATTTGGGGTAGTGACGTCGATTTTGCATGGAGGATGCCCGCCTATCGGGGGTACCCTGGGGGCGAACACCGAATGAACGGGCGCCCCCGCCGGGGGCGCAACAGAGGAGGGACGCTCAGATGCCGAAGCAGAACATCATCGTCTGCGCCGTCGACGGCTCCGACGCCGCGAAGGTCGCCGTCCGCTGGGCCGCGAACACCGCGGTGAAGCGCGGCGTGCCGCTGCGCCTGGTCAGCAGCTACTCGATGCCGCAGTTCCTGTACGCGGAGGGCATGGTCCCCCCGCAGGAGCTGTACGACGATCTCGAGGCCGAGACGATGGAGAAGATCGAGGAGGCCAAGAAGGTCGCCGTCGACTTCATGCCGGACGTCGAGGTCAGCCACCAGATCGAGGAGGGCAGCCCGATCGACATGCTGCTCGATCTCTCCGAGCAGTGCGACATGATCGTCATGGGCTCCCGCGGCCTCGGCGGCCTGTCCGGCATGGTGATGGGCTCGGTCTCCGCGGCCGTCGTCAGCCACGCCAAGTGCCCGGTCGTGGTGGTCCGCGAGGACAACAACGTCACGGAGGAGACGAAGTACGGTCCGGTCGTCGTCGGCGTCGACGGCTCCGGCGTCTCCCAGAAGGCCATCGAGCTGGCGTTCAAGGAGGCCGACGCCCGCGGCGCGGAGCTCATCGCCGTCCACACCTGGATGGACATGCAGGTCCAGGCGTCCCTCGCCGGCCTGTCCGCCGCGCAGCAGCAGTGGCAGGTCGTCGAGGACGAGCAGCGCGCGCTGCTCGGCCGCCGCCTCGCCGGCTGGTCGGAGAAGTACCCGGACGTGCAGGTGACCAAGGTCGTCACCCGCGACCGCCCGGTCCGCGCCCTGTCGGACGCCTCGGAGGGCGCCCAGCTGCTCGTCGTCGGCTCGCACGGCCGCGGCGGCTTCAAGGGCATGCTCCTCGGCTCCACGTCGCGCGCCCTGCTGCAGGCCGCGCCGTGCCCGATGATGGTCGTCCGCCCGGACACCCTGCCGAACTAGGCCCGTCCCGCACGCGCCCCCGCCGCCGGTCCGCCGGCGCGGGGGCGCCGCGCGTTCCGCGGGACCTGCGAGGGGGCGCCGCGCGTTTCGTGCCGCGCGCGCCGGGGCGGCGGACGTCGTCACGCGACTGCGCACGCGACCCCACGTGTTCGCGTGCGTTTCCGCGCCGCGCGATATGCGCGGCGACGGGGATTCCGGGATATTTTCACGGAAAAACGGCTATGCGGACGGTCCGAACATTTGGCCGATTCGTTAGGTCGCCGTAACCTACTTGAACGTCGGTTACCCTATAATGGTGTCCGACGGCCCCGGCGCGGCCCGCCCGGGGCGACGGTAAACGCAGGTCGACGGCGGCATTCCCGCCCGGCCGTGAACGAAAGGTCCCAACCATCATGTGGGCAATCATCATGTGGATCATCGTCGGCGGCCTCGCCGGCTGGATCGCCTCGAAGATCATGGGCACCGACGCCCAGATGGGCCTGGCCCTCAACGTCATCGTCGGCGTCATCGGCGCCTTCGTCGGCGGCTGGCTGCTCGGCTTCCTCATGGACATCAACCTGGGCTCCGGCAACTGGTGGGTGACGTTCTTCACCGCCATCGTCGGCGCCTGCATCCTGCTGTGGATCGTCGGCCTCATCACGAAGAAGCGCTAGACCGCCCCGTCGGATGAGCGGCGGCGCGGCCGCCGAACCAGCGGAGCCCCGCACCCGGACACCGGGTGCGGGGCTCCGCCGCGTCCGGGCCCGCAGGTCCCGCCGGAGCACGGGACGGTACGGGACGGCGCCGGGACCGCGGATCCGCGGCGCATCGGGGGACGGCGCGCGGCGGCGAACCGGGCCCGCCGCGGCCGGGGATGGACGTACAGGTCGGTATCTAAGCTGTATCCTGTTGGGGTACCTGCGAGGCGACGGAAATGGAGAGCACGTGGCAGAGGCGACCAAGTCGGCGAAGAGCGGCCGCCCGACGTCGCGACGCCGCAACCGCCCCAGCCCGCGCGAGCGGCTGCTCGACGGCGCCACGCGCCTGTTCACCACCGAGGGCATCCGCGTCATCGGCATCGACCGCATCCTGCGCGAGGCCGACGTCGCGAAGGCCAGCCTGTACTCCCTGTTCGGGTCGAAGGACAAGCTGGTCATCGCCTACCTGGAGCAGCTCGACCAGCAGTGGCGCGAGGCGTGGGAGAAGCGCGCCGGAGGCGTCGACACGGCCGAGGAGAAGATCCTGGCGTTCTTCGACGTCTGCATCGCCGAGCAGCCCGCCATGGGCTTCCGCGGCTCCCACTTCCAGAACGCCGCCTCCGAGTACCCCAAGCCGGAGACGGAGACCGAGGAGGAGATCCGCGCCACCGTCGCCCGCCACCGCGAGTGGGTCTGGGAGACCCTGCGCACCCTCCTGGCGGACCGCCAGTGTTCGCAGCCGTCGTTGCACGCCAATCAGCTGATGGTGTTCCTCGACGGCGGACTGGCCGGCTCCAAGATGGCCGGCGACCTCACCGCGCTGCAGACCGCGCGCGACCTGGCCCGCGACCTGGTGTACTCCGACCACTAGGCCGCGTTTTTCGCGTCCGGGGCCGTCCCAATCCGGGGCGGCCCCTTTCGCGTGCGCTACCGCCAGCCCTTCGCCGGCGTGTTCATGCGCACGCGCAGTGACGGGCGCGGGCGCCCCGACAGGTGCAGCTGCGCCAGGACCTCCGGCGGCACGTGCTGGCCGGGCATGACGTACTTCGTCGGCGGGCGGGGGCGGCGGCCCGCCTCGGACGGCGGCGGCACCGCGGGCGGCTCGATCCACGTGGCGCCGCCGGTGACGGGCACGGCGCCGGCGGCGGGCAGCTCCAGCCCCGACTGGCCGGAGGGCCGCATGAGGCGGACGATGGCGCGCTTGCGGGCGGCCTCCGCCATGAGGCGCTGCTTCTCCGACGGCGGGCGCGGCCGCAGCTTCTTGCCCTGGCGGGCGGCCTCCTTCTCCGCGGCGCGGTGGCGCCTCTTCGCCTGCCGGTGCCGCCGGCGCTTCGCGGCGGACGGGCCGTAGCGGCCGTGGAGCTCGTCGTTGAGCTCGAGGAACTCCTCCGTCAGCGGCCAGCGGCGGTTGATGACGGCCATCATGATGACCGACTGCGCCACCGTCCACAGGTTGTTGAACACCCAGTAGATGGCCAGCGCCAGCGGCGCCGGGCCGAAGAAGCCCATGAGCAGCGGGAACGCGCCGCCGATCATCGCCAGGATGATGGTCAGGCGCGCGATGCACAGCGACATCGCCGACGACCAGTCCAGGGTCCGCCGCATGCGCAGCAGGGAGTAGGCGAGGTTCGACGTCGTCAGGATCGTCGCGGCGAGGATGAGCGGCACGAGCACCGCCGCCGCCTCGCCGAACGTCGTGCCGTAGCGCTCCAGGTCGAATTCCGGCATGGAGTAGTACACCGGCAGCGGAACGTCGAGGAACCGCGACCCGAGGAAATCCTCCACGTGCGCGTTGTCGAGGAATCCGACGGTGACGCCGGAATGATCCTTCGCCCGCGACATGCGCGCGATCATCTGGTACAGGCCGAGGATCACGGGAATCTGCACCAGCGGCGCGATGCAGCCGGCGCGCAGGGACACGTCGTTGTCCTGGCGGACCTTCTGCTGCGCCCATTTCAGGTAATTGCCGGCGTCGGGGTCGGGGCTGAGGCTCCACTTCTCCTTCAGCCGGTGCAGCTCCGGGCGCAGGTTCGCCATCGCGCGGCCGTTGCGCAGCTGGATCCACGTCAGCGGCGCGACGGCGGAGCGCACCGTCACCACCAGCAGGAACACCGACGCGACCCACGCGATGTCGCGCGGCACGCCGAAGGCGCCGGCGAGCAGCCAGTGCCAGAACAGCATGATCGCCGAGACGGCGTAGACGAGGACGGTCAGCACGGGTCCTCAGCCTAGCCTGCCCCCGGACGCGGCGCGGGGTCGCCCGGGGAGGTGCCGCGGCAGGTGGTGCGGGGTGCGGGGAATGCGCGTGACGACGTCCCCCGCGTGCGGCGACGGCCCCCGCCGGGCGGCGGGGCCGTCGAGGGGGACGGGCGGGCGCGGGGCGGCCCGCCGGGTGAGGGGCTAGTGCGCCGCCTCGTACTTCGCGATGATGTCCTTCGACAGCGCGCCGCGGTCGGCGACGTCGAGGCCCTGGTCCTTCGCCCACTGGCGGATGATGCGGTTGCGGTTGCGGGTCGCCTCGTCGGCGCCGCGCGACTTGCGCTGCGGGGCCTTCGCCGGGGCCTGCGCGTCGACGCGGGCGGCGTCGATGAACGGCTTCAGCGCCTCGTCGAACTTCTCCGCATTGCCCTTCGAGAGATCGATGACGTAATTGCGGCCGCGGTAGGAGAAGCGGATGGTCTCCACCGCATCGTCGGCCAGCGATTCGCCGGTCATGTCGTCGAAATACTGGATGATTTCCTTGCGCCCCATCTTCGGCTCCTCGGACTCCAATCGGATGTTCGCCTTCGTTTTCCGCCATTTTAAATCCGGGAAATGAATTTCGCACATCACGATTTGACGGACCGTGGAAAAAATCCCCGGAAATCGATTCGGGGTCGATTTCCGGGGATTGTCCGCGGCGTCTCGCGGCGTCTCGCGGCGGCCGCTGGGAGCGGCCGCTGGGCGCGGCCGCCGCTAGGCGCGGCGGATGCCCTCGCCGCGGCGGGCGACGAACGTCGCGGCCGTGTGCAGCGGCTGGTCCGGGACGGCCTTGTCCTCGACCAGGCGGTACTCCGCGCGGATGTCGTCCGGGTGGAAGTGGACGGCGACGTAGCCGTGGCGGTCGAATTCGATCCACTGGACGTGGCGGTTCGCGGCGGCCAGCGCGGTCTCCGCCGCGTGGCTGATGGGGTTGTCCTGCGGCAGCTTCACGATGTCGTCGATGTTCGGCGCCGACACGGAGGTGCAGACGATCTCGACGGCGGCGACGCCGTCGGCCGGGTAGCGGCCCGGGGCGTTCGGCACGTCGCACGCCCAGGAGGAGTGGATGTCGCCGGTGAGGAACACGACGTTGTCCAGGCCCTCGTCGCCCATCATCTGGATGACGCGGCGGCGCTCCGCGGCGTAGCCGTCCCACTGGTCGAGGTTGTACGGCATGCCCTCCTCCGGCATGCCCAGCAGCTGGGTGACCGCGCGGGTGGCCTCCGGGTCCATCGGCGGGATGAGCACCGGGGTGAACATGACGGAGTTGCCGACGATGTTCCACTTCGCGTCGGAGGTGCGCCAGCGGCCGGCGAGGTAGTTGAACTGATCCGAGCCGAGGATCGACCGGGACGGGTCGTCCGTCTGCCGCATGTCGGTGAACGACAGCTCCTCGTTGCGGTAGGAGCGCAGATCCAGCATGACGATCTCGGCGAGGTCGCCGAAGCCGAAGTGGCGGTACAGGTGGCCGCCGTCGGCGATGGTGGCCGCGCGGACCGGCAGCCACTCCAGGTACGCCTTCATCGCGGCGTCGCGGCGGGCGTCGAACGGGCCCTCCTCGCCCTCGGTGTGGTTCTCCGCGCCGTGGGCCCAGTTGTTGTTGGCGACCTCGTGGTCGTCCCACGTCACCATCCACGGCTTCATCGCGTGGGCCGCCTGCAGGTCCTTGTCCGTGCGGTACGTGCCGTAGCGCAGGCGGTAGTCGGCGAGGGTGATGATCTCGTGGGCCGGCTGGTGCTCGCGGATGGGGCCGAGCTTCCCGGCGTACTCGTCGACGCCGTACTCGTAGATGTAGTCGCCGACGCACATGACGACGTCGATGTCCGGGTTGTCCGCCATGTCGCGGTAGGCGGAGAAGTAGCCGGACTCCCAGTTCGCACAGGAGGTCAGGGCGATGCCGAGGTGGCCGGGGCTGGCCGACGGGTCCGGGGTGGTGCGGGTGCGGCCCGTGGTGGAGGCCTGGCCGGCGAACGGGCCGTCGGCGACGATGAAGCGGTAGTAGTACCAGGTGTCCGGGGCCAGGCCGTCGGCGTCGACCTTCACCGTGTTGTCGGCCGCCGGGTCGGAGGTGACGGTGGCGCCGGCGACGACATTGGCGAAGCCCTCGTCCGTCGCGACCTGCCAGGCCAGGTTCACCGGGGCGCCGGCCTCCGCGCCGGGCGCGTCCTCCGGGGAGGAGGTGACGCGCGTCCACAGCAGGACCGCGTTCGGCAGCGGGTCGCCGGAGGCGACGCCGTGCTGGAAGACCTGGTGGCCGCCGGCCTCGCCCGGGGCGGCGGGCTGCGGGGCGCCGGGGGCCGGGGCGTTCTCGGCTCCGGCGACGCCGGCGAAGACGGCCCCGGCCGCGCCGGCGGCGCCGAGGGCGCCGCCCGCGCGCAGGACCGTGCGGCGGGAGGGGGCATGGGTGGGGCGCTGGGTGTTCACGAGGCGACATTTTCCCTGGCCAGGTACGGGAAAGACAAACCGGGGGACCGCGAAAACCCCGCAATCCCGGGCCGTTTCCCGAATGTTCATCTGCGCGCAAGGAAAAGTTCCCGGATGCGACGAGGGGCGGCCACCGGATCCCGTGGGGAATCCGGCGGCCGCCCCTCGTGGCGGTCGGTCGCGGGCCGCGGCGGTGTACGTCGTCACGCGCATCCGCGGGCGACCGCGGCGGGCGAACCCGCGCGCGGACGCGGTCGCGGTCCTAGGCGCGGACGCCGAGGTGGCCCATGATCTCCGAGTCCAGGCCGTCGAGCTCCGCGGAGATGGTGCGGTGCGCGCGGCGGCGCTGGTCGGGGGACATGTGCTCCGCGTTGCGGACGGCGGAGACCAGCGTGTCCAGGCGATCGTCGGCGTCGGCGACGAAGCCGGACGGGATGGTGCGGCCGGACTTCTTCAGGTCGGCGAGCGACTCGCGGATCGCCTCGATGCGGGCGCGCAGCGGGGCGCCGTGGCCGGCGAAGCGGGCGGCCTGGGAGCCGGTGACGCCGAACGTGCGGGCCTGGGAGTCCTGGTCGCGGTTCTGCAGCCAGGTGATTCCGCGGTAGAGGAGCGGCAGGGCGACCGGCACCATGACGCGGCCGGAGCCGATCCAGCCGTTGACCTTGTCCTTGGTCAGGCCGGACTGGCGCTGCTGCTCCAGCAGGTTGGCGGCCAGCTTCTCGTGGTGGCGGCGCTTGGCCTTGAGGTCCTTGCGCTCCTGCTTCGCGCCGTTCTTCCGGATCTTCTCGGCGCGCTTCATGGCCTTCGCGTCGAGCTTCGCGCGCTTGCGGTCGCTCTTCACGGTGGCGCGGAGCTCCTGGCGGTGCTCCTTCGCGCGATCCTTCTGGCCCTGCTTGTAGGCCTTCTCCTCGAGCTTCTGCGCGGCCTTCGCCTTCGCCTTGTTCAGCTTCGCCTCCAGCTTGGCCTCGGCCTTGGCCTTGGCCTTGGCGGCCTTGACCTTGGTGCTGGTCTCGCGGCGGCGGTTGAGGATGTCGCCCAGAAAGCTCATGGAAGTCCCGTCCGTTTCGGTTTTTCGGCTGCGTACGTCGCCCACCAGCGTAACCCGCGGAGGTCCCTGCCGTTAGGCTGAGGGCACAGTGAATCCCGAGGATACCCGGCCCCAGCCCGCCGCGCCCTCCCCGGACGGCCGTGTCGCGGCCGACGCGGGGCGGTGCGCGACGCCGTCGTCCGCCGCCGGGTCCGCGGTGGCCGACGCCCCGCGTGACGACGCGACCCTCCCCGCCGCGCCCGTCCTCCGCGGCGCGGAGCTGACCGGCTGCCGCCACCGCCTGGGCCGCCGGCTGCGCGGCGACGCCCCGGACCCCAGGTTCGACCCCGGCCCGTGGGAGGCCGCCGCCCGCCGCCACCGCGCGACGGTGCTGGGGGAGCTGGCGCAGCTGCCCGGCACGGTGACGGTCGCCGACGGCCCGGACGCCGACCTGGACACGCTGGAGGCGCTGGCCGGCGGCGCGGAGCTGGTCGTCGGCGCCGTCCTGCGGGCCGAGGGGCGTGGCGACGTGCCGGCGGAGGAGGCCCGCCCCGACCTGCTGGTGCGCCTCGACGGCGGGGCCGCGCCCACGTACCTGCCGGTCATCGTCGCCGCCCACAAGCTGCTGCGCCGCCGCGGCCCCCGCGACCGCACCCCGGCGGCGACGGTGCTGCCCGTCGCGCGGCTGGGCCGGCCCGGCGTGCTGGGCCGCGGCCTGCGGTCGGCGATGGCCGTCGACGCGGGGCGGACGCTGCGCCACCACGTCTCCGACGCCGTGCGCGCCGGGCAGTCCGCCGCGCTGCTGCACGCCCTCGGGCTGGGCAGCGGCCTGGTCGGCGGCATCGGCGCCGACGCGTCCCGGATGATCGTGCTGGAGGACGGGCCCCGGATCGCCGCCTACCGCCGCGCCCTGCGGGCGGGCCGCGACGTCGCGGACGCCGTCGCCGGGCGGCCGTCGCCCCTGACCCCGGGCGTCCACCCGCTCGCCCCGCGCCGCGTCCGCGAATGCCGCACCTGCGAATACGCCGCGGCGTGCGACGACGACCTCCGCGCCGCCGACGACATCTCGCTGGTCCTGCCCGGCGACCGGGCCGACCGGCTGCGCGACGCCGGCATCGGCACCGTCGCCGCGCTCGCCGGCGCCGACCCGTCCGGCCCCGGCGGCGACGCCGTGCACCTCGCCCGCTTGCTGGTCGCCGGGCTGCCCGCCGCCGTGCGCGACGGCGCCCCCGTGCCCCGCGCCGACGTGGAGATCGACGTCGACGTCGAGGCCTACCCCGGCCACGGCGCCTACCTGTGGGGCGCGTGGGACGGGGAGTCCTATCGGGCGTTCACGGCGTGGACGGCCCCCGGCGCCCCCGGCGCCGACGACGCGCTGTCCCGCGCCTTCGCCCGCTTCTGGGGCTGGCTGACCGCCCGCCGCACCGCCGCCCGCGACGCCGGGCTCACCGTCCGCGTGCACTGCTGGGGCGCCGAATCCGAGAACCACTGGATGCGCGACGCCGCCCGCCGGTTCGGCCGCGACCGGCACCTCGACGAGGACGGCTCGCCCGTCGTCGCCCCCGCGCCCGCCGAGGTCGACGCGTTCCTCCGCTCCGCCGAATGGGCCGACGGGCAACGCGACGCCCGCCGCCTCCTGCTGTCCGCCGAGGGGCTCGGCCTGAAGACCGTCGCCCCGCTCGCCGGCTTCGCGTGGCGCGACCCCGAGGCCGGCGGCGCCGGCAGCCTGCCCATCTTCCGGGTCGCCGCCGGCGCGGACGGCACCCGGGCCGGGGACGCCGCGGCCGCCCGCGAGCTCCTCCTCCGCTACAACGCCGACGACTGCCGCGCCACCGCCGTCGTCCGCGCCTGGCTCGCCGCCGGGCCCGACCTCCCGCACGTCGCCGACCTGCCCGTCCCCCGCTAGCCGCGCCCCCGGAACGCCCCGGCGCCGCCGCGCGCCGCGCCCGGCCGCCCGCCCCGCGCGGCAGGCGGGACGGGGGCGGGGAGGTGACCGTCGTCACGCATCCGTAACACGCGGCTAGCACCCGCGAAATCCGCGGACGGTTATGTGGGCAGCAGGACCCGGGCGGTGGCCTGCGCTGAGCACCGCACGCGACCCCCACCGCCGGACGGGGGCTTCGACGACCAGGTATGCCCGGGAACCGCGCGACCCCCGCGCAGAAGCCCCCCGACGGCGTTGACAGGAGACGACGCCCCATGACCGCCCCCGCCACGACCGACCACGCCCGCCCCCGGCCGGAGCCCCGCCCCGACCACGACGAGGCGCTGGAGGCCCAGGCCCGCCGCGTCCACGAGGACCTCGCCGCCACCGACCCCCGCACCGACTGGTCCGACCCCGACGACGCCGACGTCGCCGTCGCCATCATCGGCGGCGGCCAGGCCAGCCTCTCCCCCGCCTTCGCGCTGCGCCGCGCCGGCGTCGGCTCCGTCGTCGTCCTCGACGACCAGCCCGCCCACCGCGTCGGCTGCTGGGACGACTACGCCCGCATGCACACCCTCCGCAGCCCCAAGCACATGCGCGGCATCGAGCTCGACTGCCCCTCCCTCCACGTCCAACGCTGGTTCGAGGCCCGCTACGGCGCCGAGGCCTGGGACTCCATCGACCTCGTCCCCCGCCTCGACTGGCACGACTACCTGCTCTGGTACCGCGAGGTCCTCGACCTCCCCGTCCGCCACGAGACCCGCGTCGAGGCCGTCTCCGCCCCGCGGCCGAGGGCGGCGCCTTCACCCTGACCCTCGCCGGCGGGGAGACGCTCACCGCCCGCCCGGAGCTGGAGGAGTTCGTCGGGGACATCGCGCTGTGGTCCGACGTCCACGACTGGGCGGAGGGCCCGATGGCCGCGTACCCGTACCTCGGCGACGGTTTCCAGTTCACGCCGAAGGCCGGCGGCCCGGAGCACATCGGGCGCCTGTTCCACCTGTCGACGGGCGCGCGTGCGTCGATGGGCGTCGCCGGCAACCAGCTGTCCGGCATCTACGCCGGCGTCCGCCGCGTGGCGCGCCGCATCGCGACGGACATCACGCGCGAGAAGTGGGCCGGCCTGTACGAGGGCTTCCAGGACTTCCACCACGTGGAGATCACGTCGGTCGCGCCGCACCGCGAGGGCGACGCCCCGTACCCGTCGGGCCCGCGGTACTGACGGGCGCGGGACGGCGGGCCGGCGCGCCCTGTCGCCTGGCCGCCCCGGCCTCTGCCCGCCGTCCCGGCTGACCGCCGGCCTGCCCGTCCGCGCGCGTCCGGCCGCCGACGTGCCCGATCGGCGACTCGGAGCCCGCGCGCCCGGCCGGCCCACCTCCTGACATGGCGCCCCGCAGCATGCCTGCGGGGCGCCGTCGTCATGTCCGGGGCACTCGTGCGTTGTGTGCCATCCTGCCGCCGCGTCGAGGAGCGCGACCTGGGCTTTTGACCACCCGCGCGGCGGATTTCTGGCACGTTCTGCACGAGTGCCCGGCTTCGAGTGCCGCCGGGCCGTTGCCTGACTGCGGCCCGGCCACCGCCCGGCCACCGCCCGGCCGCCGCCTGGTCGCCGCCGGACCCGCCGGACATGCGACGGCGCCCGCATCGCTCGGATGCGGGCGCCGATTTCTGCGGACGGGAGGGCACGGCGGCCGTGACCTGGCGTTACGTGCCGCCGGGCGCCGTCAAGCCCCGGCCGGGCCGGATGGCCGCGGCCCGGCGCTACGCCCGGTCGGCGCCGTCGGCGACGGGCTCCGGGGACTCGCCGGCGCCCGCGCCGCCGGAGCGGGAGGCGTCGTCACGCGACACGGGGCGGGCGTGACCGCGGGCCGCACCATCGGCACCCTCCCGCAGCGACGGGCAGGCGGCCTCGACCTGGTGGCGGGCGTCCTCGGCCATCTCCTCGTCGGTCTCCTCGCGCGGCACGCCGAGCAGCACCACGTTGAGGATGATGGCGGCGAGCGCGCCGGCGGTGATGCCGTCGGGGGCGCGCCAGCGGCCGTCGTCGTCGGTGACGCCGGAGGCGACGAGCTCGCCGGAGGCGTCGGTGAGCTCGAGGGCGACGCCGGCGGCGGTGGCGTCGGCGTTGGCGGCGTTGGCCTCGGCGGGGTCGGCGCCGACGTACTTCGCCAGGCGCAGGCGGTTGATGCGGCGCAGGTGCTCGACGGTCTCGTCCCAGGCGGCGTCGGCGTCGAGGTCGATGCGGTCGCGGATGGCGGCGAGGACCTCGTCGGCGGTGCGGCCCTCGGCGCACAGGAGGAAGACGTGGCCGTGGCGGTCGACGTAGCGCTCGTTGAGGCGGGCGAGTTCGTCGGCGTCGCCGGCGAGGCTGCCGGCGAGGGTGGACTGCTCGCCTTCGGAGCGGGAACCGGCGCGGGTGCGGCCGCCGAGCGGCGGGTGGGCGGCGACGGCTTCGGCGATCTGGACGCGGTCCTGGCCGGCGACTGCGGCGTCGGCGGCCGCGAGCAGCGCGTCGACGGTGGCGTAGGGGCGGCCGGCGAGCATGACGTCGGCCCAGGGGCGGGAGCCGGAGATCTCGGTGAGGTCCTCGGCGAGCGGGCCCGGATCGGCGTCGTTGAGGCGCGCGAGGCCCGGGGGCGCCGCGGCGACCCCGCGCACGGCGACGGCCCCGCCACCGCGGGGAAGCGCGGTGGCGGGGCCGTGGAGACGGGGAGCGCGTCGGCGCCCGCCCGGAGCCGTCCTACTTGGAGGCGGCGGCGTAGCGCTCGGCGACGTCCGCCCAGTTGAAGACGTTCCAGACGGCCTCGACGTAGTCCGCCTTGACGTTCTTGTACTGCAGGTAGAAGGCGTGCTCCCACATGTCCAGCATCAGCAGCGGGGTCAGGTTCGCGGAGATGTTGCCCTGCTGATCCGTCAGCTGCTCGATGACCAGGCGCTCGCCGATGTGGTCGTAGCCCAGGACCGCCCAGCCGGAGCCGTGCAGCGCCAGCGCGGCGTTGGAGAAGTGATCCTTGAACTTCTCGAAGGAGCCGAAGTCGCGGTCGATGGCCTCCGCCAGCTCACCCTCCGGCTTGCCGCCGCCGTTCGGGGACAGGTTCTTCCAGAAGATGGAGTGGTTGGTGTGGCCGCCCAGGTTGAACGCCAGGTTCTTGGACAGGGCGCGGGCCTGATCCTGGGTGATGCCCTCCTCGCGGGCCTTCTCCAGCGCCTCGAGCGCGGCGTTCGCGCCGGCGACGTAGTTGGCGTGGTGCTTGGAGTGGTGCAGCTCCATGATCTCGGCGGCGATGTGCGGCTCGAGGGCGTCGTACTCGTAGTCCAGCTTGGGAAGCTCGTACACGGCCATTGTGGGTGACCTCCTATTGATTGATTCGTCCTTGTGCAGCCCAACTGTACGCAGCCCTGCGATTTATGCAACGTCGTTTGGGCGTAAATGCGGGGTCGTCCGGGCGGTCGCCGGCGGGGTTTTGGCGCGTCGGGGCTGGTCGGGGGCCCGGGGAGGTTTGGCCTATACATGCGCGGAAAATAGTAGATGCGTCCACTTGGTGGGCGGGCGCGGCGGGCGCGCGGGGCGCGCGGCATGAGGTCGCGGCCCATGTCGCGGCGGGATGCGCCGGAGCGTGACGACGGTAGCCTGGCGCCATGAACGACCGCGACGCAGCACACGGCACCGACGACGCCACGCAGGGGGCCGGCACCGGCCCCGCCGCCGTCCCGCTCCGCGACATCGTCGCCGCGCCCGTCCCGGCGTGGCGGCACCGCGTCCTCGGCACCGACCTCGCCGACCTCGCCGCCCGCCAGGACTCCGGAGACCCGGACGCGGCCCGGCTCGAGGCGATGATCGTCGGCGCCGGGTGCTTCTGGGGCGTCGAAAAGCTCCTGTGGAACGTCCCCGGCGTCGTCCACACCGCGCCCGGCTACGCGGGCGGGACGATGGAGGACCCCGACTACTACACGGTGTGCTCCGGGCGCACCGGACATGCGGAGGTCGTCCTCGCCGTCTTCGACCCCGCGCGCGTCACCTACCGCGATCTGCTGCGGCTGGTGCTGGAGAACCACGACCCGACCCAGGGGAACCGGCAGGGCAACGACATCGGCGCGCAGTACCGGTCGGCCATCTACCCCGTCGACGACGCGCAGGCCGCCGTCGCGCGCGAGCTGCTCGACGCGTACGCGCCGCGGCTGGCCGACGCCGGCTACGGGCGCGTGACGACGGAGCTCGCCCCGCTCGCCGGCCTCCCCACCGCGCGGTTCCACGTCGCCGAGGAGCCGCACCGCCAGTACCTCGACGCGAACCCGTTCGGGTACTGCCCGGTCCACGCGACCGGCGTCGCCTGCGGATAGGGGGCGCCGTAGTCGCCGCCGTCCCCGGGCGCGTGGGCGCCGTCGTCTGCGGGTAGGCGGGGCGGCGTCGCCGGGGTGTCGACGGCGCGGCGTCGTTGCCGGGTACGTAGGCGTCGTCGGCCACACCGACCCGGCGGCCAGGGGCGATAGGGCACCCGTGCAAAAGTGGCCAGATTTTCGCCGCGCGGGCCGGTAAAAACCCAGGTCGGTTTTCGTGCCGCGGCGGCTGGATGGCACCTAACGCACGAGTGCCCCTGCTTGGCGGGCGGCCGGCCCGCCCCGTCGTCACGCGAAAGCGCGCCCGCCCCGCCGGCACGCGAAAAAGGCGCGGCCCGCGGACGTCATCGTCCGCGGGCCGCGCCCCCATCCACGGTCGCTCCGCCCGGAGGCGGGGACCGGTCATCCGGAAGGCCGGGGCCTTACTGCTGCGGGGCCTCGCCCTCGCCGCCCAGGCGCTGCTTGGCGGCGTCCTGGACCTTGTCGACCTTGTCGGCGTGCTTGTCGCCGGTGCGCTTGTCGAACTCGTCGCCGGCGCGCTCGATGCCCTGCTCGACCTTGTCCGGGTTGTCGGAGACGAACTGCTTGGCCTTGTCCATGATGCCCATGGTGAATCACGGTCCTTTCGCGTATTCGTTAGTTCCCGGCTCCCGCCGGTGCGTTACGCGGTTCACCATAACGACGGCCCCGCCGCAATGCAGCCCGCGGACCGTGCATGACCGCGAATTAAACGGAATCGTTATGCGCTAATTCCCGGTGACCTGCGATCGCCCGCTGCGCGGAAACCCCGGGAACCCGCCGCGCCCCGTCACTTCGGGACGGTGTTGCGCCGGATCCACTTCTCGATGCGCTCGAAGCGCACGCCGCCGGCGCCGCCCCGGTCGTCGTCGAACGGCAGGCCCAGCACGGCGGCCCAGGCGTGCAGTGCCTCCGCCTCGTAGCGGTGGCCGTGCCCGTCGGCGACGTCGACGCTGACCAGCCCGTCGACGAGCACCTGCCAGAACGTCACCAGCGGCCACCAGCGCATCGACGGGATGACGTCGCGGCCGACGCGCTCGCGCAGCCACGCGGGCCGGCGCCACGCGAGCGGCCAGTCCCACCACACGATGGGGTCGGAGGCGTGCTGCATGTAGACGACGCGCGGGTGGCGCCATTCGCCGAGGTCGCGGCCGTGGAAGTCCTCCCACAGCTCGGCGGGGCGGGTGGCGAAGCGGATGTGGCGGCCGCCGTCGACGACCGGGGCGATGGCGGGGGAGCCGGCGTCGCGGCGCGTCGTCAGCTCCTTCCAGATGGGCGTGAACGCCGGGGTGCCGGACCAGACGGCGCCGTCGACGAGCGCGAGCATCTCGTCGGCGTCCTCGAACGCCCCGTTGCCGCCGTAGCCGCCGAGGGACTCGCCGGCGACGATGAGCATCGGCCGGTCCGCGGCGGGCAGGCGGGCCCATTCGGCGCGGACGCGCTCGAAGAGGACGCGGCCGGCGCGGACGGGGTTGTCGCGGGCGGTGATCCAGGCGATGGGGCTGGGCAGGTCGGAGTACTGCATGGACACCTGGGCGCAGTCGCCGCCGAGGAGGAACTCCACGCCCGACAGCGCCCATTCGGGCACCCAGCCGGTGCCGGTGGACGTGTAGACGACCAGGTGGTCGCGCCGGAACGCGCCGGTGCGGTGGAGCTCGCGGACGATGAGCTCCGCCTGCGCGTGGACGGTGCGGCCGCGGACGCGCCCGGCGTAGAGGCGGATGGGCTCCAGGCAGTCGCGCTCGTCGGCGTCGGTGACGGCGGCGATGTCGCGGCGGCGCGGCCCGTCGGAGACGAAGCTGCGGCCCTGGGCGCCGAGGGCGTGCCACGGCTCCATCGACCAGGGGCTGCCGGAGCGCTCCGGCTCCCACGGCTGGTAGCGGCCGGGCATGACCAGGGAGTTGAGGCGCGCGGCGTTGCGGGAGACGCGCTCCGCGATGCGCCTGACGACGAGCCGGTCCGCGGTCGTCGCGATCGTCGCGCCGACTATGGCGCCCGCCAGGGCGGGGGCGGCGTAGCGCGGCAGCCGCGGGGCGAACAGCCTGTTCAGACCGTCGTAGGCCAGTTCGGCGAGGGCGGTGAAGCCGCGGGTGGCCAGGTAGGCGCCGGTGGCGATGGCGGTGCCGCGCAGCTGGCCGCGCCGGCCGGCGAGGGCGTCGTAGCCGACGAGCTCCGCGATCGTCGCCTGGTGCACCACGGACCGGGCCCAGATGACGGCGGTGACGCCGGTGAGCGCCGCCTGCCCCGCGACGGTCAGCAGGTCGGTGGTGCGCTCCGACGGGATGAGGGCGCGCACGGCGGGGGTGCGCCGCAGCCGCGCCGTCGCCGCCGACAGTCCGAGGCCCGCGGACAGGCCGATGACGTGGCCGGACAGCTGGGCCATGAACGTCGTCAAGGCGTTCGAGGCGGTGGGGCGGGGCATCAGCGACGGGGTGAACGCCGCCCACGACGCGACCTGCGCGCCGACGAGGCCGGGTGCCAGCAGCGGGACGTGCCGCGACGCCCGGCGCAGCTGGCGCAGGCGGCGGCGCAGCGGCCGGGGCGTGATCGCCTCCGGGGCCTCACGGCGCGCGGCCGCCGCGGCCCACCGCCTCATCGTGCCCCGGACGCTCATGGCGCCATGATTGCAGACGGGGCGGCATCCCGCGGGCCGACGAGGGGGACCGCCCGCGCGGCACCCGCGCCGGGCCCGCGCCGCCGCGCGGGTCCCGTCGTCAAGCATCGTGCGCCGCACCGCATGACCGGCCGTCCGTGTCCGCGCCCCGCGCGATCCCGCGCCATCGCGCGTAGAACTGGACGTGCGGGCCCGCGGCCGCACCGGCCGCCGGGCAAAAACGACGCGACGAGCCCCCAGGAGGCAGCGAATGAAGGTTTCCGCCGGCAACAAGGTCGTGCTGATCGGCGCGGGCGACGTGGGCGTCGCCTACGCCTACGCGATGGTCAACCAGGGCATCGCGGATCACCTGGCCATCATCGACATCGACGAGCGCAAGACCGAGGGCAACGTCATGGACCTCAACCACGGCGTCGTGTGGGCGCCGTCGCGGACGAAGGTCACGCGCGGCACGTACGCGGACTGCGAGGATGCGGCGCTGGTGGTCATCTGCGCGGGCGCGGCGCAGAAGCCGGGGGAGACGCGGCTGCAGCTGGTCGACAAGAACATGCGCATCTTCAAGTCCATCGTCGGGGAGGTGATGGCCAGCGGGTTCGACGGCATCTTCCTGGTGGCGACGAACCCGGTGGACGTCCTCACCTACGCGACGTGGAGGTTCTCGGGGCTGCCGGCGCACCGCGTCATCGGCTCGGGCACCATCCTGGATTCGGCGCGGTTCCGCTACATGCTGGGCGAGTACTTCGAGGTGTCCCCGATGAGCGTGCACGCGTACATCGTCGGCGAGCACGGCGATTCGGAGCTGCCGGTGCTGTCGTCGGCGACGATCGCGGGCGTCGGCCTGTCGCGCCGGATGCGGGAGGAGCCGGAGCTGCACGACGAGCTGGAGTCGATTTTCACGCGGACGCGCGATGCGGCGTACGAGATCATCGACAAGAAGGGCTCGACGTCGTACGGCATCGGCATGGGCCTGGCGCGCATCACCCGCGCGATCATCCAGAACCAGGAGGTGGCGGTGCCGGTGTCGGCGCTGCTGCGGGGGGAGTACGGGCACGAGGACATCTACATCGGCACCCCGGCGATCGTGAACCGGCACGGCATCCGCCGGGTGGTGGAGCTGGAGCTCGACGACTACGAGAAGGGCCGGTTCGACGAGTCCGTCGCGACGCTGCGCGAGGTGCAGGACCCGTTCTTCGGCGAGGGCGGCGAGTACGCGTAGCCCGCGCCACCTGCGGTGATGCGTGACGACGCCCCGCGCGTGCGGTGGTCGCCGCCGCGCGCCGGGCGCGGCGTCCGCGGGTCTCGTGCTTTGCGACGGCACCCGCCGCGGCTCAGCCGCCGAAGGGCAGCTCCGCGATGACGCGGTGGACGGCGCGGCCGCCGGGGCCGGCGCCGAGCTCGGAGGCGACGAGCAGCAGCGGGCCCGCGGTCCAGGACGGGCCGGAGTAGCGGGCCAGCGCCGCCGCGGCCTCCGCCATGGGCCCGCCGGCGTCGCGGCCGGCGGGGCGGGCGACGTCGCGGCCGCGGGCCGGGGTGCGCGCGAGCGTGACGTGGGGGCGGGGCTCGGGTTCGGAGGCGCCGGCGTCGCCCGGGGCGTCGTCACGCGGGGCGGCGTCCCGGCACGCGCGCATCAGCGACGGCAGATCCCGGGCCCCCGGACCCGCGACGCCGGCCCACAGCACCCGGCCGCCGAACGTGCCGGAGCCCGCCAGGCGCAGCTCCGGGGCGGGGCGCGCGGCGGCGACGGCGGCGAGCCGTCCGGCCAGCGCGTCCGCGGCGTCGTCGGGGACCTCGCCGTGGAAGGCCGTCGTCAGGTGCCACTGCGCCGGATCCGACCAGCGCAGGCGCGCGGCGCGGGCGTCGCGGCCGCGGGCCGGGGCGGCGTCGGACGCGTCGAGGCGCGCGCGGGCGGCGGCGACGGCGGCGGCCAGGTGATCGCGGGCGTCGTCGGGGATGCCGAGTGCGGCGAAGAGCCTCATGCCGCCGAGGCTAGTGGCGCCGCCCACCGGCAGATGAACTTCCGGTGAACGTTGGTGCGCGGGGCGGATCCGGCGTCGTCTTTCCGCCTCCGGCGGGCCATGATTGGCGGGACCGCCGGAAACCGCCGGCGACGGACGAGGAAGGGGAGACGGTGACGACGCGGGACGACATCCGGCATCTGATGGGGGAGCTCGAGGACCTGCTCGGGCAGCTCGACCGGGTGAGCGCCGACGCGGCGGAGGATCTGGAGCGGATCCACCCGGAGCACCGCTCGTCCGCCGAGAACCTGCTGCACTACGCGCACCTGCGCACCCTCGACATCCGCGCGCTGCAGAACGGGCTGCACGATCTGGGAGTCACCAGCCTCACCACCGTCGAGTCCTTCACCCGCGGCCGCCTGCGCCTGGCGCGCCGGGTCCTCGCCTCGCTGCTGGGCGAGGGCGGCGCGGACCTGGAGGCGGTGTCCTCCATCATCGAGGCCGACGACGACGCCGACCGGGCGCTGGAGGCCAACGCCGAGGCGCTGTTCGGGCGGGAGCGTGACGACGTGCCCGCGCGCATCATGGTCACCCTCCCGTCGGAGGCCGCCGACGACCCGGACCTGGTGCTCGGCTTCGCGGAGGCGGGCATGGACCTCGCCCGCATCAACTGCGCCCACGACGGGCCGGAGGCGTGGCTGCGGATGATCCGCCACGTCCGCGCCGCCGGCGACGCCGTCGGCCGGGAGATCCTGGTCAACATGGACCTGGCCGGGCCGAAGATCCGCACCGGCGACATCGTCCGCGGCCCCCGCGTCGGCCGCGCCCGCACCACCCGCGACGACGCGGGCACGGTGCTCACCCCGTCGAAGCTGTGGCTCACCGCCCGCCGCGTCGACCTCGGCGGCCCCGACCGCCCGGAGCCCGCCCCCGCCCCGCCGAAGGACCTGCCCGGCCGGCCGGCGCTGGAGCTCGCCGTTGACGCCTCCTGGCTCGCGAACCTCCAGGTGGGGTCCGTCATCTCCATGCACGACAACCGGGACTCCAAGCGCGAGTTCACCGTCGCCCGCGTGGAGGACGGCGGCGTGCTGGCGGAGGGCATCCAGAACGCCTACGTCGCCGAGGGCACGCTGCTGAAGCACGACTACGAGAAGACGCGGGCCACCGGCGTCGAGCGCGTCGAGCGCAAGCTCCGCTTCGAGACGGGCGACGAGCTCATCCTCACCGACGAGCCGGTCGCCGCCGACGTGCCGACCGCGCCGGGCGAGGTCGCCCGCGTCGCCTGCAGCCTGCCGGAGGCCGTGCGCGCGCTCGCCCCGGGCGACCCGGTGCTGTTCGACGACGGCGCCATCGCCGCCGAGGTCGTCGCGGCGGACGACGTCGACGGGGGCTTCCGCGACGTGCGCCTGCGCGTGACGCGCGCGAAGCCGGGCGGCCAGAACCTCGCCGCCCACAAGGGCGTCAACCTGCCGGAGACGGAGCTGCCGCTGCCGTCGCTGACCGACGAGGACGTGGAGCACCTCCGCTTCGTCGTCGAGCACGCCGACGTCGCCGCCGTCAGCTTCATCCGCACCACCGCCGACGTCGACCGCGTCCTGGAGACGCTGGAGGACATCGCCGCCGGGCACGAGCGCCGCGGCCGCGACGACCTGGCGGAGCGGGCCCGCACCCTCGGCGTCGTCCTGAAGATCGAGACCATCCCCGCGTTCGAGAACCTGCCCGGCATCCTCGTCTCCGCCATGCGGCACGAGAACCTGGGCGTCATGATCGCCCGCGGCGACCTGGCCGTGGAGCTGGGCTTCGGCCGCATGGGCGAGGTCCCCGGCCAGATCCTGGCGCTGGCGCAGGCCGCCCGCCTGCCCGTCGTCCTGGGCACCCAGGTGCTGGAGTCGATGGCGAAGTCCGGCCTGCCGTCGCGCGCGGAGATCACCGACGCCTCCTACGCCCTGCGCGCCGAGTGCGTGATGCTCAACAAGGGCCCGCACATCACCGACGCCATCCGGGCGCTCAACGACCTGGCGGGCAAGATGGGCCGCTCCCAGCGCAAGTCCCGCATCATGCTGCGCCGCATCCGATCCTGGGGCGGCCCGCGATGACCGGCCCGGCGCCGCTGCCGCCGCAGCCGGGCGCGCCGGCCGGCCACGACGCCGTCGTCCGGCAGAGGTCCGGCCACGTCCGCGTCTCCGCCGCGATCGCCGCCGGCCTGCACCTGGCCGCCGCGCTGCTGACCTGGCTGTCCTTCCGCCCCGTCGCCGGCGACCCGACCAGCGTGCTGCTGGCCCGCCCCCTGGCGGAGCTGACGGGGCTGCTGGCGGACGCGGCGGCCGTCGTCACGCTCCTGCTCGTCTGCGGCGTGCTCGCCGCGCTGGAGCGGCGGGCGCTGGCGCACGAGCCGCCGCCGGCGCGCGGCGCGGCGGCCGTGCGGCGCATGCACCGCGTGCCGGTGCTGAACATCCCCGGGCCGGTGACGGCGCTGGCGGAGACCGGCGTCCGCGGCCCCGGCCGCTGGGCGTGGTTCGCCGCGTGCGCGGCCGTCGCCGTCGCCGCCGTGCTGCGGTTCACCGGGCCGGACTCGGCGGCCGCGGACCTGCGCGCCCACGTCGCCGCCGCCGGCGCGGCGCTGCTGCTCGCCGCCGCCGCGGTCGCCCTGCGCGCCGGGCTGGCGCCGGGTGCGGGCCGCCGCATCGCCGTCCCCGGCGGGCCGGGCGCACGCCGCGACGGGGACGGGGAGCCCGCAGAGCGCCCGTTCTGGTCCCGCGGCCTCGTCGACCCCGCGCCCGCCCGGCCCCGCCCGGGCGTCGTGGAGCCGCCGCTGGAGGACTTCGTCGACGACCTCATCATCCGCTCGGACACGGCCGGCGGCGCGGGCACGCCCGCCCGCCCCGCCGACGCCCCCGCGCACGCCGCCGCACGCGGCACCGCCCCCGCCACCGCCGACCAGGAGACCCGCTGATGGAGATCATCGCCCACCGCGGCGCCTCGGGCGACCACCCCGAGCAGACCCTCGCCGCCTACGAGGAGGCCGTCGCCCAGGGCGCCGACGGCGTCGAGTGCGACATCCGCCTCACCGCCGACGGCCACCTCGTGTGCGTCCACGACTCCACGTTGGACCGCACCACCGACGGCTCCGGCCGGGTGTCCATGCACACCATCGAGCAGCTGCGCCGCCTCAACGCCGGCACCCCGGACGACCCGCAGCCGGTGCTGGAGTTCGACGACCTCCTCGGCTTCGTGAAGGACCACAAGGACCTGGGCTTCTTCATCGAGACCAAGCACCCCGTCCCCCGGGGGCTGGCGACGGAGCGGAAGCTCGCCGAGAGCCTCGCCCGCCACGGCATGGACGCCGACGAGCGGGTGCGCATCATCAGCTTCTCCGCCCGCTCCATCTCCGACTGCCGCCGCCGCTTCCCCCGCCTGGACGCCATCCAGCTGGTGGAGCGCCCCGGCGCCACGACGTTCGCCCGCCGCATGGCGGCCCGCCCGAAGGTCATGGGCGTCTCCCTCAACGGCGACCGCGGCGACAGCCGGGGCGTCGACAGCTGGCGCCGCCCCCTCTACGCGTGGACGGCGCAGCGCGACGTCGACGTCACGTGGGCCCGCGACCGCGGGATCCGGTGGCTGGCGACGGACTGGCCGGGGCGTGCCCGCGAGGCGCTGGCGGCGAACGCCCGCACCGGTGGCTATCTTGGTGCGCGTGGGAAAGAAGTCTCGTAAGAACCGCACGACCGAACAGCTGCCGGAGGGCATGAGCCGCCGCCAGGCGAAGCTCGCCGCCCGCGCCGCCGAGCGCGAGCGCCTCGCCGGCAACCCCCGCCCGTTCGAGGGGCAGGAGCACGAGGCCGACCTCGTCGCCCTCCGCGAGTTCGTGCCGTCCGCCGTCGTCCCCGTCGACGTGAAGGGCGCGGAGCGCGACGTCCGCGTCGTCACGCTCCTGCCGGGCGGCGCCGCCGCCCTGACCCGCGCGGCCGACGCCGGCGGCGCCGCGCTGGTCGCCCTGCAGACCCGGGAGCGCTCCAACGACGCGGGCGCCGACCTGGCCCGCGCGCTGCAGTGGGCCGCGCAGGCCGGCGACGGCGAGACCCTGGAGACCGCGGTCTCCGGCGACGCCCCCGCGCTGAACGACGTGCTCACCGCGGTGCGCCTCGACGAGCTCGAGGTCTTCGAGGGCTACGACTGGTGGCTGCCGGAGGGCGTGGAGCGCACCCCGTTCCTGGAGCAGAACCTCCGCGCCGCCAACGACACCGTCCTGCCGTCGTACCGCGTCGACGCGGACGTGCCGGGCGCGGTGTGGTGGGTCGACCCGGGCGAGCGGGCGCACATCCGCTGGATCCGCCCGGAGGTCGAGGGCCCGCTGCTCGACGCGCTGGCCCGCGTCCACGCCGCCGACAACCTGACCCTCGGCGAGGGCTCGAAGTTCGCCGGCGTCTTCCGCGCCGACGGCGTCCTGGTCCCGGTGTGGGACCTCGACCGCGAGCGCCCGTACGCGGAGTGGGCGGGCCCGGTGGAGGACTTCCAGAAGCGCCTCGCGGAGGCGCTGGAGTCCGTGCCGGAGCGTCCGCTGACCGCCGACGAGCGCAAGTCGCGCGACACCATCGTCTCGCGCCAGGTCACCATCCGGTAGCGCGCGTGCGGGGTGCGCGCCCCGCATATGCGTGACGACGCCCCGGGCGCCGCGGGGAGGGCAACCCCCGCGGCGCCCGGGGCGTCGCGCGTGCGGCGCGGCGGCCGCGGGCCGTGCGGACGGCGGGGCCGCCGGGCCGCCGCCCCGCCGCCCCGCCGGGGCCCGGGCGGGCCGGGCCGCGGGCGTCAGCGGATCCGGTCGAACAGCTCCCGGGAGCCGGCCTCGTCCCAGTACAGGACGTCGCCGACGTCGACCGACGCCCCGCCGGAGATGGGCACCGTCTCCGAGTTCACGCCGAACGCCATCTGGGCGACCAGGCGGGCGAGGTGCCAGGAGTGGTCGCCGTCGCCGACGATCATGGACTCCAGGGCGGCGTTCGTCGTCGGCAGCAGGCGCACGGGGTTCAGCAGCACGCCGGGGGAGCGCAGCCGGTTCATCAGCGCGCCGAAGAACTCGCGCTGGCGCTCCACGCGGTCCAGGTCGCCCTGGGCGGTGGCGCGGGTGCGGACGTAGCCGAGGGCGGAGCGGCCGTCGAACTCCTGGCAGCCCGCCTGGATGTCGATCCCCGCCATCGGGTCGTCGATGGCCTGGTCGGGGCACAGGGTGATGCCGCCCATGCCATCGACGATGTGGGCGAAGCCGCCGAGGCCGACCTCCGCGTAGTGGTCGATGCGCACGCCCGTCGACTTCTCCACCGTCTCCACCAGCAGCGGGGCGCCGCCGTAGGCGAACGCCGCGTTGATCTTGTCCATGCCGTGGCCCGGGATCTCCACGTAGGAGTCGCGGGGGATGGACACCAGCGTCGGCTTCCCGACGACCGGCAGGTGGGCGATCATGATCGTGTCGGTGCGCTGGCCCTCGATGGCGCCGCCGGCGTTGAGCTCCGCGTTCTCCTCGTCGGTCAGCCCCGCGCGGGAGTCGGAGCCGATGATGAGCCAGTTCGTCGCGATGCTGCGGCCCGGTCGGTCCTGCAGGCCGGCGAACACGTCGGTGCGGGAGAGCTTCGAGTCCGCCCACAGCAGGCCGCCGCCGGCGACGACCAGCACGACGAGGACGAGGAGCATCAGCGTCCGGCCCGGCCGCAGGCAACCGCAGCCGCAGCCCGGGCGGGGCATGCGGCGGCCGCGGCCGCGCGGGCCCCGGCCGTCATAATCGTCGTAGCCGTCGTAGCCGTCGTAGCCGTCGTAGCGGTCGTCCCGGCGGGGCGGCTCCGGCCGGTAGCCGCGCGGCGGGAAGCGCGGATCGTCCTGGCCCGGCAGCAGCGGCCGCTCCCGGTCCAGCCGGGTCGACCCGGCCGCGCCCGCGGCCCCGGCCGCACCGGCGCCGCCGCCCCGGCCGCGGTCCAGGCGGGTGTCGCCCGACCGGCCGCGCGGATCGATGGCGGGCATGTCGACGCGCGTCTCGTCCGCCGCCCCCGACGTCCGGTGCCGGCCCGGCTCGCCGGAGGTGCCGCGGCGCCGCCGCGCCTCCGCCGCCCGGCGGCGGATCTCCGCGGGGTCGAGGCGCGGATCGCGGGGGCGCCCCTCCTCCGAGTGGGCCCCGCCGTCGCCGCCGGGGCGGCGGGCGCCGGCGCCGCGGCGGGCGTCGTCACGCGACCCCTGCCGCTCCCCGTGCAGCGGCCGCTCCCACCGCGGCTCCGCGCCCCGCGCGAACCCCGCGGGGCGCTCCGGGTGCTCCGGCCGCGGCGCGCCGGCCGGGCGGCGGTAGATCGGACGGCCGAAGCGGTCCAGGCGCGGGCGCCCGTCCGGGCCGCGGACGATCTCGCGGCCGTCATCCGGCCCGTGTCCGTCGCCGGGCCCCTGCGGTGCGTTCATGCGCCCAGCGTAACGGGCGGGCGGCTCCTTGGCGGCCTCGGCGGGCGGGTCGCGCGGCGGGCGCGCGGGTCACGCACGGCCGGCGCACGGCGGGCGCTCGCTCGCCCGGGCCGCGTCCGGGCCGCCGTCGGCGTGGCCGATCTATCGTGGCGCCATGGCCGGAAACCCCGACGACCCCCACGTGAAGACCCGACCCGGAGCCCCCGACGGCTTCTTCGACTGCGAGGCCGCGGGCCTGCGCTGGCTCGCGGAGGCCGAGGACCGCGGCGGCGCCCGCGTCGTCGGCGTGCTCGGCGCCGGCCCCGGCGAGCTGCGCCTGGCCCGCATCACCCCGGCGCGCGCGACCCGGGAGGCGGCGGCGGAGTTCGGCGCCCGCCTGGCCGCCACGCACGACGCCGGCGCCGACGGCTTCGGCGCCCCGCCCGCCGGCTGGGAGGGCGACGGCTTCTTCGGGCCCCTGTCCGACCCGCGGCCGATGACGCTGGTCCCGCGCGCGACGTTCGGCGAGTTCTGGGCCGATGACCGGCTCGCCCCCGCCCTGGCGGAGCTCGACGGCGTCTACGGGCCGGAGGAGCGCGCCGTCTTCGACCGGCTGCTCGACCGCCTGCACGCCGGCGAGTTCGACGACGACGATCCCCCGGCCCGCGTCCACGGCGACCTGTGGGGCGGCAACCTCATGTGGGACGCCGAGGGTGCGGTGCTCATCGACCCGGCGGCCCACGGCGGCCACCGGGAGGAGGACCTCGCGATGCTGGCGCTGTTCGGCGCCGACCACCTCGACGCCATCGTCGGCGGCTACCTGGAGGCACACCCGCTGCCGGGCGGCCGCGCCGGCGTCGCCGAGCGCACGCCGCTGCACCACCTCTACGGGGTGCTCATGCACGCGGTGCTCTTCGGCGGCGGCTACGCCGGCCAGGCGCTGTCCATCGCCCGGAGGTACGCGTGAGCGCCGGGGCGGGCGAGGTCATCGTCCTCGTCGCGCCGTCGGGGCATCCGAACTTCGGCGACGAGCTCATCGTCGCCGCCTGGCTGCGCCGCCTCGCCGCGGTCCGCCCGGACGCGGAGGTGGTGCTCGACTGCCACACGCCCGGCACCGCCGCGGTGCTGCACCGGGGGCTGCACCCGAACCTGACGGTGGTCAACACCCTGTTCCGCCTGGCCGCCGACGCCGACCACGACGTCCGCGCCGGGCTCGTCGGTGACCCGCCGGCGCCCGGCCCGGACGGGGTGCCGGACCCGGCCGAGCTGGCCCGCCGCATCGCGGTGCTCGCCGCCGACCGGGCGGCCGACCCGTCGCTGTTCCCGCTGCTCGGGCCGAACCTCGCGCTGGCCCACCGCGCCACCACCATCCACCTGGCCGGCGGCGGCTGGGTGACGGACCTGTGGCCGCTGCACGCCGGCGTCGTCGCCGCGGCCGCGACGGTCGCGCAGGTCGCGGGCGCCATGCTGGTCGCCTCCGGGCAGGGCCTGGTTCCCGGGGAGGCGCTGGCGGACGAGCTCGCCCCGTGGTGGGGGCGGTTCAACGCCGTCGACGTCCGCGACGCCGGCTCCGAGGCGCTGGTCCCGCCCGGCCCGCAGCTCAGCCGCTCCGGCGACGACGCCTGGCTGGACCCCGGCGACGGCGCCGGCCCCTTCGGCCCCGGCCCGGAGGCCGCGCGGGACCGCGGCATCGTCGTCTGCGCCCAGTCCGACCTGCTGGCCGGCGGGCCGGACGAGCTCGCCGGGCACGTCGCCGCCGCGCTGCGCGCCTGGGGCGCGGAGGGCCGCGACATCGCCGTCGTGGAGTGCGTCCCCGGCGCCGACGCGCAGGTGTGGGAGCGCGTCGCGGAACTCGCCCCGGAGCTTGACGACGGCTGCCTGCGCGTCGGCTTCGGCGACCTCTGGGCGGAGGGCCTGCCGGCCCGCCCCGGCCAGCGGTGGCTGACGACGCGCTACCACCCGCACCTCCTCGCCGCCGCCCGCGGGGCCTCGGGCGTCGCCGTCGACGCGCACGTCGGCGGCTACTACGCCGCGAAGCACGGGGCGGTGCGCGCCGCCGGCTCCGGCTGGCCCATCGTCGCGCCGGCGGGCCTCGCCGGGGCGGAGCCGGGCCCGGGCATGGACGCGCGGGACGCCGCCGTCGCCCGCGCGGCGAAGGAGACGCTGGCCGACCGGTTCCTGCCGCCGGAGCGGGGGCTCGCGGGCCTCGGGCGGTGGCTCGGGCGCTGACCGGCGCGCTGCGGGCGGCGCCGGGCACGTCCGCGGCCCCGTCGCGGAGCGCGGGCCGCCGGCGTCCGGCACGGCGGCCGCGCCCGCCCCGTCGTCACGCCAGCTGCGACAGCAGCGGCTCCGCCAGCGGGTAGCCCAGGAACGCGACTGCGTCGATGAGGAAGTGCGCCGCCACCAGCGGCCACACCCGCCCCGTGCGCAGGAACCACGCGGCGAAGACGACGCCCATCACGACGTTGCCCGCCCCGGCGCCGGCGCCCTGGTACAGGTGGTACGCCCCGCGCAGCACCGCCGACGCGGCGACGATCCCCGCGGCCGACCAGCCCAGGGCTCGCAGCCGCAGGGCGAGCCAGCCGACGACGACCAGCTCCTCCGCCACCGCGTTCGCCGCCGCCCACCCGAGCAGCGGCACCGCCGTCGCGAGGGTGACGCCCATCGCCGCCGGGTCGATGGGCCGGCCGAAGCCCAGCAGCACCCCGGCGACGTAGAGGCCCAGGCCCGGGATGCCGATGCCCGCCGCCAGCGCCGCGCCCCACCCCAGGTCGGACCACCGCGGGCGGCCGGGCATGCCGCGGACGCCGTCGCGGGCGAGCAGCAGCCACGCCAGCGCGCCCCACGACAGCAGCGCGGCGATGCGCACCACCTGGAACAGCGGATCCAGCCACGGGTTGTCGGACCACGAGGAGTTCAGCGCCAGCGGCTGGTCCGACAGCGACCCGGCGGCCAGCGCCTCGGCCAGCCGCAGCACCGCCTGCAGCGCCGAGGTGCCGAAGGTGACCAGCAGGACCACGGCGATCTCGATGCGCAGCAGCCGCGCCGGCGTGCGCGCGACGCCGTCGCGCGCCGGGTTCGCGGCGCGGGACGTCCCGTCCCGGCCGGTCACGGTGCCTCCCCGGCCAGGTCCGCGGCGAGCATGAGCAGCTCCGCCTCCCCGACCGTCACGGCCCCGAGGTGCACCGACGGCGGCAGCGGATGCGCCGCGCCGTCCGCGCCGGGCGCGCCCACGTCGCCGGCGACTTCCGCGCCCGCCGCGCCGGGCGGTTCCGGCAGCGGCACCGACAGCCCCGCCCAGCCGGCGAGGTTCCACAGCGAGCACCACGGCGTCCACCGCGTCTGCGCCGCGAAGTCCCCCGGGTGGTCCAGGCGGGAGAACGCGCCCACCGCCGGCGGGTCGTGCGCCAGCGTCGGCGTGACGACGACGTCCGCCACCCACCTGCCCCGGATCCGCGCGGCGAGGCCCGCCCGCTCCCGCGCGTCGGCGGCCGCCCGCTCGTCGCCGACGGCGTCGCCCATCGCCCGGATCCACCGGACCATGGGGGAGTGATCGGCCTCCGGCAGATGCGCGAAGGATCGGGTCATGATGCGGGTGAACAGGCCGAAGACCTCGTCGCCCGGGTACGGCTCCGGCACCTCGGCGACGTCGTGGCCGGCGTCGGCCAGCCGGTCCGCCGTCCGCAGCGCGGCGTCGCGCCATCGCGGGTCGACGGGGCAGTCGGCGTGGAAGGGGACCGTCGTCACGCCCACCCGCAGCCGCCGCCGCGGGGCGGGGGAGATCCCGGTGAGCAGCGCCGCGTCGCCGAGGTCCCGGACCAGGAACCCGGCGGCCGCGAGCGACCCGGTGCGGATGCCGTGCGCCGGCTTCAGGCCCACCAGCCCGCACGCCGCGGCGGGCACGCGGATGGAGCCGCCGCCGTCGCTGGCCAGCGCCGCCGGCAGCAGCCCCCGCGCCACCGCCACCGCGGAGCCGCCGGAGGATCCGCCCGGCGTCGCCCCCGGCAGGACCGGGTTCACGGGCGCGGGCAGCTCCGTCGGCTCGGTGTAGGCGGTGGCGCCGAGCTCCGAGGTGTGCGTCGTCGCCACGGGCACCGCCCCGCGGGCCAGCAGCGCCTCCACCACCGGCGACGTCTCGTCCGGCACGTGGGCCAGGCGGGCGGAGCCCAGCGTGCACGGCGCCCCCGCCAGCGGGAACAGGTCCTTCACGCCGACGGGCAGGCCCAGCAGATCGGGGGCGTTGCGACGGTCCCCGCCGGCGCCGCGCCCTTGAGCCCGGGCGTCGTGTGGGCCGCGGCGGCCCTCCGGCGCGAGCGGTCCGGACCGCTCCGCGCGCAGCGCGCCGGCCCGCCGAGCCGCCCGCTCCGCGTGATCGGGCAGGAGCGCCGCCACGCCCGTCGCCTCCCCCGGGCCCGAGCAGGCCCGGAGCGCAGCGTCGGCGGCCTCCGCGGCTGACAGGGAGCCGTCGTCAAGCAACCGCAGCAGCTCCCGCGCACCCCGCGCCGCGACCGGGGGAGCGGCGGGGGAGGCGGGGCGCGCGGGCATGGCGACGATCGTAGCGGCGGAGCCTGCGCACCCGCCCCCGCGTCCCTAGAGTCGGGGGCATGACCACCGTGACCTACCTGGGCCCGCGCGGCACCTTCACCGAGACGGCACTGCTCACCCTCGCGCGCCGCGGCGACATCCCCGGCGCCGCGGGCGAGGACGACGTGACGGCCGTGCCCGTCGCCACCCCGGCGGAGGCGCTCGCGCAGGTCCGCCGCGGCGAGGCCGACTACGCCTGCGTGGCCATCGAGAACAGCGTCGACGGACCCGTCACCCCCACCTTCGACGCCCTCACCGCCGGCCCCGAGCTGCAGATCTACCGCGAGACGGAAATCGGCGTCGCCTTCTCCATCCTCGTGCGGCCCGGCACGGGCGCCGCGGACGTCGCCAGCTTCGTCACCCACCCCGTCGCCTACCCGCAGGTCAAGGAATGGGTCGATGGCCACCTCCCCGGCGTCGAGGTCTTCGGGGCCAGCTCCAACGCCGCCGCCGCGCACCTCGTCGCCGACGGCGTCCGCGACGCCTGCGCCGCCCCCGCCCGCGCCGGCGAGCTCCTCGGCCTCGAGGCGCTGGCCGAGGGCGTCGCCGACGTCCGCGGCGCCCGCACCCGCTTCGTCCTCGTCGGCCGCCCCGGCGCCCCCACCCCGCGCACCGGCCGCGACCGCACCAGCGTCTCCTTCACCCTGCCCCACAAGCCGGGCACCCTGATGGACGCGATGAACGAGTTCGCCGTCCGCGGCATCTCCCTGTCCCGCATCGAATCCCGGCCGACCCGCCGCCTGATGGGCACCTACCGGTTCCACATCGACCTCATCGGCCACGTCGACGACCCCGCCGTCGCCGAGGCGCTCGCCGCCCTGCACCGCCGCGCCGAGGACCTCCGCTTCCTCGGCTCCTGGCCCGCTGGCGAGGGCACCTCCACCTTCGACGCGACCCCGCCGGACATCGCCGAATCCGTCGCCTGGGTCGACGGCCTGCGCGAGGGGAGGCGCTGACATGCGGGGCGTCGACCGGCTCATCCTCATCCGCCACGGCCAGACCACGGCCAACGTCGCGAAGGTGCTGGACACCGCGCTGCCCGGCGCCCCGCTCACCGACCTCGGCGTCACGCAGTCCCGCCGCCTCGGCCGCATGCTGCTGTCCGACGTCGACGGGCTCGGCGACCTGGTCACCTCCCACGCCCTCCGCGCCCGCCAGACCGGCGCCGGCGCCGTCGCCGGCCTGCACCGCTGGGCCGGCCCCGGCGTCCGCCTGCGCCACGCCGACGGCCTGCAGGAGGTCAGCGCCGGCGACCTCGAGGGCCGCACCGACTTCGACGCCCACCGCACCTTCGCCGAGCTGTTCCACGGCTGGCTGCACGACGCCCCCGACCGCCCCACCCCCGGCGGCGAATCCGGCGCGGACCTGCTGGCCCGCTGGCTGCCCGCCCTCGGCGCGCTCATCGCCGAGCGCGGCGGCGTCGCCCCCGGCGCCGACCCCGCCGAGGCGGCCGCGGGCGACGGCGTCGCGGGCGATGGGGCGGGCTCGCCCCTGGCGGTCATCGGCCACGGCGCGGCCATCCGCCTGGTCTCCCGGCACCTCGCCGACATCGACCCCGGCTACGTGTTCATGAACAAGCTGCCCAACACCTCCCGCGTCGAGCTGGTCCGCGATCCCGCCGCCGGCGACGACCCCACCGCCTTCGGCTCCTGGCGGCTGGCGAAGTGGGCGGCGCTCGACGGCTCCGACGGCGCGCCCGTCACGCCGCGCCGCGGCGACGACTTCGGCGGCTGAGGGGCGCGCCTTCCCCGCGGCGTGCGCGGGGAGACGCGGCCGGCCGGCGCGCGCGGCCCGGGCCCCGTGCCGGCGCGGGGCGCGTCGTCACGCGAACGGGGGGAATCAGGCGTAGCCCAGGCGGTCGAGGTCGTCCTCGTCCATCCCGAAGAAGTGCCCCACCTCGTGGACGACGGTGACGCGCACCTGCTCCACCAGGTCCTCCTCCGACACGCAGAAGTCCAGCAGCGCGTCGCGGTAGACGTGGATGACGTCCGGCATGCCCCAGTGATCGGCGGTGCGCTCCGTCAGCGGCACGCCCTCGTAGAGGCCGAGCAGATCCGGCTCCTCCGGATTGCGGTCCGCGACGAGGATGACGACGTTGCCGAGCTCCCGCAGGAACTCCTCCGGGATGCCGTCGATGGCCGCGTCGACCAGCTCGTCGAAGCGCTCGTCGGAGATGCCCTCCAGCATCGTCACCAGCCCTGGCCGGAGGTGCCGGCGGCCCCGTTCGCGCCTCCGCCCGCGGTGCCGTTGGCGGTGCCGTCCGCGCCGTTCGCGCCGGCTGCGCCTCCGCCGGAGGCCGCGGCGCCGTTGCCGCCACCGCCGCCGTTCGGCGCGGCGCCCGCATCCGGGTCCGGCGCGACGCCGTCGACGGTGTACTGGCCGCCCTGCACGGAGCCGGACAGGACGGAGAAGCCCTGCGACCCCGCCGCCGACGCCGCGATCCAGCAGTTCACGCTGCGGGTGTTCGGGTACAGCGCCGGATCGACGGTGAACCAGAACGGCAGCAGATCCGTGCCGTACAGCGCATCCGGGGCGCCCAGGTAGTCCGTCGCCATCGTCGAGCAGCGGTCCGCCAGATGCGCGTTCTGCTCGTCGACCGTCGGGCCGTGGTCCGGGAAGTCCGCGGCGAGGTCGACGAAGCCCGTCGCCTCGAAGAGGTGGTCGCCGGCGCAGTCGGCGGGCACCAGCTGGTTGTTCTCGTCGATCGTCGCGCACGTGCCGGGCTCGCGGATGACCGCCTGGTCCAGGTCGTGCACCGCGCCGCGGAACGGGATGACCCGGTCGGCGGCGACGTCGTGGACCTGGATGCCGCACAGCAGCGTGCGGTCGCCCTCGTCCCAGTCCGTCGCCGGCGGCAGCATCTGCGACACGATGAACCGGCCCGCCGGGTTGAACTTCCCGCCCAGGTACTCGTCGGCCGCGGGCACGCAGACCTCCGCGCGCAGCGCGAGGATCTGGTCCTCCGTCGGCCGCCCGGCCTCCTCCGAGAACACGGCGGACCACTGCGGCAGCTCGTCGACGTTGACGCGGGCGGTCGTCTCGAACAGGTGCGGCTCGCCGCAGGCGACGACGTGCAGGTGCTCCAGCGCCGCACCGGTCGTGTCGTCCCAGGTCAGGCAGTCGCCGCGCTGGGCGGCGGTGAAGTCGTCCGGCGGCTCCTCCGACGACGTCGCCGCCGGGCCGGAGGACTCCGCCGCCGTCTCCCCGGTGCCGGGGCCGTGGACGAGGCCCAGGCCCGGGTCGACGTCCGCGAACGTCATGGCGCCGCCGGCGACGAGGCCGCCGGCCAGCATCGCGGCGGAGGCGGCCCGCAGGCCCCAGCCGTCGCGCCAGGAGTTCGACGCGCGGCGGCGCCCGTCCGCGGGCCCCGCGTCGTACGCGCCGTCCGCGTCGTCGTACGCGGCGTCGTCGTGCGCCCCGTACGCCGCGTCGGCGTCGTGGTCGTCGTCGTGCGCGGGATCGCGCAGGTCGCCGCGCAGATCGTCGCGTGCGTCGTCGGACATGCCCGGTCCTCCTCTCCCGGTCCCCGGTCGCGTTGTCGCCCCCATTGTGCCCGAAATAGAATGGCCCGACGGCCCCGGCCCCGGGGCGCGCACCCCGCCGCGGACCGCCCGCGGGCCCGCCCGGAGACCCCGGCGGCGGCCCGCCGCCGCGGCGCCACGACCCCGGACCCGGAGGTGATCCCGCCCATGAGCTGGGCCAACCTGTTCACGATGCTCGGCTTCCACGTGGTGGGCATGACCAGCCCCGGCCCCGACATCTTCCTCGTGCTCCGCACCGCGACGCGTTCGCGGCGGCACGCGCTGGCGGCGGTCGCCGGCATCGTGACGGGGTCGACGCTGTGGGTGACGCTGACCGTCGTCGGCGTCGCCGCGGTGATGGCGGCCAACCCGGCGGTGATGGCGGCGGTGCAGCTGCTCGGCGGCCTGTACCTGGCGTGGATGGCGTGGTCGATGCTGTCCTCGGGCGTGAAGGGCGTGATGGAGCTGCGGGCCGGCGCGATCCCGCCGCCGGTCGACCAGGCGCTGGGGTCGGTGCGGAAGGCGTTCCGCACGGGCCTGCTCACCAACCTGTCGAACCCCAAGATCGTCCTCTTCTTCACCGCCGTGCTCAGCCAGTTCATGCCGGTCGACGCGGCGTGGTGGGTGCAGCTCGTCTACATCGCGGCGCTGCAGCTGTGCGCCGTCGCCTGGTTCGGGCTCATCGCCGTCGTCGTGTCCACCGAGCGCATGACGCGTCGCATGGTGAAGGCCGGGCCGTGGATCGACGTCGTCGCCGGCGTCGCGTTCGCGGTGCTCGCCGTCGTCATGCTCACGGAGGCCGCGGGCGCGCTGCTGGGGTAGCCCCCGTTTCGCGTGACGACGGCACCCGCCCCGGCGCGCGTCCCCCGCCCGCGCGGGCGCGCCGCCGCCCCCGCCGCGCGGCGCGAGGCCGGGCGGGTAAACTTTTCGACCGTGATTGATCTGAAGTTCCTGCGTGAGAACCCGGACGTCGTGCGCGAGTCCCAGCGCACCCGAGGCGAGGACCCGGGCCTGGTCGACGAGCTGCTGGCCGCCGACGAGCGCCGCCGGACGGCCATCGGCTCCGCCGACGCCCTGCGCGCCGAGCAGAAGGGCTTCGGCAAGAAGATCGGCCAGGCGTCGAAGGAGGAGCGCCCCGCCCTGCTCGAGCAGGCGAAGGGCCTGTCCGACCAGGTGAAGGCCGCCGAGGCCGAGCAGCGCGACGCCGAGGCGACGGTCGAGGCCATCCAGATGCGCCTGGGCAACGTCGTCGAGGGCGCCCCCGCCGGCGGCGAGGACGACTTCGTCGTCCTGGAGCACGTCGGCGAGGTGCCGGAGTTCGACTTCGAGCCGAAGGACCACCTGGAGCTCGGCCAGTCCCTCGGCCTCATCGACATGGAGCGCGGCGCGAAGATCTCCGGCGCCCGCTTCTACTTCCTCACCGGCTACGGCGCCATGCTGCAGCTCGGCCTGCTGCAGCTCGCCGCCCAGAAGGCGACCGCCGCCGGCTTCCAGCTGATGATCCCGCCGGTGCTCGTCCGCCCGGAGACGATGCGCGGCACCGGCTTCCTCGGCGAGCACGCCGACGAGATCTACTACCTGCAGGAGGACGACCTGTACCTGGTCGGCACCTCCGAGGTCGCCCTCGCCGGCTACCACTCCGACGAGATCATCGACCTGTCCGACGGCCCCCGCCGCTACGCCGGCTGGTCCTCCTGCTTCCGCCGCGAGGCCGGCTCCCACGGCAAGGACACCCGCGGCATCCTCCGCGTCCACCAGTTCGACAAGCTGGAGATGTTCTCCTACTGCCGCCCCGAGGACGCCGAGGCCGAGCACCGGAAGCTCCTGGACATGGAGCGCGAGATGCTCGCCGCCGTCGAGGTGCCCTACCGCATCATCGACGTCGCCGGCGGCGACCTCGGCTCCTCCGCCGCCCGCAAGTTCGACACCGAGGCGTGGGTCCCCACCCAGGGCACCTACCGCGAGCTGACCTCCACCTCGAACTGCACCACCTTCCAGGCCCGCCGCCTGCGCACCCGCTACCGCGACGAGGAGGGCAAGTCCCGCTACTGCGCCACCCTCAACGGCACCCTGGCGACGACCCGCTGGCTCGTCGCCATCCTGGAGAACAACCAGCGGGCCGACGGCTCCGTCGTCGTCCCCGAGGCGCTGCGGCCCTTCGTCGGCCGCGACGTCCTCGAGCCGCAGAAGTAGCCTGCCGACGAGCGGGGGATCTCCCCGTCGTCACGCACGGCGGCGGCGACCCGCGCACGCGGGGAGCCGGCCGCGGACCCCGACCCACGCACCGACCCCACCGCCAGAGGAGACCCGAGCGCATGGCCAACGCCGACGCATGGAAGACGCTGCACGGATTCCGGGTGCCCGCCGGGTACTCCGAGCCGGAGAAGACCGACGAGGCGAAGGAGTGGTTCTACGGCGGCCTCATCCTCCGCGTCGCCCGCTGGTACATGCGGTTCCAGGGCCTCGACATCACCGTCGAGGGCTCCGAGAACATGCCCGTCGACGGCGGCGCCATGGTCGCCGTCAACCACACCGGCTACTTCGACTTCGTCTACGGCGGCATCCCCGCCTACCTCAACGGCCGCCGCCTGGTCCGCTTCATGGCGAAGAAGGAGATCTTCGACCACCCCGTCGCCGGGCCGCTCATGCGCAAGATGAAGCACATCCCCGTCGACCGCGCCGCCGGCCGCGGCGCCTACGAGGAGTCCGTCCGCCGCCTGCGCGGCGGCGCCCTCGTCGGTATCTTCCCCGAGGCCACCATCTCCCGGTCCTTCGAGGTCAAGGAGCTGAAGACCGGCACCGCCCGCATGGCCCGCGACGCCGGCGTGCCCATCATCCCGGTCACCATCTTCGGCTCCCAGCGCGTGTGGACGAAGGGCCGCGACAAGAACCTCGGCCGCGTCAAGGCGCCCATCTGGATCCGCGTCGGCGAGCCCATCCAGCCCGGCGACGACGCCAACGAGTCCACCGCCCGCCTGCACGCGGCGATGGAGGAGCAGCTCGACGCGCTCAAGGCCGACTACCTGGAGCGCTACGGCGCCGAGGACGGCGCCTGGTGGGTGCCCGCCGAGCTCGGCGGCTCCGCCCCGACCCTCGAGGTCGCCAACGAGATGGACGCCCGCGACAAGGAGGAGCGCGAGGCGCGCCGCGCGGCCCGCGGCTCGGGTTCGGGCTCGGGTACGGCCGAGGGCTCGGGCGGCAGCGGCGGGGACGGCGCCGCCGGCGGTGCCTGACGCGGCGCCGCTGCTGGTCGCCAGCGACATCGACGGCACCCTCCTCGACTCCCGCGACCGCGTCCGGCCGCGGCTGCGCTCCGCCATCGGGCGGATGATCCGCGCCGGCACCCCGCTGGTCCTGGCGACGGGCCGGCCCGCGCGCTGGATGACGCCCGTGCTGCGCCAGCTGCCCGTGCGCCCCATGTGCGTGTGCGCCAACGGCGCGGTGACCTGGGACTCCTACCGGGACGTCGTCACGTCCTTCCGGGGCCTCGACCCGGAGGCGCAGGCCCGCGCCGTGGAGCTGGCGCGCGAGGCGCTGGCCGGGCGCGGGGGCGTCGGCGTCGCCGCCGAACGCCCCGGCCGGACCTCCGTCGACCCGCCGGAGGAGCTGTTCGTCGTCGCCCGCGACTACGACCACGCGTGGGACCCGATGGGCCACGACCTGGTCGACGAGGCGGAGGTCATCTCCGCCCCCGCCACGAAGCTGCTGCTGCGCAACAGCGCCATGACCTCCGCGGAGATGCTGGAGCTCGTCGCCCCGGCGATCCCGCCTGACCTGGCGCACGTCACGTACTCGGTGCCGGAGGGGCTGCTGGAGCTGTCCGCCCCCGGCGTCACCAAGCGCCGCGGCCTGGAGGAGATGGCGGAGCTCGTCGGCGCCGACGCCTCCCGCGTCGTGTGCTTCGGCGACATGCCGAACGACATCGAGATGCTGCGGTGGGCGGGCCTCGGCGTCGCCATGGGCAACGCGCGCCCGGAGGTCAAGGAGGCCGCCGACGAGGTCACCGCGGCGAACGACGACGACGGCGTCGCCCGCGTCCTCGAGCGCTGGTTCTAGGCGGCCGGCGGGGTCGCCGGCGGCCCCGCCCCGCATGGTCCGGCCCCCGTTCCGGCCGTGCTCCGCATGGTCCGGACCCCGTTCCGGCGGGGCCCCGCACGATTCGGACCCCCTTCCGGCCGGGCGCCACATGATTCAGACCCCCTTCCGGCCGTTCCGACCCAGTTGAAACGGGGTCGGAACGGCCGGAAGGGGGTCTGAACGTGAAGTGAAGGAGCGGGGCGGGGGAGCGGGAAGCCGCCGAGGGCGGCCCGCGCCCCGTCGCCGCTACCGGACGCGCGACTCCGCGTTGCCGCGGGCGTCGGCGACGACCTCGCCGCCGCGGAACTCGGCGCGCCAGCCGCGGCCGTCCTTCGACTGGACGGACACCGGGACGCCGAGGCGGCCGATCTCGAAGCCCTGGTCGGCCCACTCCTGGGCGACCGCGCCCCACACGGCGCCGACGACGCCGTCGCCGGTGACGGTGATGACGCCGTCCTCGAAGCCGACGTAGCGCACAGGGCGGGCGACGCCGTCGGGACCCGGGACGTTGGCGCCGACCTGCACCGGGGTGCGGGCGTCGCCGAGGACGTCGCCGTGCTCGTCGGCGATGCGGCGCCAGGCGCCGGCGAACTCGTTCGCGTCGTCGCGGCCGAGCACGCGGCCCGGGGCGGCGGCGATGGCGGACACGGAGGCGTCCGCGTCGCGGACCGGGGAGATGACGCCGACGACGTCCTCCGCGGAGCCGCCGATGGACGGGGAGCCCAGCACGCCGAGGGCGGCGGCGAGGATGGAGCGGTTGCCGGCGTGGACGTGGCCGCCGGACATCGGCGTCGCGTTCGACGTCTGCCGGACGGCGGTGCCGCCCTCCGGGGCGGACGGGGCGTCCGCGCCCTGGCCCGCGGTGCCGGACTCGCCGTCGGTCGCGGCGTCGCCGCCGGCGGCCGGGGTGCCGGAGCCCTCGCCCTCGGCGAGGTCCTCGATGAGCTGGCGCGCCTTGTCCTCGTCCAGGACGACGTTGCCCTCGGAGTCGGTCTCCAGGGGCAGGGAGCCCGGCAGCGGCAGGGAGCCGATGTCGACCGGCTGGTCGCCGATCTCCAGGTCGGGGGCGCCCTCGGGGGCGTCGTTGACGATGACGCCGCCCTTGACCTCGTCGTACTTGCGCTTGGTCAGCAGGCGGATGCGCTCCATCTGCGAGTAGCCGGCGTCGCCCGGGCAGGTCGTGGTGCCGACGTCGCGGTGGGCGAAGACGGCGGGCAGCTCGACCGTGGTGCCGCGGCCGAACTTTGAGGAGCTGCCGGAGGAGGTCAGCTTGATGTCGCCGGTCGGGTTGGCGCCGGCGACGGCCATGCGCCAGCCGAGCATGTTGGCGACGGACTTGATGGACGCCTCCGTCGGGTTCACGGACGTGTAGTTGCCCATGATGGAGATGCCCCAGGTGTTGGTGTTGAAGCCGCCCGCGTGGGCGCCCTGCACCGGCTTGTCCAGGCCGCCGGCGCGGCCCTCGTAGATGTTGCCGTACTTGTCGACGAGGGCGTTGTAGCCGACGTCGCCCCAGCCGCGCGTGACGGCGTGGTAGTGGTAGATGCCCCGCACGATGCCCGCGGCCTGGGCCTCCGTGTAGTTGTTGGAGCCCGCCGTGTGGTGGACGGTGCAGCCGAGCACCTTGTCGTTGTAGTGCGGCTTGCCGCGCATGGACTCGTCGGCGCCCCAGCCGCGGCGGGTGATGACGCGCGGCATGCCGGTGAGGTTGGTGGCGTCGACGATGGGGTCGATGCCCTCGGCGGTGCGGCCGTCGATGAAGACGGCGGTGGCCTGGTGGAACGGGTGCTCGTCGGAGATCGGCTCGATGTCGGCCCACGACACGGCGCCGGAGGAGCCCGGCAGCGGGGTGGCGGCCGGCGGCGGGGTCGGGGCGTCGCCGGAGGAGCCGAACTCGGGGTTGGCCTGCGAGGAGCCGGCCTCGGAGGAGCCGGCGCCGATCTCCTCGGCGATCTTGGAGACGTCGCCGAAGATGTTCAGGCCGGTGACGGAGACCTGCACGGCCTTCGTCGGCTCGAGGTAGACGAGCTCGGTGCCGGACATGCCGTTGCCCTCGCCCTCCTCGGCGTCGGCGTTGTCGGTCTCGGCGTGGTACCACTCCGACCAGCTGCCGTCGGGGCGCTCGGCGCGGAAGTAGGCGGTGACGTCGGCGAAGCCGGGCCAGGTGAGGGCGAACATGGAGAACTCGGTCTCCTGGCGGAGCTCCTTGACCAGGCCGCGCTGCGGGTTGGCCTCGGAGGACAGCTCGGCCATGGCGATGGCGGCGTCGTCGACGGCGACGGTCGCGCCCTCGATGAGCGGGAGCTTGTCGACGAGGGGCTGGAGCGGGCCGGCCGGGTTGTCGTCGATGAGGCGGTAGGCGGCGCCGCCGCCGAGGGCGACCAGCGGAGTGGCCGCCACGGCGGCGGCCGTGCCCATCAGGAAGTTGCGGCGGTTGAACGAGGTGCCGTTGATGCGGCGTCGTGTCGTGGCCAAGGTTGGTCTCCCGTGGATTCGTCGTCGGTCAGATCGGTCGGCGCGTCCCCGTCACACCCCCTCCGGCGCAGGTGGGGCCACCCCGGATGCCGAAAGGTTATGTCGACAAAAGATGTGAAAGATGGTGCCAATGATAAATCAGGTGCCCATGTTAGCACTGTGGGCAAATTGGTCCAGTGATGCAGACGGTGAGGAATGCGTCACCGGCCATGCGCCGGCTCCTCCCGCGGCACGTCCACCGGGACCCCGCGGGCCCGTCGTCCGCCTCCACCGCGCCGCGGAAAACCCCTCCGGGTCCGTGGTTTCGCCCGGCGGCCCCGCCCCTTCCGATGCGGCTCGCGCCACGCGCGGCCAGCCGCCACCGAACCGGGCCCCGGCCGGGCTACCGTGACGGGCGTGAACGACGCGACCAACGCCACCCCGACCACCGACTCCGGCTACGACCTCATCGTCGTCGGCTCCGGCTTCTACGGCCTCACCATCGCCGAGCGCGCGGCGACCCAGCTGGGCAAGCGGGTCCTCGTCGTCGAGCGGCGCGAGCACATCGGCGGCAACGCCTACTCGGAGGCGGAGCCCGAGACCGGCATCGAGATCCACAAGTACGGCGCCCACCTCTTCCACACCTCCAACAAGCGGGTGTGGGACTACGTGAACAACTTCACGGACTTCACGGGCTACCAGCACCGCGTGTTCGCGATGCACGACGGCACGGCCTACCAGTTCCCGATGGGCCTGGGCCTCATCAACCAGTTCTTCGGCCGCTACTACTCCCCGGACGAGGCGCGCGAGCTCATCGCCTCCCAGACCGAGGGCCAGGACCCCGCGGAGGCGCGGAACCTGGAGGAGAAGGCCATCGCCCTCATCGGCAAGCCGCTGTACGAGGCGTTCATCAAGCACTACACCGCCAAGCAGTGGCAGACCGACCCGACGAACCTGCCCGCCGGCAACATCACCCGCCTGCCGGTCCGCTACACCTTCGACAACCGCTACTTCAGCGACACGTACGAGGGCCTGCCGGTCGACGGCTACACCGCGTGGCTGGAGAACATGGCGGCCGACGAGCGCATCGAGGTCCGCCTCGGCGTCGACTGGTTCGAGGTCCGCGAGGAGCTGCGCGCCGCGAACCCGGACGCGCCCGTCGTCTACACCGGCCCGCTGGACCGCTACTTCGGCTATGAAGAGGGCCGCCTGGGCTGGCGCACCCTCGACTTCGAGACCGAGGTTCTGCCGACCGGCGACTTCCAGGGCACCCCGGTCATGAACTACAACGACGCCGACGTGGCGTACACCCGCATCCACGAGTTCCGGCACTTCCACCCGGAGCGCACCTCCTACCCGTCGGACAAGACGGTGATCATGAAGGAGTACTCGCGCTTCGCGGAGGATGACGACGAGCCGTACTACCCGATCAACACCCCGGAGGACCGGGAGATGCTGGGCCGCTACCGCGAGCGCGCCGCCGCGGAGGCCCGGGACAACAAGGTGCTCTTCGGCGGCCGCCTGGGCACGTATCAGTACCTGGACATGCACATGGCCATCGCCTCGGCGCTGACCCTGTTCGACAACAAGCTGGCGCCGTACTTCACCGACGGCGCGCCGCTGGAGCAGGAGCGCGGCCACTAGGCCGCCCCGCCCCCGGACGAACCGCCCGCCCCGGCCCCGGGGGCCCGTCGTCCGTCGTCCATGAGCCGACCGTATCCCGCGCCGCCGCGGCTTTCCGCGCGCCGCGCCGCCCGCGTCCCCCGGCAAGCGCGACCGGCGCGGTTAGGATTCGGGGGAGTCCGCCGCGTCCGCGCACCGGAGCCGACCGCCCGGCCGCGACCGCGGCGCGCCCCGCCGAGCACCCCGGCGCGGGCCATCGACACCGGAAAGCCGTGGAAAGCCCCATGACCCGAGACCCCCGCGACGGGACCCGCGCCGTCGAGCGGCTGCAGCGCGTGCTGCTGCCGAAGCTCGGCGAGCCGCGCGACGTCCGCTCGCTGTACCTCGTCGAACCGGAGACCAACGCCGGCCGCGTCCAGGCGACGTCCCGCACCTCCGCCCGCTTCCCGGCGGGCGATGAGGTGAGCTTCGAGACCTACTTCAACGCCCTGCCCGCCTCCTACTGGCGGCGGTGGACGAACCTGGAGTCCGTCGTCCTGCGGCTGGAGCTCACCGGCGTCGCCCGCGTCGACGTCTACCGGTCGAAGATCGACGGCTCCCGCATCGCGGTCGACGGCGTCCTCGCCGGCGACCCGGCCGACCCGTCGGCCCGCTCCGTCGCCGAGCTCGAGGTGTCGCTCGCCCCGTTCGAGGACGGTGGCTGGATCTGGTTCGACCTCACCTGCGAGACCGACGTCGAGCTGCACTCCGGCGGCTGGTTCGCCCCGCACGCCGCGAAGGACCAGGTCCACCCGGACGGCACCGTCGCCCCGGCGCCGGAGGGCCGCGTCACCGTCGGCATCCCGACGTTCAACCGCCCGGCCGACGCCGTCGCCGCGCTGGAGGCCCTGGCCTCCGACCCCGAGGTCGACGCGATCATCGACGCCATCCTCATGCCCGACCAGGGCGACCGGCACCCGGCCGACGAGCCGGGCTTCGCGGCCGTCGAAAAGCACTTCGGCGACCGCCTGCGCATCTTCCCGCAGGGCAACCTCGGCGGCTCCGGCGGCTACTCCCGCATCATGTACGAGGCCCTCGGCGGCCCGGACTCCGATCCGGGGCGCGCCACGGACAGCCCGTACATCCTCTACATGGACGACGACATCGCGATCGAGCCGGACTCCGTGCTCCGCGCAGTCGCCGTCGCGCGGCACGCGAGGGCCCCGATGCTCGTCGGCGGCCAGATGCTGAACCTCCAGGAGCGCTCGCACCTGCACTCCATGGGCGAGGTCGTCGGCCGCCACGACTTCATGTGGACCTCCGCGCCGCACGTCCACTACGACCACGACTTCCACGCCCACCCGCTGCGCGACCGCGGCGAGCACGGCGTCAACGCCACCGGCGAGGCCATCGACTCGAAGGACCTCCACCGCCGCATCGACGTCGACTACAACGGCTGGTGGATGTGCCTCATCCCCCGCGTCGTCGCGGAGCACATCGGGCAGCCGCTGCCGCTGTTCATCAAGTGGGACGACGCCGAGTACGGCCTGCGCGCCGCGGACAACGGCTACCCGACCGCGACGTGGCCGGGCGTCGCCATCTGGCACATGGCGTGGTCCGACAAGGACGACGCCATCGACTGGCAGGCCTACTTCCACCTGCGCAACCGCCTCATCGTCGCGGCGCTGCAGCACGACGGCGACCCCGCCGGCATCGTGAAGTCCATGCGCAAGGCCACGGCGAAGCACCTGCTGTGCCTCGAGTACTCCACCGTCGCCATCCAGAACGAGGCGATCCGCGACTTCCTCCGCGGCCCCGACCACCTCTTCGGCATCCTCGGCGAGGCCCTGCCCAAGGTCGCAAAGATGAGGAAGGAGTACCCGGACGCCGTCGTCCTGCCGTCGGCCGGCAACCTGCCGAAGCCGACCGGCATCCCCGGCATCCCGGTGAAGGACATCGGCGGCCGGCTCGCGCCGTTGAAGAAGTCCGTGTGGCTGGCCAAGGGCCTGCTGCACACCCTGCGCCCCCACGACCCCGCCCACCACGTCACGCCGCAGGCGAACCTCGCGCCCGTCGAGGCCCGCTGGTTCTCCCTGTCCCGCGTCGACGGCGCCACCGTCACCACCGCCGACGGCCGCGGCGTCGTGTACCGCAAGCGCGACCGGGCCGTCGCGAAGGACCTCCTCGAGGACTCGTGGACGCTGCAGGAGGCGGTCCTCGACCGCTTCGACGATCTGCGGGAGGCCTACCGGGCCGCGCACCCGCACCTGACCTCCAGGAAGGGCTGGGCCGATGTCTTCGAAGCCTGATCGCGTCGCCGGCGACCCGTTCGGCGAGTCCGACGCGCTCGTCGCCATCCAGGGCGCGCTCCTCGACGTGCCGGGCATCGTGCCCGTCGCCAAGGCGATGAGCCTGTTCGGCGAGCACTCCGCCGGCTGGCTCGCCCTCGCCGGCGCCGGCTGGCTGGCGTCCGACGGCGGCCGCCGCCGGGACTGGGCGACCCTCGGGGCGGCGGCGTTCACGTCGCACGCCGCGTCGGTCGTCGTCAAGCGCATCATCCGCCGGCCGCGGCCGCACGATCCGCGCGTCCGCATCGGCGTCGGCACCCCCAGCAAGCTGAGCTTCCCGTCGTCGCACGCCACGTCGACGACCGCGGCGCTCGTCGCCCTGTCGGACCTGACCGGCAGCCGCCTGCCGCTGGCGGGCGTGCCCGCCATCATGGCGTCGCGCCTGGTCCTCGGCGTGCACTACCCGACGGACGTCACCGCCGGCGCGCTGCTGGGCTGGGCGACCGCGCGGGCGGCGCGCGCCGTCGCCTCCCGGGGCTGACCCGCCCCATCCGATAGATTCGGCACCGGCCGTCGCGGCGGCCGCGCCGGATGCGCCGGCCGCGGCGCCACCGCCACCACCCCATGAACCAGGAGGCCACGACCATGGACGACCGCACACCCCGCCCGCGCGGCCACGCGGACGACGACTGGGGCGTCATCGGCTCCGAGCCGCACACCTACGGCATCGACGAGCCCACGAACCCGCAGGGCCACCCGCCGAAGAACCTCCTCGACGGCATGGTGAAGGCGCTGCGCCCGAAGCAGTGGACGAAGAACGTCCTCGTCGTCGCGGCCCCGCTGGCCGCCGGCGCGGAGGCGCTGACCGACGGGCGGACGCTGCTCGACGTCGTCATCGCGTTCGCCGTGTTCTGCCTCGCCGCGTCGTCGATCTACCTCATCAACGACGCCCGCGACGTCGAGTCCGACCGCCAGCACCCGACGAAGCGCTACCGCCCCATCGCGGCGGGCGTCCTGCCGGTGGGCATGGCCTACGCCATGGCGGTGGGCCTCATCATCGCGGCGGTCGGCCTGTCGTTCCTCGCGTCGTCGGGGGCGGGCCTGGCCATCGTCGTCTCCGTCTACATCGTGCTGCAGCTGGGCTACTGCTTCGGCTGGAAGCACCAGCCGGTGATCGACATCGCCCTGGTCAGCTCCGGCTTCATGCTCCGCGCGATGGCCGGCGGCGTCGCGGCGGCGATCACGCTGTCGCAGTGGTTCCTCATCGTCGCGGCCTTCGGCTCCCTGTTCATGGCCGCGGGCAAGCGGTACGCGGAGCTGCTGCTGGCCAAGCGCACCGGCAAGGACATCCGCCGCTCGCTGCAGGGCTACACGGAGACGTACCTGCGGTTCGTGTGGACGCTGTCCGCCACTGGCGTCGTCATGGCCTACGCGCTGTGGGGCTTCGAGATGGGCGAGCGCGCCGGCTCCCCGTCCGACGTCTGGTACCAGGTGTCGATGGTGCCGTTCACCGTCGCCATCCTGCGCTACGCCGCCGACATCGACCGCGGCGACGCCGGCGCCCCCGACGAGATCGCGCTGCGGGACCGCCCGCTGCAGGCGCTGGCGGTGCTGTGGCTCGTCGCCATCGCCATCGCCGTGTACGTCGCCCCGGCGCTGGCGGGCTGACCCTGCCGCGCCGCGCGGCCCCGCGCCGCGCATCGCACCGCATCCCGGACACGCCCCGCCGCCGCGCGGGGCGTTTTTCCGTGCGCGCGGGCGCGGGGTGCGGTGCGCGGCGCCCGCGTGCGGCGGGCGCGGGGTGCGGCGTTGCGCGTGACGACGGGCCCCGCGCGGCCTCCCGCCACCCCCGGGTGGGGCCGGGCGGACGGGCCGGCCGCGGGGGAGCGGCGCCCGGCGCCACGTGCCGGAATATCGTTCACCCGATGAATCCACCGCGCGGCGGGCCGCGGAAGGTTGGATAGTCGTGTTGCGAAACTGTAACGTTGCCCGTCGAACCGTCGATGAACGCGGGCGGAACCGCGGAATCCGCCTAGCCCACCGTGAGGAGAACCATGACCATCAGCGCGATCGCACGCCGCTGGCAGACGAAGCTCGTCGCCGCCCTCGCGGCCGTCGCCATGATCTTCGGCATGGCCGTCGTGGCCGCCGATGATGCGGAGGCCAGCCCGAACCGCGCCCACCTGCGCGCGGGCTGCACCTGGGATCCGTACAACTACTGGGTCCAGCACTGCATGGTGTGGTCCCCGGCGATGAACACGCACGTGCCGGTCCAGGTCGTGCCCTCGCGCGACGGCGGCAACTCCGCGCTGTACCTGCTGGGCGGCCTGCGCAATAGCCCGAACCACTCCAACTGGTCGTGGCAGGGCCACGCCCCGCGCACGTTCGAGAACTCGAACATCAACCTGGTCATGCCGGGCAACGGCATGGCGTCGTTCTGGACGGACTGGCAGCGCCCGTCCTCCTCGGTCGCCAACGGCCCGTTCAGCTACAAGTGGGAGACCTTCCTGACCCAGGAGCTGCCGGTCTACCTGCAAAACGAGTTCGGCATCCGCCCGAACGACAACTCCATCGCGGGCCTGTCCATGGGCGCGTCCGCCGCGCTGTCGCTGGCCTACAACCACCGCGACAAATTCAACCAGGTCGTCGCCATGTCCGGCTACCTGCACACCACCGCCCCGGGCATGCACGCGGCCATCGGCATCGCGCTGCTCGACGCCGGCGGCTACAACGCGGCCGACATGTGGGGCGCCCCGCTGTCGGAGGCCTGGCGCCGCAACGACCCGTTCCTCAACATCGACAAGATGAAGGGCCTGGACATCCAGATCCTGTCCGCCAACGGCGTCCCGTCCTACTGGTCGCAGCCGGAGGCCCTGTACCGCATCCCGAACGACCTGATGGGCATAGGCCTGGAGGCCCTGTCCCGCGCCTCGACGCTCGAGTTCGAGGCGGCGGCGCGCGCCCAGGGCCTGGACTTCGACGTCCAGTACTCCCCGGACGGCATCCACTCCTACGACCTGTGGGAGCGCGACCTCCGCTGGGTGAAGCCCCGCATCCTGAACCACCAGAACGCCTGGTAGGTTCCCTCCGGTTCCGGCGGCGGCCGGCCATGCGCACGATGCGCGTGGCCGGGCGCCGCCGTCGTGCGCGGGGCGTCGCGCGGGCTTCGCCGGGGGAACGGGTTTCCTCCGCGCGCGCCAGACCCTAAAGTTGAGCGTGAGACTCCAACCCTGCGCGCGCCTCCGCCGGAAACGGCCGGGCGCGCGGTAGACAGGGGACGAGCAACGGCCGGGCGGACCGCCGGGGGAGGGGAACCCCCGGACCCGCCCCGGCGGCGCGCCCGCGACCGCCGGCCGCGCCGTGACGTCCGCCGCCGACCGCACAGACAAGGAACGCACCACGATGAGCGACCCCCAGCAGTTCCGCACCCCCGCCGGGCAGGGCCGGCTCCGCCGCACCCGCGCCGGCCTGCGCCGCGCCTCGGCCGTCGCCGCCGCCCTGCCCGTCGCCGCCGTCCTGCTGGCCCCCGTCGCCGGCGCCCCCGCCGCCCTGGCGGAGCCCGCCGGCGCCGCGTCCTCCATGTTCACCCCGGCCCCCGAGTCGGGGAACGCCCCGGCCCCGGTCCGCGAGACCGACCAGCAGCTCGGCGGCCTGCCCGCCGGCGTCTCCGTGGAGAAGGTGCAGTGGCTCTCCGAGCGCCACGTCCGCCTGCTCATCAACTCCGCCGCGATGCCGGACCAGCCGATCCCGGTCGAGCTGCTGCTGCCGCGCGACTGGAACCGCACCCCCGACCGCACCTTCCCGACCGTGTGGCACCTCGACGGCATGCGCGCCACCGAGGACGGCTCCGGCTGGACCCGCGAGACCACCATCGACGAGTTCTACGCGGACAAGAACGTCATGGTCGTCATGCCCGTCGGCGGCGAGTCCTCCTTCTACACCGACTGGGAGCAGGGCGACAACGGCAAGATGTACAAGTGGGAGACCTTCCTCATCCAGGAGATGATCCCGGTCCTGCAGCAGGGCTGGCGCGCCAACGGCGACCGCGCCATCACCGGCCTGTCCATGGGCGGCACCGCCGCGATGAACCTGGCCCAGCACCACCCGGACCTCTTCCGCTTCGTCGCCAGCTTCTCCGGCTACCTGGACACCACCTCGCCGGGCATGCCCGCCGCCATCGCCGCCGCGATGGACGAGGCCGGCGGCTACGACGCCACGAAGATGTGGGGCCCCTTCGGCTCCTCCCGCTGGAAGGAGAACGACCCGAAGCTCCACGTCGAGCGGTTCAAGGGCATGGGCGTCTACGTCTCCGCGGGCAACGGCAACGCCGGCCAGTGGGACACCGAGCGCTCCAAGTACGACCGCACCAAGCCCGCCAACCCCGCCGGCTGGGGCCTCGAGCTCATCAGCCGCATGACGACGGAGACCTTCGTGCAGGTCGCCCGCCGCGCCGACGTGCCCGTGACGGTCCAGTTCCGCGACTCCGGCACCCACTCCTGGCCGTACTGGCAGTTCGAGACCACCCAGGCGTGGCCGCACATGGCCGACTCCCTGGGACTGGCCCCCGAGGACCGCGGCGTCACCTGCACCGTCGGCGGCGAGATCGCCAACGCCGTCGCCAGCGTCGAGGGCCTCGGCCACTGCCTGACCGGCGAGTACGCCACCGCCCACGGCGGCCTGGCCCAGGACTTCGCCAACGGCCGCGCCTACTGGCACCCCGACCACGGCGCCCACATCCTGTGGGGCCGCATCGGAGCCCGCTACGCCGAGATCGGCGGCCCCGCCTCCCCGCTGGGCCACCCCCTGACCGGCGAGAAGGCCGCCCCCGACGGCAAGGGCCGCTTCGTCCACTTCGAGCACGGCTCCATCTACTGGACCCCGGACACCGGCGCCCAGATCGTCCTCGGCGACGTCGTCAACGCGTGGGGCGCCACCGGCTGGGAGCGCGGCCCGCTGGGCTACCCGACCTCCGACCGCTACGACGTCCCGGGCGGCGTCGCTCAGGACTTCCAGGGCGGCCAGATCATCCGCCGCGGCGACGGCGAGCCCCAGGCCATCCACGGCCGCATCGGCGAGGCCTACCGCGGCGCCGGCGGCCCCGGCGGCTGGCTGGGCTACCCGAAGTCCGGCGAGCTCCCGCTGCGCGACGGCGGACGCCTGGTCCACTTCGAGCGCGGCTCCATCTACTGGACCCCGGAGACCGGCGCGGCGTCCGTGCCCAACGGCAGCATCCGCGATCACTGGGGCTCCACCGGCTGGGAGAACGGCCCGTTCGGCTACCCCGTCGGCGACCAACGCCAGATCCCGGCCGGCGGCCTGGAGCAGGAGTTCCAGGGCGGCTGGATCCGGGAGATCAACGGCCGCATCGAGGAGGACCGCAATGAGTAGCGCCCGACGCGCCCGCGGCGTGCGCCGTTCGCGTGGGGCCGCCCCGCGCGGCGTCCGCGCCGGCCTCGCCGCCGCGGCGGCCTGTGCCGCGCTGGCCCTCGGCGCCTGCGGCGGCGCCACCGTCGACACCGCCGAGATCGAGGCCGCCGAGTCCGCGTCGTCGGAGGCCCCGGCCGAGTCGTCGTCCGCGGAGAAGTCCGCGCCCGAGTCGGAGTCCGGCCGCCGCGGCCCCGACCACGCCCCGAACCCGCGGGCCACCGAGCGCGACGTCAACGACCCCGGCGCCACCCGCGCCGACTCCGCGCCCGACAACCGGATGCCGCTGACGAAGGAGGACGAGAGGTTCCTCGACGCCCTCGAGGCCGACGGCATCGCCGTCGACGGCACCGAGGATCAGCTCATCGGCGCCGGGCACGCCCACTGCGGCCCCGACGGCGCGCTGGTGAACGCCGTCGCCGGCCAGCTGGTCACCCAGGGCCGCACCGACAAGTCGCCGGAGGACGCCGCGCGCGTCATTGCGGACGCCGCCGACGCGGCGTACTGCTGATCCCCATGCGCAAGCTCCTCGCCGTCATCGCCGTCATCGTGCTGGTGGTCGCCGTCGCCATCGGCGTCGCCCGCTGGCTGCGCCCGCCCGGGCAGGTCCCGGGCCCGGCGCCGGCGCCGCCGTCGGCCGAGGCGCCCGTCAACCCGCCCGGCTGCGCCGCCGTCGAGGTCATCGCCATCCCCGGCACCTGGGAGTCCCGCGCCGACGACGACCCGGTGAACCCCGCGGCGAACCCGAACTCGCTGCTGCTCAACGTCACCCGCCCGCTGCAGGCCGCCCACGGCCCCGACGCCGCGAGCGTGTGGACCGCCCCCTACCCGGCGCAGTTCCGCAACATCCACGCCCAGCACGAGATGTCGTACGACGAGTCGCAGGCCGCCGGCCGCGCCGTCGTCGAGGAGCGCATGCGCGCGACGAACGCCGGCTGCCCGGCCACCGACTTCATCCTCGTCGGCTTCTCCCAGGGCGCCGTCATCGCCGGCGACCTCGCCGCAGACCTCGGCCACGGCCGCGGCGCCGTGCCCGCCGAGCGCGTCGCCGGCGTCGCCCTGCTGGCCGACGGCCGCCGGGAGCCCGGCAAGGGCGTCCCCGTCGGCAACCCCGTCGCCGGCGTCGGCCTCGAGGTCGCGCTGCAGCCCGTCAACGCCATGGTCCAGCCCATCGTCCCCGGCGCCACCATGCGCGGCGGCCGCGAGGGCGGCTTCGGCGAGCTGAACGACCGGGTCATGGACATCTGCGCGCCGGACGACGTCGTGTGCGACGCGCCGCGCGACATCGCTGCCGTCCTGCCCCGCGCCGGCGACTACGCGGGCGGCAACGCCGTCCACGCCATGTACCTCACCAACCCCAACGTCGTCCCCGGCACGACGGCGCCGCAGTGGACGGTGGACTGGGCCTCCGGGCTCATCGCCGAGCGCGTCGGCTGACGGCGGGGGAGCCTCGCTCCCGGCGGCGCATTCCCCGGCCTCGGCGGGGCCGCCCGCGCGCGGCGGGAGGCGGCGGTCGGGGCGTCGTCACGCGATGTGCGGGGAACGCGCATCGCCGGACTCGGACGCGCGCCCGGGCCCGCGCCACGCCGCATCCGGCGAATCGTTCGGAAACGAAATGATGATCCGGTACCGTTGGCGCATAACGAACGAGTGAACTTCTGCACCATCAGTCACTGCAGCACCACCGCGGGCCGCGGCGCCCGGAGAGGAGACCCATGGACATCCACATGGCGATGAGCCAGTTCATCGCGGAGGACGGATCCTTCACCTTCCCGCCCACCATGTCCGTGCCCAACCTCGCCGAGATGGTGTTCTCCCTGGCCTCGCTGTCCGGCAACGTCGACGGCAACCAGCTCGACCACCTCGACTTCGGCTCCTCCCGCGACGGCGAGATCCGCTCCTTCACCCGCCGCGAGGTCAACACCCGCATCAAGGCCGTCGCCGCGCGCCTCCAGCAGGTCGGCGAGCCCGGCGACCGCGTCGCCATCCTCATGGGCAACTCCCCGGAGTACCTCTTCGGATTCCTCGGCGCCCAGTACGCCGGCCAGGTCTCCCTGCCGCTCTACGACCCCACCGAGCCCGGCCACGGCGACCACCTCGCCGCCGTCCTCGACGCCGCGACGCCCGTCACCGTGCTCACCAACCGCGCCTCCGCCCCCGCGGTCCGCGCCCTGTTCCGCGCGAAGCCGCAGGCCGAGCGCCCCCGCGTCATCACCGTCGACGCCCTGCCCGACACCCTCGCGGAGGACTGGGTCTCCGGCGAGGCCGACCCGAAGTACGCCGTCGGGCTCGACGACGAGACGTTCCTGCTGTTCACCTCCGGCTCCTCCCGCACCCCCGAGGGCGTCCGCATCACCTCCGGCTCGATGCTCGCCAACGTCTTCCAGATCTTCCACGCCGCGAAGCTCGAGACCCCGCTGCGCCTGGTCACCTGGCTGCCGTTCCACCACAACATGGGCATCATCCTCGGCGCCTTCGTCACCGCCCTCGGCCTGCCGTTCTCCCTCATGTCGCCCCGCGACTTCATCCAGCACCCCGACCGCTGGGTCCGCCAGCTGTCCAAGCGCAGCGACGAGGAGAACGTCTACACCGTCATCCCGAACTTCGCGCTCGAGCTGGCCAACCGCCACGCCGTGCCCGCCGAAGGCGACGGCGTCGATCTCTCCCGCGTCCGCGGCATCGTCGTCGGCTCCGAGCCGGTGACCGAGAAGGCGACCCGCGAGTTCATCGCCAACTTCACCCCCTTCGGCCTGCCCGAGGGCGTCATCCGCCCCTCCTACGGCCTCACCGAGGCGACGCTGCTGGTCACCACCCCGCAGCGCGAGGAGCGCCCCCGCGTCACCTGGGTCACCCGCGACTCCCTCGCCGCCGGCGAGCCGGAGCGCTGCGACGCCGGGGCCGACGGCGCCGTGCCGCTGATGTCCGTCGGCGAGGCCGCCGGCAACCAGCGCCTCGTCATCGTCGACCCGGAGACCCGCGAGGAGCTCCCGGACGGCCGCATCGGCGAGCTGTGGGTCGACGGCCCCAACATCCCGAACGGCTACCTCACCGACCGCGAGCAGTCGGAGCGCGTCTTCGGCAACCGCCTCGCCGCCGTCCGCGGCGACGACACCCGCGCCGCCGGCGTCGACGTCGCGGAGGCCGAGTGGATGGCCACCGGCGACCTCTGCGTCTTCCTCGACGGCGAGCTCCACATCACCGGCCGCATCAAGGACCTCATCATCGTAGCCGGCCGCAACCACTACCCGCAGGACATCGAGGCCACCGTCGACGCCGCCACCGACCACGTCCGCCCGGCGGTCGCCGCGGCGTTCTCCGTCGACGGCGCCGACGCCGCCGCCCGCGGCTTCGACGACTCCGTCGAGCAGCTCGTCATCGTCGCCGAGCGCGACCTCGGCCGCGACCCCTCCGGCGACGCGGCCGCCGCCGACGCCATCCGCGCCGCCGTCACCTTCGGACACGGCGTCCAGCCGGCCGACGTCCGGATCGTCGACGTCGAGGCCATCCCGCGCTCCTCGGCCGGTAAGATCGCGCGTCGGGTGTGCCGCGCCGCCTACCTCGACGGCCGGTACGACGACTGACGACGGCCCCCGCCGCGCCGCCCGCCCGGACGGCGCCCGGGGGACCATGACGAGGGCCCGCGGAGGCCGCGCCCCGGAGACGGGGCGGGCGCGCGGGCCGGCCTCACCCGCGGGCCGCGCACCGGATGCGCGGCCCGTCCGCCGCCCCGGGGCGGACGTCGACGACGGAAGGACACCAGCCGACATGCACGACGCACATCCGAACGAGGGCGCGATGACCGTCGCCGACATGCGGAGGTGGCTGCGCGAGTGGGTCGCCGACGCGACCGGGCTGCCCGTCGCCGAGGTCACCGCCGAACGGCCGATGGAGGAGTTCGGCCTGTCCTCCCGCGACATCGTCGTCCTGTCCGGCGAGCTGGAGAACCTGCTCGGCGAGCGGCTCGACGCGACCGTCGCCTACGAGTACCCCAGCATCGAGAAGCTGGCCGTCCGCCTCGTCGAGGGCGGCCGCGGCCACGCCGACGACGGCGCCTACGACGCGTTCCAGGAGGGCGCGGAGGCCGCCCGCGACCGCCGCGTCCGCGACTCCCAGCTCACCGACATGGACATCGCCGTCGTCGGCATGGCCGGCCGCTTCCCCGGCGCCGCGTCCGCCGACGAGATGTGGGAGATGTTCGCCGCCGGCCGCGCCGGCACCGGCGAGCCGCCCGCCGACCGGTGGTCCGAGTACTCCGGCGACCCGTCCGTCGCCGGGCGGCTCGCCGACGTCGACCTGCGCGGCGGCTACCTCGACGACATCGCCGGCTTCGACGCGGAGTTCTTCGGCCTGTCGCCGCTGGAGGCCCAGAACATGGACCCGCAGCAGCGCATCATCCTGGAGCTGGCGTGGGAGGCGCTGGAGGACGCGCACCTGCCGGCCTCCGGCCTGCGCGGGGAGCGCGTCGGCGTGTGGGTCGGGTCGACGAACAACGACTACTCCATGCTCGTCGCCGGCGACCCGACGGCGTTCCACCCGTACGCGCTGACCGGCGGCTCGTCGTCCATCATCGCCAACCGCGTCAGCTACGCCTTCGACTTCCGCGGCCCGTCGGTCCAGGTCGACACCGCCTGCTCCTCCTCGCTGGTCGCCATCCACCAGGCGGTGCGGGCGCTGCGCGACGGCGACGCCGACGTGGCGCTGGCCGGCGGCGTCAACATCCTCGCCGCCCCGCACGCCTCCCTGGCGTTCGGGCAGCTCGGCGTGTTCTCGCAGACGGGCAACATCCACGCGTTTTCCGACGACGCGTCCGGCATGATCCGCGCCGACGGCGCCGGCCTGGTGGTGCTCAAGCGCCTGGAGGACGCGGAGGCCGACGGCGACGACGTCCTCGCCGTCGTCAAGGGCTCCGCCGTCAACTCCGACGGCCGCTCCAACGGGCTCACCGCCCCCAACCCCGACGCGCAGGTCGACGTGCTGCGCCGCGCCTACGCCGACGCCGGCGTCGACCCGCGCGACGTCGACTACGTCGAGGCCCACGGCACCGGCACCATCCTCGGCGACCCCATCGAGGCGTCCGCCCTGGGCACCGTCCTCGGCCGCGGCCGCGACATCGACCGGCCGACGCTGCTGGGCAGCGCCAAGACGAACTTCGGCCACTCGGAGGCCGCCGCCGGCGTCGCCGGCGTCATCAAGGTCGTCCAGGCCATGCGCCACGACGTGCTGCCGCCGAGCCTGCACTTCAACGGCCCGAACCCGTACATCGACTTCGACGAGGGCCGCCTCGAGGTCGTCGAGGACGCCCGCGAGTGGCCCGAGTACTCCGGCCGCAAGATCGCCGGCGTCTCCGGCTTCGGCTTCGGCGGCACCAACGCCCACGTGGTGCTGGCGTCGCCGAAGCCCGCGGCCGACGGGCCGCGGCGGGCGGGTGCGGGCGCCGCGTCGCGTGCCGACGGGACCTCCTCCGGCGCGGGCTCCGCCGACGGCGCCGACGCCCCGGCCGCCGTCGACCTCGGCTCCGCCGCCGCGGACGCCCTGCCGTCGCTGCTGCCGGTGTCCGGCCTGCTGCCGTCGCGCCGCCGCGTCGCCGCCGGCGACCTGGCCGACTGGCTGGAGCGGGAGAACCCGGCGGGCCTCTCCGACGTCGCCCGCACCCTCGCGTCGCGCTCCCGCGGCCGCTCCGCCGCCGTCGTCTCCGCCACCTCGGCGGAGGACGCGACGGCGCTGCTGCGTCGCGTCGCCGACGGCTCGTCGGCGCCGGGCATCGTCTCCGCCGACTCGCCGGCGGCGCAGGGGCCGGTGTGGATCTTCTCCGGCTACGGCTCCCAGCACCGGAAGATGGGCAAGGAGCTCGCCGAGCTGTCGCCGGTCTTCCGCGCCACCCTGGAGCGCCTCGACGCGGTCATCCGCCACGAGGCCGGCTGGTCGCTGCTGGAGCTCATCGCCGACGACGAGAGGAACTACGACCTGGAGTCCGCGCAGGTCGGCATCACCGCCATCCAGATCGCGCAGGCCGACATGATGCGCGCCCTCGGCGCCCGCCCGGCGGCCGTCGTCGGCATGTCGATGGGCGAGATCGCCGCGGCCTACGCCGCCGGCGGCCTCTCCGCCGAGGACGCCATACGCGTCGCCTGCGCCCGCGCCCGCCTGATGGGCGAGGGCGAGGCGATGATCGGCGACTCCGACGCCGCCGGCGGCATGGCGATGGTCGAGCTGTCCGTCGACGGCCTCGACGCCCTGCTGGCGGAGCACCCGGAGTTCGCCGGCATCGAGCCCGCCGTCTACGCCGCCCCGGAGATGACCACCGTCGGCGGCCCGCTGGAGGCCATCGGCCGCCTCTGCGAGCACCTCACGGAGCAGGGCAAGATGGCCCGACCGCTGCAGGTCAAGGGCGCCGGACACACCTCCGCCCTGGACCCGCTGCTCGGCGAGCTGTCCTACGAGTGCTCGGACCTGGCGCCGGCGCCGCTGGCGGTGCCGCTGTTCAGCTCCGTCGACCGGGGCCGCACGTACCACGCGGGCGAGACGGTCCACGACGGCGACTACGTCGTGCGCTGCACCCGCGGTTCCGTGTGGTTCGCCGACGCCGTCGAGCGCGCCGTCGCCGCCGGCTACACGACCTTCCTGGAGTTCGCGCCGAACCCCGTCGCACTGATGCCGGCGATGGCGACCGCGTTCGCGGCGGGCGCCCAGGACGTGCGCCTGCTGCACGTCGCCAAGCGCAAGGAGCCCGCCGGCCAGTCGCTCGGCCACGTGCTGGCGACGCTGCACGCGCACGGCCACGACGTCGACCTGGCGCCGCTGGCGGGCGCGGGCCCGTGGGCGCCGGTGCCGGGCATGCGCTGGCGGCGCGAACGGCACTGGACGCCGGCGCGCCCGTCGTCGACCGGCCGCACGTCGCTGCCCGGGTCGCGCACGGTGCTGCCGGACGGCTCCGTCGCCTACGCCGCCCGCGCGGAGAACGCGCCCAGCGCCCACGCGGTCATCGAGGCGGTCATCGCCGACGCCCTCCCCGGCGCCGCGATCCTCGAGGTCGAGGAGCGCGACGTGCTGCCGCCGCAGGGCGACCTCACGACGCTGCTCACCCGCCACCCCGGCGGCGCGGTCATCGCGGTGCACGCGGTGGAGGGCGAGGTCACCCGCCCCGTCGCCGTCGCAGGCGTGACGACGGCCGGCTCGCGCGCCGGCCTCGGCGCCGCGCCGGGCGCCGCGGCCGGCGGTGCGGCGGGGGAGCGGCCCGGCCAGGGCGCCCCGGGTGCTCCGGCCGCCGACGCCGGCGTCGCGCGGACCCCCGCCCCGGGCGGCCTGCCCGGTGCGGCGGAGACCGCCGGCGGCTGGGAGCCGGACGGCGGGGTGCCCGTCGCCGACCACCTGCGGACCATCGTCGGCGAGGCCATGGGCTACGACGTCGACGACCTGCCGCTGGAGCTGCCGCTCATCGACCTCGGCCTGGATTCGCTGATGGGCATGCGCATCAAGAACCGCGTCGAGCACGACTTCGGCATCCCCGCGCTGCAGGTCCAGGCGCTGCGCGACGCCGCCGTCCGCGACGTGATCACCCTGGTCGAGGGGATGGCCGTCGACGTGCACGGGCCGGGCGCCGACCGCGGCGAGGCGGCGGGCGCGGGCGCGTCCGGCGGCCCGGCGGGTGACGCCGCCGCCGACTCGGCCGAGGACGCCGGTGCCGCCGACTCCGGCGCCGTGCCGCCCGCCGACGACGCGGTCCCGGCCCCCGCGCCGGACGCGGCCGCCGCGACCGACCCCGCCAACGCCGCCGCGACCGCCGGCGCCCCTGCCGGCGCCGCCGACCCCGCCCCCGGCCACTCCGGCATCGACGTCCCGCCGCGCGACGACGCGGAGCGCCTCGCCTTCGGCACGTGGGCGGTCGTGACCGGCGAGTCGGCGGGTGGCGTCGTCACGCAGCTCCCCCCGATCGGCGGTGACCTCGCGGACCGCCTCGCCGCGCGCCTCACCGAGCGCGTCGGCGCCGACGTCGCCGCGTCCGACGTCGCCGCCTGCGGCACCGTCGAGCAGCTCGCCGACCTGGTCCGCCCGCTCATGGAGGGCGAGGTCGACGGCTCCATCCGCGTCCTGCGCGAGCGCCCCGAGGGCTCCACCCGCCCCGCGATGTTCCTGTTCCACGCCGCCGGCGGCACCACCGCCGTCTACCGGCCGCTGGTCCGCCGCCTGCCCGCCGACATCCCGGTCTACGGCGTCGAGCGCGTCGAGGGCGACCTCGCCGACCGCGTCGCCGGCTACCTGCCGGACATCGAGCGGCTCGCCGGCGACCACGGCATCATCCTCGGCGGCTGGAGCTTCGGCGGCATCCTCGCCTACGAGGCCGCCCACCAGCTCCGCGCCAGGGGCGTCGACCCGGAGCTCATCGCGCTGCTCGACGTCGTGCAGCCCGCCGAGCCCGCCCCCGACACGCCCGAGGAGATGCACGCCCGCTGGGACCGCTACGCCGCGTTCGCGAACAAGACGTACGGCCTCGACCTCGAAATCCCGCACGACCTGCTGGATCAGCAGGGCGAGGACGGGATGATGGCGATGCTCGAGCAGATGCTGTCCATGATGGACGGCTCCAGCCACGGCCTCGCCGGCGGCGTCCTCGAGCATCAGCGCGCCAGCTTCGTCGACAACCGCATCCTCGGCGCCGTCGACTTCCGCGGCTGGTCCGACGTCACCGCGCCCGTCGTCCTCTTCCGCGCCGAGCGGATGCACGACGGCGCCATCGAGCTGGAGCCGCGCTACGCCGACATCCGGGAGGACGGAGGCTGGGCCGCCATCGTCGACGACCTCGAGATCGTCCACCTCCGCGGCGACCACCTCGCCGTCGTCGACGAGCCCGAGATCGGCAAGGTCGGCGCCTGGCTCACCCGCCGCCTCGGCGGGTAGCGCGCCGGCGCGCGGACGCGGCGCGGGTTCCCGCGCACCGCATCTCGCGTGACGACGGCTCCCGCCCGCGGCGCGGGCGCCGTCGTCACGCGGACGGCGCACCGCGGGATGCCGCTCCCCCGGGGGCTCCGCGGGGGCCCGGCGGAGCCCCCGGGGGAGCGGCGGCGGAGCTTCGCCCGCGGAACGTTCCGCGCGGCGCCGGGCCCGCCTCCCCGGAACCGGCGCCCCGCACGGTTAACATCGGGGCGTCGGGCGGCGACGTACCCCATGGGCGGCGCCGCCGCGCCGTGGACGGCACGCCCCGGCGCGACGACCACGGACCACCACGCACGCGAGCACACGGAAGGGGGCGACGGACGCCAGTGACCGACGAGAGGACCACCGACGCCGGAGCCCCGGAGGCTGCGGGCGCCGCGGCTGCCGGTGCCGCCGGCGCCGGCGCTGCGGGCGCTGCAGCTGCGGGCGCCGCCCCGGGCGGGCCCGCCGCCGACGCCCCGACCGGCGCCGCCGTCGACGCGGCGACCACCGCCGGCAAGCTCGCCGACCTGCGCCGACGCCTCGCCGAGGCGCACGACCCCGGCAGCGAGCGCGCCCGGAAGCGCCGTGACGACGCCGGCCTGACCACGCCCCGCCAGCGTATCGACCGGCTCGTCGACCCCGGCTCCTTCATGGAGCTCGGCCAGCTCGGCCGCACCCCCGACGAGCCCGACGCCCCCTACGGCGACGGCGTCGTCACCGGCACCGCCCGCGTCAACGGCCGCCCCGTCGCCGTGTACGCCCACGACAAGAGCGTCTTCGGCGGCTCCGTCGGCGTCACCTTCGGCCGCAAGGTCTGCGACCTCATGGACCTCGCCGCCCGCGTCGGCTGCCCCGTCATCGGCATCCAGGACTCCGGCGGCGCCCGCATCCAGGACGCCGTCACCTCCCTGGCCATGTACTCCGAGATCGCCCGCCGCCAGCTGCCGCTGTCCGGCCTGGTCCCGCAGATCTCCATCATGCTGGGCAAGTGCGCCGGCGGCGCCGTCTACGCGCCCGTGACCACCGACTTCGTCGTCGCCGTCCGCGACCGCGCCGAGATGTTCATCACCGGCCCCGAGGTCATCCGGTCCGTCACCGGCGAGGACATCACCGCCGCCGAACTCGGCGGTGCCGAGCAGCAGGCCCGCAACGGCAACGTCTCCTACGTCGCCGACGACGAGGACGACGCCTTCGACTACGTCCACGACCTCCTCGACCGCCTGCCCACCAGCTGCCACGAGCCGCTGCCCGCCTACTGGGCGCCGTCCGACGAGCTCACCGACCGCGACCGGTCCCTGGACACGCTGATCCCGGACGACCCGAACGCCGGCTACGACATCATGGAGGTGCTCGTCCGCATCTTCGACGACGAGGACTTCATCGAGGTCCAGGGCGACTACGCCCCCAACCTCGTCACCGGCTTCGCCCGCGTCGACGGCCTCACCGTCGGCGTCATGGCCAACCAGCCGATGCACCTCGCCGGCTGCCTCGACGCCGACTGCTCCGACAAGGGCGCCCGCTTCACGCAGATCTGCGACGCCTACGACATCCCGATCGTCTACGTCGTCGACACCCCCGGCTACCTGCCGGGCGTGCAGCAGGAGCGCGCCGGCATCATCCACCGCGGCTCCAAGCTGGGCTTCGAGCTCGCCCGCGCCACCGTGCCCAAGGTGACCGTCATCGTGCGGAAGGCCTTCGGCGGCGCCTACGCCGTCATGGGCTCGAAGAACCTCGGCGCCGACCTCAACTTCGCGTGGCCGACGGCGCAGATCGCCGTCATGGGCGCCGAGGCCGCCGTCATCATGCTGCAGGGCCGGCAGCTAGCCGCCCTCCCGCCGGAGCAGCAGCCCGTGGCGAAGAAGATGTTCGTCGACTTCTACAACGAGAACATGACCAGCCCGTACGTCGCCGCCGAGCGCGGCTACGTCGACGCGGTCATCGAGCCGCACCAGACGCGCGTCCAGCTCCGCCGGGCGCTCGAGCAGCTGCGCGGCAAGCACGTCGACGAGCCGCGCAAGAAGCACCCCATCAACCCGATGTAGGGCCGGCGGGGCGATGCGGGGCCGGTTTCGACCGTCTCCGCGCCCGCCACCGCGCGCTCGGTCCCGCCATCGTGGGCTCAGTCCCGCCACCGTGCGCTCGGTCCCGCCTCTTGCTCGCAGACAACCGCCCGCGACTGCGGACCGTGCACCGCCCGCCGCTCGCTCGCGCTCCGCTGCTCGTCCGCCGCGACCCGACGTCGTCCAGTGCGGCGCATCAACCGCGCTTCGCACCATTCCACCGGGCACTCGTGCGTTGCGTGCCATTCTGCCGCCGCAGGTCGGAAGCCGACCTGGGGTTTTGCCGGCCGCCGCGGCGGATTTCTGGCCACTTGTGCACGGGTGGGTGGCATTGCCCGGCACGACGGCCGCGTCCCCGCTTCGGTCGGGTGAACGGCCGCTTGAAAGGCCGGGTTTGCGCGTTGGAGCGTCCCGGGAAGGACACTCGTGCGTTGCGTGCCATTCTGCCGCCGCGGGCCAGAATGCGACCTGGGGTTTTGCCGGCCGCCGCGGCGGATTTCTGGCCACTTGTGCACGGGTGGGTGGCATTGCCCGGCACGACGGCCGCGTCCCCGCTTCGGTCGGGTGAACGGCCGCTTGAAAGGCCGGGTTTGCGCGTTGGAGCGTCCCGGGAAGGACACTCGTGCGTTGCGTGCCATTCTGCCGCCGCGGGCCAGAATGCGACCTGGGGTTTTGCCGGCCGCCGCGGCGGATTTCTGGCCACTTTTGCACGGGTGCCCGCGTATCGGGGCCGCAGCCCCTCCGGAGGGCATGGTCTGCGAGGTCGGCCTCGGCAGGAACGATCATCCCGTCCTCCGACTGCGAGCCCGTCGGCGAGCGGACGGTCGGAGCGTGAGTTCGGTCGTGCACGGACCGCGGGTGCGTGCGCCCGCCGGTGCCCGGGCCGTCGCCGTGTGAGCCCGTCGGCCCGGAGGCGGACGGCGTCAGGCCGCTCCAGGGCGCCCCGGACGCGGATTCACCCCCGCCAATCAACCCCGTGAATTACAACTTTCGCGCGCCCACCTGTGCCCATAGGCGCGCGCCGCCGAAACGTCATCGGTCATTGCGCCGAGTCGCCAAGCCCGCCGGCTACCCCCGCCTGGAAAGCGGAGGGTTTCGTCGAAAAGCACTGTCACGCTGGGGTAACGCGGAAGCCTCAACCCTGCTTCGGGGGTAAAAAATTTGTTCGGATGAATACCTTCCCGAGCGGCTCCGGCGGCCCCGGGTTTGAATGTCGCCGGGTCGGAAGCCGGGGGGATTCCGGTCCAGCCGCGGGGGGAACCGCGGCGACGTGGCTGCGTGCAGCTTGGGTAGGGGTGATACCCGGCGAAAGCCGCTCCGCAGCCACGTCGCCGCAGATGGGGGGGAACGATGTCCGGAGTGGGCGACGCGGCGGGCACGGGGCGCACGGCCCGTACGGCCGGCGGTTCCCGGGTGACGGTGGAGGTGCCGTCATCCGGGGGCCGCGGGGCGGCCGGGGCGGCCGGCGGGCGTGGCGGCACCGGCCCGGCAGGCGGGAACGTCCGCACATCGCATGTGGCGGAACACCCGTCCGGTCTGCTCATTCCGTCGGCGCAACCCGGCGACCCCGGCTGGCCGGAGGTGAAGGCCGCGCTCCGGGCGGATCACGCGGTGCGGCTCTACCCGGGTGCGTACGTCGTGGCGGGGGCCTGGGATACGGCGGACCATGACGAGCGTCTGCGCCTCTGCTGCATCGCCGCCGCGCTCGCGCATCCGGGGCGGCATCTCGCTGGGCGGGCCGCGGCGGTGGTGCGGGGGTTTCCGCTGCTCCGGCCGCTCGAGGCCATCGATCTCGCGCACGCCGGCCGGCATAACGCGGGCAGGGTGACGGCGGGGGCGCCGGGTGCTCCGCCCGTGCGGCTGCGGCACGTCCGCACGGCCCGGGCGGAGCTCGTCGACGGTGTCGCGTGCGCGTCCGCGGGCGACGTGATGGTGGATCTCGCCCGTGCGGACGCCTTCGACGAGGCCGTCGCCGTCGGCGACGCGTTCCTCCGCCGCGGGGGCTGTGTGACGGATCTGCTGACCGGGATCGTCTCCCCGGGAGGCCGGGTGCGGTCGCACGCGGCGATGGAGGCCCTGGCGGTCGCGTCGCCCTATTCGGAGTCGCCGCTGGAGTCGAAGGGCAAGGCGGCGCTGCATCGGGCGGGCATCGGCGGCTGGGTCCAGCAGGACATGCTGGTCAGGGTCGCCGACGACAAGCCGCTGGGTCGCGTCGATTTCTGGTTCCCGGCGGCCGGCGTGGTCCTCGAGCTGGACGGCCGCGTGAAGTACGACGGCGAGTTCGGCGAGCCCGCGGCGGTCGTCCATAGGGAGAGGCGGCGGGAGAAGCTGCTGGTGAACGAAGGCGTACCCGTCGTCCGCGGTGGTTTCGAGGAGCTTGACGACGGCTCCCTGCTCGCCGCCCTCGGCCGCGTCCTCGGGGAGGCCCCGCCGGGCGGGTACGGGGCGGGGAGGGTGCGGGGCTTTCATCGGCACCAGCCGCTGCCGAAGTCCGTGCGCGGCCACTGGGACAGGGCCTGACCGGCCGCCTCCCGGCCTGCACCCGGCGGGACGGCACCCGTGCAATTTGTGCCATCCTGCCTCCGTCCGGGCGAGGGCACTCGTGCGTTGTGTGCCACCCTGCCGCCGTGCACACGATCCCGACCTGGGCTTTTGTGGGCTGCCGTGGCGGATTTCTGGCCACTTTTGCACGGGTGGGCAGCATGGCCGGGTTCAACGGCGGCGACCCTCCGCCAAGGGGCGGCCGGCCGTCTGAAGGCGAAGGGGGTGCGTCTCGACGTCCCTCCGCCATTCGGGCGAGGGAACTCGTGCGTTGTGTGCCACCCTGCCGCCGCGCCCGCGATCCCGACCTGGGCTTTTGCAGGCCGCCGCGGCGGATTTCTGGCCACTTTTGCACGGGTGCCGGGTGCCGGACGCCGGAACCCCGACACGGCGTCGCGGCGTCTTGGTTGCGCCCCGGCGCCCCGACAACGCCCCCGCAAACGCCCCGGCACGCCGAACGGCCCCGGCCGGACGCGTGGTCCGGGCCGGGGCCGTGGCGTGCGGGGCCGTGGGGCGCGAGCAATACCGGCAGCGCGGCGAGTGCTACCGCGGCGCGAGCGGCGCCTGCAGCGCCATCGCTATCGCATCGCTACCGCACGCCCTCGAAGCGGCGGAGCACCCAGTTCTTGAGCGCCAGCATGAGGACGCCCAGGACGATGGCGGCGATGCCGAGGGAGATGAAGAACGTGCGCTCGGCGCCGGCGTCCTCCGGGTTGTAGAAGCCGGCGAGGGAGCCGGACAGGGCGGTGCCCATGGAGACGGCCATCAGCCAGACGGCCATCATGCGGGACGGGAACGCGTCGGGGGCGACCTTGGTGGCCAGGGAGTTGCCGACCGGGGAGAGCAGCAGCTCGCCCATGGTGAACAGGAACAGGATCCAGACGATGGCGATCATCGGCGTGGAGTTCGCCCCGCCGCCGGAGAACGGAAGGAAGAAGAACAGGGAGATGCCGATGATGATGTTGGCGATTCCGAACTTCACCGGGGTGGATGGCTGGCGGTTGCCCAGCTTGGTCCACAGGGCGGCGAAGATGCCCGCGAAGACGATGATGAACAGCGGGTTGAAGGACTGGACCATGCCCGGCGGGACCTCCCAGCCGAAGAGGTTGCGGTCGAGTCGCTGGTCGGAGTAGATGGCCAGGACGGTGAACTGCTGCTGGAAGATGCCGAAGAACAGGACGCCGGAGATGAACATCGGGATGAAGCCGATGAGGCGGTGCTTCTCGTGGTCGCGGGTGAGCGGGGAGAAGTACATCTGGCACCAGAGGGCGACGGCGGAGGCGAGGGCGACGAGGGTCACGAGGTTGGACAGCTGGTCGAGCGGGATGATGCCGCCGCCGATGAGCAGGACGATGGCGCCGACGACGATGACGGTGCCGGCGCCCCAGGGCAGGTACTGCTTGGCGGGCAGGGGGTTGGGGACGCCGTGGCCGGCGTCGCGGATGGTGTCCTTGCGCATCAGGATGTACTGGATGAGGCCGAGGGCCATGCCGATGGCGGCGATGCCGAAGCCCCAGTGGAAGCCCTTCCAGCCCCAGATGGCGTTGGTGATGAGCGGGCCGAAGAGGCCGCCGATGTTGACGCCCATGTAGAAGATGGAGAAGCCGGCGTCGCGGCGGGGGTCCTCGCGGCTGTAGAGCTGGCCGAGGACGACCTGGGCGTTGGTCTTGACGCCGCCGGAGCCGATGGCGATGCAGACGAGGCCGATGGCGAGGCCGGTGACGCCGGGGACGAGGGCCAGGGAGATGTGGCCGATCATGACGAGGATGGCGGACCAGAAGAGGGTCCGCTCGGATCCGAGGAGCCGGTCGGCGACGAACGCGGCGGCGAGGGCGGCCATGTAGACGAGGCCGCCGTAGGCGCCGACGATGGAGGTGGCGACGGCCTCGGGCATGCCCAGTCCGCCGTCGGTGACGGCGTAGTACATGTAGTAGACGAGGATGCCCTGCATGCCGTAGAAGCTGAAGCGCTCCCACATCTCCACGCCGAACAGGTTGGCCAGGCCCCAGGGCTGGCCGAAGAAGGTCCGTCCGCCGCGGTCGACGGCGGTGGCGCCGCCCGCGGTGCTGTGTGCTGAAGGTCGGGCGCCGTCGTGCGCCGGATCCGTCGGTTTTTCTGCCATGAACGGCATTATCCCGCGCCGTTGTTTCGCGGTCGTGACGGGGTCCCCTTATTTCCGCAGGATGTGCATCAGATCACACCGGGTGCGCGGGTGCCGGCGTCCGCGTCGTTGCTTTGCGACGCCTGCCGCGCCGGTGCGTCGGCGCCGGTCGCGCGGCGGTCCTGCCGGGGCGTCCGCCGCGGCGGGCGGGTGCCCGCCGCGGCCCGGCGCAGGTCAGCGGCGGCGGGCGACGGCGGCGGCGATGGCGCGCCAGCCGAGGAGCACGACGGCGCCCATGACCGTCGCGACGATGATGAACGACCAGTGGGGGAACGCGGCGTGGCGGATGCCCCAGATGCCGAGGCCGATGACGGCGGCGGACAGCCACACGATGACGCCGCCCCATCGGACGGGGCGCACGTGCTGCTTGAGGGCGACGGCGATGCCCCAGCCGGCGACGACGCCGAGGAGGAACGGCCACCACGTGTCCAGCACGTTGACGAGGGTGAACGGGTCCTCGGGGGTGTTGTGCGCCAGGCGGGCGAGGATGGCGAAGACGAGGATCGCCAGGACGTCGGCGATCATCGTGGCGCCGGCGGACGGGGTGCCCGCGGCGGGCGCGGTGGCGGGGGAGGTGTTCATCGTTTCTGCTCCTGGTCGGCGGTGACGTCGGGTGATGCGGCGGCCTCCAGCGTATCCCCGTCCGCGGCGTCCCGGGCCCCTGCGTCCACGGCGCCCGCCGGAGCGGCGGCGGCCGGGGCCCCGCCGCCGGACGCGGCCGCCGCACCGTCGGCGTCCCCGTCCGCGGTGCGGGGGTCGACGCCGTCGAAGCCCAGCAGGAAGACGGCCCAGCCGACGAAGGCGGGCAGCACGAAGGAGACGGCGCGGTAGAGCAGCACGGCGGCGAAGGCGTCGGAGCCGACCATGCCGCCGGCGACGAGGGTGCCGGTGAGGACGGCCTCGACGGGGCCGACGCCGCCCGGCGTCGCCTGGATGAACCCGGCGACCTTGCCGGTGACGAAGGCGAGCAGCACGCCGGTCAGCGAGACGCCGTCGACGCCGATCGCGCGGACGGCGGCGTAGAGGCACAGCACGTCGGCGAGCCAGTTGAGCAGGGAGAACGTGAAGACCTGGCCGAGGTGCGGCAGCGTCAGCCGGACCTCCGTCAGCTGGGCGATGCGGGCGGCGAGGGCGTCGCCGCCCTGCTCCGCGGGCCGGCGGCGCAGCCGGTTGACGCCGCCGAGGATCCAGCGGGCCAGCTTCTCGATGAGGGTGGTGTTCCGGGAGAACCACCACAGCGCCAGCGTCAGCGCGAGCACGGCGACGCCGGTGGCGATGAGCATCGTCGGCGCCGGCTGCCGGCCGATGAAGAAGAGGCTGACGACGGCGAGCGCCGCCAGGCCCAGGAAGCTCAGGGCGCCGGAGAACACCACGAACCAGCTGACGACGACGGCGGACGCGCCCCACTGCAGCTGCCGACGCACCTGCAGGGCGGTGGCGAAGGCGACGCCGCCGGGCACCGACACCGACCAGGCGTTGGCGGTGAGGGTCAGCGCGTTCGTCGACGCCATCGTCGCGCGGCGCACGCCGGCGGCGCGGAACAGCAGCCGCATGACCTCGGCCATGGCGAAGAACGCCACGGCGATGGCGAGGACGGAGGCGAGGACCCAGCCGGGCTCGGCGGTCGTCAGGGTCAGCCAGCCCTCGGCGATGAGCTCGCGGTTGGCGTACGCGAGGACGGCGCAGACGATCAGGACGACGGCGCCGACGGCGACGCGCAGCACCCGGCGCATGGCCGGCGACGGGCCCTTCATCGGCCCTCCTTCGGTCCGGTGCCGTAGACGCCGGCGCGGTCGGCCGGGCCCTCGCCGGGGCGGGGGCCGGGGCCGGGCAGGGCGCGCGGCCGGCCGGGGGCGACGCGGCGCGCGGGTGCGCCGGACGGCTCCTCCGCCTCGTGGGCGCCGTGGCGGCGGATCGGGGCGTCGTCACGCACGGCCACCTGCGCACCCGCATCCGCGGGGGCGACGGCGATGGCGCGCGACCCCGCGGCGGCCGGGGCGTGGGGCTCCGCGGAGGCGGACCCGGAGGACGCGGACGCGGCCGGAGCCGGGGTGGCGTCGGCGGCCGGGGCGGCCGGAACCGGGCCCGCCGGCGCCGCCGACCCGTGGCCGAGCCGGCGCGAGATGCGCGTGACCCAGGCGGGCGCCCACCAGCAGTCGTCGCCCAGCAGCTTCATCACCGCGGGCACGAGCAGCAGGCGGATGACCGTCGCGTCGAGCGCCAGGGCGGCGATCATGCCGAAGGCGATGTACTTCATCATCACGATGTCGGAGAACGCGAACGCGCCGGCCACGACGATCATGATGAGCGCCGCCGCCGTGATGATGCCGCCCGTGTTCGCCGTGCCGAACCGCACCGCGTGCTCCGTCGACGCGCCGTCCTCCCGGTCCTCCACCATGCGGGAGACCAGGAAGACCTCGTAGTCCGTCGACAGGCCGTAGATGATGGCGACGATGAGCACGAGCACCGGGCTCATCAGCGGGCCCGGCGTGAAGCCCAGCAGGTCCGCGCCGACGCCGCCGACGAACATCGCCGTCAGGATGCCGAGCGTCGCGCCGAGGCCCAGCGTCGTCATGATGACGGCCTTCGCCGGCAGGATGACCGACCCGAAGACGAGCGCCATGAGGATGAACGTCGCCACCGTCATGTACAGCAGCATCAGCGGCAGGGTGGCGAACAGCGCCTCGATGGACTCGATCTCCATCGCCGGGGTGCCGGCGACGAGGACCTCCGCGTCGCCCGGCGGGTCGATGGCCCGCAGCTCGTCGATGATGCGGTCGTTGTCGGCGCGGTCGGCGATGCCGGCGGACAGGACGGTGACGCCGTCCTTCGTCGGCTGCGCCACCTGGAACCGGCCGGTCAGGCCCTCGATGCCCGCCGTCTGCTGGACGACGTGGCCGACGGCCGACGGGTCGCCGCCGTCGCGGACGACGAGCTTCACCGGGTCGGTGCGCATCGTCGGGAACAGCTCGTCGAACCGCTCCTGCGCCACGCGGGTCGGCTCGTCCGGCGGCAGGTACGTCTCGTTGATGCCGCCGAAGCGGATGCCCGCCATCGGCAGGGTCAGCGCCAGCAGCGCGATGCAGATGCCGACGGCGACGGTGCGCGGCCGCTTCATCGCCCACCGCGGGATCCGGCCCCACGCGCTGTTCATCTGCTGCTCGCGGGTGCGGCCGGCGCGGCGCACCGACCACTTGTCGATGTTCGGGCCGAGCAGCGCGAACAGCGACGGCAGCACCGTCAGCGACAGCAGCGCCGCCAGGCCGACGGCCGACATCGCGCCGTAGGCGACCGACTTGAGGAACGCCTGCGGGAACAGCAGCAGGCCCGACAGCGCCACCGCCACCATCGCGGCGGAGAACACCACCGTCTTGCCGGCGGTCGCCGTCGTGTTGGCGACGGCCCGCGGCACGGGCACGCCCTCCGCCATCTCCTCGCGGAAGCGGGACACCATGAACAGGCCGTAGTCGATGGCCAGGCCGAGGCCCAGGAGCGTGACGACGGACTGCGCGAACGTGTTGACCTGCGTTACCGACGCCAGGACGGAGAGGATGCCGAGCGAGCCGGCGATGGACAGGATGCCGACCGTCAGGGGCATCGCCGCGGCGATGACGCCGCCGAATACGATGAGCAGCAGCACCGCGACGACGGGCAGGCCGATGAGCTCGGCGCGCTTGATGTCGCCGGCCATGCCCTCGTCGAGCGCGCCCGCGATGGGGGTGGCGCCGGCGACCTGCATGTCGATGCCCTCGGCGGGGATGGCGTCCTCGATGGCCCGGTAGTTCTTCAGCACCTCGTCGGCGGTGCCCTCCAGGCCGATGGCGACGAACGCCGTGCGCTTGTCGGGCGTCGCCTGCTGCGCGAAGCCCGTCTCGAAGTAGCTGGTGACGTGCGCGATGTTCGCGTCGTGCTCCGCCGCCAGGCGGTGGAAGTGGTCGTTGACGCGCTGCGCCAGCGCCGGGTCGTCGACCGTCGTGCCCTCCGGCGCGTCGACGAGGACGATGACGTCGCCCGAGTCGTCGCGGCCGAAGACCTCCTGCTCGATCTGCGCCGCCCGCGTCGACTCGGAGCCCGGGTCGTCCCAGCCCTCCGTGTCCATCCGCTCGCCGAGCTTCGTGCCGGCCAGCAGGTACAGGGCGAGGATCCCCGCCACGACGACGACGGGGACGAGGATGCGGTGGCGGGCGGCGACGGCGCCCCAGCGGAAGAACACGGCCGGCTACCTCCCGGCGACCAGATCGGTGAGCGGGCGGAACGGCTGCAGCCAGGCGCCCTCGTCCGGCAGGGAGTCGAGGTCGGCGCGCGGCAGCGGCTCCCGGAACACCCCCTCGATGTCCTCCAGATCGATGAACTCGATCATGTCGGACTGCTGGGCCCACGCCGCGTGCTCGTGGAAGCCGATGACCGTCACCGGGACGTTCGCCGCGGCGAGCTCCTCCAGGCGGTCCTGGAAGTTGCGGCCGTCGGCGCTGGCGACGACGACGCTGCGCAGCACGCCCTCGCCGTCGCGGCGGTCGATGTGGTCGATCATGTCGGGGTCGATGTCGTCGTCCTCCGACTGCTTCGGCTTCGCGAACACGGCGAAGCCGACGTTGCGCAGCGCCTCCACCCACGGGCGGATGGTCTCCGCGCCGCCGGGGGCGACGTTGGTGAAGACGGTGGCCTCCGGCTCCACGTCCTCGCCGAGCTCCTCCGACAGGCGCTCCGCGCGGGCGACGAGCCACCGGCCGACGGCGTCGAAGCGCGGCCGGTGCGCGGCGGTCGGGCGGGTGCCCAGCAGGGAGCCCAGGCCCATGTCGATGTTCGGCGCGTCCCAGACCAGCAGCAGGGTCGGGAAGTCCTGGGGCGCGGAGCGGTACTGGTGACGCTGGACGCTCATCGGGGATCCTCCTCGTCGGCCGTGGCCGCGCCGCCGGCCGGGCCGGTGGCGGCGTCGCCGGACGCCGCGGCGGCGGCGCCGGCGCCGGCGCGGTTCTCGTCGTCACGCGCGACGACCTCGGCGGCCACGCCCTCGCGGCGGCGCCACACGTACTCGTGGATGCTGTAGTCCATGTTGAGGCCGCGGGCCTCGAACTTCGTCGTCGGGCGGTCGAGCAGCAGCGGGGACTCCGGCCACGGCCACGGCATCGGCTCCAGCGCCGGCTCCACGCCGACGAGCTCGTCGATCCACTCGGCGTAGCCCGGGTGGTCCGTCGCCACGTGCAGGACGCCGCCCGGCGCCAGGCGCGACGCGATGAGCCGCAGCGTGCCCGACTGGATGATGCGCCGCTTGTGGTGGCGGGCCTTCGGCCACGGGTCCGGGAAGAACACGCGCACGCCGGCGAGCGAGCCGGGCGCGATCATGCGCTGCAGCACCTCGACGCCGTCGCCGCGGACCATGCGGATGTTGTCCACGCCGCCGCGCACCGCCGCGCCCAGCAGCTTCGCCAGGCCCGGGCGGTACAGCTCCACCGCGATGATGTTGTGGTCGGCCTCGCGCGGGGCCATCGCGACGGTGGAGGTGCCGGTGCCGCAGCCGATCTCCACGACCGTCGGGCCGGGGCGGCCGAACCACTCCTCCACGTCGATGACCTCGTCGGACAGCGTCCGGCCGTAGCGGTCCCAGTTCTCGTCCCAGGTGCGGGCCTGGTTGTCGGTGAGGGTGCCGCGGCGGAAGGACACGCCGCCGATGCGCGGGTAGTCCAGGTCGCCGCCGAACTCGGTCTGCGGCGGGCGGCCGTAGGGCAGCGCGCCCTTGCCGAACTCCGCCTCGTGGTCGTGGGCGGCGGTGCCGGGGGCGTCGGTGGTGGCGGCGTCGGTCGCGTGGCCGGCGTCGGCCGCGGTCGCGTCGGTGCCGCCGGGAACGTCGGCGGCGTCGGGAATATGAGGATTATCGGTAGTCATCGCGTCCATTGTGGCCGATGAGGGTGGCCTCGCCCCAACCCCGGGTGGGCGCGTCGCCGCATCGTGGACGCCCCGCGGCCGCCGTCTTCCGTTTCCCGCCCCGGTGTGGACAACCCCGGGAGGGCCCTCGCGCCGGGCCCCGCGGGCGGCGATGATGGCCCGCGACGGCGGCCGCCGGGCCGCCCGGGGAGGGGAACCCATGCTGGCCGACGGGGCATCCGACGCGGACGCGATCGACGCGGACGCGGCGCTGCGGGACCGGGCGGTGGCCTGGCTCGCCGCGGCGCCGGCCGCCGACCCCGCCGCACCCGCGGTGGCGGAGGCCCTGGAGGACGCGACGGGCGCGCCGTGCGTCGTCGTCCGCGGGCCCGCCGGGTCGGGTGCGGCGGATCTCGCCGCCGCGCTGGCCGCCGAGCCCGCCGCCCGCGGCTGGCGGGTGCATGCGGAGGAGGGGACGGTCGCCGCGCGCCACGCCGACGCCGCGGTCGTCCTGGACCGCGACCCCGCCCGCCCGCCGCGGCCGGGGGAGGCGGTGGCCCGGCCGGGCGCGGACGCCCCGGGCGTCGCCGCCGCGGTCGCGGAGGTGCTTGACGACGGGGCCCGCGTGGCCGCCGCCCGCCGCACCCGGCTGCGCGCCGGGCTGGCGGAGGCCGCGGCGGCGTGCCCCGATTCCCGCGACGGCCTGGAGGCGCTGCTGTGGGCGTGACCGTGACCCTGACCGGGCCCGCGGCGGGGTGGGCCGACCTCACCGCGCTGCGGGCGGCGGGAGTGGAGACGACGGAGGGCCGCCATCCCGTCGTCCTCGTGGCCGTCGACGCGGCGCTGGAGCCCGCGCCCGCCGATCTGGAGCTCATCCGGGCGGTCAGCGGCGCCACCGGCCGCTGCGCCGTGGTCCTGGCGGGCGACGATCCGGCCGGCCGGTGGCGCGCCGCCGTTCCGGCCCCCGTGCCCGTCGCCCGGCCGGACGCCGCGCTGGCCCGGGAACTGGAGCTCATGGCCGCCGCCCCGCCGGACCCCGTCGACCCGACGCCGGGGCGGCTGCGGCGGGAGGGCCTGCGCCGGGCCCTGGAGGCGGAGCGCACCGGACGCGCCGCCCGCCTGCGCGCGGCGGAGCGGGAGTGGCGGGCCGCCGTGCCCGCCGCCGTCGCCGACGCGCTGGACGGCGTCGCCCCCGACGCGGACGCCGCCCGCCGCATCCGCGACGCCGCTGACCTGGACGCCGCGTCGCGCCGGGCGGCGCTGCGGGTGGCCGACGCCCTCGGGACGGACCCGCCCGCCTGCCCGCCGGCGGCGGACCCGCCGCGCCGGGCCGCGGCCGCCGACGCCGCCCTGGCGCTGCTGGCGCTCGGCGCCGGACTGGGCGCGGGCCGGATGCTGGCGGAGCCGCTGGCTGCGGTCGGGCTGCCGGACGCCGCGGTCGCCGTGGCCGCGGCGGTGGCGGGGCTGGTGACGGCGGGCATCGTCGTCGCCGCGCGGCTGCGCGCCCGCGGCGACGCCGGGCGCTCCAGCTGGATCGGCGCGCACCTGGTGCGCCTGCGCCGGGCGTGGGAGCGGGATCTGGCCGGGCTGGAGCCGCCGCCCGCGCCGGCGGGCTGGCGGGCCCGGCACCTGGCGGCGGAACTGGAGGGGGAGAGGCGATGACGGACATCTTCGACGCGCTGGCGGGCGACTGGCCCGGTGGGCCGGGCGACACCTCGGGCCCGGCCGGCGCCGACGGTGGCGCGCACCCGGAGCCGGGGGCGGGCGCCGCGCCGGGCGGCGCGGACGGCTTCGGGGCCGGCGCGGGCGGCATCGGCGCGGGCTCCGGCGGCGGCATGCTCGTCCGCCTCGGCGACGCGGTGCTGGACCTCGGGCCGGTCGACGCGGAGCCGGGGGTGGCCGACTCGGTGACGCTGGCGGACGACGACGGGCTGACGATTTACACGGACACCGACGGCGACGGGACGGTCGACGAGATCGTCACCGTGCGGTTCGACGGGACGTGGGAATCGTGGGACACCTCGGACGCCCCCACGGACGGGGGAGGGGCCGGGCGGGCGGCCGGTTCCTGGGGTGCGGCGGACTGGGAACTTCGGGAGTCCGGAACATGGGGGTGACCAGCGGGGGAGACGACCCGCGCAGTTCGGGCGGGAAACGCCGTGGTCGTGCACAAAGTTGCATGCGAGGGGGCGGCGGAAACGGGCGGGCGTCGGTAGCCTTGAACCCGAGACGGGAATCGACAAGTCAGGAGAACTGATGTCCGCAACCACCATCCCGGGCCTGGAGGGCCAGGCCCCGACCGAGAACGCCGAGCTGCTCCGCTGGATCGCCGAGGTCGTCGAGCTCACCACCCCGGACAAGGTGGTGTTCTGCGACGGTTCCGACGAGGAGTGGAACCGCCTCACGGAGGAGCTCGTGGAGAAGGGCACGCTGATCAAGCTCAACGAGGAGAAGCGCCCGAACTCCTTCCTGGCCCGCTCCAACCCGGCCGACGTCGCCCGCGTCGAGTCGCGCACCTTCATCTGCTCCGAGAAGGAGGAGGACGCCGGCCCGACGAACAACTGGTTCGACCCGGCCAAGATGAAGGCCGAGATGACCGAGCACTACCGCGGCTCCATGAAGGGCCGCACCATGTACGTGGTGCCGTTCTGCATGGGCCCGATCACCGACCCGGAGCCGAAGCTGGGCGTCCAGCTCACCGACTCCCCGTACGTGGTGCTGTCCATGCGCATCATGACCCGCATGGGCCAGGACGCGCTGGACAAGATCGGCCCCGAGGGCGACTTCGTGCACGCGCTCCACTCCGTCGGCGCCCCGCTCGCCAAGGGCGAGGAGGACGTCGAGTGGCCGTGCAACGACGAGAAGTACATCACCCAGTTCCCCGACACCAAGGAGATCTGGTCCTACGGCTCCGGCTACGGCGGCAACGCCATCCTGGCCAAGAAGTGCTACGCCCTGCGCATCGCCTCCGTCATGGCGAAGGAGGAGGGCTGGATGGCCGAGCACATGCTCATCCTGAAGCTGACCTCCCCGGAGGGCAAGAACTACCACGTGTGCGCCGCCTTCCCGTCGGCCTGCGGCAAGACCAACCTGGCGATGCTCACCCCGACCATCGAGGGCTGGAAGGCCGAGGTCGTCGGCGACGACATCGCCTGGCTGAAGTTCGGCGAGGACGGCCACCTCTACGCCGTCAACCCGGAGAACGGCTTCTTCGGCGTCGCCCCGGGCACCAACTACGACTCCAACCCGAACGCCATGAAGACCATGGAGCCGGGCAACACCCTGTTCACCAACGTCGCGCTCACCGATGACGGCGACGTCTGGTGGGAGGGCATGGAGAACAAGCCGGACCACGCCATTGACTGGAAGGGCCACGAGTGGACCCCGGATTCGGATGAGCCGTCCAGCCACCCGAACTCCCGCTACTGCACCCCGATCGCCCAGTGCCCGGTCGCCGCGCCGGAGTACGACGATCCGAAGGGCGTCAAGGTCGACGCGATCCTGTTCGGCGGCCGCCGCCCCGACACCGTGCCGCTGGTGACCCAGTCCTTCAACTGGCAGCACGCCACCTTCATCGGCGCGACCCTGGCCTCCGGCCAGACCGCCGCGTCCGCGGAGGCCAAGGTCGGCTCCCTGCGCCACGACCCGATGGCCATGCTGCCGTTCATCGGCTACAACGTCGGCGACTACCTGCAGCACTGGATCGACATGGGCGTCAAGGGCGGCGACAAGATGCCGCCGGTCTTCCTGGTCAACTGGTTCCGCCGCGGCGACGACGGCCGCTTCCTGTGGCCGGGCTTCGGCGACAACTCCCGCGTCCTGAAGTGGATCGTCGACCGCATCGAGGGCCGCGTCGACGCCCGCGAGACCGTCGTCGGCCACACCGCCAACGCGGAGGACCTGGACCTCACCGGCCTGGATACCCCGATCGAGGACGTCAAGGAGGCGCTGCGCGCCCCGGCCGCCAAGTGGCAGGGCGACCTCGCCGACAACGAGGCGTGGCTGAAGTCCCTCGGCGACCGCGTCCCGCAGGAGATCTGGGACGAGTTCGAGGCGCTGAAGAAGCGCGTCGAGGACAAGATCGCCGCGAACAAGTAAAGGCGATTCCCGCACGGACGCCCGTCCCCGCGACCACGGTCACGGGGGTGGGCGTTCCCGCGTCTCCGGGGCCCTTCGCCGACCGGCCCCGAACCCCGCCGGCGACCGCCCCGACCGGGGTGGCCGCGTAATCGGCGTGTCGCGTGCGGGTTTAGGATGGAGGGCAGGAGGAGGTGCCCGCCGTGCAGTTGACGATGTTCTCGGACCTGGCGCTGCGCATGATCATGCGCATGGCCGTCGAGGACGACGGGACCCGCTTCACCGCCGCCGGCGTCGCCGACGAGCTGCACGCCTCCCGCGCCCACGTCTCCAAGATCGTCACCCGCCTCGCCGACATGGGCGCCGTGACGTCCGTGAAGGGCCGCGGGGGCGGCATCTACCTCGCCGACGGCGCCCGCGACATGACCGTCGGCCGCATCCTCCGCGACCTGGAGGCCGGCGAGGTCGTCGACTGCATGCACCTCGACTGCCCGATGCTGCCCGCCTGCGGCCTCCGCGGCGAGCTCGCCCGGGCGCAGGAGGCGTTCTTCCGCCACCTCGACGGAGTGCGCATCGGGTCGCTCGTCGAGCGCAAACCCGTGGCGCTCGGCACGAGCATCGGGGTGCGCTCGCCGCTCTAGCGCAGGCTCCGCACGGGGCCCGGCGTCGTTCGCGTGACGACGTGCCGGGCCCGTTTTTTGTTCGCCACCAGCAGTGGACGCCGTTCAAGCGCACTATCTGAACGGCGATCAGACGGGGATGCCCCGCCGGTGCCCGCGTACGCGGAGATGAAGGCGTCCGGCCCGTCGGCCGAGTCGATCCGGAGGTCGGAGGGGATGCCCTCCGGGAACCAGGCGCCGTCGGCGCTGGCGATGACGCCGCCGGGGCGCACCAGCCGCGACCAGGCGCGCAGCGCGCCGACGGGGTCCGGCAGCGTCCAGAGGACGTAGCGGGATGCGACGGCGTCGAAGGGCGGGGTGACGGTCACGCCGTCCTCGCCGGTCCCGCCGCCGGCCGAGGCGCCGTCCCCGCCGAGCGCCGCCGCCGGGGCGAGCGCGTCGCCGTGGACGAAGCGGGGTCCGTCGCCGGCGAGGCGCGCCCGCCGCAGCATGCCCTCGGCGGAGTCGAGGCCCGTCACGTCGTGGCCCGGGCCCGCCAGCAGGTGGGTGAGGAACCCGGAGCCCGTGCCGACGTCGAGGATCCGCGCAGGTCGCGGCGGCAGGACGGAGCCGAAGACCGCCGCCCACGCCGCCCGATCGTGCGGCGCGCGGGGCGTGTCCGCCTGGCCGCGGTGGTAGGCGTCCGCGCGGCCCGACCAGTACCGGTCGAGGCGCGCCTGCAGTCGGTCCGCAGCCGGGCATGCGGGCGCGTCGGTCCGCAGCCGATCCGCGTCCGCGGGGGACCCGCCGCCGGCCCGCGGCTCATTCGCGGGGGCGCCGGCGGCGCCGCCGCCATCTCGCGGCGGGCTCCCGGCGGCGTCGGGAACGGAAGGGGGCGGGGGGGACGTCGTCACGCATCGAACAGGGAACCTACCTGCGCAGATGCGCGGACGGGGGTGGACCGCGACTTCTCAGGCGCCTTTAATGCGCAGCGCCAATGCGCCTTTAGTGCTACGCTCCCGGACATCGTCAGAACGACGCGGCCATCCACCCGAGGAGGTTCCAGCCATGACCGCCACCATCAACGCCCCCATCACCGTCAAGAAGAGCGCCCTGTCCCCGGAGCACGCGGAGATCGTCCGCGCCACCCTCCCCGCCGTCGGCGCCGCCATCGGCGACATCACCCCGAACTTCTACCGCCGCATGTTCGCCGCCCACCCGGAGCTCATCGCCGACACGTTCAACCGCGGCAACCAGAAGCAGGGCGCCCAGCAGCGCGCCCTCGCCGCCTCCGTCGCCACCTTCGCGACGATGCTCGTCGACCCCGAGGCCCCCGCCCCCGAGGAGCTCCTCGCCCGCATCGGCCACAAGCACGTCTCCGTCGGCATCCGCGAGGACCAGTACCCGATCGTCCACAAGCACCTGTTCGACGCCATCGAGGAGGTCCTCACCCCCGACGTCTTCCAGGGCGACGTCCGCGCCGCCTGGGACGCCGTCTACCTGGAGATGCAGCGCGTCCTCGTCGACTTCGAGAACGGCCTCTACTCCGAGCGCGGCGTCGCCGCCGGCGACGTCTTCCGCGCCGCCCGCATCGCCCGCCGCGAGGAGCTCGGCGACGACGTCCTCCGCCTCACGTTCACGCTCGACGACGGCACGGTCCCCGAGTTCCGACCCGGCCAGTACATCTCCGTCCGCTGGACCATGGCCGACGGTGCCCGCCAGCTGCGCCAGTACTCCCTGACCGGCGTGCCCGGCGAGCCGCTCAGCGTCGCCATCCGCCGCGTCGACTCCGTCGGCGACGACCCCGCCGGCGAGGTCTCCACCGCCCTGTGGGAGCAGGCGCACGAGGGCGACGCCATCGAGATCTCCCTGCCCGCCGGCGACCTCGTCCTCGACGAGGACGCCGACACCCCGGTGGTGCTCATCTCCGCCGGCATCGGCGCGACCCCGATGCTCGGCATGCTCGCCCACCTCGCCCGCACCGGCTCCCGCCGCCGCGTCCTGGCCCTCCACGCCGACCACTCCGAGGCCCGCGACGCCCTGCGCGCCGACCGCGACGCCGCCGTCGCCGAGCTCGCCGACGCCGACGCCCGCACCTGGTACGCCCCCGAGCTGATGAACCTCGCCGACGTCGACCTGCCCGCCGACGCCGACTACTACCTGTGCGGCGGCAACGGCTTCCTCCAGGCCGTCCGCGACCAGCTCGCCGAGGCCGGCGTCGACCGCGACCGCGTGCACTTCGAGCTGTTCGGCCCCAACGACTGGCTGCTCGACCGCTAGACCCGGGCGGCGCGGCCGCGCTCCCGCGGCAGCCCTCCCCGTGCGACCCACTCCGGTCCGTCCCGCCCCGCGCGGCACGGGCCGGAGTCGTCGTCTCCGGGGCCGGGGCCCGGTGCGCGCGGACGACGCGTGCGGCCGCGTCGTTCCCCGGCGCGGGTCTGGTGTGCGCGAACGGGGTCCCGGCTGCCGAATGCCCTCCATCCTGCGGGGTCGTCGCCCCGCCCCTTCCCGGATGGACCGGTTCCGGCAAACGGGACCTACATATACCGGGGTCCCATCCGCCGAAACCGCTCCGTCTGGCGCCAGGGGGCGGCGGGTGGGGTGGCCGCGGGCGTTCTAACGGGGTCCCGTCCGCCGAAACCGCACCGTCCACGGTGGGGGAGCCCCGCCCCGGCCCCGCCCCGGCGCCCCGTCTCCCCGCGGCGGGGGCATAATGGCCGCCATGAGCGACAACCACGAGTCCACCGACGGCCGCTACGACGCTGGCATCCGCGTCCGCCGCGACGTCATGGGCGACGACTTCGTCGACGCCGCCCTGTCCCGCAACGCCGGCACCGACGGCGAGGACCTGCAGCGCCACATCACCGAGACCGTCTGGGGCTCCGTCTGGACCCGCGAAGGACTGGCCAAGCGCGACCGCAGCCTCCTCAACATCGGCATGCTCGTAGCGCTGCGCGCCACCGGTGAGCTCCGCGGCCACGTCCGCGGCGGCCTGCGCAACGGCCTCACCCGCGAGGAGATCGTCGAGGCCGTCATCCAGACCGCCGGCTACTGCGGCGCCCCCGCCGCCCTGTCCGCCATGAAGGTCGTCCAGGAGGTCCTGGTCGAGGAGCTCGGCGAGCGCGGCGAGTAGCTCTCACCGACGGACGCCCGCCGCGGCCGCCCGCCCGCGGCCGTCCGCCCGCGGTTCGCGTGGGCGCGGCCGCCGGGCGGTGTCCGTCGTCACGCGACGACGCGGGCGCGCCTCAGCCCGCCATCTCGAGCAGCAGGCCGCGCAGCAGCTCCGCCGCGTCGGGCAGCGCCGCGAGGAACGCGTCGGCGCCCTCCGCCGCCTCGTCGTGGATGATGCAGTACTCCACGTGATCGGCGTGCGGCGTGTAGTTCACGCCGAAGCCGCCCTCGACCGTCGGCGCGAAGGCGTAGCGGACGATCTGGGCGTCGGAGCCGATGGACGTCGTCGACAGGAAGCCAGTGCGCGCCGCGGCGATGCCCGGGTCGTCGAACAGCGCCGGGATGGCGTCGAGGCGGCCGCGGGCGACGGCCTCCTCCGCCGTGAACCGCAGCGCCCACAGGTGGCGGTCGAAGCCGGCGCCGGCCTTGCACGCCTTCACCCAGCCGCGGTGGGCGTCGAGCGCCGCGCGGAGGAGATCGGCGGGGGAGGCCCCGTCGTCACGTGAACCGGCGAGCGCACGCGCGAGCGCCACCGCCTCCGGCGTCACCGCGCGCAGGCACTCGGTGCGGCCGGCGCGGTATTCGCGCATGTCGACGGCCTCGTACACCGCGCGCACCCGGCCGAACGCCAGCTGCTGCGCGATGGACAGGATGAACTGGGCCAGCGCGTCGGCGCTGACCTTGAACGGCAGCTCGTCGGCGGGCACGCGGGGGACGTCGAGGATGCGGACGCGCAGCCGGCCGGCCGCGCCGTCGTAGGCGGCGATGCGCTCGCGCAGCTCGCCGGCGGTCTCCGCGTCGGGGGCCCAGCGCAGCTCCTCCGGCTCCGGGGCGTCGGCCGCGCCGGACATCACCGTCGTGCCCTGCAGCCGGCGGATCGCGGTGACCAGCGTGGCGCCGTCGACCGTCGAATGCTCGACGTGCAGGCACGACCACCCGCCGTCGACCGCCAGCTCGTACGTCACCGGCTTGTACGCCCAGGCGTGGCCGGCGTCGAACGCGCAGCGGCGCAGCAGCTCCGCCTCGTCCGCGTCGCCCTGGTCGACGAGGTTCACCATGCACAGGAAGTCGGCGAGCCGCTCGTGCGCCGCCGCGTTCGCCGGGTCCTCCAGCATGCGGTCCAGCAGCGGCGCCAGCTCGCTCGAGCCCAGGTGGGACGGCGCGAGGAAGGGCACCGCGTCCGCGTCGCCGTCCGCGCCGGCGAGCTCCAGGAGCTTTGCGACGGCACCCCGCAGCGCATCGACCGGAAGCGGATGGCCCCGGTCGTCCGACACGCGCACCGCCCACACGCGGCCGTTCCGGGAGACGCCGACCTCGCGGTTCGCCGACCCCGACACGTCGCGCAGCACCATGTCGCCGCCCTCCGCGGGGACGCGGACGCCGCCGGCGAGGCACTCCCACTGGCCCGGGTCGGTGAGGTTGCCGCGGGCGTCGACCTCCGTCGGCATCAGGCCGCCGGCCTGCAGCAGGTGCAGCGAGGCGATGCGGTGCAGCGCCTCCGCCACCCGGTCGACGCCCTCCCCGGCGGTATCGAGGCGGAACCGGAAGCCGACGTTCGTCGTCAGCGGCAGCGGCGTGCGGACGGTCAGGTAGTCCTGCAGCCACCGGCCCGCCAGCCAGCTCGAGCCGTTCGCGGCGCGCTCGGCGGCGAAGTCGAGGAGGCGCTCCTGCAGCGCTGGGCCCTCGCCGTCCTCCGCGATGAAGGCGTCGAACGCGGCGCGCGTGGCCCGCGTCGTCGCGTCGTCGGCGACGGCGGACACGGCGCGGACGACGCGGTCGGCCGTGTCGGCGAGCTCGGGGACGGGCAGGGGCTTGCCGGCGCCCGGCTGGGCGCCCGTGGTCGCGGTGGCGGTCATTCCTCCAGGTTAGCGCCGCCGCCGCGGCGGGGGAGGGGGCGGCGCGCCGGTCGGCGGCGCGTCGCCCCGTCGTCGCGCCCCTACTTCGCGGCGGCCTCCGGCGGATCCAGCGGCATGCCGGACTTCGCGCGGTAGAACGGCACCTCCTCCTGGGAGATCGGCGCCAGCGGGGTGCGGCCGGCGATGAGGTCGGCGGCCTTCTCCGCGATCATCATCGTCGGGGCGTAGATGTTGCCGTTCGTGATGCCCGGCATGACGGACGCGTCGACGACGTAGAGGCCCTCGGTGCCGTGGACCTGCATCGTCTCCGGGTCGACGACGGCCATCTCGTCGTCGGCGGGGCCCATCATGCAGGTGCAGGACGGGTGCAGCGCCGTCTCGGCGTCGCTGCGGACCCACTCCAGGATCTCCTCGTCGGTCTGGACGGCCTCGCCCGGGGAGGTCTCGCGGTCCCAGTACTCGCGCATCGCCGGGGTGTCCAGCAGCTTGCGGGAGGTGCGGATGGCCTCCACCCACTCGCGGCGGTCCTGCTCGGTGGCGAGGTAGTTGAACACGATCTCGGGCTTCTTCGCCGGGTCGGACGACGTGATGCGCACGTGGCCCTTCGTGTCGGAGTACATCGGGCCGACGTGGAACTGGAAGCCGTCGTCGCCGTCCGGCTTCGTGCCGTCGTAGCGCATGGCCAGCGGCAGGAAGTGGAACATGAGGTTCGGGTAGGCCTCGTCGTCGTTGGAGCGGGCGAAGCCGCCGGCCTCGAAGTGGGACGTGGCGACCGGGCCGGTCTTCGTCAGGATCCAGCGCAGGCCGATGAACGGCCAGCGCCACTTCTCCAGCCAGCGCTGGGAGCTGACCGGCTGGGTGCAGTTGTACTGGACGTAGACCTCGAGGTGGTCCTGCAGGTTCTCGCCGACGCCCGGGAGGTGCTTGACGACGTTGACCCCGACCTCGTTGAGCAGCTTCTCGTCGCCGATGCCGGACAGCTGCAGCAGCTGCGGGGAGTTGAACGCGCCGCCGCAGAGGATGACCTTGTCGGTGCGCACCTGGTGGGTGCGGCCCTTCCAGCGGTACTCGACGCCGACGGCCTTGGTGCCCTCGAAGATGACGCGGGTGGTGTAGGCGCGGGTGCGCAGCTCCAGGTTCGGGCGGTCGAGCACCGGGTGGAGGTAGGCGCGGGCGGCCGACAGGCGGGTGCCCTTGTCGATGTTGGCGTCGAACGGGCCGAAGCCCTCCTGGCGGTAGCCGTTGACGTCCGGGGTGTAGTGGTAGCCGGCCTGCTCGATGGACTTGAAGAACGCCTCGAACAGCGGGGAGTCGGCCGGGCCGCGCTTCATGCGCAGCGGGCCGTCGTGGCCGCGGCGCGGATCGTCGTCGGAGCCGAGGGCGGTCTCCATGCGCTTGAAGTAGGGCAGGCAGGACTCCCAGCCCCAGTTCTCCAGGCCCTTGCGGTTGCCCCACTTCTCGTAGTCCATGGGGTTGCCGCGCTGGAAGATCTGGCCGTTGACGGAGGAGGAGCCGCCGACGACCTTGCCGCGCGCGTGGTAGATGCGGCGGCCGTGCATCTCCGGCTCCGGCTCCGACTCGTAGCCCCAGTCGTAGAAGCGGTTGCCGATGGGGAAGGAGAACGCCGAGGGCATGTGGATGTACAGGTCCCACAGCGAGTCCATGCGGCCGGCCTCGAGGACCAGTACGTCGGTGGTGAAGTCGTCGGACAGGCGGTTCGCCAGCACGGAGCCGGCGGAGCCCGCGCCGACGATCACGACGTCGCGGTGCTCGACGGTCGCGGGCCGGCGCCTCCTGCGGAAGCCGGCGAGGGGAAATGCAGCCATGGTTCCTCCTGTGTTCTCACGTCTCGGCCCCGGTCGCCCGCGACGGCGTCGTCGCGGACCCGGGGCCGGCCCCGCCCGGCCGGGCGGGTGATTCCCGTTCAGTTTCCCACAGGCCGATGCCCCCGGTCCACCCCGTCGCAACGCACCGCGGCGACCCGGCGCTTCCCCGCGCGAACTGCGGCGATGGTTCGTTTTCAAAATGAAGGGCGTCCGCGGCGGCTCCCCCGGAGCCGCCGGCGGACGTACCGGCCATTCCCCCGCGGGGGCATCGCCGCCATCGTTTCCCCTGGTGGTGTAGGTGGGCCCCGTCCGGTGACAAGCGGCCGATCGGAAACAACCGGTAAACCCTATACACTTTTTCGCGCACGTTATAGAGAGAACCCCGACACCCCAGAGGGAGTCCCCATGGTCGAAGGAAATCCGCCCGGGCGAGATTCGTCACACGCCCCCGCCGTACCCGTCGACGACGACGCGTCCCGGTCGCGCCACGTCGAACCCCCGAAGGTCAACTGGCCGGTGTTCCTCATCTCCGGCCTCGGCATCATCGCCATCGCGCTGTGGGCGATCCTCGCCCCCGAGCACGCGGCCGACACGCTGGCCAACATCGTCGCCACCGTGTCGAAGAACATGGGCTGGTTCTACATCCTCACCGCCACCATCGTGGTGGTGTTCATGATCGGCATCGCCCTGTCGAAGGCCGGCACCATCAAGCTCGGCCCCGATCACGCGAAGCCGCAGTTCCGCCTGTTCTCCTGGGCGTCCATGCTGTTCGCCGCCGGCATCGGCGTCGACCTCATGTTCTTCTCCGTCGCCGAGCCGGTCGCCCAGTACTACGGGCCCCCGTCCGGCGACGCCGAGACCGTCGAGGCGGCCCGCCAGGCCGTCGTCTACACCCTGTTCCACTACGGCGTCACCGGCTGGGCGATGTACGCGCTCATGGGCATGGCGTTCGGCTACTTCGCCTACCGCCAGAACATGCCGCTGGCCATCCGCTCCGCGCTGTACCCGATCTTCGGCAAGCGCATCCACGGCCCCGTCGGCGACGCCGTCGACGTCGCCGCGATGCTCGGCACCGTCTTCGGCGTCGCCACGTCGCTCGGCATCGGCGTCGTCCAGCTGAACTACGGCCTCAAGGTCCTGTTCGGCGTGGAGGAGGGCGTCTCCGCGCAGATCGCGCTCGTCGTCCTCGCCGTCGTCGTCGCCGCGTTCTCCGCGGTCTCCGGCGTCGACAAGGGCATCCGCCGCCTGTCGGAGATCAACGTCGGCCTCGCCATCGCGCTGGCCCTCTACATCCTCATCACCGGCAAGACGTCGTTCCTGTTCGACGCCCTGGTCATGAACGTCGGCGAGTACGTCTCGTCCTTCCCGTCCATGACCATGGACACCTACGCCTTCTCCGGCGCGCAGGAGTGGCTGAACGCCTGGACCCTGTTCTTCTGGGCCTGGTGGGTGGCGTGGGCGCCGTTCGTCGGCCTGTTCCTCGCCCGCATCTCCCGCGGCCGCACCCTGCGCCAGTTCATCGCCGGCACCCTGACCATCCCGTTCCTGTTCATCCTCATGTGGGTGTCCATCTTCGGCAATTCCGCGCTGTCGATCGTCCTCGGCGGCGACGACGAGTTCGGGCAGCTCGCCGTCGATCACCCGGAGCGCGCGTTCTACCTGCTGCTCGGCGAGTACCCGTGGCCGGTCGTCGTCATGGTGATCGCGTCGCTCATCGGCCTGCTGCTGTACATCACCTCCGCCGACTCCGCGGCGCTGGTCATGGCGAACTTCACGTCGAAGATCACCGACTCGCAGCAGGACGGCAAGGCGCTGTCCCGCATCTTCTGGGCCGTCGCCGTCGGCGTCCTCACCGTCGCCATGCTCTTCGTCGGCGGCGTGCCGACGCTGCAGGCCGCGACGATCGTCATGGGCCTGCCGTTCGCCTTCGTCATCTACATGATCATGTACAGCCTGTTCACCAGCCTGCGGCTCGAGCACTACCGCACCCGCTCCCGCACCCTGGCCATGTACGGCGCCATGTCCGGCCGCGCCTCCGGCGGGCCGTCCTCCACCGACTGGCGGCGCCGCCTCGCCCGCTCCATGTCCTTCCCCTCCGCCCGCCAGGTCGCCCGCCACGTCGACGCCGTCGTGGCCCCCGCCCTGGAGCAGGTCGCCGAGGAGCTGCGCGGGCGCGGCGCCGACGTGGATCTGTACCGTGGTCCCGTGGAGGACACGGGCATCGATCAGCTCGACCTGCACGTGAAGTTCGACGACGAGCGCGACTTCCGCTACCAGGTCTACCCGACCGCCCACCCCGTGCCATCGTTCGCCGGCCGCGTCCACCTGGACCACGACGGCGACCGCGAGTACTACCGGCTCGAGGTGTTCACCCTCACCGGCTCCCTCGGCTACGACGTCCACGGCTACACCGAGGCCCAGATCATCGAGAACGTCCTCGACCTCTACGAGGGCCACATGGAGTTCCTGCACCTGCAGCGCGACCTGCCGGGTGCGTCCGACGTCTCCGACAACGCAGATCCGGTCCGCGAATGGTCCGGCGACTACACCAAGGAGGACTGACCACATGACCGACGCCACCACGTCCGGCCAGAACGCCCCGCTGAACCCCGTCGACCACGGGGGCCGCACCATCTACGTCGACGGCGAGTGGGGCCCCGCCGACTCCGGCGAGACCCGGACCATCACCTGCCCGGGCACCGGCGAGGTCGTCGCCGAGGTCGCCGAGGGCGGCCGCTCCGACGCGGAGCGCGCCATCGCCGCCGCCCGCGCCGCCTTCGACGGCGGCTGCTGGGACGGCGTCACCGCGTGGGACCGCGGCGAGCTGCTGCGCCGCGTCGCCGACGGCATCGAGGCCCGCAAGGACGAGTTCGCCCGCGCCGAGTCCACGGACACCGGCAAGCGCGTCCCGGAGTCCGAGGTCGACATGGACGACATCATCGGCTGCTTCCGCTACTTCGGCACCCTCGCCGGCCACGACGCCGGCCGCGTCATCGACGCCGGCGACCCGACCGTCGTCGCCCGCGTCGTCCGCGAGCCCGTCGGCGTCTGCGGCCTCATCACCCCGTGGAACTACCCGCTGCTGCAGGTCGCCTGGAAGGTCGCCCCCTGCATCGCCGCCGGCAACACCTTCGTGCTGAAGCCCGCGGAGCTGACCCCGCACACCGCCATCCTGCTCATGCAGGTCCTCGAGGAGGCGGGCCTGCCGAAGGGTGCCGGCAACCTCGTCACCGGCGCCGGCGCCGAGGCCGGCGCGCCGCTGTCCTCCGACCCGCGCGTCGACATGGTGTCCTTCACCGGCGGCCTGGTCACCGGCCGCCACATCGCCGCCGAGGCCGCGGCGACGGTGAAGAAGATCGCCCTCGAGCTGGGCGGCAAGAACCCGAACATCATCTTCGCCGACGCCGACTTCGAGGCCGCCGTCGACAACGCCCTCAACGCCGCGTTCCTGCACTCCGGCCAGGTGTGCTCCGCCGGCGCCCGCCTGGTGGTGGAGGAGTCCATCGCCGAGCGCTTCGTCGACGCCCTCGTCGAGCGCGCCGGGCACATCCGCCTCGGCGGCCCGCTGGACCAGGAGGCGGAGACCGGCGCCCTCATCTCCGAGGCGCACCGCGACAAGGTCCACGCCTACGTCGAGCGCGCCCGCGAGCAGGGCGCCCGCGTCCGCTGCGGCGGCCGCTTCGCCGAGGGCCCGTCCGCCGACGGCTCCCTCGACCTCGCCTCCGGCTGGTACTACGAGCCGACCGTCATCGACCGCTGCACCCGCGAGATGGACTGCGTCCACGACGAGGCGTTCGGCCCGACCGTCACCGTCGAGACCTTCACGACGGAGGAGGAGGCCATCGAGATCGGCAACGACACCATCTACGGCCTCGCCGGCGCCGTGTGGACCACCGACGCCGGCCGCGGCGAGCGCGTCGCCGCCGCCCTGCGCCACGGCACCATCTGGATCAACGACTTCGGCCCGTACTTGCCGCAGGCCGAGTGGGGCGGCATGAAGGCCTCCGGCGTCGGCCGCGAGCTCGGCCTCGCCGGCATGGAGGAGTACACGGAGCAGAAGCTCGTCTACCGCAACACCGCCCCGGCCGTCACCGGCTGGTTCGAGGACCGCCGCGGCGAGTAGCGGATAGGGCGGGGCTGCGGCCGGGGACGGGCGCCTCGGCCGGCCCCGGTCCCCCGGTCCGCGCTGGCGTTTCGGACGCCGGGGCGGACGGGCCTTCCCGTCCTTCGTGAAGACGGACGGTTTTCGGCGGTCGGGACCCTGTTCGGGGAGGTGGGTGTCCCGCCGTCAGCCGTCGAGGCGCCTGGCGACGAGCAGCGCGTCGATCGCCCCGTCGCGCTCGACCGGCCCGCGCGCGAGGATCTCCCACGCGCCGTCGGCGGCCCCGTCCCCGCCGGGCGCGCCCGGGCTGCCGGAGGTCCCGTCGACAAGTGCGGCGGCGATCTCCGCCGACGTGAACCGCACCTCCTGCCCCGGGCCGTGGCGCGGCTCCGGCTCCGTGGCGCAGTGGCCGACGACGAACAGCAGCCCGCCGGGTGCGACCGCCGCGGCGAGGGTGCGCCAGAAGCGGGCGCGGTCGGCGTCGGGGAGGTGCAGGTAGGCGGCGACGACGAGGTCGGCGGGCGCACCCGGCCGCCACCGCCGGACGTCCGCCTGCACGTACGACGCGCGCAGGCCGCGCGATTCGAGGAGTTCGCGGGTCTGCCGCAGGCCGGTCGCGGAGAAGTCGACGGCGGTGACGTCCCACCCGTGCTCCGCGAGCCACGCGGCGTTGCGGCCCTGGCCGGCGCCGACGTCGTAGGCGGTGCGGGGCGGGGCACCGGCGTCGTCGCGGGCGAACGGGGTCAGGTGCTCGACGAGCAGCGCGTTCGCGTCGCCGTAGCGCGCGGGCGAGGACGCGAAGCGGTCGTCCCAGAAGGTCGAATCCATGCCCTGGAGGGTATACGCGTGATGCGTGACGACGGCGCCCGCCGCCGCCCAGGTGCACCCCCGCACGCGGAATACCGTCACCGCGCGGTCGCCGCACGCGCGCCCCGCCCGCGCGGACCCGGGCCCCGCGGCCCGCGCACGAAAAACGGACCGGTTCCGGCGGACGGGACCCCGGTTTACCAGGGTCCCGTCCGCCGAAACCGGTCCGTCTGCGCGGAAGGCGCGGCGGGCGCGCGAAGGAAGGCCCGCGCCCTGCGCCCGGTCCGCGCGCCCTATGCGCTGCCTACGCGCGGCCCGCGTGCGCGGCGACGGCGTCGAGGCCGGCGTGCGTGAGGTGCAGCGTCAGGTTGTACGGCAGCTTGTCGTCGATGACGCCGACGATCCAGCGGTCGGCGGAGCACATGTCGTGGCCGGTGGACATCGGCTTGAGGTCGACGAACTCGACGCCGGTGTCGCCGGCGGCCTGGATGACGGCCCACTGCAGGCCGTCCTCGATCTCGCGGATGTTGATGCCGGGGGTGCGGGCGCCGCCGGGGCCGAAGTTGACCAGGCAGACGCCGCCGTCCGGGGCGGAGATGGTAGGGAAGCCGACGAGCTTGATGCGCGCGTTCGGGGCGGCGGCGCGGATCTGGTTGACGGTGTCGCGGACGGCGACGCGGAGGTTCTCCTGGATCTCCGGGACCGGCATGCGCTGGTTCAGCACGTACGGGTAGGTGTCGTTGGCGCCGGCGAGGAGGACGACCTGGGAGGTGCCGGCGTCGAGGGCGCCGGACTCGGTCGCGCGGCGGACCTGCTCGGCGATGCGCATGCCGCCGGTGCGGAAGGAGGCGCCGGCGCAGGTGTAGTCGTCGGTGTGCAGGCCGGAGGCGGCGGAGTAGCCGGCGGCGAAGCGGCCGTCGGTGGGGCAGTCGGCGGCGTTGGCCTGGCCGGGCTGGGAGGCGCGGGCGTAGTCGACGAGGCTCGGGTTCGCGGTGAGCGAGTCGCCGAACGCGACGGCGTTGCCCGGGGCGGCGGCGGCCATGGGGGCCGCCGCGGCGAGCATGCCGGCGGCGGCGAGGCCGGCCAGGATCGGACGGATGCGCATGTGGGGCCTTCCTTCGGTGGTGCGGCTGCGGACGCGGGGGCGGCGTCCCGGGCGCGGGCGCGCGGGGGCCGCGGCGTTCCCCCAGGGTAGCCGTTGCCGGTTCGTTACGAAAATCGGATTGACGGTAAAACTAGCAGGTTTCACCCCCGCACGCGAGGGGTTGGTGGTGCGGATGGTGCGCAGGCGCTTCCGCGTGACGACGGCCTCCGCGTCACCCGCCCGCCCATCGTCCCGGATGGTCGGGTCCCCGTGCGTGACGACGACCCCCGCGTCACGGGGACGCGGGGGGCGCGGGGGCCGGGCCCGCCTGGCCCGGCGGTCGGCGCCGCCCGCGCGGGTGCGCGGGGGTCGCCGGCCGGTTTCCCGGGCCGGCGGCGGGGACTAAGCCCCCGGCCGGCCGGGGAGGGGGCTAGCCCTTCAGGGACGCCGGCGGGGTGAAGCGGTCGCCGTAGCGCTCCGCCAGCTCCTCGGCGCGGGCGACGAAGCCCTCGACGCCGCGGCGGTCGGCGTTGCCCTCGCCGGAGATGACGGTGGCGCCGTCGTAGTTGGTGATGAACTGGCGGGTGCCGCCGGTCCACGCCGGGTAGCCGATGCCGAAGATGGAGCCGATGTTGGCGTCCGCGTCGTGCAGGACGACGCCCTCGTCGACGCACTTCTGCGTCTCGATGGCCTCGATGAACAGCATGCGGTCGGCGAGATCCTGGAGGTCGGACTCCTCCGGGGCGACGGAGCCGCCGCCGAGGTGCTCGCGCAGGCCCTCCCACAGGCCGGCGCGGCGGCCGTCGGCGTACTCGTAGAAGCCCTTGCCCTCCAGCTTGCCGGGGCGGTCGAACTCGCCGAGCATGCGCTCGACGATCTCGGTGACGCCGCCGTCGTCCAGCGTGCGGCCCTCGGCCTCGGCGGCCGCGCGGTTCTCGTCGCCGATCTTCTTGATCAGCTTGAGGTTCAGCTCGTCGGCCAGCTGCAGCTGCGGGGCCGGGTAGCCGGCCTGGCGGGCGGCGGCCTCGATGACGGCGGGCTCGTGGCCCTCGGCCAGCATGCGGATGGCCTCGTTGATGACGGTGCCGATGACGCGGGAGGTGTAGAAGCCGCGGGAGTCGGTGACGACGATCGGGATCTTGCGGATCTGGACGGCGAAGTCGAGGGCCTTGGCCAGGATGGCCGGGTCGGTCTCGTCGCCGGAGATGATCTCGATGAGCTGCATCTTGTCCACGGGGGAGAAGAAGTGCAGGCCGATGAAGTCGCCGGTGCGCTTGACGTGGGAGGCGAGCTCCGTGATCGGCAGGGTGGAGGTGTTGGAGCCCAGCACCGCGGTCTCCGGCACGGCGGCCTCGATCTCGGCGTGGACCCTGTGCTTGAGCTCGGTGTTCTCGAAGACGGCCTCGATGACGAGGTCGACGTCGGACATGTCGTCGTAGGACTCGGTCGGGACGATGCGGTCGAGCAGTGCCTTCGACTTCTCCTCGGTGGTGCGGCCGCGCTCCAGCGCCTTGGCCTCGAGGCCCTCGGAGTAGGCCTTGCCGCGCTCGGCGTTCTCCAGGGAGACGTCCTTCAGCACGACGTCCATGCCGGCCTTCGCGCAGACGTAGGCGATGCCCGCGCCCATCATGCCGGCGCCGACGACGGCGACCTTCTTGAACTCGGTCTTCGGGTACGGGGTGCCGTCGGCCTGCAGCGGGCGGGAGCCGCCGCCGTTGCAGTGGTTCAGGTCGAAGAAGAACGCCTGCATCATGTTCTTCGACTGGGTGCCGCACACGAGCTCGGTGAAGTAGCGGGACTCGATGCGCAGGGCGGTGTCGATGTCGACCTGGGCGCCCTCGATGGCGGCCTGCATGGCGCGGCGCGGGGCGAGCATCGGAGCGCCCTTGAGCTGCTTGGTGAGGTTGGCGGGGAAGGACGGCAGGACGGCGCCGAGCTTCGGGTTGGTCGGGGTGCCGCCCGGGAAGCGGAAGCCCTTCTCGTCCCACGGCTGCGCGGCGCGGGCCTCGTCGGAGGCGAGCCAGGCGCGGGCGTGGTCGAGGAGCTCGTCGGCCGGGACGACCTCGTCGACGAGGCCGGTCTTCAGGGCCTGGGCGGGCGCCATCTGCTTGCCGGTCAGGATGACCTTCATGAGGGCGTCCTGCAGGCCGAGCATGCGGGTGACGCGGGAGATGCCGCCGCCGCCCGGCAGCAGGCCGAGGGTGACCTCGGGCAGGCCGATCTTGGCGGAGCGGGAGTCGACCGCGATGCGGTGGTTGGCGGCGAGGGCGACCTCGAGGCCGCCGCCGAGCGCCGCGCCGTTGATGGCGGCGACGACGGGGACGGGGAGGAGCTCGATGCGGCGGAGGCCGGCCTTCATCTCCTCGACCATCTCGAACATGTCGCGGGCGTCGTCGGCGCCCGCCTTGGACATCTGCTTGATGTCGCCGCCGGCGAAGAAGGTCTTCTTCGCGGAGGTGATGATGACGCCGGTGACGTCGCCGGAGCCGTCGCCGACGGCCTCCTCGAGGCGCTGCGCGACCTCGGTGAGGTCCTTGCGGAACGTCTGGTTCATGGTGTTGACGGGCGCGTTCGGGTCGTCCATCGTCAGCGTGACGACGCCGCCCTCCTGCTCCCACCGGAACATGCTGTCGGTCATGGTGCGTTCTCCTGGGTGTCTTCGTTGATGCGTTCGGGTGGGAGGGGCTAGACGCGCTCGATGATGGTGGCGACGCCCATGCCGCCGGCGACGCACAGCGTCATCAGGGCGTAGCGGCCGCCGGAGCGGTGCAGCTCGTCGATGGCGGTGCCGGTGATCATCGCGCCGGTGGCGCCCAGCGGGTGGCCCATGGCGATGGCGCCGCCGTTGATGTTGAGCTTCTCGTCGTCGATGCCGAGCGAGCGCTGGGCGTGCAGGACGACGGCGGAGAACGCCTCGTTGATCTCCCAGACGTCGATGTCGTCGACCGTGAGGTTCGCCTTGGCGAGGACCTCGCGGACGGCCGGCTCGATGCCGGTGAGCATGATGGTCGGCTCGACGCCGTTGACGGCGGTGGCGACGACGCGGGCGCGGGGCTCGAGGCCCATGTCCGCGCCGGCCTTCTCGGAGCCGACGAGGGTCATGGCGGCGCCGTCGACGATGCCGGAGGAGTTGCCGGCGTGGTGGAGGTGCTGGACCTGCTCGAGCTGCGGGTACTTCTTCAGGGCGACGGCGTCGAAGCCGCCCTGGGAACCCATGCCGGCGAACGCCGGGCGGAGGCCGGACAGCGACTCGGCGGTGACGCCGGCGCGGACGGTCTCGTCGTGGTCGAGGATGGTCATGCCGTTCTGGTCGACGACCGGGACGACGGAGCGGTCGAAGCGGCCCTCCTCGCGGGCCTTCGCGGCGCGCTCGTGGGAGCGGGCGGCGAACGCGTCGAGCTCGTCGCGGGTCAGCCCGTCGAGGCTGGCGATGAGGTCGGCGGAGATGCCCTGCGGGACGAAGTCGGTGGCGAAGGAGACCTGCGCGTCCATGGCCATGGCGCCGCCGTCGGACATCATGGGGACGCGGGACATGGACTCGACGCCGCCGGCGAGGACCAGCTCGTCGAAGCCGGAGCGGACCTTCTGGGCGGCCAGGTTGATGGCGGTGAGGCCGGACGCGCAGAAGCGGTTCACCTGGACGCCGCCGGTGCGGTACGGCAGGCCGGCGACGAGCGCGGCGGTGCGGGCGATGTCGGCGCCCTGGTCGGCGACGGGGGTGACGCAGCCGACGATGAGGTCGCTGATGCGCTCCTCGTCCAGGTCGGGGAAGCGGGTGCGGAGCTCGTCGATGAGGCCGACGAGCAGCTGGACGGGGCGGACCTCGTGCAGCGAACCGGTCTTCTTGCCCTTGCCGCGCGGGGTGCGGATGGCCTCGTAGATGAAGGCCTCGCCGCCCGCGGGGATGGTGGGGTTGGTCATGGGGTTTCGTGTCCTCGCGCAGTAGGTGACGATGTGTTGCACGTCACTGTATCCCCGCCATTTCCGCCGCGGCAACGCAATGACGTGTATTCCGGCAGAAGCACCCCCGGACGCCCGCGCGACCCCGCTACCGGCGGCGCAGGACCAGCACGAGGTTGCTGACCGCGACCTCGCGGAAGGCGGGGACGCGCGTCATCCACCACGCCCACCACGGGTGGTAGCGGGGGAACGCGGCGAGCAGATCGGCCTCGCCGGAGCGGTCCATCTCCCGGCCCCACTCCAGGCCCTCGCGGCAGTGGACCTTGAACAGGGACTCGCCGTAGTAGTTCTTCGGCCGCTTCCCGTGCTTCTCCTCGTACATCCGGCGGGCGCGGTCGCCGCCGAGGTAGTGCGTCAGCCCCATCTCGTGGCCGCCGAACGGGCCGTACCAGATGGTGTAGCTGTAGACGACCAGGCCGCCGGGGCGGGTGACGCGCAGCATCTCGCGGCCCATGCGCCACGGCTCCGCCACGTGCTCCGCGACGTTGGAGCTGTACGTCAGGTCGAAGGCGCCGTCGCGGAACGGCAGCTCCAGGCCGGAGCCGCGCACGGACGACTCCAGGCGGATGCCCGCCGCCGCCATCTCGCCGACGTCCGGCTCGCAGGTGACGTAGTCGGCGCCGCGACGGGCGAACGCCTCGGCGAAGTAGCCCGGGCCGCCACCGACGTCGAGGATCCGCGCCCCCGTCAGGGGGGAGTCGACGATGCCCGCGCCGGGGGCGTCCGCGGAGGCGGGGCGCAGCTCGCCCTCGGCGATGCCCTCCAGCAGCGACACCGTGTCATCGGCCAGGTGGCCGTAGAAGCGGGCGGGCTCCGGCTGCTCGTACTTGAAGGAGTCCAGCAGCCCGAAGGACCTGCGCAGCGTCGCGTGCGGGGTGAGCGTGCGCAGCGGGGCGGGGACGATCCGGTCGCGGAATGCTTCGATCACGGGATCAAAGGTATACCGGAAGAACCGGCGCGTTAGACTGCGCCGTCATGAAGATTCTCCTGCTGTGCTGGCGCGACACCGGCCACCCCGAGGGCGGCGGCTCCGAGCGCTACCTCGAGCGCGTGGCCGAGCACCTCGCCCGCCGCGGTCACCGGGTGGTCTTCCGCACCGCCGCCTACGCCGGCGCCCCGCGCCGCTCCACCCGAGCGGGGGTGCGCTACTCCCGCGCCGGCGGCAGCTACGGCGTCTACGTCCGCGCCGGGCTGTCGATGCTCGCCGCCCGCGCGGGCCTCGGATCCATCGCCCGGGAGCTGGGCGGCCGGCCCGACGTCGTCGTCGACACGCAGAACGGCATCCCGTTCATGGCGCGCGTCTTCTCCGGCGCCCCGACCGTGCTGCTCACCCACCACTGCCACCGCGAGCAGTGGCCCGTCGCCGGGCCGCTGACCGGCCGCATCGGCTGGTTCATCGAGTCCGTCGTCTCCCCGCTGGTCCACCGCGGCTGCCGCTACGTCACCGTGTCCCTGCCGTCGGCCGACGACCTCGAGGGCCTCGGCGTGCGCCGCGACGCCGTCACCGTCATCCGCAACGGCGTCGACCCCGTCCCCGACGGACCCGGCGCCGAGGCCGCGGCGGCCGCCGCCGCGGAGGGCGACGACGCCGCCGGCATGACCGCCATCACCGGCTCCGCCGCCGGCCCCCGCCTGGTCACCCTGTCCCGCCTGGTGCCGCACAAGCGCATCGAGCACGCCATCGACGCCGTCGCCGCGCTGGCCCCCGAGCACCCCGGCATCGTCCTCGACGTCATCGGCTCCGGCTGGTGGCGCGACGAGCTGCTCGACTACGCCGGCCGCCGCGGCGTCGGCTGCCACGTCATCTTCCACGGCCAGGTGTCGGAGGAGGAGAAGCACGCGATCCTCGCCCGCGCCGACCTGCACCTCATGCCGTCGCGCAAGGAGGGCTGGGGCCTCGCGGTCATCGAGGCCGCCCAGCACGGCGTCCCCACCATCGGCTACGCCTCCTCCGCCGGCCTGCGCGACAGCGTCGTCGACGGGGAGACCGGCGTCCTCGCCGGCGACGCCCCCGGCGACCTCGTCGGGGAGGTCCGCCGCCTCGTCGCCGACGACGACCTGCGCCGCCGCCTCGGCGACGCCGCCCGCCGCCGCGCGGAGACGTTCAGCTGGGACGCCACCGCCGAGGCGATGGAGCGCGTCATCCTCGACGTCGCGGAGGGCTGACGCCGCGGGCGGGTGCCGTCGTCACGCATCGTGCGGTGCGCGCGCGATCGCGCGCGCCGCGTGACGACGGCGGCCCCGCGCCCGCCTCAGCGCCGCGCCCGGGAGGCCGCGGCGCCGGCCCCGCGCAGCGCCGCGGCGAGCGGGCCCGACAGCAGCAGCGCCGCCCAGATCGTCAGCCCCGCCCACGCCGGCGCGCGGTCGGCGTCCGGCGTCCGCGCCACGGCGCCGGGGACGTGGAAGAGCGTCAGCGCCGCATCCGAGTACACGCGATCGAGCTGCGCCAGCACGCGCTCGGAGGCGCCGACCTCGCCCGGCGAGTTCTCCAGCAGCACCCAGCCGACGCCCTCGGCCCGCAGCCGCTCCACCGCGTCGCCGGGGGCGTGCAGCAGCACGTCCTGGACGCGGGAGGCGCGCGTCGCCTCGCCCTCTACCAGGCGGCCGCCGACGGCGAGATCGCCGGTGGACAGCACGTCGGCGGGAAGGATCTTCGTCGCCGGGTCCAGCACCGGCCGGCCCGCGATGGTGCGGTAGGTGCCCGCCGGCAGCACCGCCACGTCCTGGTCCGTCATGGCGACCAGGCCCGACACCGGCTGCCAGCCCGGCCACGACGCCACCGGCCGCAGCGGCGCCACCGCCGCCGGCAGCTCCGGCACCGCGACCATGATCATCAGCGCCGCCGTCGCCGCGGCCAGCGGCCGGCGGGGCCGCGGCAGCCGCGCCGCCAGCGCCGTCGCGCCCGCCGCCGCGAGCACCGCGTAGCCCGGCAGCGCCAGCGCCACCCACTTCTGCCCGTCGCGCAGGATGCCCGCGCCGGGCACGCCCGCGATGAGCCGCTCCATCACCGCCAGGCCCGGGCCGGTCGCCGCCAGCGCCGGCAGCACCACCGCCGCGGCGGCCAGGACGATGAGGCGGCGGCGCACCGCGATGGCCTCCGGGGCGCCGACGCCCGCGCGCACCGCGCCCGGCGCCCACGCCCGGCGGGCGCCCGCGGCGAGCAGCGCCAGCAGGGCCATCACCGCCAGGGCGGCGACGCCGTGCTCCCGGGAAGCGGGCACGACCTGCGAGTTCCAGATGCCGCCGAGGCCCGCCAGCGCCCCGAGCGTGCCGACGAAGTGCTCCGCCCGCGCCGCGAACGCGTGCGCCCCCTCCGGATCGGAGGCGGCGCCCGAGGCGCCGGCCGGGCCCGCGACCATCGCGGCGACCGTGACGACGAGCCACGGGGCGGAGGCGACGACGCCCGTCGCCAGGGCGAACAGCCGGTCCCGCCACCCGCGGGCGGCGACGACGGCGACCGCGGTGGCCAGCAGCGCGCCCGTCGGGGTGATGCCCGCCGCGGCCATCGCCGTCGCCCGCCACCAGCGGGCGCCGACCGCCCCGGCCACCGCGACGGCCGGCAGCAGCACCGCCCCCAGCACCAGCGACCACTGGCCCTGCAGCAGCCGCTCCACGACGAAGGGGTTCCACAGCGTCACCGTCACCGCGGCGATCTGGCCGACCGGGCCCGCGGTCAGCAGGCGCCGCACGAGCTCCGCGGCGCAGACGCCGCCGGCGATGAACGCCGCGAACAGCAGGAACGACGCCACCCGCGCGGCGCTGGTGACCTGCCCCGCCAGCGCCAGCAGCGCGTCCTGCGGCGTCGCCCGCGCGGGGGAGCCACCGACGCCGAGCGCCGCGTCGGTCAGCGCCGGATGCGCCGGGACGACCATGTCGCGCAGCAGCAGATCGCCCGGCAGCGCCAGCGGCCACAGGGCCAGGACGGTGAGCAGCAGCGTCCACGCGATGGCGGCGACGTGCACCGTGCCGCGGGGCACGGCGCCGGGGACGAAGGCGGCGGTCGCGCCGCCGGGCGCTGCGGGGTTCCTCGTGCTCACGCGGCAATCCTATGTTTTTCGGGGGCGGGCGTGCGGGGATGCGGCGGAGCGGAGGCGGCCGGTCCCGCCGGCCCCGGGATCGGCGGCGCCCCGCCACCGGGGTCTCCGGTGGCGGGGCGTCGGCGTGCCGGGCGGGGTGCGCCGTGCGGCGCGGGGCCGCAGGGCCCGGCGGTGAACCTGCCCGCGGGTGGCGGGTGCGGTGGACGCGGGGGCGTCGGCTAGCTGCGGCGCGCGCCGATGATGCCGGCGACGACGAGGACCAGGCCGATGATGCCCAGGATGATCGGGGCGACCGTGCCGAAGGTGCTCAGCTTGCCGGCGGACTCCATGGCCTTGCCGAGCTGGTTGGACTTGGTCTGCTCGGACCACTGGGCGACGAAGTCCATGGCGGTGCGGTCGCGCTCGCGCTCCTCCTTGGCCCGGTCCGGGCCGGCGATGCGCTTCGCGTCCTCCTCGTCCTCGGCATAGAACTGGAAGATGTGCTCCGTGCCGTTGACGATCATGCCGGTGGTCGGCTCGACGCGGACGGTGCGGACGTTGGCGTACCAGCGGTCCATGGTGACGTCCTCGTCGCCCTCGAGGCCCCACTTGTGGGCCGGGAAGGTCAGGCGCAGGGAGGCCATGTGGTTCTTGTCGGCCTCGGTCAGCTCGCGGCCGTTGGCCGTCTGGTGGGCCTTGAAGGACTCGTACAGGTTCACCGGCTCGATGGTCATCTCGTACTTGTAGACCGTCTCGCCGTCCTGCTCCTCCTCCGCGATGAAGTCGATCGGCTGCTCGATGAGGCCGACGACGTCGTAGTACGGGTAGGACTTCTTCTCGGCGCCCATCGGGAACTGGTACTGGATGCCCGGACGGGTGAACTCCTGCAGCTGGTCCGCGCCCGGCTGGTTCGGGTTGTGGTACTGCGTCGTGGAGATCGGCTCATCGACCGGGAAGGACGTGTAGCGGTCCAGGGTGATGCGGTCGATGGTCGCGTTGACGAGGTTCTTCGGCTCCTCGCGGTCGCCGCGGAGGATGGTGGTGCCGACCTCGAGCGTCACGACGTCGCCGTCGGACGGCTCCTCGGTGTGGACGTGGCGGTTCGACTGCAGCGGGGTCTGCTCGTTGATGAAGCAGTGGACCGGCAGATCCTCGCCCTCGCAGCGGGGATCGTTCTCGCGGCCCTTGACCGGCTCGTTCTTGCCCAGGGCACCGGAGTCGAGGAGCGAGCCCTCGCGCTGATCGGTGATGGTGGTGCTGACGGTGTCCAGCGGGATGGACTTCAGCTTCGGGACCAGGAAGGCCGGCAGCAGCACGGCCATGACGACGAGCGCTGCGCCGACGATGATCGCGATATGCGACAGGGTTTTCTTCATGTGTTCAGCAACTTTCCGTTCGCGGGGCAGGTTTCACAGCGGAAACTTAGCAGGGGTGACGGTTCCGGGGCGGAAAACTCGTAACATCCTGTCATGCACTCATGAAAATCATCTGCGCATCGCCAATCCGGCCCGGTCGGGGGAGGCGCCGGACACCCCCGTGCCCGCCCGTTTCCCCAGGTCGGGGATATGGCGGCCGCGCGGATGGCAGAGTGGCCCCCACGTCCCGGCCGGTTGCCCGCACGGCCCGGGGACTTTCCGACGACGCAGTGAGGAGCGGCCCGTGAATCACCCCCGCGAGACCTCCCCCGGCCCCGAAACCGCCGGTTCCACCGCGGATTCCGCCGCCGGCGACGCGACCGGCGCCGTGTCCGGTCCCGCGGCCGCGGCCCCGGCAGGCGCGGCCGGCTCGGCCTCCGCCTCCGCCGCAGCCTCTGCTTCCGCCGCGGCCTTCGCCGCCGTCGTCGCCCGCGAGTCCGACGGCATCGCCCCCGACTCCGGCGACCGCCGCGTCCCGGACGTCACGCCGCCGTTCCGCCCCGGCTTCCTGCCGGCGCTGGAGGGCCTGCGCGCGGTGGCGTCGCTGGGCATCATCGGCACGCACGTCGCGTTCCAGACCGGCCACGACGTCGGCGCCCTGTGGGAGCGCATCCTCGGGCGCTTCGACTTCTTCGTCGCCGTGTTCTTCACCCTGTCGGGTTTCCTGCTGTGGCGCTCGAACCGGGCGTCGCGCGGCGCCGCGCACTGGGGGAACTACTACCGCAAGCGCGCCGCCCGCATCCTGCCCGCCTACTGGGTCCTGGTCCTCGTGGTCCTGCTGGCGTTCCCCGTCGGCGCGGACGCCGGCTGGCGGGCGTGGCTGGCGAACCTGACGCTGACGCAGGTGTTCGTCGCCGACGGCCTGCACGGCGGGCTGACGCACCTGTGGTCGCTGTCGGTGGAGGTGTCCTTCTACGTCGCGATGCCGCTGTTCGTCATCCTGCTCGGCCGCATCGATCCGGTCCGCGGGCAGTGGGCGCGGATCGGCGCGCTGGCGGCGCTGTCGGTGCTGAGCTTCGGGTGGGCGTGGCTGCCGCTGCCGTACCCGGACGGGGTGAACCCGCACATCCAGCCGGCGGCCTACTTCTCCTGGTTCGCGGCGGGCATGGTGCTGGCGGAGCTGGAGTCCCTCGCCGGGCACCCGGATCCCCGCCGGCGGGCGCAGCTGGAGGCGATGCAGCGCGCGGCGTCGCACCGCTGGATCTGGCTGCTCGTCGCCGCGGGCGCGCTGACGCTGGCGGCGGTGCTGGGCCCGGAGGGCCTGGTGGAGCTGACGGACTGGGAGTTCCTGCGCCGCACGTGGTGCGGCCTGGTCTTCGGCGCGGCGATCATCGGCCCGTGGGCGCTGGCCCCGGAGTCGCGGGTGCTGGCCAGCCCGGTGATGCAGGCGCTGGGCCGCTGGTCCTACGGCATCTTCCTGTGGCACATGGCGCTGCTGTCGGTGGCGTTCCCGCTGCTGGGCATCAACCTGTTCGACGGCGGCCTGGTGCCGGTGTGGCTGGCGACCACGGCGCTGAGCATCCCGGTCGCGGCGGCGTCCTACGCGCTGGTGGAGGAGCCGGCCCGCCGGTGGCTGGGCAGGGTCTGGGCGGCGCCCAGGAGGGACAGCGCGGCGACCAGCAGGAGCTGAACGCCCCACGTCGCGGCGAGGTAGCCGGACTCCGGCCACGGCGCGCGGGAGGCGATGACGCCGGCCAGGGCGACCAGGCAGCCGGCCCCGACGGCGGCGAGCCCCGGCGCCCGCCGGCCCCACGTGGCGGGGGCGCGGCGGCGGGCGACGGCGGCGGCGACGGCCGCGCCGCCCTGGACGACGGCGGTGACGGCCAGCCCGGGCAGGCCCGCGACCAGGAACGACAGCACCGCGGTGACGGCGGGCGCGACGGCGGCGGGCAGGTCCGCGCCGCGCGTCCCCGGCGCATGCGCCGCCGGCTGCGGGTCGGGGGTGAATCGCCTGACGACGATCGCCGCGACGGCCATGACCGCCGCCAGCACGGCGCCCGCCAGGATGCCGCCGCGCCACGTCGATTCCGCGGGGAAGTCCACGGCGAACGCCCCGGACACGCCGGCGGGGACGATCCACGCCTGCTGCCAGCCGTCGACGAGCGTCGGCCGCAGCTCCACGCCGCCGACGGTGGCGCGCAGGCCCTCGTTGGCGGAGACGGGCCGCCAGATGACGCGGTCGACGTCGGCGGGGGCGACGTCGCCGGCGACGGTCTCCCCGGCCACGGGGGCGGGAGGGTAGGCGGCGACGTCGGTCAGCGCGACCCAGCGGGCGGGGGAGGAGACGACGTGGGGGCCGGCGGGCAGCGCGACCTCGGCGCCGCAGGCCAGCTCCTCGCCGTCGCCGACGCGGACCCACGAGGAGTCGGCGCCGCGGCGGCAGGCGTCGGAGTCGACGCGCAGCGTCACGTCGCGCGGCAGCTCGACGAGGCGGCGCATCGTGCCCTCCGGGATCTCCTGGCCCAGCAGCCACCGCACCGGGTGGGTGCCCTCCGGGGCCGGGGGCACGGCGGGCACGCGGGCCGGGGTGACGTCGGCGCCGGAGGAGCCGATGAGGCGGACCTCCGACAGGGCGAAGCCCAGCGGCGCCTGCGTGGCGGTGACGCGCACGGTCGCGGTCGGCCCGCCGGGCACGGCGACGTCGGCGGTCTCGCCGGGGAAGACCTGCGCGGACGTCGACGCGGAGTCGGTGCGCACCTGCACGCGGAACGGCCGCTCCGCGCCGGTCAGCCGCACCTCGCGCAGGTCCGTCGCCTCCGGCAGGGTGAACTCGACGTACTCGGCCTGGCCGTGGCCGCGCGCCGGCTTCCACCACGTCGACGGGTCGCCGTCGACCAGCGCGGTGACGGAGTGGGCGGGCTCGGTGCCGCCGAAGTTGTAGGGGTCGTCGGCCTCGGAGGAGGCGGCGACGGTGCCGCCGGACTCGATGACGGACGTCTCCGCGGCGCCGGCGACGGGGTAGTCGGGCACCGGGTTCGGCACCCGCGGCTCGTCGTCGTCCGGGCGGATGGCGGTGACGGCGTCGACGACCTCGCCGTAGTTGCGGGACCGGGTCGCCGGGGTGTCCGTCACCGTCACCGGCACCGGGTGCTGCCGGGCGGCGGTCAGCGGGGCGGTGGCGTCCTGCGCCAGGACGCGGGCGGAGGAGAAGCCGTCGACCTCGTCGAGGCGCGGCAGGACCTCCGGGCCGCCGGCGACCAGCGGCGGCGCGTCCGCCGGGGCGATGCGCGGCGCCAGCGCGTCGCCGGCGCCCTCGACCTCCCACACGACGAGGCCGCCGCGGGAGGCGTCGCCGAAGTCGGCGACCGGGCGCAGCCCCGGCGACGCCGCCAGCGTCCGCCCGATGGCGGCCGGGTCCGCGGTGCGGCCCGTGGCGCGGAAGTCGTGCTTGACCAGGACGTGGCCGACGCCCTGGGCGCGCAGCGTCGCCGCCAGCGTCGGCACGCCCTGCCCGCGGGAGATGGCGTCCTGCAGCCCGTCGAGGCCCCGGATCGCCTCCGGCGGCACCAGCGGCACCGCGTCGCGCACCGCCCACGGCACCTCCGCCAGCGGCTGGATCGGCTCGTCGCGGGTGAAGCCCCACTCCTGGTCGCCGAACGGCATCGCCGGCTCCACCAGGGTGCGGGAGCCGCGCCCGTGCTCGTTCAGCCAGTCCGCGGCCTCCGTCCAGTAGGCGGGCACCTGCTCGAACGGGCGGCCCGGGGCCAGGCGGCCCGTCCACGCCGGCGCCGTCGCGCAGACGGCGATGACCAGCACGGCCATCGCGCCGATGGCCCGGGGGTGCTTCTCCGGGTGCAGCCACGGCGCCAGGCGGGCCGCGCGATCGGCGCGGGCGCCGCCCTCCGCGGCCGCGGCGGCGTCCCCGTCGGCGCCGGCGGGGGAGCCGGGGCGGTCGCCGTCGTCACGCGCATCCGCGGCACCGTCCGCGGGCGCATGCGGCGGCAGCACCCGCGACGTGAGGTGCGCCAGGCCCATCAGCAGCGGGATGCGCCACACGGAGTCGAACTTGTGGACGTTGCGCAGCGCGGCGCCCGCGCCGTCGAGGAACGCCCGTCCCGGCTCCTCCAGCGGCGCGAACGGCCACGTCCACGACGCCATCGCGGCGATGCCGACGGCGCCGACCAGCCACCAGGTGAGGCGCTGCGGCATCGACCGCATCGCCAGGCCGGCGACGCCGACGGCGGCGACCGCCATCGTCGCGACGACGAAGAACGGCTGGGACACCAGCGCGTTGCCGCCCTCGCGCTCCACCGACACGAACGGCGCCCACGACGTCGCGCCGCGCAGCACCTCGGCCAGGTTCAGCCAGCGCGTCGTCACGCCCGCCGACTCGATGTAGTCCGTGAACGGCGGGGAGTAGCGGCCGAGCAGCAGCAGCGGAATCAGCCACCACACGCTCACCAGCGCCACCGCCGGGATCCAGGCGGCCAGCAGCCCCCACGCCCGGCGGCGGGCCGGGCCGAACAGGGCCGCGGCGAGGACCAGCACGCCCGCGACGACGCACGCCGCCGCCGTCGACGTCGCGTTGACCGCGCCCGTCAGCAGCACCGCCATCGCCGACGACAGCGCGGCCCGGACCACCTGGCCCTGCGACGTCGACCCCGGCTCCGCCCGCAGCAGCCGCACCAGCGGCACCGCGATCCAGGGGGCCAGGGCGACGGCCCACGCCTCCGACGAAATCGCCGACAGCGTCGAGACGATGCGCGGACCCACGGCGTACAGCAGCGCCGCCAGTACCCGCGCCCCGTGCCGGCCGACGCCCGCGGCCTCCGCCAGCCGGTAGAACCCCGTGAACGCCGCGCACAGCAGCAGCGACCACCACAGCGCCTGCGCGATCCAGGCGGGCAGCCCCGTCGCGTCCGCCAGCGCGAAGAACGCGCCCTGCGGGAACAGGTAGCCGTACGCCTGGTTCTGCAGCTGCCCCAGCGGCATCGTCTCCGACCAGATGGACAGGGACTGCGCCAGGAACCCCGCCGGATCCTGCGACAGATCGTGCTTCGTGTCGGCGACGATCCGCCCCGGGGACTGGATGAACCCCAGCAGGATCAGCGGAACCCACCATCCGGCCAGGGCGCGGATCGGCGCCCTGCGGATGGTGGGTTCGGCTGGCACGGGGGTCGGCGGGGAGGGGCGGCGGCTAGCGCTCGCCGTACTCGGTGCCGCCGAGCAGCGCATCCTCCTCGGCGACCCGCTGGGTGGCCTCGGGGATGTCGGTCTGGTGCATCGCCTGGCCGACGCCGAAGATCAGGGCGCCGCCCAGGAGGGCGCCGACGAGGGCGCTGGCCAGGGCGGGGCCCATGCTGCGGCGGGACTCGGACTCGGTCTCGTAGGGCATTCGTCGCTCCTTCGGTGGGCGGCCCCGTCGCGGGGCCCGCTCGTGGTGACGGTGGTGTCGGTGATGGCTTCGTGTCCCGGCGCCGCGGGTGCGGCTCCGGCGCGCCGCGTGGGCGGCGGACGTGAAGGACTGTAGTACGGCAAAACGTTTCGGGGGCAATTTCGGGAAATTCCCCCGGGGGTGGGGGCCCCGGCGGTGCGCCGCGGCGCCGCCGGTCCCGCTATTTCTCCGGCGGGACGATGAAGACGGGCTTGCCCGAGTTCTTCAGCACGGCCTCCGCCGTCGACGTCGTCAGCAGCCCCCGCAGGCCGGAGGAGCCGCGGGTGCCGGAGACGATGACGTCGACGTCGAGCTCCAGCGCCGCGTCGACGATGGCGGACCAGATGGAGGACTCCGTCTCCACCAGGTACGGCTCCGCGTCGAAGCCGGCCTCCTTGGCGACCTGGACGCCCTCGCGGCTGATCCGCTCCGCCTCGGCCTGCGCCGGGTCGTCGCCGCCGGAGTTGACCCACTCCGGCTGCGGCATGCCGGACGTGCCGGCGGTGCGGGCCGCCTGGCGGCCCATCGGCTCCCAGGCGGTGAGGATGTACGCCACGTCGACGCGCATGAAGCGCGCGGCGGCGGTGAGCGCCCGGCGGGCCTCCTCGCTGCCGTCGTAGGCGATCAGCATGGAATCGGGCATGTCGGTCGTGCCTCCTCGGATGGGTCGGTGCGGACGGCGCGCGGACGCGCCGCGACGTGCGCCAGCTTAGGCGGGCGCCTCCCGCGCGGGCCGCCGCCGGGGGAGCGCCCCGGGGTGGGGCGCCGGGGCGCCGCGGTGTGCGCCGGGACCGGGTGCTCGGATGCGCCGGCGGACGGCCCGCGCGGGATCAGACGTCGATGGCGGGGTGCAGCCTCGATATCGACCATGTCCTGTCGCGGTTGGCGGCCAGCGCCGTGATGCCCAGGAACAGGGCGATGACGAACAGCATGGCGGCGATGGATATCCACAGGCGCGCGTCGTAGGTGCCGTACATGACCTGCCGGAAGGCGTCGACGGAGTACGTCATGGGCATGAACGGGTGGATCCACTGCAGCAGCTGCGGCTGCGTCTCCGGCGGGTACATGCCGCCGGAGGACACCACCTGCACCATGAGCAGCGACAGCGACGTCACGCGGCCCGGGCCGTTGCCCAGCAGTCCGTTGAGCGCCTGGTTGATGGCGGTGAACATCATGGCGACGAGCATCGCCAGGGCGACGACGCCGATGACGGAGTCGGGGCGGAACGGGGTGATGGCCATGGTGAAGCCGACGACGCACAGCGCCTGGCAGATGGCGATGACCGCGCCGGGGGCGAAGCTGTCCAGGGCGGTGCGCACCGGCGAGGAGCCGGCGGAGACCTGGCGCTGGGACAGCGGGCGGATGACGAGGTAGGTCATGAGGCCGCCGACGAACAGGGCCATGGAGAAGAACATGGGCGCGAGTCCCGAGCCGAAGGTGTTCTGGCCGGCGGTGTTGTTCTGGCTGACGCCGACGGGGCCGCCCATGACGGTGGCGAGCTCCTGGCGCTGCTGCGGGTCCCAGTTGGGTACCTGGCTGGTGCCCTCCCGCAGCTTCGTCGCCAGTTCGCGGGCGCCGTCGGACAGACGGACGGCGCCGTCCTCGGCGCGGCCCGTGCCGTCCTTCAGCGCGTTGGCGCCGTCGAGCAGCTGGGTGGCGCCGGTGTTGAGCATGACGGAGCCGGCGTGGAGCCGGTCGGCGCCGTCGGCCAGCTGGTGGGCGCCGTCGTCGATCCGCGCGACGCCGTCGACGAGGCGGCCGATCTGCTCGCCGCTGCCCTCCAGGGTGGCCATGCCGGTGTTGAGCTCGGAGTTGGGGTCGTTGAGCTGCTGGTCCAGCATCGCCGCGGTGTCGGCGGCGTTGTTGATGTCGGTGACCAGCTGGGACTCGGGGCCGGCGGCGCCGTTGGTGAGGTCGCGGGCGACCTGGTCCAGCTGGGCGACGACGCCCTGGACGGCGGGGTTGTCGACGGGGCGCAGCTGGTCGGCGAGCGCGGTGATCTGCTGCGCGGACTGGCCCTGCGCCTCGGCGGCGCCGTTGGCGACGTCGCGGGCCTGCGACAGCGACTGGTTGGCGCTGGCGGCGGTGGCGCCGGCGTTCTCGATCTGGCCGGAGAACTCCGCGATCTGGCCCTGCATGTCCTCCAGCTGCGCGGCGCCCTGGTCGACGTTGGTGCGCAGCTCGGAGGTGCCCGCGGCCAGCTGCTTGGCGCCGTCGCTGAGCTCGGCGGCGCCGGCGGTCAGCTGGGTGGTGCCCTCCTTGTTGCGGACGAGGCCGTCCTGCAGGCGGCCGGCGCCGTCGTCGAGCTGCACGATGCCGTCGCGCAGCTGGTCGGCCCCTCCAGCGACGCGTTCGGCGCCGTCGGCGGCCATGGAGACGCCCATGCCGGCGTTGAGCATGCCGACGAGGAGCCGGTCGACGGCCTGGGCGCCGATGCGGTCGCCGACGGTCTGCAGGACGACGCGCATGGCGTTCTCGCCGATGACGGAGGAGAGGTAGCCGTTGCGGTCGTTGTAGGTGGCCAGCAGCTTCGCCTGCTCGGGCTTGTCGCCGGAGGCGGAGGTCACGGCCTCGGAGAAGTTCTCGGGCAGCTCGACGGAGAAGTAGTACTCGCCGGTGCGGACGCCCTCCAGCGCCTCCTGCCTGGACACGAGGTGCCAGTCCAGGGCGTCGTTGGCGAGGATGCCGTCGGCGACCTGCTTGCCGGCGTTGACGGGCTGGCCGTTCATCGACGCGCCGCGGTCGGAGTTGACCAGCGCGACGGGCAGCCCGGAGAGGTTGCCGAACGGGTTCCAGAAGGACCACAGGTACAGCGTGGAGTACAGCAGCGGCATCAGCGTGATGGAGATGAGCGTCAGCTTGCCCATCGTGCTGCGGCTGAAGCGGCGCAGCTCGTTGCCGACCTTCATCGCGGGGATCACGGCAGGACCTCCTTGGCCGCCTCGGCGGCGTCGTCATCGTCGTTCGTGCGGACGCGGCGGATGAAGCCGCCGTCGGCGGGGTGGATGTGGCCGGCGTCCGCGTCGATGCGCATCTGCCGGTGCGCGGGGACCAGGGACTCGGGCAGGGGGTTGACGGCGTTGACGACCACGGGGATCTCCTCCGCCAGCTCCTTCAGCCGGGACAGCAGCCAGAGCCGCTCCTCCAGCTCGTGGACCTGCTCGAGGTCGTCGACGATGAGCATCTCCTGCTCCGTGCCGTGCGCGGGCCGCAGGGCCAGCGCGATGCGCAGCAGGTGCCGGTCCAGGGACGGCAGCTGGGAGACGAACGCGTCGAGCGGCGGCAGGTCGCGGTCGCCGTAGATGGGCCCGGCGATCTCCTCCAGGTAGTCCTCGTCGACCTTGGGCGGGAACCACAGGGGCGTGCGGGTCCAGTACCGGTACTCGCGCAGGGTGGCGCGGACGGTGAGGTTGCGCTCCAGCTCGTCGAGCTGGTCGACGCCGGCGATGGCGACGTGGCGGCGGATGTCGCGCCGCTTCTCCATGCCGAGCACGCGCAGCCGCCCGCCGGTGGGCTTCATGCGGCCGGCGAAGGTGAGGGCCAGCGCGGTGCGGCCGGAGCCGCCGCGGCCGGACAGGACGGTGAGGCCGGTGGCGGGCACGGCGACGTCGATGGGCCCGTAGACGGGGCCCTCGGAGCCGTGGACCTCGAGGGATTCGGCGACGATGCCCCACCGGTCGTGGCGCTCGTCCATGAAGTCGTGGGGGATGGGGGCGCGCTCGGCGTGCTCCCCGTAGGGGTCGTAGTCGTCGTGCGGCGCGCGGTCGCGGTCGTCGTCCGCGTGGGCGCGGGTCGCGTCGCGCGTGACGACGGCACCCGCCGCGGCGCCGGCCCCGGCGCCGGCGGCGACGGCGGGGAACCGGGCGGTGGCGCCGTCGTCGTAGGGGTCGTCCCCGCCGTAGGGGTCCGCGTCCCCGGCGGCCGGGGCGCCGGCGGCGTGGTCGCCGTAGCCCGCGCCGGGCTCGGCGGCGCCGGCGTAGCCGGTGGCGGGGTAGCCGCCGTAGCCGGCGGAGCCCCAGGCGGTGCCCCAGTCGGAGGGCTCCGCGGCCTGGTCGCCGATCACGTACGGGGAGGCGCCGTCGCCGTCGCCCTCCCCGGTCGCGCCGCCGTGGGCGGGGGCGTCCCCGCCGTCGCCGGCGTCGTCCCCGGCAAGGTCGGCGGCGACCGCGTCGGCGAGGGTGCCGCGGCCGTCGGCGGCGGCGTGGCGGCCGCCCTCGTCGTCGGCCGGGGACTCGTCGACGAGCTCGGCCTCGAGGACCGGCTGCGCGCCGGGCGCCGGGGCGTCCGCGTCGCCGCCGAAGCGCACGTCGAGGGCCTCGGCGGTCACCGCGGTCGCGGCGGGGGCGTCGCCGGCCGTCCCCGCGTCGTCCCCGCCGACGGGGTGGCGGCCCGGCACCGCGCCGCCGGAGCTGCGGGAGGTGAGGTGGCGCATGACGGAGCGCGCGCCGTCGCCGCGGCGCCGGCGGCCGGGGCCGCCGTCGGGCGGTTCGATGCCGGCGTCGTGGTGCGGGGTCTCGGTCATGCGGTTCCTCCGGGCGTGTTTCGCGCGTACGACGTCGCCGTGCGGCGGTAGCGCCCCGGGCGGGCGCGGTGACGGCGACGACGGCGTACGGGGGATGTTACCTGTGGTGCCGAAGTGTTTAAAGGTGAAGGTGTGATTCGTGTGAAAAGGCGGGTCCGTCCCGCCCCCCGGCTCCCCCGCGGCGCGGGAGGCGTCGTCACGCACCATCCGCGCATGCGGAAACCCCCGCGCGGCGGCCGGTGACCGCCACGCGGGGGCGCGTGGAGCCGATGACGGGAATCGAACCCGCGCTGCCTGCTTGGGAAGCAGGAGTTCTGCCATTGAACTACATCGGCCGAAAGCATCGCCCCCGAACCGGTCGGGAACGTTCTTCCGCCCATAATGTAGCACCCCCGCGGCCGCCTCCGGAAAGGCCCCGGTCCCGGCGCGGTAGGCTGGCGCCGTGCTGCTCTCCGATCACGATCTCCGCGCCGCCCTCGCCGCCGAGGGCGACGACCGCCTGGGCATCGAGCCCTTCGACCCCGCGATGGTGCAGCCGTCGTCCATCGACGTCCGGCTGGACAGCCTGTTCCGCGTGTTCAACAACTCGCGCTACACGCACATCGACCCGAAGGAGCCGCAGGAGGAGCTCACCACCCTCAACGAGGTCGGCGACGGCGAGGCGTTCATCCTCCACCCCGGCGAGTTCGTCCTCGCCTCCACCCTGGAGCGCTTCACCATCCCCGCCCACCTCGCCGGCCGCCTGGAGGGCAAGTCCTCCCTCGGCCGCCTCGGCCTGGTGACCCACTCCACCGCCGGCTTCATCGACCCGGGCTTCTCCGGCCACATCACGCTGGAGCTGTCCAACGCCGCGAACCTGCCCATCGCCCTGTGGCCGGGCATGAAGGTCGGCCAGCTCGCCATCTTCCGGCTGAGCTCCCCGGCCGACGAGCCGTACGGCTCCGGCGCGCTCGGCTCGAAGTACCAGGGTCAGCGAGGTCCCACGCCGTCGAAGGCGTACCTCAACTTCCGGGACTGACGGGCGCGGGGCGTCTCCGCGCGCCCGGTCAGCCCCGGGGCTTCGGGGCGAACAGCCCGATGATGGCGGCGATGAGGCTGCCGAAGATCGCGACCGCGGCCTTGGCCAGCGGGATGTCCGACGGCGCGGTGCCGAGGAACCACAGGATTCAGCCGACGGCGCCGATGAGCGCGACGACCGCGAGCGCCCAGCGGCGCGCCGCGAAGCCGATGACCGCCAGCACCGCCGCCGCGGCGACGGGCGCGACCCCCGCGGCGCGCGCGAGCGCGTCCATCTCCCCGTAGACGCCGATGAAGAACGCGACGAGCGCCACCAGCGTGATGGCGGAGACGATCCGGATGATCGGGGTCGTGCGCATCGGGTGCCTCCCGGGTGTCGGCCGGCCCGGGGCCGGGGTGCGTGGGACTCCGGGTTAGGCCGGTGAAACCACGTGCGGCAACGGTTCGCCCGGCTCCGGTCGGTGAACCACGGGTAACGCGCGGGTGAGCCTTCCGCGTACTGCGCATTAACGCAGGTCAGAACGTTGTTCCGGGGGTGTTCCACGGGTCGCGGGCCCGTCGCCGCCGGGTCATACTGGCGGGCATGCGAATGACAGTCATCGGCACCGGATACCTGGGTGCGACGCACGCCGCCTCGATGGCCGAACTCGGCCACGAGGTCCTCGGCGTCGACGTCGACCCCCGCAGGATCGAGGCGCTCGCCGCCGGCGAGGTCCCCTTCTACGAGCCCGGGCTCCCGGAGCTCCTGCGGAAGCACGTGGACTCCGGCCGCCTGCGCTTCACGACGGACTACGCCGAGGCCGCCGAATTCGCCGACCTGCACTTCATCGGCGTCGGCACGCCGCAGGTGAAGGGCTCCCACGCCGCCGACGTCACCTACGTCGACGCAGTCATCGACTCCCTCGTCCCGCTGCTGTCCGGCGAGCACGTCATCCTGGGCAAGTCCACCGTGCCGGTCGGCACCGCCGCCCGCCTGCAGGAGCGCGCCGACGCGCTGACCGCCGACGGCGGCGCCGACGTCGAGATCGCCTGGAACCCCGAGTTCCTCCGCGAGGGCCGCGCCGTGGAGGACACGCTGCGCCCCGATCGCATGGTCCTCGGCGTCTGCCGCGTGCGCGCGGAGTCCGGGACCTCCCGCGCCGAGGCGGCCGCCCGCGAGTGCTTCGGCCCCATCCTGGAGACCGGCTGCCCCTTCATCGTCACCGACCTGGCCACCGCCGAGCTGGTGAAGGTCTCCGCCAACGCGTTCCTGGCGACGAAGATCAGCTTCATCAACGCCGTCTCCGAGATCTGCGAGATCGCCGGGGCCGACGTGACCGTGCTCGCCGACGCGATCGGCATGGACCCCCGCATCGGCCGCCGCTTCCTCAACGCCGGCCTGGGCTTCGGCGGCGGCTGCCTGCCGAAGGACATCCGCGCGTTCATGGCCCGCGCCGGCGAGCTCGGCGCCGACCAGGCGATGACGTTCCTTCGCGAGGTCGACGCCATCAACATGCGGCGCCGAGAGAAGGCCGTCGGCCTGGTGAAGGACACCTTCGGCGGCAACGTCCTGGGCCGCCAGGTCGCCGTCCTCGGTGCCGCGTTCAAGCCGGAGTCCGACGACGTCCGCGACTCCCCGGCCCTGTCCATCGCCGGCCAGCTGGCGCTCGCCGGCGCCGACGTCCGCGTCCACGACCCGCAGGCCATGGACAACGCCCGCCGCATCTTCCCGACGCTCGACTACCGCGACACGATCCGCGACGCGCTCGAGGGCGCGGAGCTCGTCGTCGTCGCCACCGAGTGGAACGTCTTCCGCGAGCTCGACCCGGCCGAGGCGGGCGAGCTGGTCGCGGAGCGCCGGCTCATCGACGGCCGCAACTGCATGCCCGTCGACGCCTGGCGGGAGTCCGGCTGGGAGGTCACCTGCCTGGGCCGCGGCTAGGGGGCCGTCGCTTCCCCCCTCCCCCCCCCCAACGGACGGACCCCGTTCCGGCCGCCCGCACCCGGATGCACCGGGGTCCGGGAGGCCGGAACGGGGTCCGTTCGCGTGGAGGTGGAGGCGCGGGGCGCCGCGCGGGGGCGCCGCGCAGGGGACGCCGCCCTTGCTTCGCCCCTACGCCGCCGCGCGCCGGCGCCGCCGCGTCCGCGCCGCGGCCGGGCGGGTGCGGCGCCCGTGGGCGGTGATCGCCGCGATGGCCGTCGTCAGCGGCACCGCCAGCACCAGGCCGAGCGCGCCGACGCCGGAGCGCAGCAGCTCGGTCGCCACGACGTCGCTGGTCAGCATGTGCCCCAGCGGCCGGTCGGAGGCCGTGATGAGCAGCAGCAGCGGCAGCGTCGCGCCCGTGTACGTCAGCACGAGGGTGTAGACCATCGACGCGATGTGGTCCTGGCCCACCCGCATCGCGGAGCGGAACAGCGCCGCCGCGGAGGCGTCCCCGTCGGCCTCCGCCAGCTCGGTGACGGTGGAGGCCTGGGCGATGGTGACGTCGTTGAGCACGCCCAGCGCGCCGACGATGAAGCCCGCCAGCAGCAGGCCCGTGACGTCGACGGCGGGGAAGTGGATGTGGATGAGCAGGTTGTCCTCGTCCGCGAGCCCGCGCAGCGCCGTCGACGCGATGGCCGCCTGCGCCAGGAACGCGGAGATCGCCAACGCCAGCAGGGTGCCGGCCATCGACGCCGCGGACTTCCAGTTCACGCCGTGGACCAGCGGCACCGCCACGAAGACGATGATCGCGCCGGCGACGACCGCCAGGGCCGTCGTCGGGCCGCCGCGCAGCAGCGCCGGCAGCAGGAAGCCTGCGATGACCACGAGCGTCACGCCGAGGCCCACGAGGGAGCGGACGCCGCGCCACGCGCCGACCAGCACGATGCCGATGACGGCGACGGCCAGCCACACCAGCAGCGGGGTGGTGCGCTCCATGTCCATGAACGTGTAGAAGTTCGTCGCCGGCGGGGCCTGCGCCTGCGCCGGGTTCCCGGGCTGCCCCGGAGCCGGGGCGGGGTTCGCGGGGTCGGCGGGGGCGCCGGGCATCATCGTCGGCGCGCCCGGGGCTCCCGGGGCGGCGGGGGCGGGCAGCTCCTCGACGGCCAGCCGCACCTCCTCGCCGGGGTGCAGGTCGGGGTCGCCGGGTACTCCGGCGGTCTCGATGAGCGTCTTCGAGCCGGCGTCCGCGCCCTCGTCGATGCGCACGATCGCCCGGTCGCACTGCTGCGGCGCGGGCGCCCCGGCGATGGTCGGCGGCTCCTCCGGCGCCCCGGTGAAGACGTGCCCGGCGGACGGGGAGCCGCAGGCCCCGCGCGTCTCCTCGACGACGGTGCCCGCGACGGTCCGCGCCGACAGCAGCGACGACCGCTGCATCGGCTGGTCCGGCGTCGGGGGCTCGCCCTTCGGCCACAGCAGGATCGCCCCGACGACGGTCGCCAGCAGCGCGACGACCAGTGCGACCAGCAGCGCGGTGCGCGCGGGGGTGCGGGCGCGGGTGCCGTCGCCGACGTAGCGCGGCTCGTCCGCCGCGCCGCCGTTCGCGGTGTCCTCGGTTCCGGTTGCGCGTGACGACGTCCGCCGTGCCTGCGCGGACGCCGCGGGCTTCGACCCGGGCGGCGGGGGGATGTCCTCGCGGCGCAGGCGGGTGCGCCCGGGGCGGTCGGCCGTGCCGGACGGGCGGTCGGCGGCGTCGCCGTCGCCGGGTCCCGCGGTGGGCGCGGAAGGGGCGGCGGGGGAGGCCGGGGAGCCCTGGGACGCGGCGGATCCCGCCGGGCGCAGCGGCTCCGGAGGGCCGGCCGGGGCCTCGCGGCGGATGCCCCACGGGTCGGCGGACGGCCGGAAGGCCTCGCCGCCGGCGGCGCCGGACCCCGCCGGGGCGGAGGAGCCGGACGGCTGCGCCGATTGCGCGGGCTGCCCCGGCTGCGCGGTCCGCGCCGGTCGTTCGGCCGGCGCCGGCCGCTCGGGCACGCTCGCCGGGCGCGGCCCCGACGCGTCGACGCGCGGCAGCCGCCCGGTCGTCTCCCGCAGGTCGCGGCCGACGCCCCAGTTCACCGGGCGCCGCCCGGCGGGGCGGGCGCCGCCGCCGGCGGGGGAGCCGCCCTCGCGCGGCGGCGTCGACGGGTCGCCGACGCGCGGGATCGCCGCGGTCGTGCCCGCGTCCTCGTGGGGCGCGCGGCGGACGTCGTCACGCGCGATGCGGGGCACGTCGTCACGCGCCACCCGGGGCACCTCGGCGCGGCCCGCGCGGCGGACGTCGTCACGCGGACGATCCGGCGCGGGGCGCGCGTCGCGCGCGCCCGCCGACCCTCCGGGCCGGGCGTCGCGGGGTTCGGGTGCGGAATGCCTGCCCATGGGGTCCCTCCGTGCGTCGTGGGGCGGGTGCCGGACCTACTGCTTGTAGCTGGCCAGGAAGTTGCCCAGCCGCTCGATCGCCTCCGCCAGCTCGCTCTCCAGCGGCAGGGTGACGATGCGGAAGTGGTCGTGCGTTGGGAAGTTGAAGCCCGTGCCGCCGACCATGAGGATCTTCTCCTCCTTGAGGATGTCGTACATCAGCTTCTGGTCGTCGTGGATCTCGTGGACCTCCGGGTCCAGCTTCGGGAACGCGTACAGCGCGCCCATCGGCTTCACGCAGCTCACGCCCGGGATCTCGTTGAGTTTCTCCCACGTCACGTTGCGCTGGCGCAGGAGGCGCCCGCCCGGCAGCACCAGGTCGTTGATGGACTGGTAGCCGCCCAGCGCCACCTGGATGCCGTGCTGCGCGGGCACGTTCGGGCACAGGCGGGTGCTGGCGAGGAGGTTGACGCCCTCGATGAAGCCCTGCGCGTGGCGCTTCGGGCCGGTGAGCACCATCCAGCCGGCGCGGTAGCCGGCGACGCGGTACGTCTTCGACAGACCGTTGAACGTGACGGTCAGCAGGTCCGGCGCGAGCGTCGCCAGGCTGACGTGCTCGGCGTCGTCGTACAGGATGCGGTCGTAGATCTCGTCGGCCAGCAGCACCAGGGAGTGCTCGCGGGCGATGTCGACGATGCCCTCCAGCAGCTCCTTCGAGTACACCGCGCCGGTCGGGTTGTTCGGGTTGATGACGACGATGGCCTTCGTCCTGTCCGTCACCTTCGACCGGATGTCATCCAGATCCGGGTTCCAGTCGTTGGCCTCGTCGCACATGTAGTGCACCGACGTCGCGCCCGTCAGCGTCGTCGCCGCGGTCCACAGCGGGTAGTCGGGGGCGGGGATGAGGACCTCGTCGCCCTCCTCCAGCAGCGCCTGCGTCGTCATGGAGATGAGCTCCGAGACGCCGTTGCCCAGGATCACGTCGTCGACGTCGAAGCGCGGGAAGCCCGGCACCATCTCGTAGCGCGTGACGACGGCGCGCCGCGCCGAGTAGATGCCCTTGGACTCGCTGTAGCCCTGCGCGTGCGGCAGGGCCCGCACCATGTCCTGGACGATCGTGTCCGGGGCGTCGAACCCGAACTTCGCCGGGTTGCCCGTGTTGAGCATCAGGATGCGGTGCCCGTCGGACTCCATCTTCTCCGCCAGCTCCGTCACCGGGCCGCGGATGTCGTAGAGCACGTTGCGCAGGCGGTGCGGCTGCTCCAGGGGGCGCAGCGGGCTGCGGCGCGGCCGTGCGGCGCCGGACGACGAGGCGACCTTCGCGGCGCGGGCCTGCTCCGCCGCGGCGGCCTTCCGCTCGCCGGAGTCGTGGGCGACCTGCTCGGTGCCCTGCGTGTCGTTCGTGTCGTCGGTGCCGGTGTCGTTGCTCACGCGTCCAGCATGCCACCCGGGGTGGTCCGGCGACACCTGATCGTCGGACGGGCGCGGCGCGGGGCGCTTTCCGTGCGGGGCGGGGGAGGGGCGGCGGAGGGGTGCGCGGGCGCGGGTTCGCGGGTGCGCGGGTGGTGCGTGACGACGGCACCCGCCCCCGGATCGCCGGAGCGGCCCGGCGGACGAATCCGTCGGGCCGCTCCTGCGGTGCACCCGCCCCGGGCGGGCGGGCGCGGGGCCTAGCGGCCCTCGGCGTTGCGGCGGGCCGTGCCCGGCAGCGGGATGCCGCGGCCGGTGGTCGGCAGCTCCGCGGCCGGGGCCGTCGGGGCCGGGGCCTCGTCGGCGGCCGGCTCCTGGGCCGGAGCCTCCTCGGCGGGCTCCTCCGCCGGGGCCTCCTCGACCTGCGGCTCCTCCGCCGGGGCCTCCTCGGCGGCCGGCTGCGCGGCCGGGGCCGGGGCGGCCTTCGGCGCGGCGCCGGCCCGGCGGGCGCCGCCCGGCAGCGGGACGCCGGCGGCGGTGGTCGCCTGGGCCGGGGCCTCCGGCTGCGCCGGGGTCTCGGCCTGCGGGGCCTCGGCGGCCGGAGCCGCCGCAGCCGCACCCGGCTTCGGGGCGCCACCGGGCTTCGGGGCGCCGGAGGCCTTCGCGCCGCCCGGGGCCGGAGCACCGCCCGGCTTGGGCGCGCCACCCGGCTTCGGAGCACCGGAGGCCTTCGCGCCGCCCGGAGCCGGAGCACCGCCCGGCTTCGGAGCACCACCCGGCTTCGGGGCACCGCCCGGCTTGGGCGCGCCGCCCTTGGCACCACCCGGAGCGGGGGCGCCGCCCGGCTTGGGCGCGCCGCCCGGGGTCGGGGCGCCGCCCGGCTTGGGGGCACCGCCCGGAGCGGGAGCGCCACCGGGCTTCGGGGCACCGCCCGGAATCGGGGCGCCACCGGGCTTCGGGGCACCACCGGCGGCGCCGGCGGCGGCACCGGCAGCGGCGCCCGCGGCGGCCGCACCGGCGGCCTTGCCGCCCTTCGGCTCCTCCTTCTCGGGCTCCGGCTCCGGCTCGGGCTCGGGCTCCGGCTCGACGTAGCCGCGGACCGGCTCCTCGAGCCACGCCGGCTCCTTCGGATCCGGCAGCTTGCCGTCGACGAGCACGGAGTCGCGGAACATCTGGGCGATGTCGACGACGTCGGGGGCCTTGCCCTCCTCGGCGACGGCGCGGACGCCGTCCGTCATCATCGTCTTGCAGAACGGGCAGCCGATGGCGATCTGCTCGGCGTTGGTCGCCAGCGCCTCCTCGGTGCGGTTGACGTTGATGCGGGAGCCGATGGTCTCCTCCATCCACATCCGCGCGCCGCCGGCGCCGCAGCAGAAGCCGGTGTTGCGGTTGCGGGGCATCTCCACCAGGTTCGCGCCGGAGGCGCCGATGAGCTCACGCGGAGCCTCGAACACCTTGTTGTGGCGGCCCAGGAAGCACGGGTCGTGGTAGGTGACCTGGCGGCCCTGGCCGGAGGCGACGGGCTGCAGGCGGTTCTCGCGGATCAGCTGGTTGAGCAGCTGGGTGTGGTGGACGACCTGGTAGTGGCCGCCCAGCTCCGGGTACTCGTTCTTCAGGGCGTTGAAGCAGTGGGCGCAGGTCACGACGATCTTGCGCTGCTTCGGGGGCACGCCCTCGAAGACCTCGCCGAGCTGCTCGATGTTCTGCTCGGCCAGGACCTGGAACAGGAACTCGTTGCCGGCGCGGCGGGCGGAGTCGCCCGTGCAGCCCTCGGCCTGGGACAGGACGGCGAACTTCACGCCGGCCGTGTACAACATCTCGGCGACGGCCTTGGTGGTCTTCTTGGCGTTGTCGTCGTACGCGCCGGCGCAGCCGACCCAGAAGAGGTACTCGGTGTCGTCGAAGTTCTCGATGTCCTCGCCCCACACCGGGACGACGACGCCGTCCTTGCGGACCTCGTCGATCCACTCGGAGCGCGTGGAGGCGTTCTGGCCCCACGGGTTGCCCTTGGTCTCGAGGTTCTTGAACAGGCCGGCCAGCTCGGTCGGGAACTCGGACTCGACGAGCACCTGGTAGCGGCGCATGTCGATGATGTGGTCGATGTGCTCGATGTCGACCGGGCACTGCTCGACGCAGGCGCCGCAGTTGGTGCAGGACCACAGGACGTCGGGGTCGATGACGCCCTCCTCGCCCTCGCCGACCAGCGGCTTGGACAGGACGTCGTGGTCCTCGGCGGACTCGCCGGCCAGCAGGTACGGCGCGGAGTCGAACATGTGGTCGCGGAGGTTGTTGACCAGCAGCTTCGGGGACAGCGGCTTGGCGGTGTTCCAGGCCGGGCACTGCTCCTGGCAGCGGCCGCACTCGGTGCAGGACGTGAAGTCCAGGAGGGCCTTCCAGGAGTGCTCGTTGACGACGCCGGTGCCCATGGAGAGGTCCTCGTCCTCGCTCTCCATGGCCTCCTCGAGGTTGAGGATCTCGCCCTTGGCGGTCAGCGGCTTGGCGGCGCCGAGGGCGTTGTAGCCGTCGGCGTTGCGCTTCAGCAGGATGTTCGCGAACGCCAGGAAGCGGTGCCAGGCGACGCCCCACTGCAGGTTGCGGCCGACGACGTACAGCCAGATCATGCCGGACAGCAGCTTCACCAGGGCGAAGATGGAGACCATGATCCCGGAGGCCGGGAGGATCTGGGCGATGAAGCCCGTGACGAAGTTCGACCAGTGGATCGCGTGACCCTGGTCGTAGGTCGCCAGCTTGGCGGCCTTCACCATCACCATGCCCAGGCCCTCGATGAGGACGACGGCCTCGACGAAGTAGGCGGCCTTGGCGTTGGAGCCGTAGAAGCGGCTCAGGCGCTCCTTGCCCAGGTTGGTCTGGCGGACGATGATCAGCGCGGTGATGCCGAGGACGGTGCCGAGGCCGAGGATCTCGTCGATGAAGTGCCAGAGCGTCAGATCCTTGAGGATCGGCCAGCCGCCGGCCGGCCAGAAGGTCTGGATGTACGCCTCGAACCAGACCAGGGCGCCGAGGAGGAAGCCCACCATGACGAACCAGTGGGCCACGGCGACGCCGGGCTTCTTGGCCATCTTGGTGTGGCCGAACACCTCGCGGATGACGGTGACGATGCGCTTGCCCCAGTCGCCGGTGTGGCCGTAGGTCTTCTGGCCCACCATGATCGTGCGGACCATGTGGATGAAGCCCTTGATGAACACGAACCAGCAGGGCAGGGAGAGCAGTACGCCGATGACGCCGACGGCGATGGTGAAGCCGTTCATCTCCACCACGCCCGCCGGCGCCTCGGCCAGGTTGAGCTCGCTCATGAGGTTCCTTTAAACGGGTCGTCGCGCGGCTGCGCGAACAGGACTGGCGTCGCCTGCCGCGGGTCCGGGCGGCGGGGTGAGGGGCCGTCCGGACCCGGCCCGCGACGAGGGATCGCCACGGCCGGCACGCGATTTAGTTCTCCTGTGAGTTGTATCACGAGCACCCCGGATCCTCTTAATGGAGACCTGAACGGGGGCCCGGGTTCGTGGCCAACCTCACGATCGGCCGCGTTTCGTAGGGTTGCCTAACGATGGATGCCGCCTGACCTGGGGTAACGCTGTTCACGAAAAAATTCCCGGAAAAAGTTGAGCGGATCGGGAACAACTTCGGAACGTCGCGGGTTCTAACGGGTGCAAGGGTTGAGCGGAATGGGCTCAAGGAAACTTGACGGGCCGGATGGCCGTCGGCAAGCTTGAGTCACCGGCGCTCAGTCCGCCGCAACGAACAACGCAACGAACGAACACCTGCCGCCGCGGGCGGCACATGGAAACGGGAGGAATCAATCATGGGACGTGCAGTCGGCATCGACCTCGGCACCACCAACTCCGTCGTGTCGGTCCTGGAGGGCGGCGAGGCGAAGGTCATCGCCAACTCCGAGGGCTCGCGCACCACTCCGTCGATCGTCGCCTTCGCCAAGAACGGCGAGGTGCTGGTCGGCCAGTCCGCCAAGAACCAGGCGGTCACCAACGTCGATCGCACCATCCGCTCCGTCAAGCGCCACATGGGCACTGACTGGACGGTCGAGATCGACGACAAGAAGTACACCCCGCAGGAGATTTCGGCGCGCACGCTGCAGAAGCTGAAGCGCGATGCGGAGTCCTACCTGGGCGAGGACGTGACCGACGCGGTCATCACCGTCCCGGCCTACTTCTCCGACGCGGAGCGCCAGTCCACCAAGGAGGCCGGCCAGATCGCGGGCCTCAACGTGCTGCGCATCGTCAACGAGCCGACCGCGGCCGCGCTGGCCTACGGCCTGGAGAAGTCCGACAAGGAGCAGACCATCCTGGTCTTCGACCTGGGCGGCGGCACCTTCGACGTGTCCCTGCTGGAGATCGGCGACGGCGTCGTCGAGGTCCGCGCCACCGCGGGCGACAACCGCCTGGGCGGCGACGACTGGGATCAGCGCATCGTCGACTGGCTGGTGGAGAAGTTCAAGACCGCGCAGGGCATCGACCTGACCAAGGACAAGATGGCCATGCAGCGCCTCCGCGAGGCTGCGGAGAAGGCGAAGATCGAGCTGTCCAGCTCGCAGCAGACCTCCATCAACCTGCCGTACATCACGGTCGACGCGGACAAGAACCCGCTGTTCCTGGACGAGACGCTGTCCCGCACCGAGTTCCAGCGCATCACCCAGGATCTCCTGGACCGCACCCGCAAGCCGTTCCAGCAGGTCATCGCCGACGCGGACATCCCGGTGTCCGACATCGACCACGTCGTGCTCGTCGGCGGCTCCACCCGCATGCCGGCCGTGTCCGACCTGGTGAAGGAGCTGACCGGCGGCCGCGAGCCGAACAAGGGCGTCAACCCGGACGAGGTCGTCGCCGTCGGCGCCGCCCTGCAGGCCGGCGTCCTGCGCGGCGAGGTCAAGGACGTGCTGCTGCTCGACGTCACCCCGCTGTCCCTCGGCATCGAGACCAAGGGCGGCGTCATGACGAAGCTCATCGAGCGCAACACCACCATCCCGACCAAGCGCTCGGAGACCTTCACCACGGCGGAGGACAACCAGCCGTCCGTCCAGATCCAGGTCTTCCAGGGCGAGCGCGAGATGGCGCAGGCCAACAAGCTGCTCGGCTCCTTCGAGCTCGGCGGCATCGCCCCGGCCCCGCGCGGCGTCCCGCAGATCGAGGTGACCTTCGACATCGACGCCAACGGCATCGTGCACGTCACCGCGAAGGACAAGGGCACCGGCAAGGAGAACAAGATCACCATCCAGGAGGGCTCCGGCCTCTCCCAGGAGGAGATCGACCAGATGATCAAGGACGCCGAGGCGCACGCCGAGGAGGACAAGAAGCGCCGCGAGGAGCAGGAGGTCCGCAACTCGGCCGAGTCCATGACGTACCAGACCCGCAAGTTCGTCGAGGAGAACGGCGAGAAGGTCCCGCAGGACGTCAAGGACCGCGTCGAGGAGGCCGCGAAGGGCGTCGACGAGGCGCTGAAGGGCTCCGACCTGGAGGCCATCAAGGCCGCCGTCGAGAAGCTGTCGACCGAGTCCCAGGAGATGGGCAAGGCGATCTACGAGGCCGAGGCCGCGCAGGGCGCCGCCCAGGCCGACGCCGGCGACGCCCAGTCCGCCTCCGCGCAGGACGACGTCGTGGACGCCGAGGTCATCGACGAGGACGAGAAGGACGGTAAGTAGGCCATGGCCGATCGAACCGACGACATCGACGACGCCGTCGTCGACGCCGAGGTCATCGACGACCAGGACGTCGCGGCGGACGCCGCCGGCGCGGACGACGCGCAGGCCGCGGAGGCTGGCGCCGCCCCGGAGGCGGACGACCCGGCCGCGGCGGTCCGCGCGGAGCTCGACGAGCGCACCGCGGACCTGCAGCGGGTCTCGGCGGAGTTCGCCAACTACCGCCGCCGCGTCGACCGCGAGCGCGAGGCCGACTGCCTCTCCGCCCGCGCGTCCGTCGCCGCGGAGCTGCTCAACCTGGCCGACGACGTCGACCGGGCCGAGCAGCACGGCGACCTGGGCGACGGCACCCCGCTGCGGCACTTCGCCGACAAGCTGCGCCAGACCCTGGCGTCGCTGAAGGTGGAGGCCTTCGGCGAGGAGGGCGAGCCCTTCGACCCGGACGTCCACGAGGCCGTGCAGGACATGTCCTCCGGCGACGACAAGGCCCTGGGCGCGGTGCTGCGCAAGGGCTACCGCATGGACGGCCGGCTCCTGCGGACGGCGATGGTCGTCATCGCCGACGCCCCGCAGGCCGGCGACGAGGGCGCGGACGCGCCCGAGTCCTGAACGCCCCGCCGGTCCGCGCCCGATGGCGCGGGCCGGGAGGGCGATGACCCCACGGCACCACAGGACCACGGACGGAAAGGAGGAGGTGCCCGATGACCCAGCGTGAATGGGCCGACAAGGACTACTACGCGGACCTGGGCGTCTCCCAGTCCGCCGGCCAGGACGAGATCAAGAAGGCGTACCGGAAGCTCGCCCGGGACAACCACCCGGACACGCACCCCGGCGACGCCGCCAAGGAGGACCGCTTCAAGCGGATCTCCGAGGCGTACTCCGTGCTGGGCGACGCCGACAAGCGGCGGGAATACGACGAACTGCACGCCGCGCTGCGCTCCGGGGGCTTCCGCTTCCCGGGGCGGGGGGCCGGCGGCCCCAGGGGAGGGGCCGGGGCCGGCCCGGGCGCCGCCGGCGGGTTCGATTTCAACGTCTCCGATCTCTTCGGCGACGCTACCTCCGGTGGCGCCGGAGCTGGCTTGGGTGACTTCCTCGGCGGATTCATGGGCCGAGGGGGAGCCGGCGGCTTCGGGTCGGGCGGGGCGCGCTCCCAGCGCCCCCGCCGGGGCGCGGACGTCGAAACGGAGATCACCCTCGACTTCCGCGAGGCGGCGCAGGGCGTCACCATCCCCCTGCAGCTGACCAACCCCTCGCCGTGCACGACCTGCCACGGGTCGGGCGCGAAGCCCGGGACGTCGCCGACGACGTGCCGGACCTGCAGCGGCACCGGGTTCGTCAACGAGCAGCGCGGCGCCTTCGGCATGTCGCGTCCGTGCCCCGACTGCGGCGGCACCGGCACGATCATCGAGGAGCCGTGCACGGACTGCGGCGGCACCGGCGTCACCACGCGCCGGCGCAGCATCACCGTCCGCGTGCCGGCCGGCGTCGTCGACGGCCAGAAGGTCCGCCTGGCGGGCCAGGGCGAGGCGGGCCTGCGCGGCAAGCCCGCGGGCGACCTGTTCGTCACCGTCCACGTCCGCCCGGACGAGATCTTCACCCGCTCCGGCGACGACCTGGAGGTCACGGTGCCGGTCAGCTTCGGCGAGCTCGCGCTCGGCGGCACGCTGACCGTCCCCACCCTCGACGGGAAGGTGCGGGTCCGCGTCCCCGCGGGCACCGCCGACGGCAGGACGCTGCGCGTCCGCGGCCGCGGCATCCCCAAGCGCAACGGCACCCCCGGCGACCTGCTGGTCACCGTCCGGGTGCAGGTCCCGCAGAAGCTCGACGACGCCGCCGCCTCCGCGCTGCGCGGCTACGTCGAGGCCGAGCGGGCCTCCGGCTTCAGCCCCCGCGAGGGCTGGGCCGGCAACAAGTAGGCCCGCGGGCCCGATTCCGCCGGGCCCGGGGCGTGCCCCGGAAAGGAGGTGACGGACATGGACGGGACGACCGACGCGACGTCGGCCGGCCGCGGCGCGGCCGCGGGCGGCGAGCCCGGCGACCGGGCGGACCTCGGAGGCCGTGCCCGCGAGACGCGGGTGTACGTCATCTCCGTGGCCGCCGAACTGGCCGGCATGCACGCGCAGACGCTGCGCAACTACGACCGGCTCGGCATCGTCACCCCGCGCCGCACCCGCGGCGGCGGGCGCCGCTACACCGATCGCGACGTCGACAGGCTGCGCGAGGTGCAGCGCCTCTCCCAGGAGGAGGGCGTGAACCTCGCGGGCATCAAGTCCATCATCGAGCTCTCCGCCCGCGTGGAGGAGCTCGAGGACGAGAACGCCCGGCTGCGGGAGAAGCTCCGCGCCGCCGAGGCGGCCCGCGGCCGCCCCCGCGGCGAGCTGGTCCACGTGCCCCGCTCCACCGCGGTGGTCATGTGGGACCGCGACGCCCGCCGCCGGCGCTGACGACGCCCGCCGCCCGACGCCGCCGCCATCCGCGACCCGGATGGCGGCGGCGTCGTCGCGTCCGGGGCGCGGCGGTTCCGGCACCCGGTGCATGCAGCCGGAGGGGAAATGAATATTATTCCCGCATGAGCATTGACGCGACCGGGGCCGGACCCGGGGACCAGCAGGCCCAGCGCCACAGGGTCGACGCCCACGACGCCGTCGACGAGCAGCCCATCGCCCGCGGCATGTCCGACGACGGCAACGACGGTGAGCACGGCCGCATGACCGCCGGCGCCTTCGCCATGAAGGTGCTCAACGGCATCTCCATCGCCGTCGTCGTCGCCCTGGTGCCGCAGGCGCTGCTCGGCGAGCTGTTCAAGGCCCTGCTGCCGGTGTTCCCGGCCGGCCAGACCATCATCGACCTCGTCGTCCTGTCGGCGTCGATGATGCCGGTGCTCATCGGCGTCCTCGTCGCCATGCAGTTCAACCTGTCGCCCATCCAGACCGCCTCCGTCGGCATCGCCGCGGTGTGCGGCTCCGGCGTCGCCGTGCCGGACCCGGAGGGCGGCTTCCACCTGCAGGGCACCGGCCTGGTCATCAACACGGGTCTCACCGCGGCCATCGCCGTGCTGGTCATCCTGCTCATCGGCGACCGGCTGCGGAACTACACGATCCTGCTCCTGTCGACGATCGTCGTGGTCGTCGCCGGCGGCATCGGCTGGGTCGTCACCTTCCCCGTCATCAAGGTCTTCACCGAGTGGCTGGGCAACCTGGTCAACGGCGCCACCACCCTGCAGCCCATCCCGATGGGCATCGCACTCGCCGTGCTGTTCGCCATCATGATCGTCTCGCCGATCTCCACCGTCGGCGTCGCGACGGCCATCTACATGTCCGGCGTCGCCTCCGGCGTCGCGAACCTCGGCTGCGTCGCCGCCGGCTTCGGCCTGCTGGTCGCCGGCTGGCGCTCCAACGGCATGGCGACGTCACTGCTGCACGTCCTCGGCTCCCCGAAGGTGCAGATGGCCAACGTCCTGTCGAAGCCCCTCATCTTCCTGCCCATGGTCTGCTCCGCCGCGGTGCTCGGCGGCCTCGGCGGCGCGCTGGGCATCTCCGGCACCCCGATCTCCGCGGGCTTCGGAGTCTCCGGCCTCGCCGGCCCGCTGGCCGCCCTCAACGCCGAGGGCTGGGGCTGGACCGGCGGCAACATCGCCATCGTCGCCGTCATGTTCTTCGTCGCCCCGATCATCCTGTCGGTCCTGTTCCGCTGGATCTTCGAGGACCTGCTGAAGTGGACCCGCGCGGAGCAGTACAAGCTCGACTTCGCGTAAGCCCCGCCCTGCCGCCTCCGCGCGCCGACCGATGACCGCGCGCAGCCCGGCGACCGCGCGTCGGACAGCGACCGCGCGGCGGCCGACGCTGCGCGCATCCGGCCTCCGCCGTGCACCCGCCCGGCCCCGTCCCCGCCGTCACGAGCGGGGCACGGGGCCGGGCGGGTCCCGTCGCAAAGCATCCTCGAGGGCATCGCCGATGCCCTCCAACGTGGCGCGCTCCCGGAAGTAGGAGCCGTGCGCGGGTATGGCGCCGCGGCCGCGTTTCCGGGGCGCCGGGATGTGCCGGGCCCCGGCGTCGGGCGAGTACGGCGGGACCCCGCGGCGAGTGACCTGCGGCTCGACCCGGATGAGATCCTCCGGCGCCACCGCCGCCCACGTCCGCGCTCCGTTGCCCCGCGGATCCCGAAGCCGGCCCGACCGATCCCGCAGGCGCAGATCCTGCACCGTCGACACGCCCGGTCCCATCGCCGTCGGGCCGAGGAACGACAGCGAGTCGGCGCGCAGCCCCGGCCCGGTCGCCGCCTGCGACGTCACCAGCGCACCGTGGCTGTAGCCCATCACGTGCAGGTGGGCGCCGGGGTTGGCCTCCGTCACCGTCACGGCGGCCGTCCGCAGGCGGGCGGCCGCCCCCGGGTAGTGGGCGTGGGCCGCGGCCTCGACGACGTCCGACGGGGCGTCGTGCATGAACAGCACCACGGCGGTCTCCGCCCCGTCGCCCCCGGTCGCGGACAGGAGCGCCGCCACCCGCTCCTCCTGCGGAGGCAGATCGTCGATGGAGCTGCCGGTGCCCGGCACGAACAGGATGACCCGGTCAGCGTTCGCGACGTCGCCGTAGCCCACCAGCGTTATCCCGTCCCGGGCGTCGAGGACCCGGCCCGGCGGAAGCGTGGATCCGGCGGCCGGCGCCGCGTGCCCGGCTGCGTCCCCGGTCGCCGCCGCGAGCCCGCCGCCGCCCGGCGGCAGCATCGTCAGCAGCCGCTCCGCCAGCTCCGCGTCGAGCCGCAGCACCCGCGCGAGCTGCGCCCGGTCGTGCGTGGCGGATCGGAGCGCGGCGACGGCCATCGCCAGCGGAACCGCCCCTTCCGCCAGGGCGTGCGCCACCTGCTCCAGCATCATCGCGTCCCGGCCCAGCGCATCCGCCGCGGAGCCGATGGCGTCGACCGCGGCGTCGCGGATGCCGCCCTCCAGGCGGCCGTCGGAAAGCCGCGCCAGACGCGCCGTCCGGCCCGACTCCCCGGCGACCACCGCGGCGGCGGAGCGCCACCCGCCGGCGGCCGCCGCCAGCTCCGCCACCGCCCAGTCCCAGGGATTCCCGCTCACGGCCGCGCCCCCTCCGGCGCCGGGCCGCAGCGCAGCGCGCCGGCGACGCCCCGGTCGGCCTCCTCCACCGACGCGGCGATGCGCCGGGCGACGCCGCCCAGCCGATCCAGCCGCCCGGCCTCCCGGCCGAGCTCCACCCGCCACGCCGTCAGCAGCCGGTGCGCCGCGGCCGCGGCCCGCGAGCCCGGCATCCCCGCCGGCGGCGCCGCCCGCGAGAGCGCGTGATCCACGGCCCGCGCCCGGGCCTCCAGGTCCCCGGCCAGCGCCCGCAGCGCCGCCGGGGACAGGTGCAGCGTCTCCCCGCCCGTGAGGTTCTCCATGGCCCGCATCCTCCACCGCCCGTGGACGGCGGACGCCGGGGGAGGCGCCCCGCGGCGGGCGATCGTGGACGGCGGCCGGGCGGTGGACAACTCCGGTCCGGGCGTCGCCCCGACCTGTAGCCTGGCCGCATGCGCATCGCCTTGGCACAGATCGACCAGTACGACGACCCGCAGCGGAACCTGGAGACCGTCCGGGAGGGCATCCTGCGCGCCGGCGCCGCCGGGGCCGACCTGGTCGTCTTCCCCGAGGCGACGATGAAGGCGTTCAACACCGGCCGCCTCGACACCGTCGCCGAGGAGCTCGACGGGCCCTTCGCCTCCGCCGTCCGCGCCGCCGCGGAGGAGGCCGACGTCGTCGCGGTGCTGGGCATGTTCCGCCCCGCCGACTCCGTCGAGCGCGACGGCAAGGAGCTCGCCCGCGTCCACAACACCCTCCTGGTCGCCGGCCGCGGCATCGACGAGCACTACGACAAGATCCGCCTCTTCGACGCGTTCGGCTTCCGCGAGTCCGACACCGTCGCGCCGGGCGACCGCCACGTCGTCGTCGAGGTGCCCGTCGGCGCCTCCGGCACCGGGCTCGGCGGCGACGGCGTCCGCCGCGTCGCCCGCGTCGGCCTGGGCACCTGCTTCGACGTCCGCTTCCCGCAGCACTTCCTGCGCCTGGCGCAGATGGGCGCCGAGGTGCTGGTCCTGCCCGCCTCCTGGAACGACGGCCCGGGCAAGCTGCGCCAGTGGCGCGCCCTGACCGCCGCCCGCGCGCTGGACACCACCTGCTTCGTCGCCGCCGTCGACGCCGCCCGCCCCGGCGGCTCCGCGAAGGCCGGCAAGCCGGAGGGCCCGACCGGCATCGGCCACTCCGCCGTCGTCGGCCCCGACGGCGCCATCGTCGCGGAGGCCGGCTACGCCCCGCAGTTCCTCGTCGTCGACGTCGACCTGGACGAGGTCGCGCGGGTGCGCCGCGAGATCCCGGTGCTCGACCTGCTCGGCTCGGACCCGGAGGTCGACGGCGGCATCGGGGAGGGCGGCGCCCGGCCGTGACCCTCACCGTCGCGACGCTGGCGGCCCGCCCCGACCTGGGGCTGACGCTGCTCACCGCCCGGCGGGAGGCCTGGACCACGAGGTCGTAGCCGCCGAACGGGGCGTGCGGGTCGACGCCCGCCGTCTCGGAGTTCACGTGGAGGATGCCGACGTGCAGCCGCTCGGAGGCGTCGAACGTCGCCGCCAGGGAATCGGTGAACACCGCGGCGGGCAGGCCGTACTCGCCGAGGTCGGCGACGCGGAAGGCCTCGTCGGCGTCGTCGACGACCAGCACCGCGAGGACGGGGGCGAACAGCTCCTCGGTCCAGAGCGGGTCCTCCGGGGAGGACACGCGGACGACGGTCGGCTCCATGAAGTGGCCGCCGGGGCAGTCGGCGACGTCGGGGATCCCGCCGCCGGCGAGCAGTTCGGCGCCGTCGCCGACGGAGGCGCGGACGGCGGCGACGGCGGCGTCGCGCGGGCCGGCGTCGATCATCGGGCCCATGGTCACGCCGTCGGCGAGCGGGTCGCCGGTGACGCGGGCCCGGACGCGCTCCAGCAGCGCCGCGACGAAGTCGTCGGCGACCTCCCGGACGACGGCGACGCGGGACGTCGCCGTGCACTTCTGGCCCGTCGAGTTGAACGCGCCGTTGGCGACCTGCTCCGCCGCGTGGGCGAGGTCCGCGTCGGCGAGGACGACGGCGGGGTTCTTGCCTCCCATCTCCGCCTGCACGGGGATGCCCTCCGCCGCGCAGGCGGAGGCGATGGAGCGGCCGACGCCGGTCGAGCCGGTGAACGTCAGCGCGGCGACGCGCGGGTCGACGAGCAGCGCCCGCGACGCGTCCGTCGGCGCGACGACGAGGTTGAGCACGCCGGCGGGCAGCCCGGCCCGGTCGAGGGCCTGCGCCAGGCGCATCGCCAGCAGCGGCACGGACTGGGCGGGCTTCCAGACGACGGCGTTGCCGTGGATCAGCGCCGGGGCGGCCTTCCATGCGGGGATGGCGATGGGGAAGTTGAACGGGGTGATCATCGAGACCACGCCGACGGGGCCGCGGACGACGGCGATGCGCTCGCCGCGGCGCGGGGAGTGCAGGATCTCGCCGTTGTCGCGGTCGGCCTCGCCGGCCTGGAACTCCAGGACGGCGGCGGCGCGGAGGACCTCGCCGACGCCCTCGGGGCGGGTCTTGCCCTCCTCCGCGGACAGCTCCGCGCCCCACTCCTCCGCGTGGTCGCGCAGGACGGCGGCGAGCTCGTCGCCCGCTGGGTGCCGGCGATCCCGCAGTGGCTCACCGCCGTCGTCATCCTGGCGGTGATGCTGGGCGTCAACCTGCTGTCGGTGAAGAGCTTCGGCGAGGCCGAGTACTGGTTCGCCGGCATCAAGGTCGTCGTCATCGTGGCGTTCATCATCGCGGGCGCCGCGTTCCTGCTCGGCCTGTGGACGGGCAGCCCGGGGGCGCCGGAGCCCGGCGTCGGCAACCTGTTCTCGCACGGCGGCTTCGTGCCGGAGGGCGTGCCCGCCATCTTCGTCGGCGTCGTCACGGTCATCTTCTCCATGACGGGCGCGGAGCTGGTCACCATCGCCGCGGCGGAGTCGTCGCACCCGGCGGACGCGATCCGCCGCACGACGCAGACCGTCGTCGTCCGCATCCTGGCGTTCTTCGTCATCTCCACCGCGCTGCTCGTCGCCATCCTGCCGTGGGACGAGTACACGGCGGGCGTCTCGCCGTTCATCACGGCGCTCGACGCGATGGGCCTGCCGTACACGGCCGACATCCTCAACTTCATCGTCCTGGTGGCGGTGCTGTCGTGCCTGAACTCGGGCCTGTACACGGCGTCGCGCATGATCTTCACGCAGGGCCGCAACGGCGACGCCCCCGCGTGTATGACCCGCGTCAACGGCCGCGGCGTGCCGGTCGGCGGCATCCTGTTCTCCGTCGTCGTCGGCTTCATCTGCGTCGCGGCGGTCTACGTGTGGCCGGAGACCATCTTCCTCTACCTGGTCAACAGCTCCGGCGCGGTCGTGCTGTTCGTCTACGTGTTCATCGGCCTGTCGCAGATCCGGCTGCGCCCGCGGCTGGAGGCGGAGCTGGCGGGCTCGGGCGGCCTGACGTTCCGCATGTTCGGCTGGCCGTGGAGTCCGGGCCTGGTCACGGCGATCATCGTGGTCATCCTCGGCGCGATGGCGTTCAACCCGGACATGCGCCGCGTAGCTGGTGCAGTCGCTGGTCGCGCTGGCGGTGGTCGTCGCCATCGGCGCGTTCCTGCAGAAGACGGGCATCCGCGGCCGCTACGAGGGTCTGCCGGCGACGCTGCCGGAGGGCGTCGACGCCGACGACTACTCCCCGGGCCGCGTCTACGAGAACCCGGAGCACCTGTCCCACGTCGGCGACCGGGGCGGCAGCTACGTCGACTTCGGCCACCACCACGAGCGGCACATGCGGGAGCGCGGTTCGCGCGGGTGATCGCGTGACGACGTCCCCCGCACGGCGGCGGCCCCCGCATCGCGTCGGCGATGCGGGGGCCGCGGGGTTCCCGGCGGGGCCGGGGGAGGGGCGTCCCCTTACAGGGAGGCCTCGTAGATGCCCTTGACGGAGTCGGCCAGGGTGGCGTCGAACTCCTCCTGGGACTGGTTGGCGTTCAGGCCCTCGGTCAGGGCGCGGGAGAAGGAGGCGATGAGGCCCGGGTTGCGGGACAGGCGCTCGTTGGCCTCGTCGCGCTCGTAGCCGCCGGACAGGGCGACGACGCGCATGACCTTGTCGTGCTCGATGAGCGGGGTGTAGAAGCCGTCCTCGGTCGGGATGGACAGCTTGATCATCACCGGCAGGTCGCCCTCGAGGGCGTCGAGGCCCTTGAGCAGCTCGTCGCGCAGGATCTTCTCCGCCTCGGCCTTGTCGGCCGCGTTGATGTCGACCTCCGGCTCGATGATCGGGATGAGGCCGTGGCCCAGGATCTGCTTCGCGACCTCGAACTGCTGGTCGACGACGGCCTTGATGCCCACCGGGTTCGCCTCGGCGATGAAGGAGCGCATCTTGGTGCCGAAGATGCCCTTGGCGACGGCGCGCTCGCAGAGCTCGTCCAGGCCCGGGTTCGGCTTCATGACCTGCGCGCCGTTCTCCAGCTCGGCAAGGCCCTTGTCCGTCTTCAGCAGCGGGACGACGCCCTTCTTCTCCCAGAGGTACTGGGCGGTCGGGATGCCGTCGATCTCGCGATCCATGGTCATCTCGAACAGGATGGCGGCGATGATCTTGTCGCCGGTGAAGGAGTCGGACGTGATGATGCGGGTGCGCATCTCGTGGACGAGGTCGAACATCTCGGCGTCGCCGGAGTACTGGTCCTCCTCGATGCCGTACAGGCGCAGGGCCTTCGGGGTCGATCCGCCGGACTGGTCCAGGGCGGCGATGAAGCCCTTGCCCTCGGTCATCTGCTTGGCCTGCTCGGTGTTCATACAGTTCCTTTCCTTGCTGGAACGCGGTCGGCTTCAGCCTAGTGAAGAACGGCCCGCCGCGCCGCCGGCGGAGCCCCGCGGGGCACCCGTTGCCGGAGGTTGTCCGCCGGGGCGGGTGCCGTCGTCACGCGAACGGTGATGTGATGCACATCACCGACGGTTCCGGGATTGAGTGGAACACGCTCAACTCGCATCGCGTTGCAGGGGGTGAGCGGTTACCATCGGGCCCGTACTTGAGCATCACGCGCTCAAGAACGGGGGCCGGGCACGGCGCACCCGGGCGACCGCGCAACGAACACAGGCGAAAACCCAACGAAAGCAAGGAAAGGACGCGGACATCATGGCGTTCACCCCCACCACCAAGACGAACGAGGCGCTGCAGGCCGCGCTCAAGGCCGCGTCCGCGGCGGGCAACCCCGACATCCGCCCGGCGCACCTGCTCGTCGCCCTCCTGGAGCAGGAGGACGGCATCGCCGCCCCGCTGCTCACCTCCGCCGGCGTCGAGCCCGGCGCCACCCTCACCCGCGCCCGCGAACTCGTCGCGGGATACCCCAGCGCGTCCGGGGGCAACATGGCGAACCCCCAGTTCAACCGCGACGCCCTCAACGCGCTGACCGCCGCCGAGGAGCTCGCCGGCGAGCTCGGCGACGAGTACGTGTCGACGGAGGTGCTGCTCATCGGCATCGCCACCGGCGACTCCGACGCCGCCCGCATGCTGCAGGAGTCCGGCGCGACGCCCGACGCCCTCAAGGCGGCGCTCACCTCCGTCCGCGGCAACCGCAAGGTCACCACGGAGAACCCGGAGGAGCAGTGGCAGGCGCTGGAGAAGTACGCCACCGACCTCACCGCCCGCGCCCGCGAGGGCAAGATCGACCCCGTCATCGGCCGCGACCAGGAGATCCGCCGCGTCGTGCAGGTGCTGTCGCGCCGCACGAAGAACAACCCGGTGCTCATCGGCGAGCCCGGCGTCGGCAAGACCGCGATCGTGGAGGGCCTCGCCCGCCGCATCGTCGCCGGCGACGTCCCCGAGTCCCTGAAGGGCAAGACCCTCATGGCCCTCGACCTGGGCTCCATGGTCGCCGGCGCGAAGTACCGCGGCGAGTTCGAGGAGCGCCTGAAGGCGGTGCTCGACGAGATCAAGGAGTCCGACGGGCAGATCATCACCTTCATCGACGAGATCCACACCATCGTCGGCGCCGGCGCGACCGGCGAGGGCTCCATGGACGCCGGCAACATGATCAAGCCGATGCTCGCCCGCGGCGAGCTGCGCCTCGTCGGCGCGACGACCCTCGACGAGTACCGCAAGTACATCGAGAAGGACGCCGCCCTGGAGCGCCGCTTCCAGCAGGTCTACGCCGCCGAGCCGAGCGTGGAGGACACCATCGGCATCCTCCGCGGCCTCAAGGAGCGGTACGAGGTGCACCACGGCGTGCGCATCACCGACTCCGCCCTCGTCGCCGCCGCGACCCTGTCGGACCGCTACATCACGTCGCGGTTCCTGCCGGACAAGGCCATCGACCTCGTCGACGAGGCCGCGTCGCGGCTGCGCATGGAGATCGACTCCTCCCCGGAGGAGATCGACTCCGCCGAGCGCATCGTCCGCCGCCTCGAGATCGAGGAGATGGCGCTGGAGAAGGAGACCGACGCCGCGTCGAAGGACCGCCTGGTCAAGCTCCGCGAGGAGCTGGCCGACGAGCGGGAGAAGCTCACCCAGCTGAAGACCCGCTGGCAGAACGAGCTGAACTCCATCGACGACGTCCGCGCCATCCGCGAGGAGCTCGACGCGCTGCGCACCGAGAGCGAGAAGGCGGAGCGCGAGGGCGACTACGGCCGCGTCGCCGAGCTGCGCTACGGCCGCATCCCCGAGCTGGAGCGCCGTCTCGCCGAGGCGGAGGAGTCCGTCGAGCAGTCCGACTCCGGCGACTCCATGCTGAAGGAGGAGGTCACCACCCAGGAGGTCGCCGAGGTCGTCTCCGCCTGGACGGGCGTGCCCGCCGGCAAGATGATGCAGGGCGAGACCGAGAAGCTGCTGGCCATGGAGTCCGTCCTCGCCGGCCGCGTCGTCGGCCAGGAGGAGGCCGTGGTGGCGGTGTCCGACGCGGTGCGCCGCGCCCGCGCGGGCGTCGCCGACCCGGACCGGCCCACCGGCTCGTTCCTGTTCCTCGGCCCCACCGGCGTCGGCAAGACCGAGCTGGCGAAGGCCCTGGCGGAGTTCCTCTTCGACGACGAGCGCGCCATGGTGCGCATCGACATGTCCGAGTACGGCGAGAAGCACTCCGTCGCCCGCCTCATCGGCGCGCCCCCCGGCTACGTCGGCCACGACGCCGGCGGCCAGCTGACCGAGGCCGTCCGCCGCCGCCCCTACACCGTCGTCCTGTTCGACGAGGTGGAGAAGGCCCACCCGGACGTCTTCGACGTGCTGCTGCAGGTCCTCGACGAGGGCCGGCTGACCGACGGCCAGGGCCGCACGGTCGACTTCCGCAACACCATCCTGATCCTCACCTCCAACCTCGGCGCCGGCGGCGACCGGGAGCAGGTGATGGCGGCGGTGAAGACGGCGTTCAAGCCGGAGTTCATCAACCGCCTCGACGACGTCGTCATCTTCGACGCCCTGGAGAAGGACCAGCTCCGCGGCATCGTCGACATCCAGATCGCCGCGCTGGCGAACCGCCTGGCGCAGCGCCGCCTGGTGCTCGACGTCGCCGACGACGCGAAGGACTGGCTGGCCGAGCGCGGCTACGACCCGGCCTACGGCGCCCGCCCGCTGCGCCGCCTGGTGCAGAAGGCCATCGGCGACGAGCTCGCCCGGCGCCTGCTGGCCGGCGACGTCCGCGACGGCGACCGTGTCGAGGTCACCGTCGCCGACGGCGGGGAGAAGCTGCGGGTCGTCGGCTTCGACGAGGCCGGCGAGCGCCGCGTCCCCGCCGACGGGGCCGCGGGCGCGCAGGACGGCTTCGCGGACGAGCCGCGTGACGACGCGGCCGGCGACGAGTAGTCCCCGCCGCGTCCGGCGCACGCGCGCCGGCGTCCCCCGCGCCGGCGCCCGGCGCACCCGGGCCCCGCGCACCCGGGCCCCGCATGACGGCGCCCGCCCCCTTCCCCGGGCGGGCGCCGTCGTCACGCGCACCGGCGCCCCACCGCGCCGGACCTGCGCGATCCCGCGTGGCGGACGTCCGCGGCGCGCTACCGTGGAGGCCATGAGCGACTACGCCTGCCGCCCCGCGACCGACGCCGACCGCCCCTTCCTGGAGTGGATGTACGCGCTGACGGAGACCTGGGGCGACGACACCCGGCCGCTGCCGGGCAACTACTTCGGCACCCGCATCCGCTACGTCGGCGGGTGGGAGCCGGACCAGGGCGGCGTCGTCCTGGAGCTGCGCGGCGACGGCGACGAGCCGGAGGAGGCGGAGGAGATCCTCGCCGCCTCGGAGCAGGGCGCCCCGTTCGGCGTCGAGGACGGCGCGCTGCCGGTCGGCGCGGCGTGGCTGCGCACCTTCCCGCAGGACGACCCCGGCGCCGGCTGGTACCGCAACGGCTGGCCGGAGATGGCCATCGCGCTGCGCCCGGGCCTGCACGGGCAGGGGCTGTCGAGTGTGCTGCTGGAGGGGTTGCTTGCCGACGCCCGCCGCCGCGGCTACCCCGGCGTCACTCTGGCGGTGGAGCACGGCAACGACCGCGCGGCGCGCGCGTACGAGAAGGCGGGCTTCCGCCACGTCGGGCCGTCGCACCGGCCGAAGCACGACGTGATGGTGTTCCCGTTCGACTGAGCGGGCGCGCCGCGGCACCGTCGTCACGCGCACCGGCGCGCCGGCCGCATTCCGCGCACTCGAGCCCCCGCCCCCGCACGACCCCCGCCCCACCCGGGCGGGGGTCTTTTGCGCGCATGTGCGCACCTGCGCGGGCGGCGCCGGGCTATATTCGCGTCCACCCGGGGCCGGGAACGGCCGCGAGGGCGCCGACGGAGGCGCCGCCGCACCCGGGCGCCGCGCCGGGCGGGCCACCGCCCCCGGCACAACAGAACATCGACCCACCTGCGGGAGCGCCCACCGAGCCGGCGCTGAGAGGACACCGGGAACCGGGTGTCGACCGTCGAACCTGAATCCGGGTAATGCCGGCGAAGGAAAAGGAAGAAACGCCCATGAGCGATCAGCCCGCCATGCCCGCGTCCGCCGAGGGGGACGGCGCCCGCCGCCCGCGCACGGCCCGCGCGGCCCGCCCCACCCGCGCCGCCCGTTCGGAGGCGCCCGCCGACGGCTCCGTGACCGTCGGCCCCCTCATGCAGAGCGAGAAGATCCACCGCGATATGCCGTTCGCCGCCGCCTACGACCCCGCCTCGGGCGACCGCGACGTCGTCCTGCGGGTGCCGGAGCGGCGCATCCACCTCACCGACGGCACCCACCTGGACGTGCCGGACACCTCCGGCCCGTACACCGCCGAGGGCTTCGAGCCGGACCTGCGCGGCGGCCTGCCGCGGGTGCGCGACGCGTGGCCGAAGCCCGCCCCGGCGCCGGCGTCGGAGGCCCGCCCCGACGACCGGGCGGCGACGCAGCTGGCGTGGGCGCGCGCCGGCGTCGTCACGCCCGAGATGGCGTTCTGCGCCGCCCGCGAGGGCATGGACGCGGAGACCGTCCGCGCGGAGGTCGCCGCCGGCCGCGCCGTCATATGCGCCAACCGGAACCACCCGGAGCTGGAGCCGATGATCATCGGCAAGCGGTTCTCGGTGAAGATCAACGCGAACATCGGCAACTCCGCCGTGACGTCCTCCATCGGCGAGGAGGTGGAGAAGATGGTGTGGGCGACCCGCTGGGGCGCCGACACGATCATGGACCTGTCGACTGGCCGGGACATCCACGAGACCCGCGAGTGGATCCTGCGCAACTCCCCGGTGCCCGTCGGCACCGTGCCCATCTACCAGGCCCTGGAGAAGGTCAACGGCGACCCCGCGAAGCTGACGTGGGAGATCTACCGCGACACCGTCGTCGAGCAGGCGGAGCAGGGCGTCGACTACATGACCGTCCACGCCGGCGTGCTGCTGCGCCACGTGCCGCTGGCCGCCGACCGCGTCACCGGGATCGTCAGCCGCGGCGGCTCCATCATGGCGGCGTGGTGCCTCGCGCATCACCGGGAGAGCTTCCTGTACGAGAACTTCGCGGAGCTGTGCGACATCCTCGCCGCCTACGACGTGACGTTCTCCCTGGGCGACGGCCTGCGCCCCGGCTCCATCGCCGACGCCAACGACGAGGCCCAGTTCGCGGAGCTGCGCACCCTCGGCGAGCTGACCCGCATTGCCCGCGACCGCGGGGTGCAGGTGATGATCGAGGGGCCGGGCCACGTGCCGCTGCACCGCATCGACGAGAACGTGACGCTGGAGGAGGAGCTGTGCGGCGAGGCGCCGTTCTACACGCTCGGTCCCCTGGCCACGGACGTGGCGCCGGGCTACGACCACATCACGTCCGCCATCGGCGCGGCGCGCATCGCGCAGATGGGCACGGCGATGCTCTGCTACGTCACGCCGAAGGAGCACCTGGGCCTGCCGGATCGCGACGACGTGAAGACCGGCGTCATCACCTACCGCATCGCCGCGCACGCCGCGGACCTGGCGAAGGGCCACCCGCGGGCGCGGGAGCGGGACGACGCGCTGTCGAAGGCGCGCTTCGAGTTCCGCTGGCACGACCAGTTCGCCCTGTCCCTCGACCCGGAGACGGCGATGGCGTACCACGACGAGACGCTGCCGGCGGAGCCCGCGAAGACCGCGCACTTCTGCTCCATGTGCGGCCCGAAGTTCTGCTCCATGCGCATCAGCCGCGATGTGCAGGACTACGCGAGGGAGCACGGGCTGGACACCGTCGAGGCCATCGAAGCCGGCATGGCGGAGAAGGCCGACGAGTTCGCCGCGTCCGGCGGGCGCGTCTACCTGCCGGTCGTCGGCACGTCGTAGGCCCGGGTCCGCGCGCCGCGTGCGGGTGCGCGCGTCGCGCGCTCCCTGCGTGACGACGCCCCGGGCGGCGGCCCGCCGGCCGCGCGGCGGCGCCGGGGCGGCTCGGGGCCGCGCCGGGCCCGCCGCTACCCTGGCCGCATGCACGAGTTCCGCTGCCGCCGCGCCGCCGAGTCCGACCGACCCTTCCTGTACTGGATGGACGAGGTCGCCGAGCTGATGGGCGACGAGTCGAAGGACCTGCCGCCGGACTACGCCGAGACCCGGGAGCGGTACGTCGGCAGGTGGACCCCGGAGCAGGGCGGCGTCGTCCTGGAGATGACCGGCCCGGACGGGGCGGCCCTCGACGCCGCGGACCCGGAGGTCGCGGAGCTGCTCGGGGCGTCGTCACGCGGGGCGGCGTTCCCCGTCGCCGGCGGCGCGCTGCCCGCGGGCGCCGCGTGGCTGCGCGTGGCCGACGGCGACGACGCCGGCCGCGGCTGGTTCTCCCCGGAGTACCCCGAGGTCGCCGTCGCCCTGCGCCCCGGCCTGCTGGGCCGGGGGCTGTCGCGGCCGCTGATGGACGGCGTGCTCGCCGCCGCCCGCGACATCGGCTACCCGGGCGTCAGCCTGTCGGTGAAGGACGTCAACGTCCGCGGCGTGAAGGCGTACCTGCGGGCCGGCTTCGAGGTGGTCGATCGCGTCGACGACCCGCTGCACGGCTCCTACGCGGTGATGCTGCACCGCTTCGGCGCGGGGGAGTAGCCCCGGAAGCCGGCCGGCGGCCGCTCGGCCTAGAGCCTGATCTTCCGGTCCGTCGTCAGCTTGCCGTTGACGAAGCGGGTGAGGAAGCCCGGCGACATGTGGGCGCCCGCCCACAGGACCTTCGCCTGCAGGCCCGCGGGGTAGTGGACCTTCGTCGGGGACTTCGGCTCCTGGTCGAGGTTCTTCTCCACGACCTCGAGGATCTGGTCGCGGACGTCGTCCGGCGTCAGGCGGACGCCCATGCGGCGGGTGCCGCCGGTGGAGACGCCGTCGAGCATGCCCGTGTCCGTGAACAGCGGCATGACGGAGCGGACCGTGATGCCGTGCGGGAACCACTCGACCTCGAGGGCCTCGGTGATGCCGCGGACGGCGAACTTGGAGGCGGAGTACGTCGCCATGTCCGGGGTGCCGTAGATGGCGGCGGCGCTGGACATGTTGACGACGAGGGGGCGGCGGCCCTCGGCGACGCGGGCCTTGAGATGCGGGAACGCGGCGCGGCAGCCGTGGATGACGCCCTTGACGTTGACGTCGATGATGGCGGAGTCCGTCTTGTGGTCCGAGTCCTCGAACGCGCCGCCGTAGAGGATGCCGGCGTTGTTGAGCAGGAGGTCGAGGCCGCCGGCCTGGGCGGTGAAGTCGGCGAGGACGGTCTCCCACGCCTGCGGGTCGGTGACGTCGAGCGTGCCGACGACGGCGTTCGGCCGGCCCTCGGCCCAGGCCTGGTCGCCGGAGACGTCGTAGACGCCGACGGTCCAGCCGTCGGCGAGGAGCTTTTCGGCGACGGCGCGGCCGATGCCGCGGCCGGAGCCGGTGACGAGTGCGGTGCGGGGTGCGTTGCTGGAGGTCATGCGGCCAACACTAGAGCGCGGGGCCCGCGCCACGTGGCCGAATCGTTGCAGTCTTCCTACACTTCGGGGCATGACCCTCAGCCTTTCGGCGCGCGAGCTCCGCGACCTCATCCAGGCCGGCAAGCGCATCGTCGTCCTGGACACCCGCTGGTCGATGGACCGCAGCGCCTACGACCTGTACACGATGGCCCACATCCCGCTGGCCATGTACTGCGACCCCGAGTTCGACCTGGCCGGCATCCCGGGCCGCGAATTCGGCCGCAACCCGCTGCCGGACGTCGAGCAGATCGAGCGGGCCGTGCGCCGGTGGGGGCTGACGAAGGGCCAGACCGTGGTCGTCTACGACGGAGGCTCGGGCCTGTTCGCCGCCCGCGCGTGGTGGATCCTGCGCTGGGCGGGCGTGGAGGACGTGCGCGTCCTCGACGGCGGCCTGCCCGCCTGGGAGAAGGCGGGCTTCCAGGTCGCCGGCGGCCCGGGCAGCCTGCGCCACTCCGGCGCGATGGACGTCACCGTCGGGCACATGCCGACGGTGGAGGTCGACGAGGTCGCGACGTGGCCGGAGCACGGCATCCTGGTCGACGCCCGCGAGCCGTCGCGCTACGACGGCATCCGCGAGCGCCTGGACCTGCAGGCCGGCCACATCCCGGGCGCGGTGAACATCCCGGTCAAGCACCTGCACGTCGACGGGTTGATGCGCTCGCCGGAGGAGATCCGGGAGAACCTGGCGTCGTTCGGCATCGAGGATGGCTCGAAGGTCGCGGTGTACTCCGGCTCCGGCCTGCATTCGGCGCTGTTCATCGCCGCGATGCACCATGCGGGAGTGCCGGGGGCGTCGCTGTTCGTCGGCGGCTGGTCCATGTGGGCCGGCGACCCGAAGCGCCCGATCGCCCGCCGCTGACGCCGGGCCCGCGGAGGGCGGCGCCGCGCCGTGCGCCGCCCCCGCGCCGGGCGTCATGCGCCCGCCGCCGCCCGCCGGGAGGGGCGCGCCGGGACGGGGGAGAGGGGGCCGATTCGCCGGGGCGATGTCGGGGCACGCTCTACACTTGGCGGCGATGGAAATCTTGATTGTGGTGCTGGCCGTCGCGCTGGTCGCGGGCGGCGTGGTCCTGCTGCTGGCGGATCTGCGGCGGCGCGGCGCGTCCGGCGGTTCGTCCGGCCGCGGGAAGCCCGCCGCGGCCCCGGAAACCGCAGGTCGCGGCCGTGAGGATGAGCCGGTGGCGGAGGCCCCGGCGGAGCCCGCGGAGCTGCCCGCCGCCGAGCGGCTGCGGGAGCTGCCCGCGGAGCCGGAGCGCCTGGCCGCGTTCGAGCCGGTTGCGGCGGATGCGGGGGAGCCGGAGGAGCGTGACGACGTGCCCTCCGCGGCTCCCGTCCCCGCCGCCGACGGGGAGCCGGCGCCGCTCGCCGGGGAGGCCCTGGAGCCCGAGCCGGTCGACGAGCCTGAGACGGCCGATGATCCGGAGCTCGCCGGCGACCCCGAGCGTGCCGATGAGCCGGAGACGGCCTCCATTCCCGCGCCGCTGCCGGACGAGGAGCCGGAGCCCGTGCCCGCGCCGGAGATCGCCGACGGGCCGGGACCCGAGGAGCGCCTCCTGCCCGCCCACGACGACGACGCGGACTCGCGCGTCTTCCACCCCTGGGATCGCGGCACCCGCGTCGAGGCGCCGTCCGCCGGCGGCGCCCACCGCAGGCCCGAAGCCGATGCGGAGCCGGAGGCCGTCGAGGAGCGGGTGGTCGACGACGAACCGGTTGACGACGAGCGCCCGAACGTCAATCAGTTCGTCGCAGCAGCTGATGGCGCGGACGATCGACGCGGACGCCGCGAGCTCGTCGACGGCGTCGATGAGGCCGACGATGGCCCCTGCGCCGACCTTCTGAACCCCGTTCAGGACGAGTATCCGGAGGAGGCCCCGGAGGCCGACCTGCCGGACGCCGCCGGCATCGACGACGCCGACGAAGCCGGCGCCGACGACGGGATGGACGACGCCGACGCGGTGGACGCGGACGATGCGCCGGAGGAGGCCCCCGCCGTCGTCGACGCCCGCGAGTCCGTCGCCCCGTCCATGGCGCGCCACGAGCCGGCCGCCCGCCACGGCGGCATCGCCGGCCTCGTCGACCGCATCCGCCCGTCCCGCCACGGCCGCGGCGCCCGCCGCGCCTGGGCCCGCGAGATCAACGGCGAGTTCAGCCGGACCGAGCCCGCCCCCGCCGCCGGGTGGGAGCGCACGCCGGAGGGCGCGCCCCGCGACGTCGTCACGGGCTTCTCCCACGGCCGCGAGCTGCGCCTCGCCGACGTCGGCGGCCGCACCGTCGTCGCGCTGCGCCGGGAGACCGGCTCCGACGTCGTCCTCGAATTCGCCCGCGACCGCGGCGACGGCCTGAGCCTGGTGGAGGAGGTGCCGGGCGGCTCCGTCGCCTCCACCGACCCCGTGCTGGTCCGCCGCCTGCTCACCGCCGCGGAAATCGACTCCGTGCGCCGCATGCCCGGCTGCATCGACGCCCTGTGGGCCGAGGGGGAGTGGGCCATCGCCCTCCTCGCCGACGACTCCGGCCCCGACGACTGGGACGAGGCGCTGCCCGCCGTCGCCGAATTCGCCGACGTCGCCCGCCGCCTCCCGCCCTCCGACGGCGACCGCGTCCTCGACCCGTCGACGTGGGACCCGACCCGGCCGCACGCCGGCGACGCTCCCGTCGACCGCGGCGCCGCGCCCGCCCCGGCCGCCGCCGGCCCGATGGACCGCCACCTGCGCGCCGTGCCCGAGCACGACGCCCCGGAGGACGTCCACGACGAGGACCCGGTGTGGCGCCCCGCCCCCGTCGCCCCGGCCGAGCCCGTCGACATGCCCACCCGCTCCGTCGGGCGCCGCATGGGCGACGGCGAGTTCCGCGACCTGGGCTCCGACGAGGGCGATGCGGCGGGCCTGCCCGCCCTCGGGCAGGATCCGGATCACCAGCGCTCCCCGCGCACCGGCGTCCGGCTCCGGCGCACCGACGGCGGCCCGTCCGGCATCTTCGCCGACGGCATCGCCGACGACGACCCGGACCGCGCCGGCGACCGCGACGACAACGACCACGACGACACCGACAAGGAAGGCACCGAGCGATGACCGCACCCTCCGTCGACCAGCAGAAGAAGGACCGCCTCGCGCAGCTCGTGCGCGAGCTCGCCGTCGTCCACGGCAGGGTCACCCTGTCCTCCGGCAAGGAGGCCGACTACTACGTCGACCTCCGCCGCGCGACGCTCCACCACGAGGCCTCGCCGCTCATCGGCGAGCTGCTCCGCGAGCTCACCGCCGACTGGGACTACGTCGCCGTCGGCGGCCTCACCCTCGGCGCCGACCCCGTCGCCACCGCCGTCATGCACGCCGGCGACGACGTCGACGCGTTCGTCGTCCGCAAGGAGGCGAAGAAGCACGGCATGCAGCGCCGCATCGAGGGCCCGGACATCGTCGGCAAGCGCGTCCTCGTCGTCGAGGACACCACCACCACCGGCAACTCGCCGCTCACCGCCGTCGCCGCCGTCCGCGAGGCCGGCGCCGAGGTCGTCGGCGTCGCCACCGTCGTCGACCGCGCCACCGGCGCCGCCGACGTCATCCGCGCCGAGGGCCTCGAGTACCGCAGCCTCCTCGGCCTCGACGACCTGGGCCTGGCCTGACGACGGGGACCGTGATGGAACTGCGGAAGCTCCGCGACGCGTTCGTCGACCGCACCCGGGAGGGCCTCGGCGCCCTCGTCTCCGTCGTCGGCGACCCCCGCCGCGAACCCGAGATCCTCGGCTACGCCGGCGCCTGGGGCGTCAACGTCGTCTCCTCCCTCGCCGGCTGGGAGACGCCCCGCAGGACGTCGAAGGCGCTGCTCATGCCGCTGCTCGCCGCCGGCGTCGTCCGCCGCCGCCGCGACATCGGCGCCGACGGCACCGCCACCCTGCTCGCCGGCCTCGCCGGCGCCTGGCTCGGCGACGTCCTGCTCATGCCCGAGGACCCGCCGCTCAACCGCGGCTCCGCCGCCTTCACCGTCACCCAGCTCGCCCACCAGCGGCTGATGTGGCGCAACGGCGCCCGGCCCTCCGCCGCGGCCATCGGCCTGCGCGCCCCGGCCGCCGTCGGCGGCGCCGCCCTCGTCGCCGCGCTCCGCCCGCGGTTCCTGCCGGCCGCCGCGCTGTACGGGCCGCTGCTCGGCTTCACCGGCGTGCTCGGCGACGACCGCGCGCTCGTCGCCGGCGCCGGCCCCGTCGACCGCGACGCGGCCACCGGACTGCCCGTCGCCAGCCCCTCCTACGGCATCTCCCACGGCGCCAACGTGTTCATGGTCTCCGACGTCATCCTCATGGCCCGCAGCCTGTTCACGAAGCCGAACAGCGGCATCGTGCGGCGCGCCATGGACGCCGCGCTGATGGACACCTACTGCCTCGCCCAGCTGCTGCTCGTCCGCGGCCTGACCGACGCGGAGATCCGCCGCACGGCGGGGGAGCGCCGCGCCGACGGCGGGGCCGGGGACGCCACCGCGCACGGCGAGGGGGCGGGCGCCGGGGCGGAGGACGTCGTCACGCGCGACGCGACCCCGTGACCGCGCCGGACCCCGCGCCCGGCCCCACCGAGTGGGGCGAGGGGCGCGTCGGCGTCGGCCCGTGGGCCGAGGAGCACCCCGGCGAGCCCGCGCCCGACGACCCGCGGTACGACCCCGAGCTCCTCGCCGGCGGCGACCGCCGCAACGTCGTCGACGCGTACCGCTACTGGACCCGGGAGGCCATCCGCGCCGACATCGACGCCCGCCGGCATCCGCTGCACGTCGCCATCGAGAATTTCGAGAACGACATGAACATCGGCACCGTCGTCCGCACCGCCAACGCGTTCGCGGCCGCGGCGGTGCACATCGTCGGCCGGCGCCGCTGGAACCGCCGCGGCGCCATGGTCACCGACCGCTACCAGCACCTCCTGCACCACCCCACCGTCGACGACTGCGTCGCGTGGGCGCGCGAGCGGGGGCTGGCCGTCGTCGCCGTCGACAACGTCCCCGGCTCCGTCCCGCTGGAGACCGCGGAGCTGCCGCGCGACTGCCTCCTGCTGTTCGGGCAGGAGGGCCCCGGCGTCACCCCGGAGGCCCGCGCCGCCGCCGACATGACCGTCTCCATCGCGCAATTCGGCTCCACGCGGTCCATCAACGCGGGCGTCGCCGCCGGCATCGCCATGCACGCCTGGGTCCGCGCCCACGCCGACCTCCGCGACGCGTGGTGACCGCGCCCGGGAGGCGCGCCCCGCGGGGTCCGCGCGGGGGAGGGGGTGTCGCGTGACGACGTCCGCCGCCCCTCGGCGTGACCGTTTCGTGACACGACGCCTATCATGGGGCGGAGCACGCCGCCGCGGCGCACGCGCCGCCGGACCAGGGAGGATGATGGGGCGATGATCGGACCGACGAAGACGGAGGCCGGCAACTGGGCCTACCGCGCCGACGTCGCCGAGCAGGCCATCCGCGACCGCCACGCCTCCCGCCTGTGGGGCCTGGCGCGGACGAACCTCGGCGTCGTGTCGTGGCCGCCGCCGACCCGCCACAAGCTGTTCCTGACGTGGCACTACTGGTGGCAGGCGCACTACGTCGACTGCCTCGTCGACGCGTCGCTGCGCCTGCCGACGAAGGCGAAGGCCCGCGCCGTGCGCAACACCATGCGCGCCATCCGCCTGCGCAACCTGGGGAAGCTGGCGAACAACCGCTACTACGACGACCGCGCCTGGATGGCCCTGGCCATGCTGCGCGTGCAGGAGCTGCAGGGCCGCTCCCGGCCGCTGCGCGGCTTCCGCGGCCTCGTCGACGCGCTGACCGCCGGCATCGACTCCGACCTCGGGGTGCTGCCGTGGCGCGAGCAGGACCTGTTCTTCAACGTCCCCGCCAACGGCCCCGCCGCCATCCTCTTCGCCCGCCTCGGCCGGCTGGACGAGGCGACGGCGATGGTCGACTGGGTCTTCGCCAACCTCGTCGACGGCAAGGGCCTCATCATGGACGGCATCCGCCTGTCCATGAGCGGCGAGGAGACCGTCCGCACCATCTACTCCTACAACCAGGGCGTCATGATCGGCGCCTGCCTGGAGCTGGCGCTGGCGTTCGAGGAGCGCGGCGAATCCGCCGCCGCCACCCGCCAGCTCACCCGCGTCCACCAGCTGGTCCACGCCGCGGCGACGCACCTGGCGACGTCGAAGTCCGTCATCCGCGGCGGCGGCTCCGGCGACGGCGGCCTCTTCGACGGCATCCTCGTGCGCTACCTCGCCCAGGCCGCCATGCGGCTGCCGCAGGAGGACCGCATGAGCCGCGCCACCCGCCGCATCTGCCGCCGCCTGGTGCTGCAGAGCGCCGAATCCGCCTGGCAGCACCGCCTCGAGGTCGACGGCCTGCCCCTGTTCCCCGGCGACTGGAACGACGACGCCGTCTTCCCCCGCGGCGGCGGCTTCATCAGCGCCCCCTCCGGCGGCGACGCCGCCGCCGAACGCTGCCTCTCCGTCCAGCTGTCCGGCTGGATGCTCATGGAGGCCGCCGCGGCCGTGTCCTCCGACTCCGTCCGCGAGGAGGACGGCGCCAAGCGCGGCCCCGAGGAGGGCGACCCCTCCGCCACCCGCGAGCCGTAGCCGCCGCGGCGGTGCCGGCGATGCGCCGGCGGCGGGCGCCGTCGTCACGCGGGGCGGCGACGCGCGGGGGCGGAGCGTGGCACGCGCGCGACCGGCCCCGGACATGACGGCGGGCCCGGCCCGGGCAGGAGACGGGCGCCCGGGCCGGGCCCCTTACGTCCGCCGCGTCCCCGGGGTCAGGAGAATCCCGGGGGCGGCGGGGTCCTTACTCGCCGCGCAGGGCGCGGTCGATGCGATCGTGGGCGTCGAGGATCTCCTGCGGCATGCCCTCGAACTGGTCGAGGTGCTCCTTGCGGGAGTCCATCTCCTGCAGCCAGCGCTCGCGGTCGATGTCCAGGATGGCCTCCAGGTCCTCGACGGAGCCGTCGAAGCCCTCGAGGTTCAGCTCGGAGACCTGCGGCACGACGCCGACCGGGGTCTCGCGGCCCTCGACGCGGCCCTCCTTGAAGTCCACCAGCCACAGCAGCGCGCGCAGGTTGTCGCGGTAGCCCGGCCACATGAAGCGGCCGTCCTCGCCGCGGCGGAACCAGTTGACGTGCGCGAACACCGGCATGTCGCCGCCGGCCTCCTGCACGCGGCCCAGGATGTCCAGCCAGTGGGCGGCGTAGCGGCCCTCCGGGTACGCCATGAACGGGCGCATCGACATCGGGTCGTAGCGCAGCTGGCCCTGCTTGCCCTCCGCGGCGAACGTCGCCTCGGCGCCCAGGGTCAGGCCGTCGTACACGCCCTCCGCCGCGTCGCGGAACGCGCGGATGAGCGGCTCGCGGTCGCGGACGCGGCCGCCGAAGATGATGGCGTCGATCGGCACGCCCTCGGCCGCCTCGTAGTCCGCGGCGATGTTCGGGACGTTCGCCAGGGAGGTGGTGAAGCGGGAGTTCGGGTGCGCCCACTCGTCGCCGTCCTCGCCGGAGCGCTGCCGCTCCTCCGGGCGGTCGGCGATCGGCGCGCTGGTCCAGTCCAGCCAGCCGTCGACGTCGGCCGGCGGCTCCGGGGTCAGGCCCTCCCACCACACGTCGCCGGTCCTCTCGTTGTAGGCGACGTTGGTGAACAGGGTGCGGGAGCCCTCGGCGATGGCGTCCATCGCGCCCGGGTTGGTCTTGCGGTTCGTGTTGCCGGCGACGCCGAAGGCGCCGTACTCCGGGTTCATGCCGTACAGGCGGCCGTCCTCGCCGACGCGCAGCCACACGATGTCGTCGCCGTAGAAGTCGACGCGGTACTTCCCCTCCAGGCCGTCCGGCGGGAACATCATCGCGAGGTTCGTCTTGCCGGACGCCGACGGGAAGCCGCCGCAGATGTGGCGGCGTTCGCCGGTCTCCAGGTTGGTGATGCCGATGAGCATGAACTGCTCCGCCAGGAAGTCGCCGGAGGCGTGGCCGTCCCAGCAGGCCTGGCGCAGGCCGTGGGCGATCTTGCCCAGCAGCGCGTTGCCGCCGTAGGAGGAGCCGAAGTGCAGGATGGTGCGCTCGTCGGCGACCGTCGCGAAGAGGCGCTTGTCGTCGTCCGTGCCCTGGCCGAGGTTCGGCAGGTCGCCGGTGACGTGGACGGCGCGGACGAAGTGGTCCGGGTCCTCCAGGCCCGTCAGGTGCTCCGCGCCGACGCGCGCCATGCGGATCATGTGCAGGCAGACGGTGCGGTTGTCGGTCAGCTCGACGCCGGCGGCCCACTTCGCGAACGGGGAGTCCGCCGGGGACATGAGGTACGGCAGGACGTACATGGTCTTGCCCTCGTAGGCGCCGTCCATGCGCTCCAGCTGCGCCTCGGTGACCTCGTCGGCGTCGCGCCAGTTGTTGTAGACGCCGCGGTCGGCCGGGTCGTGCGTGGCGACGACGGTGCGCTCCTCCGTGCGGGCGGTGTCCTTGCGGTAGGAGCGGGAGTACCACCGGCCCTCGCCGGCCGGGAGGATCTCGCCGTCGGCCAGGGCCGACTCGATGAGGCGGTCGTCGTCGGCGGCGGAGATGACCTCGATGGAGTCGGGGCGCAGGATTCCCGCCCACTTCTCCGTGAAGGAGATGATGGACGGGTTGTCGATCCCGGCCTCCGAGAGGACGGACCGGACGTCGATGGCGCCGGCGGTGTCGGACATGGTGGAAACCTCCAAAATTACGGTGCTACGAAACCATGACTTAGCCTAACCGTAATTCGGGGCGCGCCGCAGGAGGCCGCGTCGCGCCACTCCCGGATGGGATCGGCGTGCGGCGGCCGCGTGATGCGCGGCGCGCGGGAATCGGGGGTGGGGTCGCGTTCGCGGGGCGTCGTGCGCGTCGGCGCCGGGACGGGCGGCCGTCGCGCTGCACCGCGCCGCGGGCGAAAGGCCCCCGGACATGCCGGAACCCCGGCCCGATCTTCCCATCGGGCCGGGGTTCGGCGTGTCGCGCCGGAGGCGGGGCGGAAAGGACGAATCGCGTTCCCGCATCCGGGTGCGTGGCACCCTGCGCGACGGCGGCAGCCCGGACCGGAGGGATCCGGCTCCGCCGTGGAGCCGTTGCGCCGACCGGCCGCCCCACAATCGCGGCCGTGAAAGTTCGGTGCAACGAAACCGGGTTTGAGGGTAACGGAAACTGTGGCGGAGCGCACCCCGGAACCGCGGGGCGGGGGTTCGGACGGGGGCGGCGCCGGGGGTACTGTGGCCGCATGCGTTTCTACGACTCCGACACCGTCCGCGCCGCCCTCAGCGTCGGCCGGGCGACGTACGTCCTGCGCGAGGCGCTGCTGGACGGCGTCGATCCGGCCCTCGACATCCCGAGGACCGGCGAGGACGTGGGGGAGGGCAAGCAGCTGCTGACCATGCCGTCGGCCTCCCGCGACCACGCGGGCGTGAAGCTGCTGACCGTCCACCGCGGCAACGCCGAGCGCGGCCTGCCCACCATCCAGGGCGTCTACGTGCTCTACGACGGCGACACCCTCGCCCCGACCGCCATCCTCGACGGTCCGGCCGTCACCGAGATCCGCACCCCGGCCCTGTCCTTCGCCGGCATCCTCGAGATCGTCCGCCGCCGCCGGGAGAACGCCCGCGTGCTGCGCGAGGCCTCCGGCCCGGTGACCCTGCGCGTCGCCATCGTCGGCGGCGGCCCGCAGGCCGTCGGCCACGCCTCCGGCGTCATGGAGCTGTTCGGCGGGGAGGACGACGGCGACGTCGAGCTGACCTTCGTCGTCCGCACCGAGCAGGAGATCGACTGCCCGGTGCCGCACGAGGTCGCCACCGAGCTGCCGGAGGGCGCCGACCTCATCATCTGCGCGACGTCGGCCTCCGAGCCGGTCATCGCCGACGCCGACGTCACCGACCACGCCGTCGTCGTCGCCATGGGCGCCCATCACCCGGAGCGCCGCGAGGTGCCGGGCGAGCTCGTCGCCCGCTCCTCCGTCATCGTCGAGGACCCGCGCGTCGCCCGCGAGGAGTGCGGCGACATCGCCCTGGCCATCAAGGAGGGCAACCTCGAGGACGGCGCCTGGTCGACGCTGCGCGACGTCGTCGTCGAGCCGGGCCTGGCCGCCGAGATCGCCGATGCCAGCGGCCCGGTCGTCTACAAGACCGCGGGGCAGGGCTGGGAGGATCTGGCCTGCGCCGTCGAGATCGTCGCCCGCGCCGACGCCGCGGCCGACGCGGAGCAGGGCGGGGCCGCGGGCGAGTAGCGTCCGCGTGCGGGGCGCCGGGGCCCCCGCACCCGCCGGGGCCCCGTCGCCCCGGCTGGCACAATGGCCGCATGGACTTCAACGACATGCTGGCCCCCAAGCCCGTCGAGCTGCCGCCGTTCCCGGAGGCGGACTCCGCCCGCGCCGGCGGCGCCGCCCCGGAGGACGTCGTCCGCGCCTGCCCGCGCGACTCCCGCGCCTGGGCGGAGCTGGCGGAGGCGTCCCTGGCGGCCGGAGAGCCCGTCGCCGCCTACGCCTACGCCCGCACGGGCTGCCACCGCGGCCTGGATCACCTGCGCGGCAACGGCTGGAAGGGCTTCGGCCCGGTGCCGTGGTCGCACGAGGGCAATCGCGGCGTGCTCATGGCCATCTCGGCCCTGGCGAAGGCCGCCCGCGCGATCGGCGAGGACGACGAGTACGACCGCTGCCTCGCGCTGCTGCAGGACTGCGACCAGTCCGCCGTCGCGGCGACCAACCTGTAGGCGCCGCCGGGGAAGCGCCATGTCACGACGGGGAGACCACGGCGACGCCGCCGATCACCTGGAGACGCTGCGGCATCCGGCGTCCCGGGCCGCGGCGGCGGTGCGGCGGCGCACCCGCCCGCGCACGCGGTTCCTCACGGGCCTGCACCGGGTCCGCACCCGCTGGCTGCTGATCCTGCAGGCGGCGGTGGCGGCGGGCCTGGCGTACTGGTTCGCGCTGGACGTGCTGGGCCACGCGCAGCCGTTCTTCGCGCCGATGGCGGCGTTCATCGGCCTGTCGGTGATGTCGTCGGGGCCGCGGATCAACAACGCGGTGGAGCTCATCGTCGGCGCGGCGCTGGGCGTCGGCGTCGGCGACGTCATCATCGGCGTGCTCGGACCCGGGGTGTGGCAGCTGGCGGCGGGCGTGCTGTCGGCGATGATCGTCGGCGTGTTCATCGGCCGCGGGCCGCTGGTGGTCAACCAGGCGGCGTCGTCGGCGGTGCTCATCGCGACGATCATGCCGCCGGGCACGGCGCCGACGTACGAGCGGATGGTGGACGCCCTGGTGGGCGGCATCATCGGCGTGCTCGTGATGGCGGTGGTGCCGCGCAACCCGATTTCGGAGTCGCGCCGGTCCATCGCCTCCGTCCTGGAGCTGGAGGCGGACATCCTCTACGACGTCGCCCGGGGCCTGGAGGAGTCGGACACGCCGCGCATCCGCGCCGCGCTGCAGATCGGCCGGGCGTCGCAGGGCGACGTCAGCGCGATGATGCAGGTCGTCGGCGGCGGCGCGGAGCAGGCGCGGGTGTCGCCGCTGTGGTGGGGGCGGCGCCGGCAGCTGCGGACGTTCGCCCGCATCGTCAACCCCGTCGACAACGCGATGCGCAACACCCGCGTCCTCGCCCGCCGGGCGATCACGGCGACGGAGGACCACGTGACGGTGTCGCCGCGCATCGTGTCGCTGGTGAAGGGCGTGGCGTCGTGCGCGCAGATGGTGCGCCGCCTGCTGGATGATTCGCCGGTGCTGCCGGGCGTGCCCGCGTGGGGCGTCGCCGCGGATCGCGCCGACGAGCGCGCGACGGGCGGGGCCTCCGCCGCGGACGCGCTGCGGGACGCGCGCCTTCTGCGTGACGACGGGGACCGCGCCGCTCCGCCGCGCACGGGCGACGGCGACGCCGCCCCGGGGGAGCACGACGGGGAGGACCGCCGCCCGGTGGGGACGGTGACGCAGGAGGACGCCATCCGGGCGCTGCGCGTCCTCGCCGCCCGCATGGACGTCTCGGCCGTCGAGGGCGCCACCCTGTCGGAGACGGTCATCTTCGCGCAGTGCCGCTCCATCGTCGTGGACCTGCTGCAGGTCTGCGGCCTGTCGCGCCTGTCGGCGGTGGCGGCGCTGCCGCCGACGACGGAGCGGCCGGCCATGACGCCGGAGGTGTGGGACGGCGACGACCGCTGAGCCGCGGCCACGCGGCGGCGCGGGTGGCGTCGTCACGCATCACGCGCGGCCACGCGGCCGGCGGCGGCGCGCGGCGCCCCGCGCACCCCGCCGCCCCGTGCTACCGCACCAGCTGCAGGTCGCGGAGGTGGCGGTACAGCGTCGCCTTCTCGCGGGGGCGCTTCGCCTCGACGCCGTCGCGGACGTAGCGGAAGCCCGGCCCGCCGATCTGGACGGCGCGGGCGACGATCGGCTCGTGCATGCTGCGCGGCATGCCGACGGCGTCGGTGAGCCCCTCGTCCGGGTCGGGGCCCGCGGCGCGGCGCCCGCCGAACAGGCGGCCGAGCAGCCCCGGCCGCCGCTCTTCGCCGTCCGACGGCGGCGGCACCTCCGCGGCGACGAGGCCCGGGGCGTCGGGCGTCGGCCGCACCTGCACGCCGTGGGCGGTGCCGCTGAACAGCTCGTGCTCGCCGGCCCACACCTCGCCGACCAGCCCGCCGCGCGACGACGGCCCCGTCGCGTCCGGGCCCGTGAACAGGGCGTAGCCGACGATGGCGGCGCCCGTGTCGTCCCGGATCGCCGGCACCGGATCCACCGGCCGGGAGATCGCGGCGACGCGGTCCAGCCCGTCGCCCAGCCCCCAGTTCCGCGTCGCCGGCGTCGCCCCGCCCGGCACGTGCGCGACCTCCACCCACAGCAGGTTGCGGCGCATCAGGTGCGTGACGACGGCGGCCAGCGCGGCGTCCGGCCCCGCCACGACGACGCGGAGCCGCTCCGACGGGCGCTGCGGCGCGAGCTCCGGCGCGCCGAGCTCCTCCACCTTCTTCCGCTTGCCGATGTCGGCCGGGGTGGGCGCGTCGTCGACCGGCAGGACCTCCTTCGCCAGGTCCTCCAGGAACGCCAGATCGCCGCGGCCCGGGCGGACGGGCAGGTCGCGCTCGGCGACGTCGGCGTCGGCGAGGCGGGTGGCGTCGGCCAGCAGCGTCGCCGGGTCCAGGTCCGCCAGGGTCAGGTCGGCGCCGGTTCCGCAGCGCAGCACGACGATCCTCATGGTCGTCGAGTGTATCGGCGGGGGCGCGGTGCCCGCGGGCGCCGGGCGGCGTCTAGGATGTGACGTGGTCAACGGCCCCCGGGGCGCGGTGCCGGGCGCGACGCGCGTCTGCGCGGCCGCGCGGAGGCGGGGAAGCCGGAGCCGGCGCGGCGAGGGACGTCCGCCGGCTGTCATCGAGACGGGAATGAGAGGCGCATGTCCGCAATCATCATCGTGGGCGCCCAGTGGGGCGACGAGGGCAAGGGCAAGGCCACCGACATCCTCGGCGGCCTCGTCGACTACGTCGTCAAGCCCAACGGCGGCAACAACGCCGGCCACACCGTCGTCGTCGGCGGCGAGAAGTACGAGCTGAAGCTGCTGCCGGCCGGCGTGCTGTCGGAGAACGCGACGCCGGTGCTGGGCAACGGCGTCGTCGTGAACCTGGAGGCGCTGTTCGAGGAGATCGACGGCCTGGAGGCCCGCGGCGCCAATGCGTCGCGCCTGCGCATCTCCGCCAACGCGCACCTGGTCGCGCCGTACCACCAGACGCTGGACCGCGTGACGGAGCGGTTCCTGGGCAAGCGCGCCATCGGCACCACCGGCCGCGGCATCGGCCCGACGTACGCCGACAAGGTCGGTCGCATCGGCATCCGCGCCCAGGACCTGCTGGACCCGTCGATCCTGCGGCAGAAGATCGAGGGCGCGCTGAACCAGAAGAACCAGATCCTGGTGAAGCTGTACAACCGCCGCGCCATCGACGTCGACGAGGTGTTCGACTACTTCATGGGCTACGCCGAGCGGCTGAAGCCGATGATCATCGATTCCGCCACCGAGCTGAACAAGGCGCTCGACGAGGGCAAGCACGTCCTCATGGAGGGCGGCCAGGCGACGATGCTGGACGTCGACCACGGCACCTACCCGTTCGTGACGTCGTCCAACCCGACGACGGGCGGCGCGTGCGTCGGCGCGGGCATCGGCCCGACGCGCATCACGTCGACGCTGGGCATCATCAAGGCGTACACGACCCGCGTCGGCGCCGGCCCGTTCCCGACGGAGCTGTTCGACAAGTGGGGCGAGTACCTGCAGACCACCGGCGGCGAGGTCGGCGTGAACACCGGCCGCAAGCGCCGCTGCGGCTGGTACGACTCCGTCCTGGCCCGCTACGCGTCCCGCGTCAACGGCTTCACGGACCTGTTCGTGACCAAGCTGGACGTGCTGACCGGCATCGGCGAGATCCCGATCTGCGTGGCCTACGACGTCGACGGCGTCCGCCACGACGAGATGCCGATGACGCAGTCCGAGTTCCACCACGCCACCCCCATCTACGAGACGATGCCGGCGTGGGACGAGGACATCACCGATTGCCGCACGTTCGAGGAGCTGCCGGAGAAGGCGCAGGCGTACCTCAACCGCCTGGAGGAGCTGTCCGGCTGCCGCATCTCCTACGTGGGCGTCGGCCCGGGCCGCGACCAGACCATCGTCATCAACGATCTGCTGCCGCAGGAGTAGCGGTGGCCGGCCCGTGGCCCCCGCTGCCGGACGTGATCCCGGCGGGTGACGGGCTGGAGCTGCGCCGCGTCGCCCCGGGTGACGCGGCGTTCGCCGATCTGGTGGAGGCGGCGGTGCCGCCGGGGGAGCGCGCCGCGACGTTCCGCTTCTTCACGCGGCGGCCGTTTCCGCTGCGGGAGTTCGTCGCCGCCGATCCGGGGCGCCGCACGTGGGCCCTGGTGCGCACGCGGGGTTCCGCGTCCGCAGGGGATGCGCGTGACGACGCCTCCCGCGCCGCGTCGGGTCCGGCGATCCCCGGTGCCGGGGCGGATGCGCGTGACGACGGCGCCCGGGACGTCGAGCCCATCGCCTGCACCAGCGTGTACGACGCCTCCGAGGGGGAGGGGCGCGTGACGCTCGGGTTCACGTGGGTCGTGCCGGAGTGGCGCGGCCGCGGGGCGAACCAGGCGCTGAAGGCCGCGATGTTCCGGGCCCTCGCCGATGCCGGGGTGCGCGAGGCGTGGTTCCGGGCGGACGTCGAGAACACCCCGTCGCTGAAGGCGATGGAGCGCGCCGGCGCGGCGCGGATGCACGTCGAGGACGCGCCGCGCGTCTACGACGACCGCGTCTCGCAGTCGGTGTTCTACCGCCGGGTGCTCTGAGGCCCGGCGGGGCTGCCGTCCCCAGGGGGTGCCGGCTGCTCTGACGCCCGGCGGGGCGGTTGCCCCCAAGGGGCGTCGGCTGCAGGTCGGCTGTCCGCGGGCTCGTGTCCCTCCGGGCGACTGCTGGAATGGGGTCCCGTTCACCGAAACCGCTCCGAACTCGGCGTCCCGCCGCCCTGCGCCCTCGCCCTCGCCGCAGATGGACCGGTTTCGGCGGATGGGACCCCGGTATACGTGGGTCCCGTTTGCCGAAAGCGGTCCGTCCTGGGCGGGCGGGCCGCCGAGGCGCGCCGCAACGGGGTCCCGTCCGCCGAAACCCGTCCCGTTCGCCGAAAGAGGTCCGAACCGCGTCGTGCCGGTCACCGGCGGTGTCGCCAACCGGGTCGTCGCGACCCGCTTGCGGGCGCCCGCCTCCAGGTCTCGACCCACTTTCGGCCGTTCCGACCCAGTTGGAACGGGGTCGGAACGGCCACAAGTGGGTCCGGCCTCGTGGCGCGTGGGTCTGGCCTCGTGGTGCGCCGGAGGAGACCTCGTGGAGCGCCGGAGGAGGGAGTCTCCGACAGGTGGAGTTGCGCCATTCTGCAAATAGATCATTGCGCATGTACGCAAATGATGGCAGGATGGCCTCATGTTCACCGCGTTTCGCAGCCTCACCTACCGTCGGCTGTACCTCGCCCAGGTCATCGCCCTGGCGGGCACCGGCCTGGCCACCGTGGCGCTCGGCCTACTCGCCTACGACTTCGCGGGCGACGACGCGGGCCAGGTCCTCGGCACCGCGCTGATGGTGAAGATGGTCGCCTACGTCCTCGTCGCCCCGTTCGCCTCCGCCCTGGTCGCGAACCTGCCGCGCAAGGCGGTGCTCGTCGGCGCCGACGTCCTGCGCGTCGCCGTCGCCGCCGCGCTGCCGTTCGTCACCGCGACGTGGCAGATCTACGTGCTCATCTTCGTGCTGCAGGCCGCGTCGGCGACGTTCACGCCGACGTTCCAGTCCGTCATCCCCGACGTGCTGCCGGAGGAGGACGACTACACCTCCGCGCTGTCCCTGTCGCGGCTGGCCTACGACCTGGAGGCCATCGTCTCCCCGATGCTCGCCGCGGCCCTGCTGCTGGTCGTGCCGTCGTCGGCGCTGTTCGCCGGCACGTCGCTGGGCTTCGCCGCCTCGGCCGTGCTGGTCCTGTCGGCGGTCATCCCGGCGACGGGGTCGGGCACCCGCGGGGAGGGCGACGCCGACCGGGACGACGGGCCCGCCGAGCGCCCCTTCCTCGAGCGCGTCCGCCTCGGCGCCGCCCTGCTCCTGCGCACCCCGGCGCTGCGCCCCGTCCTGGCGCTCAACATGGCCGTCGCCGCGGCCGTGTCGTTCGTGCTGGTCCAGACCGTCGTCGTCGCGGGCTCGGTGCTCGGCCTGCCGGAGTCCGGCGTCGCGTGGCTGCTGTTCGCCAACGGCGCGGGCTCCATGGCCGCGGCGATCGCCCTGCCGCGGCTGCTGCGCCACGTGCCGGAGAAGCGCGTCATGCTGCCGGCGGCCGCCGTGCTCGCCGCTGCCGTCGCCGCCACGCCGCTCGCCCTCGACGCCGCGTCGGTCGCCGGGGTCGCGGTGCTGTGGGCGGTCATCGGCGTCGCGTGGTCGGCGGTGGAGACGCCGGTCGGCCGCATCATCCGCCGCAGCGTCGACGGCGCCGACCTGCCCGCCGCGTTCGCCGGTCAGTTCTCCCTGTCGCACGCCTGCTGGCTGGTCGCCTACCCGCTGGCCGGGTGGCTGGGCGCCGCGCACCTCGACGCGACGGCGCTGCTGCTCGCCGGGATCGCGGCCGCCGCCGCCGTCGCCGCGTGGTGGCTGTGGTCGCGCGCCGACCGCGCCGCGTCGCAGCCGCGGACGCGTGACGACGGGATCCGCCGCCGCGAGTCCGCCGCCTGCGGCGCCGCCTCCGGCGACTGACCGCCCCGTCTGCCCCGGACCGCGGCCACCCGCGCTCGCCCCGGGCCGGCGCCGCCCGGCCGGCCGCGCCGCCGCCCCCGCGCGCCGGGGGCGGGGAGCCGGGGCGGTGGACGTCGCAAAGCACATCACCCCCGGACGGGCCCGCGCCACCTGCCTTTTCCGGCCCCGCGCCCGCGGACGCCGCGGCACCCGGGCACAATGGCGCCCATGCCCGCCATCGAACCCCGCGGACCGCGGAAGTCAGCCCCCGCCGACGCCGAACTCGACGCCTCCGTCGACGTGCTGCGACTGCTCGCCGAGCGCACGCGCCTGGCCATCCTGGCCATGCTCGACGGCACGGAGATGAGCGTCTCCAGCATCGCCGAGTCCCTCGGCCGCCCCGTGCCCGCCGTGTCCCAGCACCTGGCGAAGCTGCGCGCCGGCGGCCTCGTCGTCTCCCGCCGCGACGGCGCGACCGTCTTCTACGGCCAGCCCGACGAGCACATCAGCCTGCTGGTGAACAACATCCTGTACTACGCGGAGCACCTGCTCTACGACGCGCCGCCGCACCACGGGGACGCCCGGTGACCCGCCGCCTCGTCGCCGACGTCGACACCGGCATCGACGACATGCTGGCGCTGGTCTACCTCGCCGGCCTGCACCGGCTGGGGGAGGTGGAGCTCGCCGGCGTCACCGCGACCGCCGGCAACACCACCGTGTGCCGCGCCGCCGCGAACTCCCGGTACGTCCTGGACCTCTGCGGGCTGGGCGACGTGCCGGTCGCCGCGGGCCACGGCGCCCCGCTGCGGGTGCCGCTGGTCACGACCCCGGAGACGCACGGCGAGTTCGGCCTGGGCTTCGTGCGCCCGTCGAACGCCGGGGGCGCGGAGTCCTGCGGGATGGACGGGGCCGCGCCCGGGCTCTGGTCGGCGGCGCTTGCCGACGGCCCCTGCGACCTCCTGGTCACCGGCCCGCTCACCACGGCGGCGCGGCACCTGGACCTGGTCCGCCGCTTCGGTCGGCTGACCGTCATGGGCGGCGCCCTCGACTATCCGGGCAACACGACGCCGACGGCCGAGTGGAACTTCCACGTCGACCCCGACGCCGTCGCCGCGGTGCTCGGCGCCGAGGGCGTGCCGGAGCCGCTGCTGTGCATGCTGCAGGTGACGGAGACCGTCACCGTCGACCCCGGCGACGTCGACCGCTGGCGCGGTGTGGGCCTGCCGGACGACCTCATGGAGGTCATCGCGGAGGCGCTGCGGTTCTACTTCGGCTTCCACCGCGGCGAGGGCCTCGGCTACCTCGCCCAGGTCCACGACCTGCTCGCGGCGATGGCCGCCTGCGGCACCGTCGACGCCCCCGCCCGCCCCGCCCGCGTCCGCGCGGTCGAGGGCGACCGCGGCGCCGTCGCCGAGGAGCCCGGCGAACCGGACTGCGCCGTGCTGGGCAACGTCGACCGGGACGCCGTCATCGCGGAGTTCGAGCGGGCGCTGGCGGCGCTGGCGTCCTAGAGGCGCGCCGGCCGGGGGACGGGTGCCGTCCGCGTCAGGCGATGCGCGCGTGCAGCTCCGGCAGCTCGCCGCGCTGCCACGGCGCCAGCCCCAGCAGGCGGGCCGTCTCCCTGACGACGGCCATCGCCTCCGCCGGGCGGTACCACGCCACGTCCCAGTGGCCCGTGCCCGCCACCACGGCGGCGCGGCCGGCGCGGTTGGGCCGCCGCGACCACAGCAGCGCCCGGCCCGAGAAGTCGGAGCGCAGGTCCGCCTCGCCGCGGAAGCGCGTCGGCAGGGACACCGCGCCGGCGCGGCCGTCGAGCAGCACGCCGCCGGCGACGGTCAGCGCCACCGGCTCGCCCGTGGCGGGGCACAGGGAGCGGATCTCCACCGGGCCGTCCAGCACGACGCCGGCCAGCAGCGCGCCGAACGCCGACCACGCGTGGGCCGTGCCGCCCGGGTGGGCGATGACGTGGTTGGTGCGGTGCAGCGTGATGATGCTGCCCTCCACCTCGCCGCCCGACCACTCGGTGCCGGGGAAGCCGGCGATGATCTCGTCGGCCCCGGTGCCCAGCTCCGCCGGATCGACGGGGCTGCCGCAGGCCAGCTCCCGGACCAGCGCGAGCCACGTGTCGGCGGCGTCGGGGGAGGTGAATCCGAACGCCCGGTCCAGACGGTGGGCGAGTTCGGCGGGGTGTTCCTGGATTCGCATGCCCGTGGACGGTAGGCGCCGCCCGCGCCGGGGCGAAGCGTCCCGACGGAATCCTGACGGGGGGGGGGCGGCGCGGGGCGGCCCCCGGTCGCCGTCGGGCGGATGACCGGCGTGCCGCCGGAGCCGTCCGCGGGGTGCCGCCGCCGGGGGTGCCGTCCCCGGGGGAGAGGGGCCCCGCCGGTAGGATCGGGCGGCGACCTGCCCCGATTCACCGGACGCGATCCACCGGACACGATCACCCGGACGCGAACCGCCGGTGACGACCCACGTCCCGAAGGAGCCCCGCCGCATGTTCACCCCCGCCGCCACCGGCACCCCGTACACCGACGGCGCCATCCGCGTGCTGCTCCTCGGCTCGGGCGAGCTGGGCAAGGAGGTGGCCATCGCCTTCCAGCGCCTCGGCGTCGAGGTGCACGCCGCCGACCGCTACGCCCACGCCCCGGCCCACCAGGTGGCGCACCGCTGGTACGAGCTGGACATGACGGACCCGGAGGCGATCCGCGAGCTGGTGGACCGCGTCCGCCCGCACTTCATCGTCCCGGAGATCGAGGCCCTGGCCACCGACGCCCTCGCGGAGCTGGAGGCCGAGGGCGCGGCGACGGTCGTGCCCACCGCCCGCGCCGCCCAGCTGACCATGAACCGCGAGGGCATCCGGCGCCTGGCGGCCGAGGAGCTGGGCCTGCCGACGTCGCGCTACCGCTTCGCCTCCGACGTCGACGAGTTCCGGGAGGCGGTGCGGGAGATCGGCCTGCCGTGCGTCGTCAAGCCCGTCATGAGCTCCTCCGGCAAGGGCCAGTCGATGGTCCGCTCCGACGAGGACGTCGACGCCGCATGGGAGTACGCGATGAGCGGCGCCCGCGTCTCCAACGCCCGCGTCATCGTCGAGGGCTTCGTCGACTTCGACTACGAGATCACGCTCCTGACCGTCCGCTCCATCGACCCGTCCACCGGCGAGCCGGCGACGTGGTTCTGCGAGCCCATCGGCCACCGCCAGCAGGACGGCGACTACGTCGAGTCCTGGCAGCCGATGCCGATGTCCCAGATCGCGCTGGACAACGCCCGCTCCGTCGCGGCCCGCGTCACCGGGGCCCTCGGCGGCCGCGGCATCTTCGGCGTGGAGCTGTTCGTCCGCGGCGACGACGTGTGGTTCAGCGAGGTCAGCCCCCGCCCGCACGACACCGGCCTGGTCACCATGGGCACCCAGCGGTTCAGCGAGTTCGAGCTGCACGCCCGCGCCATCCTGGGCCTGCCGGTCGACGTCACCCTGACCTCGCCGGGCGCCTCCGCCGTCGTCTACGGCGACGTCGAGGCCGAGGCCCCCACGTACTCGGGCCTCGCGCAGGCGCTGGCGGTGCCGGAGGCGGACGTCCGCATCTTCGGCAAGCCCGTCGCCCACGAGCGCCGGCGCATGGGCGTCGCCGTCGCCACCGCGGAGGGCGTCGACGAGGCCCGCGACCGGGCCCGCGCCGCCGCCGCGGCCATCCGCGTCGAGGGGTAGCCGCGCGGCCGCGGCCCCCGGCGGCCCCGCCGGGGAGGGGGCCGTCGTCACGCAGCGGAAAACCGCCCGCGAGACAAAGGACCCGCCCGCCGCGATGATGCGGCGGGCGGGTCCCGTCGTGTCCGGGGCGCCTAGCGGGGGCCGTCGCCGAGGGCGTCCGGGCCCTCGTCCACGTCGTCGACGCCGTACGGGGGCCGCTCCTCGAGGGCGGCGCGGGCCTCGTCGTAATGCGACTGCAGGCGCGCGAACACCACCGTCGCGATGAGCGTGATCGCCAGGACGATGAGCGTCGGGACGAGCGCGTGGGTGGACAGCCACATCGCCACGGTCATGACGATGCCGAGGAGGAGGACGGCCAGGGCGTTGCCGGTGAACTTCATGCCCTCCACGATACGTCCCGCATGCGCGCGGCCCGGCCCCGCGGGTGGGTGCGGGGCCGGGCCGGCGGTGCGGTGGGCGGTGGGGGCGCGCGGAGCGGGGTCCGCGCGCCGGTGCGGGGTGCTGCGCTACGCCTGCTTTTCGACGGGCGCCTCCGCCGACCACGGGAAGACGATCCACTCGTCGGTGCGCTTCCACACGTAGTCGGGGGAGATGACCGACGCGGACTTCGCGTACAGCACCGCGGAGCGGACCTCCGCGCCGTGCTTGGCCAGCAGCTCCAGCACCAGGTGGAGGGTGCGGCCTGAGTCGGCGACGTCGTCGACGACGAGCAGGCGGCGGTTGTCGATGGAGTCGACGTCCAGCAGCGGCTCCAGCAGCACCGGGTCCGGCAGGGTCTCGTGCACGTCGGTGTAGAACTCGACGTTGATCGCGTCGGAGAGCTTCACGCCCATCGAGTACGACAGGGCGCCGGCGGGCAGGAGGCCGCCGCGCGCGACGGCGATGATGATCTCCGGCTCGTAGCCGCTGTCGACGATCTGCTGGGCGAGCTCCCGCTGGGCGGCGCCGAAGCCCTCCCAGGTCAGGAGCTCCTTCTGCTCCAGGTCGCTGGAATCCGCATGGTAGGCCATGTCCCGAGCATAGCGGCGACGGGCCGCCGCGGTGGCGGCGCGGTGGCCGCGCGGTGGCGGCGCCGCCTACTCCGCGTACGCGGGCTCGAGGTCCAGGGCCGCGGCGACCATGTCCTCCCACTCCACGATCTTCTTGCGCTCGCGGCCCTCGGCCTCGCCGGCGGCGCGCTCGGCGGCGTCGAGGCGGTGCCAGCCCTCCCAGTCGACGACGCGGATGCCGCGGGCGGCGAGGTGGTCGTCGACGGCGTCGGTGGTGGCGTACGCGGGCTTCGGGGCCTCGAGGCGCCCGGCGTCGTGGTCCTCCAGCAGGTTGGCGATGACCTCGTTGGCGTCGCCCTTCGTGTTGCCGATGAGGCCGACGGGGCCGCGGCGGATCCAGCCGGTGGTGTACAGGCCGGTCAGCGCGTTGCCGGCCTGGTCCAGGACGCGGCCGCCGAGGTCCGGGATGGTGTGCGTGGCCTCGTCGAACGGCACGCCGGCGACGGCGTCGGAGCGGTAGCCGACGGCGCGGTAGACGGCGCCGACGTTCCAGTCCGTGTACCTGCCGGTGCCGCGGACGCCGCCGTTGCCGTCCGGCTCCGTGCGCTCGGTGCGGAAGCCGGTCACCTTGCCGTCCTCGCCGAGGATCTCGACCGGGGACTCGAAGAAGTGGATGTGGAGCTTGTGCGGGGCGCCCTTCGGCTCGCGCATCGCGTAGTTCTCGATGATGGAGCAGACCTGGTCGACGACCTTGGAGTTGCGGCGCGCCTCCTCGCCGGCGGCGTCGTAGTCGATGTCGGCGCCGTCGACGACGACCTCGATGGTGTCGGAGTGGTCGAGCTCCTTCAGCTCCATCGGGGTGAACTTCGCCTGGGCGGGGCCGCGGCGGCCGAAGACGTGGATCTCGCGGGCGCGGTTGCGGGCCAGCCCGTCGTGGACGTTGTCGGCGATCTCGGTGACGTGCAGCTCCTCGGCGGTCTTCGCCAGGATGCGGGCGACGTCGAGGCCGACGTTGCCGACGCCGACGACGGCGACGGAGTCGGCGGTGAGGTCCCAGTCGCGGGAGAACTCCGGGTGGGAGTCGTAGAAGCCGACGAACTCGCCGGCGCCGTGGTGGCCCTCGAGCTCCGCGCCGGGCACGTCGAGGTCGCGGTCGCCGACGGCGCCGGTGGCCAGCACCACGCCGTCGTAGAAGCGCTGCAGGTCGGAGACCTGGATCTGCGTGCCGACGTCGACGTTGGCGAGCAGGCGGACGCCCGGCTTGTCCATCACGCGGTGCAGGCTCTTGATGATGCCCTTGATGCGCGGATGGTCCGGGGCGACGCCGTAGCGGATGAGGCCGAAGGGCGCGGGGAGGCGCTCGTAGATGTCGACGGCGACGTCGCGGCCGGACTTCAGCAGGGCGTCGGCGGCGTAGACGCCGGCGGGGCCGGAGCCCACGACGGCCACGCGCAGCGGACGGTCGGAGGCGGGGTTCTGGTCGGTCATGGGGTTCCTCACGGTCGGTCGGGGCCGGTCCGCGCTCGCGTCCGACGCGGACCCCGGGGAGGGGCGGGGCCGCGCCGGGCCCGGGGAGGGGCGGCGCGGCCCCCGTTCCGGGGCCTTCTGCGCAGCTGTTGACTATCGCGAACCGACCTGTCTACTCTGACGGGCGTCAACAATAGACAGGCCAGTCTGTAATTGGCAACCCGGTTCGCCGGGCGGGCCCGCGGAGCGCGGCCCGCACGGCGGTCCAGAACCCCCACCCCGACCCGGAAGGGCCAGCCCCCATGGAACGTCTCATCATCTTCGTCCTCATCGGACTCGGCGCCCAGCTCGTCGACGGCACCCTGGGCATGGCCTTCGGTGTCACCGCGACGACGCTGTTCATCCTGTCGGGCACCGGCGCGGCGACGGCGTCGGCCGTCGTGCACGTCGTGGAGGTCGGCACGACCTTCGCCTCCGGCGTCTCGCACTGGCGCTTCGGCAACGTCGACTGGCGGCGCGTGCTGCAGCTCGGCCTGCCGGGCGCGATCGGCGCCTTCGCCGGCTCGACCTTCCTGGTGAACCTCGACATGGAGGCCGCCACGCCCGTGACCTCGACGATCCTGCTGGGCCTCGGCCTGTGGGTGCTGGTGAAGTTCGCGTTCCTGTCCGCGCGGCGCCGCACGGCGCGGCCCGCGTGGGGCTGGCGGCGGCTGGCGCCCCTGGGCCTGGCCGGCGGCCTGCTGGACTCCACGGGCGGCGGCGGCTGGGGGCCGGTGACCACGTCGACGCTGATGAGCGCGGAGAACGATCAGCCGCGGAAGATCATCGGCACCGTCTCCGCCTCGGAGTTCCTGGTCGCGTTCGCCGCGGTGCTCGGCTTCCTGCCGCTGCTGCGCGACGAGTTCGCGGCGCACGCCGGTCCCGTCATCGCGATGCTCGTCGGCGGCGTCATCGCCGCCCCCATCGCCGCCTACCTGGTCGGGCGCGTGAACCCGCGCCTGCTCGGCATCGTCATCGGCGGCGTCCTGGCCGGGCTGAACATCCGCACGCTGCTGGCGCCGCACGTGCCGGGCGTCGTGCTGGCGCTGCTGCTGGCCGCGTGGGCCGTCGCGGTGCTGTCGGTCCTCGCGTGGGCGCGCCTCCATGACGCGCCGCGGGGCCTGCGCGAGCGCCACGGGCTCGAGGAGGAGTCCGGCGATCGCGTGACGACGGGGGCCGCCGCGGCCCCGGCGGGCGCACGCGGTGCGGCGCAGGACTTGCGATAGACAACCCGGTCTGTCTATTCTGGCCGGGATTCCGGACTAGACCGGACGGTCTAAAAATTCACGGACGCGAAGGACATCACCCATGACGACGGCGACGAAGACGGCGCGCAAGCCCCGCACCCGCAAGCCCAAGCCCCAGGGCCAGTGGCTCGTCGACGGCCGCGAGCCGCTCAACGACGACGAGCGCATCAAGCAGGAAGACGCCGGCCTCGGCGTGAAGCAGCGGGTCATCGACCTGTACTCCAAGCAGGGCTTCGACTCCATCCCCGCGGAGGAGCTGGCCCCGCGCTTCAAGTGGATCGGCCTGTACACCCAGCGCCGCCAGGACCTGGACGGCGAGCACACCGGCGTGAAGACCAACGCCGAGCTGCAGGACAAGTACTTCATGCTGCGCATCCGCCTCGACGGCGGGCAGACCAGTGCGGCCGGCATCCGCGCCATCGGCGAAATCTCCCGCGACTTCGCCCGCGGCACCGCCGACTTCACCGACCGCCAGAACGTCCAGCTGCACTGGATCCGCATCGAGGACATGCCGGAGATCTGGGACCGCCTCGAGGCCGTCGGCCTCGACACCCACTTCGGCTGCGGCGACGTCCCCCGCGTCATCCTCGGTTCCCCGGTCGCCGGCGTCGCCGCCGACGAGGTCATCGACGGCACCCCGGCCATCCGCCGGATCAAGGAGGAGTACCTCGCCACCGACGAGTTCTCCAACCTCCCCCGCAAGTTCAAGTCCGCCGTCTCCGGCAGCCCGCGCCTGGACGTCACCCACGAGGTGCAGGACGTCGCCTTCGTCGGGGTGAACCACCCGGAGCACGGTCCCGGCTTCGACGTCCACGTCGGCGGCGGCCTGTCCACCAACCCGATGCTCGCCCAGCGCATCGGCGCGTGGGTGCCGCTCGACGAGGTCCCCGAGGTGTGGGCCGGCGTCTGCCGCATCTTCCGCGACTACGGCTACCGCCGCCTGCGCAACCGCGCCCGCCTGAAGTTCCTCGTCGCCGAATGGGGCGCCGAGAAGTTCCGCCGGGTGCTGGAGGAGGACTACCTGGGCCGCCCGCTCATCGACGGCCCCGCCCCCGAGCCGTGGGAGGGCGACCGCGACCACATCGGCGTGCACCGCCAGGCCGACGGCCGCAACTACGTCGGCGTCAAGCCCGCCGTCGGCCGCATCCCCGGTGACGAGCTCATCAAGCTCGCCGACGTCGCCGAGAAGTACGGCATCGACCGTATCCGCACCACCGTCATGAAGGAGATCATCCTCCTCGACGTGGAGGACGGCGACGTCGAGCCGCTGCTCGCCGACCTCGACGCCATCGGCCTGTCGGCGACGCCCTCGGCGTTCCGCCGCGGCGTCATCGCCTGCACCGGCATCGAGTTCTGCAAGCTCGCCCTGGTCACCACCCGCCAGCGCGGCATCGACCTGGTCAAGGAGCTGGAGGAGCGCATCGGCGACCTCGACTCGCCCATCTCCATCGCCCTCAACGGCTGCCCCAACGCCTGCGCCCGCACCCAGATCGCGGACATCGGCCTCAAGGGGCAGATCGTCACCGACGAGGACGGCAACCGCGTCGAGGGCTTCCAGGTCCACCTCGGCGGCGCCCTCGGCGTCCACGCCAACTTCGGCCGCAAGCTGCGCGGCCACAAGGTCACCAGCGCGGAGCTCGGCGACTACGTGGAGCGGCTCGTCGTCAAGTACGAGGAGCAGCGCGAGGACGGCGAGACCTTCCGCAGCTGGGTCGCCCGCGCCGCGGAGGAGGATCTGCAGTGAGCCACGGAACCACCGGCAAGGGCCGCGGCGCCGCGGCCGGCGACGGCCGGCTCGGCATCGGCGGCCGCTCCGCCCACGGCAACCCCAACCGCGGGGCCGTCATGCACTGCCCCTACTGCGGCGGCGACGACCTCTGGCCCGACTACGAGACCGACTACGCGTGGCGCTGCACCGAATGCTGCCGCGTCTTCACCGTCAAGCTCCACGGACACGTCCCGCGCGACGTCACCCCGGCCGACCGGATGACCGTGGAGGTGGGCGCATGAGCATCGTCACCGTCAACACCGCCGAGCTCGTCGCGGGGGAGGACCGGCTGGCCGACCCGGCCGTCGCCAAGCGCCTCGCGATGCTCGCCCTCGACCACGCGCGCAAGCTCGAGTCGTACGACGCCGGCGAGATCCTCGAATGGGGCGCCGAGCACCTGCAGACGCCGCTCGCGGTGACCCTGTCCATGCAGGACACCGTCCTCGCGGAGCTCGCCGCCCGGCACGCCCCCGACGCGGACCTGGTGTTCCTGGACACCGGCTACCACTTCGACGAGACCCTCGACGTCGCCGGCGAGGTCGCCGAGCGCTACCCCAACCGCCTCCTGTCCGTCGTGCCGGAGCGCACCCGCGCCCAGCAGGACGCCGAGGAGGGCCGCGACCTCTACCGGACCGACCCCGGCCGCTGCTGCGACCTGCGCAAGGTCCGGCCCCTGGCCGCCATGAAGCTGCCGTACGAGGGCTGGGTCACCGGCCTCAAGCGCGTCGACGCCCCCACCCGCCGGAACACCCCGGTCCTGGAGCTCGACCGCACCGGCCGCATCAAGCTCAACCCCCTGGCGGCCTGGACCGACGAGGACGTCGAGCGCTTCATCGACGACAACGGACTCATCGTCCACCCCCTCACCCGCGCCGGCTACCCCAGCATCGGCTGCGCCACCTGCACGGCCCGCGTCGAAGCGGGCGACGACCCCCGTTCCGGACGATGGTCCGGGACCGAGAAGACGGAATGCGGACTTCACCTGTGACCACCACCCTGACCACGAACCAGACCGACCGAACCGACCGGGCCGCGGCCGACGCGGCCGAGGGCGCGAACACCGGCGCCGCCGCCCACGCCGCCGGGGCCGCCCCGGGCGACGCCGTCCTCGACCCCCGCCTCGCGGAGCTCGAGGCCGAGGCCATCGACATCATCCGGCAGACCGCCGGCCAGTTCGACCGCGCCGCCCTGCTGTTCTCCGGCGGCAAGGACTCCGTCGTCGTCCTCGAGCTCGCCCTGCGCGCCTTCGCCCCGGCCCCGGCGCCGCTGGAGCTGCTCCACGTCGACACCGGCCACAACTTCCCGGAGGTCCTCGAGTTCCGCGACCGCGTCGCCGCCCGCCCCGGCGTCACCCTCCACGTCGCGGAGGTCCAGGACTGGATCGACCGCGGCGTCCTGCAGGAGCGCCCCGACGGCACCCGCAACCCGCTGCAGACCATCCCGCTGGTCGAGACGATCGCCGAGCGCGGCTACGACGCCGTCCTCGGCGGCGCCCGCCGCGACGAGGAAAAGGCCCGCGCCAAGGAGCGCGTCTTCTCCGTCCGCGACTCCTTCGGCGGCTGGGACCCCCGCCGCCAGCGCCCCGAGCTGTGGGGCCTCTACAACGGCCGCCACGCCCCCGGCGAGAACGTCCGCGTCTTCCCCATCTCCAACTGGACCGAGGCGGACATCTGGGCCTACATCGACGCCCGCGGCATCGAGCTGCCGCCCATCTACTTCGCCCACGAGCGCGAGGTGTTCAACCGCAACGGCATGTGGCTCGCCCCCGGCGACTGGGGCGGCCCCCGCGACGGTGAGGAGCTGGAGGTCCGCACCGTCCGCTACCGCACCGTCGGCGACATGTCCTGCACCGGCGCCGTCCTGTCGGAGGCGTCCACCGTCGCGGAGGTGATGGAGGAGATCCGCACCTCGACCCTGACCGAACGCGGCGCCACCCGCGCCGACGACAAGCTGTCCGAATCCTCGATGGAGGACCGCAAGAAGGAGGGCTACTTCTGATGTCCGCCCCGACCGCCACCGCACCCGCCCCCGCCGCCGCGGCGGGCACCGTCGACAAGCGCGACGCCGCCACGCGCCGCACCCTGCGCCTGTGCACCGCCGGCTCCGTCGACGACGGCAAGTCCACCTTCGTCGGCCGCCTCCTGCACGACACGAAGAACATCCTCGCCGACCAGTACGAGGCGGTGGAGCGCACCTCCGCCGCCCGCGGACTCGACGCCCCCGACCTGTCGCTGCTGGTCGACGGCCTGCGCGCCGAGCGCGAGCAGGGCATCACCATCGACGTCGCCTACCGCTACTTCGCCACGGACGCCCGCAGCTTCATCCTCGCGGACTGCCCGGGCCACGAGCAGTACACCCGCAACACCGTGACCGGCATGTCGACGGCGGAGGCCGTCGTCCTGCTCATCGACGCCCGCAACGGCGTCGTCCGCCAGACCAGCCGCCACGCCACCGTCGCCGGGCTGCTGGGCGTCCGCCACGTCATCTTCGCGGTCAACAAGATCGACCTGCTGGACTACGACGAGGCCGCCTTCCGCGCCATCGAGGCCGACGCCCTCGCCCTCGCCGACCGGCTGGGGCTGAAGGAGACCCACGTCGTGCCGGTGTCCGCCCTGGCCGGCGACAACGTCGTCGACCGCTCCTCCAACACCCCCTGGTACGACGGCCCCGCCGTCCTCGAGCTGCTGGAGGGCCTCGACGTCGCCGCCGACGAGGCCCGCGACGCCGCCAAGGACCTCCGCCTGCCCGTCGACTACGTCATCCGCGACCACGCCACCGAATACCGCGGCTACGCCGGGCGCATCGCCACCGGCACCATCGCCGTCGGCGACGAGGTCACCCTGCCCGGCCACCGCACCGCCGCCGTCACCGGCGTCACCGTCGCCGGCGAGCCCGTCGACCGCGCCGTGGCGGGCCAGTCCGTCGCCGTCACCCTCGACCGGGAGATCGACATCGTCCGCGGCGACCTCATCGCCGACGCCGGCCGGCCGGAGGACGCCCGCTCCTTCGCCGCCACCGTCGTCCACCTGGCCGACGCCCCGCTGGCCCCCGGCCGCATGGTGGAGGTCCGCTACGGCGCCGCCCTGGTCCGCGGCCGCGTGAAGTCCATCGAGGCCACCGTCGACGTCGACACCGGCGAGCCGCTCGCCGGCGCCGAGCGCCTGGAGGTCAACGACGTCGCCGAGGTCGTCGTCGAGCTGGCGAGGCCCCTGCCGGTGGAGGAGTACCGTACCGGCGGCCGCGTCGGCGCCTTCCTGCTGGTGGAGCCGGGCACCGGCGACACCCTGACCGCTGGCCTGGTGCGCGGCCGATGACCGCCCTGATCCTCCTGGCCCACGGGTCGCGCCACCCGGGCGCGGTGGACGCCTTCGGGAGCCTCGCGGCCGCCGTACGCGCGGCGCTGCCCAGCGCGGAGTGCGGCGGCCCGTCGCAGGTCCGCACGGCCTGGCTGGATCTCGCGGAGCCGTCGCTGGACGACGTGCTGGACGACCTCGCCGCCGCCGGCGAGCGCCGCGCCACCGTCGTGCCCATGCTGTTCACCGACGCGTTCCACGCCCGCGTCGACGTGCCGGAGCAGATCCGCGACGGCCTGCGCCACGGCGTGGACGTCCACGTCGCCCACGGCCTCGGCCTGGGCGAGGGGGTGCGGCGGGCGATGCTGCGTTCGCTGCTCGACGCGGCGGGCCCGCGGCTCGGCGCCTCCGACATCGTCGTCATGGCGGTCGGGTCCTCCGACTCCGCCGCCAACGACGCGGTCCGCGGCTTCGCCGCGCGTCTCGACGGCGCCCTGCCCGGCCGCGTCACCGCCGCGTTCACCGTGGCGGTCGACGGCCCGCGCGGCGCCGACGCCGTCGACCTGGCGGCGCGGGAGGCGGCGGCCCGCGGCCGCGGCCTGGTGGTCGTGCCGCTGTTCACCGCCCCGGGCCTGCTGTGGGACCTGGTCACCGGCGACGGCCGCGGCTACGCGTGCGACGTCGCCTTCGCGGAGCCGCTGGGGGAGAGGCTGACGGACGTCGTCGTCGCCCGCTGGGACTCCGCCCCGGCGCGGGTGCACGCCGCGGCGGTGGCGTAGGGGGCGGTCGGCGGCCCGCTACTGCGCGGTCTTCCCGCCGCCCCAGGGCTTCCCCGGGGTCTTGTCCAGCGCGCTGGCCCCGACGAGGACGACGGCGACGACCATCGTCACCCGCCCGGGGAGGTTCCAGATGCCGAGCGGGGCCCGTCGAAGTCCGTCGCGTAGAACGGATTCCGCAGCTACCACACGCCGGCGATGAGGAGCAGCACCCCGAAGCCGGTGGCGGCCTGCTTCCCCGTGCGCGCGGCGATGAGGATGTAGAACGCCGCGAATACGCACGTGCCGAAGGCCCCGACCTCCGTGTAGTCGGTGATCCGCAGGAACGAGTCGGCGATCACGAATGCGCCGGTCAACGCGCCGCCCAGGCCGACGGAGTTGCGGATTTCCGCGGATGTCTTGTCCGTGTGAAGGTCCATGCGCCGCGGGATATGCGGGTTCCGGGCGCACGCCGCGGAAACGGACGGGGCCCCGCCGCCGCGCGTGGTGCGCGGGGGCGGGGCCCTGCGGGGGTGTGCGGGGTCCGCGTGACGACGATCGCCTCCGGCGTCGTCGCCCGCGTCCCCGGCGCCGTCCGCTACTCCGGCTTGGAGGCGGCGACCATGTCCTCCCACTCGACGATCTTCTTGCGCTCGCGGCCTTCGGCCTCGCCGGCGGCGCGCTCGGCGGCGTCGAGGGCGTGCCAGCCGTCCCAGGTCAGGTAGTCGACGCCCTTCGACTCCAGGTAGGCGAGGACCTGGTCCTCGCCCGGCTCGGCGGGGCCGTACCCGCGGCCGGCGTCGTGGTCCTCCAGCAGGCAGGCGACGGTCTCGTTGGCGTCGCCCTTCGTGTTGCCGATGAGGCCGACGGGGCCGCGCTTGATCCAGCCGGTGCAGTACAGGCCGTCGATGTGCTCGCCCGACTCGTCGAGGACGCGGCCGGCCTCGTTGGGGATGACGTGGCGCTCGTCGTCGAACGGCACGCCGTCGAGGGCGTCGGAGCGGTAGCCGACGGCGGAGTACACCGCGCCGACCGGCCAGTCCGTGTACCTCCCGGTGCCGCGGACGCCGCCCTCGCCGTCGAGCTCGGTGCGCTCGGTGCGGAAGCCGACGACCGTGCCGTCCTCGCCGAGGATCTCCACCGGGGACTCGAAGAAGTGGATGTGGAGCTTGTGCGGGGCGCCCTTGGGCTCGCGTATGGCGTAGTTCTCGAGGATGGAGCACACCTGGTCGACGATCTTCGACTCGCGGCGGCGGACGGCGGAGGCCTCGTCGTAGTCGATGTCCTCGCCGTCGACGACGACCTCGATGGTGTCGGAGTGGTCGAGCTCCTTCAGCTCCAGCGGCGTGAACTTCGCCTGGGCGGGGCCGCGGCGGCCGAAGACGTGGACCTCCTTCGCCTGATTCTTCTTCAGCGACTCGTGGACGTTGTCGGCGATCTCGGTGACGTGCAGCTCGTCGCCGGTCTTCGCCAGGATGCGGGCGACGTCGAGGGCGACGTTGCCGACGCCGACGACGGCGACGGACTCCGCCGACAGGTCCCACTCGCGGGGGAACAGCGGGTTGGAGTCGTAGAAGCCGACGAACTCGCCGGCGCCGTGGTGGCCCTCGAGGTCCTTGCCGGGGATGTCGAGCTCGCGGTCGCCGACGGCGCCGGTGGCGACGATGATCGCGTCGTAGTACCGGGTCAGGTCCTCCACGGGCACCGCGCCGCCGACGTCGACGTTGGACAGCAGCCGCAGCTGCGGGTGGTCCATGACGCGGTGCAGGCTGCGGATGATGCCCTTGATGCGCGGGTGGTCGGGGGCGACGCCGTAGCGGATGAGCCCGAACGGGGCGGGCATCTTCTCCAGCAGGTCGATGCTGACGTCGCGGCCGGACTTCATCAGGGCGTCGGAGGCGTAGACGCCCGCCGGGCCGGAACCGATGACTGCGACTCGGAGGGGGCGGGACATGCCGTGCGGCACCTGCTTTCGTATGGGGTTGACCTTTTAAATCACTTCCAATGGGTAAGGGTAACCTAAAGCAAAACGCAGTCAAGTCGCCGGGCTCGGGGTATGCGCGCGCGTGCGGGCGCGCGCGGGGCGCCCGCCGCGGCAGGGGGTCGCCACGGCGCGCGGGGGAGCGGGGGTGCGCGCGATGCGCGCGCCGCGTGACGACGCCTCCCGCGCGGCGGCGGGCGCCGTCGCAACGCACGGCGTTAGCCTGCGACGGGGGACCGGTGTTCGCCGGTCGCCCGGCCGTTCGGCGGGGGTCGCGTGTTTCCCGGAGGAAACAAGGGTGTACCCGGGGCTCCGGTCACATTGCGAACACCGTGTCGGTTGCATCACAATTCGATGAAGAGCCTGAACCACAACTCACCCAGCGCGCGTGCGCCGGCCCCGCGGGGCCGCGGGCCGCACGCCGCGGAAAGGACGGGTCCGTGAGCGGAAACGACAACCAGTCCTCGGTCCTCATCGCCGGGGTCGACAACGCCGGCGAGCACCGCGACGTCATCGACGCGGTCGCGAAGGCGCTCGGCGGGGCGGAGATCGTCCACCTCGTCGGCGTGCCCGGCGCCGCCTCCGCCGACGAGGTCGTCGCCGACCCCGACGCCGCCCTGGCGTCCATCGTCGCCCTCGTCGAGGACCGGGCCGCCGCCGGATCCGGCCCCGCCGTCCTCCTCGCCACCGGCAACCTCGACTTCGACGCCCGCGTCGCCTCCGCCGTCGGCGCCGGCGTCGTCCTCGTCGCCGAGGGCGAGGGGTGCACCGGCGCCGCCGCCGTCACCCGCATCCGCATGGCCTCCGCCGGCGTCCGCGCCCGCCTGGCAACCCCGCTCGCCGTCGCCCTGTCCGGCGATGCGCCGGCGGAGGCCGCCGCGAAGATCGACGCCGGCGTCCCCGTCGTCACCGCAGGCCAGGAGGAGGAGCTCGCCGCCGCCGTGCGCGGCGCCGTCGAGCCCGTCATGAACCCGCAGCGCTTCCAGTGGTGGCTGCTGAACAAGGCGAAGGGCGACCGCCGCCACATCGTCCTGCCGGAGGGCGACGACGACCGCATCCTCATCGCCGCCGGCCACCTGCTGGCGCAGGACATCTGCGAGCTCACCATCCTCGGCGACGTCGACTACATCACCACGCAGGCCAAGACCCTCGGCGTCGACGTCTCCCGCGCCCGTCTCCTCGACCCGTCGACCTCCCCGCTGCGCGAGGAGTTCGCGGAGGACTTCGCGGAGCTGCGCAAGGCCAAGGGCGTCACCCTGGAGCAGGCCCGCGAGACGATGGAGGACATCTCCTACTTCGCGACCATGATGATCCACAAGGGCCTCGCCGACGGCATGGTCTCCGGCGCCGCCCACACGACGGCCCACACCATCAAGCCGTCCTTCCAGATCATCAAGACCCGCCCGGGCGCCTCCACCGTCTCGTCCCTGTTCCTCATGGTCATGGACGGCCGCCTGTGGGGCTTCGCCGACTGCGCCGTCATGCCGAACCCCACCCCGGACCAGCTCGGCGAGATCGCCGCCGTGTCCGCGGAGACCGCCGCCGCGTTCGGCATCGAGCCGCGCGTCGCCATGCTGTCCTACTCCACCGGCGAGTCCGGCTCCGGCGAGGACGTCGACCGCGTCGTCGCCGGCCTGGCGAAGGCCCGCGAGCTGGCCCCCGACCTCGCCGTCGACGGCCCGCTGCAGTTCGACGCCGCCATCTCCGCCGCCACCGCGAAGAAGAAGATGCCGGGCTCCGCCGTCGCCGGCAAGGCCACCGTCTTCGTTTTCCCGGACCTCGACGCCGGCAACATCGGCTACAAGATCGCGCAGCGCTGCGGCGGCGCGCTGGCCATCGGCCCGATCCTGCAGGGCCTGAACAAGCCGGTGAACGACCTGTCCCGCGGCGCCTCGGTCGCCGACATCATCAACACCGTCGCCATCACGGCGATCCAGGCCGGAGGTAACTAGCACATGGCCCGCCACGCACTGGTCCTGAACTCCGGCTCCTCGTCGGTCAAGTTCCAGCTGGTCGACCCGTCGAACGACGCGACCGAGCCGCCCTACGTCTCCGGCCTCGTCGAGCGCATCGGCGAGGAGGACGGCCACATCACCCTCAAGGTCCGCGGCGAGAAGCACGAGATCACCGAGCCGATCCCGGATCACGCCGTCGGCCTCGCCAAGGCCTTCAAGCTCATGGACGACCACGACTGCGGCCCCCACTCGGTGGAGATCTCCGCCGTCGGCCACCGCGTCGTCCACGGCGGCAAGCTGTTCTCCCGCCCGGAGCTCATCACCGACGAGATCGTCGGCATGATCCGGGACCTCATCCCGCTGGCGCCGCTGCACAACCCGGCGAACATCGTCGGCATCGAGGTCGCCCGCGACCTGCTGCCCGACGTCCCGCACGTCGCCGTGTTCGACACCGGCTTCTTCCACACCATGCCCCCGGCCGCGGCGCTGTACCCGATCAACGCCGCCGTCGCCGCGGAGCACGGCGTCCGCCGCTACGGCTTCCACGGCACCTCCCACGAGTACGTGTCGGGCCAGGTGCCGGCGCTGCTGGGCAAGGAGCCGCACGAGGTCAACCAGATCACGCTGCACCTCGGCAACGGCGCTTCGGCGGCGGCGGTGCGCGGCGGCCGCGCCGTCGACACGACGATGGGCATGACGCCGCTGGCCGGCCTCATGATGGGCACCCGCACCGGCGACCTCGACCCGGGCATCATCTTCCACCTGTACCGCTCGGGCATGTCCATCGACGAGATCGACAACCTGTGCAACCGCGAGTCCGGCCTGAAGGGCGTCTCCGGCGTCAACGACTTCCGCGTCCTGCAGGAGCGGATGGACGACAACGACCCGGACGCGTGGGCGGCGTACCAGATGTACGTCCACCAGCTGCGCCGCTACATCGGCGCCTACATGCTCATCCTGGGCCGCCTGGACGCCATCACGTTCACCGCCGGCGTCGGCGAGAACCACGTCGGCATCCGCCGCGACTCCCTCGCGGAGCTGGAGGAGTTCGGCATCAAGGTCGACCCGGAGCGCAACGAGACGCGTGCCGACGGGGCCCGCGTCATCTCGACCGACGACTCCAAGGTGACGGTCCTCGTCGTCCCGACGAACGAGGAGCTCGCCATCGCGCGCTACGCGATGTCGTTCGTGGACTAGGCGGGTTCTCCACCCGGGTTCCCGCCCGGGTTTCCGCCCGACTCCCCGCCGCGGCCGCCGTCCGGACCTCGTTCCGGCGGCGGCCGCCGGCGTGTCCGGGGTCGTTCCTCCTACGCCGGCCGTTTCCCGCCGCCGGGCCCGCCGTTTCCCGCCGCCGGGCCCGCCCTCCCGGCGGCGACGCCCGCCACTTTCCGCCGCCAACCGGGTCGTTTGGACCCGGTTACGAGGGCCGCCTTTCCGGTCAGACCCACTTACGGCCGTTCCGACCCTGTTCTAACTGGGTCGGAACGGCCGTAACTGGGTCTGACCGCGCGTGATGGGCGGGCGGGGCGCGTCGGACGGGGTCGAAACGACCCGCTTGTCGACGGTCTGCCGGATGGTGGGGCCGTCGGCGGCGGAGGGTGGGGACGGTCGACGGCGGACGGCGGGACCGGGAGCGGGAAAGGGCGGCCGACGGCTGCCCCTGCCCCGGACACGGCGAAGCGGCGGGGACGCGCCGGACGCGCGTCCCCGCCACCGTGGTCCGGAAAGGACCGGGGTCGGGCACCGTCGCGGGCGCCGCCGGGGCGCCGCGGACGGCCGGGAGACCTAGTAGATGACGACCGAGTCGCCGACCTGCAGGTGCTCGAAGAACTTCACGGCCGCCTCGTGGGAGAGGTGGATGCAGCCGTGGGACATGTGCTGCAGGGAGCCCTCGTGGAAGGCGTGGCCCTGGTTGGTGAAGTACACGGAGTACGGCATCGGGGCCATGTTGTGCTCGTAGGACACCTCGTCCTTCACCTTGCGGGTCACGTAGTGCGTGCCCGTCGGGGTGGCGGTGGAGGGATCCGGGGCGCCCGCGGTGATCGGCACCGGGCCGTAGACGACGTTGCCGTTGCCGTCGAGCAGCCACGCCTTGTTCGCGGCGAGGTCGACGCAGGACTTCGCGGTGGCGCACTTCGCCGGGTCCGGCATCTCCACCGGCGCCGGGGCGGGCTCGGGGGCCGGGGCCGGCTCGGGGGCGGGCGCCGGGGCCGGGGCCGGAGCGGGGGCCGGGGCGCCCGGGAAGACCTGGCCGATCACGTCGCGGGCCTCGCGCGGCACCGGGATGCCCGCCTGGCCTGCGACGTCGTCGAGGCGCTGGTTCACCTGGTCGGCGTTCGGGACGGGGATCTGCTGGGAGCCGGTGTCGATGACGTTCGGCAGCAGCGGGGCCGCGCCGGCGACGCCGAACCCGCCCAGGGTGGCGGCGGTGGCGAGGGGAACGGCGCCGGCGGCGATGCGGCCGACGCTCGAGGGCTTGCGGTGCTTTCCGGTCATGCCGCGCACTTTACGTCGTTTTCGCAGACGGTGAAAGTCATGCACTCGCGGGTCTCCCCTGGGCACGGCCGGATTCGGCCCGGATCCGGCGCTCCGGAGCCTCTCCGCCGCACCCGGGGCAGCGCCGCGACGCCCGCCGCCCGGCGACGCCGGGCCGCCGTCCGGCACCGCCCCCCCCGGTGACGCCGCGGCCCCCGCTACCGCAGCGTCCGCGGCCGGATCTTGTTCGCCAGATCGACGAGCCGGTAGCGGTGCCGGGGGAACGGCGCGGAGCGGGCGAGCATCCGCAGCCCGTCCTCCAGGCCCTCGCGGAGGCCGGTGGCGGTGAACGGCACGTCGAGGAGCTCGTTGGCGCTGGCGGCGGCCTCCAGGTCGTTGGCGCGCAGCCAGTTGAGCGCCGCGGTGAGCACCGCCAGCCGCAGCTGCTCCATGCGCGGCTCGTTGGTCGGCAGCTCCGCCAGCCGTCGGGCGGCGCGGCGGATGCGGGACTCCGACAGGTCGGAGACGTCGCCGGAGATGAGCAGCAGCACCGTCGTCAGGCGCGCGAGGCGGTGGTGCCGGGACGCGGCGGGCACCCGGTCGAGCATGCCGATCGCCATCTCGTGCTGCCGCTCCGCGATGAGCTGCCGCGCCAGGCCGAACGCCGACGACACCGTCGTGCGGTTGGTGGACCACACCATGGCGTAGAGGCGGGTGCAGTGGAAGCGCATCATGCCGGGCCCGGAGTTCCGGCTGGTCCAGTTCTCCGTCATGTTGTCGAGGATCTCGTCGGGCAGCTTCTCCAGGTTGTGGTCGAAGTTCGCGCACGCGCGGACGGTCGACGGGTCGAGCAGCCGCTGCCGGGAGATGCCGGACTGCTGCATCATCAGCTCCAGCGTCCCGGCGAGCGCCAGCTTGGGGGCGGGCTCGCCGGGCAGCATCGCCAGCACGTCGGTGAAGCGGTCGAGGGCGGAGGCGTAGTCGTCGAGCAGCAGGTACGTCACGCCGGCGAACCAGCGGTGGCGCCAGTCGCGCTTCAGGCGGTCGCTGCCGGAGAGCAGCTGGTCGCGGGCGCCCTCCGTGTCGCCGAGGTCCAGCATGGCGCGGACGACGGCCAGCGGGATCTCCACCGACGCCGCGTACTCCGGGGACTCCAGTGCGGAGGCGAGGGTGTCGATGAGCTCGCCGGGCTCCGAGTACGACGCCGCGGCGAGGAGCTGGGCGCCGGGGTCGGCGGGGTTCACCAGCGGCACGGGCAGGGCGGCGGTGAGCTCCGACGGGGTCATGGTGACGTCGCGGGTGATGCCGTCGACCAGCTGGTCGGTGCGGAACACCAGGTGCTTCGTGCCGTAGGTGGAGCGCTGCGGGGAGAACAGCGACCGGGTGTGCGGGTGCTGCGCGCCGTCGCGGATGGCCAGGATCTCGCGCAGCACGCCGGTGAGCTGGCCGGCCATCTCCTCCGCGGAGCTGAACCGCTCCTCCGGGTCCTCCGCCGTCGCGCGGACCAGCAGCCGGTAGAGCGACAGGTAGCGGCGGAACAGGGGCTCCTCGGTGGGGCCGGGGATGCCGGGGTCGTAGATGCCGTCGGTGGACGGCAGGTCGACGATGAGGGACGCGAGGGTGCGGCCGACGGTGTAGATGTCGCTGGCGACGGTGGGGCCGGTGCGGGCGATCTCGGGGGCCTGGAAGCCGCGGGTGCCGTAGATGTGGCCGTAGGCGCCGATGCCGGTGACGGCGCCGACGTCGATGAGCTTCACCTGGTCCTCGGTGAGCAGGATGTTGTCGGGCTTGAGGTCGTTGTAGACGACGCCGCGGGAGTGCAGGTAGTCCAGCGCCGGCAGCACCTCGAGGACGTAGCCGATGGCGAGGTCGACGGGCATGCGGCCGCCGTGGGCGGAGCGCTTGCGCTGCCGCAGCGACGGGCCGCCGACGTACTCCATGACGATGAACCCGGACTGGTCGCCGGGCCGGTCGATGAAGTTGATGATCTTCACGATGCCGGGGTGCGTGATCTCGGCGAGGAACTCGCGTTCGGCCTGGACGACGGTGCGGTCGCGGTCGTCGCCGCTGCCCATCATCCCCTTGAGCACGACCCAGCGGTCGGAGACGTTGTGGTCGACGGCGAGGTACACCCAGCCGAGGCCGCCGTGGGCGATGGGCCCGGCGATCTCGTACTGGCCGGCGACGATGTCGCCGGCGTGGAGGTCGGGCGCGGGCTTGCCGCTGCGCGCGATGTCCTCCTCGGAGCGCAGCGCGTCGCGCGGGTTGGTCGGCGCGATGAACGGCAGGGTGACCATGCCGTCGGCGACGGATCGGCCGGGGCGGGAGGCGGTGCGGCGCTCGCGGAAGGTGGTGAGGGCCCGGCGGTGCGATTCGGCCGACGGGTCCGTGACGCGTTGCGACGGCGACCCCGCGCCCGCCGCGGCCCCGCGCCCGGATCCCGGGGCTGAGCCGGACCCGGCGAGGAGGGCAGCGACGTCGATCTCGTCCTCGTCGTCGTCATCGTCGGCGAAGGGGTCGAACGCCACGGCGGAGGTGCCGGGCGCCGCCGTCGTCGGGGCGCCGTCGGGGTCGGGGGAGCCCGCCGCGGCCGAGGCGCCGGAGCGCTCCGTCGCCGCGGTGGGGGCGCCGTCGGCGCCGGGGTGGCGGTGGTCGACGGAGACGTCGACGTCGACGGAGCCCTCGTACTCGTCGTCGTCCGCGAAGGGATCGAAGGCGACGGCCTCGGTCGGGGGGCCCGCGTCCATGGCGGAGGCGGAGCCTGCGGCGTCGGCGGAGTCCCCGCCGTCATCGTCCTCGTCGTCGGCGAACGGGTCGAAGGCGACGGCCTCGGTCGGGGGGCCCGCGTCCATGGCGGAGGCGGAGCCTGCGGCGTCGGCGGAGTCCCCGCCGTCATCGTCCTCGTCGTCGGCGAACGGGTCGAAGGCGACGGCCTCGGTGGGCGGGCCGGCGTCCACGGCGGGGTCGGAGCCCGCGGCGTCGACGGAGGCGCCGGCGTCCGGGCCGGCGCCCGCGCCGTCGCGGGGCACGTCGTCACGCATCTCGTGGGGCGGCTGCTCCTCGGCCGCGTCGCGCCGGGAATCGCGGTCGCTCATCGCGCACCCTCCTCCTGCCCGGCGGAGCCGGCCTCGTCCTCGTCGCCGCGGCCCGGCGCCCCGGACGGGCGCTCGCCGGCGCCGCCGGAGGCGTCCCGGGAGTCCCCGGCGGCGTCGTCCGCGGCGGCGCCGTCGCCGGCCCCGTCGCCCTCCGGCTCCGCGTACACCGGCGTCGGCATCGGCCGCGGCGCCAGGTACCCGCCGAACCACTTGTCGAACAGCCGGTTCCACGTCCCGTCGCGGCCGATGCGCTCCAGCGTCGCGTTCACCTGCCGGGCAAGTCCCACGTCGCCGCGCTGCACGGCGACGGCGTACTGGTCGTCCTCCGCCCCGACGGGGTTGATGACCGCGCCGGGCTCCTGCGCCGCGATGCCCGCCAGGATCGTGTCGTCCGAGACGATCGCCTCCGCCTGGTACTGCTGCAGCGACACCAGGCAGTCGCCCCACGCCGCCGACAGCAGCAGCGTCGACTGCGGCGACTCCGCCCGCATCAGCTCCTCCAGCGGCGACAGCGCCGTCACGCAGACCCGCTTGCCCTCCAGGTCCCCGAACTCGTCGATGCCCGAGCCGCGCACCGACAGCATGCCCGTCCGCGCCGTCAGGTACGGCGCGGAGAAGTCCGCCCGGCCCAGCCGCGCCGGCGTCACGCTCGTCGCCCGCAGCACCGCGTCGACCGACCCGTCCGCCAGCGCCGCCACCGGCCCCGACGGCTCGATCAGCCGGAAGTCCACCGCATCCGGATCCCCGAAGATGTCGCGCGCGATCTCCCGCGCCAGGTCCACCTCGAAGCCGGAGAAGTCGCCGGTCGCCGCGTCGCGGTAGCTCAGCAGGTTCATCGACTGCTCCACGCCGATGATGATGCGGCCGCGCTCCACGATGTCCGGCACCCGGTCCTCCGCCGTGCCCGGCTCCGGCGGCGGCGTCGCGTAGTCCGTCGACAGGCCCCGGGCCAGCGGGCCGCGCGACGCCGCCTCCTCGTACCGGCTGCCCGGAGGCAGCGGGCGGGTGCCCTTCGCGTCCTCGATCTGCGCCGCGAACGGATCGTCGGCGATGATCCCCGCCGGGCCGCACGCCGCCGCGCCCAGCGCCGCCGACGCCGACAGCGCGGCGAGCAGCGCGCGCGCCCGGCGGCCGGGGCGCACGCCGCGGCGGGCACCGTCGCAAAGCCCGCGGCCGGCGGCGCGGGCGCCGGGGCGCGGGGCGGGGGAGCGGTCGTGGCGGTGCATCACAGGTACTCCATCAGCGGGTGGCGGAAGCCGAGGGCCACGCAGATCGCGGCGAGGATGGTCAGGAACGTCACGAAGCCGGCGAGGATCTGCGACGCCGCCCGCGCGTCCTCCAGCCGCACCCGGAGATCATGGCGCGCCGAATCGATCGACGACTGCAGCGACGAATCCAGCCGATCGAACTCCCGCACCGACGACACCTGCTGGTTCGGCGGCCCCGTCGCCACGTCCACCGCCAGCTCGTAGTTCCCCTCGTCGATGTGGCGCTGCATCATCGCGTGCGACCGTTGCCACTGCACCAGCGCCCGGTTCGCGTCCGCCAGCACCCGGTCCCCGTCGTCGTCGCCGTCCTGCGCCGTGATCTCCGACGCGTCCGCCAGCAGATCCCGCACCTCGGCCGTCGACCCCGCGAAGGCGTCGTCCCCGCCCGGCCGGCGGTGCACCAGATCCAGCGTCTCCGCCGCGCGGGTCTGCTGCGCCGTGATGCGCGCCTGCGTCAGCAGCTGCACCGGCGACCGCGCCCCGCCGTAGGCGTCCGGCCCGCGCCACGACACCAGCGTCACGGCGCCCACCGCGACGAACGCCACCACCGTCAGCAGCGTCGCCAGCGCCAGCCCGTTGTTGACCAGCCGGCCCGTCCGCCGCGCGAGCATCCACTGCGCCAGCACCAGCAGCAGGATCGCCGCCGCCAGGCCCGACAGCGGCACCCACGGCAGCCGCGTCAGCCGCGCCCGCTCCTCCGCCACCATGTCGCTGGTGTCGTAGTAGAGGCCCGCAGCGTGCGGCAGGATGCTGCCGCTCATCAGATCGGAGGCCTCCGCCAGGTACGTCGACCCCACCGGGTTGCCCAGGCGCGAATGCGTCCGCGCCGACTCGATGAGGCCCGTGTAGATGGGCAGCATCCGCTGCACCTCGGCGATGTCGCGCATCTCCGCGCTGTCGACGTCCGTGATGCCCGTCGCCGCGCGCGTCCCCGCCAGCGAGGCCCGCGCGATGGCGTCGTCGTACTCGCCCCGCAGGTCATCGCCCGCGTTGAGGATGCCGCGGGAGAACGCGGTGTTCGCCGTCGCGTCCGCGATGGACAGCGACGAGTACAGGTTCTGCGCCGCATGCGACAGCGGCTCCGCCGTCGCCGACAGCTCCGCCAGCCGCTGCTGCCGGTCCGCCGTCGTCTGCGACATCGACAGGCCCGCCGCCAGGATCGCCACGACGAGGACGACGGCCACCGCCGTCAGCCGGCCCGGCGAGGTGAACAGGAACGACGCCACCTTGCGGGCGTAGTCCAGCGCCGGGCCGAGCCGCTCCGTCAGGCGCCCGCGGGCGCTCGTCTCCCCGAGGTCCAGGTCGTCGACGCGCTCGTCGGTCGACTGCGCCGGCCCCAGCAGCGGCGACGCCCCGTGCGCGCCGCCGGCGTCCCCCGCGGCGCGCGTGCTGCGGGCGTGCGCCACCATGTGCGCCGCCGTCGCCCGCGAATCGTCGCCCAGCCGGTGCGACATCGCGACGCGCGACGGCTCCGGCTCCGCCGCCGGATCCGGGGCGACGGGCCGCGGCGCGGCTCCGGTGCCGGGGGAGCCGCCGCCGTTCGGGGCGGCGCCGCCGCGGGGCGCGTCGTCACGCCTGCGACCAGCGGAATCCGGCTGCCCCTCCGGCAGGCGATCGCCGCCCTGGACGCGGCGCGTCGTGAAGCGCGAGCGGCGCGGGCCTCGGGAACCCCCGCCCCTGCCGGACTTCGGCATCGCTCACCTCCGGGGCCGTACGTGGTCGTCGCCACAATCGTAGGCGGTTTGCGCGGCCGCGGAAGGTCCCGGGCCCCCGTCCCCCCGGGCGCCCACCGGGCCTCGCGTAGGGTTGGGCCATGCTTCACGACGGCAACGGCTGGGCCGCGGGACCCGCGGGCATCAGGTGCTGGGGGCGCCACGGCGCCGCCGGCCTGCTGGTGGCCGCGCCCGACGGGCGCGTGCTCATGCAGCACCGCGCCGAATGGACGTCGATGCCCCTGACCTGGGGCGTCCCCGGCGGGGCGCGCGACTCCCACGAGACGCCCGCCGAAGCCGCCCTCCGCGAGGCGGAGGAGGAGACCGGGCTGACCGCCGACCAGGTCCGCGTCGTCGCCGCCGAGGTCACCGCCGGGCCCTACCCCGCCGACCCCGAGCGCCCCGAGCTCGCCGGCGGCTGGACGTACACCACCGTCTTCGCGCTGGCCGACGGGGCGCTGGAGACCGAGGCCAACGCCGAGTCCCTCGAACTGAGTTGGGTGCCGCTCGACGAGGTCGAGCGCCTCGACCTGCTGCCCGCCTTCCGCGACAGCTGGCCCGCGGTGCGCCGCCGGCTCGAGGGGATCCTCGCGGAGGCGTAGGGGCCGAGGGCGCGGTGGCGCGGGGCGCGGACGGCCCCGGGCATGACGAAGCCCCGGCGGGCGACGCGGCCCGCCGGGGCGGTGCGGATGACCGGACGGCGCGGCGGGGCCGGTGCCCCGGGCGGTCCCGGGGCGCCGGGCGGCGCCGCCCCGGGTTCGGGTCCTAGGAGTTCTTCGCGTCGGCGACGAACGCCGGCGCGGCGGCGGCCGCGGTGACGGCCAGGACGGCCGGCCAGGAGCCCCACTTCTTCGCCAGCGGGTGCGACAGGCCGAACGCGCCGACGTACGCGGCGGTCAGGGCGGTGCCGGCGGCGGCGCCGTCGCGGGTGAACCAGGTGCGGGCGCACCAGGCGCCGACGGCGCCGAGCACGGCGCCGCCGATCGGGCGGATGCCCGTCTCGCGGGCGGTGAGCCACCCGCCGATGAGGCCGACGGCCACCAGCGGGCCGGTGTTGACGTCCTTCGCGTTCTTCAGCGTCATGTCCATGACCGCGACGATACCCGGGGGAGCACCGCGGGAGGCGGAAACGATGACGGGGCGTCGGCGTCGCGCGATGCCGTCGCGCGATGCGGGGAGGGGCTTGGCGACGGGACCCGCGCGGCCGCGGGCCCCGCGCGGCCGCGGGCCCGCGGCCCGGGCGGTAGGGTGGCGCCCGGCCCGGCGGGCACGCCGCCGGACGCCGACCGAGCATCCCGGAGAACCCCGGAAGGGAGCCGCCCGATGATCCAGGTGGAGGGCCTGACGAAGCGCTACGGCGCGGTCACGGCCGTCGACAACGTCGAATTCACGGTGCGGCCCGGCGCCGTGACGGGCTTCCTCGGCCCGAACGGCGCGGGCAAGTCGACGACGATGCGCATGATCGTCGGCCTCGAGCGCCCGACGGAGGGCCGCGCCCTCATCGACGGCTCCCCGTACCGCGACCTCGACCGGCCGATGACCCGGGTCGGCGCGCTGCTCGACGCCGGCGGCGTGCACCCGCGCCGCAGCGCCCGCAACCACCTGCGGTGGATCGCGGACGCCACCGGCGTCGACGGCGCGCGGGTCGACGAGGTGCTGCAGCTGGTGGGCCTCTCCGACGTCGCGCACCGCGCCGCCGGCGGATTCTCCCTGGGCATGTCCCAGCGGCTGGGCCTGGCGCAGGCGCTGCTCGGCGACCCGGAGCACCTCATCCTCGACGAGCCGGTCAACGGCCTCGACCCGGAGGGCATCCGCTGGGTGCGCCACCTGCTGCGCGGGCTGGCCGCGGAGGGCCGCACGGTCCTCGTGTCCTCCCACCTGCTGGCGGAGATGGCGCAGACCGCCGACCGGCTGCTCATCATCGGCCGGGGCCGCCTGGTCGCGGACACGACGGTGCGGGAGTTCACGGAGTCCGTGGAGCCGGCGGCGGTCATCGTCCGCTGCGCCCACCTGCACCTGCTGGAGCCGGCGCTCGACGAGGCGGGCCTCGGCGCCGCCCACGGCGTCACCCGCCGCCGCGCCCGCGACGACCGCGGCCGCGAGACCCTGGAGCTCACCGGCGTCACCACCGACGAGGTCGGCGCCGTCGCCTACGACCACGGCCTGCCGCTGGCGGAGCTCACCGAGCGCCGCGGCTCGCTGGAGGACGCCTTCGTCGCCATGACCGGGGGCGACGTCGAATACCGGGCGGGCGCCGCGCCCGCGGAAGGGGGACCCCGATGAGCGCGTTCGTCCGCGCCTGCCGCGCCGAGTGGCGCAAGATGGCCACCGTCTCGTCGACGTGGATCTCGACGGTCCTCGCCGTGCTGCTGTCCCTCATCGTCGCCGGCATGGGGGCGTGGGGCATCCGCATCATGTACGGCAACATCCGGGGCACCGCGCCGGGCTCCGACGTCGGCCCGCTGGTGGCGGACATCGTGCCGGGCATGCAGGTCGCCACGATGGGCCTGCTGCAGCTCGGCCTGTTCATCCTCATGATCCAGTCGGCGCTGACGTCGACGGTGGAGTACTCCACCGGCACCGTCGCCCCGACGACGCTGGCGACGCCGCGCCGGTGGATCGTCGTCGCGGCGAAGGCCGTCGTCTGCGGCCTGTGGGCGGCGGCGACGGCGCTGGTGACGCTGCTGGCGTGCCTGGTGGCGGTGAAGCTGCTGCTGCCGGGCGCCGTGTCGGGCAACGTCGGCCCGTTCGCGCCGGGCGCGGGGAACCTGTACTGGGCGTTCCCGCTGCTGGCGTTCCTGTGCGCGGTGCTGTGCGTCGGCGTGGGCCTGGTGCTGCGGTCCCCGGCGCTGGCCGTGACCGTGGTGCTGCTGTGGCGGTTCGTGCTGGAGCCGCTAGCCCCGGCGCTGCCGCGCATCGGCGACGCGGTCGGCCCGTGGATGCCGTTCTCCGGGGCGTTCCGCTACGTCGACCACCTGTCCGGCGGGGTGCTGGACAAGACGCTGCTGCCGTGGCCGGCGCCGTGGTCGGGGATGGCGTGGTTCGCCGTCGTGGCCGTCGCGGTGCTGGCGGCCGGCGCGCTGGCGTACGCGCGCCGGCCGGCGTCGACGGGCGAGTAGCCGCCCGGACGCCCGGGCACCCGGGGCGCCGCCGGGCCGTGGCCCGCGCCGGGGAGGGGCCCGTCGTCACGCCCCGCGGCGGAAGCCGCTCCTACAGATCCTTGTTGCGGCGGCGGATGTCCTCGACGAACGTCTCGGACTGGTCGGCGAGCGCCTTCAGCGACGGCATCGCCTTGATGAGGGTGATGACGTCCTCGTCCTTCATCTCGCTGATGACCTGGGTGATGATGCCGCCCCAGTGCTCGTTCATCTGGTCGAGGATCTCGCGGCCCTTGTCGGAGACGTAGAGGTCCTGCGCGCGGCGGTCCTGCGTGTTGTGCTCGCGGATGAGCATGTCCGCGTCGAGCAGGCGGCGCACGGTGGCGGACACGTTCGACGGGCGCAGGAAGCGCAGGCGGGCGATGTCGGAGACGCCGCACGCGGGGTGGCGGCTGACGAAGTGGAGGACCTCCATCTCCGACTGGGAGATGTCGGCGTGCTGGCTGGGCCGGTCGCCGAGGCGGCGGGTCGACGCCAGGAAGTCGTAGAGGCCGGACGCGATCGCGCGGACGTCGCCCTGGGTGGCGGGGTCGCCGGGGCTGATGAGGCGGCGGCCGCGGGAGTCCGTGGGGTGGTCGGCGGAGGCGTTCGTCATGGCTGGCTCCTGGTCTCGTCGGTCGGTGCCGCCTCGCGGCGGCGTCGTGTTCGTGTCCGGTGCCGGCGCGTCCCGCGGTGCGGAGCCCCGTTCATCGGCGTCGCCGCCAGATGATATACGTTTCTCGACGAAAGCCGTGTTTTTTTAATAAATATGATGGCCCGTTCCCGAAAATCCCTGCTCACGTGGCGGAAACGCCCGGGGGTGGGGTTGCCCCGGGTGGGCGCGCGGGTGACGCCGCCGTGCCCTGCGGGTTGCGCGCGGGTTGCGCGCGTTCGCGTGACGACGCCCCGATCCGCCGCCGACCCCGATCCCCGGCGGGGCCGGCGGCGCGGCGCGCGCTGCGGCGGGCGCGGGCGCTAGACGTCGTAGTCGACGATGACGGGGGCGTGGTCGGAGGCGCCCTTGCCGACGCGCTCGTCGACGTCGATGAACGCCCCCGCCGCCGTCTCGGCCAGGGCGGGGGAGGCCAGCTGGAAGTCGATGCGCATGCCCTGGCCCCGGTCGAACCGGCCCGCCTGGTAGTCCCAGTACGTCCACTGGCCCTCGGTGAACCGGCGGGTGACGTCGGCGAAGCCGGCGTCCTCCAGGGCGGCGAACGCGTCGCGCTCCGGGCCCGACACGTGGGTCTTCCCCTCGAAGAAGCCGATGTCCCACACGTCCTCGTCGCGCGGCGCGATGTTGAAGTCGCCCGTCAGCGCGGCCTTCAGCGACGGATCCGCGTCGAGGGCGGCGCGGCAGCCGTCGGCGAGCGCGGCGAGGAAGTCGAGCTTGTAGCCGTAGTGGCGGTCCTCCAGCGCCCGGCCGTTGGGCACGTACAGGCTGTGGACGCGCACCCCGCCGCACGTCGCGGCGATGTGCCGGGCCTCCAGTGCCTGCTCCTCGGCCTCGTCCTTGTGGAAGCCCGGCTGCCCGCTAAAGCCCACCTGCACGTCGTCCAGCCCGATGCGCGAGGCGATGGCCACGCCGTTCCACTGCCCCAGGCCGTGGTGCGCCAGCTCGTAGCCGGCCTCCCGCAGCGCGTCCGCGGGGAACTGGTCGTCGCGGCACTTCGTCTCCTGCATCGCCAGCACGTCGATGGACTGCCGCTCCAGCTCGTCGACGATCCGGTCGATGCGGGGGCGGGCGGAGTTGACGTTCCACGTGGCGAGGCGCATGCCGCCAGGCTACCCGGGGCGAGCGGCGTCACAGCGGCGCGGCGGAACATCGCGGCGGTCCCGCGCGTTGACGATGATGTGACGCCGACCGAAGACCCGACCCGCCAGCCCGACGAACCCCGATCCGGACGCCATCGCCGCACCGCGGAGCGCACCCCGGACGGGGCCGCCGCGGCGTGGCCGGATGGATTCGGCGCCGCCGGCCGCGGCCCCACGGCCCGGCGCATCCCGGCGCAGGTCGAGGACCCGTACGCGGGCGGATCGGCCGGCCCGGCGGGCACGGCGGGGCGGCCGGCCCCGGGGCCGCTCGGCTACCCGCCGCACATGCCGGGGCCGCGTCCCGGCCCCGTGCCCGGCCCCGTTCCGGGCGCGGGCCCGGCGCCCCGTACCGCCCCGGCGCACCATCCCGACCCGTTGACCGGCTTCGGCCCCGGCCCGTCCGGCGCCGAGCCGGAGTACATCCCCCTGCCCCGCGACCCGCGGATCACGGAGCGCACCGCCCGCGCCGCGGAGCTGGAGGGCTACGACCCGGAGGTGCCGAACGCCCCGCTGTCGAAGCGCTTCCTGGCGCTGGGCCTCGACGCCCTCATCTACGGCGTCCTGGTGACGCTGCTGGTGGCCGTCGCCCTCGTCTTCGGCGCGAACCCGGGCGCGGAGACCGACGCCCTGGAGCTCGCGGCGGTCCTGCTGGCGACCTTCGGCGCGCCGCTCGGCTTCTACGGCTACCGCGCCGCGGGCGACGCCATCTTCGAGGGCTCGCCGGGCAAGCGGGCGCTGGGCCTGTCGATGACGGGCCCGAACGGCCTGCCGGTCAGCGCCTCCGACGGGCTGCGCCGCAACCTGTGGCTCCTGCCGTCCATCGTCCCCTTCGCGGGGTGGGCGGTCTCGGGCGTGCTGATGATCGTCTTCGCCATCGGCGCCGGCTCCGACCCGCTGGGCCGCGGCGGCCACGACCGCATGGTCGGCACCCGCGTCCAGGAGGGCGCGTCGATGCGCGTCGCGGAGGGGCGCCGCCACCGCCGCGAGCTCAGGGAGTCGGAGAAGAACGCCCGCCGCCGCGAGAAGCTCGAGCGCCGGCGTAACCGCGCGAACCGGCGCGGCCGCGGGGAGCGCTAGGCCCCGTCCGCCCGCGTGGCGTAGCGGTGCCGGTGGTGCTCGGCGAAGCCGAGCGTGCGGTACAGCGCCTTGCCGGCCTCGTTGCCGTCGACGACCTGCAGGTAGATGCCGTCGGCGCCGTGGGCGGCGCCCCAGTGCATCATGTGCAGGCCCATCAGGGTGCCCAGCCCCCGGCGCCGCAGGTCCGGGGCGACCTCGACGGCGGAGAAGCCCAGCCAGAGGCGCCCGTCGTCGGATTCGGTGAGCGTGCCGCGGGTGATGGCGACGGTGCGGCCGTCGAGGACGAGGCGGCCGAAGGCCATGCGCCCGTCGATGTCGTCGACCAGCAGCTCCAGCGCCCGGCGGGGCAGGGCGCGGCCGCGGAAGTGGTAGAGCGACAGCCATTCCTCGTCGGGACGGTCGAGCACCTCGGCGACGATGCCCTCCAGCCCCTCCGGCGCCGTGGGCTCCGGCAGGTCATGGCAGTCGCGGGTCATGACGACGATCTCGGGGCCGAGCTCCCAGCCCGGGCCGCGGACCAGCGCCTCGGCGGGACGGCAGATGCGGTCGGGCACGGCGATGCGCACGGGCAGCCCGTGGCGTTCGGAGAACGCGCGGATCTCCTCCAGCGGCACCGGCGTCGACGACGCGGCGGGGCCCAGCGGCAGCGCGGAGTTGGAGCGCTCGGTGATGCCGTCGCCGGCGCGCAGCAGCCAGGGCCCGGCCATGCGGTGCTCGATGCCGGGGAACGCCCGGGCGGTGGCGGCCTCGACGGCGCGGATGTCGGAGTTGCGGACCATCCGCTCCGGCAGGGCCTTCACCACCAGCACCTCATGGGCGCCGAAGTCGACGGGCTCGCCGTCGCCGCGGGCGCCGCCGCGTCCCTGGGGCCGGACGACGAGCGGGTCGAGGGACTCGACGTGGCCGATGAGGTCGGTGACCTTCTGGCCGGTCGCCGCGGCCTCGCCGTCGTCGAGGGCGCGGCGGACGACGACGCGGGTGCCGACGCGGACGTCGCCGCTCCAGCGAGAGACGGGCACGCCGCCGGGGCCGGGGGCCGGGTACTCGGCCGGGCCCGTGCCGGGGGCGCCGGTGCCGGCGCCGCTCATCGGGCGTCGGTCCACTCGTCGTCGTCGACGTCGTCGTGGCCGAAGGGGTCGCGGTCGACGCCGGGGGTCCAGGTGGTGCCGGCGGTCGTCCACCCGTTGCGCTTGATCTCCTTGCGGGCGCGGCGCTTCCACCGGCCGGTGAGGACGTCGGTGTACAGGAACCCGTCGAGGTGCCCGACCTCGTGCTGCAGGCAGCGGGCGAGCAGCCCGGTGCCGTGGACGGTGACGGGGTCGCCGTGCTCGTCGACGCCGGTGACGGTGGCCTCGACGGCGCGGTTGGTGGGGAAGCTGTAGCCGGGGACGGAGAGGCAGCCCTCGTCCTCGGAGCCGTCGTCGGCGGGCATCGTCTCCGGGATCTCCGTGGTGGTGAGCACGGGGTTGATGACGCAGCCGCGGCGGTCGACGCCGTCGGCGTCGGGGCAGTCGTAGACGAAGAGGCGCTTGCCGACGCCGACCTGGTTGGCGGCGAGGCCGACGCCGTGGGCGGCGTCCATCGTCTCGTACATGTCTCGGATGAGGTCGGCGAGCTCGGAGACGGGCTCGGTGACCGGCTCGGTCGGGGTGTGGAGCACGGGGTCGCCGGCGACGACGATCGGGAGGATGGCCATGGCCCCAGGCTACCCGCGCCCGGCGGCGCCCCCGGGGCCTGGTTGGATGGCGGCATGAGCGTGAGCGAAGGGGAGCGCGACGACGGAACCCGCGCCGGCGGCCCCGGCGGACCGGAGGCGGGGTCCGTCCGCGGCGGAGCGGAGGCGGAGGCCATCGCCGGCGGCGCCGGGACCATCGCCGGCGACACCGGGGGCGTCGACCCGGAGCTGGGGTGGCGGATGCTGCGGTTCGAGGCCGGGCGGATCCTCGCCAGGCGGGACCGGGCGTACGGCGCCGGCGCCCGCGAGGAGGCGGTGCGGGCGGAGTTCGGCATGTCGCCGGTGCGCTACCACCAGCTGCTCAACCGGCTCATCTCGTCGCCGGGGGCGGAGGCCCACGACCCGGTCACCGTCCACCGGCTGCAGCGCATCCGGGACGGCGCCGGGGAGGGGTGACCCGCCGCGGCGGGCCCCGTCGCAAAGCACAATTTTCACATCAGCCCCACCCGTTGATTCACGCCACGAACGGTCAGCCGTTACGATGGGCCCGTGACCGATCGGAATGACACGCCCACGGGCGGCGACAGCGGCCGCCACCGCATCGAGGACTACGACTACTTCGACTCCATCGACGCGGACGCCCCCGACGCCGCCGCCACCGGCTCCCTGCCGGTCGTCGACCAGGACGGCCGCGCGGTGCCGCACTACGACGAGGAGCTGCGCCCCGCCGCCGCGGCCGGCGCCGCCCCGCGCGACGTGCCGCGCGGCGACCACGCGCGCGGCGCCGTCCGCGAGGACTCCGACTACGACGGCGAGCCCGTCTACGCCGCCGGCTCCGCCGGCGCCTGGGACGAGGCCGACGACGCCGACGTCGCCGTCGAGGACGACGAGGAGGGCAAGCGCGGCGGCGGCCTGCCGCTGCGCGGCCTCGCCATGATCCTCATCTTCATCGGCGTCCTGCTGCTGGCCTGGGGCGTCTACGCCCTGGTCAGCCACGACGACGGCGACGGCGCCTCCACCGGGGGCACCTCCGTCACCGCCGGCCAGGTGCCCGGCGGCGAGGGGCAGGCCCCGGCCGACCCGAACGCGCCGGCCGACCCGAACGCCCCCGCGGATCCGAACGCCCCGGCCGACCCCAACGCCCCGGCTCCGGCCCCGGCGGACCCGAACGCGCCGGCCGACCCGAACGCGCCTGCGGACCCGAACGCCCCGGCGCCGGCCCCGGCCGACCCGAACGCCGCCGGCGACCCGCGCGCGACCGTCCAGGTCCACGTCCGCAACAACGGCACCATCGCCGGCCAGGCGGAGTCCACCGCCGGCGCCCTGCAGGGCGAGGGCTGGCAGGTCGCCGGCTCCGGCAACCTGCCGTCCAACACCGGCGTCGTCGACCGCACCACCGTGTTCTTCACCCCGGGCAACGCGGCCGAGGAGGCCGCCGCCAACGAGATCGCCCAGGCCAACGGCTGGGTGACGGCCCCGCGCGACGACCGCGTGGCGGGCGAGCCGGGCGGCGTCATCGTCGTCGTCACCGGCTAGGCCGGACCCCGGCCCCGCAGGGCCCCGCGGCCGCCCCGACCGGGCGGTCCGGGGCCCTCCGCGATCCCGGGGATCGGCGCCGCCGCGGCGGCGGTATCCTCTGATCCGCACGAGGGGCCGAACGGCCCGCGCCTGCCCGCACCCGTCCGCGCCGGCATCCCCCCCCCCAATCGCCCCGACAACCCGGAAGGACCAGCCCCGATGAAGTCCACCGTGACGTCCCGCGCCCTGTCCCTGGCGGCCGCCGCCGCGGCGGTCGCCGCCCTCGCCGCCTGCGGCGCGGACGGCGCGGGCGCCTCCGGCTCCGGCGACGGCGAGGGGGAGTCCCCGACGACGTCGGTGTCCGTCGACCCCGACGCCCCCGCGCTGGACGAGACGGGCTCGACGTACAACTTCACCCGCTCCTACGACGACGGCCGCATGCTCTCCCTCGGCCACGCCACCACCGCCTTCGCCGACGGCTGGACCGGCGTCGTCGACTCCGGCGAACCGCAGTTCAGCAGCCTGCCGGAGGGCGTCTACGAGATCATGGCGACGACCGGGAGCTGCTCCGGCGCCGGCGAGGCCGTCGGCGACTCCGCCGAGGTCATCGGCGAGCTGCACGTCACGGCCGAGGGGTCCGTCACCGTCCACAACCGCCCCGCGGAGATCGACCCCGACTCCGTCGGCGCCGTGTTCCTCGCCGACGGCGACGAGATCGCCGCCTGCGGCAAGTCCGTGAAGTGGACCAGGCCCGACGCGCCGGACCGCGAGGAAGGGTAGCCGCCGCGGGGGAGGGCGCCCCCGCGGGGAGGGGGCCGTCGTCACGCATCGCGCACCCGGCCGCACCCGCGACCGGCCCGGCGACGTGAACGCCGGGCACGTGTGGTGTGATGGGGGAATGACCGAGAACTTCGCCGGTTCCCCGCGACCGACCCTCGGCGTCGAATGGGAGCTCGTCTTCGTCGACCGGGCCACCCGCGACACCGTCCCCTGCGCCTCCGAGATCCTCGATCTCGTGGCGAAGGACGACCCGGACCACGGGATCCAGCGCGAGTTCCTCGCCAACACCGTCGAATTGGTCACCGGCGTCTGCGACGACATCCCCCAGGCCGTCGCCGACCTCGAGGGGCGCCTCCGCGCCGTCCGCGGCGCCGCCGACGCCCTCGGCGTCGACGTCTGGAGCTCCGGCTCCCACCCCTTCGGCCGCGGCACCGACCAGATCGTCGGCCCCAAGCCCGCCCACCAGGAGATCCTCAACCGCACCCAGTGGTGGGGCCGGCAGATGATCATCTGGGGCGTCCACGTCCACGTCGGCATCTCCTCCGCCGACAAGGTGTGGCCCATCATCAACGCCCTGCAGCTCCAGCTGCCGCACATGCTCGCCCTCTCCGCGTCGTCGCCGGCGTGGAACGGCGAGGACATGGGCTACGCCTCCAACCGCTCCCTGCTGTACCAGCAGCTGCCGACCGCCGGCCTGCCGCCGGCCATCTCCACCTGGGACGAGTGGCGGTCCTACATGACCGACCAGATGCGCTCCGGCGTCATCGACCACACCAAGTCCATGCACCTCGACATCCGGCCGGCGTCCAAGTACGGCACCATCGAGATCCGCGTCGCCGACTCCACCTCCAACATGCGGGAGCTCGCCGGCATCGTCGCCCTCACCCACGCCCTGACCGTCCACTACGACCGGATGCTCGAGCGCGGCGAGGAGCTGCCCACCATCCAGCCCTGGCACACCGCGGAGAACAAGTGGCGCGCCGCCCGTTACGGCATGGACGCGCTCATCATCGTCGACCGCGACACCAACGAGCGCTGGGTCCGCGACGACCTCGCGGACCTCCTGGAGACGCTGCGCCCCGTCGCCGCGTCGCTGAACTGCGGATCCGAGCTGGAGATCGTCGGCGAGATCATGGACCACGGCGCCGGCTACGAGCGCCAGCGCCGCGCCGCCGCGGCCGCCGGCGCCGCCCCCGCCCTGACGACGGAGGACGAGGTCCGCGCCATCGAGGCCCGCCTCGGCGGCTCCCCCTGGGCCGCCGCCGTCGACCTCGCCGTCCGCGAAATGGCCGCCGGCCGGCCGCTGGCGCCCTAGGCGCCGGGGGAGCCTCCGCCGCGCTCGCCCGCGCCGTCCCCGCCGCCGCGTGCACCGGAACCCGACGCCCCGGAGCCGGGACCGCCGTCGCGGGGCGCGTCGTCACGCTCCTTCGCGCGCTGCCTGCGCGCCCGGCGCTCGGCCTCCGCCTTCGCGCGCCTCCTTCTCCGCCGCCTCGTCGTCGCGCGACAGCGCGCCGCGGTCGATGAGCTGCTCCCGTTTGCCGACGTCGCCCAGCCGGTTCGCGACCACCGGCGCGGTGGCGAGGGCGAACAGCGCCACCAGCGCCATCATCCCCAGATCGCCGTACTGCGCGGGGCCGTTGCCGCCCTGCGCCAGCACGTGCAGGATGACGCCCACGATGGTCATGAGCAGGCCCAGCGTCTGCGGCTTCGACGACGCGTGCATCCGGCTGACCGTGTCGCGGAAGCGGACGACGCCCAGCGCGGCCGTCAGGCTCACCAGGGCGCCGCCCAGGATGAGCACGAGAGAGACGATGTCGACGGCGAGGGTCATCGCCGGTCCTCCTTCCCGGTCCGTCCCCTGGCCCTCCCGGTCGATCCCGGCGCGGGCGCGCCCGGGGCACCGCCCGCGGGTCCTCCGGCGGGTCCGCCCGCGGGTCCCCCGGCCGGGCCGCCGCGCTCGTCGGCGATGCGGCCTTCCCGATCCGCGCGCGCCGCGACGGGCTCGGCGCCCGGCGGGCGGACGCGGCCGGCGTCGCCGCGGGCGTCGGGGTTGCGGAACCGCGCCACCGACAGGGAGCTGATGAAGCCCAGCAGGGCCACCACCAGCATCGGGTACGCCCACGACGTGTCCTCCGTCCAGGCGATGTAGGCGGCGAACATGCCCTGGATCATCGCGATCATCGACTCCAGCGACACCAGCCGGTCCATCGAGTTCGGGCCCGCGATGAGCCGGCCGATGACCAGCAGCGCCGCCACCGCGTAGATCGCGGCGGCGCCCATGAGGAACAGGTGGAAGACGTGGTCGCTCATCGCCGATCCCCCTCGTCGTGCACGGCGGCGTGGTCGTGGCCGAAGCCGCCGCGGTCGTTGTCGGCCGGGTCCCGGTCCTCGAACGCCCGGATGACGCGGCGCTCCATGCGGGCGAGCTCCGCGATGGTGCGCTCGATGCCGCCGGTCGACGAGCCGTCCAGGATGTGCATGGTCAGCAGCTGCCGGCCGCGGTCGATGTCGGTGACGATGCCGCCCGGCTGCAGGTTGATGAGCGCGATCGCCGATGCCAGCGTGATGTCGTCGTTGGTGCGCATCGGCACCTTGATGACCGCCGACGGCGGCGGATCCGCCCGCCGCACCGCCAGCCACGCGACGCGCAGCGACGCGACGACGAAGTCGATCGCCCACGCGGCGAACAGCTTCGCCATCGCCCACCAGTTGATGCGCAGGCCCGTCACCGGCACCCGCGGCATCGGCACCACCAGGGAGATGAACCCGGCGACGAGGACGCCGCCGACGAGGTTGCCGACGGTGACCTCGCCCCACAGCAGCTGCCACATCACCACCAGGGCGACGAACATCAGCAGCGACGGGCGGTTCTCCGTGGCGCGGGCGCGGGCCCGGCGGGCCCTTTCGGCGAACGTCGTCATGGCGCGTCCTCCCCTCCGCCGGCGCCGCCGTCGGCGCGGCCGTCGCCGGGATCGAGCGTGCGGCCCGGTTCCAGGCCCTCGTCCTGCACGCCCGGGTCGTCGACGCCGAGGACCGCGGCGCGGTAGCCGGCGGTGTCCGCGACGTTGACCGCCGCCCGGTCCGTGATGGAGGACAGCGGGCCGGCGAGCACCGTCACCGCCAGCGTCGCGGCGACGAGGAACGCCGTCGGGCCGACCATGCCCATGGGCATCCGGCCGACGTCCTCGCGCTCCTCCAGGGCGATGAAGCGCGGGTTCTCCTTCAGCGTCATCGGGCGGGCCAGCGCCATGTCCCCGTCCGGGGCGTCGGAGCGGTCGCGCCAGAACGCCTTCGACCACACGATGACCATGGTGTACAGGGTCAGCAGCGAGGTGAGGATGGCGCCGGCGACGAGGACCCACGCGGTGACGGTGCCCGCCTCCGCGCCGGCCTGGATCAGCATGACCTTGCCCAGGAACCCGGAGAACGGCGGGATGCCGCCCAGGTTGAGCGCCGGGACGAGGTACAGCAGCGCCAGCAGGGGCGAGGCCTTCGCCAGGCTGCCGAGGCGGCGCAGCGACGACGACCCGGCCTGCCGCTCGATGAGCCCGGCGACGAGGAACAGCGCCGTCTGCACGAGGATGTGGTGGACCATGTAGAAGATGGCGCCGGACAGGCCCATCTCGTTGCCCAGGGCGATGCCGAAGATCATGTAGCCGATGTGGCTGACCAGCGTGAACGACAGCAGTCGCTTGATGTCGTTCTGCGCCATGGCGCCGAGGATGCCCATCACCATCGTCGCCAGGCCCGCCCACATGAGCACCTCGTCGAGGCGCCCGTCGGGGAACATGACGGAGCGGGCCCGGATGATGGCGTACACGCCGACCTTCGTCAGCAGGCCCGCGAAGACGGCGGTGACCGTCGACGGCGCGGTGGGGTAGGAGTCCGGCAGCCAGGACGACATGGGGAACACCGCGGCCTTCACGGCGAACGCGACCAGCAGCACCGCGAAGATGGCGGTGCGGGTGCCCTCCGGCAGCGCCTCCATGCGGATGGAGATCTGCGCGAAGTTCACGGTGCCGACGGCGCCGTAGACCAGGCCGATGGCGGTGAGGAACACCAGCGACGACAGCATGTTCACCATGACGTAGCTGACGCCGGCGCGGATGCGCGACGCGGAGGCGCCGAGGGTCAGCAGCACGTAGGAGGCGACCAGCAGGACCTCGAAGCCGACGTACATGTTGAACAGGTCGCCGGCGAGGAACGCCATGGACACGCCCATGTTCAGCAGCATGTACGACGGGATGAACACCGACACCGGATCGTCGTCGTCGCCGTCGCGGATGCCCTGCGCGATGCCGAACCACAGGACCGCGAACAGCACCAGCTGGCTGACGGCGACCATGACGGTGGCCAGCCCGTCGGCGACGAGGGTGATGCCGACCGGCGGGTCCCAGCCGCCGACCTGGACGGTGTGGATGCCGTTGACGCCGATGAGGTAGACCAGCAGCACCGACAGGCCGAGCAGCACCGTGAGCGCGGCGAGCGCCAGGGCCTGCTGCATGCGCGGGTGCCGCGACAGCAGCAGCGCCAGGCCCGCGGTGACCGCCGGGATGATGACCGGCATGGGGATGAGGAGGAGGATCAGCTGCTCAGTCGTCATCGCCGTCATCCTCCTCGACCGGCTTCTCGAAGCTGTCGGGGCCGAACCGGTCGCCGGCCTCCGTGGGCTTGCCCGTGGCGGGGTCGTCGGACCTGTCGTGGTCCGGCGCGGCCGACGGGTCGTCGGGCCGCCGCAGGGCGACGTGCTTGTCCTCGCGGTCGTCCTGCACGCGGTCGCCGGCGCGGTGCCGGTGCTGGCGGTAGGCCAGCGCCAGGATGAACGCGGCGGTGCCCATCATGATCACGATGGCCGTGAGGATGAGCGCCTGGGGCAGCGGGTCCGCGGTGCGGTCGTGCAGCGCGTGGCCGCGGCCCCACAGGGGAGCGGCGCCCGGTGCGCCGGAGGCGGCGAGGATGAGCAGGTTGATGCCGTTGCCCATGAGCATCAGGCCCATGAGCATCCGCGTGATGGCGCGGTCGAGGACGAGGTAGACGCCGGCGGCGACGAGCACGCCGACCACGGCGAGCAGGGTGAAGTTGACGATCATCGGGTGCCCGCCCCCTTCGGCTTCCGGGCTCCGGCGGGGAGCTTGCCGACGGCCTTCTCCGCGCCCTCCCGGTACTGGCGGGTGCGGCCGCGCTTGGTGAGGTTGACGCGGCGGGACCGGGCGCGCTCGGCGCGGCGGTCGGTCTCCACGTCGATGCGGCCGCCGAGGCTGCGCAGGATGTACGTCACCGTGCCGATGACGACGAGGTAGACGCCCGCGTCGAACAGCAGCGGGCTGACCAGCGCGACGTCGCCGATGAACGGGATGTCCAGCGTCGTGTACCAGGACGCCAGCGGCGGCCAGCCGAGCAGCAGCGGCCACGTCGCGGCCGCCGCGGCCAGGACGACGCCGAGACCCAGGATCTTGTCCGTCGACACGGGCACCGTCTCCAGCAGCTCGTGGCGGCCGCCGGCGAGGTAGCGCAGCGTGATCGCCAGCGAGGCGACGAGGCCGCCGGCGAAGCCGCCGCCGGGCGCGTTGTGCCCGGCGAAGAAGAGGTAGAAGGACAGCACCATCATCGCGGGGAACAGGAAGCGTGTTGCGACGACCACCATCAGCGGCCTGGACCCCGGGTCCGCGGGGGACTCCGACGTCGTCAGCCAGCGCGCGTCGCGCCGGCGGCGGACCCGGCGGGCGGCGCCGCGCGGCAGCGAGTGCGTCGTGTGGGTGCGGAACACCAGCGACGCGATGCCGACGGCGGCGACGACGAGGACCGTGATCTCGCCGAAGGTGTCCCACGCGCGGATGTCGACGAGCAGGACGTTGACGGCGTTGGCGCCGTGGCCGATCTCCTTCGCCAGCGCCGGGATGTCGACCGACGGCGGCACGGAGTCGCGCGCCGCCATGGCGAAGGCGCCGAGGACGGCGACGGTGCAGCCGACGCCGACGGCGACCCAGGCGCGGGCGCGGACCCAGGAGCCGCCGCCCTCGCGGGTGCGGGGCGGGAGGGTGCGCAGCACGAGCACGAAGACGACGACCATGATCGTCTCCACCAGCAGCTGCGTCAGCGCGAGGTCCGGGGCGCCGTGCAGCGCGAACAGCACGGACAGGCCGTAGCCGGTGACGCCGACGAGGATGACGCCGGACAGGCGGTTGCCGGTGCGCGTCGCCGCCAGCGCGGCGATGACGATGACGACGGCGGCGGCGCCCTGCGCGGCGGTGTCCCACAGCGTCATCCGCAGGTTGCTGCGGGCGCCGAAGACGAGCGCGCCGAGCGGCAGCGCGATGAGGACGAGCAGGATGACGCCCTCCGACAGCGGCAGGGAGCCGCGCTGGGTGGCGGCGGTGACGCGCAGCGACAGGCGGCGGGCGCCGTCGAGGATCGCGTCGTAGATGTCGTCCGCGTCGCCGAGGGCCGGCTTGTCGAACTGCAGGCGCCGCACCAGCTCGCGGAAGCGGTGCAGCAGGTAGCCGACGACGAGGATCGCGGCCGTCAGCGCCAGTGGCGCGGTGAAGCCGTGCCACAGCGCCAGGTGGTAGGGCTCGCCGCCCGGGAAGGCGGCGTCCAGGTAGGGCTGGACGACGGCGTCGAGGACCCCCGGGGCGAGGCCCGTGACCAGCGACGCGACCGCCAGCAGCCACGCCGGGGCGAGCATCCACCCGGACGGCCGCTCCATGCCGTCGACCGCGGGGGAGGCCCCGCCGCCGGAGGCGTGCGACGACGGCTTCGTCGCGAAGCCCGCGTACAGCAGGTACAGCGTGTACGCGACGGTGAGCATGGAGCCGACGACGAGGCCCGCGGTGACGAAGACGCCGGGCATGCCGGTGAGCGTGCCCGCCGACAGCGTCGCCTCCAGCGCCGTCTCCTTCGCGACGAAGCCGAACAGCGGCGGCGCGCCCGCCATCGAGGCGCCGGCGAGCGCCGCGATGACGGCCATCGCCGGGCGGCGGCGGGCCAGGCCCGACAGCTTCCGCACGTCGCGGGTGCCGGTGCAGTGGTCGATGGCGCCGACGAGCATGAACAGCGTCGCCTTGAACATCGCGTGTCCGAGGGTGAGCGCCAGGCCCGCCAGCATCGCCGTGCGCGTGCCGACGGCCGTCACGGTGATGATGAAGCCCAGCTGGGACACCGTGCCGTACGCGAGGATGAGCTTCAGGTCCTTCTGCCGCAGCGCCATCCAGCCGGCCATGATCATGGTGAGCAGGCCCAGCGGCAGCACCGCGAGGTGCCACGAGGGTGCGGCGCCGAACGTCGGCGCCAGGCGGGCGACGAGGAAGACGCCGGCCTTCACCATCGCCGCCGAGTGCAGGTACGCCGACACCGGCGTCGGCGCCGCCATGGCGCCCGGCAGCCAGAAGTGCGCGGGCGCGATGGCGGACTTCGTGATCGCGCCGATGAGCAGCAGCACCACCGCGACCTGCGGCCCCGTGGCCGACAGCGCGTCGGCGGTCAGGGCGCCGGGCGCCGTCAGGGCGGAGAACGTCCAGTGGCCCGTCGTGAAGCCCATCAGCACGATGCCGACGAGCATCACGAGGCCGCCCAACGTGGTGACCATCAGCGCCTGCCCGGCCGCGCGGCGCGACGACGCGCGCTCGGCGTAGTAGCCGACCAGCAGGAACGACAGGATGGACGTGATCTCCCAGAACACGTACATCAGCAGCATGTTGTCCGCCGTCACCAGGCCGAACATCGCCGCCGCGAACAGGGTGAGCTGCGCCGCGAAGGTCCCCAGCCGGCGGCGGGACCCCTTCGGCGGGTTGTGGAAGTAGCCGGCGCAGTACACCAGGACGAGCACGCCAACGGCGAGCACCAGCGTGCCGAACAGCGCCGAGAGCGGGCCCATGCGGAACGTCACGTCCAGGTGCACCAGCGGCATCCACTCGATGTGTTCCACGCGCGGGGCGGTCACGTCGCCGCGGGCATGGGCGACGAGGTGCGAGCCGGTCCAGACGGCGCCGCCGGCCAGCGGCAGGGCGAGGAGGGGGAACCCGCGGGTGCCCAGTTGGCGGATCGCCCACGGCGCCAGCGCCGCCGTGAGGGCGAGCAGGCACAGGAGGGCGGTCATGTACCCCATATTGCCGGGCCGGGGCGGCGTGCCGCAACGAAATTGCTGGATTTGTCAACAAGGGGCGGACGGGGGTGATTCGGATCCGGGGGGCGATCCGGGGGCGGATGCATGCGATGGGGCCCCGGGGCCCGGAAACGGGCGCGCGGACGGGATTTCGGTTGGGGTGGCGCGTGCGGGCACTGCGCCGGGTCGGCCGGGGCGAGTCCCAAAACCGCGGGTGACCGCTCCGGAGGGCGGCCACCCGCCCCCGGCCGGGGCATGGAGCGGGGGTGATTGCGAAACGGGCATGTAACGCGGACGGTTAAGCAAGTATTTGATTGCGTATGTTAATTCCCGGTGAACACTATGTTTGCAGATGGGAACGGGTTTTTGCCGTTTTGACATGAGGTGAGGCGCGGCTATGTTCAAGGGCGACTGCACGGGGGTGAGATTCGTCCCCGCCGCCCCCGTTTCCGCTGAAATCCGTCACATGCCGGCGGCTGCGGTGCGGGGCGGCCACACCGAACGGAGAATCGACGATGACCATTGCGGCGACGCATAGCTCCGGCGGCGGGAGCGGGGCGGACGAGCCCGCCCGCGGCTTCGCCAAGCCCATCGCCCGCGCCGGCTCCGCGTCCTCCGACAGGGACTGGAACCCCCTGGGCAGCTACGGCCGCGACCCGTCGAACTGGGAGCGGTTCCGCATGCGCCACCGCGTCCCGTCCATCCTCTATCTCGCCGATCTGGTGATGCTCGCTCTCGCGTTCGCGGTCATCCCCGTCGTCGACGGCGGCTGGCTCGAGCCCTACGGGCGCATCGCCGCGAACCTCCGCCTGGGGGACTTCCCGCACGGGCTCATCTTCGCGATCTTCGCCGCGACCCTCTTCGTGTCCTGGGTCTGGATGCTGCGCAATCGACGGCTCTACGACGGCGAGGTGTTCCGCGACCACGTCGCCATCGCCCAGCGCATCGTGGAGGCGACGATGGTCGCCTTCGGCGTCCCCGCGTTCGTCGCGGCGGCCGTCGGCTGGGATTCCATGCGCGACTTCATCCTCATCGCCCTGCCCCTGGGGCTCCTGTGGATGTTCATCTCCCATTTCCTGCTGCAGGCGGCCCTGCGGCGGCTGCACTTCGGCGATTCCGGCGCCCGCTACCTGGTCGTGCTCACCGAGGACCAGTACGCGGACCGCCGCCTGCCGCAGTGGCGGAGGATCGTCGACCGCATGACCATCGTCGGCTACGTCATCGTCGACGGCGACCGCACCGGACTCGTCGATGGTGACGGGGATCCGGTCCTCGGCGTCGGCTGCGACGGGCTGTGCGCCGACGCGCTGGAGAACCTCGGCGTCGACGAGATCGTCGTCATGTGCCCCTCGGCCGTCCCCCCGGAGTGGCTGCGCCGCATGACCTGGGCCTGCGCGCCGCTGGACGTCGCGATCTACCTGTACCCGAACCTCGCCTCCGTCAGCCCGCAGCGCGTCCGCGCCTCCCGCATCCACGGCGTCTCCATGATGAAGGTGTCGCGCAGCGGCAACGTCGGCGCCAACGGCATCTCCAAGCGCTTCGTCGACCTCGCCGTGGGTTCGCTGCTGATCCTCGCGTTCTCGCCGGTCCTCATCGCCACCGCCATCGCCGTGAAGGCGTCCGACGGCGGACCGGTCTTCTACCGCGCCACCCGCATCGGCCGGGACGGCGAGGAGTTCCGCATGTGGAAGTTCCGGTCCATGCGCACCGACGCCGACGCGCTGAAGCAGAAGCTCATCGACGCCAACGGCGGCAGCGCCCTGCTGTTCAAGATGAAGGACGACCCGCGCGTCACGCCCGTCGGCCGCTTCATCCGCCGCTACTCCATCGACGAGCTGCCCCAGCTGTTCAACGTCGTCGGCGGCACGATGTCCCTCATCGGCCCCCGCCCGCAGGTCGCCGCCGAGCGCGACGAGTACGACCGCGACGCGTGGATGCGCCTCACGGTCCGTCCGGGCATGACGGGCCTGTGGCAGGTCTCCGGACGCTCCAACCTGTCGGGGGAGGAGGCCATCTCCCTCGACCTGCTCTACATCGACAACTGGACCCCGTCGCTCGACGCGTCCATCCTCCTGCGCACCGCGAAGGCCGTCCTGGGCAAGGACGGGGCCTACTGATGCCGGCCGCGTCCCGGCGCACCATCCTCCACGTCACCGAGTGCTACGGCGGCGGCGTGGAGTCGATGCTGCGCCGATACGCCTCCGTCGCGCCGGACGCGCGGCACGTCCTGCTGTGGAACGCCCGCCGCACCGCCGATCCGGGGGATCCGGCGGCGACGGGCCTGTTCGACGAGCTCATCGCGATGCCGGAGGGGCATGCGGGCGCCGTCCGCGCCGTCCGCCGGGCCGTGCGCGACGTTCGCCCCGACCTCGTGCACGCGCACTCCAGCTTCGCCGGCGCGTACGCGCGTCTGGCCCTCGGCTGGGATCCCCGCACGCGCGGCCTCGTCGCCTACACCCCGCACGGCCTCATCATCGAGGATTCCGGACGGCCGCTGCCGAAGCGACTCGTCTTCCTCGGCGCCGAAGCCGTCCTCTCGCTGCTCGGCGGGACCTTCGCGGGATGCTCCCCGCGGGAGGATCGGCTGCTCGGCCGCATCAACCCGTTCCCGCGGCGCCGCCCGATCCCGAACGGCCTCGTCGCCGGGGAGGTCCCGGACCTCGAGTGGGAGCCGGGAAAGCCTCCCGAGGTCGGCATCGCGGCGCGCATCGACGCCGTCCGCCGCCCCGACGTCTTCGCCGACGTCGCGCGCCGCGTCCGGGCCGAACACCCGGACGTGCGCTTCACCTGGATCGGCGACGGGCCGGCGGACCTGCGGGCCCTCCTCGAGGATGCCGGGGTCGAGGTGACCGGCTGGGCGCCGAAGGAGGAGGTCCTGCGCCGGATGTCCGGCCTGTCCGCCTACCTGCACTGCGCGGCCCAGGACGGGTTCCCCGTCGCCGTGCTCGAGGCCTTCGCCGTCGGCGTCCCGGTGCTCGTCCCGTCGATCGCCGCGTTCGCGGACTGCCCCGGGGAGGTGCGCTACGACGGCGCCGCCGAGGCCGCCCGCCGCACGCTCGGCGTCCTCGACCATCCCGGCGAGGTGCTCCGGGCCTGGGATCCGATCCGCCGCCGCCACTCCCCGGAGGCGTTCGCGCACGCGGTGCGCGCCCTCTACGCCCTGGACGGGGAGGTTGAAGCGTGAATCTCCTGACCCCCATGCGGCGTCGCAGCGCCACCGGAGTGCTGCCGCCCGCCGCGTCGGCGATCGTCGTCATCGGCCTCGCCGTGGCCGTCGGCCTGCTGATCGTGCTGTTCCGCGATCACATCTTCCCGGCCCGCTTCGACTTCGACGCGGAGAAGATCCGCCGCCTCATCGACTTCCCCGTCGCGCTGGACGCGGAGCAGCTCGGCTCGTTTTCGGACATCGCGGCCTTCTACGAGGCCGTCGGCATCGGCGGCGACCGGCTCCTGGCCGGATTCCTCGGCTTCGGGGCGCTGCTCGCGGGCATCGCGCTGGCCATCTGGCGCGGCGGCGGCGTCCCCGACTCCGTGCAGATCTCGGCGGTCCTCGGCGCCGGCATCATCATCGGCACCGCGTTCCTGGGCACCCACACCAAGGAGGTGCTGGTCGCCCTCCTCGTCGCGATCGTGCTGCTCCTGCCCTCCGGCTGGTTCTGGGAGCTGCTCGTCGTCGCCGCCTGCGTGGGCTTCGGCATGGAGTACCGCTCGTACTGGATGCTCATCGCCGCGGGCTACGTGGTCTTCCGCCTCTACTTGACGCTGCGCCGCGGTACGCGGGGCATGTTCCCCGCGGCCCCCCTGCTCGTCGCCGGCTTCGGCTTCGTCCTGTGGCTGGCGATGGGCGTCGCCCCGGACCACTACAGGGTCTCCGTCAACGAGGTCCGGCTGGACGGCGCCGACGCGCAGACGATGATCGGCCGCCTGGTCTCCTGGCCGGAGCCGATCGGCGGCATCGTCAACAACGTCTCTACGTTCGTCTTCCTCCTGCTGCCGCTGCCGATGCTCGCCCTGGGTACGGCGTACCACGCGGTGCTCGCCGTCGTGATCTTCGCCCTCTGGGCCACGTTCGCCTGGGCGACCGCGGCGTTCCGGGAGGAGGGGATCCCCCCGATGACCGCCCGCGCCATCGCGCTGGTGATGGCGTTCGTGTCGGTGCAGGCGCTGTTCGAGCCCGACTACGGTTCGGCGCTGAAGCACCTCACGCCGATGCTGCCGCTCATCGTCCTCATCCTCATCACCGCGGCCCGGCGCCGGGCGGCGGAGGCGGCCGGTGAGGCCGCCGCACCGCAGGCCTCCGACCCGGACCCGCCGGGGGCGGCCGTGCGCGGACCGGACCCGTCCGCGCACGATCCCGGACCGCCGGGGAGCCCGCATCGCCCCGCATCGACCACCACCGACGACACCACGACACGACAGGACACCACCATGACCCAGAAGAGGACCGCCGCCTCCGGCGGCAACGAGGCCGTCGGCCGGATCATCTCCGCGCTGTCCCGCTACGCGTGGGTGCTCTTCGCCGCCGCCGTCGTCGGCGCCATCGCCGGCTGGGCGGGCTCCCAGTTCCTCACGAAGCAGTACTCCTCCTCCGCGGAGCTCTTCGTCACCGCGTCCACGGAGTCCGAGGGCACGACCATGTACCAGCAGTCGATGTTCTTCGAGCAGCGACTCGCGTCCTACGCCCAGCTGGTCGACGACGATGCGGTGCTGCGCCCCGTCATCGACGAGCTGAACCTCGACGAGACCCCGCGGGAGCTCGCGAAGCGCATCTCCGCGGCCCCGACCCCCGAGACGGTGCTGCTGAAGATCACCGCCGTCGACGAGGATCCGCGCCAGGCCGCCCGACTGGCGGAGGTCGCCTCCGCGACCCTCGTCGACGTCGTCGGCGACCTCGACTACACGACCAGCTCCACGACCTCCTCCGGCGGCTACGACGAGAACGGCACGTGGCGCGAGCCGGGCACGGAGGAGACCCGGACGCCGGTCAGCACCATGACCGTCGTCAGCGCCCCCGAGGTGCCGAACGAGCCCAGCTCCCCGAACGTCATGCGCAACACGGTCCTCGGAGCCATCGCGGGCCTCATCCTCGCGGCCCTCGGCATCGCCATCGCGGTCCTGCGCGACACGACGGTCAAGCGCCGCCGCGATCTCGAGGAGGCGTCGTCGGCGCCGGTGCTCGCGACCATCCCGTCCAGCCGCGTCCTCGAGGACGGGCACCTGCCGGACTACGCGACCGAGGGATCCGGCGCGGCCGAGAGCTTCCGCGGCCTGCGCACCAACCTGCGGTTCGTCGACGTCGACAACCCGCCGAAGCTCATCGCCATCACCAGCGCCAAGCAGGGCGAGGGCAAGACCACCACGACCCTGAACCTCGCCTCCGCCCTGGCCGCCGAGGGGCACCGCGTCTGCGTCGTGGACGGCGATCTGCGCCGCCCCCGCATCGCCCGCGCCCTGGGCGCCGGCATCGAGGAGGCCGTCGGACTGTCGACCGTCCTCGCGGGCGACTGCACCGTCGAGGACGCCGTCCAGCACCACTCCGAGCGCGGTTTCGACGTCGTCGCCAGCGGTCCCATCCCGCCGAACCCGGCGGAGCTCATCGCCTCGAAGGCGTGCCGCACGCTGCTGCGCGAACTCGGGGACGAGTACGACTACGTCATCGTCGACGCCGCGCCGCTGCTGCCCGTCACCGACGGCGCGCTGCTCGCCTCCGCCGCGGAGGGGGCCATCGTCGTCGCCCGCTACGGCAAGGTGCGCAAGGACGAGTTCGCCGACGCCATCGGCGCCCTCGAGGGCGCCAACGCCCACGTCATCGGAACCATCCTCAACCAGAGCGCCGGCGAGGCGTCCGACGCCTACCGCTACGGCGGCTACCGCCAGGACGCGAAGAAGTGACCGCCGCGCCGACGGTGCTCGTGGTGTGCACCGGCAACATCTGCCGGTCCCCGGTCGCGGAGCTGATGCTGCGCGACGCGGCGGAGCGCGCCGGTTCCCCGCTGCACGCGGTCAGCGCGGGCACCCGGGGCGTCGTCGGCGACCCGGTCCACCCCGAGATGGCCGCCCTGCTCGAGGCGGACGGCATCGAACCGTCGGGGCACGTCTCGCGGCGCCTGACGCGCGCGGACGCCTCCGGTGCCGACCTGATCCTGGCCATGGAGCAGGAGCACGTCGACGCGGTGCTCCGCATGTTCCCGGGCGCCCTGCGCCGGACGTTCACGCTCCCGCACCTCGCGGCGCTGGCCGATGCGGGGGAGTTCCGGGGACTCGGGGTCCTTCGCGGCGTCGACCGCGGTGCGGCCCGCCCGGACGTCCCGGGCATCGCGGACCCCATCGGCGGCGCCCGATCCGACTACGCGGAGGCGTACGCGGCGATCCGCCGTGACCTCGACCGCGTGCTGCCGGCCCTCCTCACGGAGGCGTAGATGGCCGGCTCCCTCCGCGGCCGACTCGCCGCCCTGCGCGGCGGCGCCGGCCAGGGCGTTCTCGGCCAGGGCCTGAACTTCGCGGCCATGGCCGTGCCGCTGGCCATCGGCGACGTCGCCCAGATCACCTTCGTCGTGCTCGTCGCGGCCGTCGCGTCCATCGCCTCCCGCATCTGCGGCCTCGCCTTCCCCGCGCTCTATCCGGTCCTGCCGGAGGAGGAGACGGAGGGCGCCGTCACGGCGACCGTCCGGATCACCCTCGCGGCGGGCGTCGTCTCCGCGGCCGGCGTCGCGATCCTTCCCCTGTCGGGTCGGCTCGGCGAGGTCATCCTGTGGAGCGCGGCCATGACCGTCGTCATGGTGCTGTACCAGGTCGTCAACGGCGTCTTCGTCCGCCGTTCCCGCTACCGGGAGTACGGCACAGTCCGCCTCATCTACGGCGTGGTCAATCTCGCCGCGGTCGTCGCCGTGTCGTTGCTGACGGACTGGGTCCCGGCGCTGGCCGCGACCGGCGTGCTGGCCTACGCCGTCGGCTGGATCGCGGGCGAGCGCTTCCTTCGCGTCTCGCTGCTGGCCCACGTGCCCCGGGGACCGGTCCGCTCGACCCTGCGGTACGTCCGGCGCCACGGGACGGCGATCACGGGCCAGTCCGTCGACGTCGTCGGAGCGCAGATGCCCGCGCTGTCGGTCGCGCCGGTTGGCCTCGCCACCGGCAACGGCGTGGTCTGGTCCGGGCTGCAGCGCATCAGCGGCGGCGTCGTGACCACGTTCATGATGCTCGTCGCCCCGGCCATGGACATGCGCGTGGCGGAGCAGGTCCGGGGTGGGGATTCTGAATCGATTCGCGGTCGCGTTCGTGCTATCGTCGCGGCTTCCGCGATCCTGTCCGCCATGGCGGCCGTCGCGACGGTGGCGGTGACCGTCATCATCCTCCGCTGGCGCCGCGATTTCGCCGTGACCTGGTGGATCATCGCGCTCATCGCCCTGATGTGCGCCGCTCTGTTCCTCCTGTCGATCGTGAACAAGTACCTGATCATGATCGGCGCGCCGCGCCCCGCGGCCATGTGGTCGGCGCTGCGCGCCGTCACCGCCGTCGGCGTGCTCCTCGCGTTCACCGGGGATGCGCTCATCGTCGCCGTCGCCGTCCACGCGGTGGCGTTCACCCTCCTTTACCTGGCTCTGCTGTCCAGGGCCCTCGTACGCATGAAAGGCACCCGTCCGTGAGAATCCTCCACCTCAACGCCAAGGCCGACTGCGGAGGCGCCGAGATGATGATCCTCTCGTTCCTCGCGCGTTCGGCGGAGCGCGGCGACGCGACCGCCGTCGCGATGCACCCGGGTGATTGGGAGGGCAGGTTCCGCGATGCCGCGGACGCCTGGTACACGCTGCCCCTCGTCGAGCAGTCGATGAAGCGGCTCCCCGGCTTCGTGAAGGAGCTGCGGGCCATCATCCGCGACTTCCGCCCCGACGTGATCCACGCGCACAACCCGACGATGATGCTGGGCGCCGCCCTCGCCGCGGCGGGCCGGCGGGGCATTCGCCTCGTCGGCACCCTCCACGGCAACGCCGCAGGCACCTACGACCGTGAAGCCGTGGTCTGCCGTCTGTTCAAGGGGCCCGTCACCGCGGTGACGCCCTTCATCGCCGAGGACCTGGAGAAGCGCGGAGTCCGGAACATCATCCAGATCCAGAACGGGGTCTCCGAACCTCCGGAACCGCGATCCCGTGAGGAGTTCGCGAGCCGGTTCGGAGTCGGAGGCCGGGGGCGGCGACTGGTCGTGGGCGTCGGTCGACTGGCGGATATTAAGGGCTGGAATCTCGCCATCGCCGCGATGCCCCATCTCCCCGAGGCGGATCTGGTGATCTTCGGTGAAGGGGAGAGCCGGCCCGACCTGGAGCGTCAGATTCGCGACCTCGGCCTCTCCGACCGGGTGAAGCTCCCCGGCGTCGTGGACGACGTCCGGACCTGGACGGGCGCGGCGGACGCCGCCCTCGTCACCTCCAGGGGCGAGGGGCGTTCCCTGGCGGTCCTCGAACTTCTCTACGCGGGGATTCCGCTCGTCGCCGCCGATGTTCCCGGCATCAACGACACCGTCGACGAGCGGTCCGCCATCATGATCGACGCGACCGATGCGGAGGGGACCGCAGCTGCCCTCCGGGAGGCCCTCGCCGGCGGCCCGGGTATCCGGTCCCGCGTCGAGGAGGGGCTCGCGCTCGCCGCGGAGAACTCCGGCGAGAAGATGGTCGACGAGTACTTCGCCCTCTACGAGGGGAAGGGGGCCGCGGGGGGATCCGGCTGCGCCGCCGTTCCGCTGCCGGCGCGGCCTGGCGTCTTCCACGACTGGCGCTGGAACGGCGTCGTCACGCTCCGCGTCATCGACGTCGCGGAGGGCGGGCGCATCCCCGGATTCCCGGGCGACCCGGCCGCGGCCCGCCGCGAACGCGACGAGGTCGGGCGGATCGTCGCGGACCGCCTGCCGGGCGCGACCGCGCGTTTCATCGGGGCGGCACCCGCCGCCAATCACGACGAGGCGTTCACCCGGATGCACGAGATGTTCGCCGGCGACGGAGTCCCGGGCTTCGGCGAAATCGTCATCCTGGATTTCGGCGCCTTCTGCGGTATGGCGTACTCCCATGCCCTCGGTGACTCGCCGACGATGACCGGCGCGCTCGCGCCCCTCACCGGCCGAATCGCCGGAGTCCCCGTCGACGACGAACCGCTGTGCGCATGCGCGCGGCCCGTTCCGCCGCTCCTGCGCGCCGCAATCACGCGTCTCGTCCGCTCCCCGCGCCGGGCGATGTTCCGGGTCCGGCAGGTGCTGGCGGACCAGCGCGCCGCTGCATCCCCGGGGCCCGTTCCGGAAGCGGATGGGCGCCCCCGCTACCGCAGTGCGCTGCTGCAGCGCGTCGAGGGGACGCGCCCGCCGCGTGCCGTGGAGTTCGGGTGGGACTGGCGCGCCGCCGTCGCGGAGGAACTCGGCCCGGGCGGGCTGAACCCGAACGACGCCTGGCTGACGGTCGGCCTGCGCCGCGGCAACCCCGTCCTCGAACGGCTGGGCGGCAACTACATCGCCCGCATCCGGATTCCCTCGACGGGCGACCGCTCCGCCGATGCCGCGGCTGCCAAGGCCCGCATCCGCTCGTCGTATCCGCTGGCTCGCGCGACCGTCAGCGTCGTGCCCCAGCAGGTGCGCCAGCTCCTTGGCCTCGCGCGCCGGGAGCAGCCGTGCGGGGACTTCCCCCTGCGCCAGAAGGTGCCGGCCGGCGGGCTGGCGACGGCGTGGACCTACAACCGCGTGGACTCCGACCAGCCGTGGGAGGCCTCGGCGGTGCTCGTCGGCCCCGGCTGCATCGCGGTGAACCTCTACGAGGGCCGCGACGCCGTCCGCGTCACCGTCTCCGCCTTCGTCGACGACGCGACGTGGGACTCCGTCATCCGGGCGAGCCGCCGGGTGTTCGCCGAGGCCGGGTACCACGTCGCCGGCGAATAGCCGTCGCCGGAACGGTCGCGTCGCCGGCGGGGCGTCACCTGGCCAACCCGGCCACCCATCTGCCGCGGAAGGTGCAGGATGGGGGATATGGCCGACACGAGGAGCAGCAACCGCATCAACCGTATGGCCGGGCGTACGCGTGGGATCATCCGGAAAATCCCGCTGACGGTCCGTGACCGCGGAGGCTCCGCCCCGCCGCCGGCCAATCGCGTCACCGTGTTCCACGACTGGCGCTGGAACGACGTCGTCACGATGCGCGTCGTCGAGCTTCCCGCGGGGAGCTCCGTCCCCGGATTCGGGGACGGCCCGGGGACGGACCGCGAGCGTGCCGGCATGATCGCGGAAATCCACCGGGTCTTCCCCGGTGCACCCGTCGACTTCGTCCGCGGCGGGACGGCCGCGGATCGGGGCGAGGCCTACCGGTTCACTCACGAGCTGCTCGCGGAGCACGATCGCCAGGGGGGCGGAGGCTTTCTCATCTGCGACCTCGGGGGCTTCGCCGCCGTGGCCAACCCCCACGCATTCGGGGACTTCACCACGTACCGGTCCGCGCTGGCCGGTCTCATGTCCCGCATCACCGGAGCCGAGGCCCCGGACGTGCCCTCCATGTCGCCGTCCCGATGTCCGATGCCCGCCATCGTCCGCGCCGCGGCGGAGCGCGGCGTCCGGGAACCCCGCGCCATGGTGACCGCCGTCCGCGACGTCCTCGCCGACCAGCGCGCCGGCGACGCTCCCCCCGGGGACCGGCGCACGGCGGAGGCGCGTCCGCGGTACGCGAGCTTCACCCTCGACTGGCCCGGCGACGGGCGCCGGCCCCGCGCGGTCCCGCTGGCCTGGGACTGGCGCATGGCGCTCGCGGGCGAGCTCGGGCCCGGTGCCGTCCATCCGCGCGACTTCTGGCTGGTCGTCGGGCTGCGGCAGGGCAGCCGATCCCTGGAGGGGCTCGGCGGCAATTTCCTCGCCCGCATCCGCATGGCCTGCACCGGCGACAGGGAGTCGGACATCGCGGAGACGACGGCCCGCATCCGGTCGCCGTACGCCATCGCCCGCACGGCGCTCAGCGCGGCACCCCAGCAGGTGCGCCAGCTGCTCGGCCGCGCGGAGCGGGAGCGGACGGGCCCGGGGTTCCCGACGCGGCGCGAGGTCCCGGTCGATCGCCTCGCCGTCTCGCTGGCCTACAACCGCGTCGACGACGCGTCACCCACCGAGACGACGGCCGTCCTCGTCGGCCCCGGCGTCGTCTCCGCCAACGCCTACGAGGGCACGGAGCGGACGGTCTACACCGTCTCCGCGTTCGTCGACGACGCCACCTGGGACGGCATCGTGCGCGCCACCCGCGGGACGCTGGAGGCCGTGGGCTACCGCATCGTCGACGAACCCTGATCCGGGCCCGGATCCCGCGGCGCGGGTGCGGACAGGGCAGAATGTCCGCCATGAGCGAGAGCGGGAAGAGGCGGCGCGGCCGCCGGCGGGGCCTGTCGGCCGGCAAGAAGGTGCTCCTGGCGTTCGTCGCCGTCCTGGCGTTCGTCGCGGTCGCCTCAATCGGGCTCATCGCCTGGCTCGTCTCCGGGGCGGGCGTGAACCGCTTCTCCGGCGACGGGGAGCCGAACCCGGACAGCAACGTGCACCTGGTGATGTTCCGCGACACCCGCGCGGGCCACAACACCGAGGTGTTCGGCTCGGGAACGGGCCTGGAGGAGGGCGGCGACGCCGGCCGCACCGACGCGATGATGCTCATGCGCGTCGACGGCGACGACGGCGTCGACCTCGTCTCGCTGCCCCGCGACGTCCTCGTGGACATCCCGACGTGCGAGCGCGCCGACGGCTCGGAGAGCGAACCGGAGGAGACGAAGCTCAACGCCGCCTACGCCTACGGCGCCGTCGGCGACGACCCGGACACGGCGTCGGAGTACGGCGCCCGCTGCGCGCAGCGTGTCGTGGAGGACATGACGGGGCTGCAGCTGGAGGGCGTCGCCGTCCTCGACGCCGCGGTCGTCCCCGTCATCGTCGACGGGCTCGGCGGCGTCGAGGTCTGCGTCGACGGCGAGCAAGCGTCCCAGATGCCGGGCCTGACCGCGGGCTGCTCCGTCCTCGACGGCGATCAGGTCTTCGACTTCGCCCAGAAGCGCATCGGCGTGGAGGACTCCTCCGACCTCGCGCGCGTCGAGCGGCAGCGCGTCGTGCTGAAGGCCATCGCGGACAAGCTGGCGCAGATGGGCCCGGGCGACATCGGATCCCTGGCGTCCCTGGCCCGCGAGGTCGCCCCGTACGTCACCGCCGACGAGGGCATGACGGGCGCCGGCGCCATCCGCGAGGCGGTGTCCGCGCTGCAGGCCGGCGGCTTCCACGGCCGCACGATGCCGGTCGAGCCTGCACCCGACGGCGTCAACCTCGTCGAGTCCCCGGAGGCGGGCTTCGTCTGGCGGGCGCTGCGCGACGGGGAGCCGCTGCCGACGGTCTGACGTTCTGACGGCGCCGTCGCCGGCCTGACGGTCCGACGGCCCCACCGAGCCCCCGCGCCCCGGCGGCCGGGCGGCCGCCCTCCGGCCGTCGTCACGCGGGCGCCCCGCGACCGCATGCCGCACGCGCCCCGCGACGGCGACCCTGCACCGCACACACGCGGAAAACGCCGCGGCCCCCGCATCCGATGCGGGGGCCGCGGCGTCGCCCGGTCCGTGGACCGGGGCGGGGGAGGGGCTAGCCGTGCAGGCGGTTGGCCGCGCAGATCATCGCGGTCATCGTGGACGCCTCCGGGGTCTGGCCGAAGCCCATGGTCCAGACGCGGGTGCCGTTGTGCGCGGAGTAGATGAACGTCGCGGTCGCCTCGAAGATCTCGAACTGGTGGAACTCCAGGATCTCGACGCGGTAGCCGGCGTCCGCCAGCAGGTTCGTCGTCGCGGAGACGGGGCCCATCGCCGTGATCTCGTGGCGGGAGGTGGTCTCCGCGTCCGAGCCGCGGCCGGTGGTCAGCGCCGCGGTGAAGGTGGAGCGGCCCATCTTGCCCTGGACGGAGGTGAACTCGCGGATGGCCAGCTGGCCGCCGGTGGGCGAGTAGGTCTGCATGAACGTCTGCCAGTCCATGCCCCGCGCCTCCTGGCGCAGGCCGCGCGGCAGGCGGTAGCCGAAGCTCGCGCGGAACGGGTCCTCGGTGAAGGTGCGGGTGCCCTGGGAGGGGCGGTGCGTGCGGCCCTCGAAGGTCATGGTCGTGGACGTGTTCTTCGACGGGCGGGTGGAGGTGAACATTGGGAGCTTCCGGTCCTTAATTGCGATGTGCCCTGCTCGTGGTCGAGCGTCGCGGGCGTGCGATTCGTGTGGTGTTGGACCGACCCGGAGGTGGCGGGTGGTTGCGGCCAGAGACCCCGTGTGGAGGGGTCAGTCCGTGCCTCCACCGGGGTTCGTAGCCTCTGCTACTCGAAGTCGGATGTTCGCTCGCATGGGGGACAACCTAGATGATGCTGGAAAGGTGATCAACCCCACAGGGGTGATTGCGCACCGCGGAAAACGCGTCGGGCGGGCGACGGAAACCCGTCGCCCGCCCGCCCCGGGGTGGTGCGGCGCCGCGGCGGATGCGGTGGTGCGGCGCCGCGTCCGCGCGTCAGTGCGGCCCCGTCGCGCGCGCCGCGCGCGGCCTCGCGCTACTTCGCGGTCGCGTCGCCGATGGTGGCGAGGAACAGCGCCTCGGCGACGGCGATGTCGCGCATCTCGTCGGCGCTGACGGACTCGTCGGAGGAGTGGATGCGGCACTGCGGCTCCTCGACGCCGAACAGCGCGAGGTCGGCGCCGGGCACGATCTCCAGCAGGGAGGCGCACAGCGGGATGGAGCCGCCCTGGCCGGTGCGGACCGTGGTGCGGCCGCCGTAGGCCGCGGAGAGGCAGTCCTCGAGGTGCTTGACGACGTCCCCGTCCACGTTCGCGGCGAACGGCGCGGCGACGCCGTCGCGCTCGATGGTGAGCTTCGCGTTCCACGGGACGTGGGCCTCGAGGTGCTCGACGAGGCGGTCCTGGGCCTCCTGCGGGTCCATGCCCGGGGGCACGCGGAGGTTGATGTGGGCGGTGGCGGTCGACGGCACGGCGTTGACGGCGTTGGTGGCCGGCGGGCAGTCGATGCCGGTGACGATGACGGTGGGGCGGGCCCACGCGAGGTCCGCGACGGCGGCGTCGGAGACGTCGGACATGAGGTCGACGCCGTCGAGGACGCCCGCGTCGCCGCGGAAGGCCTCGGGGGCGTAGGGCTCGCCGTCCCAGGTCTGGGCGCAATCGAGGCCGTCGATGGAGGTGACGCCCGACTCGTCGCGCAGGGAGTCGAGCAGCCGGACGAGCGCGCCGAGGGCGTCGGGGGCGGGGCCGCCGAACATGCCGGAGTGGACGGGGCCGCGGAGGGTGTCGATGCGGACGTCGACGTCCGCGGAGCCGCGCAGGGTGGTGACGATGGTCGGCTCGCCGACGGCGACGTTGCCGACGTCGGCGATGAGGATGACGTCGGCCTGGAACAGCTCGGGGCGGTTGTCGATGAGGTCGTGGAGGCCGGCGGAGCCGCGCTCCTCGGAGCCCTCGACGATGACGCGCAGGCCCGGCAGCTTCATGTCCGGGTTCCCCTCGCGCAGCGCGGCGACCGCGCGGATGGCCGCGAGGTGCATGACGACGTTGCCCTTGCAGTCGGCGGTGCCGCGGCCGTACCAGCGGCCGTCGCGCTCCTCGAGGGTCCACGGGTCGCTCGTCCACGCGGAGACGTCGCCGGCGGGCTGGACGTCGTAGTGGGAGTAGAGGAGGACGGTCGGCATGCCCTCGTCGGCCGGCAGGTGGCCGGTCAGGGCGATGGAGCCGTCGACGGTGACGTGGGCGTCGAGGTCGACGCCCACCTCGGCGAAGCGGGCGCGGACGGCCTCGGCGGCGTCGCGGCAGGCGGACTCGGTCCCCGGATCGCCGTGGACCGAGGGGAACGCCACGAGCTCGGCCAGGGTGCTCTTCACGTAGTCGCGGTCCGCGGCGACGGACGCGCGGAGGGTTTCGGCGGTGGTGTTCGTCATGGTGCCCGAGTGTAGGTCCGTCACCCCCGTCCGGCCGGGACGGCCTGCCGAAGGTGATCCTTATGGCATGCTGGCCGTCGTACAATGACCGGCCCCGGCGGGTGCGCGGACTCCGCGCCACCGGGGCGTTCGCCGGCCCCCGCGGGGCGCGGACGGCGCCGCGGGAGGCGCGGGGAGGGCGGGGCATGCCGAAGCCGATCGACGCGGGGACCGCCTACGTGCCGGCCATCGACGGGCTGCGGACCATCGCCGTGGCCGCCGTCGTCCTTTATCACCTCCACGTGGCGTGGACGCCGGGCGGCGTCCTCGGCGTCGGCGTCTTCTTCACCCTCTCCGGCTACCTCATCACCGCGAACCTGCTGAAGGCGCGGCAGCGGCGCGGCTCCCTCGGCCTGCGCACGTTCTGGCTGCGCCGCTTCCGGCGCCTCGTGCCCGCCGTCGTCGTCACGGTCCTGGCGGTGCTGCTGCTCATCGCGCTCCTGCGGCCCGCCGACCTCGGCGCCATCGGCGGCGAGTCGCTGTCGTCGCTGCTGTACGTCAACAACTGGCACGTCATCCTCACCGGCGACTCCTACTTCGATCGCTTCGTCGCGGGGCCGCTGGACCACATGTGGTCGCTGTCGGTGGAGGAGCAGTTCTACCTGGTGTGGCCGCTGGTCCTGGCGCTGCTCCTCGCCGTGCTGGGCATGCGGCGGAAGCTGCTCGCCCCGGCGACGCTGCTGCTCGCCGCCGCGTCGTTCGCGTGGATGGCCCACCTGGCCGCCGGCGGCGCCGACCCGACCCGCATCCACGAGGGCACCGGCACCCGGGCCGGCAGCCTCCTCGCCGGCGCCGTCCTCGCGGTCCTGCTGGTCCGGGGCGGGGAGATCGCTCGCCCGCCGCGGTGGTTGGCGGAGCTCGCCGGCGCCGCGGGCGTCACGGGCATCCTCGCCTTCGTGCTGCTCGTGCCGGACCAGTCGCCGATGCTGCACCGCGGGGGACTGGCGCTGCTGGCGCTGGCGACGGTCGCGGCGGTCGCGGGCGCCCTGCACCCGCGGTCGGCCGTGTCCCGGCTGCTGGGCGTCGCCCCGATGCGATGGATCGGCGAGCGCTCCTACGGCATCTACCTGTGGCACATGCCGGTGACCGTGTTCCTCGCCGACGTGACGGGGGCCCTGCCCGCGGTGCTCCGGGCGTCGGCCGTCATCGCCGTCTCGGTACTGCTGGCGGCCCTGTCCTGGGCCCTCGTGGAGGACCCGATCCGCCGCCACGGCGTCATCGGGCCCGCCCGCGACTGGCTGCGCCGCCGCCGGGAGGCCCGCGCCGGCGCCCGCGCCGGGGAGCCGGACGCGCCCGCACCGCCGGGCGCCCCGCGCCCGGTGCTCGCCGGGGCCGCGCTGGTCGCCGTCGCGGTCGCGTGCGTCGGCGCCCCCGTCGCCGTCGCCGGGGGAGCCCGCGGCGCCGCGCCCTCCGACGTCCTCACCGTCGCCGCCCCGCCCGTCGAACTGAACGCGGAGGAGCAGGCGGCGCTGACCGGACCCGCGCGCACGCGCTGCACCACGATCGTCCACGTCGGCGACTCCACCTCCATCGGCATGTTCAGCGCGGCGCAGCTGCCGTACCCGGGCGACGGCGCCGTCACCGCGTACGAGGGCGTCGGCGCGAACGCCGTGCTGCCCAGCGTCGTCGGAGCCCGCGCGACGGTGGAGGGCTTCCAGGGCGGACCGTCGGCGGCGGACTCCGTCGACCAGCTCGTCGCCCAGGGCGTCCCGGAGGGCGCCTGCTGGGTCATCGCCGTCGGCGTCAACGACGCCGCCAACCGGGCCGTCGGCCACCCGGGCGAGGAGCTGTGGCGCATCGAGCAGATCCTCGACCGCATCCCGGAGGGCGACCCCGTCATCTGGTCGACGGCGGTCACCAACCGCGACTACGGCCCGTACGCGAACGCCAACATGGAGCCGTTCAACGACGCGCTGCGCGAGGCGCTGGAGGAGCATCCGCAGCTGCACCTCTACGACTGGGCCGCCGACGCCCGCCCGGAGTGGTTCCTGCAGGGCGACGAGGTCCACTACTCCCCGCAGGGCAACCTCATGCGGGCGCTGCTGTTCGCCGAGGCCGTCGCCCGGCTGCTGCCGGAGGACGGCGACGGGCCCGCCGACCGCGTCTTCCGCGCCGGGCCCGCCCGCGCCGCGGAGCTCGCGGCGGGCGACGACGAGGACGCGGAGGACGCGGGGGACGCCGACGGCGACGGGATCCCGGATAACGCGGGTGCCGGCGCGGCGGCGGACGCCGACGGCGACGGAATCCCGGACGAAGCGGGAACCGGGTCCGTGACGGACGCCGACAGCGACGGCATACCCGACACCGCCGGGCCGGGCGCGGCCGCGGGTGGCGGTGCGGGCCCGGCCGCGGGTGGCGGCGCAGGCGCGGCCGGCTCGGCCGGCGGCTACTGAGCGGAGGCCGCCGGGGCCCGCCCCGGAGCGGCCGGCGGGGTCCGCGAACCCATGCCCCGGCGGTGTTCGGGGAGGTCCCGGCGCCGCCCGCATTTCTTGCACTCGCATGGGGCGAGTGCTAGAAACTGGGTTTAGCACTTGGCAATTTCGAGTGCCAGAAAATACGAATCAACACGTATCGCTCACCGCTGGTCCGGTGAGGCCCCGGGTGGCACTTCCCGGGGTCGCGTGCCGTCGCGGGCGCCGGGCCGGCACCACGGAAGTGTCGTTGACCATCAACGGAGGATCAGAAGCCACATGGCCAAGATCATTGCATTCGACGAGGAGGCCCGCCGCGGCCTCGAGAAGGGCCTCAACACCCTGGCCGACGCGGTCAAGGTCACGCTGGGCCCCAAGGGCCGCAACGTGGTCCTGGAGCGCAAGTGGGGCGCCCCGCTGATCACCAACGACGGCGTCTCCATCGCTCGCGAGATCGAGCTCGAGGACCCGTACGAGAAGATCGGCGCGGAGCTCGTCAAGGAGGTCGCCAAGAAGACGGACGACGTCGCGGGCGACGGCACCACCACCGCCACCGTGCTGGCCCAGGCGCTCGTGTCCGAGGGCCTGCGCAACGTCGCGGCCGGCTCGAACCCGATGGGCATCAAGCGCGGCATCGAGAAGGCCGTGGAGAAGGTCACCGCCGAGCTGCTCGACTCCGCCAAGGAGATCGAGACGAAGGACCAGATCGCCGCGACCGCCGGCATCTCCGCCGCCGACCCGGCCATCGGCGAGCTCATCGCCACCGCGATGGACAAGGTCGGCAAGGAGGGCGTCATCACGGTCGAGGAGGCGAACACCTTCGGCCTCGACCTGGAGCTCACCGAGGGCATGCGCTTCGACAAGGGCTACATCTCGGGCTACTTCGCCACCGACATGGAGCGCGGCGAGGCCGTCCTGGAGGATCCGTACATCCTCCTGGTCTCCGCGAAGATCTCCAACATCAAGGACCTGCTCCCGCTCCTGGAGAAGGTCATGCAGTCCGGCAAGCCGCTGCTCATCATTGCCGAGGACGTCGAGGGCGAGGCCCTGTCCACCCTCGTGGTGAACAAGATCCGCGGCACCTTCAAGTCCGTCGCCGTGAAGGCCCCGGGCTTCGGCGACCGCCGCAAGGCGATGCTGCAGGACATGGCCATCCTCACCGACGGCCAGGTCATCTCCGAGGAGGTCGGCCTGTCCCTGGAGACCGCCGATCTGCCGCTGCTGGGCCGCGCCCGCAAGGTCGTCGTCACGAAGGACGAGACCACCATCGTCGAGGGCGCCGGCGACCAGGCCGCCATCGAGGGCCGCGTCAACCAGATCCGCGCCGAGATCGAGAACTCCGACTCCGACTACGACCGCGAGAAGCTGCAGGAGCGCCTGGCGAAGCTCGCCGGCGGCGTCGCCGTCATCAAGGCTGGCGCGGCCACCGAGGTCGAGCTGAAGGAGCGCAAGCACCGCATCGAGGACGCCGTCCGCAACGCGAAGGCGGCCGTCGAGGAGGGCATCGTCGCCGGCGGCGGCTCCGCCCTGCTGCAGGCCTCCCACGTCCTGGACGACGAGCTGGGCCTCGAGGGCGACCAGGCCACCGGCGTGCGCATCGTCCGCGCCGCGCTGGCCGCCCCGCTGAAGCAGATCGCCGTCAACGCGGGCCTCGAGGCCGGCGTCGTCGCGGAGAAGGTCTCCGGCCTGCCGAAGGGCGAGGGCCTGAACGCCGCGACCGGCGAGTACGTCGACCTGATGGGCGAGGGCATCAACGACCCGGTGAAGGTCACGCGTTCCGCGCTGCAGAACGCCGCCTCCATCGCGGCGCTGTTCCTCACCACCGAGGCCGTCGTCGCCGACAAGCCCGAGCCGGCCGCCCCGGCCATGCCGGGCGCCGACGAGATGGGCGGCATGGGCGGCTTCTAGCCCCCGCACCTCCCCGGGCCGCGCCGCACGCGCGCACGCCTCGCATCGCGCAGGCGCCGCGCAGGCGCACGGTCCGGAGGGAGCTTGACGACGGGACCCCGTCCGCGCACCCCGCGCGGGCGGGGTCCCGCCATGTCCGGGGCACCCCGCGCCCGCCACCCCCGCACCCGCCCGCGCGTGCGCCGCGTTCCGCGGGGACGGGGGTGGCCGGGGGTCGCGGGCTGACGCGGGGGAGGGGGCCCGCGGGCGGTACCCTGGACGCATGGCCGATAAGAACGAAGAGGACCTCCACATCGTCGACCTGGCGGCCACCGAGGGCTACGTCGTCGACGACACCGACGAGGATGACCCGGTGCTGGTCACCCCGGACGGACGACCGGTGGACACCTGGCGCGAGAACTACCCCTACGACGAACGGATGACCCGCAAGGAGTACGAGGTCATCAAGCGCAAGCTGCAGATCGAGCTCCTGAAGTGGCAGAACTGGACGAAGGAGACGGGCCAGCGCCACATCATCCTCTTCGAGGGCCGCGACGCCGCCGGCAAGGGCGGCACGATCAAGCGGTTCAACGAGCACCTGAACCCCCGCGGCGCCCGCACGGTGGCGCTGGAGAAGCCGTCGCCGCGCGAGTCGACGTCGTGGTACTTCCAGCGCTACATCGAGCATTTCCCGGCGGGCGGCGAGATCGTGTTCTTCGACCGCTCCTGGTACAACCGCTCGGGCGTGGAGCGCGTGATGGGCTTCTGCACGGAGTCGCAGCACGCGGAGTTCCTGCGGGAGGTGCCGATGCTGGAGAACATGATCCTGGGCTCGGGCATCTCGCTGACGAAGTTCTGGTTCTCGGTGACGCAGAAGGAGCAGCGCACGCGCTTCGCGATCCGCCAGGTGGATCCGGTGCGCCAGTGGAAGCTGTCGCCGATGGACCTGGCCTCCCTGGACAAGTGGGACGACTACACCCGCGCCAAGGAGGAGCAGTTCCGCTACACCGACACCGACGAGTCGCCGTGGGTGACCATCAAGTCGAACGACAAGAAGCGCGCCCGCATCAACGCGATGCGCTACATCCTGTCCAAGTTCGAGTACACGAACAAGGACCATGAGGTCGTCGGCCAGCCGGACCCGCTCATCGTGAAGCGCGGCCGCGACCAGATCGGCGACTGACGCCGCACGCCCGGCCAGTCGCGGGGCCCGGCCCTCCCATGCGGGGGCCGGGCCCCGTCGCGTCTCCGGGGGGCTTTGCGACGGCGCCCCCGCCGCGCGGTGCGCGGCGGGGGCGTGCGTCGTGCGGGCCGGCCGCGGCTGCGGCCGGCGGCCCGGGTCCCGGCGGACGGGGCCGCCGGGGAGGGCCGCGGTGCGCGGTCGTGCCCGGTCAGGTGCGGGGCTCGATGGGGTTGCCCTGCCAGGCGGTGCCGCCGGGGACGTGGTCGCCGCGCATGACCAGGGAGCCGGGGCCGACGTGGGCGCCGTCGCCGAGGACCGCCGCGGGCAGGGCGACGGAGTGGGCGGCGAGCGTCGCGCCGCGGCCCAGGGTGACGGGGCCGAGGCTCATGACGCGGTCCTGGAACAGGTGCGTCTGGACGACGCAGCCGGGGCCGACGACGGCGCCGTCGCCGAGCTCGACGAGGTCGGTCTCCGGCAGCCAGTAGCTCTCCAGCCACACGCCGCGGCCGATGCGGGCGCCGAGCAGCCGCATGCCGGCAGTCGTCGCGGGCGTGGCCATGGAGGGGTTGAACCACCAGGGGGCGGCGACGACCTCGACGAAGGCGTCCTGCAGCTCGTTCAGCCACACGAAGCGGCTCCACAGCGGGTGGTCGCCGGCGCGGTGGCGGCCGACGCAGATCCACTTCGCGGCGGCGGTGACCAGCAGGCCGGCCAGGCCCGCGAGGAACAGCACGAGCGGGGACGCGAGCCACGCGGCGGCCAGCCCCGCGACCGCGGCGCCGGCGCCCGCGCCGGGGGCGGCCCCGGCGGCGGAGGCGACGGCGTGCAGGCCCGCCAGGACGGCGACGGCCAGGGCCATCGACGTGGCGGGGGCGAGCAGGCGCAGGGTCTCGACGACGCCGCGGGCGACCTTCAGCCCGGTCGACGGGGCGTAGGTGCGGGCGTCGCCCTCGTCGGCGTCGGCCGCGACGCGGCGCAGCCGCTCCGGCGGGGAGCCCCACCAGTTCGACCCGGCCTTCGCCTTCTTCGGCGTCGAGGACAGCACGGCGACGAGGGAGTCGCGGCCGAGCTTGCGGCCCGGGGCGGTGATGCCGGAGTTGCCCAGGAAGGCTCGGCGGCCGATGCGGGAGTCGCCGAGCAGCAGCCAGCCGCCGCCGAGCTCGTAGGTGCCGACCATGGTGTCGTCGGCGAGGAAGGAGCCGTCGCGGACGTCGGTGAAGCGGGGGATGGCGACGGCGGTGGAGACCTCCGCGTCACGGCCGATGCGGGCGCCGAGGGCCCGCAGCCACGGCACCGTCAGCTGGCCGGCGTAGAGCGGGAACAGGTGGGTGCGGGCGGCGTCCATGAGCCGGACGGTCGCCCACGCCTGCCAGCCCTGCCGGGAGCGGACCGGGTGCACGCCGGCGTGCAGGCCGAGGCCCAGCAGCCGCACCAGCGCCCACGTCAGCGCCATGTAGGCGCCGAAGGCGACGACGGCGCCGAGCGGCGACCACGCCAGGGCCAGGCCCGCCTGCGCGGCGAAGGACGCGCCGGAGCCGGTCGCCGCGGTCAGCGCCGCGATGACGTCCGCGCCGGCGGCCAGCGCCGCGACGGGCACCAGCGCCAGCACGAGGGCGCCGGCGGCGTAGGCGGCCGCCCACCACGGGCGGCGCGCCGGGGCGTGGTCGGGGAAGCGGTGCTTCGGGCGGCCGACCTTGCGGGCGGGGGAGCCCGACCAGCGGGAGTCGGCCTTCACCTTCCGGTCGCCGGTGACGGTGGAGCCGGCCTCCACGTGGGCGCGCTTGCCGATGCGGGTGCCCGGCAGCAGCGTCGACCGGGCGCCGACGCGGGCCTCCGCACCGACGTCGATGGAGCCGACGCGGACGACGTCGCCGTCGACCCAGTAGCCCGACAGATCCGTCTCCGGCTCCACGGAGCAGTGCCGGCCCAGCCGCAGCAGGCCCGTCACCGGCGGCACGGCGTGCAGGTCGACGCCGCGGCCGACGGACGCGCCGAGCATGCGGGCGTACCAGAGGATGAGCGGGGCGCCGGCGACCGAGCGGGCGCCCGAGGCGTCGGCCAGCCGCTCCGCGGCCCACAGCCGCAGGTGGACGTGCCCGCCGCGCGGATGCTCGCCCGGCGTCACGCCCGCCAGCAGCAGGCGCGTCGCCCCGGCGGTCAGCGGCAGCACTCCGAGCGGGGTGAGGAACACGACGACGAGCACCGCGACCAGCCAGCCGGGCAGGCCCAGGGCGTGCTCCCAGCCGGCCGCGCCGGCGACGGCGTCGAGCACCGCCAGGCCCGCGACCCAGCGGGCGCCGCGGGCGAGCTGCAGCGGGATCATCGCCAGCAGCTGCGCGGCGCGCGACCCGGCGCCGACGGGGCCCGGCACGTGCGCGGAGCGGGCCCGGGCGGCGGGGGAGGAGCCGGCGCGGGAGCCGTCGTCACGCGAACCCCCGGCGGACGCCGCACCCGCGGCACCCGCCGCGCCCGGCAGCTCCGCCTCGTCGACGAGGCCGCGGGAGGTCAGTTCCTCCGCCAGCCGGCCCAGGCGCGGGTTGTCGTACAGGTCGCGCACCGCGACGTGCGGCGCGACCTCGCGGATCCGCGCGACGACGGTCGCCGCCGCCAGCGACGTGCCGCCGAGCGCGAAGAAGTCCGACGCGGCGCCGGGCTCCGGCACCGACAGCACCTCCGCCCAGATGCCCGCCAGCCACCTCTCGACCGGCGTCATCTCCGGGGCGTCCGGGTCCGGCGCGCCCGCGGCGACGGGCAGCGGCCACGGCAGGCCCGCCTTGTCGACCTTGCCGGAGGTGCGCACCGGCAGCTCGTCCATGATGTGCAGCCGCGGCACCATCGCCGCCGGCATGTTGTCCCGCAGCTGCTCCAGGCACGCCGCGTGGTCCATCGAGGAGGCGTCGCCGCCGGCGCCGACGTAGCCCACCAGGACCTTGTCGCCGCCGCCGGTCGTGCGCACCATGACCGTCGCCTGCGTCGCGCCCGGCAGGGCCGCGAGGTTCGCCTCGACCTCGCCGAGCTCGATGCGGCGGCCGCCGATCTTCACCTGGTCGTCGACGCGGCCGACGAAGTGCAGGCCCTCCGGCTCCAGCCGGACGTGGTCGCCGGTGCGGTAGGCGCGCGCCCACCGGCCCGGGTGCCCGCACGCGTCGTCGAGCTCCGGGGCCGGCGCGTACTTCTCCGCGTCCTTCGCCGGATCGAGGTAGCGGGCCAGGCCGGCGCCGCCGATGACCAGCTCGCCGACCTCGCCCCAGCCGACCTGCCGGCCGTCGCCGTCGATGACCGCCAGGTCCCAGCCGTCCAGCGGCATGCCGATGGTCACCGGCTCGCCGGGGGAGAGCTTCGCCGCGGAGGCGACGACCGTCGCCTCGGTCGGGCCGTAGGTGTTCCACATCTCGCGCTCCGGCGTCGAGAGCCTGTCGACGAGCTCCGCCGGGCACGCCTCGCCGCCGACGATGAGCAGCCGGACGCTGTCCAGCGCCTCGGCGGGCCACAGGCCGGCGAGCGTCGGCACGGTCGACACCGCGGTGATCGCGCGGCTGATGAGCCACGGGCCCAGGTCCACGCCCGAGCGCACCAGCGAGCGCGGGGCCGGGACCAGGCACGCGCCGTGGGCCCACGCCAGCCACATCTCCTCGCAGCTCGCGTCGAAGGCGACCGACAGGCCCGCCAGTACGCGGTCCTCGGGGCCGAGCGGCCCCTCCGGGTGGTCGACGAGGAACAGGCGGGACTCCGCGTCGACGAACGCCGCCGCCGAGCGGTGCGTCACCGCCACGCCCTTCGGCTTGCCGGTGGAGCCGGAGGTGAAGATGATCCAGCAGTCGTCGTCCGGCGACGGGACGCCCACCTCGCCCGGCCGGTCCGCGCCGAGGCGCTTCACCTCCGGGTCGACGGCGACGGGGCCGCCGGCGGCGAAGCGGGCGGCGATGCCGGCCTCGCCGAAGACCATGTCGGCGCGCTCGTCCGGGTCGTCGGCGTCGACGGGCACGTAGGCGCAGCCCGCGGCCATCGTCGCCAGGATGGCGACGTAGAGGGAGCGGTGCCCGGAGGGCATGCGCACGCCGACGCGGTCGCCGCGGCGCACGCCGATGCGGGCGAGCTCCGCCACCGCCGCGTCGATCTCCTCCAGCAGCTCGGCGTAGGTGAGCACCACGTCGCCGTCGTCCAGCGCCGCCGCGTCCGGGTTCTTCGCCGCGGTCTCCCGCAGGATGCCGATGAGCGTGCGCTCCGGCGCCGCGAAGCCGCCGCGCAGGTAGGCGGCGGGGATGCGGTGGGCGCCGGCGGGCCCGTCGCCGTCGTCCGCGGCGGTCGCCGCGGCGTCGCCCGCGGCGCCGGTAGTCATGTCCTTCGCCGTCACTTCCGGTCCCCCTTGTCCTTCGCGCCGTCGGCGGACTTCGCCGCGGACTTCCCCTTGCCCTTCTTCCCGGACTTGGCCTTGTCCTTGGCCTTGTCCTTCTTCCCCTTGGACTTCGCCTTGCCCCTGCCCTTCGGCGCGGACGCGTCCGCGCCCCGGCGGTCCCCGCCGTCCCCGGGATCGCCGGCCGCGACGCCGGCGCAGCGGCGCAGCGCGGCGGCGGTGCCGTCCGGGGAGGCGGCGAGCACCGCGTCCTCGGCGTCGGCGAGGCGGCGGCGCAGGCGGCGCCGCGCCTTCTCCCCGTCCGGGGTGAGGGTGATGAGCCGGCGGCGGCGGTCGCGCGGGTCGCGCGTGCGCTCGACCAGGCCGGACTTCTCCAGGGAGTCGACCAGGCGGACCATGTCGGAGCGGTCGACGCCGAGGGCGTCGCCGAGCTCCCGCTGGGCGCGGGCGGACTCGGCGGCGACGGTCTCCAGCAGCCAGTAGCCGCGCAGCGGCACGGGCTCGGGGGCCTCCTCCAGGGCGTCGGCGACCGCGGCGCGCAGGTCGCGGGCGAGGGACTGGATGGCCCACGTCGCGGACCCCGTCACCGCCGCCGGCGGGGCCGGGGCGGTGCGGGGTCCGGATGGGGCGGGTGCGTCGTCGTGGATGGTCGGGGGCATGCCCCGGATCCTACAACGTGCGCAACCGGCCAATGATTGGGGTGGCCCCGCGTTTCGCGGGGCCGGCAGGCGCGTGGCCGGGGATTATTCGCCGGTCTTCATGGGAAGGCCCGCGGCCTCCCAGTCGATGATGCCGCCGGTGACGTTCACGCAGTCGATGCCGTTGCGGGTCAGCCAGTCGACGACCTGCGCGGAGCGGCCGCCGGAGCGGCACATGATGTAGAGGTCCTCGTCGAGGTCGAGCTCGCCGTAGCGGACGGGGATCTCCTCCATCGGGATGTGGATGGCCTGGGCGGCGTGGCCCTCGTTCCACTCGCCTGCGGAGCGGACGTCGACCAGCTGCGCGTCGGACGGGACGTCGGTCACTTTCACGGATTCCATGGTTCTCCAGTCTAGGGACGGCCCCCGGGCCGCGGAAGGGCCGGGGACGGGGCGGACGGGTGCCGGGTCGTGCGCCGCCGGGGTCAGCCGCCGACCGGGGTGCCGGACACCGCGTGCATGCGGTTCCAGCCGTTCATGCAGATGGCGGCCCACGCCAGGACGGCGGAGCGCTCCTCGCCGAGCACGTCGACGGCCTCGAGGTACTCCTCCTTCGTGAACGGCACGCGGGCCGGGTCGGAGGCGATCTCGGCGATGGCGAGGGCGGCCTGCTCGTCCTCGGAGAAGATGCCGTGGGCCTCGCGCCAGGCGGGGACGACGGAGACCTTCAGCTGCGACAGGCCGGCCTTCAGGCCCTCGCGGTAGTGGACGTCCAGGCAGAACGCGCAGCCGTTGAGCTGCGAGCAGCGCAGGTACACCAGCTCGATGAGGTCGCGGTCGACGCCCGCCTCCTCGCCCTTCCGCCAGATGGCCTGGGTCAGACCCGCCTGGGCCTTGAACGCCTCCGGGAAGACCTTCCCGATGGCCGGCTTGGCCTCGCTCATCACATGTCCTCTCTGTCGGGGCCGGGGCGACGTCCGCGCCCGGCCGATGCGCGAACGATACCCCGCGGGGTATGAAATACGGGAAATCCCCGCACGTCAGGGGGTGGATCTCGGGGGTGGGGTCGTCGTCAGGCGCACGTGATGCGCACCGCATCGCGTGACGACGGGACCCGCGCGGCGGCCACCCTCCGCCTCCCCCGCACCCCGCATGGCGGAAAGCGTCGATGCCCGAACGGACGCGCCACCCTCCGTTCACGAAGGGCTCTTTTTCGGTTCAGCGAATGCCCGATCGGACGTCACCCCGGTGTTGCCGTACGGCAACCGGGCCCACGGACAATGCCGCGACGTGGCTGAAACGAACGGCGATACGCGGGAACTGGAGGCGAGGGCGCGGCGCGCGAAGCGCGGCGAATGGCTCCTCGCCGCCCTCCTGCTCGCACCCAACCTGATCCTGCTGGCGGTGTGGACCTACCGGCCGCTGATCGACAACATCCGCTTGTCGTTCTTCGACTGGAACATCTCCTCCCCGACGTCGACCTTCGTCGGCTTCCGGAACTACGTGGAGTGGTTCACGCGCGACGACACCCTCCGCGTCGTCGGCAACACCGTCTTCTTCACCTTCTTCGCCGTCGCCGGCTCCATGGCCCTCGGACTGGGCCTGGCGATGCTGCTGGATCAGAAGCTGAAGGGGCGCAACGTCGTCCGCTCCATGGTCTTCGCGCCGTTCGTCATCTCCGGCGCCGCCATCGGCGTCGCCTTCCAGTTCGTCTTCGACCCGACGTTCGGCCTGGTGCAGGACCTGTTCTCCCGCGTCGGCCTCGACGGGCCCGACTGGTACCAGGACCCGTTCTGGGCGCTGGTCATGGTCACCTTCACCTTCGTGTGGAAGAACCTGGGCTACGCCTTCGTCATCTACCTCGCCGCCCTCCAGGGCCTGAACCGGGACCTCGCGGAGGCCGCCGCCATCGACGGCGCGTCCGCCTGGACCCGCTTCCGCCGCGTCACCCTGCCGCAGCTGCGGCCCACGACGTTCTTCCTGTCCATCACCGTCACCCTCAACTCGGTGCAGGTGTTCGACATCATCAACACGATGACGAAGGGCGGCCCCCAGGGCGACGGCACCACCACCCTGGTGTTCCAGATCTACCGGGAGACCTTCGTCAACTTCCGCGCCGGCTACGGCGCGACCGTCGCGACGATCCTCTTCCTCATCCTGCTCACCGTGACCCTCATCCAGGTCCGCATGATGGACAAGGAGAACCACAAGTGATCGGCACCGAACGCGGCACCGGCTGGAAGGTCGTCGGCTACCTGGGCATGGCCCTCGCCGTCGCCTTCATCGGCCTGCCCCTCGTCTGGATCGTCCTGACCAGCTTCAAGGCCCACGGGGAGATCTACAGCGTCCCCGTGCAGTGGTGGCCGTCGGAGTTCCGGTGGGAGAACTACCGCGACGCCTTCGAGCGCGTCGACTTCGCGGACTACTTCATCAACTCCATCGTCATCACCCTGGTGCTGTGCACCATCAAGATCGTGCTGGGCGTCATCTCCGCCTACGCCCTGGCGATCCTGCGGTTCCCGGGCCGCAACCTCGTCTTCATCGTCATCATCTCGGCGCTGATGGTGCCCAGCGAGGTCACGGTGATCTCCAACTACGCCCTGGCCAGCCAGCTGGGCTGGCGCGACACGTACACGGGCATCATCGTGCCGCTGGCCGGCATCGCCTTCGGCACCTTCCTCATGCGCAACCACTTCATGTCCATCCCCCGGGAGATCGTGGAGGCGGCGCGCATGGACGGCGCCGGGCCGTTCCGCCTGCTGTTCCAGGTGCTGCTGCCCATCTCGCTGCCGACGCTGGTCGCCTTCTCCATGATCACCGTCGTCAACGAGTGGAACCAGTACCTCTGGCCGTTCCTCATGGCCGAGACGTCCCAGTCGGCGACCCTGCCCGTCGGCCTGACGATGCTGCAGAACAACGACGGCATCTCCAACTGGGGCCCCGTCATGGCGGCCACCATCATGACGATGATCCCCGTCCTCCTCCTCTTCCTGGCCCTGAACAAGTACATGATCAAGGGCCTGACCTCGGGCGCCGTGAAGGGATGACCCCTCCGCCGCCCGGGGTCCCCTCCGGGCGGCGGCACGCGCCCGAGCCGGCGCGCCGCACCGCGGCCGCGCACGGCACGCACACCGCACCGCACCGCATCCGCACCGCGCACCGCATCCGCGCCGCGCACGCCACCACCCGCCGCCGGGGCGCACCGCACCGGCCCACGCACCCGAAGGGACCCCGACATGAACGCCAACCCCCGCCGCCTCCCCGCCCTCGACCGCCGCGGCTTCCTCGCCCTCATGGGCCTCACCGGCGCCGGCGCCACGCTCGCCGCCTGCGCCGGCACCGGCGGCTCCGCCGGCCAGGCCGAGTCCGACCCGAACACCATCGTCTGGTGGTCGAACCATCCGGCGTCCTCCAAGCCGGTGGAGGAGGAGCTCATCCGCCGCTTCGAGGAGGCCAACCCGGAGCTGAAGGTCCGCCTCGTCGACGGCGGCGCCAACTACGAGGAGATCGCGCAGAAGTTCAACGCCGCGCTCACTGGCTCCGACCTGCCCGACCTCGTCGTCCTGTCCGACGTGTGGTGGTTCAACTTCGCCCTCAACGGCCAGATCGCCAACATCGACGAGGTCGCCCCGAAGGCCGGCGTCGACACCTCCACCTTCGTCCCGTCCCTCTATGAGGACTACAACCTCAACGGCGGCCACTACGCCATGCCGTTCGCCCGGTCGACGCCGCTCTTCTACTACAACAAGGACAAGTGGGCCGAGGCCGGCCTGCCCGACCGCGGCCCGGAGACCTGGGAGGAGATGACCGAGTGGGGCGCCAAGCTCCAGGAGGTCATGGGCTCCGGCTTCGCCCACGGCTGGGGCAACGCCGTCGACTACCTCTCCTGGACCTTCGAGGGCCCGCTGTGGACCCTCGGCGGCTCCTACTCCGACGAGTGGGACATGAAGCTCACCTCCCCGGAGACCGTCCGCGCCGTCGAGTGGCTGAAGTCCACCGTCGACGACGGCTGGGCCACCGTCTCCAACGACCTGTCCAACGAGTTCGGCACCGGCATCCTCGGCTCCGTCGTCGCCTCCACCGGCGACCTCGCCGGCATCAAGCAGACCGCGAAGTTCGAGGTCGGCACCGCCTTCCTGCCGAACCCGCACGGCGACGGCGGCTGCCCGACCGGCGGCGCCGGCCTGGCCATCCCCTCCGGCATCCCGGAGGAGCGCCAGATCAACGCCGCGAAGTTCATCGACTTCATCACCAACGCGGAGAACACCGCCTACTGGTCCCGCGAGGTCGGCTACGTCCCGGTGCGCTCCGCCGCCGTCGAGGACCCCGCCCACGTGAAGTACATGGACGAGAACCCGAACGCCCGCACCGCCGTCGAGCAGCTGCCGCACACCCGCGTGCAGGACAACGCCCGCGTCTTCATCCCGAACGGCGACCGCGCCATCGGCGACGCCCTGGAGTCCATCCTGCTGTCCGGCGCCCCGGTGGAGAAGACCCTCGCCGACCTCGAGGGCAACCTCCGCACCACCTTCGAGCGGGACATCGAGCCGAAGCTGTAGCCGGCGCCGCCGCGCCGGGCCGAGCCGGGCGCGCGCCGCACCGGCGGCGCGCGCCCGGGGGAGGGGCCGTCGCAACGCACCGGACCCCGCCCCGCGCGCACCCGCACCCGGCCCGCGCGCACCCGACCCACCACGACCACACCGACCCAGAACGGACGCACATGGCCTCCATCACCTTCGACGGCGCCACCCGGATCTTCGACGCGGACGCGGCGCCGGCCGTCGACTCGCTCAACCTCGACATCGCCGACGGCGAGTTCCTCGTCCTCGTCGGCCCCTCCGGCTGCGGCAAGTCCACGTCGCTGCGCATGCTCGCCGGCCTCGAACCCGTCGACCGGGGCCGCATCCTCATCGGCGGCCGCGACGCCACCGCCGTCGCCCCGCGCGACCGCGACGTCGCGATGGTCTTCCAGAACTACGCGCTCTACCCGAACATGACGGTCGAGCAGAACATGAGCTTCGCGCTGCGCAACCGGAAGACGGACAAGCGCATCATCGCGGAGCGCGTGAAGGAGGCCGCCCGCATCCTCCAGCTGGAGCCGTACCTGGACCGCAAGCCCGCCGCCCTGTCGGGCGGCCAGCGCCAGCGCGTCGCCATGGGCCGCGCCATCGTCCGCGAGCCCGCCGTGTTCTGCATGGACGAGCCGCTGTCCAATCTCGACGCGAAGCTGCGCGTCTCCACCCGCGGCGAGATCTCCGCGCTGCAGCGGCGCCTCGGCACCACCACCGTCTACGTCACCCACGACCAGGTGGAGGCGATGACGATGGGCGACCGCGTCGCGGTGCTCGAGGGCGGCGTGCTGCAGCAGGTCGGCACCCCGGAGGAGCTGTACGACCGGCCGGTCAACGCCTTCGTCGCCGGCTTCCTCGGCTCGCCGTCGATGAACCTATTCGACGCCACGGTCGCCGGCGGCGGCGCGTCCGTCGACGGCGCCGGAGTCGTCGAGCTGCCGGAGCACCTCCGCGCCGCGGCGGGCGCCGACGGCCGCGAGGTCGTCGTCGGCGTCCGCTCCGAGGACCTGGTGCCCGACCCGGCCGGCTCCATCGAGCTGGACGTCACGCACGTCGAGGAACTCGGTCCGGAGGCCATCGTCTACGGCCGCCTCGCGCACGCGCCGGAGGAGTCCCGCTCCATCGCCGTCCGCGTCCCCCGCGGCCACGGCCACCGCGGCGGCGACGGCATCCGCGTCCGCGCCGAGCGCGACCGCCTGCACCTCTTCGACGCCGCCACGGGCGAGCGGGTGGAGGCGCCGGCGCGCGCGTAGCGGCGGTCGCGGGGTCCGCGTGACGACGGGACCCGCGCGGCGGCATCGCCGCACGGGGACGGGGCCCGCGCCTGCCGGCGCGGGCCCCGTCGTCATACCCGGCGGCGGGGCCGCGGCATGCTGCGGCTCCGGGCCGGGCCGCACGGGCCGCGTCACGCGGGCGGCGTCACACGAGCGGCGGCTCCGGCTTCAGCGGCCCCCGCACCGCGAGGGCCCACCAGGCCAGGCCGAGGGCGACCGCGACCGCCGCGAACTGCACCACCACCGCCGCGATCGCCGCGGTGGCGAAGCCGTTCAGCGCGGGGGCGAACGACAGGTAGGACACGCCGGCGTGCCAGGCGACGAGCGTCGTGAAGCTCGGCGTCGTCAGGTACGTCACCGCGGCGAGCACGCCGACCACCGCCCCGGACAGCACCCCCAGCAGGACCCGGCCCCCGGAGGCGCCGCCGAACAGCATCACCAGCGGCGACAGCGCGGAGAAGGCGACGGAGGCGGCGATGATCGCCGCCGTGCGCCGGCCCCACCCCGGGGCCAGCGCCGTGAACAGGGCGTGGTCGAGGATCCAGCGCCGGATGATCGCCTCCTGCGCGAACGCCCACAGCAGCGCCGCGGCGGCCGCGGCGACCAGCAGCCACGTGAACCGGCCGCGCAGCACCGCCTCGAACCACGTCAGCGGCGCGATGGCCGCGGAGACGACGAGCAAGACGCGCAGCCCCCACGTCGTCACCCGGTTCATCGCGCCGCGCGGATCACCGTCGCCCGTCGGCCACGCGTGCTCCCGGCTCCACGTGCCGCGCTGCACCGCCCACGCGGCGGCGGCCATGGCCGCCAGCGTCGGCAGCGCCGCCACCGCCAGCCACGGATCCCCGATCCGCGTGCCCGCCGCCCGCAGCGCCAGCAGGCCCGCGGCGCACGCCACGCCGAACAGCGCGGGCAGGCCGACGACGCGGAGCGGCGTCGAGTCCACGAGGCGGCGCCCGCCGGACGGGCGAATCGGTGCTGCTGCGGTCATTCCACGCATGATAGGGCGCCCTAAGACCGCGGCGCGACAGGGGCGGCGGGGACGCCGGGTGCGCGGCGGGCAGGGGAGCGGGCGCGCCGCCGGGGACGGCGCCGCCGCGGGCGGCGGGTGAGGGGCCCGGACGCGACGACGCCCCCGCCCGCCCCGCCCCCGACGGGGACGGGCGCCTGGAGGGGGCGTCGTCACGCACGATGCGCGCGGCGGAGACGCGCCCCGCCGCACGATGCGCGCCGCCGGAACCCGGCGGACGCGCGCGGCCTACTTGCCGTGGCGCTCGATGGCCTCGTCGAGGATGCGCTGGGCCTCGTCCTTGCCGGCCCAGCCGGAGCCCTGGACCTCCTTGCCCGGCTCCAGGTCCTTGTAGTGGACGAAGAAGTGCTCGATCTCGTCGCGGGTGAACGCGGAGATGTCCTCGTAGTCCTGGAAGTCCTCGAAGCGCGGGTCGTCGAGGACGCACAGCAGCTTGTCGTCGCCGCCGGCCTCGTCCGTCATCTTGAACACGCCGACCGGGCGGGCCTTCACGATGACGCCCGGGAACACCGGCTCCGGCAGGATCACCAGGGCGTCCAGCGGATCGCCGTCCTCGCCCAGCGTGCCCTCGATGAACCCGTAGTCCGCCGGGTACGCCATCGGGGTGAACAGGTAGCGGTCCAGGTAGACCTTGCCGGTCTCGTGATCGACCTCGTACTTGTTGCGCTGGCCCTTCGGGATCTCGATGGTGACCTCGATGCTCACGGGTTCTCCTTCGTCGTTGCGGTGAATGCGGTGGATGCGGTGGCCGGGACGGCCGCGGCGCCTCCCGCGGCAGCGGGGACGGCGGGCCGCCGGGCCCCGCCGCGGATGCGGCGCGCGCACCCGCCGCGTCGTCGTCCGGCGCGGCGGGCGCATACAGTGGCCATCGTAATAGGAGCGGACCGGCGCCGGGGAATGGAGGACGCGCATGAAGCGGACGGTGGCATGGGCGGCGTCGATCGTCGTCTTCGCGATGGTCGTGACCGCCGTCGTCGTGGTCGGCCTCCGCGGCGTCCTCGGCGTCGAGGTCGCCCCCGCGCCCGCCGTCCAGCCCGCCCCCGCCGCCCTCGCCCCGCTGGGGCCGGAGGAGGGCGGCGCCGGCTCCGGGGACGGGGACGGCGATGACGCCGCGGCCGCGGGCGGATCCGGCGTCCCCGACGCGGAGATGCGCGACGCCGTCTCCGCCATCCTCGGCCCCGCCCTCGCCGGGCCCGGCATGGGAACCACCGTCGGCGTCGTCAGCGACGCCGCCACCGGCCAGGTGCTGTGGGACGGCGGCGCCGACGTGCCCGCCACCCCCGCCTCCTCGACGAAGATCCTCACCGCCGCCGCGGCGCTGCTCACCCTCGACCCGGCCGCCGTGCAGACCACCCGCGTCATCGCCGGCGCCAACCCCGGCGAGGTCATCCTCCAGGGCAGCGGCGACCAGACCCTGTCCCGCGACGGCGAGGGCTCCTACCCCGGCGCCGCGTCCATGGCCGACCTGTCCGCCCAGGTGCGGCGGGCGCTCGGCGGGCAGGGCGTGACGACGGTCCTCGTCGACGCCTCCGGCGCCGCCGACCGCTACCACCCGTCCTGGGACCGGGCCGGCATCGCCGAGGGCTACATCGCCCCCATCGAGCCCGTCTCCGTCGACGCCGGCCGCGCCACCCCGACCTCCCTGCCGCGCAGCGCCACCCCGGCCCTCGACGCCGGCCGCGCGCTGGCCGAGGACCTCGGCGCCGCCGACGTCGCCGAGACCACCGCCGCGCCGGCCGAGGGCGCCGTGCTCGGCGAGGTGACGTCCGCGCCGCTGCTGACCCGCGTCCCCCAGATGCTCGTCCACTCCGACAACGTCATGGCCGAGCAGATCGGCCGCGAGGTCGCCGCCGCCACCGGCCGCCCCGCCACCTTCCGCGGCGCCGCCGACGCCGTCGTCGCCGTCCTCGCCGAGCACGGCCTCGCCGTCGACGGCGGCGCCTCCCTGCAGGACGTCTCCGGCCTCAGCCCCGACAACCGCATCCGCCCCGCCCAGCTCGACCGCGTCCTGCGCGCCGCCGCCGGCGACGCCGGGGCCGTCCAGGGCGAGGAGGCCGACGCCGGGCACGTCACCTCCGTCCTGTCCCACCTCGTCGACGGTCTGCCCGTCGCCGCCGTGTCCGGCACCCTCGCCGACCGCTACCTCGCCGGCAACCCCGGCGCCGGCTGGGTCCGCGCCAAGACCGGCACCCTCGACGGCGTCTCCGCCCTCTCCGGCGTCCTCGCCACGGACGGCGGGCGGGTGCTGACCTTCACCCTCCTGTCCAACGACGCCGACGTCGCCGCCGCCCGCGCCGGCGCCGACGCCGCGCTCGGCCGCATCCGCGAACTCTGACGCCGACCGCGCCCCGGGGATCGGGCGCGCGGCCGGGGAGGGGGACGTCGTCACGCACGGCGACCGCGGACCGCACCCGCGGAACTTCCCCGGGCGAAACGCAATCGCACCGGAAACGAAATGGCTAGGGTGTAGGCGCACAGACGACACGGCGCCACCGCGCCCGGAGCACACGAACGAGGTCCGCCATGCCCGACACCCACCGGCCCGACGCCCCCGCCGACGCGTTGTCCGCCCACCGCCTCGACGGCCGCTTCGACGGCTGCCGCCCCGCCCGCGAAATCGCCGCCGACGTCCGCTCCGGCGCCATCACCGCGGAGGACGCCGTCGCCGCCTCCATCGCCCGCATCCGCCGCCGCAACGGCGAGATCCTGGCCTTCGGCGAGGTCTGGGCCGACCGCGCCCTCGCCGACGCCCGCGCCCTCGACGCCGACCCCCGCAAGGCCGACCTGCCCCTCGCCGGCGTGCCCTTCGCCGTGAAGGAGAACACGGAGTTCGACAACCCCGTCGTCACGCGGCTCGTCGAGCGCGGCGCCATCCCCGTCGGCACCACCATGACCCCGCAGTTCTGCGGCTGGGGCACCACCGACTCCCAGCGCGGCGTCACCGCCAACCCCGTCCACCCCGGCCGCACCCCGGGCGGCTCCTCCGGCGGATCCGCCGCCGCCGTCGCCGCCGGCATGGTGCCCTTCGCCCAGGGCAACGACGGCATGGGGTCGCTGCGCATCCCCGCCGCCTGCTGCGAGCTGTCCACCATCAAGGCGACCCCCGGCATCGTCCCCGGCCACGTCGGCGGCAACAACTGGTACGGCATGAGCGTCCAGGGCGTCCTCGCCCAGGACAACGAGGACCTCGTCCTGCTCATGCGCGAGCTCACCGACGGCCACGTCGACGCCGTCGACGCCCCGCTCCCCGAGCGCTTCTCCGTCGTTGTCGACGTCACCGCCCCCATCGCCGGCATCAGCGCCGGCGCCCGCTGGGAGGACGCCGCCCGCCTCGCCGCCCGCCACTTCGAATGGGCCGGCCTGCCCGTCGAGGAGCGCCGCGCCCCCTACCCGCTCAACCCGCTGCCCATGCTCGCCCGCTGGTCCGCCGGCGTCGCCGACTCCCTCCACGCCGACGGCCCCGTCGGCCGCATGGAGGAGCGCAGCCGCCTCCACGCCCGCATCGGCGACATGCTCCGCGGCACCATCAAGGACCGCCAGGTCGTCCGCGCCGCCTCCGCCATGGAGGCGTTCCTGCCCGGCGACGGCATCCTCATCACCCCGGCCCTGGCCGCCGAGCCGCCCAAGGCCGCCGAATGGCACAAGCGCAGCTGGGTCCGGAACATGGCGTCCAACATGACCTACACGCCGTACGTGTCGACGTGGAACCTCCTCGGCTTCCCCGCCGGCGTCGTCGTCGAGCCGTCCACCGGCGTGCCCGTCCAGGTCGTCGCCCGCCGCACCCAGGAGCGCGTCCTGCTCACCGCCATGCAGCACATCGCCGACAGCGGCATCGACGCCGGCGACGCCCGCGCCGGCGAGGAGCGCGGCTACCAGGGGCGCCACCGGCTGTAGGAGGCCGGTCGGCACGGGCGGCGCGGGCGGCTGTTTCGAGGGCGGTCGTTTGGACCCCGTTCCACCCGTGGCCGCTTGGACGGGTGTTCGGATGGAGGTCATTTGGACCCTGTTCCGCCTCTTCCGCCCTCCGTTCAGACCCCGTTCCGGCCATTTCGACCCCGTCCTATCAGGGTCGGAATGGCCGAAACGGGGTCTGACCATGTCGAGGGGATGGGGGCGGTGGCCGACGAGGCGCGTGCCGGCCGGGTCTGCCAGACCCGGACGTAGTTGGCCCCGACGGTTGTCCGACCTGGACGTAGTTGGCCCCGACGGTTGTCCGACCTGGACGTAGTTGGCCCCGGCGGCTGCCCGACCTGGACGTAGTTGGCCGAACCTGGACCCAGGTAGAAGTACGTCCAGGTCAGGCCACGTACGTCCAGGTTCGAGGGGCGGGGAGGCGAAGTACGTCCGGGTTGGCGGGCGCGGGGCGGGTACGGGGAGAGCAGCGGCCGCGCCGGGCTAGCATCGCCCCATGACCGGCACCGACGAGACGAGGGGCGACCGCCCGGCCGCGCCGTTCTGGCCCCGTCGCAGCCCCGCCCTCCTGAGCCTGCGCCGCCGCATCCGCGAAGCCCTGCCCGGCTGGCCCGCCGACGGCGCGCCCGTCACCGTCGGCGTCTCCGGGGGAGCGGACTCCCTCGCCCTCCTCGCCGCCGTCGCGGCCGAGGCCCGCGGCACCCGCGCCCGCGTGCTGGCGGCCATCGTCGACCACGGGCTGCAGGACGTCTCCGCCGACGTCGCCTCCCGCGCCGCCGGGATCGCCCGCGGCTGGGGAACCGACGCGGAGGTCCGGCGCGTCGACGTCGGCGCCGCCGGGGGAGAGGGGCCCGAGGACGCCGCGCGCCGCGCGCGCCACGCCGCGCTCCACGACATGGCGTGGGCGCATCACGACGCCCATGCCGCGGCGGACGACGCCCATGCCGCCCCCGCCCACCCCGTGCTCCTCCTCGCCCACACCGCCGACGACCAGGCCGAGACCGTCCTGCTGTCGCTCGCCCGCGGCGCCTCCCCGGCCGGGCTCGGGGCGATGGCGGTGCGACGGACGTGGGACGACGGCGTCGACGTCGTCAGGCCCTTGCTGCTGCCCGCCCCGCCGGACCTCCGCGGCGGCGCCCGCCGCGCCGACACCGCCGAAGCCTGCCGCGAACTCGGCGTCGAGCCCCACGCCGACGCCCACAACGCCGACCGCCGCTACGCCCGCGTCCGCGTCCGCCGCGACGTCGTGCCCGCCCTGGCTGGGGCGCTGGGCGACGCGGCCGTCGCGAACCTCGCCCGGGCCGCCGACCTGGTGCGCGCCGACGCGGAGGCCCTCGACGCCATCGCCGCCGACGAGCTCGACCGCCTCCGGCTCCCCGACGGCGGGCTGCCGGCCGCGCCGCTGGCCGCGCTCGCCCCGGCCGTCCGCGGCCGCGTCATCCGCGACTGGCTGGCCGGCCGCGGAGCCGTGCCCGCCGCCGCCCACGTCGCCGCGGTGGAGTCGCTCGCCGCCGACCCGGGCCGGGGCCCCGCCGCCGTGCCCGCGGCCGACGACGCGGCGCGGCGACCGTCGTCACGCAACGCGCGCGGCACCGCGACCCGCACCACCGAGACCGGCGGCGAATCCCCCCGCAGGTTGGTAGTGCGGCGGTCTAATGGCACCCTGAACACAGTCCCCGGGTGACCGTGCGCCGGGGAGGTTTTTCCGACGACGCCGCCGGGGCGACCGCCGGCGAAAGGCAGGACAGCACATGCACGACGTCAAGGATTTCGACGTGCCGGACAACCCCTACGGGGAGGACGTGGAGGCCATCCTCATCCACGAGGACGCGCTGCGCGACCGCATCCGGGAGATGGCGGCGCGCGCCTCGGAGCGGTACGCGGACGCTGAGGACGACCTGGTCCTCGTCGGCGTGCTCAAGGGCGCCGTGTTCTTCATGACCGACTTCGCCCGCGCACTGGACCGCCCGTCGCAGCTGGAGTTCATGGCGGTGTCGTCGTACGGCAACTCGACGTCGTCGTCGGGCGTGGTCCGCATCCTCAAGGACCTGGACCGGGACATCGAGGGCTGCGACGTCCTCATCGTGGAGGACATCATCGACTCGGGCCTGACGCTGTCGTGGCTCATCAAGAACCTGCGCAACCGCAACCCGCGGTCGCTGGAGGTCATCACCCTGCTGCGCAAGCCCGACGCGCTGCGCACGAAGATCGACCTGGCGGACGTGGGCTTCGACATCCCCAACGAGTTCGTCATCGGCTACGGCCTGGACTACGCGGAGCGCTACCGCGATCTGCCGTACGTCGGCACGCTCCACCCGCGCGTGTACCGCTCCTGAGCCCGCGCCCGCGCCCCCTCGGGGTGCGCGGGTGCGCCGCTTGACGACGTCCACCGCCCGCGGCCCGGGAACCTTCCCGCGCCGCGGCGCGTTCCACCCAGGCGGGCCCTCCGGGCCCGGCCGGCCCCGGCGACGGCCCGGGGGCGGCGACCTCCCCCCCCCCTCACAGACAAGGCACCCCGAGAACCGCGACATGGACAAGAAGAAGGTCTTCCGCATCGCCGGCGCCGTCGGCGTCATCCTGCTGCTGCTCTACGCCATGACGACGCTGGCGGATGACACGCGGGGGTTCCGGGACGTCGACACGTCCGTGGCGCTCCAGCAGATCTCCGCCGGCAACGTGTCGGAGGCGCAGATCGACGACCGCGAGCAGCGCCTGCGGCTGACGCTGAAGCAGGGCATCGAGGTCGAGGGCGAGCAGGGCGTCACGGAGGTCATCTCGAAGTACCCGGCCCGCGCCGCGGACCAGGTGTTCGACCGCCTGACGCAGGGGGAGGGCGTGCCGTTCACCACGACGGTGACGCAGGATTCCTTCCTGATGTCGATGATCGGCTTCCTGCTGCCGATGCTCATCTTCTTCGTCCTGGTGATGTGGCTGTTCAGCCGCATGCAGGGCGGCCGCGGCGGCATGTTCGGCTTCGGCGGCAACAAGGCCAAGCTGATGAGCAAGGAGGAGCCGACCAACACGTTCGCCGACGTCGCCGGCGCCGACGAGGCGGTGCAGGAGCTCGACGAGATCCGCGACTTCCTGCAGAACCCGGGCCGGTACGAGAAGCTCGGCGCCACCATCCCCCGCGGCGTGCTGCTGTACGGCCCGCCCGGCACCGGCAAGACGCTGCTGGCCCGCGCCGTCGCGGGCGAGGCGGGCGTGCCGTTCTACAGCATCTCCGGCTCCGACTTCGTCGAGATGTTCGTCGGCGTCGGCGCCTCCCGCGTCCGCGATCTGTTCAAGCAGGCCAAGGAGAACAGCCCCTGCATCATCTTCATCGACGAGATCGACGCGGTCGGCCGCCAGCGCGGCGCCGGCATGGGCGGCGGCCACGACGAGCGCGAGCAGACGCTGAACCAGCTGCTGGTGGAGATGGACGGCTTCGGCGAGCGGGAGGGCGTCATCATCATGGCTGCGACCAACCGTCCCGACGTCCTCGACCCGGCGCTGCTGCGCCCGGGCCGCTTCGACCGCCAGATCCCGGTCACCGCACCGGATCTGAAGGGCCGCGAGGCGATCCTGAACGTCCACGCGAAGGACAAGCCGCTGGGCCCGGACGCCGACCTGACGTCCCTGGCGAAGCGCACCGCCGGCATGTCCGGCGCCGACCTGCGCAACGTCCTCAACGAGGCGGCGCTGCTCACCGCCCGCGTCAACGGCGACATCATCACCGCCGACGCGCTGGAGGAGGCGGTCGACCGCGTCGTCGGTGGCCCGCGCCGCACGTCGAAGGTCATCTCCGAGCAGGAGAAGAAGGTCACCGCGTACCACGAGGGCGGCCACACGCTCGCCGCGTGGGCGCTGAAGGACATCGAGCGCGTCTACAAGGTCACCATCCTGGCGCGCGGCCGCACCGGCGGCCACGCCCTGACGGTCCCGGAGGACGACAAGGGCATGTACAACCTGCCCGAGCTGTTCGCCCGCCTGGTCTTCGCCATGGGCGGCCGCGCCGCGGAGGAGCTGGTCTTCGGCCTGCCGACGACCGGCGCGTCCGCCGACATCGAGCAGGCGACGAAGATCGCCCGCGCGATGGTCACCGACTACGGCATGAGCCCCGCGCTGGGCACGGTGAAGTACGGCGAGGAGGCCGGCGACCCGTTCATGGGCGGCGGCCGCGACGGTTCCCTGGACTACTCGCCGGAGGTCGCCGCGGAGATCGACCGCCAGGTCCGGTCGCTCATCACGAAGGCCCATGACGAGGCCTACGCCATCCTGCGCGACAACCGCGACATCCTTGATCGGCTGGCGGAGAAGCTCCTGGAGAAGGAGACGCTGCGCCGCCCCGACCTGGAGGCCCTGTTCACCGACGTGGAGACCCGCCCGCGGGTCGAGTTCTTCGAGCAGGAGTCCCGCTACCCCGCCGACGGCCGCGAGCCGGTGAAGACCCCGGTGGAGCTGGCCATCGAGCGCGGCGAGGAGCCGCCGAAGCGCGAGAACATCTTCGCGCCGGTGCGCCCCGTCGGCCGCGCCGCCAACGAGGAGGCGGACCGCGCGGGAGCGCAGGGCGGCGGCGCGGACGGCGGCGCGGGCTCCGGTGCGGGCGCGGGCGCCGGGTCCGGCGCGGCGCTGCCGGGCGGCGACTCCCGCCTGGCCGGCGGCCCCGTCTACGGCGGCACCCCGCCGCCGGCGGGCTGGACCGCCCCGGGCTGGCCGCGCGAGAACGCGCCGCGCTACGGCGCCCCGTCGGGCTCCGGCGCGGGCGCGGATGACGCCGGCTCCGGCGCGTCCGGCGCCTCCGGCGACGACGGCTTCGCGCTGCCGCCGCAGGTCCGCGAGGGCCGCCACGGCCGCCCGCAGGACCGGCAGCAGAACCCGTACGCCCCGCAGCAGCCGCAGCCCCGCCCGGGCGACTCCGGCCGCCACGAGACGCCGGGCCGCGCCCCGCAGCACGGCCACGGCTCCCATGAGCGGCACGGCGCGCACCCGGGCACCGCGAACTACCCGCTGGCCGGCGCCGGCCGCGACGCCGGCGGCGACAACCCGACGACGGGCATGGCCCGCCCGTTCGGCGCGTCCGCCCCGTCCGGCGACGCCCCGTCCGACGCCCCGCGCGGCTTCCGCCTGCCCGACCGCGAGCAGCCGGAGCACGGCCGCGTCGACGACGCCCCGCACGGCGGCGCCGTGGGCGCCTCGCCGGATTCCCCGGAGGCCCCGGCGGCCGGCGACGTGCCGGAGCCGCCGCGCACGACGGGCCGCCATCACCGCATCCCGGAGGAGGGTCAGGACCAGTGACCGGCTGCCATCACGAGGACGACGAGTACCAGCCGGACGCCGCCACCGCGTCGGGCCCGTTCGACCAGGCCCGCGCCGAGGCCGCGGTCCGCGAGCTGCTGCTCGCCGTCGGCGAGGACCCGGACCGGGAGGGCCTGCTGGAGACCCCGGCGCGCGTCGCCCGCGCCTACCGCGAGATCTTCGCGGGCCTGCACGTCGACCCGTCGGAGGTGCTGGCGAAGACCTTCGACGAGGGCCACCAGGAGCTGGTGCTGGTGCGGGACATCCCGATCTACTCGACGTGCGAGCACCACCTCGTGCCGTTCTTCGGCAAGGCGCACATCGGCTACATCCCGGGCCCGGAGGGCCGGGTGACCGGCCTGTCGAAGCTGGCGCGCCTCGTCGACCTCTACGCGAAGCGCCCGCAGGTGCAGGAGCGGCTGACGTCCCAGGTGGCGGATGCCCTCGTCGACAAGCTCAACCCGCAGTCGGCGATCGTCGTGATCGAGTGCGAGCACCTGTGCATGGCGATGCGCGGCATCCGCAAGCCGGGCGCGAGCACGGTGACGTCGGCGGTGCGCGGCGGCTTCAAGCGCGACGCGCGGTCGCGCGCCGAGGCCATGGCGCTCATCACGGGCCGGTGACGGGGGAGGTGGCCGCGGTGCGCGCGAACGACGCGGCGTCCCTGGGGCGCCTGCTTTACGACGGGGACCGCTGCCTCGTCATGGGCATCGTCAACGTGACGGAGGACAGCTTCTCCGACGGGGGCCGCCACCCCGACGCGGAGTCCGCGCTGGCGCATGCGCGCCGCCTGCTGGCCGATGGCGCGGACATCATCGACGTCGGCGGCGAGTCGACCCGCCCGGGCGCCATCCGCGTGCCGGAGGAGCAGGAGCTCGCCCGCGTCGTCCCGGTCGTCCGGGAGCTGGCGGCCGAGGGCGTTGTCGTGTCCGTCGACACGATGCGCGCCTCCGTGGCGGAGGCGTCGCTGGAGGCCGGCGCCGCGATCGTCAACGACGTCTCCGGCGGCCTCGCCGACCCGCGGATGCTGGACGTGTGCGCGGCGGCCGGGCGGGAGGCGGCGACGTGCCTGATGCACTGGCGCACCGACCGCTTCGGCTCCGCGTCGGGGCGGGCGGAGCCGGACCCGCGCGGCATCGTCGCCGAGGTCCGCGACCACCTGCTGTCGCTGATGGACGCGGCGACGGCGGCGGGCGTGCCGGCCGACCGGATCATCCTGGACCCGGGCCTGGGCTTCGCGAAGAACGCCGAGGACAACTGGACGCTGCTGCGCGCCCTGCCGGAGCTGACGGCGCTGGGGGCCCCGGTGCTGGTCGGCGCGTCGCGCAAGCGCTTCGTCGCCTCCGTCGTCGACGGAGTCGCGCACGCCCCGCAGGAGGCCGACCAGGCCACCGCGGCGATTTCGGCGCTGTCCGCCGACCGCGGCGCGTGGGCCGTGCGCGTCCACGACGTGGCGTCGAGCCGGGCGGCATGCGCCGTCGCCCGCGCCTGGCGGCTGGGCCGCGGCCCGTCGGACGCCGACGGCGACTACCCCGTCGGCGGCGGCAACCGGCCGGCGGGCCCGGCGGCGGCCTCCGCGGCCCCGTCCGCCGCGTCCCCCGCGGCCGCTGCCGCCGCCCAGCCGACCACCGACCAGGAGGAGGGCCGCTAGATGGCCGACCGCATCGAGCTGACGGGCCTGCGGGCCCGCGGGTTCCACGGCGTCTTCGAGCACGAGCGCCGCGAGGGCCAGGACTTCGTCTGCGACGTCACCCTGTGGGCCGACCTGTCGGCCGCCGCGGCGAGCGACGACCTGGCGGACACGGTGAGCTACGCCGACGTCGCCGACGTCGCCCACGGCGTGCTGACCGGCGAGCCCCGCGACCTCATCGAGACGGTGTCCGCCGAGATCGCCGACGCCGTGATGGCCATGTCGGAGCTCATCCACGCCGTCGAGGTGCGTGTGCACAAGCCGCAGGCGCCGATCCCGCACGACTTCGCCGACGTCGCCGTCGTCGCGCGCCGCTCCCGCACCGGCGGACGGGGGCGGGCGTGATGCGCGCGGTGCTGTCCATCGGCGGCAACATCGGCGACACCGCCGCGCTGCTGGGCGACGTCGCCCGCGACTTCGCCGCCGAGACCGTCGCCCGCTCCGCCCTCTACGCCACCCCGCCGTGGGGCGGGGTGGAGCAGGACGACTTCCTCAACGCCGTCATCGTCGCCGACGTCGACATGGAGCCGATGGACCTGCTGCGCCGCTGCCAGGGCCTCGAGCAGGCCGCCGAGCGGACCCGCGAGGTGCGGTGGGGGCCGAGGACGCTGGACGTGGACGTCGTCACGCTCATCGACGGCGGCCGCGAGCTGCGCAGCGCCGACCCGGTGCTGACGCTGCCGCACCCCCGCGCGCACCTGCGCGCGTTCGTGCTGGTGCCGTGGCTGGACGCGGACCCGGGCGCGGAGCTCGGCGGCAGGCCCGTCGCGGAGCTCATCGCGGAGCTTGACGACGGGGACGTCGCGGCCATCCGCCGCACGGACCTGGCCTGGCCGGAGGGGATCTAGGCGATGCGGGGCACCCGTCCGGCGTTCCTCGTCATCGCGGCGGCCGTCGTCGCCGCGGCGGCGTACATGATCGTGGGCACCTTCCTCGGCGCCATCGCGTTCCACTGGACGGACCTGCTGTTCCCCTGGGTGCTCGCCGCCGTCTGCGCGTGGGCCGCCCGCCGCGTCCGCGAGGCGGTGGAGGAGCGCGGCATCGGGCAGGACCGCAGCCAGATGCACCCGCTGACCGTCGCGCGGTGGCTGACCGTCGGCACGGCGTCGGCGTGGCTCGGCGCGCTGCTCGCCGGGGGCTACCTCGGCGTCGCCGTCTGGCTGCTGCCGCAGTGGGGCCGCCTCGCCGCCGCGACGGCCGAGGGGCCCGTCGTCGTCGCCGGCGCGGTCACGGGCGTTGCGCTCGCCGCCGCGGGCCTGCACCTGGAGCGCTGCTGCCAGGCGCCCCCGGGAGACGACGGACCGGAGGAGATCCCTGGCGCCGAGCCCGCCGCTCGGTAGGGTGATGGCATGACGCATCCCGATGAGCAGCACCGCGGCTACGGCGTCCGCGACGACCGCACCGGCGACGACGCCGAGTGGAGCGTCGGCGACGACTACGACTACGGCTACGGCGACGACGACGCGCAGGCCCCCGCGCCCGCGGAGTCCGACGCCGACGACGCCGCGCCGTCCGGCTCCGGCGACGACGACCCGGCCGACCGCGCCGGCGTCATCCTGCTGGCCGTCCTGGTCGTGCTGGCCCTGCTGGCCAGCATCATCATGCTGTTCACCTCCTCTGCGACGTGGATGAAGATCGCCGTCCTGGCCGGCCTGTGGGCCGCCGTCATCGGCGCCGTCCTGACCACCCGCTACCGCCGCAAGCTGGCCGCCGAGCGCGGCCGCTTCGCGGAGCTCGAGCGCCTGCACCGCGCGGAGCTGGCGAAGGAGGAGGCGACCCACCGGGAGCAGGAGCTCATCCTCGAGCAGAACTACCTGGAGTCCCTCGACGCCGAGCGCGACGAGACGCTGCAGCAGCTGCGCGCCGAGATCGCCGCGCTGCGCGAGCAGCTCGCCGACCTCACCGGCGAGGCCCCCGACGAGCGCGTCGCGCTGCGCGCCCGCGCCGAGCGCCTCCGCGAGCTCGACTCCGCCGGTCGCGGCACCTCCGGCTCCCCGCTGCGGGACCCGGGCAGCTTCGACCGCCCGGAGCCGCGCGCCCAGTCCCACCGCGCCGCCGCGACCGCCGACGGCACCGTCGGCGCCCACACGCAGCACGGCCCCCACGGGGTCCGCGGCCGCCGCGATGCGGAGGCCCGCGCCGACGAGCCGGTCGACGTGCCGGAGGTCAACACCGGCTCCTTCCGCGCCGTGCGCTGGGAGCCGTCCGAGCGCGGCCCCGAGCCGGAGCGCCGCACCGGGTCGCACCGCGCGCCGGAGGGCGCCGCGGCGCAGGAGCCGCAGCGCGCCGCCGAGACGCCGAAGCAGCAGCCGAAGCCCGCGCCGAAGAAGCCCGAGCCGCAGCCGGCCGCGCAGCCGGAGCCGAAGAAGACCGGGCCGCAGGCGGCCGCGCAGACCAAGCGCCAGGCGCAGCCGGAGACCCCGGCCGCGCAGCCGGAGCGCGAGGACGCCACCGCCGAGATGCCCGTCCAGCAGGCCCCGGCCCGCGGCGGCCGCCGCCGCGCCGCCGACGGCGCCCCCGGCTGGACCGCCGCCCACCGCGCGGACTCCACCGACGTCATGGAGCCCATCCGCGACGAGGAGCCGTCGCGCGGCCGCCACGGCGCCCCGCAGCCGGAGACCGCCGCGGAGCCGCGGCGGGAGCGGCGCGACGACGCGGCCACGCCGTCCCGCCCCGCCGCGGACGACGCCGCCCCGTCGGGCCGCCGCTCCCGCGACCCGCACGGCCGCCGCCGCGCGGAGGAGCACGCCGACGGCCTGACCGTCGCCGAGCTGCTCGCCCAGATGCGCAAGAACAGCTGATGCTCGGCGCACCGCGCCTGACCGCGGGCGTCATCTCCGCCGGAGCCGTCGGCACCGCCGTCGGCGAGGCCCTCGAACGCGCCGGACACCGGGTCACCGGCGTCGTCGCCCGGTCGGAGGCCTCCCTCGGCCGCGCCCGCCTGCGCCTGCCCGGCGCCCGCATCGGCACCGTCGCGGAGGTCTGCGCCGGCGCCGAGCTCATCGTCCTCGCCGTCCCCGACGGCGACCTGCCCGCGGTCGCCGAGGAGGTCTCCCGCCACGTCGGCGCCGGGCGCATCGTCCTGCACTGCGCCGGCTCCCTCGGCCGCGCGGTCCTCGACCACTGCGCCCTCGCCGGGGCCCTCACCATCGCCGCCCACCCGGCGATGACCTTCACCGGCCGCCCCGGCGACGCCGACCGCCTGAACGGCTGCCCGTGGGGCGTCACCGCCGGCGACGACGTCGCCCGCACCGTCGCGGAGCTGCTCATCGGGGAGCTCGGCGGCCGCGCCGTCGCCGTCCCCGAGGAGCTCCGAGGCCTGTACCACGCGGGCATGGCCCACGGCGCCAACCACCTGGCCGCCGTCGTCGCCGACGCCGTCACCCTCATGAACGCCGCCACCGGCGCGGACGGCCAGCCGGCCGAGGCGCCCGACCGGGCCGCCGCCCTGCTGCGCCCCCTGCTGGAGGCCAGCCTGGACAACGCCCTGCGCTGGGGCTCCGCGTCGCTCACCGGCCCCGCCGCCCGCGACGACGCGGACACGGTGCTGCGCCACCTCGGCGAGATCGGCCGCCGCGTCCCCGGCGCCGCCGCCCCCTACGCCGCCATGGCCCGCCGGGCCGCCGAACTCCGCGGCTCCTCCCGCGTCATCGGCGCCCTCGACGAGCGCGCCGGCCGCGGCGAGGGCGGGGACGGCCAGGCCCCGCCCTTCTGATGCGGGCCCCGGCCGCGGTCCGCGGCGTCCCCGCCGGGGCGGTGGCCGTCGTCACGCGACGACCCGCGCACCGCACGCGGACCGCGGCGGCTCCCGCGCGCCCGCGCGATTGAGTCCGCCGGGCCGGAGGCGAGTACGGTAGACGCGACCCACGGCCACCAGGGCCCCGCCGACGCGGCGGGGGCCCGCAGAACGGAAGGCACCCCGCAACCGTGACCGGCTTCACCCCAGGCGAGACCACCGTCCACGACACCGTCGACGGCATCTCCCGCGTCACCCGCGCGCTGCGCGCCACCGGCCGCCCCGTCGTCCTCGTGCCGACGATGGGCGCCCTCCACGAGGGCCACCTCGAGCTCGTCCGCGCGGCGAAGTCGCTGCCGCGCGCGGTCGTCGTCGTCAGCATCTTCGTCAACCCCCTGCAGTTCGGGGAGAACGAGGACTTCGGCGCCTACCCGCGCACCCTCGAGGCGGACGTCGAGAAGCTCCGCGAGGTCGGCGCGGAGCTCGTGTTCGCGCCCACCGCCCGCGAGATGTACCCGAACGGCTTCCGCACCACCGTCTCCGCCGGCCCGCTGGCGGAGCAGCTCGAGGGCGCGTCCCGTCCCGGCCACTTCGACGGCGCCCTGACCGTGTGCCTCAGGCTGTTCAACGTCACGAACTGCTCCGACGCCATCTTCGGCGAGAAGGACTACCAGCAGCTCGTGCTCATGCAGCAGATGGTCACCGACCTCAACCTGCCGCTGACGCTGCACTCCGTGCCCGTCATCCGCGAGCGCGACGGCCTGGCCATGAGCTCCCGCAACCGCTACCTCGACGAGGAGCAGCGCGAGCTCGCCGTCACCCTGTCCGCCGCGCTGACCGCCGGCGCGCACGTCGGTGACCACGGGCCGAAGGCGGTCCTCGACGTCGCCCGCTCCGTGCTCGACGCCCGCCCCGAGGTCGAGGTGGACTACCTCGTGCTCCGCGACGGGAAGCTCAACGAGCTTGACGACGCGGTCCTCGCCGGCGACGAGCCCGCCGGCGAGGGCGAGGCCCGCCTGCTCGTCGCCGCGCGCGTCGGCACCACCCGGCTGCTCGACAACGTCGGCGTCCTGCTGGGCGACGTCCGCGCCCGCGAGGAGCGCGAGATCGCCCAGGCCGCGCTGCACGCCGCCGGCGTCGACGACTCGCCGCTCACCGACGAGGAGATGGCGCAGCTCCGCGAGCTGCAGGAGAAGGTCCGCGCCGTCCGCGCGGAGCGGGAGGCCCGCGAGGCCGCCGAGGGATCGCGCGCCGCGGGCGCCGCTGGCGTCGGGTCCGATGACGCGGGCGCCGGTTCCGCCGAGGGGGAGGAGTAGCCCATGTTCCGGACCATGCTGAAGTCCAAGATCCACCGCGCGACCGTCACGCAGGCCGACCTGCACTACGTCGGCTCGTGCACCATCGACGCCGATCTCATGGAGGCCGCAGACCTGCTCGAGGGCGAGCAGGTCGACATCGTCGACATCGACAACGGCAACCGACTGACCACGTACTGCATCACGGGCGAGCGCGGCAGCGGCATCATCAGCATCAACGGCGCCGCCGCCCGGCTGATCAGCCCCGGCGACCTGGTGATCATCATCGGCTACGGGATGATGGAGGACGCCGAGGCCCGCTCCTTCACCCCGAACGTCATCTTCGTCGACGGCGACAACCGCATCGCCGGCCGCGGCGGCGACCCCGCCGACGTGCCCGAGGGCTCGGGCCTGAAGAACCCCCGGACGCCGGAGGCGTAGGGGGAGGGCCGGGCGGCTGCTCCGCCCGACGCCCGCCCCGCCGCAGTCCCCGGCAACGACGACGCGCCCCGCACGACCGTGACGGTCATGCGGGACGCGTCGTCGTCGTATCGGGGTCCCGTCTGCCCGAAGCGGTCCATCTGGCGTCCGTCGGCGGTGGCCCGCCACAGACGGACCGGTTTCGGCGGTTGGGACCCCGGTATACGTGGGTCCCGTTTGCCGAAAGTGCTCCGTCTTGGAGGGGAGGGGCGGCCGCGGCGGGTCGAGGGGCGTCGCAACGGGGTCCCGTCCGCCGGAACGTGTCCGTTCCGCCCAAACTGGTCCGTCTTCCGGCTGGCCCACCCGGCGACGCGGGGACGTACTCAGGGGCGGCGGTGTCACGGGCAGGGGACGGTCTCGACTGCGGCGCGGGGATGGGCGACGGAGCCCGCGAACGCGGACGCGCCCCGCATGACCATGTCGGTCATGCGGGGCGCGTCGTCGGAACGGGGGAGCGGCGGTCCGCCGGGGAGGGGCCGTGCGCCCTGCCCGGAAGGCGGCGCGGCCGGCCCCTCCCGGAAGGCGGGTGCGGCCGGCTCCTACTCCTCGCCGATGAGCTTGCCGTCGGTGCGGAACACCTGGACGACGGCCGGGCGCGGCTGGGCGTCGCCGCCGTCCGGCCAGTGCGAGAGCGGGTTCTCGGTGGTGGCGTCGTCGTCCTCGCCCGGGTGCTGGACGTTGACCATGACGCGCTTCTCGCCGACCAGCGGGCCGCAGGTCTCGCCGCCGACGGGGACGGTGAGGAAGCACTTGACCTCGCCGCGGCGGTCGCCGTCGACGGCGACGGCGTAGAGGCCGTCGTTGGACTTCAGGGCGTTGCCGTCGGTGGAGATCCACAGGTTGCCGTGCGGGTCGAACGCCAGGTTGTCCGGGCAGGAGATCGGGGAGACCTGCTCCTTGTCGAAGCCGCCGAAGTAGGAGTACGCCTCCTTCGGGTCGCCGCACACCAGGAGGAGGTTCCAGGTGCCGGTGGTGCCGGCGTGGTCGTCGTCCATCTCCAGGACCAGGCCGTTCTTGTTCTCCTGGATGGGGGCGACCTCGGTGACGCCCTCGTAGGGGCGGCCGGCGCCGTCGGTGTCCTGGTCGATCTTGTTGTCCTGCTCCTTGCCGTCGCCCTCGCCGGCCATGCCGCGGTACTTGTTGTTCGTCAGCGCGGCGTAGACCTTGCCGGTGACCGGGGAGGCTTCGACGTCCTCGGGGCGGTCCATGCGGGTGGCGCCGACCTTGTCGCCGGCCTCGCGGGTGTAGATGCAGACCTCGGCGGCGTCCATGCCGTCGATGTGGGACTCGTGCTTGCCGTCCTCCTTGGCGGTCATGAGCGGGATCCACTCGATGGTGCCGTCGAAGGCGCCGTCCTCGGGCAGCTCGCCGGAGCCGTCGATCTGGTCCTCCGGGGAGTTGCCGTCGAACTTGGCGACGTAGAGGGTGCCGGAGTCGAGGATGGTCATGTTGTGCTTCATGTCCCCCTCCTTGACCTTCTTGTCGGAGACGAACTTGTAGATGTACTCGAAGCGCTCGTCGTCGCCCATGTAGCAGACGACGGTGCCGTCGTCGGTGACGTGGATCTGGCCGGCCTCGTGCTTGAAGCGGCCGAGGGCGGTGTGCTTGACCGGGGTGGACTTCGGGTCGTGGGGGTCGATCTCGACGATGTAGTAGAAGCGGTTCGGCTCGTTCGGCTCCTTGGAGACGTCGAAGCGGTCGTGGTACTTCTCCCAGCCGCGGTCGGACATCTCGCGGTCGATGGAGTAGCGGCCGAGCTTGTGCTTGGTCTGGTGGTCCTCGACCTTGTCGATGCCGCCGAAGTACTGGTCGACGTTCTCCTCGCCGGAGAGCATGGTGCCCCACGGGGTGATGCCGCCGGAGCAGTTGTTGAAGGTGCCGATGGCCTTGGTGCCGGTCGGGTCGTCGCCGGTCTTGAGCAGCTCGTGGCCGGCGGCGGGGCCCTTGATGTCGAACTCGGTGAAGCCGGTGATGCGGCGGTTGAGCGGGTGGTCCTTGATGGGGGTGAGCTTGCCGTTGTCGTCCTCCTCGACGGCGAGGACGGTGTGGCCGTGGGCGGCGATGCCGATGTTGACCTGCTCCTCGGTGGGGTTCTCCTGGTCCCACTCGTGGAACATCATCGGCTCGGTGGTGTACTCGTGCGAGCAGACGTAGAGGAGGGTGCCGTCCTCGGTCTCGACGGTGCCGGCGAAGTCGTTGTTGAAGCCGAACTGCTTCAGCTGGCCGTCGGCGGTCTGCTTGTCGAAGGACCACTCGGGGGCGCCGGCCTCGACGGGGTCGCCCCAGCGGATGAGGACGTCCTGCTCGTAGCCGTCGGGGACGACGACGGCGTCCTCCTTGTTCGGCTGGACCGGGGTGAAGCGCATGCCCTCGGGGGACTGGCCGCCGCCGGCGGGGGCCTCGCCGCCGCCGGTGGCGGTGGTGGAGCCGGCGGCGGGGTCGGTGGTGTCGTTGGTGCAGGCGGCGAGGAGGGAGGCGCCGCCGAGGGCGACGCCCGCCGCACCGCCGGCCTTGAGCGCGCGGCGGCGGGAGAAGGCCTTCTTCGCGATGTCGGCGAAGTAGGCGTTGTCGGCGAACTCGTTGGGGGCGTCGTCGCGGCAGGCGTTGCCGCACTTGAACTGGCAGGTCAGCGAGCTGCGGGAGGAGGCGAAGGTGCTGAGGAGGTTGGTGCCGCGCAGGGCCATGGCGATCATCCTTCTGTCGGTCGGGTGAGGCGCGCGGCCGGGCGGACCGCGCAGTAGGGGGGCGGCATCCGCGAGGATGCCGCCCTCATCGCCGGGGCCGTCGCCGGCCTGGCTGATGGACCTGAATATAGGGCGCCGCGGTGACGGTCCCGGGGCCGTCGGGTGGCGTCGCCGTGATGGGGAACTGAAGCGTTCGTGAATATTCGGGAACACTGAATTAAGCAAAATTTTGAGGCGTTAAATGCCGTCCCGCCGCGTGGCACGCGCCGATCCGCCGCCGCCTCCCCGCCGCGCGATTCCCGGCGGCCCGTCGCCGTTTCCCGCCCGCGCCCCTACCCTGGGCGCCATGGGCAGCTTCTTCGACGACGTCGACACCGTCTTCCGCCACGGCCTCGCGGGGCTCGTCGCAGCGCGCGACGATCTCGCATGGGACGACCGGGGCTTCATCCGCCGCGCGGGGGAGGGCGCGTCGGAAAGCGCACCGGAGGGCGCGGGTCCGGGTGATGCGCGTGACGACGGCACCCGCCCCGGCCGCGTCGCCCTCGTCTCGGGCGGCGGGTCCGGGCACGAGCCGCTGCATGCGGGCTTCATCGGCGCCGGGATGCTCGACGCCGTGTGCCCGGGGCCGGTGTTCACCTCCCCGAACGCGCGGCAGATCCACGCGGCGACGTGCGCCGTCGACGGCGGCGCGGGCGTGGTGCACGTCGTGAAGAACTACACGGGCGACGTGATGAACTTCGGCGTCGCCGCGCAGATGGCCGGCGACGACGGCGTGCGGGTGGAGACGGTGCTGGTCGACGACGACGTCGCCACCGACCTCGGCGACGACGGCGACGGGCCGGGCCGCCGCGGCACCGCGGCGACCATCCTGGTGGAGAAGGCGTGCGGCGCGGCCGCCGCGCGCGGCGCCTCCCTGGACGTCGTCGCGGACGTCGGCCGCAACGTCGCGCGCCGCGCCCGCTCGATGGCGGTGTCGCTGACGGGCTGCGCGATTCCGGGGCAGGAGCCGTCGTTCCGCCTGGAGCCGGGCGAGATGGAGGCCGGCGTCGGCATCCACGGCGAGCGCGGCGTCGGCCGCGGAGAGCGGGTGCCCGCCGCGGAGCTGGTGGAGGGGATGCTCGACCGCATCCTGCCCGCCGCCGGCGACCCCGGCCGCGTGCTGCTGCTGGTCAACGGCCTGGGCGGCGAGGCGGGCATGGAGCTGTCCGCCGTGCTGTCGCTGGCGTGCGCGGACCTGGAGGGCCGCGGGGTGGCCGTCGAGCGCGTGATGTGCGGCGACTTCGTCACCGCCTGGGACATGACGGGCTTCTCCCTGACGGTCCTCGGCGTCGACGACGATCTGCTGGACCTGCTGGACGAGCCCTGCGGGGCGCCCGCGTGGACTGCCCCGGCCGTCCATCGCGGCGTGCCGGACGTCTCCGACGCGGCGCGGGCGGCGCTGCCGGCCGCGGACTCGGGGACGGAGCGCCCCGGCCTGACCTCCTGGGTGCGACGGGTGCTGGATTCGGTCGACGACCTGACGGCGCTGGACCGGGAGGCCGGCGACGGCGACTTCGGCGTCAACATGTCCGCCGCGCTGTCGCCGTTCGAGCTTCCGCTGCGCGGCACCCTTCACGAGGTGTTCGACGCGCTTGCGCAGTCCTACCTGGTCCGCGCCGGCGGCACCTCGGGAGCCGTGTTCGGCCTGTTCCTCGCCCGCGTCGGCGCCGCCCTGGAGGGCTCCCGCACCTTCGCGGAGGCCGACCTTGCGGCGGTGTTCCGCACGGGCCTCGACGCCGTCGTGGAGCTCGGCGGCGCGAAGGTCGGCGACTGCACGGTCGTCGACGCCATCGACCCGGCGGTCCGGGCGCTGGAGGACGGCGGGGACCTCGCCGCCGCGGCCGACGCCGCCCTCGCGGGCGCGGAGTCCACGGCGGACGCCGCCGCGGGCAAGGGGCGCGCCAGCTACGTCGGCGACGCCGGGCGCGGCGTGGCAGACCCCGGCGCGCTCGTCATGGCGTGGTTCTTCGGGGAGTTCGCCCGGGCGTGACCCGGTCCGGTGCGTGACCCGCATCCGGGCGACCCGGCCCCGCGCGGGGGTCGGGTGCGGGCGCCGCGGATGCCCACCACCCGGACCCGCGCACGCCGATCCCGCGCCCGTGCCCGCGGCCGCCGTGCGCCCTCATCCGCCGAATCCGTTGACCTCCGTGCGGGGTCATGCCACCCTTGTGAGGACAGTCACCGCCACCGGCGCCCGCCGGATGATGTCCGCGCGCCGGCGCCGGACGGGAAGGGAGGAGCCGTGTTCGGTCCCGTTCTCCTGCTCATCATCGGCTGCGTCCTCCTGATCATGGGCATCGTCCTCATCTTCACCGCGATCTCCCGCGCCAACCGGGCGGCGGAGGGCTCGATGACCGAGGGGCCGGCGCCGGGCTCGGAGTTCAGCCGCGACGACGAGATGTTCGGGCCGGAGTTCCTGGCCCCGGGCGCCGTCGTCGTCCACCACGGCGTGGAGTACGTCGTCCGCGGCTCCATCCACCTCAGCGAGGGCAGCTACCGCTGGTACGAGCATCTGCTCGACGGCGGCGAGCCCGGCACGTGGCTGGGCGTCGAGGTCGACGAGGACCTCGGCCTGCAGCTGTCGATGTGGCGGCGCCACCGCGGCGCGCCCGTCCCCGATGACGCGGAGGTCGTCCTGTCCGGCCTCACGTACCGCGAGCACGAGCGCGGCCGGGCGGGGTACCGCAGCGTCGGCACCACCGGCCTGCCGCCGGAGGGCGTGATGCGCTACGTCGATTACGCGGCGCGGGAGGAGCGGCACAAGCTGCTCGGCCTGGAGAAGTGGGCGGAGGAGTCGGCCTGGGAGGCGTCGTTCGGCGAGGCGGCGTACCGCGGCGATTTCACCGTCTACCCGGCGCCGAAGCAGGGCACCGGCGGCTACGGCGGCGCGACGACGTCGACCGGCGTCGTCCACGGCGGCGACGTCGGTCAGGGCGACGCCGGCGCGTCGGCGCCGTTCCTCGGGGACCCGGACGCGGGCCGTCCGTCGAACGGGGGCGGCCGATGACCGCCGTCGCCCTCGACGTCGCCTTCCTCGACGTCCGCGCCGATCAGCTCCGCGTCCGCGTCGGCGGGCCGGTGCCGGAGCCGCTGGTCTCCGCGGTGGTCCGCGCGCCGGGCCTGCCGCCGCTGACGCTGGCGGTGCTCGGCGCCTCCCACGCCGTCCACGCCGGCGACGCAGCTGCCCCCGCGTTCGTGGAGGAGGTGTCGTGCGCCGCGCCGGGCGGCGTCGCGCTGGCCGACGCCGCCGTGGCCGGGTTCCCCGCCCGCGTCCGCGTCCTCGATGAGGTGGAGTTCGCGCAGGTGGCGCGGAGTCTGCGGGATCGCGCGGAGCAGGCGGCGACGCGTGACGACGGCGAGACGGCCGCCATGCTCGTCGCCGGGTTCCCCGGCTCCCCGGATGCCCTGACCGCCGTGGCGGGCGAGGCCCGCCCGGGCGGATACCGGTGGCGCACCTGGCACCTGTACCCGGCGGCGGGCGGCGGCGGGGAGGTCGTGGAGACCTCCGGCGCCTGGCCCGCCGGCCCCGCCCACCATGACGGAAGGAACGCCCGATGAACATGAACATGCTCGTCGGAGGCATTCTCGCCTGCATCGTCGGCACCGTGATGCTGATCGGAGGCGTCGTCGGGCTGCAGAACCGCACGCCGAACTACCTGGACGACAACTACCGGGAGGTGACGTCCCGGACGTGGGACTGCAGTCCGCAGGACCCGATCGCCGTCGGCAGGAAGCTGCGCGACGACCTGAAGCCGGACGCCTACGCGGAGGACGCCGGACGCGCCTACCTGCGCGAGGGCGACCGCCTCACGGAGGTGGGCATGAAGGACGGCACGTGCACCATCACGTCGGAGGACCGCGGCTCGAGTTTCGGCGGCGGCCACTTCGTCTACCTGGGCCCGGGCTTCGGCCCGTCGTCGCCGTCGTCGTCCTCCGGCGGCTCCTCCGGCGGATTCGGGGGAGCGAAGTGACCGCGCCCCCGGCCGCCCCGGCCGCTGGAGGCGCCGGAACCGCCGGCGCCCGGCCCCGCCGCACCGACTCCGCCGGCCCCGCAGCCGGCGCCGACACGACCGACCGCACCGGCACCACCGACCGCACCGACCGAAAGGCGCACCGATGATCCTCGCGCAGACCCTCACCGAGCAGCTGGCCGTCGGCGTCCCCGCGACGCTCATGTACTTCGTCGCCGGCGCGGCCGTCCTCATCGTCGGCTTCGTCGTCCTGGACCTGCTGACCCCCGGCAAACTCCGCGACCTCGTGTTCGTGGACAACCGCGCCGGCGCGGCCACGCTGGCGTGCGCCCAGCAGATCGCGCTGGTGCTCATCATCGCCTCCGTCGTCCGGGCGGCCGACGACCGGCTGCTGGTCGGCGTGACGGAGACGCTCATCTACGGCGCCATCGGCATCGTGCTGCAGGCCGTCGCGCTCATCATCATGGAGCTGCTCATCCCGGGCCGCTTCCGCGACGTCGTCATGGACGCCCGGCTGCAGCCGCGCGCCATGCTGGCGGCGACCACGATGGTCGCCGTCGGCGCCGTCAACGCCATCGCGCTGTCCTGACCCGGGCGGCCCGGCGCCGCCCGCGAGGCGGCCGCCGGCCCCGCCATCCACCCCGACCCCGAAAGGCGGACCCCATGGACCCGGCCTCCGTCATCGTCCTGCTGCTCGTCATCGCCGCCGTCGCCATCGCCGTCGCGTTCTGGCTGCGCCGCCGCGCCACCCCGTCGAAGGAGGACATCGGCGACACCGGCCCGGCCTACCGCGACCCGCTGCTGGACGACGACACCTACCGCCGCTTCGGCCCCGAGTCCCTCGGGCCCGGCGCCGTCATTTCCCACGGCGGCGTGAACCACGTCATCCGCGGCTCCCTCGTCATCGCGGAGGGCCCGTTCCGCTGGTTCGAGCACCTGCTCGACGGCGGCGCCGACGGCTCCTGGTTCGGCGTGGAGGAGGACGAGGGCGAGGTCATCATCACCTGGTGGCGCCGCCGCCCCGGCGTGCCCGTGTCCGATGACCCGGAGATCGAGATCGACGGCGTCGTCTACCGCGAGCAGGAGCGCGGCACCGCCCGCTACACGTCGAAGGGCACCACCGGCCTGCCGCCGGAGGGCCCGGTCGACTACGTCGACTACCGCTCCGACGACGGCCGCCTGCTGGGCCTGGAGCGCTGGTCGCGGGACTCCGGCTGGGAGGTCTCCGTCGGCCGTACCGTCCTGCCGGGCGAGGTCACCGTCCTGTCGTCCCCGTACGGCGGCACCGCCGGGTCCGCGGAGTGAGCGCCGGGCAGCCGCGCGACGACGCCCCCGGAGCCGCACCCGCCGCACCCGCCACCGCACCCGCCGCAGCGCCCGCGTCCGGCGCGTCGCGTGACGACGCCCCGGTCCCCGGCGTCCCCCCCGGCCCGTGGCGCGCCCTGCTGCTCGCCGCGGTCGCGGCCTGCGCCGCCTGCGGCCTGATCTACGAGCTGGCGCTGCTCGCGCTGGCGGCGTCGCTGGGCCGCGGCGACGTCGTCGCCACGTCCGTCATCGTCGCCGGCTACGTCGCGGCCCTCGGCCTCGGCGCCCTGGCGGCCAAGCCGCTGGTCGCCCGCGCCGCATCGTCGTTCCTGCTGGTGGAGGCGACGCTCGGCCTGATCGGCGGCCTGTCGGCCTCCGCCCTGTACGCCGTCTTCGCGATCACCGGCGATGCCCTGGCGCCTTTGACGCTGTCGACGCTGCTCATCGGCGTCCTCGTCGGCGCCGAGGTGCCGCTGCTGATGACGCTGCTGCAGCGCGGCGTCAGCGCCAGCGCCGAGGACTCCGGCCGCGTGCTGGCCAACCTCAACGCCGCCGACTACCTCGGCGCCCTGCTCGGCGGCCTGGCGTGGCCGTTCCTGCTGCTGCCGCAGCTGGGGCTGCTGCGCGCCACCGCCGCCACCGGCCTGGTCAACGTCGCGGCCGCCCTGTTCATCGGCGTGGTGCTGCTGCGCGGCATCGCCGGCCGGCGGGCCCTGCTCGCCGCCGTCGCGATGCTCCTGGTCGCGGCGACGGCGCTGACGGCGCTGCTGGTGAAGGCCCGGGACGTGGAGGTCACCGTCCGCCAGCGCCTGTACGCCGCCCCCGTCGTGCACGCGGAGGCGTCGAGGTACCAGGACATCGTCGTCACGCGCGACGGCGCGGACCGCCGCCTGTACCTCGACGGCGGCCTGCAGTACTCCACGCGCGACGAGCACCGCTACACCGAATCCCTCGTCTTCCCCGCCGTCACCCCGGAGACCCGCACGGCGCTGGTGCTCGGCGGCGGCGACGGGCTCGCCGCCCGCGACCTGCTCACCGTGCCGGGCATGGAGCGCATCGTGCAGGTGGAGCTCGACCCCGCCGTCATCGAGCTGGCCCGCACGGAGCTGCGGGAGGACAACGGCGGCAGCCTCGACGACCCGCGCGTCACGGTGCGCGTCGACGACGCGTTCGCGTGGCTGCGCGAGGCCGCCCCCGGCGCCGGCGACGTCCCCGCCGGCGGGTTCGACGCCGTCTACGTCGACCTGCCCGACCCCGACTCCGCCGTGCTGGCGCGGCTGTACTCGGAGGAGATGTACGGGATGATCCGCAAGGTCACCGCCCCGCACGGCCGCCTGGTCGTGCAGTCGGGCTCCCCGTTCTCCACGCCCGACGCGTACTGGCGCACCGTGAACACCGTCGAGGCCGCCGGCTGGGGCGTCACCCCGTACCACGTGCACGTGCCGACGTTCGGCGACTGGGGCTTCACCCTCGCCGCCCGCGACGGCGTGCCCGTCCCCGTCGAGTACCCCCGCTTCGCCGGCGGCGACCCCGGCCCGGAGATGCGGTTCCTCACCCCCGCCATCGCGGAGGCGTCGATGGCGTTCGGCGCCGACGACGCCCGCCGCGACCTCGAGCCGACGACGCTGGCGCACCCGCGCATCGTCGACGATCTGCGCCGCGGCTACCGGCAGGCCGGGCAGTAGCGGGCGGCGGGGGAGCCGTCCGCGCCGCGCGGCACCCGTCGCAACGCGACGCGCGCACCCGCATCCGCGCAGCTCCCGGCCCCGTCCTGCGGGCCCCGCCCCGTCGGCTACCCTGTTCCCCGTGACCGACACGAAGAACACCGACGCCAAGACCCCCGCCGACGACCTGCCCGAGCAGCTGCGCATCCGCCGGGAGAAGCGCGGTCGCCTGCTGGAGGCCGGCGGCGACCCGTACCCGGTGGAGGTGCCCCGCACCCACACGCTCGCCGACGTCCGCGGCCACTGGGGCCACCTGGAGACCGGCGAGGAGACCGACGACGTCGTCACGGTCGCCGGCCGCGTCATCTTCGTGCGCAACACCGGCAAGCTGTGCTTCGCCACCCTGCAGGAGGGCGACGGCACCCAGCTGCAGGCCATGCTGTCGCTGAAGGAGGTCGGCGAGGACCGCCTCGCGGCGTGGAAGGCCGACGTCGACCTGGGCGACTTCGTCATGGTCACCGGCCGCGTCATCAAGTCCCGCCGCGGCGAGCTGTCCGTCATGGCGACGTCGTGGGCGATGGCCTCGAAGTCCCTGCGCCCCCTGCCGGTGGCGCACAAGGAGATGAGCGAGGACACCCGCGTCCGCCACCGCTACACCGACCTCATCATGCGCCCGGCCGCCCGCCAGAACGCGCTGAACCGCATCGCGGTCATCCGCGAGCTGCGCCACGCGCTGGAGCGCCGCGGCTTCCTGGAGGTGGAGACGCCGATGCTGCAGACGCTGCACGGCGGCGCCGCGGCCCGCCCGTTCGTCACCCGCTCCAACGCCCTGGACATCGACCTGTACCTGCGCATCGCGCCGGAGCTGTACCTGAAGCGCTGCGTCGTCGGCGGCCTGGAGAAGGTCTTCGAGATCAACCGCAACTTCCGCAACGAGGGCATCGACTCCTCCCACTCCCCGGAGTTCGCGATGCTGGAGTACTACGAGGCCTACGGCACCTACGACGACTCCGCCCGCACCATCCGCGAGGTCATCCAGGAGGTCTGCGCCGCCGTGTTCGGCACGCTGACCGTGACGCTGGCCGACGGCACGGAGTACGACTTCGGCGGCGAGTGGGAGACGATGGAGATGTACCCGTCGCTCAACGAGGCCCTCGCCCGCGACTACCCGGACCAGCCGGAGGTCACCGTCGACTCCACCGTCGAGGAGCTCAAGGCCATCGCCGACGCGGTGGGCCTGGAGGTCCCGGAGAAGGGCGGCTGGGGCCACGGCAAGCTCGTCGAAGAGCTGTGGGAGCACCTCAACGCCGACCGCCTCGACGGCCCGGTGTTCGTCCGCGACTTCCCGGTCGAGACGTCCCCGCTGACCCGCCAGCACCGCGACAAGCCGGGCGTGACGGAGAAGTGGGACCTGTACGTCCGCGGCTTCGAGCTGGCCACCGGCTACTCCGAGCTCGTCGACCCGGTCATCCAGCGCGAGCGCTTCGAGGACCAGGCGCGCCTGGCCGCCGGCGGCGACGACGAGGCGATGGTGCTGGACGAGGACTTCCTCCACGCCATGGAACAGGGCATGCCCCCGACCACCGGCGTCGGCATGGGCATCGACCGCCTGCTCATGGCCCTGACGGGCCTGGGCATCCGCGAGACGGTGCTCTTCCCGATCGTGAAGCCGGAGCGCTCCGAGTAGCCGCCTTCTTCGCGTTCGCGTGACGACGGGCCCCGCCCCGGCCGCATGGCCGGACGCGGGGCCCGTTGCCGTCCCCGGCCCCGGGCGCGGCGGCCCGGTGCCCGTCCGCGGCCTTCCCGCGGCCGCGCCGGGCCCGAGGCGGGCGTGCGGCGCGGATCCCGGGGCCTGCGCCGGCGGGGCACGTCGTCAGGCGAGGCGGGAGAGGTCGCGTTCGACGGTGAAGTTGCGCTCCGCGCAGTCGCCCAGCAGGTACTCCGGGTTGAAGCCGAACGCCGCCCACCGGGAGCGGGCCGTCCACGCCAGCGCCTCCGGCGTCGCGGTGCGGTGGAAGTTCAGCGTGTAGCCGCCGGTGTGCAGGTGCAGCAGGTTGTATCCGCCGGGGTAGCTGGTGACGGCGCCCATCTCCGGGAACTCGACGCCGCCCGCGGCGCCGGCGCCGGAGCCGGCGGCGTCGCCCGCCGTGCGGTTGGCGCGGTGGGTGTGCCCGGCGCCGACCATGAACACGCCCGGCGCCGCGGCGACGATGTCCTGCAGCCGCCGCGAGTCCTCCAGATCGAGGGTGAACGTGGGGCCGCCGGCGTTGGTGAACGCGGCCTCCGCGGTCACGGGGTGGTGGGCGAGCAGCAGCGTCGGCCGGTGCGGGTCGGCCGCGAGCTCCGCCTCCAGGGCGTCGAGCTGCGCGTCGTCCATCTCCCCGCCGGACGCATCGAGCGTGCAGGAGTCCAGGCCGATGACGCGCAGGCCCCCGACCGAGGTGGTCCACAGCTCCTGCCGGGGCACGAACATCTCGCCCCACGGGTCGCGGTGGTCGTCGGTGCCCTCCAGCACCGGGAACTCCTCGTAGCCGGCCGACGGGTCGGAGTCCGGGGTGTGCGGCCGGTCGTGGTTGCCGCGGGTGACGTGCCAGTCGACGCCGTACTCGCCGAAGCCGTCCATGATCTCCCGGAAGCGGCGGACCTCCGCGGGGCGGGCCTCCGAGGTGCAGTCGCCGTTGAGGAGCACCCGGCCGACGCCGCGGGCCCGCACCTCCGCCAGCGCGCCGGCCAGCATGACCTCCGCGAAGGGCGGGCGGCCCGGCGCCTGCTCGATGGGCGGCGGGAAGCCCGCGACGATGATGCCGTGGGCCAGCTCGCCGACGTGGCTGTCGTTGAGCAGCGCGATGGTCGCGACGTGCTCGCCGGGCGGCGGCGTCAGCGTCGTCACCTCCCCGGAGAACTCCGGCTGCGACGGCCGGTTCGTGGTGAACAGGCCCGGCGTCGCCGCGATGCCGCCGGAGCGGCATTCGAAGCGGTAGGTGCGGCCCGGCTCCAGGCCGCCGATCTCGGCGAAGTGGTAGCCGCCGTCGGCGTGTCCGCGGTGGACGACGGGCAGCTCCTCGCCGGGCCCCGCCCCGTCGGCCGGGGCCATGCGGACCTCCGTGTCGGAGGCGACCGTCGGGGCCAGTTCGCCGTAGGCCGGGTGCGGGCCGTCGTAGGTCGCCCAGCTGAACGCCACCGACGTCGCCGTCACCGTCGGCACCTCCAGGTCCGTGACGACGAGCCCGTGGCGCAGCCCGTCCACCAGGTGCGAGGGGGAGGAGCCGGGCAGCGCCGGGGCGGAGGAGCCCGGCAGCGCGGAGGCCGTGCGGGCGGGGACCGCCGCGGCGGCGAGGCCGCCGAGGACGCCGGCGCCGCCGAGGAGCATCGCGCGGCGCGACAGGCGGCCGGAGGGGGAGTCCGGCGCCTGCGCCCGCGCGGCGGGGTCGTGGGGGAGGCGGGGCCGCGGGGACTGGTCGTGGTCGTGCCGTCGTCGCATGCGCCGCAGGCTAGGGGCCGCGTCCGGCCCGGCGGTTGCCCGCCGGTGGCCCGCGGGTTGCCCCCGGGTGAACCCTCGTCATGCGGGCATAAGCGGCGGGCCCGGGACCCGCGGCGCGGATCCCGGGCCCGCCGCCGGCGGGGCGCGTCGTCAGGCGACGGCGGGGGACCCCGCTCCGGCGGCTGCTGCGGTGCCGGCGTCCGGACCGGCTCCGGCGGCAGCGTCCGCCTCCGCGGCGCCGCGCCTGCCGCGGCGGCGGCCCGCCAGCCGGACGACGGCGTAGACCGCGACGAACAGGGCGCCGTCGACGAGCGCCATCATCGCCGACGTCGGGGCGTCGATGACGAACGCGAACCAGAAGCCCAGCTGCGAGCCGGCGAGGCCGACCAGCAGGGACACGGCGAGGACGCCGCGGACCGTCTTCGTCACCAGCAGGCCGGTGGTGGGCGGGACGATCATCAGCGCGACGACCAGGATGGAGCCGGCGACGTGGAACGACGCCACGACGGTGAGCGACACCAGCAGCATGACCACCTGGTTGACGGCGGCGACCTTCACGCCCGTGACCTTCGCGAACGCGGGGTCGAACGTGATGGCCGACAGCGGCCGGCGCAGCACCGCCATGACCCCGCCGGTGACGAGGCCGACGATGACGAGCGTCCACATGTACGACGGCCCGAAGTCGTAGCCGCCGATGATGAGGCGGTCGAAGGCGGCGAGGTTGAGGTCGCCGACGAGCACCGAATGCTCCGACAGGTGGGAGGAGCGGAAGTTGGCGGTCAGCAGGATGACGCCGACGGCGAACAGCGGCGGGAACACCAGGCCGATGGCGGAGTCGCCCGCGACCAGGCCCGTGTCCCTCAGCCACTGCGTGCCGGCGACGACGATCACGCCGGCGACGGTCGCGCCGACGATGAGCAGCGGCGACTTCACCGCCCCGATGATCATCGCGGCGATGACGATGCCGGGCAGCACGGCGTGCGCGATGGCGTCGGTGAGCATCGACTGCCGGCGCAGCACCAGCACCACGCCGGGCAGCAGCGCGACGACGGAGGTGACGGCGGCGAGCAGGGCCACCGCGATGGGGAAGCTCATCGCGCCCCCTCCCGTCCGCCGGCTCCGCCGGTGCGTGACGACGGGACCGCCGCGGCGGCCGCGCCCGGATCCCCGGCGGGGTGCGGGGCGCCCGCGACGGCGGCGGCCGTGGCACGCCGGCGGCGCAGAGCGCGGGCGACGAGGCCGCGGCGCGGCGAGGCGACGAGCGACACCGCCACGATGAGGGTGAGCGCCAGGACGATGACGGGGCCCGTCGGCAGGTCGCCGAAGGACACCGACGCCCAGGATCCGGCGACGCCGCCGAGGGCGCCGAAGAACGCGGCCAGCGGCATCATCGTGCCCAGCGACCGCGTCCACTGCCGCGCCGCGGCGGCGGGGAACACGGCGAACGCGATGATGAGGATGAGGCCGACGGCCTTGATGCCCAGCACCACCGCCACGACGATGACGGCGGTCTGCGCCACCGACACGGCCCCGGCGCGCCGGACGCCCATGCTCACCCGCGCCATGGCGGGGTCGAACAGCAGCATCGACATCGGCCGGTGCGCCAGCAGCGCCACGGCGACGACGACGGCGCCGATGGAGCCGAGCGTCACGTTGTCGGCGTTGGTCAGCGTCGCGGAGTTGCCGAACATCAGGGAGTCGATGCCGCCCTTGTCCGGCAGCGTGGACTCCTGGATGACGTTGAGCAGCACCATGCCGCCGCCGAAGAACAGGGCGAGGGCGACGGCCATCGCCGCGTCGTCGCCGACGCGCGAGCCGCGGGCGACCCAGTTGGTGAGCAGCACGGCGAGGACGCCGGAGGCCAGCGCCCCGAGGATGATGGCGAGCATCGAGCGGCCGTCGAGCGTCAGCCACGAGGCGACGAGGAAGGCCGCCATGACGCCGGCGACGGCGGAGTGGCCGATGACGTCGGCGAGCATCGACTGCTTCCGCAGGTAGAGGTGGCAGCCGAGCATGCCGGCGGCGACGCCGATGATGACGGTGCCGATGACGGTGCGCCGGAAGGTGAACTCGGAGATGAAGTCGATGAAGCTCATCGCCCGCCGCCCCCGGGGCCGCCCATGAGGCCGAGGCCGTAGGCGCGGTTGACGGTCTCCGGCGTGAACGCGTCGGCGATGGGCCCGGAGGAGATCACCGTCTTGTCGACCAGGGTGACGTGCGAGCACACCTCCTGCACCGTCGACAGGTCGTGGTGGATGAGCACGGCGGTGGAGCCGGACTCCGCCAGCTCCGTCAGCACGCCGCGGATGACGTGGTCGCTGATGACGTCGACGCCGGCGAACGGCTCGTCCAGCAGGTACAGCTCGGGGCGCTGCGCCAGCACGCGGGCGAGGAACGTCCGCTTCAGCTGGCCGCCGGACAGCTCGGAGATCTGGTGGTGGCGGTGGTCGTCGAGGCGCATGCGGGAGATGGCCTCCTCCACCGCGTCGCGGTCCTCCCGGGACGGCCGGCGGAACCAGCCGAGCCGGGGGTGCAGCCCCATCCGCACGACGCCCTCGACGGTGATGGGGTAGTCGAGGTCGACCTTCGCGGTCTGGGGCATGTGGGCGATGCGCAGGCGCGCGTCGCGCAGCGGGCGGCCGAAGAACCGGACCTCCCCGGAGGCGCGGGGCACCAGCTCGAGCGCGGCGTTGAGCAGCGTCGACTTGCCGGCGCCGTTCGGGCCCAGCAGGCCCATCACCGCCCCGCGGGGGACGTCGACGTCGACGTCGTGCAGCACGGGCGGGCCGCCGAAGGTGACGGTGAGGTTCCGGACGGAGAGGACCGGGTCTTCGACGGGGGTCACTTGCCCAGGGCCTCCGCGATCGTGTCGGCGTTGTACTTCACGACGCCGACGTAGGTGTCGGTCGGGGCCTCGGCGCCGAGGGAGTCGGCGTACAGCTCCTTGTCGGAGATCTCGACGGACCAGCCCTCCGCCTCGACGGCCTCCTTCAGGGACTCGATGGCCTGCGGGTTCTGCAGGTTGTCCTGGAAGATGACCGGGATCTTGTGCTCGGCGATGAACTTCGCCAGCTCCTTGATGTCGGCGGCGGTCATCTCGGACTCGGAGGTGACGAAGTCGGTGGCCTTCACCTCGACGCCGAACTGCTCGCCGAAGTAGTTGAACGCGTCATGGCCGGTGATGAGGTAGCGCTGCTCCTCCGGGATGGTGTCGACCTTGCCCTGGACGTACTCCGCGACCTCGTCGATCTCGCCCTGGAACTTCTCCGCGTTCTCCGCGTAGGCGTCCTTGTTGTCCGGGTCGACCTCGCCGAGCTTGTCGGAGATGAAGCCGGCGACCATCTTCCAGTTGTCCGTGGAGTTCCAGATGTGCGGGTCGTGCAGCGGGTTGCCCTGGTCGTCCGTCTCCGGCCACGGCAGCAGCTGATCCTCCGGCAGCTTGTCGCCGACGGCGATCTGGCGGTCGCCCTGGGCCTCCAGCTCGGAGATCATGTGGGCCTCCATGTGCAGGCCCGTCCAGACGACCAGGTCGGCCTGCTGCAGCAGCTCCAGGTCCTGGGTGGTCGGCTGGTAGGTGTGCGGGTCGCCGCCGGGGCCGACCATCACGTGGACGTCGGCGTCGGGGGCGATGTTCTTCACCGCGTCGCCGAGGTAGCCGGTGGTGGCGAAGATCTCGAGGGTGCCGTCGCCGCCGTCGCCGCCCGCGGCGCCGGCGGACCCGCCGCCGGAGGCGTCGTCGGTCGCGCACGCGGCGAGGCCGAGGGTCAGGATGGCGGCGCCGGAGAGCAGGGCCGCGCGGCGGGTGATGGAGTGGGTCACGTCAGGTGTCCTTTCCTGCGCTGGACGGCCGCGTCGGAGCCGGGGCGGCTTCGTGTGGGGCCGCGATCCGTCTGCCTGAAAGGGTATTCCGGAAAACCGAGGCTGACCTAAATGTGACACGTACCCACGGCCGAAATCTCACCCGAACGGGGTGTTTTGCGGCGTCATGAAAACGAAATTGCGGACACAAGAATTCCGTTCCGTTGGCTTACGGCGGATATTGTCACCCCCGTTGCGGCACCCCCTTTTCCGGCGCCGGGCGGGGTGTTGGCGGGGGATGTGCGAAAAACCCTGCGCGGGGGAGTGTTCCGAGGGCGTCCCGCGGCGCCCTTCCGCGGGTCAGGCGCATGGGTTCCCGGGGAAAACGGCAAATGATATGACGGCCGTCACGTTCTGCGGTTATCGTAATCCCGTCAACACAACCGTCGGCGACACGGCCGGACGGTCGCCGACCAATCACCGACACCTGCGAAAGGGCCATGAACCCCATGAGCGACAAGAAGAATCGCGAGGATTCCACGGTCGGGCGCAACAAGCCCAAGCTCGACGCCACCGGCGTGGCGATGCGCTTCCTGACCACCATCGCCGGCTCCGACTTCGCGGAGAAGTACAACCTCCAGCCGAAGATCGACCGCGTCGTCTACGAGTCCACCAAGACGGGCTTCAAGACGCTGGGCGCCGCGAACCGCCAGTTCAAGAAGGTCAAGGGCTCCGGCAAGCCCGCCCGCCCGGCCGCCGAGGCGCAGGCCGCCGCCGAGCAGGCCCCGGAGGAGCAGAAGACCAAGAAGCTCTTCGACCTCACGCCGACCGAGGATCAGCAGATGATCGTCGAGACGGTGAAGGACTTCGCGGAGTCCCGCCTGCGCGACGTCGCCGCCGACTGCGACGCCAAGGCCGCCCCGCCGGAGACCCTCCTCGGCGAGTCCTCCGAGCTCGGCGTCACGCTCATCAACGTGCCCGAGGAGTACGAGGGCATCGCCACCGGCGCCGACGTCACCACCAACGCCCTCGTCGCCGAGGCCCTCGCCTACGGCGACATGGGCCTCGCCGTCCCGGTGCTCGCCCCGGCCGGCGTCGCCGCCACCCTGACCGCGCACGGCTCCGACGCGCAGCAGAAGACCTACCTGCCGTCCTTCGCCGGCGAGAACGTCCCGGCCGCCGCCGTCGTCATCTCCGAGCCGCGCCCGCTGTTCGACGCCCGCAAGCTCGAGACGAAGGCCGTCAAGGAGGGCTCCGACCTGGTGCTCAACGGCGTCAAGTCCTTCGTGCCGAACGCCGGCGCCGCCGAGGTCTTCATCGTCGGCGCCGAGCTCGAGGGCAAGCCCGTCCTCGTCATCGTCGAGTCCGACACCGAGGGCCTGCACGTCGAGGCAGACCCGTCGATGGGCCTCCGCGCCGCCGCGATGGGCCGCCTGCACCTCAAGGACGTCCGCGTCCCGGCCGACAACGTCGTCGGCGAGGAGGACGCCTCCGAGGCCTACCTCGACGTCGTCCGCCGCGCCCGCCTGGGCTGGGCCGCGCTGGCGTGCGGCACCGGCCAGGCCGTGCTCGACTACGTCATCCCCTACGTCAACGAGCGCGAGGCGTTCGGCGAGCCCATCTCGCACCGCCAGGCGGTCGCGTTCATGGTCGCCGACATCAAGATCGAGCTCGACGGCCTGCGCATGCTGACCCTGCGCGGCGCCGCCCGCGCCGACCAGGGCCTGTCCTTCGCCCGCGAGGCCGGCCTGGCGAAGCGCTTCGCCGTCGACAAGGGCATGAAGATCGGCTCCGACGGCGTCCAGCTGCTCGGCGGCCACGGCTTCACCAAGGAGCACCCGGTCGAGCGCTGGTACCGCGACCTCCGCGGCGTCGGCGTCGCCGAGGGCGTCGTCGTCCTGTAACCCGCCCACCAGAAGAACACCGATCACCGGATCGAACGCAACACAGAGGACCGAACCACAATGATCAACCTCGAACTGCCGAAGTTCCTCAAGGCGGGTGCCGGCCAGGCCCATCAGGCGGCCTCCGAGATCTTCCGCCCCATCTCCCGCAAGTACGACCTCGCCGAGCACGCCTACCCGACGGAGCTCGACACCCTCGCCTCCATGATGGAGGGCATGGCCGACGGCGGCCGCGCCTTCTCCGGCGCCAAGGGCGGCCGCGGCGACGACAAGAAGAAGCGCCGCGAGGGCGTGAAGAACGGCGGCAACATGGCGTCGCTGCTCAACGTCATCGAGACCTGCTGGGGCGACGTCGCCCTGACGCTGTCCCTGCCGTACCAGGGCCTGGGCAACTCCGCCATCGCCGCCGTCGCCACCGACGAGCAGCTGGAGCGCTTCGGCAAGATCTGGGCCTCCATGGCCATCACGGAGCCGGGCTTCGGCTCCGACTCCTCCGCCGTGTCCACCACCGCGAAGCTGGACGGCGACGAGTACGTCATCAACGGCGAGAAGATCTTCGTCACCTCCGGCGAGCGCGCCGACTCCGTCGTCGTGTGGGCGACCCTGGACAAGTCCAAGGGCCGCGCCGCCATCAAGTCCTTCGTCGTCCACAAGGGCACGCCGGGCTTCACCGTCGAGCGCCTGGAGCACAAGCTGGGCATCCGCGCCTCCGACACCGCGGTGCTCCGCTTCGACAACTGCCGCGTGCCGAAGGAGAACCTCCTGGGCACCCCGGAGATCGACGTGAAGAAGTCGTTCGCCGGCGCCATGGCGACGTTCGACAACACCCGCCCGCTGGTCGCCGGCATGGCCATCGGCTGCTCCCGCGCCGCGCTGGAGGAGCTGCGCTCCCTGCTGGAGGAGGCCGGCGAGGAGATCGACTACGACGCCCCGTCGTACGCCCAGTCCGCCGCCGCGTCCGAGTACGTGCGCCTGGAGTCCGACTGGGAGGCCTCCTACCTGCTGGCGCTGCGCGCCGCGTGGATGGCCGACAACAAGAAGCCGAACACCCTCGAGGCCTCCGCCGCGAAGGCGAAGGCGGGCCGCACGGGCACCGACGTGACCCTGAAGGCCGTCGAGCTGGCCGGCGCGTACGGCTACTCCGAGCGCTCCCTGCTGGAGAAGTGGTCGCGCGACTCCAAGATCCTCGACATCTTCGAGGGCACCCAGCAGATCCAGCAGCTGGTCGTCGCCCGCCGCACCCTGGGCCTGTCCTCCAAGGAGCTCAAGTAGCGGCCGCGCGCCGCCCGCGCCCCGGGGTGCACCGGGTGCGCGCGGCGCGCGCGTGACGACGGCGGGGCCGCCCGGCCCGCACGGACCACACCGTGCGGGCCGGGCGGCCCCGCTTTCGCGTGCGCGTGCCCCGTCGTTCACGCGACGTTCACGGGCAGGGCCCCGGAGGGTGGCGTTATCGTTGGGGGCAGGCCACCCATAGCCCCTACCTTTCCGGAACATGACCATGAGCCTCACCCGCCGAGCCACCCAGTCCGTCGCGAACGTCGCGTCGTTCGCCTCCATCACCGCCTCCCGCGCGGGGGCGCTGGCGGCGGTCGCCGCGCGCGGCAGCTTCAGCGTCGCCCGCGCGGCGGATCTGGAGGTGCCGACGGTGACGGACACGTCGGTGGCGTTCACGTGGGCGACCTACGGCGGGGGCGTGCGCACGCCGCTGGGCCCGGCGCAGGGCACGGCGCCGGCGGGGGAGCGGGTGCTGTTCGGCCCGGTCGACGGGCCGATGCGGCTGGTGCACGACGATCCGACGCCGCGGGGCTACCACCACGTCGTCGTCGACGGGCTGGAGCCGGGCCGCACGTACCGGTTCGAGTGCTGGTCGGACGGGCACCGGGCGCGGCCGTCGCTGCTGGCGACGCGGCGCGCGGGTTCCCCGGAGGCGACGGGGACGGTGACGACGCTGACGCCGCCGCACGGCGACCGCATCGCCCGCATCGCGGTGACGAACGACAGCCACATCGGCCGCCCCGCCCACGACTCCTTCACCCCGCCGGGCCGGCGCCCGCTGCGGGAGGCGCCGGGGCAGCGCGAGTACGCGGCGATGCAGCTGGAGGGCCTCATCGAGGGCGTGAAGGCGGCGGGCGCCGACGCGCTGGTCGCCAACGGCGACTGCACCGACGGCGGGCAGCCGCACGACGTCGACGAGTTCACGTCGATCATGGACGGGTTCGGGGAGATGCACCGGGACTGGTTCGCCACCCGCGGCAACCACGACAACCGCATCCCGGGCCTGCCCGCCATCGCGGACGAGCGGACGGAGATGCTGGACGACCCGTTCGAGCACGTCTCCGGCCCCCGCCAGACGCACTGGACCGGCGAGGTCGCGGGCGTGCGGCTGCTGGGCGTGGACACGAACGGGGTGAACCAGGACGGCGGCTACATGTCGGAGGCGCACCTGGAGGCGGTGCGCGAGGAGCTGCTGCGGGACCCGGACCGGCCGACGCTGCTGTTCGGCCATCACCCGGTGACGTCGGACGCGGGCCGCTCGAACATCGGCGGCAAGAGCTTCATCCTGCCGGAGGACCAGTCGCTGCGGCTGCAGTCCGCCATCGCGGAAGCGCCGGGGGCGGCGGCGATGTTCGCCGGCCACACGCACCGCACCCGCCGCGGCACGGCGGACGTGGGCGACGCGGACTACTGCGAGCGCGGCGCGTCGGTCGGCTACCCGGGCGGTTTCACGCTGGTCGACGTGTTCACCGGCGGCCTGATGACGACGTTCCACCGCACCCCGACGCGGGAGTCGCTGGACTGGTCGGCGCGGACGCGCTGGTCGATGTTCGGCTACGAGCCGGAGTACATGCTGGGCCGCGTGGAGGACCGCAACTACGTCGTCGCCCGGGACCTGTCGGGGCTGCGCCCCTTCGCGTGACGACGGCGCCCGCGCGGCGCCCCGGACGCCGTCCCCGCGGGGTGGCGGCGCGGCCGGGGGGGGCGGTGTCCGCCGTCACGCGAACAACGAGGCGCCCCGCGGACCGTGACGGTCCGCGGGGCGCCTCGCGGTGCGCGGCCTAGGCGGCGGCGACGGGCGCGCCCTGCGGCTTCGGCAGCATGCGCGGCACGACCTTGCCGACGGCGTTGCGCGGCAGCTCGTCGAGGAGGATCGTCTCGCGCGGGACGTTGAAGCGGGTCAGGCGGCGCTTGACGTAGGCGCGGATGTCCTGGTCGGTCAGCGCGGCGCCGGCCTCGTCGCCGGTGCGGACGACGTAGGCGACGAGCGCCTGGCCGAAGCGGTCGTCCTCCACACCGACGACGGCGCACTCGCGGATGCCGTCGAGCTCCGACAGCACGTCCTCCGTCTCGCGGGGGAAGACGTTCTCGCCGCCGGAGACGATCATGTCGTCCTCGCGGCCGGAGACGTACAGCAGGCCGTCGGCGTCGACGTAGCCCAGGTCGCCGGTGGAGACCATGCCGTCGATGATCTCGCGGTCGGCGCCGGGGCGGGTGTAGCCCTCGTACAGCATGTTGTTGCCGATGAAGATGCGGCCGACCTGGCCCTGCGGCACCTCGTTGCCCTCCGCGTCGCGGATGGCCAGGCGGGTGCCCAGCGGCGGGCGGCCCGCGGTGGTCGGGGAGGCGGCGAGCTCCTCCGGCGTCGCGATCGTCGCCCACGACACCTCGGTGGAGCCGTACTGGTTGTAGAGCACCGGGCCCAGGCGGTCGAGGGTCTGCTCCACGATGCGCTGCGGGATGGCGGAGCCGCAGGAGGCGATGACCTTCAGGGAGGAGACGTCGAGCTTCTCCTTCTTCGGGTTGCCGTCGATGGCCTCCATCATGCGCTGCAGCATCGTCGGCACCAGGAAGATGGTGTGCGGCTTGTGCTGCTCGATGATGCGCAGCGCCTCCTTCGGGCAGAAGTGGCGGCGCATGATCATCGTGGTGCGCAGGGCGATGGCCAGCTGCGCCGTCGCGAAGCCCCACGTGTGGAACATCGGGGCCGCCAGGTAGGCGGGGCGGTGGTGGCGCAGCGGGATGCGGCTCATGATGGACGACGCCGGCATCCAGGACCGCGGCTCCGGGCGCTTCGCGCCCTTCGGGGTGCCGGTGGTGCCGGAGGTCAGGACGATGACGCGGCCGCGGCGGGGGCGGCGGGCCAGCTCCGCGCCCGGGAAGTCGGCGGGTGGGGAGGTGCGCAGCATCTCGCGGACGGAGGTCCAGCCGGGGCGGACGCAGGACTCGTCGTCGTAGTCCTCCAGCCAGTTCACGGCGACGGGGCAGACGTCGAAGTCCTCGGCGAGGATGCCGGTGAACTCCTCGTCGATGAACAGGAAGTCGATCTTCTGCTCGCGGATGACGGCGTTGGTCTGCTCGCCGGAGGCGCCCGGGTTGAGCAGCACCAGGTCGGTGCCCAGGCGGCCGTGGGCGCACAGGACGGTGATGAAGTTGCGGTGGTTGCGCGACAGCAGGCCGATGCGCATGCGGGGGCGGATGTTGCCGTGGCGCAGGGCGCGGGCCAGGCGGGTGGCGTTGTCGTGCAGCTCCTCGTAGGTGACGGAGCCGGCGTCGTCGATGATGGCGGTGTGGTGGGGGTCGCGGCCGGCGGCGATGCCGAGCAGGCCGGACGGCATGAAGTCCCACCGGTAGACGGAGGCGGCGGCCTGGCCCATGGCGCCGGGGCCCATGGCGCCGAGCACGCCGGCCTTCGTCACCGGGGCGAGGCCGCGGATGAGGTCGGAGGCGCCGCGCAGGCGGGTGCGGGCGCGGTCGCCGAGGGAGGTCGTCGGGGTGGTCGCTTCGGGGGTCATCTGGGGTGGCCTCCTGCCGTTATCGGGGTCCGGCGCGGCTCCGGGGCGGCGGGCGGGGCGCCCGCCTCCGGGGCCGTGGGCCGGGCGGTGTTGACGTGACGATAGATCGTGACCGTCGTCACTAAAAGCATTTTGACGAGAAAAGCGCAATTCTTTTACGTCCATCGCCCCCGACCGGCGGGAATGGTGCCGGAGCTCGCCTCATGACATCATGGTGACATGACAACGTTCGACGTGATCGCCGGCCGCGAGGTCCTCCTCGGCGGCTACCGCGCCATGACCGTGCGCCGCACCCTCCCGCACCGCCGGCGCACCTCCGTCGGGCCGTTCATCTTCGCCGACCACTTCGGCCCCGCCGAACCGGCGATGGACGTCGCCCCGCACCCGCATACCCACCTCGCCACGTGCAGCTGGCTGTTCTCCGGCCGGGTGCGCCACGACGACTCGGCGGGCAACCACCTCGACGTCGTCCCCGGCGACGTGGTGCTCATGGCCGCCGGCGACGGCATCGCGCACTCCGAGTACTCCTGGCCCGACGGCCCGGAGCTCCACGGCGTCCAGCTGTGGGTCGGCTACCCCTCCGACGAGCGCGGCGACGTCCGGGGCCTCCACGTCCACCGCACCCGGCAGGTCGTCCGCGGCGGCGCCGCGCTGCGCGTCCTGCTGGGCGACCTGGGGGAGTGGGGCGCATCCCCGGTGCCGGCACCGCGCCGGGCGGTCGCCGCGGAGGTCGTCCTCGACCCCGGCGCGACGCTGGAGCTGGACCTCGGCCGGGAGGTCGCCGTCCTCGTCGGCTCCGGGTCCGCGGTGCTCGCCGCCGCAGGTGGCGCGGGGGATCAGGCGGTTGTGCGTGACGACGGCACCCGCTCCGGCGGCGACGCCGGCGCCGGCGGCGCGGGCGGGCCCGACGGCGCCCGCGACGGGTCCTCCGGCGCAGGCGCCGGGGCGTTCGGCCCGGACGTCCCCGCGCCCGGGCCGTCCGCGGCGGCGGGCCCGGGGGAGATGGCCTTCTCCGGCGGCGTCGTCGAACGCGCCCGCGTGACGGCGGGCGGCGACGGCGCCCTGCTGATGCTCCTGGCCGGCGACCCGTACGGCGAGGACCTGCTGATGTTCTGGAACTTCGTCGACGCCGACGAGGAGTCGGTGCGCCGCGCCCGAGAGGACTGGGAGGACGAGGACCGGCGCGCGGAGCGCTACGGCGTCGTCGAGGGCTACCCCGGCTTCGAGGGTGAGCCGACGCGCACGCAGCTCGACCGCATCCCGGCGCCGCCGATGCCGGGGGTGCGCCTCACCGCGCGCCGCAACCCGTAGGCCGCGGAGCGGAGGACCTTCCGCGGCGCGGCCGGACCCCGAGGTCGCCGGGCGGTGCCGCGGCTCCCCGTTCGGGGGTGAATGGACCGGCTCCGGCGGCATCCGGGCCGGTGGCGCGGCCGTCGTCGGGAACAATCGGAGGCATGGGCGACTACGGCAACGGGCAGGGGCGCGGCTTCGACGGCGAGTGGGAGCTGCCGCGCGACGACGGATACGGCGGGGCCCCGTACGGGGCGGGCGGCGACGGCTCCGGCGCCGCCGCCGCGCCCTCGACGTCGACGACCCGGTCGACGACGACGGTGCCTGAGTCGTCATCCCCGTCCCGCACCGCCACGACGACGTCCCGGACGACGACCTCCCGGACGACGTCGGAGGAGACGACGACGTCGTCGACCCGCCCGTCCGACGGCCCGGACGGCCCCGGCGGCGTGCAGGGCGACCCGTCCCATGACTGGGATTCGGGCGGGTGGCAGGACTCCGGAGCCCGGTGCGACGACGGCGACGTCTTCACCTACCTCCTGGAGACGGAGGACTACCTGGTCGCCCAGTGCATGAAGGTCGAGGAATCCCGCAGCTACTACGTCGGCGAGTCCAAGGAGACCGGCGACGTCTACGAGAACTGGTCGGAGCGGGAGGACGACGGCTGGGACGTCGCCCTCAACCGCGGCGAGGACGGGACCGTCGAGTACCGGACCCACCCGGGCAAGGGCCTCGTGGTGAGCAGCGGCGACGAGATTCTCGTCGACCAGCCGGTGGAGGCCGCCGTCCTCAACGCGGGTTAGCGGCCGCCGGGCGGGCGCGGGGGACGTCGTAAAGCACTGCCGCGAACCCGGATACGCGGAACCACCCGGTCCCCGCGCGGACCCCCTACCGCCGGCGGTCGTCGCGCAGGATGCGGCGCTGGATGGGCAGCGTCGCGGTGAGCGCGGCGAGCAGCAGGACCATGCCGACGCACAGCGCGGCGGCGATGATCGCCGGGCCGGCGATGGGCTCCAGATCCCAGGCCATCTCGTTGAGGGCCTCCGCGGCCGTCGTGAACGGGGTGCCCAGCACGTAGCCGACCAGCGCGGCGAGGACGGACGTCCCCGCGAGGGGGCCGGCGGCCTCGAGCCAGGAGACGGCGACGGCGCGGCCGGGGGAGACGCCCATGCGGCGCAGCGCGCGGGTCTCGTCGGCGCGCTCGAACGCGGCGGAGGCCTGGTTGACCATCACGGACACCGCCGCCAGGGCGAAGGCGAAGCCGGAGGTGAGCAGGAAGCCGGTGCGCAGGTCGGGCATCAGCGCCGAGACGAGCGTCCCCACCGCGTCGCCCATGTCCGGGTTCGCGCCGACGGGTATGCGGCCGAAGAACGACGCGACGAGGATGAGCAGGCCGATGCCGCCGATGCGCCGCCACGTCGCCGAGGGGTTCATGGCGACGCGGCGCGCGGCCCACGACACCGTCGCCGACGGCGCCCGCGCGATGACGCGGGAGGCGAGCTGGACGAACCACGGCATCGCCAGGTCCACGGCGAGGATGGTGCCGCCCATGACGGCCACCATGAACACCGCCCCGGACCTGTCGATCATCTCGTCCGCGCCGGGCATGAGGAGGACGGCGAGGATCATCGCGGCCAGCAGCAGCGGCCGCCACCAGCGCAGCGCGGCGGGGGCGGTGCGGCGGGCGACGCCGAGCGGGGAGATCCGCACCCGCAGCATGCTGATGGCGGACGCGGCGGCGGCGACCGCGGCGACGGCGGCGGCGACGAGGACATGGCCCCACCACGGCATCGCCATCTCCTCGTAGCGCACCGGCATCGCCTGCAGCGTCAGGCGGGCGAACAGGGGGAGGGCCAGCACGGTCAGCGCGCCGCCGAGGACGACGCCGAGGAGCAGCTGGACCATCACCTCCAGGAACGCCAGGAGGGAGACGCCGCCGCGGGTGACGCCGATGAGGCGCAGCGCCGCCAGGCGCCGTTCGCGGGAGCGGGCGCCGAGCATCGTGGCGGAGGCGGCGAGGTTCACCGTCGGGAACAGCAGCAGCGCGCACGCGATGGCGGCGAGCACCACGTAGCCGCGCAGCACCTGCTCCACCGTGTGGTCGGCGGCGACGGCCGCGGCGGCGAGGCCGGTCGGATGCTGCCACCGGTCCACCAGCATCCAGGTGCCGGCGGCGGTGATCGTCGCGATGAGCGTGACGACGGCGAACGCGGCGATGGACAGCACCGCGAGCACCCCGTCGCCGGTGCGGGCGGTCATGCGGGCGGCGGCGAGTTCGCCGGACAGGCGGACGAGGACGCGGTTGCTCATCGGGAACCGCCCCCGCGCAGGCGCCGGTCGGCGTGGATGCGGCCGTCGCGGATCTCCACCAGGCGGTCGCACCAGTTCGCGACGCCGGCGTCGTGGGTGACCATGACCAGCGCGGCGTCGTTCATCCGCGTCAGCGTCGTCAGCAGCTGCATGACCTCCTGGCCGGTCTGCTGGTCGAGCGCGCCGGTGGGCTCGTCGGCGAAGACGATGCGGGGCCGGCCGGCGACGGCGCGGGCGACGGCGACGCGCTGCGCCTGCCCGCCGGACATGTTGCCGGGCAGCTTCGCGGCGTGCTCGCCGATGCCGAGCTGGTCGAGCATCGCGTCGGCGGCGCGGAGCGCGTCGCGGCGGGACGTGCCGGTCAGGCGCATCGGCAGGGCGACGTTCTCCCGGGCGGGCAGCTCCGGCAGCAGCTGGCCGTCCTGGAAGACGAAGCCGAACTCCCGCAGCCGCAGCCGGGAGCGCTGCTTGTCGGACATGGCGGTGAGGTCCGCGCCGTCGAAGGCGACGGTGCCGGAGTCGGGGGACTGCACCCCGGCGAGGCAGGTGAGCAGGGTGGACTTGCCGGAGCCGGAGGGGCCCATCACGGCGACGGCCTCCCCGTGGGCGATGGAGAGGTCGACGCCGCGCAGGGCGGCCTCGGCCCCGAAGGACTTGGTCAGGCCGGTGGCGGCGAGAAGCGTGGTGTCGGTCATGTCCCTCATGTCACTCCGTCCGCCGCGCGTTTCCCATGGCCCGGAACCTAGTCTTCGGGTAGGGCCTGCCCCACCCCCGGGTCCGCGGGGGACCCTATCCTCGGTGCCGTGGCATGGAGCTTCCGGGGCAGGAGGGCCGGCGCGCGGGGCGCGTCGGCCGGCCGGGCGTCGGCGGACTACGAGGCGGAGATCGGCCGCCTCGTCGACTCCCGCCGCGCCATCGTCCGCGCCTACGAGGTGGAGCGCCGCCGCATCGAGCGCGACCTGCACGACGGCGCGCAGCAGCACCTCGTCGCCGCGGCGATGCAGGTCGGGGAGGCGCGCCTGGACGTTCCGGACGACGCGCCGGAGGTCGCCGCGCTGCTGGAGCAGGCGCAGGCGAGCATCGAGCGCTCCCTGGGGGCGCTGCGCGAGACGGTCCGCGGCATCCACCCGCAGGTCCTGGCGGACGCGGGGCTGGCGGCGGCGCTGGAGGACGCCATCGAGCACGGCGCCCAGGACGTCGTCCTCACCTGCCCGTCGGCGCTGCCGGATCTGCCGGAGGGCGTGCCGGCGTGCGCGTACTTCTTCGTCATGGAGTGCCTGGCGAACGCGGCGAAGCACGCGCCGGGCGCCCGCGTCAGCGTGCTGGTGACGGTGGGGGAGGGGCTGCGCCTGTCGGTCGTCGACGACGGCCCGGGCGGCGCCCGCGTCGTGCCGGGCCATGGGCTCGACGGCATCCGCGAGCGGCTGGCGGCCTTCGGCGGCGCCGTCGAGGTGTCGTCGCCCGTGGGCGGGCCGACGCGCGTCGTCGCGGACATCCCGCTGCTGCTGCACCGCGGCGAGTCCTCCGTCGTCCTGCCCGGGGAGTAGCGCCGCGGGGAGCGGTGCGGGGCGTGCGCCGCGCGTGCGGCGTCCGCGCGGCGTTCGCGTGACGACGTTCCCCGCCGCGGCATATTTCCCCGCGATATTCGGGGATATGTCCGTTAATGCGGTTCCGCGTTCGGTGGCGGGCGCCCGGCTGCAATATCGTCCGCGGGGTACATGCGAATGCCGGAGCGGAATTCCTTCCGCATTCCGGCGATGCCGCGGGAATTCATGCCCCGGAGTTCATTCGTCCGGTGTTTTCCCGCGAATGGCGGGAATCGCGCGGCATTCACCCGATGACGGCGCGTCCGGGCCGGCCGGCCCCGGCGCGCCCGGCGGAGGAGGAGACGATGGCGGAGCAGGCGGGAGCGGCGGCGACCGGGCGCGGGGGTCCGGAGGTGACGGACGGCCGGATGGTGCTGGCCATCTGGCCGCTGCTGCTGGCGGCGGCGCTGGGGCTCATCCCGTTCACGATCTTCAGCAACTTCCTCGTCGGCATCGGCGAGGTGGCCGGGCGCGCGCCGGAGGACGTCGGCGTCCTCCGCGGTCTCGGCGGCGTCGCCGCGCTCATCGTCGGCATCGGCTTCGCGCCGCTCATCGACCGGCTGTCGCGCCGCCAGATCGCCGGGGCCTCCATGGTCGCCCTCGCCGCGGCCTGCCTGGTCGGCGTCATCGGCCCGATGTGGACGTGGGTGGTCTTCTGCCTCGTCGTCGGCGGGGCCACGGCGACGCTGAACCCGGCCATCTCCGCGATGGCGGCCGACGCGTTCGAGGACGAGGCGACGTCGGGCCGCGCGGCGACGATGGTGTCGGCCACGACGACGCTGGCGGCGATGCTCGCCGCCCCGCTGCTGGCGTTCCCGGCGATGTTCTGGGGATGGCGCGGCGACCTCGTCGCCACCGCGGTGCTGTGCCTCGTCGTCGCGGCGGCGCAGCTGCGGCCGCGTCGGGGCGGCGACGCGACCGTCTCCTACGGCCCCCGCATCGGCTACGTCGAGCGCTTCCGCATCGCCACGCGGGTACCGGGGGCGCTGCCGCTGCTGGCCATCTCCTCCCTGCGCACGGCGGCGTTCATGGGGCAGCTGGCGTACATCGCCGTGTACTACGACCGGTTCTTCGGCCTCGGCCCCGGCCCGTTCTCCCTCATCTGGACCCTGTCGGGCTTCTCCTTCTTCGTCGGCAACTGGTTCGGCGGCAAGGCGCTGCGCGCCGCGCCGACGTACCGGGTGGCGGTGGTCGTCATGGCGGCCGCGTCAGCGAACCCAGGCTCCAGAAGACGACGGACTGCGCGGTCTCGGCGTCGTTCGCGCTGGTGATGATGAGGTTCGTCGCCGCCTGGAAGATGAATCCGATGGCGACGCCGGCCAGGACCAGGCGCAGCGTGGATCCCGATCGCCCCGAACCGAGCCACAGCACCAGGGCGGTCGCGGCGACGGCGCCCAGGAAGGCGGCCCCGCCCACGGCGACGGCACCGGTCGCGCCGAGCAGGATGATCGACGCGGCGGCGCCGGACGACGCACCGGAGCTGATGCCCAGCACGTAGGGCTCCGCCAGGGGGTTGCGGATGACGGCCTGCATGGCGACGCCGCTGATGCCCAGGATGCAGCCCACCGCGATGGCGGTGAGGATGCGCGGCACGCGGTTGAGCCAGATGATGGCCACGACGCTCGAGTCGTAGCCCGACAGGTCGCCGATGCCGAAGAGCTTCGAGCCCAGGATCTCGAAGGCCTCGGCGAAGGGCACCGCCGCGGAGCCGAAGCCCAGGCTCGCGGCGGGGGCGAGGAGCAGGCAGCCGGCGAGGACGGCGACGAGGATGGTCGACCGCGCGCCGTGGCGCCGGGTGGGCCGGGGGCCGGCCGGCCGGGGCGGGGCCTGCACGGCGCGCGAGGGGGTCATGTGCCGCCTTTCCTGCGGGAGCATCCCGTGCGCGTCCGCTCCGCACGGGTACGCCGGCGCGTCGTCCCGCGAATGCGGGAGCGCCGGGGAATGGGCCGAATGCTATGCGCCCGGGCATTTGCGCGCAATGTGGCCGGATATTCATGCATTTCGCTTTTTCATCTATCGCGCAGGCGCCGAAATGAATATCGTTCGCATTTCCGGCGCGAAATATCGCATATATGCGGAGATAAACTCATGGCCAATTGCGCATGTCGAATCCGGCAGCGTCCTTTTCCGCATGCGGCGCCGATGGTGGGGCGCGCCCCACCCCCGGGCGCCGCGCGGCGCCTACGATCCCGGGCGTGACCGACACGACGCCCGACCCCGTCCGCGTTGTCCTCGCCGACGACTCCGGCCTGCTGCGCGAATCCCTGGCGGCGATGCTCGCCCGCCGCGGGTTCCCCGTCGCCGGGCAGTGCGCCGACGCGGAGTCCCTGCCGCCGCTCGTCGACGACCTCGTCGAGGCGGGCACCGCCCCCGACGTCGTCATCACCGACGTCCGCATGCCGCCCGGCATGGCCGACGACGGCCTGCGCGCCGCCGCGGGGATCCGCCGCGCCCACCCCGGCATCGGCATCGTCGTCTGCTCCCAGTACATCGCCCCGGCCTACGCCCGCGCCGTGCTGGAGATGACCCAGCCCGCCGGCCGCGTCGGCGGCACCGGCTACGTGCTCAAGGACTCCGTCGGCCGCGTCGCGGACTTCCTGCGCACCGTCCGGGCGGTCGCCGACGGCGCCGTCGTCATCGACCCGCAGGTCGCCGGCGCCATGACCCGGACCTCGCCCGGCATCGCGTCGCTGACGCCGCGGGAGCGGGAGGTCCTCGAGCTCATGGCCGAGGGCCTGTCGAACGCCGACATCGCGCGGCGGCTCGTGGTGTCGGGCGCCGCCGTCGGCAAGCACGTCTCCGCGATCCTCATGAAGCTCGGCCTGCCGCCGGAGGAGGACAACCGCAGGGTGAAGGCCATCCTCGCGTACCTCGGCGACGTCGCCGCCGACGGCTAGCCCTGCCTCGCGGGCTTCGCCGCACCGAAAACCGGTCGGTCCTGGGTCCGGGGAAACCATGTGAAATCCCCGCCATCGGCGCAGCTCCGGGGCTGTTCGCTGTCGGCGTACGCCGGAGGGGAAGGATCGTGCGGGGGCCGTCGTTAAGCTCGGTGCAAAGACGTACCGGGCGGCTGCGCTCCGTCGGCCCGGCTGCTTCGACGAGCCAACGAGGAGCACGAGGAGAACGATGGCGATGTTCGAGAGGTTCACCGACCGCGCCCGCCGCGTCGTCGTCCTGGCCCAGGACGAGGCACGCGAGCTCAACCACAACTACATCGGCACCGAGCACATCCTGCTCGGCCTCATCAGCGAGGGCGACGGCGTCGCCGCCAAGGCGCTCGAGTCGATGGGCATCTCCCTCGACGCCGTCCGCAGCGAGGTCGTGGAGATCATCGGCCGCGGCGCCCAGCCGCCGTCGGGCCACATCCCCTTCACCCCGCGCGCCAAGAAGGTGCTGGAGTACTCCCTGCGCGAGGCGCTGCAGCTCGGCCACAAGTACATCGGCACCGAGCACATCCTCCTCGGCCTCATCCGCGAGGGCGAGGGCGTCGCCGCCCAGGTCCTGGTCAAGCTCGGCGCCGACCTGCCGCGCGTCCGCCAGCAGGTCATCCAGCTGCTGTCCGGCTACCAGGGCGAGGACGCCGACGGCGAGTCCGGCGGCGCCCGCGGCGCCGGCCCGGTCGGCGCCGGCGCGGGCGGCCGCGGCGAGGGCGGCGCCGGCCAGCAGTCCGGCTCCCTGGTCCTCGACCAGTTCGGCCGCAACCTCACCGTCTCCGCCCGCGAGGGCAAGCTCGACCCCGTCGTGGGGCGCGAGAAGGAGATCGAGCGCATCATGCAGGTGCTGTCGCGCCGCACGAAGAACAACCCGGTGCTCATCGGCGAGCCCGGCGTCGGCAAGACCGCCGTCGTCGAGGGCCTGGCGCTCGACATCGTCAACGGCCGCGTGCCGGAGACGCTGAAGGACAAGCAGCTCTACTCCCTGGACCTCGGCTCCATGGTCGCCGGCTCCCGCTACCGCGGCGACTTCGAGGAGCGCATGAAGAAGGTGCTCAAGGAGATCAACCAGCGCGGCGACATCATCCTGTTCATCGACGAGATCCACACCCTCGTCGGCGCCGGCGCCGCGGAGGGCGCCATCGACGCCGCCTCCATCCTCAAGCCGAAGCTGGCCCGCGGCGAGCTGCAGACCATCGGCGCCACCACGCTCGACGAGTACCGCAAGCACATCGAGAAGGACGCCGCCCTGGAGCGCCGCTTCCAGCCGGTCAACGTGCCGGAGCCGTCCGTCGACATGACCATCGACATCCTCAAGGGCCTGCGCGACAAGTACGAGCAGCACCACCGCGTCTCCATCACGGACAAGGCGCTCGTCGCCGCCGCGACCCTGTCGGACCGGTACATCAACGACCGCTTCCTGCCGGACAAGGCCGTCGACCTCATCGACGAGGCGGGCGCGCGCATGCGCATCAAGCGCATGACCGCCCCCGCGGACCTGCAGGAGATCGACGGCCGGATCGCGGACGTGCGCCGCGAGAAGGAGGCCGCGATCGATGCGCAGGACTTCGAGAAGGCCGCCGGCCTGCGCGACACCGAGCGCAAGCTGGGCGAGGAGCGCAAGGAGCGCGAGAAGAAGTGGCGCTCCGGCGCCTCCGACGCCATCACCGAGGTCGGCGAGGAGCAGATCGCGGAGGTGCTGGCCAACTGGACCGGCATCCCGGTGTTCAAGCTGACCGAGGAGGAGTCCACGCGCCTGCTGCGCATGGAGGACGAGCTGCACAAGCGGATCATTGGCCAGGAGGACGCCGTCAAGGCGGTCTCCCGCGCCATCCGCCGCACCCGCGCCGGCCTGAAGGACCCGAAGCGCCCGTCGGGTTCGTTCATCTTCGCGGGCCCCTCCGGCGTCGGCAAGACCGAGCTGTCGAAGGCCCTGGCGGAGTTCCTGTTCGGCGACGACGACGCGCTCATCCAGATCGACATGGGCGAGTTCCACGACCGCTTCACGGCCTCGCGCCTCTTCGGCGCCCCTCCGGGCTACGTCGGCTACGACGAGGGCGGCCAGCTCACCGAGAAGGTGCGCCGCAAGCCGTTCTCCGTCGTCCTGTTCGACGAGATCGAGAAGGCGCACAAGGAGATCTACAACACCCTCCTGCAGGTGCTCGAGGACGGCCGCCTCACCGACGGCCAGGGCCGGGTCGTGGACTTCAAGAACACGGTGCTCATCTTCACCTCGAACCTGGGCACGAAGGACATCTCGAAGGCCGTCGGCATGGGCTTCTCCAGCGTCGGCGAGCAGGACGAGGCCGGCCAGTACGAGCGGATGAAGGACAAGGTCCACGACGAGCTGAAGAAGCACTTCCGCCCCGAGTTCCTCAACCGCATCGACGAGATCGTCGTCTTCAAGCAGCTGAACCAGCAGGAGATCGTCGAGATGGTCGACCTCATGCTGGCCCGCGTCCGCGACCAGCTGGTGGAGAAGCGCATCGCCCTGGACGTCTCCGACCAGGCGAAGAACCTGCTGGCCAAGCGGGGCTTCGACCCGGTGCTCGGCGCCCGCCCGCTGCGCCGCACCATCCAGCGCGAGATCGAGGACAAGCTGTCCGAGCAGATCCTCTACGGTCAGGTCGGCATCGGCGACGAGGTCGTCGTCGACGTCGACGGCTGGGACGGCGAGGGCGACGGCAAGGACGCCTCCTTCACCTTCGTCACCCGCCCCGTCGCCGACGACGCCGGCGATGACGCGGAGGCCGACGCCCTGGGCGGCGCCGACGGCACCGTCGCGGCCGGCGCCTCCGACGTCGAGGGCGCGGCCGACGAGGCCGTCGCCGACGAGGCCGGGAACGCGTCCGGCGAGCCCGGTTCCGACGACGAGCAGCGCGGCTAGACCCGCCGCCCGACCACGAAAGGCGAGGACATGGGACTGTTCTTCCGCAAGCGCAAGAAGCTGGGCGACGACTCCTGGCTGAACTTCTCCGGCTCCGGCGTCTCCGCGTCGAAGCGCATCGGCCCGGTGACGTTCAACAGCCGCGGCGGCGTCTACGTCAACCTGCCCGGCGGGCTGGGCTGGCGCGGCCGCTGGCGCAAGTAGCGCGCCGGCATCCGGCGGCCGGCTGCGCATGAGCCGCGCGGTCGCCGGGTAGCGCGCCGCACGCGCCCGCCGCCGGCGGGCATGACGACGGGGCGGCCCGCATCCGATGGGATGCGGGCCGCCCCGTCGCCGTCGTCACGCATGTGGTGCGCGCGCCGGGTGACGCGTGACGACGGTGACCCGGCGCCCGGCCGTCTCGACCGGGTCGGCCGGGGGTCGGACCGGCCGGGCGCGCCCGGCAGCGGGCGACGCCGCTAGAAGGAGCCGCAGTCCGACGGCGTCGACGGTCCGTCGCCCAGCACCGAGGACTCGAGGAACTCCCACTGCCCGTCCCGCGTCTCGCGGGAGGCGAGGCCGTGGTTGATGAGCGGCCCCACGTCCTCGTTCATCGACGTGAAGCGGACGTCGGCGCCGGCGGCGCACCAGTCGCGGCCCAGCTGCCGGCCCTGCTCGAACGGCACGATGTCGTCGGCGACGTTGTGCGTCATGAACACCGGCGCCTCCGGGACGAGGCGTCCGATGCGCTGCTCGTCGACGCGGGCGCGGATGCCGTCGTTCTCCCTCAGGTGCTCCGACAGGCTGCGGCCGTCGACGCTGTACATCGCCGTCTTGCGACCCTTGAAGCGCAGCATCGTCTCCGCCGCGCACTGGTCGTTCACCGTCTCCAGCATCCGCTTGCCCCGCTCGTTCATGAGGCGGTCCAGCTGCGGCTCCAGCTCCGGGTAGGCGGCGACGAGGCCGTTGATGTTGTAGCCCACTGCGCCCGACAGGACGGAGCCGTCGATGGTGCCGGCGACCTCCGCCAGGTTCGCCGGCACCGCGCCGGCGACGACGCCCCGCAGGTCCAGCTCGGGCGCGTACGACGGGGCGAGCTCCGCCGCCGACGCCGCGGCGCCGCCGCCCTGCGAGTAGCCGGAGATGCCGACGGGCCGGTCCGCGCCGTCGCCGTCGAGCGCCAGGCCCGCGCGGGCGGCGTCGAGGACCGCGTGGCCCTGCGATTCCCGCAGCATGTAGGTGTGCGTGCCGGGCGTGCCCAGGCCCTCGTAGTCCGTCAGGACGACGGTCCAGCCGCGGCCGGCGAACTCCTCCACCGCCGCGTCCGTCATCCGCCCCTCCAGCGCCGACTTCGACGGCGCGCACCGGTCGGCCATGCCGGAGGTGCCGGGCGCGACGACGAGCAGCGGCCGTGGACCCTCGCCCGTCCACCCCTCCTCCGAGGTGACGCGGACGGCGGTGACCTCCATCGGCTCGCCGTGGGTGTCGCGCGAGGCGAAGGTGAAGGGCGTGACCTGCAGCGGCTCGGAGCGGCTCGCGGCGCCACCGGAGGAGCCGGCGCCGGGGAGGGAGGAGTCCCCGTCGCCTGCGCCGTCGGCCGCGTCGCCCATGCCCGACTCCGACGACGTCGGCAGCACCGACTGCGCGGAGGAGGACTCCAGCACCGTGCCCGGCGCCGGCGCGGCGGGGGAGGCGGCGCCGGAGGACTTCGTCCCGGTCTGCGACGCGGCCTGCTCGACCTCGTCGCCCGCCGTGGCCGTGCACGCGGCGGCGAGCATGGCGGGCACCAGCAGGGCCGGCAGGACGGCGGTGGGGGAGGGGCGCGGGCCGCGGCGGGCGGCGCGCGCGGGCCGCGAGGTGCGTCCGGCGTTGCGCGGGGAGCGGGGCAGTTCCGTCATGAAAGGAAAACTAACATCGGCCGGGCCGTCACCTCCGGTGGCGTGACGGGTGTTTCGCGTGCGATCCGGGCGCGCCGCCGCTACTCCGGCAACCGGAACAGCCCGTCGTCGTCCTGCTCCGCCAGCCCGTCCTCCAGCAGGGAGAACAGGCAGCGGGCGCGCTGCGGGGCGTCGGGCCACGCCTCGTCCAGCCGCGCCTGGGGCACCGGGGCGGAGGCGCCGCGCAGGACGTCGAGGAGCCGGCCGCGGCACTGGCGGTCGGTGCCCTCGAACCTCTGCACCCGCCTCCTCGCGGCCGCCAGCTCCTCCTCGTCGGGCGCGGGGCTGCCGGCCAGCACCCACTCGCAGTCGTCGGCGACGGGGCACGCGCCGCATTCGGGGGAGCGGGCCGTGCACACGAGGGCGCCGAGCTCCATGAGGCCGACGCCGAACTCGGCGGCGGCGCCGTCGCCCTCGACGCCGTCGTCGGGCAGCAGCTCCGCGACGGCGTCCATGTCGGCGCGGCGGGCGACGCCGGGCAGGAAGGAGCCCTGGCGGTGGCGGCGCAGCACGCGGCGGACGTTGACGTCGACGACGGGCACGGGCCGGCCGTAGTGGAACGCGGCGACGGCGCGGGCGGTGTAGTCGCCGATGCCGGGCAGCGCGAGCAGCTCGTCGACGTCGTCGGGCACCTCGCCGCCGTGGCGCTCCGCGATCGCGGCCGCCGCCTCCGCCAGCCGCAGCGCGCGGCGCGGGTAGCCGAGCTTGCCCCAGGCGCGCAGCACCTCGGACTTCGGGGCGGCCGCCAGGTCGGCGGGCTCCGGCCAGCGCTCCATCCACTCCTCCCACCGCGGGGCGACGCGGGCGACGGGCGTCTGCTGGCTCATGACCTCGCTGACCAGGACGCCCCAGGCCGTCGTCCCGGGCGCGCGCCACGGCAGCGGCCGGGCGTTGCGCTGGTACCACCCGACGACGCGGCGGTGCAGCCGGTCGGGGGTAGGGCGGGCGGGCGCGTGGGCGGCGATGTCGGGCACATGGCCACAATAGAAGGCATGAGTCGCACCCCCAACACCGTCCTCCGGGAGCTTCTGGAGGGGAACTCCCGCTTCGTGGACGGCAATTCAGCCCACCCGCACCAGGATCCGGCGCGGCGCCAGAAGGTCACCGCCGGCCAGAACCCGAAGGCGGTGGTGCTCGCCTGCTCGGACTCCCGCGCCCCCGTGGAGATCATCTTCGACCAGGGCCTGGGCGACGTCTTCGTCATCCGCACCGCCGGCGAGATCACGGATCTGTCGGTGCTGGCGTCGCTGGAGTTCGCCGTCGTCAGCCTCGGCGTGAACCTCGTCGTCGTGCTCGGCCACGAGTCGTGCGGCGCGGTGAAGGCCGCGAAGCAGGCGCTGGACGGAGGGGAGCTGCCCGGCGGCTTCCAGCGCGTGCTCATCGAGAAGGTGACGCCGTCGCTGCTCGCCGCCCGCCGCGACGGGCAGACGGACATCGAGGACTTCGAGCGCCGCCACGTCCGCGAGATCGCGAAGCACGTCATCGACCGCTCGCCCGAGATCCGCGCGAAGATCGACTCGGGCGAGGTCGGCGTCGTCGGCATGCGCTACCGGCTGTCCGACGGCGGCGCGGAAATCGTCGCCGCCCGGGGCGTCGACCGGGATCTGGCCGGGGTCGCGGATACCCTGGAGACGTGACCTACTCCGATCGGCGCAACGACGGGCGGGAGCTGCCCGCCTACATCTACCGGCGCCGCCGCGTCGCGGCGGTCGTCCTCCTGATCGTGCTCATCGCCGCCGTGGTCCTGGTGGTGCGCTGCGCCGCCGGCGGCGGGGACGGGGAGCGGACGGCGGCCACGGGGGCGTCGCGGGAGTCCATCACGGAGGAGCGGCCGGAGGGCGAGTCCGTCACGGCCGCGCCCGGCGGCTCGGAGGAGCCGTCCGCGTCGGAGTCCGCCGAGGAGACGGCGCCGTACGCGGTGCCGTCGCCGCCGCCGGAGACCGTCGACAAGGACACCTGCGAGCTCGCCGATCTGCGGCTGACGGTGCAGTCCGACCAGCCGAGCTACTCCGGCGACCACCAGCCGACGTTCAGCCTCATCGTCTACAACCCGACGAACGCGGACTGCGTCGTCGACCTCGAGGCCAACAAGGTGCGGTTCGAGACGTACGCGATGGCGGACTACGCCCGCGTGTGGTCCGACGTCGACTGCCACGAGTCGGAGGGCCGCGGCACCGTGACGGTGCCGCCGCGCGGCGAGGTCGTCTACGAGTCGACGTGGGGCCTGCGCACCTCCGCCCCGGGCAGGTGCTCCGAGCAGGAGCGCGTGCCGGCGGAGCGCGGCCCGCACCTGGTCTACGGCCTGCTGGGCGACCGCAACTCCGAGGCGTCCACGTTCAACCTGCTGTAGCCGCGCGCCCGGGTGCGCGTCGTGTCGCGTGACGACGGCACCCGCCCCGGCCCGCACGCCGGCGCCCCGGCCCGCCCGCCGCGTGGTGCGGCGGCCGGCGCCGCCTAGCCCAGCGCCGGCGGCGCCGACCCCTCCGCGGCGTGCGGCGCCAGCCGATCGAGGCCCTGCCGGATGTGCCCGGCCCACATCGGGCCCAGCCCCGGCACCTCCGCCAGCTGCACCCGGGAGGCGGACATGAGGCCGGAGAGGCTGACGAAGCGGTCGACGAGCCGGTCCATGAGCGGCTCCGGCATCCGCGGCACGCGGGCGAGCGCCCGGTAGCCGCGCGGGTCGACGCGCTCGGCGAGGCTCTCGGGGTTGCCGGAGAAGCCGAGGACGCGGGCGATGGCGACGGGGCCGACCAGGTCGCCGTCGTCAAGCTCCGACAATGCGGCGGCGGCCTCCGCGACCTCGTCCGCCGACGGTGCGCCGGTGACGCTGACCAGGTAGTCGCGCAGCAGCAGGCGGCGGGCGCGGGCGGTGTCGGCGATGAGCTCGTCGAGCTGCATGCCCAGCCCGTGGCCGTCGCTGCCGAGCTCCAGGACGTCGCGGGCGACGGCCTCGCCCGTGCGGCGCAGCAGCTCGGACAGGCGCAGCACCCCGGCGGCCTCGCCGGAGGACGCGAAGCCGTGGAGCTCCGCGGCGAACAGGCGCCCCTCCTCCGCGTCGAGGCGGGTGCGGTAGCGCTCGATGGTCGCCAGCGCCTGGTTGGCGCGGGCGAGGATGGCGGCGGAGTCCTGCAGCACGTGCCGCGCCCCGCCGGCGTAGACGGTGACGATGTCCATCGACTGGCTCACCGCGATGACCGGCACCCCGGCCTGCGCGGAGGTGCGCTCTGCGCTGCGGTGGCGGGTGCCGGACTCCTCCGTCGGCACGGAGCGGTCGGGCGTGAGGTGCACGTTCGCCCGGCGGATGCGGGAGCCGTCGGCGGACAGCACGACGGCGCCGTCCATCTTGCACAGCTCGCGCAGGCGGGTGGGGGAGAAGGCGACGTCGAAGGCGAACCCGCCGTCGCACAGCGCCTCCACCTCCTCGCCGTGGCCCAGCACGATGAGCGCGCCGGTGCGACCGCGGCGGATGCGGTCGAGCGCGTCGCGGATGCCGGTGCCCGGCGCCAGGCGGCGCAGCAGGTCGGCGCTGATGCCGGTCATCCGCCGTCACCGTCGCCGTCGGTCGCGGTATCGCGTGACGACGCCCGCCGCCCGGCCTTCGCGCCGGAGCCGCGGCCGCCCGTTCCGGAGCCGCGGCCGCCGCCCAGCGCCGCGTCGAGCGCGGCGGCGACGGTCGGGGCCTCCACGGCGCGGATGCCGTCGACACGGTCGGTGCCCGGCGGGACGACGGCGCGGGTGAAGCCCATCCGCGCGGCCTCCTTCAGCCGGCGGGCGGCGTCGGGGACGCGGCGGACCTCGCCGGCCAGGCCGAGCTCACCGAGGACGACCAGGTCCTTCCGCACCGTGCGGCCCGTCATGGACGACGACAGCGCGACGGCCACGGCGAGGTCGGCGGCGGGCTCGTGCAGCGTCATGCCGCCGACGGTGGCGGCGTAGAGCTCCAGGCGGGACAGCTGGGCGGCGCCGCCGTGCTGCTCCAGGATGGCGGCGATCATGGGCACGCGGCGCGGGTCGAGGCCCGTGACGGTGCGCCGCGGGCTGCCGCCGCCCCCGCCGGCGACGACGAGGCCCTGCACCTCCGCCAGCAGCGGGCGGCGGCCGTCGACGGCGACGGTGATGGCGGTGCCGGGCGCCGGGTCGCGGTGGTGGAGGAACAGGCCCGTGGGGTCCGGCACCTCCCGGATGCCGTCGGAGGTCTGCTCGAAGCAGCCGACCTCGTCGGTGGCGCCGAAGCGGTTCTTCAGCCCCCGCAGGAACCGCAGGCCGGTGTGCCGGTCGCCCTCGAAGCTCAGCACCGCGTCGACGAGGTGCTCCATCACGCGGGGGCCGGCGACCGTGCCGTCCTTCGTGACGTGGCCGACCAGCAGGACGGCGACGCCGGTGTTCTTCGCCAGCGACGTCAGCGCGGCGGTGACGGCGCGCGCCTGGGCGACGCCGCCGCGGGTGCCGTCGACGCCGGCGGCCTGCATGGTCTGGACGGAGTCGACGATGAGCAGCCCCGGCCGCGTCTCCTCCGCCAGCCCCAGCACGGAGCCGACGTCGCCCTCGGCGGCCAGCAGCAGGTTGTCGTCCAGCGCCCCGGTGCGCCCCGCGCGCAGCCGGACCTGGCCGGGCGACTCCTCGCCCGTGACGTACAGGGCGGGCGACTCCCCCTTGCGCGCCCACCGGTAGGCCACCTCCAGCAGGAGCGTGGACTTGCCGACGCCGGGCTCGCCGGCCAGCAGCAGCACCGAGCCGGGCACGACGCCCCGGCCCAGCACCCGGTCGAGCTCCCCGATGCCCGTCGGCACGGCGGTCGCCGACCCCTCGGCGATCCCCGTGATGGGGCGGGCCGGGCGGGCGGGACGGACCGCGGACACGACGGAGCCGCCCGCGCCGGACGACGCGGACGGCCCGGAGCCCCGGGACGAGGTCGCCATCTCGACGGCGACCTCCTCCATGGTCCCCCATTCCCCGCAGGAGGGGCATCGGCCGACCCACTTCGACACGCGGTGCCCGCAGGACGTGCACCGGTACGACGGCCCCTTGGCCATGCTCCCGCCCCTCGGGGGACTAGTTGTTCAGCGAGTAGCCGGTCTTCAGGCCCTTGGACTCGTCGGACGGGACGCCCTCGAGGACCTCCTCCGACTCGCCGCGGGTGCGGGCGATCGGGGACGCGGCCTCCTCCGGCACGTCGGCCAGGCCGCGGGTCTCGGCGTCCTCGTTCGTGCGGTCGGTCAGGCCGGCCTGCGGGATGAACGCGGAGATCGGGGAGTAGAGGGTGAACTCCTGCTTGTCGCCCTCGTTGGAGGAGAAGGAGTAGGTGACGTTGCGGTTCAGCGCGGCGGCGTTGCCGTCGACGCCGACGATGGTGTCGGCCGGGATCTCGGCGGTGAACCAGGCGATGCAGGCCGGGTTCTGGTCGGCCATCGGGGTCATCGTCTCGATGGAGCGCGGGGAGTCCACGACGATGGAGCAGTCGCGCGGCAGGATCGCGCCCTCGCCCTGCGCGGCGGCGGCGTAGGTCGGGGTCTCCGCGACGCGGGTGAGCTGGACGTCGCCGATGCCCTCGACGTTGACGGAGTCCAGGGTGTAGACCTCGCCGGAGCGCTCCTGGTTGACGGCCGTGAACTTCAGCGCCGCGCCGGCGTTGGCCTCGGAGTCGTCGAAGACGACCTGGGAGTCGCGGACGGCGACGCCGCCCGGGACGGCCTCGGAGCTGTTGCGGGCGCCGTCGACGGCGGCGACCTGGTCGGCGGTCTGGGTCAGCTGGCCGGCGGAGCACGCGGTCAGGGCGACGGCGGCGCCGGCCGCGACGGTCGCGAGGGCGCCGCGGCGGATGGCCGAGGAGAGGGTCATGATGAACGTCCTCCATGCGGGGTCGAGGATGGGGCTTCTATGGAACGACACCTTAATGCGTTCACAGGCTCTTCTCATACTACCGCGTGCCGCCCCGGGGGGAGGAACCGAGCCCGTGTTAGACTGGGAGGCCGCTGAAAGGGGAGTGGAGAGCACATGGAATTCGCCGTTGGGGACACCGTCGTCTACCCGCACCACGGGGCCGCGAAGATCGAGGACATCATCGAGCGCGACATGTTTGGTGAGACCATGACGTACCTCGTCCTCCAGATCCTGCAGTCGGATCTGAGCATCCAGGTGCCGGCGAAGAACGCCGAGCTGGTCGGCGTCCGCGACGTCGTCGGCGAGGAGGGGCTGCTGAAGGTCTTCTCCGTCCTGCGCGAGACGGACGTGGAGGAGGCGGGCAACTGGTCCCGCCGCTACAAGGCCAACCAGGAGCGCCTGGGCTCCGGCGACATCAACAAGGTGGCGGAGGTCGTCCGCGATCTGTGGCGCCGCGACCAGGACCGCGGCCTGTCCGCCGGCGAGAAGCGCATGCTGTCGAAGGCTCGCCAGGTGCTGGTCGGCGAGCTGGCGCTGGCCGAGGGCATCGACGACGAGAAGGTCTCGGAGACCTTCGACCGCATCGACGCGACCATCGAGCGCCACCGCGCCGCCTCCGGCGAGGGGGAGGCCGCGGAGGCGAAGGCCCCGGCCGGCGCCGTCGACCTCGACGAGGCGTAGCCGCGCCCGGCGTGACGCGCCGCGCGCGACCGCGCGCGGCGTTCGTCGTCACGCATCGCCCGCGCATCGCGTGAGGTGCTTTGCGACGGTCCCCGCGCGGCCCCGCGGGCCCCGGCCCGCGCCGCGGTCCCCCGCGGCGTTCGGCGGTGCGGGGGCGCGTCGGCCCGCCCGCTAGACTGGCGCGCGTGACTTTCCGAATCTTCGACACAGCCAGCCGCACGCTCCGGGACTTCGAGCCGATCCGCGACGGACACGCCTCGATCTACCTGTGCGGCGCGACGCCGCAGGCGCTGCCCCACATCGGGCACGTGCGCTCCGGCGTCGCGTTCGACGTGCTGCGCCGCTGGCTGATGGCGAAGGGGCTGGACGTCGCGTTCGTCCGCAACGTCACCGACATCGACGACAAGATCCTGACGAAGGCGGCGGAGAACGGCCGCCCGTGGTGGGAGTGGGTGTCGACGCACGAGCGCCACTTTACCTGGGCCTACGACCAGCTCGGCGTGCTGCCGCCGTCGGTGGAGCCCCGCGCCACCGGTCACGTCACCCAGATGGTGGCGTACATGCAGAGGCTGATGGACAACGGCTTCGCGTACGACGACGGGGCGGGCAACGTGTACTTCGACGTCGCCGCCTGGTCCGCCGCGGAGGGCTCCGACTACGGCTCCCTGTCCGGCAACCGGGTGGAGGAGATGGAGCAGGGCGAGCCCGACTCGCCCGGCAAGCGCGGCGCCCACGACTTCGCGCTGTGGAAGGCGGCGAAGCCGGGCGAGCCGGCGTGGCCGACGCCGTGGGGCGAGGGCCGGCCCGGCTGGCACCTCGAGTGCTCCGCGATGGCGACGTACTACCTGGGCGAGTCCTTCGACATCCACTGCGGCGGCCTGGACCTGCAGTTCCCGCACCACGAGAACGAGATCGCGCAGTCCCACGCCGCCGGCCACGGCTTCGCCAACTACTGGATGCACAACCACTGGGTGACCATGGCGGGCGAGAAGATGTCCAAGTCCCTGGGCAACGTCCTGTCCGTGCCGTACATCCTGGAGATGGTGCGCCCGGTGGAGCTGCGCTACTACCTCGGCAGCGCCCACTACCGCTCCGTCCTGGAGTACTCGGAGGAGTCGCTGCAGGAGGCCGCCGCCGGCTACCGCCGCATCGAGGGTTTCCTGGCCCGCGCCGCGAAGGCGCTGGGCGAGGTGCCGGTCGGGCAGTGGACCCCGGAGTTCGAGGCGGCGATGGACGACGACCTGGGCGTGCCCCGCGCCCTGGCGGAGATCCACAACGCGGTGCGCCGCGGCAACCAGGCCCTGGCGTCGAACGACCGGGAGACGGCGGCGCGGATCGCCAGCGAGGTGCGGGCGATGGCCGCGGTCCTCGGCGTCGACCCGATGTCGGAGAAGTGGGCGCAGGGCGGCGACGGCGGCTCGGAGAAGGCGATGCACGCCCTCGGCGTGCTGGTCGGCTCCGAGCTGGAGACCCGCACCGAGGCGCGGGCGAACAAGGACTGGGCGACGGCGGACGCGGTGCGCGACCGGCTGACGCAGGCCGGCATCGAGGTGACGGACACGGCCGACGGGCCGACCTGGTCCCTCAAGGACTAGGGCGGTCCCCGGAGACGCGGGACCCAGGAAGCGGACGAGAGGTTTACTGAGGACATGGCGGGCAACTCCCGGCGCCGCGGCGCGGTGCGGAAGACGACGAAGAAGGGCGCTGCCGGGGGCACCGGCGGCCACAAGCGCGGGCTGCGCGGCAAGGGCCCGACCCCGAAGGCGGAGGACCGCGTCTACCACGCGGCCCACAAGCGCAAGCGGGATCAGCAGCGGCGCGACCAGGGCCGCCACCAGAAGGAGGCGGTCGACCTGGTCGTCGGCCGCAACCCGGTGGTGGAGTGCCTGCGGGCGAAGGTGCCGGGCCAGGCGCTCATCGTCGCGCTGGGCACCGACAACGACGACCGGCTGGAGGAGGCGGTGCGCCTGGCGGGCGACCGCGGCATCCCGGTGCAGGAGGTCCCGCGCCACGAGCTGGACCGCATGACCGGCAACGGCCAGCACCAGGGCATCGGCCTGGAGATCCAGCCGTACCGCTACATGGCGGTGGAGGACCTGATGGGCCGGGCGGAGGCGTCCGGGACCCCGGGCCTCATCGTCTGCCTGGACAACATCACCGACCCCCGCAACCTCGGCGCGGTCATCCGCTCCGCCGCGGCGTTCGGCGGCCACGGCGTCATCATCCCGGAGCGACGCTCCGCCGCGGTGACCGGCGTCGCGTGGCGGACCTCCGCCGGCACGGCGGCGAAGCTGCCGGTGGCGCGGGCCACGAACATGGTGCGCGCCCTGCAGCAGCTGCAGAAGGCGGGCTACCAGGTCGTGGGCCTCGACGCGGGCGGCGACCACACGCTGGACACCTACGACGGCACCACCCCGACCGTCGTGGTCGTCGGCTCGGAGGGCAAGGGACTGTCCCGCCTGGTGCGCGAGACGTGCGACACCATCATGTCCATCCCGATGGCCGCGGGCGTGGAGTCCCTCAACGCCTCCGTCGCCGCGGGCGTCACGCTGTCGGAGTTCGCCCGGCAGCGGCGGGCCGCGGGCCAGGGCGGTTCCGGCCGTGGTGGCGCGGGCCGCGCGGGGGCCGGCGCCTAGATGGTCGCGCCCGTCATCAAGTGGGCGGGCGGGAAGCGGCAGCTGCTGCCGGAGATCCGCGCCCGCCTGCCCCGCGACGCCGCCGGCGGCGACGTGACGTACCACGAGCCGTTCCTCGGCGGCGGCGCGGTGCTGTTCGACCTGCAGCCGGCGCGCGCCCGCGTCGCCGACGTCAACGTGGAGATCATCAACCTGCTGACGGTCATCCGCGACGACGTCGACGCGCTCGTCGGCGCCCTCCGCGGCCACGAGGCGGCCAACGGCCCGGACCACTTCTACGAGGTCCGGGCGTGGGACCGCGACCCCGCGTGCTTCGCGGAGCGCCCGGCGGTGGAGAAGGCCGCGCGGATGCTGTACCTCAACAAGACCTGCTACAACGGCCTCTACCGCGTGAACCGGGCCGGGCAGTTCAACGCCCCGTACGGGCGGTACGCGAAGCCGAACATCGTCAACGAGGCGGGGCTGCGCGACGTGCACGCCTACCTCCGCGGCGCCGACGTGGACCTGGCCGTGCGCGGCTTCGCGGAGTCCTGCACCGCGGCGGAGCCCGGCGACGTGGTCTACCTGGACCCGCCGTACGACGTCGTCAGCGACACCGCGAACTTCACCGGCTACGCCCGCGACGGCTTCGGCCGGGCGGAGCAGGAGGCGCTGAAGGCGGCGTGCGACGACCTGGACGCCCGCGGCGTGCGGTTCCTGCTGTCCAACTCGGCGACGCCGTTCATCCGCGGCCTGTACGCGGACTACCGCGTCGACGTGGTGCGGGCGTCGCGGGCCATCAACTCCAACGCCGCGCGCCGCGGCAAGGTCGACGAGGTCCTGGTCCGCAACTACTGACGACGTCGCCCGCGCCGTCGCAGGCCGCGGGCGGGAAGGGGGCCGCGTGGGCTCTGGCGGGACGAGGAACGACGTCGCGTGGGCGGCGGCCGTCGACGCGCTGGAGCTCGACGCCCGCGTGGGGGCCCGCGGGTTCGCCGACGTCACGGCCGACGAGCTGAAGCGCCACGGCGGCCGCGAGCCGCGCCTGATGGCGAAGATCGACCACCGCGGCCAGCTGCCGCGGGCGCTTGCGCGGCGCGGATGGGGCATCCTGCCGACCCGCCGCGGCGGTTACCGCATCGGCCCGTTCGGCATGTTCGCGGAGCTGCCGGAGCCGCCGCGGCTGGCGCATCCCCTCACCGTCGACGAGTCGCTGGAGACCGTCCGCGCCGGCCGCGGCCTGTCGGAGACGGCGGCGCTGTTCCTGCTGCAGGCCTCCGGGGCGTTCGCGGACTTCGCCGGGGAGGAGTCGATGGCGGTGACGTCCTTCGGCCGCCGCGGCACCGGCGCGTTCTCCTTCGCCGCCGACGGCGTGCCCGTCGACGTCGACCGGGCGCAGATGGAGATCGACGCCCTGCTGGAGGGTCCGGGCTCCATCGCGGTGGTGGAGGCCAAGCGCGAGGGCGACGGCTCGTACCTGCTGCGCCAGCTGTTCTACCCGTGGCGCTCGCTGTCGCTGGAGCACCGCAAGCCGGTGCGGCCGATGTACCTCGTCGTCGGCGACACGGGGCTGCGGCTGCTGGAGTTCGCGTTCGACGACCCCTCGCGGCATGATCCGCCGCGGCTGGTCGCACAGCGGCGCTGGGTGTTCGCCGCGGAGTCGTGGCGGCACGCGACGCTGGCGGACCTGGCCGCCGGGCCGGCCGCTCCCGAGCCGGACGACGTGCCGTTCCCGCAGGCGGATTCCGTCGACCGCCTGCTGGCCTTCGTCGCGGCGGTGGGCGACGGCCGCGGCTCGCGGGAGGAGCTGGGCCAGGAGTGCGCCTTCGTCGACCGGCAGGTGGACTACTACGGCAACGCCGCGCGCTACCTCGGCTTCCTGGGCGGGGCGCCCGGGCGTCAGGAGCTCACGGACGCGGGCCGGGAGCTGCTGGCCGCAGCACCGTCGGAGCGGTCGTTCCCCGTCGCCCGGGCGGTGCTGGCGCACGCGCCGTTCCGCCGGATCCTGGCGGGGGAGGACGCGGCGGCGGTCATCGCGGACGCCCGCCCGGATCTGGGGGCCGCGACGGTGCGGCGCCGGGCCCGCACGGCCCGGTCGTGGATCGAGTGGCTGCGGGAGCGCGAGGCCGCCGCGCGGGGCGGGGCGCCGCCCGGCGCCGGCGGCACCGCCGCGCTGTTCTAGGTCGCGGCGGGGCCGGTGCCGCGCGTGCAGCGGGCGCCCGGCACGGTGTCGCCCGGGGAGGCCGCCGCGCCGCCCGCGGCGCCGCCCGCGGCCGCCCCGCCCGCCATGCCCGCGGCGAGGCCGGGGTCGTCGGCCCAGCGGCGCGCGGCGTCCTCGTCCTTCGACGCCCGGCGGCCGCGCACGGCGCCGATGATGCGGCAGACGAGGTAGATGAGGAAGCTCAGCATCGTCACCGGCACGGACACCGGCACGCCCGGCGCCAGCGACAGGATGACGCCGCCGACGGCGGCGATCTCGGCGAAGACGACCGACAGGACGACGGCCCGCACGGGCGAGGACGTCACGTGGGCGGCCGCCGCGCCCGGGGTGATGATGAGGGAGGTGATGAGGAGCGCGCCGACGATCTGCACGCCCTGCGCCGCGGTCATGCCGGCCAGTACGGCGAACACGACGCCGAGGGTGCGCACCGGCACGCCGGCCGCGGCGGCCATGACCGGGTCGGCGGAGGCGAACACCAGCGGCCGCCACAGCAGCAGGATGACGGAGACGACGACGGCGGCGATGACCGCCAGCAGCACCACCGACTGGTCGGACAGGCCGACGATCTGTCCGGTCAGCAGGGCGAACGCCGTGGACGTGCGGCCCGGGTACAGGTGGATGAACAGCACGGACAGGCCCATGCCGAAGCCGAGGACGACGCCGACGATGGCGTCCTGCCCGCCGCGCCGGCCCAGCAGCACGAGGATGACCGCGGCGAGCACGGAGCCGACGACGGCGCCGCCGCCGACGGAGACGCCCGCGAGCAGCGCGGCGGAGGCGCCCATGAGCGCCAGCTCGGAGGAGCCGTGGACGGTGAACGACATCTGCCGCATGACCACCAGCGGGGTGACGAAGCCGCAGACGATGCCCAGCAGCGCCGCCGCGATGAGCGCGGACTGCACGAACCCGACGCCGAGCAGCTCGGAGGTCAGGGGGATGAACTGGTCGAGGGACTCCATCTAGATCACCACCATCTTCCCGCCGACGGTCGCGACGGCGATGTCGGTGCGGTACAGGTCGGAGAGGGTCTCCGACGTCATGATCTCCTCCACGGGCCCGACGCGGTGGGCGTGCGGGGTGATGTAGAGGATGCGGTCGCAGTAGCCCAGGATCGGGTTGATGCCGTGGGTGACGAACACGACGGCGGTGCCGTGCTCCCGCCGGCGGCGGTCGAGGCGCTCGACGGCGGCCTTCTCCGCGGCGGGGTCGAGGCTGAGCAGCGGCTCGTCGCACAGCAGCACGTCGGGGTCGCGGATGAGGGCCTGCGCCTGGCGGACCAGCTGCTGCTGGCCGCCGGAGAGCGTGCCGACGCGCCTGCCGGCGATGCCGCGGGCGCCGACGGCGGCGAGCGCCTCGTCGACGCGTTTCCGGGTGCGGCGCCGGCGGAGGACGGAGTGGTCGAGCGACAGGCCGACCATGTCGCGCACGCGCATCGGCAGGTCGGGGTCGAACATCCGCTGCTGCGGGATGTAGCCGACGACGCCGTTGACGTCGACGGTGCCCGCGGTGAGGGGGCGGGTGCCCAGCGCGGCGTTCAGCAGCGTCGACTTGCCGACGCCGTTGGGGCCGAGCACGGCGATGAACTCGCCGGGCCGGACGTCGAGGTCGAGGCCGCTCCACAGCGGCTCGACCGCGGCGCCGCGGTAGCTGAGGACGGGTGTCGTGTCGCTCACGTGTGCTCCGTAGGTCGGGGTGCGCGCGGGTCGGGGCCCGCGCATGACGACGCCCCGATCCCGGCCGCGGCGCGGCCCGGACCGGGGCGTGCGGGCCGTGGCGCGGGGCGCCGCGGCGTCCGTGGTCAGGTTACTTCGTGGCGGCGTCGCCGGTCTTCTGCATCTCCTCGATGGTCTTGAGGTAGAGGTCGAAGAAGGACTCGCCCTTCGCCGGGGTCTCCCACACCTTCACGATGGGCAGGCCCTCCGCCTCGGCGGCCTCGACGAGGCGCTCGGAGACGGCGTCGGTGGTCTGCGGGGAGTCGATGAGGAAGTCGAGGTCGCCGGACTTGATGAGCTCCAGCATCTCGTTGACGTCCGCGGCGGCCGGCTCCTGCTCGTTCAGCGTGGCCTTGCGGAAGCCCTCCGGGGTGATGTCGTGGACCTCGGAGTTCTGGATGATGTAGTCGCCCAGCGGGTGGGTCTGGGCGACGTGGTAGTGGCCGAGCTCGCGCTTGGCCTCGGTGATCTCCTCGACCTTGGCGTAGACGGCGTCGGGGTCGGTGATCTCCTCGCCGGCCTTCTCGTTCACGGCCTTGGACAGCTCCTCGGCGACCTTGGTGATCGCGTCGGTGGAGTAGAAGACGTGCTCGTTGGCGGTGATGTCGGTCGAGTCGCCGTGGGAGTGGCCGTGGGCGTGGTCGTGGCCTTCCTCGCCGTGGGCGTGGTCGTGGCCCTCTTCGCCGTGGTCGTGCGAGTGGTCGTGGCCCTCTTCGCCGTGGGCGTGGTCGTGGTCGTGGCCATGCGCGTGGTCGTGGCCGTGCTCGTCGGGGGCGAGCGCGGAGACGATGACGGCGTCGGTGTCCTTCGCCGCGGACGTCATCCACACGTCGTAGTGGCCGCCGCCGGCGACGACGATGTCGGCCTGCTCGATGAGCGCCATGTCCTGGGCGGACGGCTGGTAGGAGTGCGGGTCGGCCTCGTTGGAGTCGATGATCGGGGTGACGGAGACGTCGGCGTCGCCGACGACCTCGTTGGCGACGTCCGACCACGTGTTGGTCGAGGTGACGACGGTGACCTTCGCGGTCTCGTCGCCGCCCGACCCGGCGGCGGTCGTGCCGGCGTCGCCGCCGGCGTTCTGGTCGTCGGAGCAGGCGCCCAGGGCCGCGGCCAGGCCGGCGGCGGCGAGGAGCGCCGCGCTGCGGCGGAGCGTGGGACGGTGGATGGTGGTGGTCATGCCCGCGATGCTACCGGCGAACTGAAAATGGTTTCCAGGTAGGCGATGTTTATCTGCGCACGCGCGCAATCCCCGCGTGCGCCGCCGCCGTCGTCCGCGACCTGCGCGCTTTCCGGGCCTCGCCCGCGTGGCGGCCGGGGCCGTCCGATAGATTGGGTGACGTGAACCCCTCCGACGCCCCCGACGCAGACGCACCCGGCACCCCGGCGCTCCGGCGCCGCCGCCGCGGCACGCTGGCGTCCATCGCCGCGGAGGTGGGCGTGTCGCGTACGACGGTGTCGAACGCCTACAACCGCCCGGACCAGCTGTCGGCGGAGCTGCGGGAGCATATCCTCGCCGTCGCCCGCCGCCAGGGGTACCCGGGGCCCGATCCGATGGCGCGCAACCTGCGCACCCGCCGGGCCGGTGCGCTGGGCGTGCTGTTCACGGAGGAGCTGACGTTCGCGTTCGAGGACCCGGCGTCGGTGGACTTCCTCGCGGGCCTGGCGGACGTGTGCGCGGAACTGGGCACGTCCCTGATGATCATCCCGGCGTCGTCGTCCGCCGTCGACGACGGGGGAGCGGACCTCATCCGCGGCGCGGCGGTCGACGGGATGGTCGTCTACTCCGTCGCCGACGACGACCCGTACCTGGAGATCATCCGCCAGCGTGGTCTGCCCGCGGTCATCTGCGACCAGCCGGCGGACGTCGACGCGGTGCCGTTCGTCGGCATCGACGACCGGGAGGCGGTGAAGCCCGCCGTCCGCCACCTGCTGGAGCTGGGCCACCGCCGGATCGGCGTGCTGTCGGTGCGCCTGTCGCGCGGCCAGGTCGACGGACCGGTCACGCGGGAGGACCTCGCCGGCGCCCACCACCACGTCCAGCGCAGCCGCGTCGAGGGGATCCTCGAGGAGCTGGAGGCCGCGGGCGTCGACCCGGACGGCGTGCCCGTCGTCGGCCGCCACCTCAACAACCGGGAGACGAACTACGACGCCGCCCGCGAGCTGCTGGAGGCCAACCCCGATCTCACGGCGGTGGCGTGCACGACGGACACGCAGGCGCTCGGCGTGCTGCGCTACTGCGGGGACCACGGCATCCGGGTGCCGGAGGACCTGTCGGTCACCGGCTTCGACGGCATCGAGGTCGCGCGCCTGGCCGGCGTCGCCACCGTCATCCAGCCGAACCGGCTGAAGGGCGAGACCGTCGGCCGGGTCCTCGCCGCCGGCGAGCCCGCCCGCACCATCCTGCCGACGGAGTTCGCGCCCGGTCGCACCACCGCACCGCCCCGCGAGGCGTAGGCCCGCGCGCGGCCGACCGGGCCGCGCGGGTCCCGTCGTCACGCACCGCGCGGGGAGCGCATGCTCGCCGCGGTCGGGTGATGCGTGACGACGCTCCCCGCTACTCCGCGGCCGCCATCCGCGCGTTGAGGAGGTCCCGCAGCAGCACCGTCACCGCGGCGGTGTCGGGCACGAAGTGGGAGGCGTGGGAGTGCTCCGGGTCGGGAACGCCGACCTTCACCCCCAGGTCGCCGGGCTGCAGGACGCGCAGCGCCGTCTCGTCGGTGACGTCGTCGCCCACGAACACCACGGCGTCGACGCCGGAGTCGCGGCGGGCGGCGTCGAGGAAGCTGCCCTTCGTCACGTCGTGGACGGCGATCTCCAGGATGTCCTTGCCGTCGGTGACGTGCAGCCCCGGCACCGGCCGCGCCAGCGTGCGGGCGTAGTCGAGGACCCGCTGCCGCGCGACGTGGTCCTCGATGGGCCGGACGTGCAGGACGCGGGCGCCGGGCTTGTTCTCCACCCACGCGCCCTCGGCGCCGGGCTGGGCCAGCACGTCGCGCAGCCGCACGTCGAGGGCCTCCAGCAGCGCGGACTCCGCGGCGGACAGGGAGATGCCGTCGTCCGGCTCCGCCCCGTGGCTGCCGACCAGCCGCACCCGCGGGTTCATGCCCGACAGGTAGCGCAGGTCCTTCAGCTGCCGGCCCGACAGGAGCATGACGGTGACGCCGTCCTGCTCCGCCAGCGTCTCCACCAGCTCCCGGTTGCCGGGGCGGGGCCGCACCGACATCGGGTCGTCCGCCAGGTCGGCCAGCGTCCCGTCGAAGTCGAGGGCGACCAGCAGGGTCGGGGCGGCGGCGACGTGCGCGATCGCGTCGCGGAGGGCGGTGGCGGCTTCGTCGTTCACCCTGTCCAGCCTACGCGGGGCGCCCCGCGCCCGGGCCGGGTCGGGCGAGGTCCGCGGGGCCGGGGGAGGGGCGTGCGCGGCCCGGGCGTTTGCCGGGGGCGCCGACCGCGCGTGCGCCGGCCGTGCGCCGCGCGGGCTCCGGCCTCCCGCCGAGTGCCCGCCGCGTGCCGGCGGCGTGCCCGCCGCATGCCGCGCCCGGGCCCGCTGGACGGCGCGGAAAACCGGCGGTTAGCCTGGTGGCCATGACGTACACCCCCGGTACCCCGCACTCCGACGACGCTCCCGCCCCCGCGGCGGGCGGCGCGGCGGCGCAGGTCACCGGGCCGGGGCAGGCCGCCGGGCAACCGGACGCGCAGCCGGACGGCCACTCCGCGACGCCCGCCGCCGGCGAGCTGCCGGAGGCGCTGCGCCGGCTGGACGAGATGAGCGTGCGCCGCGCGCTCGGCGAGTTCGCCACGGGCGTCACCATCATCGCGACGGAGGACGCCGCCGGCCCGGTCGGCTTCGCCTGCCAGTCCTTCTCCTCCCTCAGCCTCGACCCGCCGCTGGTGGTGTTCACGGTGATGCGCACGTCGCGGACGTGGCCGCGCATCGAGGGCACCGGCCGCTTCGCGGTCAACGTGCTGACGGAGGAACAGCAGGACGTCTCCGCCGCCTTCGGCCGCCGCGGCGAGGACAAGTTCGCCCACGGCACCTGGTCGTCGTCGCCGCTGGGCAACCCCGTGCTGCACGGGTGCGCCATCTGGATCGACTGCACGGTGGAGGCGGTGCACGACGGCGGCGACCACCACATCGTCGTCGGCCGCATCTCCGACATCGGCCACCGCGCGGATGCGAGCCCGCTCATCTACCACCGCGGCGGCTACGCCCGTGTCGTCGCGCCGGGCGACGACGCCCCGGAGGGCGAGCGCTGGCGCCAGCGCCCCTCCGTGTAGTCGTCGCGTGACGACGGCCGCCCCGTCGTCACGCGACCCCCGCCCGGGCGCCGCATCCGGCGCCGTTGCGCGGCGGGGCGCGGCGCGGGCCGCGTGCGGTCAGCCCGCGGCGATCTGGACCGCCGCGAAGCCGCGGGCCGCGGTGCCCGGCGGATGCTCGGCGACGAGGGAGGCGCGCAGCGAATCCCCGTCGGCGGCCAGGCGCTGCTCGCCCGGCAGGACGCCGAAGAGCCGGCGGTCGTACTCCGACGCGTTCGCGGAGCAGTCGCGGGTGCGCAGCCACTCGGGCGCGCCGACGCGCGCCACCCCGTCGCCCACCCAGTCGACGTCGCCGCGGAACTCGCCGCACGCCGACGACCCGGTGTACGACGTGCCGCCGAACACCAGGGTCGGCGGGATCTCGCCCTCGACGGGGGCCTGCGGCAGGGCGGGGTCGTCGAAGACGCCCGTGACCTGCCACGTCCTGTCGACGACGCGCGGGTCGGCCGAGGAGCACGCCGCCGCGCCGGCGACGGCGGCGCAGGCGAGCGCCGCGGCGGCGAGGCGGCGGGCGCGGCCGCCGCGCATGCCGGCGGCGCGGCGGGGCCCGGGCGCGGCGGCGCGGCGGGCCGTCGTCACGCCTCCTCCCCGGCGCCGACGCCGCGCAGCGAGTCGAGGAAGCTGCCCGCCCACACGTCGACGTCGTGGTCGCGGACCTGGGCGTGCATCTCCAGCATCCGCTCCCGGCCCGCGCCCGAGGCGGCGGCGCGGGCGGCCTGGATCATCGTCCGCTTGATGGACTCCTGGTCGAACGGGTTGCACATCCACGCCCCGTCCAGCTCCGTCGCCGCACCCGCGAACTCCGACAGCACCAGCGCGCCGGAGCCGTCGGCGTGGCACGCCACGTACTCCTTGCACACCAGGTTCATGCCGTCGCGCAGGGCGGTGACCAGCATGACGTCCGCCGCGGAGTACAGGTCCAGCAGCTGCTCGAAGGGGATGGGCCGGTGGATGTAGTGGATGACCGGGCGGCCCAGCGCGGCGAAGCGGCCGTTGACGCGGCCGACGACGTGCTCGACCTCCGCGCGCAGCCGCCGGTAGTCGTCGACGCGCTCGCGCGACGGCGTCGCCACCTGCACCAGCACCGCCTCGTCCGGGTCCAGCGCCCCGGACTCCAGCAGGGATTCGAACGCCTCGAGGCGCTGCAGGATGCCCTTCGTGTAGTCCAGGCGGTCGACGCCCAGGAACAGCGTGCCCGGCTCGCCGAGCTTCGCGCGCACCCCGGCGGCGTCCGCGCCGGCCGCGCCGTCGATGACGGAGCCCGAGTCGATGGAGATCGGGTACGCCCCGACCGCCACGCGGCGCCCGTCCGGGGCGACGACGTGGGCCGTCGCCTCCCGCACCGACGCGTCGCCGGAGACCTCCAGCTCGTCCGGCAGGCCCGTGTGGGCGCCGGCCTCGCCGCCGATGCGGCGGCACAGGGCCAGGAAGTTGTCGGCGCACGACGCCAGGTGGAAGCCGATGAGGTCGGCGCCGAGCATGCCGCGCACGATCTCCTCGCGCCACGGCAGCTGGCGGAAGATCTCCGACGGCGGGAACGGGATGTGCAGGAAGAACCCGATGGTCACGTCCGGGCGCAGCTGCCGCAGGATGCCGGGCACCAGCATCAGCTGGTAGTCCTGCACCCACACGGTCGCCCCCTCGGCGGCGCGCTCCGCGGCGGCCTCCGCGTACCGGCGGTTGACCTCGCGGTAGGACTCCCACCAGTCGCCGTCGTAGGTCGGCGGCACGATGAGGCCGTGCAGCAGCGGCCACAGCGTGGCGTTGGAGAAGCCCTCGTAGAACCGCTCGTACTCGTCGCCGTCCAGGTCGACCGGGTGCAGGTCCAGCCCGTCGTCGGTGACGATCGTCTCCGGCGGCTCCGGCGACGACGGGTCGTCGGCGATGGTGCCGGCCCAGCCGATCCACGCGCCGTTGTTGCGCAGCAGCACCGGCGTCAGGGCGGTCACCAGGCCACCCGGCGACGGCTTCCAGTCGACGCCGCCGTCCGCGCGCTCCGCCGGCGCCACCGGCAGGCGGTTGGCGACGACGACGAAATCGGACCTGTCCCCGCCGCTGCCCGACACGTCAGGCCTTCTTCGCGGTCTTCTTGGCCGTCTTCTTCGCGGCCTTCTTGGCGGTCTTCTTGGCCGCCTTCTTCGCGGACTTCTTCGCCGTCTTCTTGGCGGACTTCTTCGCCGCCTTCTTCGTGGACTTGCGGGCGCGCTTCGCGGGCTTCGGCTCGTTCTCCTCGAGGTACTCCGCGTGCACGCGCTTGTAGTCCAGGCCCTCCGGCTCCACGCCCAGCATGCACATGAGGGTCACGCAGTCGTGGAAGTCGTCGGCGTAGGAGGCGATGATCTTCCGGGCCCCCGCCGCCGTCAGCTCCTCGACCTTGTGCAGGGCCTCGTTCTGGGCGGAACGGGTGTCGGTGACCTTCGGTGGCACGGATCCTCCTGGCTCGGCGTCATGGCGGCGGCCCCCGGCCGCCGTCGGCGCGGGCACGCCCCGGCCGGGGGCGGCGCGCCGTCGCTGTTTCGCTGCTTGCGAGTCCCCCAGTGTACCAGCGCGGCCCCCGCCCCGGCCCGCCGGGCGGCGGGGCCGGAGCAGGGGACGGGACGGGCCTGGGCACGTGCCGCGGCGGGCGCCGTCGTCACGCGCACGCGGCACCCGTCGTCACGCGCACGCGGAACCCGCGCCCGCGGGGAGCCGCGCTACCAGCGCTCCCACGACTCGCCGACGTCGCGGCCGAAGCGGCGGCCCGACCAGCTGCGGGAGATGCGGCGGCGGTGGCGGGTCGTCGCCTCCTGCACCTCGTCGTGGCGGGCGGCGACGACGTGGTGGCGGGCGTGGCGGATGCGCACGCGCGGGCGGATGATGTCGCCGGCGCGGACCAGGGCCTTCGGGCGGCGCAGGCGGCGGGCGATCCACTCGCCCAGCACCACGCCCGCGGCCAGCGCGGCGGAGATGGCGATGGCGACGGCGATGTTGGTGAAGCCGCCGACCATGTCGTCGTGCAGCAGCGCGTACAGGCCGCGGTAGATGGCCAGGCCCGGCAGGAACGGGGTGATGCCGGCGATGCCGGTGACCAGCGGCGGGATGGAGAACCGGCGCGACAGCAGGCCGCCGGCGATGCCGATGAACCCGGCGGCGATGCCGGTCGAGGCGATCTCGCCGAGGCCCGACGGCATGAGCACGAAGTGGTGCAGCGCCGTGCCGGAGAACGCCACGCCCGCCGTCACCAGCAGCTCCTTGCCGTTGGCGTGGGAGGCCAGCGCGAAGCCGACCGACGCGATCATGCCCATGATGACGCGGATGGTCGTCTCGGTGAAGTTCGGCAGGGCGGCGGCCTCCTGCGGCGGCAGCATGACGCCGAGCAGGCCGACCAGCTCGATGCCGAAGGCGATGCCGGCGACGATGCCGCCGGTCAGCAGCATCGTGTCGAACAGCCGCGCCGCGCCCGTCACCGGCGCGCCGTTCATCCCGTCCTGCAGCGCCTGCACCAGCGTGAGGCCGGCGAGCAGCACGACGATGCCCGACGCGATGATGCGCGACGGCGCCACCGCCAGGCCCAGCATCGGCGCCAGCCAGAAGAACCCGGCGGCGAACAGCGTCGCCAGGAAGCCGCCGGCCATGTTCTGGAAGAACGTCGGCAGGCCGCGGGCGTTGAGCTCGCTGATGGTGGTGATGACCAGGAACGACGCGATGCCGGTCAGCCCCGCCACCAGCCAGGAGCCGCCGATGAGGACGGAGAACGCCATCGCCAGCAGCACCCAGCCGGCGTAGACCACGCGCAGGCGGTACAGCGGCGGGGAGTCCTCGATCTCCTTGACCCGATCCAGCGCCTCCTCCAGGCCGATGCGGCCGCCGGTGATGTCGCGCACCAGCCGGTCGGCCTGGCCGAGGCGGTTGAAGTCGGCGGCGGCGCCGTCGACGACGCGCACGGCGGTCAGCGGCACGCGGCGCTTCTCGGTGAGGTGGAAGACGGTCACCGTCGTCAGGGTGATGTCCGCCTGCACGCGGGTGAGGCCGAAGGCCGACGCGATCGCCTTCACCTGCCGGACGACGTCCCGGTTGCCCGCGCCGCTGGACAGCAGCATGCCCGCGCAGCGGGCGGCCAGGTCGAGGACGTCGGTGATGGAGTCGACGTCGTCGAGCGCGACCGGCGCCAGCGGCAGCGGGGTGCGGGTGCGGATCGGCGCGTCGGGGACGTCCTCCGGCTCGGGGCTGGACGCCCAGTCCATCAGCTTGTCGCGCAGGCCCTGGGACTGGTCGCCGTCGTCCTCCGCGTCGTCGGGCTGGGCGGGCCGGGTGTCGTCCTGCGTCACGTGGACCAAGCCTCCTGCAGATGGGGACGGGCGCCCCGTGCAGGGCGCCGGGATGTGCGGCGCCGGGAGGCCCCCGCGCGCCGGTCGGCGCGGCGTCCGGCGGGGTGCCGGGCGCGGCGCCGGCGGGGTCCGGTCGGGGCCCCGCTCGCCCGGGCGAGTCTACCGGCCCCTTCCGGCGGGGCGTGCGTCGCGTCGCGGTAGCATGATCGCCATCGCGCCGGGTGCGGCGCGGGTGCCGGAGTGGCGCAATTGGCAGCGCATCCGCCTTGTAAGCGGCAGGTTGCGGGTTCAAGTCCCGTCTCCGGCTCGGGAACGCCCCGCCGGCCTCCGCCGGCGGGGTTTTCGCGTGGCCCGGGAGGGTGCGCCGGCGCGGGTTTCCGGGGGTTCGCGTGACGACGCCCACCGCCCCGCGTGGAGCCCGCCGCCGCGGCCGTGGAGCCCGCGCATCGGGGAGGTAACGGTTCGGCTGCGATCGGCGCCCGGCGGTTCATCGGGCGGCGCCGCGGTGGTACCCAGGAGGATGCGAAAAATCCGACGACGCGACACCGGGAGGAGGACCCCATGGTTCCCATGCACGACGACCCGCGGAACGGCGGGTCCGCACCCGATGCGCGGGGCGGCTCGGCCCCGCGCGGCGGCGTCGACGGCCCCCTCGCCGCCGGCGTCGGCCCCGCCGATTCCGACGCTGCCGGCGGCGCGGGCTCCGGTCCCGCCGCGGCGGGCGCGGCGGGCTCCGGCGGCGCGGCGCCCGCGGCCGGCCGCCGCCCGCTCGTGGGCTTCGCCGCCATCGCCGCGGTGGTCGGCCTGGTCCTGGTCGGCGTGGTCGCCCTCGTCGGCGGCCGCGGCGACGCGGAGACCGATCACGTCGCCGGCGTGACGTCGTCCGGTGGCGGCGCCGGGGGAGGGGCGTCGTTCGGCGGCTCCGGGGACGCGACCGACGATGCTCCGGCCGCCGGGGCGGACGGGTCCGGCGAGGCCGGCGACGTGATGGGCGGCGGCGAGCCGTCCCGCCCGAAGCCGGGCGCCGGCGACGGCTCCGCGGCCCCGTCCGCGGAGCCCACGGCGGCCCGCGCGCTCGGCACGATGGCCGCGCCGACCGGCTCGGCCGACGCCGACGGCGCGGCCGCCCGCCCCGCCGACGCGCCGCGCATGATCCTGTCCGGCGAGGTCATCCAGTTCCGCGGCGAGCAGGTCCTCGTCTGCGCCACCGGCGACGGCCGCGGCGTCTCCCACGTCGGCGTCACCGCGGAGGCCGGGGCGACCGGCGCCCGCACCGCCGCCGACGAGCCCGCCCTGTGCGACATCGCGACCGACGTCACCGGCGCGCTGATGGAGCGGGCCGGGGACGGCCCCGTCGACCTGTCGTCGCCCGCGGAAGTCGACGCCGCCGGCCGCCACGCGACCTGCGAGCCCCTCGACCCGGGCATCATGCGCTGCACCGTCGACGGCGGCGCGCTGGTGACCATCTGGAGCGAGGCCGACCGCCGGGCCTAGCCGCTCGCCGCCTCCCGGCCGCGCCGGCTTCCGCGCCGCGCGCCCCGGACCCGCACCCGCGCCCTCCGGCTCCCGCGCCCTCTCGCGCACCGCACCCCTCCCGGCCGCACCGCCGGATCGCTATGGTGGGGGAAAGCGGTGCGCCGACCCGCCGGCGCGCCGATCCGGACACGCGAGGAGGCGATGGCATGTACGGCAGCGGGATCCTGTTCGTCAGCGGCGCGAACATGGGGTTGTCCCGCATGGCGGAGGGCCTCCTGCGGCGCGTCGTCCCGGACGTCGCCGTGCACTCCGCCGGCGTCGACGTCGACCCCGACGACCGCGGCCTCGACGAGGACGCCCGGGTGGCCATGCGCGAAATCGGCGCCCGGTGCGACGGCGACCCGATCCAGCTCACGCCGTCCGTCGCCGACCGGCACGACCGCGTAATCGTCCTCGGCGACGTCGACGTCTCCGGGCACATCGCCCCCGACTGCGACATCGTCCGCTGGCGCTACGAGGACCCGGTGCGCCAGGGCGTCGCCGGCCTGCCGCGCTACCGCATCCTCCGCGAGTGGCTGCGCGGCGAAATCCGCGTCCTCGCCGACGACCTCGAGACGGCCCGCGGCCGCTGAGCCGCGCGACCGCATGCCGCCGGCGCCGACCCTGTTAGACTCCCCGCCCATGGCCCCGAACCTCCCCAGCTCCCTCCGTGACCTGCAGTCCCGCATCATGGACTCCATCAACGGCAACGAGGGCAACCTCACGCCCAACCGCCTGCGGCACATGATGAACATCTGGCCGCCCCTGTCGGGCGCCGGCGTCCGCATCACCCGCATCAACGACGACTGGTCGGGCGGGCGCGTCGAGCTGCGGCTGAACTTCCTCAACGCCAACATGAACGGCTCCGCGTTCGGCGGCACCCTCTTCGCGATGACCGACGTCATGTTCGGCCTCATCCTCGTCCAGCGCCTCGGCGTCCGCGACTTCCAGGTGTGGACCCGAACCGGCAGCTTCGAGTTCATCCGCCCCGGCGGCCGCGGCACCTACCTCGAGGTCGAGATCACCGAGGAGATGGTCGAGCGCATCCACCGCGACACCGAGGGCGGCTACTCCACCGTCGTGCCGTACACCTCCGTCGTGCGCGACCGCGACGGCGGCATCGTCGGCATCGGCCAGCAGGACCTCTACGTGCGCCGCCGCGGGGGCGCGAAGCCGCCGGCGAACCCGAACCTCCTCGACCGCGAGGAGGGCGCGAACCTCATCGCCGCCGCCCGCACCCTCGCCCGCCTGGGCCTGCGCGACGACGCGGACCGCGACCGGCTCGTCGAGCACGAGCGCGTCGCCCGCCGCTGCATCCGCCCCGAGGCCCGCGCCGTCGCGTGGCTCGACGGCGTCCTGCAGGAGGGCGCCGTGTCGCTCGACGACTACCGCGCCGCCGGCCTGCCCGAGGTCGTGCTCGAGACGCTGACCCGCCACGAACGCGGGGGCGAGGAGGGGCTTTCCGACGAGGCCCGCTCGCTGCTCGCCGAGGTCGCCGAGGCCCGCGAGTCCCTCGCGGAGTACTAGCGGGGACCGGCGCGTCCCGGCCCGCACGCCGGTGCCCGGGCCGCGCCCCCATGTCCGCATCGCCGCAGACGGCGCGATGCGCGGCACCGCCGCGCCGCCGGCGAACCCGCGCCGCCCACCCCCGCCGGGGGAGGGCGCGGACGGGGCCCGGGGCGTCGTCACGCGAACACCCGGACCCCGCGCCACCGGGAACAAACGGCGCCCGCCGCGCGTTGCACCACCCGACAGCGACCGCAACCGGCGGGCCGCCCACCGCGAACCCCGCCGGGGGAAGTGAACACGCATGGCCACCTACGCCGAACAGCTCATCGGCGCCCTCGCCCGGCAGGGCGTCACCCGCATCCACGGCCTCGTCGGGGACAGCCTCAACCCCGTCGTCGACGCCGTCCGCCGCCACGACGGCATGGAGTGGATCCACGTCCACAACGAGGAGTCCGCGGCCTTCGCCGCCGGCGCCGAATCCCTCCTCACCGGCGGCCTCGCCGTCTGCGCCGGCTCCTGCGGCCCCGGTAACACCCACCTCATCCAGGGGCTCTACGACGCGCACCGCAACGGCGCCAAGGTCCTCGCCATCGCCTCCCACATCCCCGCCGCCAACATCGGCTCCGCGTTCTTCCAGGAGACGCACCCCGAGAAGATCTTCCAGGAATGCTCCGCCTACTGCGAGATGGTGAACTCGCCGAAGCAGGGCGCCGACATCCTCCACAACGCCATCCAGTCCACGATGGCCGGCAAGGGCGTCTCCGTCCTCGTCGTACCCGGCGACATCGCCGGCGAGAAGGCCGCCGACTCGCCCGTCCTCGACTCCGCCATCCCCGCCGGCGCCCCCGTCGTCGTCGCGCCCGAGGAGCAGATCGACGCCCTCGCCCGCGCCATCGACGACGCGTCCACCGTCACCGTCTTCGCCGGGGCCGGCTGCGCCGGGGCGCGTGACGACGTCATGGCGTTCGCGCGGAAGGTCAAGGCCCCCGTCGGGCACTCCCTCGGCGGCAAGGAGATCATCCAGCACGACAACCCCCATGACGTCGGCATGTCCGGCCTGCTCGGCTACGGCGCCTGCCAGGACGCCCTCGACGACGCCGACCTGGTCATCCTCGCCGGCACCGACTTCCCGTACTCCGACTTCCTGCCGACCGCGAACGTCGCGCAGATCGACGCCGACGCCTCCCACATCGGCCGCCGCACCACCGTGTCCGTGCCCGTCGCCGGCGACGTCGGCGACACGCTGCGCCGCGTCATGCCGAAGATCGCGGAGAAGACCGACCGCGATTTCCTCGACCGCATGCTGAAGAAGCACGCCCGCGAGCTGGAGAAGGTCATCGAGGCCTACACCCACGACGTCGAGGACCACACGCCCATCCACCCCGAGTACGCCGCGCGCATCCTCGACGAACTCGCCGACGACGACGCCGTCTTCACCGTCGACACCGGCATGAACAACGTCTGGGCCGCCCGCTACCTCACGCCCAACGGGCGGCGCCGCGTGATCGGATCCTGGCGGCACGGCACGATGGCGAACGCGCTGCCGCACGCCATCGGAGCGGCGGCGGCCGTGGGCGCGGGCGCGGGCTCGGCTGACGGCCCGGACGCCGGTGCGGGCTCGGCGGGCGGCCGGCAGGTCGTCGCCATGTCGGGCGACGGCGGCCTGGCGATGCTCCTCGGCGAGCTCATCACCGTCCGCCGCAACGACCTGCCGGTGAAGACGGTGGTGTTCAACAACTCGTCGCTCGGCATGGTGAAGCTGGAGATGCTCGTCGCCGGCATCCCCGACTGGCAGACCGACCATGACGCCGTCGACTACTCCCGCATCGCGGAGGCCATCGGCATCCCGTCGGTGCGCATCGAGGACCCCGCCACGCTGCGCGAGGACCTCGCCCGCGCGCTCGCGATGGACGGGCCGGTGCTCATCGAGCTCATCACCGACCCCGACGCGCTGTCGATGCCGCCGGAGATTTCGCTCGAGCAGGTCGCCGGCTTCACGAAGGCGTCGGTGAAGACGGTGCTCGACGGCGGCGTCGGCAAGATGGTCGAGCTCGCCCGCGCGAACCTGCGCAACATCCCGCGGCCGTAGGGGCCGGGGCGTGCGGGGGTCGTGCGGGGCCCGGATCTGCGTTTGAGTGTAGTTCGCGCGTTGCGACGAGGGGCTGCGTGGCGGTGAAACGCAGGAAAACGGCCGGATTTTCTGCGTTTGGAGGATGCGCAGGAGGGCCGGCGGAGGCGCGTATGCCGGTCAAATGCAGGGGTCGGATGGGCGGGAAACGGGGATCGTCGGAAAGCGTGCTGTGCGCCCCACAGACGGGCCGAACCCCGTTCCGGCACCCGGGCCCGGAGCGCGCCGGAAAACGCGCGAGCGGGCCGTACACGACCTTTCGCGGATCGGGGCCGCGGACAATCCGGCGGCGACCCCGCATCACCAGCCCCGGCGGCCGTGCATCGCCTCGGAACGCTGGTGCGCGCGGGCCTCCGTGACGCGCCGGCGGGCCTCGCGGATGCGGTGGAGCATCTCGTCGAAGTGGCGCCACACGTCGACGGCGGTGACCTCGATGATCGTCCACCCGAGGAGGCGCAGGTCGGAGGCGCGGCGGGCGTCGTCGGCGCGGTGGCTCGCCGACTGCCCCGCGTCGCCCCAGTGCCCGGCGCCCTGGTACTCCAGCGCGATGCGGAACAGCGGATCGGCGAGGTCCAGCCAGAACGTCCGGCCCGGGGACTCGACGCGGTACTGCGGCACCCAGTCGGTCTCGCCGGCGTCGGCGAGCTTCACGCGCAGGTGGCTCTCCGGCCGGGACTCCGACAGCACCTCCGTCCGGCCGAGCAGCACGCCCATGCGCGCGGAGCCCTTCCGGCGCCGTGAGACCCATTGCCGTAAAGCATCTTTCAGTCCGAAGCGGCCCCACGCGCGGAGCGCCCCGTCGAGGAACGCGACGGCCGCGACGTCGTCCCGCAGCCCCGCGACGCAGTCGATGCACGCGTCGACCGGCGCGGCCACCAGCATCGGGCGGCGGCCACGTGAGGCGCGATCTCCACCGGCGTCATCGCCGGGCGGCGGGGAAGCGGTGGACGGCGGCGCGGAGGACGGCGGCACACGGGGCGGCATGCCCGCAGCATCGCGGACCGCGGCCGCCCCCGCCCCGCCGCACGGCCTTCCCCGCATCGGGCCGTGGATGGTTGCGGGGTTGTGGATTTCCCGCACGGCGCCCGCCCCCGGGTCTACGATTGCCGCATGGCTAGCGTGTTCACGAAGATCATCGACGGCGAGCTTCCGGGCCGGTTCGTGTACCGGGACGACGAGGTGGTGGCGTTCCTGACCATCGAGCCCGTCGCGTACGGGCACGTGCTGGTGGTGCCGGTGCGGGAGGTCGACCGGTGGACGGACCTGGAGCCGGAGCTGTGGGGCCGGTGCAACGAGGTCGCGCAGATGGTCGGCAACGCGGTCGTCGAGGTGTTCGACGCCCCGCGCGCCGGCTACCTCATCGCGGGCTTCGAGGTCCCGCACGCCCACATCCACGTGTTCCCGGCGGCGGACATGTCGGGGTACAACCTCGCGTCGGTGAACCGGGACCCGGATCAGGCGAAGATGGACGAGGCGGCGCAGCGGCTGCGCGAGCGCCTCGGCACGGGCGAGGACGGCCGCCCGCTGGTGTAGGCGGGCCGCGGCGGGCACCGTCGCAAAGCACCGCCTCCTCCCGCCGTGCGGCGACCCGCGCACCCGGCCATACTGGGCGTGACGTGACAGCCGACCGGGAGGTGCGCCGATGCCGTTGACGCCGGAGCGGCCGATTGCGACGTACATCTCGCGGTCGGGCCTGTTCGAGGACGACTGGCGTGCGCGGGTGTCGCGCACGCGCCCGTGGCCGGTGGTGCTGGTGCACGGCACGGGGCATCTGAAGGGCGTGTGGGAGCAGCTGGGCGGGGAGCTGCGCGCCGACGGGTGGGCGACGTTCGCGCCGGATTACGGGGAGCGGGCGTCGAAGCCGCTGGCGGAGTCGTACGACCGCCTGTCGGCGTACGTGGATCAGGTGATCCAGGCGACGGGGGCGGAGCGCGCGATTCTGGTGGGGCATTCGCAGGGCGGCCTGCTGTCGACGCTGCTGTCGCTGGCGGAGCCGGATCGGTTCCGGCACGTGGTGTGCCTGGCGGCGCCGAACCACGGGACGTCGCCGGGTGGGCGGCGGTTCGGGATCATGCGGTTTTCGCAGGTGCGGGAGCTGGCGGAGACGATCATCCACGGCTACTGGGGGCAGTCGGGGCTGGAGCAGCTGGCGGGGTCGCCGGTGGTGCAGCGGGTGACGGCGCAGGCGGAGCTGGCGCCGGGGGTGTCGTACACGTGCGTGGCGTCGAAGACGGATCAGCTGGTGCGGCCGCCGTCGTCGTGCTTCCTGGATGACGGGGGCACGGGGCAGGTGGAGAACATCATGCTGCAGGACCGGTTCCCGCGGGCGATCGTGCTGCACGAGGATCTGCCGCGGGATGCGCGGGTGCGGCGGATCGTGCGGGAGTCGCTGCTGGCGCTGGTGGGGGAGGAGCTTGACGACGGCGACCTGTAGGCGTCGTCGACCGCCGGGGCGCCGCGGCGCGGGGCGCGCTGCCGCGTGCCGGCGGTGGCGCGGGCGCCGGCCGGCGGGGTTGCCGGCGATGCGGGCACCGGGGCGGGCGCCGGGGCGCACGTCGGGGAGGGTGCGCCCGCCGTCGTGGCCGGGGGTGCCGTGCCGGGGCGGACGTTAGGATGGCCGCCATGGACATCCTCGTCATCGGCTCCGGTGCCCGTGAGCACGCCCTTCTGTACGCAATGAGCAAGGATCCGCAGGTGGAGGCGCTGCACGCCGCGCCGGGCAACGTGGGCATGGAGGCCCTGGCGACGCTGCACCCGGTCGTCGCCGACGACCCGGCGGCGGTGACGGCGCTGGCGCGGGAGCTGGGCGTCGACCTGGTGGTCGTGGGCCCGGAGGTGCCGCTGGTCGCGGGCGTGGCGGACGCGCTGCGCGAGGCGGGCATCGCCGTGTTCGGTCCGGACAAGGCGGCGGCGCGGATCGAGGGGTCGAAGGCGTTCGCGAAGGACGTCATGAAGGCCGCCGACGTCCGCACCGCGCACGCGGAGGCCATCGAGCCGGGCGCCGCGGAGTCCGACGTCGACGCCGCGATCGACCGCTTCGGCCCGACGTGGGTGGTGAAGGACGACGGGCTGGCGGCCGGAAAGGGCGTCGTCGTCACGCCCGATCGCGCGGCGGCGAAGGAGCACGCGCTGGCGGTGCTCGCCGCGGGCAACCCGGTGCTGCTGGAGAGCTTCCTCGACGGCCCCGAGGTGTCCCTGTTCTGCCTCGTCGACGGCGAGACCGTCGTGCCGCTGGTGCCGGCGCAGGACCACAAGCGCGTCGGCGAGGGCGACACCGGCCCGAACACCGGCGGCATGGGCGCCTACGCCCCGCTGGACTGGCTGCCGGACGGTGCGGTCGATCGCATCGTCGCGGAGGTCTGCGAGCCGGTGGCGAAGGAGATGGCCGCCCGCGGCTGCCCGTTCCGCGGCCTGCTGTACGCCGGCCTGGCGTGGGGCGCCGACGGCCCGGCGGTCGTCGAGTTCAACTGCCGCTTCGGCGACCCGGAGACCCAGGCGGTGCTCGCGCTGCTGGAGTCCCCGCTCGGCCAGGTCCTCAACGCCGCGGCCACCGGCACGCTCGCCGACTTCGGCCCGCTGCAGTGGAGGGACGGCTACGCGCTGACCGTCGTGCTGGCGGCGCAGGGCTACCCGGCGTCGACCCGCACGGGCGACCCGCTGACCGGCGCGGAGCCGGGCCGCGAGGCCGACGGCGTCCTGCACGCCGGCACGAAGCGCGACGGCGACGCCATCGTCTCCGCCGGCGGCCGCGTCCTGTCGGTCGTCGGCTCGGGCGCCACGCTGGAGGAGGCGCGCGACGCCGCCTACGCGATGCTCGGCTCCATCGGGCTGGAGGGCTCGCACTTCCGCCGCGACATCGCGCTGCCGGCCGTCGAGGGCCGCATCGCCGTCCCGGAGTAGTCGCCGCCGGTCCGCCCCCGGCAACCCGGATCCGCACCGCCGCCCGCGTCCCCGCCCGGACGCGGGCGGCGGCGTGTCCCGGGACGTCCGGCGGAGTCCCCGCGCCGCCCCCGCCGCCTTTCCGCCGCGGCCCGGCGGGACTAGCATCCCCGGGGTGACGTCAGCCCCACCGGACGCGGTGCGCCGCCGGCCCGCGGTGCGCCTCCACCCCGCGCTGATGGTGAGCCAGGGATTCCTGACCGCCATCATCATCGGGACGATCCTGCTCATGATGCCGTTCGCGACGCCGAAGGGGCAGCCCCCGGCGAACGTGCTGGACGCCCTGTTCACGGCGACGTCGGCGACGTGCCTGACGGGCCTGGTGACCGTCGACACGCAGACGTACTGGTCGACGGGCGGGCAGGTCATCATCATGCTGCTCATCCAGCTCGGCGGCCTCGGCATCATGACCATGGCGTCGGTGCTGGCGCTCATCTTCGCGGGGCGGATGGGCATCCGCACCCGGCTGACGGCGGCGGCGGAGGGCCGCGGCGCGGACCTCGGCGAAATCCGCTGGGTAGTCCGCGCGACGCTGCTGTTCACCCTGGTCACCGAGCTCATCGTCGCCGTGTTCCTCACCGTCCGGTTCCACGTGGGCTACGGCTACGGCTGGGGCCGCGCGGCGTGGGAGGGCGCCTTCCACGCGGTGTCGGGCTTCAACAACGCGGGCTTCGCGCTGTACACGGACAACGTCATGGACTTCGTCTCGGACGCGTGGATCCTGCTGCCGCTGGCGTTCGCGCTGATGGTCGGCGGCATCGGCTTCCCGGTGCTGCTGGAGATCTTCCGGGCGTCGCGTGCCCGCGCCCGGGCGGTCGTCCGCCGCCGGCGCCACGTCGGGCACCGCTTCAGCCTGACGACGCGCTTCACGCTCATCGGCACCGGCGTGCTCGTCGCGGCGGGCTTCGTCCTGGTGGCGCTGGGCGAGTGGAACGGCGCGATGCGGGGCCTGGACGGCCCGGAGAAGGTGCTCAACGCGTTCTTCGCGGGCGTCAGCCCCCGCACGGCGGGCTTCAACGCCCTGGACTACGGGGCGTTCCACCCGTCGACGCTGCTGGGCACGGACATCCTGATGATGATCGGCGGCGGCTCGGGCGGCACGGCCGGCGGCGTGAAGGTGACGACGGCGGCGGTGCTCATCGCCGCGGTGTACGCGGAGATCCGCGGCGATTCGTCGATCAGCGTGTTCGGCCGCCGGCTGGCGCCGCGCGTGATGCGGCAGGCGCTGGCGGTGGCGACGTTCGGCCTCGTGCTGGTCGTCGGCGCGGTGACGGCGATCCTGTTCATCGCCCCGCAGTTCAGCACGGACCGGGTGGTGTTCGAGGTCGTGTCGGCGTTCGCGACGGTGGGCCTGTCGACGGGCATCACCGGCGATCTGCCGGCCGCCGCGCAGGTCATCCTCATCGTGCTCATGTTCCTCGGCCGCGTGGGGCCGCTGTCGCTGGCCTCGGGGCTGGCGGCGCGCCACCGCGACCGCATGTACGACTATCCGGAAGAGAGGCCCTTCATTGGCTAGCAGGTTCACCCGCAGGGACGCCCGTCCGGCGGGGCACGCGAAGGTCGACCGGTCGCCGGTCATCATCCTGGGGCTCGGCAGGTTCGGGCAGGCGCTGGGCGAGGAGCTCATCGCCGGCGGCGTCGAGGTGCTGGCGGTCGACGCGGACGAGAAGAAGGTGCAGGAGCTGGCCGCGGATCTGAGCCACGTCGTCATCGCGGACACGACGCAGCCGGAGGCGCTGGCGCAGATCGGCGTGAAGGACGCGACGCGCGTCGTCATCGCGATCGGCTCGGACATCGAGGCGTCGCTGCTGACGGCGTCGGCGGTGGTGGACATGGGGGTGCCGTCGGTGTGGGCGAAGGCCGACAACGCGGCGCACGCCAAGATCCTCCGCCAGATCGGCGTGCATCACGTCATCCGCCCGGAGGCCGACACAGGCCGCCGCGTGGCGCATCTGCTGGGCGGCAGCGTGCAGGACTACATCGAGTTCGACCGGGACTTCGCGGTGGCGAAGCTGGCGCCGCCGGTGTCGATCCTCGGCGAGCCGCTGGGGGAGCTGGACCTGCCGGAGACGCACGGCGTGACGGTGCTGGCGGTGCGCAGCTCGGGCGGGCGGTTCGGGCCGCCGCGGCCGGATCACCGGCTGACGGCGCGGGACATCGTGCTGGTCGGCGGGCAGACGGCGGATCTGGAGAAGTTCGGGGCGCTCGAATGACCGCGCCGGACGCGGGGTCGCCCGATGCGAGGTCGCCGGCCGAGGGTGCGGTCGCCGCGGGTGCGGCGTCCGCGGTGTCGCGTGACGACGCCCCCCGCCCCGCCCCCTCCCGCCGGTCGGCGGTGGCGCCGTTCCACGTGATGGACGTCCTCGCCGCCGCCCACGAGCGGAACCGGACCCACGGCGACGCGCTGTACCTGTGCGCCGGGCAGCCGTCGACGCCGGCGCCGCGCCGGGTGCTCGCCGCGGCGGAGGCGGGCCTGCGCTCCGGGATCCTCGGGTACACGGAGGCCGTGGGCGTGCCGGCGCTGCGGGAGGCCGTCGCAGCGCATCACCGGGAGGCGCACGGGACGGCGACGCGGGCGGACGACGTCATCGTGACGACGGGCTCCTCCGGCGGCTTCACCCTGCTGTTCCTCGCGGCGCTCGACGCCGGCGACGACGTGGTGCTGGCGCGGCCGGGCTACCCCGCCTACCGCAACGCGCTGCTGGCGCTCGGCGCGAACGTCGTGGAGGTCGACTGCGGGGCGGAGACGCGCTTCCAGCTCACCGCCGACCTGCTGGCCGGGGTGGCCCGGGAGCGGGGGAGGGCGCCGAAGGCGGTCATCGTCACCAGCCCCGACAACCCGACGGGCACCATCATCGACGCGGGCGAGCTGCGCCGCATCGCGCAGTGGTGCGAGGACAACGGCTGCCTGCTCATCAGCGACGAGATCTACCACGGCATCTCCTACGGCCGGACGTGCGCGAGCGCGCGGTCGTTCTCCGACGCGGCGGTCGTCGTCGGCAGCGTGAGCAAGTACTTCTCCATGACCGGCTGGCGCATCGGCTGGCTCATCGTGCCCGACTGGCTGAAGGACCCGCTGGACCGGCTGGCCGCCAACATGACGGTGTGCCCGCCGGCGGTGTCGCAGGTCGCGGCGGTGGAGGCGTTCCACCCGGAGTCGCTGGCGGAGCTCGACGGCCACGTCCGCCGCTACGCGGACAACCGCGCCCTGCTGCTGGAGCGGCTGCCGGAGGCGGGCCTCGGCGGCATCGCCCCGCCCGACGGCGGCTTCTACGTCTACGCCGACGTCTCCCACCTCACCGGCGACTCCCTGGCGTGGTCGCGGGAGCTGCTGGACGCCACGGGCGTCGCCGTCGCGCCGGGCGTCGACTTCGACCCCGTCGCCGGCGGCGGGTGGGTGCGACTGTGCTTCGCCGGCGCGACCGCGGACATGGCCGAGGCGTGCCGCCGCATCGCCGCGTTCACCGGAGCGTGACGGCGGCGGCCGGGTGCGGCGGCACCGGAGCGTGACGACGCCCCGCGCGCCGCGCGGGAGCCGCCCGCCCCGCACCCCGGGCGGCGGGCGCGGAGCCGGGGCGGCGGCCGTCGTCACGCACGCGATCGCGCACCGGACGCCCCCGCGCCCGCGGCGGCCCCGCGCGACGTGGGATACTCGCCCCGTGGCCACGAAGAAGATCGCAAACGTCCTGTCGTCCCGCTACGCCTCCCCGGCCCTCGTCGAGCTGTGGAGCCCGGAGCACAAGATCGTCCTCGAGCGGCGGCTGTGGATCGCGGTGCTCCGCGCCCAGGCCGCCCGCGGCATCGAGGTGCCGGAGGGCACCGTCGAGGCCTACGAGGCCGTCGTCGACCAGGTGGACCTCGACTCCATCGCCGCCCGCGAGCGCGTCACGCGCCACGACGTCAAGGCCCGGATCGAGGAGTTCTGCGCCCTCGCCGGCACGGAGCACATCCACAAGGGCATGACGTCCCGCGACCTGACGGAGAACGTCGAGCAGCTGCAGATCCTCCAGTCGCTGCAGCACGTCCGCGACCGCGCCGTCGCCGTCGCCGCCCGCGTCGCGGAGAAGGCCGCCGGCTACCGCTCCCTGGTGATGGCCGGCCGCTCCCACAACGTCGCCGCGCAGGCGACCACCCTGGGCAAGCGCTTCGCCTCCGCCGCCGACGAGATCCTGCTGGGCATCGGCCGCGTCGAGGACCTCATCGACCGCTACCCGCTGCGCGGCATCAAGGGCCCCATGGGCACCGCGCAGGACATGCTCGACCTGCTCGACGGCGACGAGGCCGCGCTCGCGTCGCTGGAGGCGGAGATCGCCGAGGGCCTCGGCTTCACCCGCGTCTTCGACTCGGTCGGCCAGGTCTACCCCCGCACCCTCGACTTCGATGCCCTGTCCGCCCTCGTGGAGCTCGGCGCCGGCCCGTCGTCCCTGGCGACGACCATCCGCCTCATGGCCGGCAACGAGACCGTCACCGAGGGCTTCAAGGAGGGCCAGGTCGGCTCCTCCGCCATGCCGCACAAGATGAACGCCCGCTCCTGCGAGCGCGTCAACGGCTTCCAGGTCCTGCTGCGCGGCTACATGACCATGCTCGCCGACCTCTCCGGCTCCCAGTGGAACGAGGGCGACGTGTCCTGCTCCGTCGTCCGCCGCGTCGCCCTGCCGGACGCGTTCTTCGCCATCGACGGCATGTTCGAGACGTTCCTCACCGTCCTCGACGAGTTCGGCGCCTTCCCCGCCATGATCGACCGCGAGCTCGAGCGCTACCTGCCGTTCCTCGCCTCCACCAAGGTGCTCATGGCGTGCGTCCGCGCCGGCGTCGGCCGCGAGGAGGCCCACGAGGCCATCAAGGAACACGCCGTCGCCACCGCCCTGGACATGCGCGAGAAGGGCGCCGAGCAGAACCTCGTCCAGCGCCTCGCCGCCGACGACCGCATCCCGCTCGACGAGGCCGGCCTCGAGGCCGCGCTCGCCGACCGCCACGCCTTCATCGGCGCCGCCGAGTCGCAGGTCGACCGCGTCGTCGCGCGCGTGGAGGAGCTCGTCGCCCGCCACCCGGAGGCCGCCGCGTACGCCCCCGGCGACATCCTGTAGGCGCGGCGCGGTGGCGGCATCCGCGGATTCGCGTGACGACGGCGACCGTGCGCGGCGCGCCCCCGATGCGCGCGGCGCGGCGGGCGTCGTCGAGCAAGGGGAGGACCGGCCGGCGCTGGCCCCCGGCGTGCCGGGCTACCGCACGACGATGGTCGGGGCGGTGGCGGCGGGCGTCGTCACGTTCACCGCGCTGTACTGCACGCAGGGGATCCTGCCGGCGCTCGGGCGCGGCTTCGGCGTCGGCGCGGACTGGACGGGCTGGACCGTCTCCGCGCTGACGCTCGGCATCGCGCTGTTCATCATCCCGGTGTCGGCCGTCAGTGAGAGGGTCGGGCGGCGGCCCGTCATCGTCGCGTCCGTCATCGGCGCGACCGCCCTGTCGGTGGCGGCGGTGTTCGCGCCGTCGTTCGCCGTGCTCCTGGCCATCCGGTTCCTGCAGGGCGCGCTGCTCGCCGGCGTCCCCGCGACGGTCGTGGCGTACATCGCCGACGAATTCGAGGCCGGCCACGTCGCCGTCGCCGCCGGCATGTACGTCGCCGGCACCGGGTTCGGCGGGCTCGTCGGCAGGCTCCTGCCCACGCTGGTCACCCACCTCGGCGACTGGCGGTGGGGCATGGGCGCCGCGGCGGCCATCCAGGTCGCCGCGCTGGCGACGTGCCTGCTGTGCCTGCCGCGGCAGCGCAGGTTCGAGCCGGCGCGCGTGACCGTCGGCACGACGCTCGCCGCCCTCGCCCGGCACCTGCGCACCCCCCGCCCTGCTGCGGCTGTACGTCATGGGCTTCGCCATCATGGGCGCCTACGTCGCGTTCTACGACATGCTCGCCTACCGGCTGCAGGGCCCGCCCCACGGCCTGACGGAGGCGCAGTACTCCGCGGTGTTCCTGGTGAACATCGCGGCGATGATCTCCAGCTGGTACGCCGGGCGCGTGGCCCGGCGGCTCGGGCGCTTCACGACGGCCATGGGCGCGATCGCCCTGGCCGCGGCGGGCTTCGCGCTGGGCGCGACGCCGTGGCTGCCCGTCATCATCGTCGGCTCGGTCGTGCTGACGTTCGGCGTCTTCGCCGCGCACTCCACGGCCAGCGGCTGGGTCGGCCCGCTCGCCGACGGCCGCAAGGCCGACGCATCCGCCCTGTACATGGGCGCGTTCTACGGCGGCAACGCGCTGGTGTCGGCGGCCATCGTCGTGGTGTTCGAGCATGTCGGCGGGGCGTGGGCGGGCGCGGCGATCGTCGTGTGCGCGGTCGTCGCCGCCGTCGCGGCGCTGGGGCTGCGGCGGGCGCCGGACCCGGGGCGCGCCCGGCGGTAGCGGGGTAGCGGGGGCGCGCCGGGCGGTAGCGGGGCCGCGGAAACGGGGAGCCATGCGCAGGTATGGGCCGGGTGAATGACGGGTTTACGGCCGGTGGGGGAGGGTAATAAATGTAGAACCTTCTCTGGGGCGGGTCCGCGAGGTACGTTTCGTTCACCCGTGAAGGTCCCCGGCGCAATGCGATGGCGCTGGTCAGGGCATGGAACGCTCGCGCGGTTGCCGCCCGGAGCGCCGGAGGGGCGTTCCGCGAGGGCCGGGGACCGGACGACCGGTTGTCAGGCGAGAGGAGAAGACCAGATGTTCCGAACCGTATCCCTTGCCGCCGTTGCGGCGGCGCTGCTGGCCGCGACGGTCCATTGCGCCCTCGCGGTGCTCGCACGCGGGACGACGTCCGTTCCCATCGGCCTCGGGGTCGCCGAGATGGTGCTCGTCCCCGTCGCGATCGTGCTGTGCTGCGCCTCCGCCGGGACGTGGGTCGTGTCGCTCTCCTCGCGCCTGCCGTCCTGGGCGGCTGTCTTCCGCGGAGCCGGAGTCGCCGGCACCGTGCTGGTGGGCATTGGACTGGTGGCCGCGTACCTCGACCTGGGAATCGCCCTGGCCTCCGCCATCGCCGGGATCGTCTGCCTGTGGATCGCGCTGGCCGTGTACCTGGCCCGTTCCGGGCGCGCCTCAGGCAAAAGGGCGTAAGCGCCGAACCTGACGGCAGTGCCCCGGCAGGAGCCGTGCAGGACCCGCCGGGGCCCTCGGCCCGCCCCGGCTACTCGGCCGGGGCCGCCGGGGACTCGCCCGGCCAGCCGGCGCCGAGGGACGCCCCGAACAGCGCGCCCTCGATCCACACGGCCGCCCGCTGGCCGTCGCCCGAGCCCGTGGCGATGAAGCCCGCCGGCGCCGGCAGCCCCCGCAGCTGCGAGCAGTCGCCCGCCGCGAAGACGCCCGGCACGCTCGTCGCCTGCGTCGGATCGACGAGCACCGTCGCCCAGTCGTCGTTCATCTCGCACCCGAGCTGCGCCGCCAGGCCCGTCGACTGCGTCGCATCGGGCCGGTGGAAGAGGCGGGCGCGGGGGACGCGGGTGCCGTCGTCAAGCTCCACGATGATCTCCGGCTCCGCACCGGAGACCCGGGCCACCGGGGAGTCCTCCACGCGGACGCCGCCGGCGTCGAGCATGCCGCGCATCGCGTCGTCGAGGGCGATGTCGCCGGTGAACAGCACCACGTCGTCCGAGAAGCGATCCGCCAGGTAGCGCGCCAGCACCGCGTCCTGAGCGCGGGCCGCTACGACGCCGATGGGCTGCTCCGCCGACTCGAAGCCGTGGCAGTAGCCGCAGTGGTAGACGCCGCGGCCCCACAGATCCGCGAGCCCCGGGGCGCCCGTGACCTGGTCCGCCTGGCCGACGGCGAGGAGCACCAGCGCCGCGGTGACCTCCCGGCCCGACACGACGGCGGTGAAGCGGCCCGCCCGGCCGGCGATGGACTCGACGACGCCGCGGCGGAACTCGACGCCGGGGTAGGAGGAGGCCTCCGCGCGCCCGATGCGCAGGATCTCCGCCGGGTCGGCGCCGTCGCGGGTCAGCAGCATGTGCGACTCGCCGGCGTCGCGGTTGCGGGGCGCGCCCGCGTCGACGACGAGCACCCGGCGCATCTGCCGGCCCAGCACCGTCGCCGCCGTCAGGCCCGCGGGGCCGGCGCCGACGACGAGGACGTCGACGTCGGGGGCGGCGTCGGGGGCGGTGGAGCCGGTGGTCGTCGTGGTCGCGTCGGTCATGGCGTCTCCTCCATCGGGGTCGGGGCGGATTCGGTGGTTGCGGTGTGCGCGGTGCGCGCGGCGGGTGAATCGGCTGCGTCGGGCGCGGACGGCCCCGCCGCCCCATCCTCCCCGCCGACCCGCACCCGCGCCCCGGCCACGCCGAGGGCGACCGGGTCGTGGCTGGACAGCGCGACGGCGGCGCCGTCCTCCGCCGCCCGCACGAGGGCGCGCAGGACGAGCGCGCGGCTGGCGGGGTCGAGGGCGGAGGTCGGCTCGTCGCACAGCAGCACGTCGGGGCGGCGCAGCAGCGCGAGCGCGACGGCGATGCGCTGGCGCTGGCCGCCGGAGAGGTCGTCGGGTTTGGCGCGGCCGAGCTCGGCGGCGGACGGCAGTCCGAGGTCCGCCAGCACCGCGTCGACGTCGGCGGGGGAGGCGCCGGTGCGGCGCAGGGTCGTCGTCACGCGCAGCGCGGGGTTGAGCGCGAGGTCGGCCTCCTGCGCGACCCACGCGACGGCGCGGGCGGCGTCGCGGCCGCGGTTGGCGAGGTCGGGCGCCTGCGGTTCGCCGTGGAGCGTGACGACGCCCGCGTCCGGGCGGTGCAGCCCGAGCAGCGCGCGCAGGACGGTGGTCTTGCCGGAGCCGGACGGCCCCTCGATGGCGGTGACGGTGCCGGGGCGCAGGTCGAGGTCGAGGCCGTCGGCGAGGACGCGGCCGCCGCGGGAGACGACGAGCCCGCGCGCGGCGAGCACCGGGTCGCCGCCGCCGGCGGGCGCGCCGGGCACGGCGGGCGCGTCGCCGGGGCCGGCGCCGAGCCGGGTGGTCGTCTCCGTCAGGGAGTCCGCGACGACCGGGTCGTGCGTGACGACGATCGCCGTGGCGCCCGCGGCGTCGATGGCCTCCGCCACGGCGGCGATGACATCCGAGCGGGCGGCGGCGTCGATGCCGGCGGTCGGCTCGTCGACGATGAGGAGCTCGGGGTCCCCGGCGATCGCGGCGGCGAGGCCGACACGGCGGCGCTGCCCGCCGGAGAGCTCGCCGGGCAGGCGGTCGAGGATGCCGGGTTCGGCGTCGAGGCGGAAGCCTGCCAGCAGCGCCAGCAGGTCCGCGTCGGCGGCGCGGGGGCGGCGGGCGCGCAGGATGGCGCGGACGGTGCGGTGCGGCGGCAGGGCGCCGCCGGGGTCCTGGTCGGAGTAGGCGCAGCGCCGGCGCAGCGTCCGCAGCGCCCGGCCGCGCAGGCGCAGCGGGTCGGCGCCGTCGACGCGGATGGCGCCGCCGGTGACGCGCAGGCCGGGCGGGACGTCGCCGAGCAGGGCGCGGGCCAGGGTGGACTTGCCGCAGCCGGAGGGGCCGCACAGGGCGACGCGGCCGCCGGCGGGGACGGAGAGATCGACGGCGTCGAGGATCGGCCCGCGGGGGCCGTCGATGCGCAGCCCGGTGACGTCGACGGCGATCATCGGCGGCCTCCCAGCAGGGCGTCGGCGAGCAGCGCCGGAGGGGCGGCCAGCAGGGTGACGGCCAGGCACGGGGCCGCCGCGGCCCACGGGTTGAGCTTCAACCCCTCCATCCCGGACTGGGCCATGGCCGGCCAGGTGACGTCGCCGCCGCCGGTAGATGCGCCGAGGAACGCGGCGGTGGCGGTGACGAAGACGAGGGCGACGTAGCGCAGCCCCAGGTCGGCGGCGATGGGCCGGCGCAGGGCCGGCAGGACGTCGAAGAGGAGGATGCGCCACGTCGGCTCGCCGGCGACGCGGGCCGACTCCACGAACCCGGAGTCCAGCACCGGGCGCGCCGCGGCCGCCAGGTAGCGCGAGGACAGGGGAGCGGCGATGAGCACCGACACCGCCAGCAGCGGCACGACCCCGCCGGGCGCGGCGGTGACGGCGGCGAGGACGAGGATCATGCCGGGGACGACGAGCACCGCGTCGGCGCCGAGCCGCAGCACCCGGCCGAGGCCGGGCCGCAGCTCCGCGGCGAGCGCGATGACCAGGCCGAGGCCGGTGGCCAGCATGGCCGCGATGGCCGGCGGGATGACGAGCGACGCGTTGCCGGACAGCAGGCGAGCCAGCACGTCGCGGCCCAGGCGGTCGCCGCCGAGGGCGTGGGCCGCGGAGGGCTCGTCGAACGGGCGGGTCAGCGGCTCGCCGGGGTCGGGCAGGCCCAGCAGCCCGGCGATGAGCGGCCCGGCCAGCGCCACCGCCAGCGCCAGGCCCCAGACGACGGCGAGGACGATGACGCCGAGGCGGGGACGGCGGCGGGTGCGGCGCGGGGCCCGCGAGGCGGCGGATGGCGCTGCGGCGGTCATCGGGCGGCCTCCTTCCGGGCCTCCCCGCCGACGAGGTCCGCGACGAGGAACGCCGCGGCCGTCACTCCCGCGAGCACCAGCGTGATGGACGCGACGGCGTCGGCCTCGCGGCCGGCGATGAGGGAGGCGAGGAACGCGCCGGCGCCGGGGTAGCCCGTGACGTTCTCCACGACGACGGTGCCGGCGATGGCGTAGGGCACGACGCCCGCCGACGCCTGGGCCAGCGGCCCGCGGGCGACGGGGGCGACGTGGCGCAGCAGCACGCCGAGCGGGTGCTCGCCGGCCAGGCGGGCGGCGCGGACGTGGGGGCGGGCGGCGGCGTCGGCGACGGCGCCGCGGACCATGCGCTGCAGCCATGCCGCGCCGGGCAGGACGACGGCGATGACGGGGATGACCAGGGCCTCCGGCCGGTCGAAGGGGGAGGCGCCCGGCGGCAGGATGGAGACGGCGGGCAGCCACCGCAGGACCCCGGCGAGCACGACGACGAGCAGCGTCGTCAGCGCGAAGTCGGGCACGGACAGCGTCGCCTGCGCGCCGCCGGAAATGGCGGCGTCGCGGCGGGAGCCGGCGCGCATGCCCGCGGCGGCGCCGGTGGCCCAGCCGAGCAGCAGGATGAGCGGCAGCGTGAGGCTCAGCAGGGCCAGGGAGTTGCGGGCGGGCCCGGCGACGGCCTCCCAGGTGGGGGTGCCGGCGGCGAGGAGACGCCCGCCGTCGCCCGTCGCGATGCCCGCGGCCCAGTCCGCCCACCGGACGGCGAAGGGCCGGTCGAGGCCCATCTCGGCGCGAAGCCGCGCGACGGTCGCCGGGTCGCCGGTTTGGGAGGCGAGCACGGCGGGGTCGCCGGGCAGCAGGGACATCACGGCCCACGTCACGGCGCCGGCGACGGCGGTGACGCAGGCCGCGCGGAGGATGCGGGGCAGCGGGCCTGGTGTCATGCGGTGGATGCGGGGTCGGCGGTGGTGGACGGGGCCGGGGACGGGGCGGGGGACGGCGCCGGGACGGCGGACGGGGCGGCCGCGCGTGCGGCCGCCCCGTCAGGCCGGGTCAGGCGGGACGGTCCCGGGTCAGGCCTTGTACGGCACCGGGACCTGCTGGGAGATCAGGATGTCGGGCACGCCCTGGGTGCGGCCGTGGATCTCGTTGGCGAAGGCCCAGATGAGGTCGCCGCCGTCCTCGTGGACGACGCGGGCGAGGTCGCCGAGCATCTCCTCGCGCTTGGTCGCGTCGGTCTCGGCGGCGGCCTCGGCGAGCTTCGCGTCCCACTTCGCGTCGGCGCCGAAGCCGGAGTTGTTCATCATGCCGCCGGTGCCGGTGGTGAACGGCAGGCCGGTGACCAGCGGGCGGTTGAGCAGGAACATCGCGAAGAACGGCAGCTTCTGCAGCGCCGCCATGTCGGCGAAGTAGGTGGAGGGGTCGCGCTTGTCGACGGTGACCTTCACGCCGGCCTCCTCCAGCTGGCGGGCGGCGAGGTCGGCGCCGCCGTTCATGCCGGGGGAGAACTCGGCGGTGACGAGGGTCAGCTCGGTGACGCCCTTGTCCTTGAAGATCTTCTTCGCCTCCTCGACGTCGCGCTTCGCGGGCGTGATGTCGGAGGGAAAGCCGGGGAAGCCGTGGCCGAGGACGTCGACGCCCGGGGTGCCCTCGCCGTCGAGGACCTGGTCGACCATCGCCTGGCGGTCGAGGGCGATCTTGGCGGCGCGGCGGACCTCCGGGTCGTCGAAGGGGGCGACGCGGGTGTTGAGGACGAAGGCGAGGCCCTTGGAGTCCCACTCGCCGGGGACCCAGGCCTCGGCGTCGGTGCCCTCGAGGGTGCGCACGGCGGTGGACGGGAGGTCGAGGGCCAGGTCGACGGCGCCGGACTCGACGGCGCGGATGCGGGCGTCGGGGTCGGCCATGGCCTGGATCTCCAGGGTCGTCGACACGCGACGGTCGGCCGGGAAGTGCTCGTTCGCCGGCAGGGTCCAGCCCTGGGAGGAGTCGCCCTCGGCGGCGACGTACGGGCCGGAGCCGAGGCCTGCATCGAGGTCGCCGCCCTTGAAGACGAGGCTGCTCATGCCGAGGACGGAGGGCACGAAGTCGGCGCGGGGGCGGGTCAGGCGGAACACGACGGAGGTCTCGTCGGCGGTGGAGCCGTCGATGTCGATGTCGGCGAGCTCCATGCCCTTCATCGGCAGCTCCTTGCTGGAGGCGAAGGACTTCAGGACGTCGTCGCCGGTGACGGGGGAGCCGTCGGAGAACTTCGCGTCGTCGCGCAGGGCGACGGTCCACTCGGTGGCGTCGTCGTTCGACTCGGCGGACTTGGCGAGCATCATGACCGGGCCCTCGGGGCCGGTGACGACGAGGGACTCGAAGATGGCGTAGATGCCGGTCCACGTGGCGACGGAGGCCGCCTTGCCCGGGTTGAAGGTCTCGCCGGGGGCGCCGATGGCGGCGATGCGCAGGACGTCGCGGCCGCCGTCACCCGAGCCGGAGCCGGAGCCGGACCCGGCGGCGTCGTCGGAGCCGCCCGAGCAGGCGACGAGGGCGGGGGCGGCCGCGGCGGCGGTGGCGGAGGCGGCGAGGAGCCGGAGGAATCCCCGGCGGGTGGTGAAGGACAATGTCGTGCTCCATCGTGTCGGGAGGGGCCGGTCCGCGGTGCGCGGAGCGGCGGGTGGACGGCGCCGCGGCGTCGGCGGCGGAGGCGCCGCCGTGGCCCCGGCGGAGGCGCCGCGGTACCGCGGCGAACGCGGTTCAATCTATCGTGATAGGAAAAGTAAGGTCAACCTAAGACGTATGCGCCGTCGCTTATGCGAAGGTGCTGGTGGCGCGGCTCATGGAACGGCCCGCCCGGTCCGCCGCGCAGCCCACGGACGCACCGTCCGCCCGCACTCCCGCCCACCCAGGAAAGGACCGCCCATGAGCGACGACGACGCAGCCCCCGCCGCGGGCCGCCCCGACTACCGCTCCGCGCCGAGGCTGCTGCTGCGCCACGGCCGCGGCGACCGCGTCCGGCTCATCGCCGCCGCGGTGCTCGGCGCGCTCGCCGGCGCGGTGGGGCTCGCCCCGGCGTGGGCGGTGTGGCGCGTGGTCGACGCGCTCGTCGCGGGCGAGCTGGACGCCGCGACGACGTGGTGGGCGGCGGGCATCGCGCTGGCGGGGGTCGTCGGCAAGCAGATCCTGTTCGGCGCGTCGACGGCGCTGGCGCACCTGGCGGCGTTCGACGTGATCGCGCGCATCCGCATGGCGCTGGGGCGGGCGTGGACGCGGGTGCGGGTCGGCGAGCTGCGGGCGGGGCATTCGTCGACGGCGCGGACGGTCGCCATCGACCACTGCGAGAAGATGGAGCTGTTCATCGCGCACGCGGTGCCGGAGATCACGGCATCGCTGACGGTGTGGCTGGCGGTCACGGCGTGGCTGTTCGCGGTGGACTGGCGGCTGGCGCTGGCGACGGTGGCGCTGACGCCGGTCGGCTTCGCGCTGATGATCCACGCGATGCGCGCCAACGGCCACCGGATGGGCGAGTGGATGGCGGCCAACGGGGCGATGGGCGCGGCGATCATCGACTTCCTCACGGCGATGCCGGTCATCCGCGTGTTCAACCGCGTGGGCCGCGACCACCGCCGCACCACCGACGCGGTGCGCGCGAACGCGGAGCTGCAGTCGGAGTGGGGCCGGGCGTTCGTGCCGCTGGGCTCGCCGTTTTCGACGCTGACCGCCTCCGGCATCGCCCTCATCGCCCCGCTGGCGGCGTGGCTGCTGGCGGCGGGCGACGTCGACGCGTCGACGGTGCTGCTGTTCCTCATCCTCGGGCCGACGTACTCGACGCCGCTGGTGGGCATCTACGGGCTGCTGACGCAGGTGCCGCTGCTGTCGGCGGGCGCGGTGCTCATCGAGGCGGAGCTCGCCCGCGACCCGCGCCATGGCGCGCCCGACGCGGGCGAGGGGGAGGCGCCGCGCGCGGGCGCGGGGTCCGCGGGGGATGCGGATGCGCGTGACGGCGCCCCGATCGCCGCCCCCCAGGTCGTCTTCGACGACGTGACGTTCACGTACCCGGGCGGGGCGGAGCCGGCGGTCGCGTCGGTGTCGTTCACCGCGCCGGCCGGCGGGGTGACGGCGCTGGTGGGCGCCAGCGGCTCCGGCAAGTCGACGCTGGCGGAGATCCTCCTCGGCTTCCACGAGCCGCAGTCGGGCCGTGTGCTCGTCGGCGGCCGCGACGTCGCGGGCATGGACGAGGGGGAGCGGATGGCCGGCGTCTCGGCCGTGTTCCAGAACCCGCACCTGCTGGCGGGCACGGTCCGGGCGAACGTCGCGCTGGGCCGGCCCGGCGCGACGGACGCGGAGCTGGACGACGCCCTGCGCGCCGCCGCGATGGCCTCCGACGTCGCCGCCCTGCCGGACGGGGCGGACACGCTGCTCGGCGAGTCCGGCTCGGGCCTGTCGGGCGGGCAGCGGCAGCGCACCGCCATCGCGCGGGCGCTGCTGGCGGACCGGCCCCTGCTGGTGCTGGACGAGGCGACGGCGGCGACCGACCCCGACAACGAGGCGCTCATCCAGGAGGGCCTCGGCCGCCTGGCCGCGGGCCGCACGACGCTGGTCATCGCGCACCGGCTGCACACGGTCCGGGACGCCGACCGCATCGTCGTCCTCTACGGCGGGCGCGTGGCGGAGCAGGGCGACCACGACTCGCTCGTGGCCGCAGGCGGCGCCTACGCCCGCATGTGGGACGCGCTGGCGGAGGTGACGCGATGAGGGCCCTGGTCTCCCTGTGGCGGTACAGCGGCGGCGCCGGCCGCGGGGCGCTGGCGGGTGCGGGCCTGCGCGTCGTCCAGTCCCTGCTGCTCGGCGTCGCGTTCGGCGCGGCCGTCGGCCTGGTCGCGGACCTGGTGCGGCACGACCCGGTGACGGCGGCCGACGCCCGCCGCGTCACCCTGCTGTGCGCCGTCTCCCTGGTCGCGCAGCTGGTCGTCGGCGCCCTGTCGGCGCGGCTGTCGTGGCTGGCCGCCTACCGGGCGGTCGGAGAGCTGCGGCTGAATGTGCTGGACCACCTGCGGGCGGTGCCGGTGTCGGCGCTGTCGGGCCGGTCGCGCGGCGACGTCGCGGCGCTGCTGACGGCGGACCTGCAGATGATCGAGAGCTTCCTGTCCGACGGGCTGCCGCGGCTGGGGCAGGCGCTGGGCCTGCCGCTCATCGTCATCGTCGCCATCGCGGTCAACGACCCGCTGCTGGGCCTGGCGTTCGCGGTGAGCATCGTCCTGGCGGTGCCGGTGATGTCGTGGTCGGGCGCGCGGATCACCGCGCTCGGCGACCGCCGGCAGGCGGCGCAGGCCGACGCGTCGGCGCGGATGATCGACCTGGTGGCGGGCATGCCGGCGCTGCGCGTGTTCTCGGACCGCGCGCGGACTCTGGGCTGGTACGGCGCGGCGGTGGAGAACTTCCGCTCCGTCAGCGTCGCGATGGTCCACCGCCTGCTGCTGCCGACGTCGGCGGCGGGCACCGTGCTGCTGCTCGGAGTGCCGCTGGTCATCGCCGTCGCCGGGCTGCACGCCGACCCGGTGCTGGCGGCGGTGGCGCTGGTGCTGGTGCTCAACGTCCACCAGCCGCTGATGGGCCTGCTGCAGACCAACGAGTCGTGGCGGATGGCGGAGGCGTCGCTGCGCCGCGTCGACGCCATCATGGACGTCGCGCCGCTGCCGGAGCCGGCTCCGGGCCGCGCGCGGACGCCGGGTGATCCGGTGCCCGCGCAGGTGCGTGACGACGCCCCGATCGGCGCCCACGCCGCCGCCGACGGCGACGCCGCCCCGGCCGGGGGGCGCGCCGGCGCCCCGGTGCGCGGCCACGCCGTCGAGCTCCGCGACGTCCGCTACGCCTACCCCGGCACCGACCGCGGCGTGCGCGGCGTGACGCTGACGGCCCTGCCCGGCCGGACGACGGCGATCGTGGGCCCGTCGGGCTCCGGCAAGACGACGTTGCTGAACCTCATCGCCCGCTTCGACGACCCGGACGCCGGCGCCGTCCTGGTCGGCGGCGTCGACCTGCGCGACATCCCGGCGGAGCACCGCGGCGACCACGTCACCGTCGTCTTCCAGGACATCCACCTGTTCCCCGGCACGGTCGCCGACAACATCGCCGTCGGCCGCCCCGGCGCGTCGCAGGAGGACATCGAGGCCGCGGCCCGCGCCGCCTGCGCCGACGGCTTCATCCGCGAGCTGCCGGACGGCTACGCCACGGTCCTCGGCGAGGACGGCGCGGGCCTGTCCGGCGGGCAGCGCCAGCGCCTGTCCATCGCCCGCGCCCTGCTGAAGGACGCCCCGGTGGTGCTGCTCGACGAGGCGACGGCGGCGCTCGACCCCGTCAACGAGGCCGAGGTGCAGAAGGGCCTGCGCGCCCTGCTGCGCGGCCGCACCGCCGTCGTCGTCGCCCACCGCCTGGGCACCATCATGGACGCCGACGAGATCGTGGTGCTCGACGACGGCGCCGTCGACGACCGCGGCACCCACGCCGAGCTGCTGGCCCGCGACGGCCTCTACGCCCGACTGTGGCGCACCTTCGAGCGGGCGTCGCGGTGGAGCATCGGCGGCGACGCCCGGAGCTGAGTCCCGCGCGCCGGGCGCCGATGCGGGCGGGGGTACGCTCGGGGGAGCACCCGGAACAGGAGGAGACCCGCCCATGTGCCTCGGCATCCCGGCCCGGATCGTCGACATCCCCGAACCCGACCGCGCGAAGGTCGCCATCAGCGGCGTCGAGCGCATGATCGCCACCGACCTCATGGCCGGGGAGCCCCTCGCCGTCGGCGACTGGGTCCTCGTCCACGTCGGCTTCGCGCTCAGCCGCATCGACGAGGAGGAGGCGGCGCTGACGCTGCAGCAGATCGCCCGCCTCGGCGACGGGGTGCTGGACGACGAGGTCGACTCCTTCCGCTCCTCGGACATCGGATAGGGGACCAGCCGTGAAATACGTCGACGAATTCCGCGACCCGGCCGCCGCCCGCGCCCTCCTCGCCCGCATCGAGGCCGACGCGGCGAAGCTCGACCGCCCCGTCTCCCTCATGGAGATCTGCGGCGGCCACACCCACACCATCTACCGCTACGGGCTGGAGAACCTCCTGCCCGAGGGCGTCGAATTGGTCCACGGGCCCGGCTGCCCCGTCTGCGTCATCCCCATGGGCCGCATCGACGACGCCCTGTGGCTCGCCCGCCAGGACGACGTCATCCTGGCGACGTTCGGCGACATGATGCGCGTCCCCGGCTCCGACGGCTCGCTGCTCGACGCCCGCGCCCGCGGTGCCGACGTCCGCTTCGTCTACTCGCCGCTCGACGCCCTGAAGCTGGCGAAGGACAACCCGGGCAAGCGCGTCGTCTACTTCGCCGTCGGCTTCGAGACCACCGCGCCGTCCACCGCCGTCACCCTCGAGGCCGCCCGCAAGGCGGACGCCCCGAACTTCAGCGTCTTCTCCAACCACGTCCTCATCGAGCCGCCGCTGCGCGCCATCGTCGACGAGGGCCGCACCAAGGTCGACGGGTTCATCGGCCCCGGCCACGTCGCCACCGTCATCGGCACCGACGCCTTCGGCTTCCTGCCCCGCGAATTCGGCATGCCCTGCGTCGTCGCCGGCTTCGAGCCGCTGGACATCCTCCAGTCCGTCGCCATGCTCCTGGAGCAGTTCACCTCCGGCGACGTCGCCGCCGGCCGGGCGCGCGTGGAGAACCAGTACGCCCGCGTCGTCCGCGAGGCCGGCAACACCGCCGCCCTGCGCCTCATGGACCGCGTGTTCACCATCCGCGACGCCTTCGAATGGCGCGGCCTCGGCTGGCTCGAGCGCTCCGGCATGGGCATCTCCGCCGAATACGCCAAGTGGGACGCCGAGCGGCTGTTCGACATCCCCGGCGACCGGGTCGAGGACCCCGTCGCCTGCGAATGCGGCTCCGTCCTCACCGGCCGCATCAAGCCGTGGCAGTGCAAGGTCTTCGGCACCGCCTGCACCCCGGACACGCCCATCGGCACGTGCATGGTCTCCCCGGAGGGCGCCTGCGCCGCGTACTACAACTTCGGGCGCATCGACCGCGCCGTCACCGCCTCGCTGGCGGCCGGCTGACCGGCTGCCCACGGCGGCGGCCGGTCCGGCGGGGCGCCGTCCGCGCCGGGCCGCCCGCGGCATCGCCGCCGAACACCACCGCCACCGCAACCCCGGGAGGAGCCAGCACCGTGGAACCGAAGAACCGCCTCAACCACGACGAGGCCCGCGTCAACGCCAACATCGGCCGGGTCCGCGCCCGAGGCCCCCGGCTGCGCGACGACCACGTGACGCTGTCCCACGGCGCCGGCGGCAAGGCGTCCGCCGCCCTCGTCGGCCACGTCTTCCTCGAGGAGTTCGGCGCCGTCGGCGACGAGCCCGCCAACCCGGCGCTGGCCGCGGTGTCGGACGCCGCCGTCGTCACGCAGGAGGGGCTGGCCGACGGCTGGCGCCTCGCGCTGTCCACCGACTCCTACGTCGTCAACCCCATCGAGTTCCCCGGCGGCGACATCGGCGAGCTCGCCGTCAACGGCACCGTCAACGACCTGGCGATGGCCGGCGCCGAGCCGCGCCACCTCACCGCCGCGTTCATCCTGGAGGAGGGCCTGGACGTCGGCGTGCTGCGCCGCATCGCCCGCTCCATGCGCCGCGCCGCCGACGCCGCGGGCGTCACCCTGGCCGCCGGGGACACGAAGGTCGTGCCGCGCGGTGCCGCCGACGGGCTGTACATCACGACCGCGGGCGTCGGCGCGGTGCCGCCGGGCCGCGACGTCGGCGACCACCGCGTCGCCGAGGGCGACCGGGTCATCCTCTCCGGGCCCATCGCCGACCACGGCATGGCCGTCATGATGGCCCGCGGCGACCTGGCCATCGACGCGCCCATCGCCAGCGACACCCGCGCCGTCAACGCCGACGTCCGCGCCCTGTTCGACGCCGGCGCCGACGTGCGCTGGCTGCGCGACGCCACCCGCGGTGGCCTCGCCACCGTGATGAACGAGCTGGCCCACGGCACCGGCCTCGGCGTCGCGCTGGAGGAGGAGGCCGTGCCGGTGCGCGACATGACCCGCGCCTGCTGCGACATGCTGGGCATCGACCCGCTCTACGTCGCCAACGAGGGCACCTTCACCGCCGTCGTCGCGCCGGACGACGCCGACGCCGCCGTCGCCGCCCTGCGCGCCGCGGGCGCCCCGGAGGCCCGCGTCATCGGCCGCGTCGTCGCCGAGCCCGCCGCCTCCGTCGTGCTGGTCACGGGCTTCGGCGGCACCCGCATGGTCGACATGCTGGTCGGCGACCCGCTGCCGCGCATCTGCTGACGCCGGACCGCCGCTACTCCGCCAGCCGCGCCGCCAGCGCCTGCCCCAGACAGAGCCCGCCGTCGCCGGCCGGGACGATGCGGTGCAGCAGCAGCGGCAGCCCGGCGGTGCGCCCGTCGGCGGCCAGCCGCTGCGTCAGCCGCCGCTCCAGCAGGACGTTGAGGGCGCAGCCGCCGGTGAATCCGAGCACCTCGGCGCCGGTCGCCTCGGCGGCCTCCGCCATCGCCCCGGCGAACAGCCGCGCGACCCCGTCGTGGAACGCCGCCGCCCGGGCGCCGGGGGAGAAGGCCCCGTCGGCCAGCATCCGCACCAGGCCCCGCGGCGTGCCCGGCGTCTCCGGCAGGGCGTCGCCGGCCCGCAGCGCCATGGCGGCGAGGTGCTCCAGCTCCATCGCCGCCTGCCCCTCGTAGGTCACCGGCTCGAAGCGGCGGGCGGGCGGCCGCAGCAGCGCCGACGCCGCGTCGAAGAGCCGGCCCAGCGACGTCGTCCGCGCGACCCCCGCGCCCGACTCCAGCTGGGAGGCCAGCAGGCGGGCCTCGGCGGCGGGCCCGATCGGGGCGTCGTCACGCGACGGGGCCGGGGGACGCAGCAGAGCGGCGACCTCGGGCACCTCCCAGCCGTGCGCGAGGCCCGCCGCCAGCCGCCAGGGGCGGCGGACGCTGCGGTCGCCGCCGGCCAGCGGGAACTCCGGCAGGTGCCACGCGCGCGACCAGTCCATGGGGTCGGCGCCGAGCGCCAGCACCTCGCCGCCCCAGATGGCGCCGTCGGCGCCGTAGCCCGTGCCGTCGGCCGCCGCGACGACGGCGGGCCGGCCGACCGCGCCGTGCTCCGCCAGCAGCGACAGCGCGTGGGAGTGATGGTGCTGCACGCCCAGCAGCGGCAGCCCCCGATCGGCGGCGAAGCGCTGCGCCCACGCGGTCGCCGCGTAGCCCGGGTGCAGGTCGTGGACGATGAGCTCCGGCTCCAGCCCGCGGAAGCGCATCAGCCGCTCCGCGGTCTCCGCGAAACGGCGCTGCACCTCCCACGAGCCCATGTCGCCGACGTGCGGGGAGACGTGCGCGGCGTCGCCGTCCAGCAGCGCGAACGTGTTCTTCAGCTCGCCGCCGACGGCCAGCGCCACCCGGTCCGGGCGCGGCGACGGGGCGCGCAGGATGACCGGCAGCGGCGCGTGCCCGCGGGAGCGGCGGATGGGTCGGAGCCCGCGCTGCACCGAATCCTCCACCGGCACGTGGATGCCGCGGTCGTGCAGCAGCAGCGCGTCGGCCAGGTGCGCGAGGTGCCGGCGGGCGTCGTCGTCGCGGTGGCACAGCGGCTCGCCGGGCGGGTTGCCGGAGGTCGCGACCATCGGCCGGTCCACCAGCAGCACGTGCAGCGGGGAGTAGGCGACCATGACGCCGACGTCGCCGAGGCCCGGCGCCACCTCCGGCGCGAGCCCGGAGCCGGGCCGCTCCGGCGCGATGACGATGGGCGCGGCCGGGGACTCCAGCTCGGCGGCCTCGGCGTCGTCGAGCTCCACGACGCGGCGGGCGGCCGCGGCGTCCGGCACCATCACCGCGAACGGCTTGTGCGGCCGGTTCTTCCTGGCGCGGAGCTTTGCGACGGCCTCCGCGTCCCCCGCGTCGCACATCAGGTGGAACCCGCCGATGCCCTTCACCGCCAGGATGCCGCCGGCGTCGAGGACGGCGCGGGCCGCGGCGAGCACGGGCTCGAAGTCGCGGGAGGGGCGGGAGACGGGGTCGCCGGAGTCGCCGGCGGCCCCGTCACGGGGCGCGTCGTCACGCCCCGCGCCCGTCCGCTCCAGCCACAGGCGCGGCCCGCAGTCCGGGCAGCTCACCGGCTGCGCGTGGTGGCGCCGGTCGGCGGGGTCGTCGTACTCGGCGCGGCAGGCCGGGCACATCCTGAAGTCCCGCATCGTGGTGCGCGGCCGGTCGTACGGCAGGTCCTCGATGATGGACAGCCGCGGCCCGCAGTCCACGCACGTGATGAAGGGGTAGCGGTGGCGGCGGTCGGCGGGGTCGGCCATCTCCGCGCGGCAGGCGGGGCAGATGGCGACGTCCGGCGGGACGATCGCGGTTGCGCGTGACGACGACTCCCTCGCCGGCGCCGAGGCCACGATCGCGAACCCCGCCGCGTCCGGGCGCGGCGGCAGCTCCTCCGACGCGACGTCGAGGACGCGGGCCAGCCGCGGCAGCCCGCCCAGCAGCTCGGAGACGAAGGCGTCGAGGGCCTCCGGGGCGGCCTGGGCGTCGACGACGACGCCGTCGCCGTCGTTCAGCACCGACCCCGCGATGCCGTGGGCGAGGGCGACGCGGTGGACGTGCGGGCGGAAGCCGACGCCCTGGACGACGCCGCGCAGCCGCAGCCGCCGGCGGGCGGTGCGGTCCGGGGCGGGGGCGTCGTCGCGGGGCACGGGACCATCGTAGGCCCGGCGGGTCCGCGGGCGGCGGGTCGCCGGGCTGCCCCGGATGGGGGTGGCCGGGGGTGGCGGAAGTGTGACCAAATACCACACGAAGATGTTGCGTAAATGCCGATTTGATGTCCGGTGCGCGGCGGCGGGGCGGGGTCCGCGCGGGTCATCGCGCGGGGCCGCGCCGGGCCTTCGCGGGGCGGTCGCGGGGCGTCGCGATGCCCGCTCGGTCGTCCGTTCGGGCGGGATTTCCGGGCGTACCATGGGGATCGTGCATGAGGTAGCCTTGAGCCAGCAGTTGGCTCGACTCGTCTCCAGGGCCGCCGAAGGCAGGAAAGTCCTGGTCGTGAGGCTGGAAATAGGTGCACTGCGCCAGGTGGTGCCCGAATCGCTGGCCTACGCCTGGACCTTCGTGACGAAGGGCACCAACCTGGGGGATTCGGAGCTGGACGTCCAGTGGCGTCCCGCGGTCCTCCGGTGCGGCAACGGCCACGAGAGCCGGGCGGGCGACGGCCTCACTTTCATCTGCCCCCGATGCGGGGGTGCCATGGACGTCCTCTCCGGCGACCAGTTCCGGGTGATCGACATCGACGTGGACGTCGATGCCGGCGCCCCGCCGGCAGGGCGCGACATGGCGGACGCGCGAGCAAGGAGGGACGGGCATGGGCCGCTTCCACCGGCATGACGACGGCGACGGGCACCACCATCACCACCACGGCCACGATCACCACCACGATCACGGCCACGACCACGGGGACCATCACCACGGCCACCCGCACGACCACGACCACGGCCATGCGCACGACCACGTGCACCTCGACGGCGTCGACGCCGAGGGAAGCCGCCACGGCGACCACTCCGCCTACGGCACCGGCCGCGAGCGCGTCGCCATCCTCGAGGACATCTTCACGGAGAACGACCGCTGCGCCGCGGACAACCGCGCCGCGTTCGAGGCCCACGGCGTCACGTGCGTCAACGTCATGAGCTCGCCCGGCGCGGGCAAGACGGCCCTGCTGCGGCGCATCCTGGACGCCGCGCAGGGCCGCGTTCGCGTCGGCGTGGTGGAGGGCGACATCGAGACGTCGCTCGACGCCGACCGGCTGGAGGGCTTCGGAGCCCAGATCGCCCTGCTCAACACGGGCGACGGCTTCGGCGGCGAATGTCACCTCGACGCCCCGATGGTCGCCCGCGCCATGCGCGGCCTGGACCTGGCCGAGCTGGACCTGGTGCTCATCGAGAACGTGGGCAACCTCGTGTGCCCCGCCGAGTTCGAGGTCGGCGAGCACCGGAAGATCATGGTCCACTCCGTGACGGAGGGCGAGGACAAGCCGCTGAAGTACCCGGTGATGTTCCGCTCCGTCGACGTCGTCGTGGTCAACAAGGTGGACCTGCTGCCGTACCTGGACGTCGACATGGACCTGTTCCGCGCGAACCTGCGGAAGGTGAACCCGACGGCGACCATCGTGGAGACGTCGGCGACGACGGGGGAGGGCGTCGGCGAGCTCGTCGAGCTGTTCCTGCCCGCCGCCGGGGATCCCGGCGGTGACGCCGCCGGAGATGCGGCCGGCGCGGCCGCGGAGGAGGCGAACTGACGTGGAATTCGAGGGACAGTGGAGGCCCGGCACCCTCGCCGACAACCTCGCCGCCCGCGGCGTGAAGCGCCGCGACTTCATGAAATTCTGCAGTGGCCTGGCGGCCATCTTCGCCGCCGGCACCCCGATGTTCTCCGGCGTCGCCGGGGCGGAGGAGCTGCACCCCGGCGCCCAGGAGGTCGCCGACGCGCTGGGCAAAGTGGAGAAGCCCAACGTCGTGTGGCTGCAGCTGCAGGAGTGCACCGGCTGCATGGAGTCGACGATCCGCTCCGGCGGCACGACGGTGGAGGACATGGTCCTCGACCTGCTGTCGATGCCGTACAACGACCTGCTCATGGCGCCCTCCGGCCACGCGGCCGAGAAGGCGCTGCATGACGCGAACCAGGAGCCGCACATCCTCGTCGTCAACGGCTCCATCCCGATGGGCGAAGCCGGCGCGTACTGCACCATCGGCGGAAAGTCCGCGGAGCAGGTGCTGCGCGAGGCGGCGGAGAACGCCACCGCCGTCCTCGCCGTCGGCGCCTGCGCCGTCTACGGCTCCGTGCAGGCGGCCCGCCCGAACCCGACGGGCGCCGTCGGCGTCGAGGAGATCCTGAAGGACACCCCGGTCATCAACGTCTCCGGCTGCCCGCCCATCGGCGAGGTCATCACGGCGACCATCACCTACGTCCTCACCCACGGCCACGCCCCGGAGGTCGACGCGGAGGGCCGCCCGCTGTTCGCCTACGACCAGCGCATCCACGACACGTGCCCGCGCCGCGCGCACTTCGACGCCGGCCAGTTCGTCCGCGTATTCGACGACGAGGGCGCCCGCAACGGCTGGTGCCTGTACGAGGTCGGCTGCAAGGGCCCGTCGACGTTCAGCCCCTGCCCGATCATCCAGTGGAACCTGAAGTCCGGCTGGCCCATCGGCGCCGGCCACCCGTGCATCGGCTGCACCGAGCGCGACTTCTTCGACAAGTTCACCCCGTTCTACGACACCCTGCCGGATCTCACGGGCATCGGCGTCGAGGCGTCGGCCGCGAAGGTCGGCCTCGCCGCGGTCGGCGTCGCCGCCGCCGGCGTCGGCGTCCACGCCGGCATCACCACCATCCGCCAGATCGCCATGCACCGCGGCGGCCGGGAGGAGAAGGTGCTGGCCACCTTCGGCCCGGGCGACGACGACCCCCGCGTGACGGGCCGCAGCGGCGTGCCCGGCGCGGAGCTCGGCGACTCGGACGCCGCGGGCAACGGCCCCGCCTCCGGGGGCACCACCGACAGCCGCTCCGCCGGGGGCCCCGGCGACGCCGGCGAGGGAAGGAAGTAGCCGATGGCCACCGAACGACTCGTCATCGACCCCATCACCCGCATCGAAGGCCACCTGCGCATCGAGCTCGAGCACGGCGGCGGGGAGATCACCGACGCCTGGGCGGAGACCACCCAGTACCGCGGCATCGAGCAGATCGTCCGCGACCGCGACCCCCGCGACGTGTGGGCGTTCGTCGGCCGCATCTGCGGCGTGTGCACCGGCGTCCATTCCATCGCCTCCGTCGCGGCGGTGGAGGACGCCATCGGCTCGCAGCCGCCGACGCAGGCCCGCCTCATCCGCGACCTGGTGCTCGGCAGCCAGGAGGCCCACGACCACGTCGTGCACTTCTACCACCTGCACGCCCTGGACTGGGTCAACGTCGTCAGCGCCGCGGAGGCCGACCCGCAGAAGGCCGTCGAGTTCGCGCAGTCCATCGACTCGACGTGGAAGGGCAACACCCTGGAGAAGTTCCGGGCGGTGAAGGAGAAGCTCCGCCAGGTCCTCGATTCCGGGCAGCTGTCCATCTTCACCGGCGGCTACTGGGACCACCCCGACTACCGCCTGCCGCCGGAGGCGAACCTCATGGCGGTGTCGCACTACCTCGACGCCCTGGAGTTCCAGCGCTCCATCATCCGCATCAACACGGTCTTCGGCGGCAAGAACCCGCACCCGAACTTCCTGGTCGGCGGCATGGCCTGCTCGATCGACACGGAGAAGTCGGAGACGGTCAACCAGGTCCACCTGGACCAGGTGAAGGCGTGGACGCAGGAGATCGTGGACTTCGTCCACGGCTGCTACGTCCCGGACGCGCTGGCCATCATGGAGGTCTACAAGGACTACTTCGACATCGGCGCCGCCGCCCCGAACTTCCTGGCGGTCGGTATGGCCGGCGCGACGTTCTCCGGCGACCCGAACACCGCCCGCGTCCCCACCGTCCACTCGGAGATCCGCCCCGGCGTCATCCTCGACGGCGACTACACGCGGCTGCACCCGTTCGACCCGGCGCTCATCGAGGAGTACGTCTCCTCCGCCTGGTACGAGTACTCCGAGGGCGACGACAGGGGCCTGACCCCGGACGTCGGCGAGACGATCCCGAAGTACACCGGCCCCACCCCGCCGTACGAATGGCTGGGCGACCGGGAGAAGTACACGTGGTCGAAGGCACCGCGCTACGACGGCCACCCCGTCCAGGTCGGCCCCGTCGCCCGCGTCCTGCTGGCCTACCTGCAGGACGAGCCGGGCACGCGCCGCCTCGTGGATCACGCCATCGAGCGGTACGGCATCACCGTCGACAAGCTCAACTCCACCGGCGGCCGCACCCTCGCGCGCGCGGTCGAGGCGGCGACGGCGGCCGACTACCTGGCGCAGGTGACGCTGCCGACCTTCATCGAGAACCTGAAAAAGGGCGACATCGACGTCTTCGACGCCACGAAGTGGGAGCCGGAGACGTGGCCGGAGGACTGCCGCGGCGCCGGCTACGTCGAGGTCGCCCGCGGCATGCTCAGCCACTTCGTGCACGTCGAGGGCGGACGCGTCCGCAACTACCAGGCCGTCGTCCCCACGACGTGGCTGGCGGGCGGCCGCGACCCGAAGGGGCAGCTCGGCCCCTACGAGGAGGCGCTCGCCGGCGGCGGCCACCCCCTGGCCGACCCGGAGCAGCCGGTGGAGGTGCTGCGCACCATCCACTCCTTCGACCCCTGCATGGCCTGCGCCGTGCACGTCCTGGACGCGGAGGGGTCGGAGCTGTTCAGGACGGTGACGCAGTGATGTCCGCCCCCGAGGTGCCCCGGCTGCACGTCGCCGACGTGCGCTCCCTCGGCGGCTACGGCGCCGACGAGCTGCTGACGCTCGCGGCGGCCGCCCCCGCCGGCGCCGACGACCCCGTCGACCGGGCGCTGGCGGAGGCCGTCATCGCGGAGACCCGCGCCCGCGGCATCGTCGTCGACGACGCCGACTTCCTGCCCGCCGACGCGGGCCGGCCGTACTCCACGGCCCTCGTGCGCGGCGCGGGCCGCGACGGCGGCGACCTGTCCGTCGTCCGCGGCGACCCCGACGCCGTCGCCGCCCTGTGCCGCCGCGACCCCGGCGACGCCCGCGCCTGGGCCCGCCAGGTCGAGGGCATGCAGGGCCGCAACTGGCGGCCCGTCGCCGTCGCCGTCGCGCCGGTGCCGGACGGCGCGGAGTTCGCCCCGGGTGCGCGTCCGGCCGCCGGGTCCGCGGACGCCGCCGCGGCGCGTGACGACGCCCCCTCCGGCGGCGCCGCCCCGGACGGCGGCCCCGCCTACGAGCTCGAGGGCTTCGCCGGCATCGCGCTCGGCCCCGCCCCGGAGACGGCCCGGCCGGCCTCGGAGGAGCCGGGCTGGATCCGCGTGGACCTGTGGAGCGCCTCGCTGCGCTTCCAGCACTGGGCGTCGGTGCTGCTCATCGTCATCATGAGCGTCACCGGCTGGTACATCATGGACCCGTTCTTCGGCCCGCAGCCGGGGGCGCCGGGGGAGACCGGCTTCCTCATGGGCTGGATCCGGTTCATCCACATCCTCGCCGGGTTCCTGTGGTGCGGCGTGGCGCTGGCGCGGCTGTTCCTGCTGTTCTTCGCGAAGGGCCGCCAGTCTCGCTGGCGGGCCCTGTGGCCGCTGTACAACAGGCGGGACGTGCGGCACCTGTGGGAGACGACGCAGTTCTACCTGTTCCTGCGCAAGGAGGGGCCGCTGTTCCTCACCCACAACCCGCTGCAGCAGATCTCCTACACCGGCGTCTACGTCATGTGCCTGCTGCAGGTGCTGACGGGCCTGGCGCTGTTCGGCCTGTACGACCAGTCGAACTGGTTCCTCATGGTGCTGTCGTACCCGGTGCACTGGGTGGGCGTCCCGGTGGTGCGGCTGGTGCACACGCTCATCATGTTCATCCTGTGGGTGTTCGTGATCATCCACGTGTACCTGGTGCTGCGCGCCGACGCGGTGGAGAAGCACGCGGGCCTGTCCGCCATGGTCAACGGCGGCATGTGGATCCGCTCCGACGCGAAGCCGGTCGACGCCGACCGGATCGGCCCGTGACCCCGCGCGCCACGGTGCTGGGGGTGGGCAACCCGGTGATGGGCGACGACGCCACCGGGCTCGCCCTGCTGCGTCTCCTGCGTGACGACGTCGCGGGCGCGCGCCGCGGCCCCGGTCCCGCGCCGGGCGCCGACGCGCTCGTGGGCCTGAGCTCCTTGGCCGGCCCGGGCGCCCCGTCCGAGCCGGGGCTCGGGGATCCGGGCGCGCCGGGCGTCGTCGGGCGGGGGACCGTCGGCGGCATGGACGTGGAGTTCGTGGAGGGCGGCACGTCCGGCCTGGAGCTCGTCGACGTCGTCGCCGGCGCCGACAGCCTCCTGGTGCTCGACGCGGTCACCGGCATGGGGGAGCCGGGCACCGTCGTGGAGCTGGAGGGCGACCAGGTGCCGCGGATGCTGAAGGCCCGGCTGTCGCCGCACCAGGTCGGCCTGCTGGACCTGCTGGCGACGGCGAAGCTGCTGGGCCGGGAGCCGCGCCGCCTCGCCGTCGTGGCGGTGGAGGCGAAGTCCGCCGACATGGTCGTCGGGCTGTCGGACGAGGTGGCGGCGGCGCTGCCGGAGGCGGCGGCGCGGGCGCGCGCCCGGCTGGACGCATGGGCGGCCGAGGGGGAGTGACCGGCGCGGCCGCTCAGCCGTCGGCGCCGGGGGAGCGGGGCCCGTCGTCACGCGATTCGGGGGGGTTCGCGGGTGCCGTCGTCGGGCTCCCCGTCGGGGACGTCGACGTCGATCTCGCGGACCTCGAACTCGCGGCCGCGGCGCAGGTCCGCCGTCGGGAAGCCGCACACGGGGCAGGACAGCGCGAAGTACTCGTCGATCTTCCGCTCCGCCGCGCACGAGGGGCACCACACGGCGGCGGGCACGCGCTCGACGTCGAGCTCCGCGCCCTCGCAGCAGCCGCCCGCCGCGGCGATGGGCCATGCGGCGGCGAGGGCCTCCGGGACGACGCCCGACCGGTCGCCCACCCGCAGCGCGATACGGTGGACGCGGCGCCCTCCGGCGGCGTCGCCGACGGCGGCGACGACCCCGGTGAGCAGGCCCAGTTCATGCATGATCCCGATTATGGCAGGTGGACGATGAGCGACGGACGCGCCCGGATGACCCTGGACCTCGGCCAGCTGGTCGACCCGTTCGAGGCCCGCATCGTCGTGGACCGGGACGCCTCCGGCGGCGTCGCCGCCGCCCGCTTCGACCTGTCCGGCCTGCCGCGCCTGGACCCGGTGCTCGCCGGCCGCGACGTCGCCGGCGTGCCCGACACCGTGAAGATGCTGTGCGGGCTGTGCCCCGTCGCCCACCACCTGGCGGGCGTGCGCGCCCTGGAGTCGGCGGACGCGGGAGCGGGGGAGCGCGACGCGGCCGGGGTGCGCGACGCGGCGGGTGCGCGTGACGACGGGGCGTCCGCGGCGCCCCTCCCCGCCGGCGCCGACGCCGTGCGCCGTCTGCTGCACCACGGCTCGATGCTCGACCAGATCGCCCCGCGGCTGCTGGGCCTCGACCGCGACGCCGCCGTCGCCCTGAAGAAGCTGGGCAAGGCCGCCATGGCCGCCGCCGGCTGCCCCGGCCACTTCCCGGACGTCGCCGTGCCCGGGGGCGTCCGCGGCCCCGCCGACGCGGCGCTGCTGGAGGAGCTCGCGGAGACCGCCCCTGCAGCCGCCGACCGCGCGGCGGAGCTCGCCGCCCGGGCGGCGGACGCGGACGGGGCGTGGGAGGACCGGTGGGACGGGTGGAACGTCGTCCTCGCCGACGCCGCCGGCGGCATCGACCCGCTGGGCGACCACGTCCTCGCCGTCCGCGGCGGCGACCGCGTCCTGCTGCCGCTGCCGGACTTCGACGCCCGCGTCGCCGAGACCCGCCCCGGCGACGCCGCGCCCCGGCCCGTCCTCGACCTGCCCGGCCACGGGCCCGTCGAGTACCGCGTCGGCCCCGTCGCCCGCTCCCGCGCCGCGGGCCTCGCCGACGGCCCGGCGGCCGCGCAGGCGCGCACGCTGGCGGAGTCGGCGGCGGCGGTGGCGGGGCTCGTCGTCACGCGGCGCGGCGACCTGCTGGGCGCGGAAACCCCGGATGCGGCCGGGCGCGGCTGGGACGCCGGCGCCCCGGTGCGCGGCGTCGGCGCGGTCGACGGGCCGCGCGGCCTGCTGGTCCACGCCTACGACGGCGACGGGGCCGGGCGGCTGGCGTCGTGCCGCATCCTCACGCCGACGGCCCAGAACGAGCCGTGGCTGGCGCGGATGCTCGCCGACGCCGTCGCCGCCGTGTCCGGGGACCCCGCGTCCGGGGACGCCGCGTCCGGGGACGCCGCGTCCGGGGGTGCCCCGGGCCGGGCGTACCCTGGGCTGGAGACGGCCATCCGCGCCGCCGACCCGTGCCTGCCGGTCAGCTCCGCCCCCGCCGGGGCGATGGGGCTGACGGTCGAGGACGCGCCGGCGGACGCGGGAGCCGTGGACGAGCCGGGCGGCGACGGGGCCGCCGGCACCAGCGCGGACGAGCGGAAGGAGGGCGCCTGACATGTGCATCGGGGTGCCCGCCCGCATCACCGCCATCCGGGACGGCCTCATGCCGATGGCGGATCTGGAGGTCGACGGCGACGTCCGGACCTGCTGCCTGGCCTACGTGCCGGAGGCGGAGGTCGGCGATTACGTCATCGTCGCCAACGGCTTCGCCATGACCGTCGTCTCCGCGGAGGACGCCGCCGCCTCGCGCGAGACGTTCGCACAGCTCCGGGAGGCGGAGGGGCGCCGGTAGGGCGCGCCGCGGTCGTGCTGCGGCGGCGCGCGGGCTCATCGGTCGCAGCGCCGCGCCGGGTGCCGGGGTCGCCCCGGAGGCGCGGCCCGGTTTGGCGCCGGATCACGCGGGCAAACCGCGCTTCGTGGCCAGCAGTCCACCGGATCGGGTGGAGACGACCTGGGGAAACGTCGCGTGGGGCGGTGGTTCGCTGGCCATCTGCGCACGAGTGCCCGACGGGGTGCCCGCAGGGCCGCGATCGCGCGGGCTGGACGGCGTGGCCGGGTGCGGTGCGTGACGACGCCCGCCGCCCTGACGCGTCGCGCAACCCCGCCGCCTGGACGGGGAGCCGCCGGTACCGCCGCGGTTACGCCGGGGCGATGACGCCGCAGAGCGCGCGGGCCCCGGCGTCACCGGTCTTCATCGTGTCGGCGTCCGGGCCCTCCGGCGCGTAGCGCTCCGGGACGTTGCCGAAGTTGTCGGCGCCCTCGTGCACGATGACCGCCGAACCGTCGGCGTCCAGCAGCAGCTCCCGGGTCAGGCGGTCCGTGACGACGGTCAGCTCCGCCGTCCCGTCCTCCTTCACCAGCAGCGGCGGCAGGTCGCCGGCGTGGCCGACGGTCGGCTCGCCGGGCTTCCGCGGCTGCCCCTCGCCGGCGCGGTGGTGGTCGCCGTGAGGGCCGGCGATGTGGCTGCCGGAGGAGTTGAAGTCGCCGGGCTCGCCGCCGCCCGGGGCGACCGAGTTCGGCTCGCACAGGCCGATCTCGTGCAGGTGCATGCCGTGGAACCCCGGCGTCAGGCCCTGCGCGCGGACGGTGACGGCGACGCCGCCGGGCCCGTCCGCGAACTCCACGTCGCCGGCCTCGGCGCCGTCGGCCTTCACGAGCTTCGCGGTCGCCCACGGGGCGGCCTCCGGGGCCTCCTCCCCGGAGGAGGCGGGGGAGGAGACCTCCGCGGCGGCGGAGCTGGCCGCCCACTGCGCGTTGTCGCGGGCCTCCTCGTCGGCGCCGTCGCCGCAGGCGGTCAGGACCAGGGCGGCGGCCGCGGCGGGCACCAGGGCGGCGGCGCGGCGGGCGCGGGCGGTGCGGCGGCTGAGTCGGTCGGTCATGTCGGCTCCTTCCCGGGGCGCGGGGCCCCGAACGGGGACGGCGGGAACGCCCCGACCGTAGCAGCGCCCCCGCCGCCCCCGCGGCCCCCGGGGAGCGTCCGGGGGAGCCCCGCGGCCCCGCGGGAAGCCGCCGGGGGAGGCCGCGCGCCCCCGGCGCGCGGCCGGGGCGGGTGCCGTCGTCAAGCGATGCCCGCGCATGACGACGGGGCCCGGGGAGGGCGAACCTCCCCGGGCCCCGTGGCCTGCCCCGCGCCGCGTGCGCGGGATGTGCGCGCTACACCGGGCGGATGGAGCCGGTGAAGTGGGCGCGCTTCTTCTTCCGGTTCCACGCCACGATGTCCATGGCGGGCTCACCCGGGCGGCCGGCGCGGGTGATGGCCACCGGCACCGTCGCGGGCAGCGTCACCGGGGCGCCGAAGGAGATGGAGAACTCCCAGCGCTTCCCGGCCGGAACGCCGGACTCCGCCAGCGCGCGCGAGGCGGTGTACATGCCGTGGGCGATGGCGCCCGGCATGCCCAGCGCCTTCGCCGACAGGCCCGTGATGTGGATCGGGTTCCAGTCGCCGGACACCTTCGCCCAGCGGCGGCCCGTGTCCGCCGGCAGGCGCCACAGCGCCGTCGGCGACGGGGCGCGGAACCTCGTCCGCTCCGACGGGGCGGCCTCCTCGGCGTCCTTCAGGCGGACGCCCTTGGCCAGGTACACCGACTCCTCCTCGACCAGCACGCGGTCGCCGCCGGCCTCGGTGACGGTCGCCGTCAGGACGACCTCGGTGCCCGCGCGGTGCGCGCGGAAGCGATCGACGCGGACCTCCAGGTCCACCTCGGAATCCAGCGCCACCGGCGCCAGCTGGCGGTACGTGTTGTCGGTGTGGACCAGGCCCATCATCGGCAGCGGGAAGTCGCCCGCCGCCATGAGCTGCATCTGCACCGGCATGATCAGCGCGTGGACGTGGCCGAAGAAGGCCTCGCCCGTCTCGGGGGCGCCGGCCAGCGCGCGGAACTCCGCGTCGCGGTCCGCCGGCACGGCGACGCCGCGCACCGCCAGCGCCGGGGTGGCCAGCTCGACGGAGTTGGGGCGCTTCTTCGCCGCGCCGACGGCGGCCTTGGCGTACAGCGGGGCCAGCGAGGGCACCGCGTCCAGGGTCTTCGTCATGGGTTCTCCTTCCGGGGTCGGGCTCGGATCGTCGCCGGGGACTAGGCGCCGACGATGTTCTGGCCGCAGACGCGCAGCACGTGGCCGTTGACGCCCAGGCCCTGATCGGAGACCAGGTAGGAGATGGCGTTGGCGACGTCGCCCGGCTGGCCGCCCTGCTGCAGGGAGTTCACGCGGCGCGCGACCTGGCGGTTGACGAACGGGATGGCGGCGGTCATCTCGGTCTCGATGAAGCCCGGGGCGACGGCGTTGACGTTGCCGCCCTTGGCCGCCAGGTCGTCGGCGAGGGCCTCGACCATGCCGATGACGCCGGCCTTGGAGGCCGCGTAGTTGGTCTGGCCGCGGTTGCCGGCGATGCCGGAGGTGGACGCCATGGTGGCGATGCGCGGGGAGTCCTGGAACGCCGGGTGCGCCAGCAGCTGGGCGTTCATCTTCAGCTGCGCCTCGATGTTCACGGCGATGACGGCGCCCCACTTGGCGTCGTCCATGTTGGCCAGCAGCTTGTCGCGGGTGATGCCGGCGTTGTGGACGATGATGTCCAGCTTGCCGTAGCGCTTCTGCGCCGCGTCCGCGATGTTGTTGCCCGCGTCGTCCGCGGTGATGTCCTGCTGCAGGGCCAGGCCGCCGACCTCGTTGGCGACCTTCGACAGGGCCTCGCCGGCGGCGGGCACGTCGATGGCGATGACCTTCGCGCCGTCGGCCGCGAGCTGCTTGGCGATCGCGGCGCCGATGCCGCGGGCCGCGCCGGTGACGGCGGCGACCTTGCCGGCCAGCGGCTTGTCCCAGTCCTCCGGCAGGGAGCCGTTGGAGGAGGTGACGCGCAGGAACTGGCCGTCGACGAAGGCGGAGCGGCCGGAGAGGAAGAAGCGAAGGGCGGAGACGACCGACGGGGCGGTGACGTCGACGCCGTCGTGGACGAGGATGCCGTTGGCGGTGGAGCCGCCGCGGACCTCGTGGCCCAGGGAGCGGACGATGCCCTCGACGCCGCCGCGCAGCGCGGCCGCCGCGACGTCCTCCAGGGCCGGGTCCTTCGCGCGGGACACGAAGACGACGCGGCCGCCCTTGTCCAGCTTCTTCAGGTGCTTCGCGGCCGCCAGGACCGGGGCCTGCAGGTCGGTCGGGCGCTCGGCCTCGGTGAGGACGACGACGATGGCGCCGACCTTGTCGTCGGCGGCCTCGCCGCGGCGGACGTGCAGGTCCCACTCGCGCAGCTGCTCGGCGATGAGGTCGGAGTCGTGGCCGTGGCCGGTGACCAGCACGACCTCGTTCTTCAGGACCGGGTCGCCGGCCTTGTGGCGGCGCAGGTACGGGGGCTGCGGGAGACCGAGGGACTTCGCGGCGCCGGTGAGCGGGCCGCCGTTGACGAGCTCCTGGTACTTGTCCTTGGCCATGGTTCGGGTGTTCTCCTTCGTGTGGTGCGTCTGTGTCTGCGTCGGGTGCGCCCCGCTCATGCGGGTCCGTCCGGGCGGGGCGCTCGTGCGGCGCCCCCGCGGGCGCGGGGGCGGGGTGCGGTTACGGGCGGGCCTCGAGGATGGCGACGACGCCCTGGCCGCCGGCGGCGCACACGGAGATGAGGCCGCGGGTGGTCTTGCCGGTCTCGTCGGCCTTGGCGCGCAGCATCTTCGCCAGGGTGGCGGCGATGCGGGTGCCGGTGGCGGCGAACGGGTGGCCGCAGGCCAGCGAGGAGCCCTTGACGTTCAGCTTGGCGCGGTCGATGGAGCCGAGCGGCTTGTCCAGGCCGAGCTTCTCCTTGCAGAACTCCGCGTCCTCCCAGGCCTTCATGGTGGACAGGACGGTGCCGGCGAAGGCCTCGTGGATCTCGAAGAAGTCGAAGTCGTCGAAGGTCAGGCCGTTGCGGGCCAGCAGGCGCGGGGTGGCGTAGGCCGGGGCCATGAGCAGGCCCTCGTCGCCGTGGACGAAGTCGACGGCGGCGGCCTCCTGGTCGACGATGTCGGCCAGCACCGGCAGGCCGCGCTCGGCCGCCCACTCCTCGGTGGAGATGAGCAGGGCGGAGGCGCCGTCGGTCAGCGGGGTGGAGTTGCCGGCGGTCATGGTCGGCTCGGCGTCGAGGGAGCGGCCGAAGGCCGGCTTCAGCTTCGCCAGCTTCTCGACGGTGGAGTCCGGGCGGAGGTTGGTGTCGCGGGAGACGCCCTTGAACGGGGTGACCAGGTCCTCGAAGAAGCCCTCGTCGTAGGCCTTCGCCAGGTTCTGGTGGGAGGCGGCGGCGAGCTCGTCCTGCTCGGCGCGGGTGACGCCCCACTTGGCGGTGGTGATGGCCTGGTGCTCGCCCATGGACAGGCCGGTGCGCGGCTCGCCGGTGGACGGGGCGGCCGGCGCGAGGTCGGCCGGGCGCAGGGAGCCGAAGATCTTCACCTGGTCGATCGGCTTCTTGGCGCGGGAGGCGTCGAGCAGCTTGCGGCGCAGGGAGTCGGAGACGGCGATCGGGGCGTCGGAGGTGGTGTCGACGCCGGAGGCGATGCCGGAGTCGATCTGGCCGAGCTTGATCTTGTTGGCGATGGAGCCCATGGCCTCCATGCCGGTGGCGCAGGCCTGCTGGACGTCGAAGGCCGGGGTGGCCGGGTCGAGCGAGGAGCCGAGGATGCACTCGCGGACGAGGTTGAAGTCGCGGGAGTGCTTGAGCACGGCGCCGCCGGCGACCTCGCCCAGGCGCTCGCCGGCCAGGCCGAAGCGCGAGACCAGGCCGTCGATGGCGGCGGTCAGCATGTCCTGGTTGGAGGCGTGGCTGTACTCCTTGTTGGAGCGGGCGAAGGGGATGCGGTTGCCGCCGACGATGACGGCGCGGCGCGGCTTCTGGGTCTCGTTCGTCATTGTGACTGGTGCTTTCCTGTTCGGAGGGTGTGACGTGAATAACTAAAAAGAACACTACGTAGCCGAGGCCCCTCTGTCACCCCATTTCGCCGACGTGCCCCGCCGGGTCACCCCGGGCCCGCCCCCGGGGATGGCCCGGGGTGCCTCCCGCGCCGCGCCCTCCGTGGCCCCGATCACGGGATGCGCCTCGCGCGCGCGTGCGCGTGTATTGATGAACGGATGGGCGTCGTGCGCTCCCTCCCCCTGACGGGGACCGGCCCCCGCCTGGTGCTGCTGGCGGTGCGGGCCGCGTGCGTCGTCAGGCTCTGCGCGCGTCCCCCGCGCGCGAGGCGTGACGACGGCGACCCGGTCCGCGTGCCCGCCCGCCACTGGCGGCGCCGGGCCGCCTGGCCGGTGCTCGGGGCGGCGGCCGCGACGGCCCTCGGCGCGTGGCTGCTGCTGGAGGTCGTGTGGCGGCCGCTGCCCGACCGCATCGACGCGGGGCTCTACGCCGCCGCGGGCGCGCTGGTCGCCGCGGTGGGCCTCGTCGTCGCCCGGTGGTCGATGGGGCGGCGCCGGGCGCTGGCGTGGACGGGCCCGGTGTTGGCGGCGGTCGTCGTCGCCTGCCTGGGCATGGCCAACGCGGCGTACCACCTGTATCCGACGGTCGGCGCGCTCGCCCCGGCGGACGCGCCCCGCGAAATCGCGCTTGACGACGTGCCCCGCGCCGCCGCCGACCCCCGCGGCGCGCCCGTGGCGGACTGGTGGGAGGCGCCGGAGGGCATGCCGCGCCTGGGCGCCGTCGTCACGCTCCCCCTGGAGGCGCCGGCCTCGGGGCTCCGCGCGCGACGCGAAGGTCTACCTGCCGCCGGCCTACTTCGCGGACCCGCGGCCGCGGCTGCCCGTCGTCGTGCTCATGCACGGCGTGCCGGGGTCCCCGGAGCAGTGGTTCGACATCGGCCGCGCCGGCTCGGCCCTCAACCGGTGGGCGCAGGATCACGGCGGGCTGGCGCCCGTCGTCGTCGCCGTCGACGCCAACGGCGGCGAAGCGTGGGGCGACACGCTGTGCGTCGACTCGCCGCACGGCCGGGCCCGGACGTACCTGACGGCCGACGTGCCGGCCGCCGTGAAGAAGCTCTTCGACGTCGACCCCGACCCGCGTTCGTGGGCCATCGGCGGCCTGTCGCGCGGCGGCACCTGCGCCCTGCAGACGGCGCTGGCCGCCCCGGACGTCTACCGCACGTTCCTGGACATGTCGGGCGAGCTGCACCCGCTGTCGGGGGACCGGCGGGAGACCGTCGGCAAGTACTTCGGCGGCGACGAGCGCGCCTACGAGGCGGAGGACCCCGCGGCGCGGCTGGAGCGGGAGGCGAAGGAACCGACCGGCGCGTGGCGCGGCGTCGGGGGGGGCTGTTCATCGCCGGCGTCGACGACGAGCCGGCCGTCGCGGACCTCACGGAGCTGCACCGCCGCGCGGAGGCCGCGGGCATCCGCTCGGAGTACCTGGAGCTGCCCGGCGGCCACACGTGGGAGGTGTGGGGGCCCGGCTTCGCGGGGTCCCTGGACTGGCTCGGCCGCAGGCTGGGGCTGGCGCCGGGGGAGTGAGAAGGGGAGGGGGACCCGCCGCGGGGCGGGCTCCCGGGCCGGGGTCTAGACTCTTCCCCCATGCGACCCGAACTCTCCTCGTACGCCCACCTGTCCGCGGGAAAGGTCCGCGAGATCTACGAGATCGATGACCGGACCATGCTGATGGTGGCCAGCGACCGGATCTCCGCCTACGACCACATCCTGGATACGGAGATCCCCGACAAGGGCCGGGTCCTCACCGCCATGAGCGTCCACTGGTTCGAGGCCATCGACTTCCCGAACCACCTCGCCGGCCCCGCCGACGACGAGCGCATCCCCGAGGAGTCCCTCGGCCGCGCGCTGGTGTGCCGCAAGCTGGACATGCTGCCGTTCGAGGCCGTCGTCCGCGGCTACCTCACCGGCTCCGGCCTGAAGGAGTACCGCGAGACCGGCTCCGTCTGCGGCATCGAGCTGCCGGAGGGCCTCACCGAGGGCTCCAAGCTGCCGGAGCCGATCTTCACCCCGGCGACGAAGGCGGAGCTCGGCGACCACGACGAGAACGTCAGCTTCGACCGCGTCGTCGACGACCTGGGAGAGAAGCGCGCCGAAGAGCTGCGCGACGCCGCCCTGGCCATCTACCGCCAGGCCGCCGCCGCGGCGCTGGAGCAGGGCATCATCCTCGCCGACACGAAGTTCGAGTTCGGCGTCGACGCCGACGGCGTGCTCGTGCTCGCCGACGAGGTGCTCACCCCGGACTCCTCCCGCTACTGGCCGGCCGACGGCCACGAGGAGGGCCAGCCCAGCCCGTCCTTCGACAAGCAGTACGTCCGCGACTGGCTGACCGGCCCGAAGTCCGGCTGGGACAAGGACGCCGGCGGGCCGCCGCCGGCCCTGCCCCGCGGCGTCGTCGAGGCGACCCGCGAGCGCTACATCGAGGCCTACGAGCGCATCTCCGGCCTCCGCTTCGCCGACTGGATCGGGGAGTCCGCGTGAGCGCCGGCCGCGACGACCTGACCGACGCCGCGGCCGAGACCGACGCCGCGCCCGCCGCGCCGACCGCGGCGCCCGTCGCCAGGAAGGTCCCGCACGTCCGCGAGCGCCACGGCCGCACCTTCGCCGACGACTACGAGTGGATGCGCGAGAAGGAGTCCCCGGAGCTCCGCGCGCACCTCGAGGCGGAGAACGCCTGGACCGACGCGCAGCTGGCGGACCAGGAGGAGCTGCGGGAGGCCATCTTCGGCGAGATCAAGGCCCGCACGCAGGAGACCGACATGTCGGTGCCGGTGCGCTCCGGCGCCTGGTGGTACTACTCCCGCACCGTGGAGGGCCGCTCCTACGGCATGAGCTGCCGCATGCGCGCCGACGGCGACGACTGGACGCCGCCGGAGATCCCCGTCGACGCCGGCGCGGAGCCGGTGCCGGGCGAGGAGGTGCTGCTGGACCTCGACGCGATGGCGGAGGGCCACGAGTTCTTCTCCCTCGGCGCCGCCTCGGTGTCCGTCGACGGCAACCTGCTGGCGTACTCCGTCGACGTCGTCGGCGACGAGCGCTACGACCTGCGCGTCAAGGACCTGCGCACCGGCGAGGTGCTGGACGACGAGATCCGCGGCATCGCCCCCGGCGCCACCTGGATCGGCGAGGAGTGGCTGTTCTACCAGCGCGTCGACGACGCCTGGCGGCCCGACTCCGTGTGGCGCCACCGCGTCGGCACGGACCCGGCCGACGACGTCCGCGTGTTCCACGAGGCCGACGAGCGGTTCTGGACCGGCGTCGGCACGACCCGCTCCGAGCGGTTCCTCATCGTGGAGGCGGGCTCGAAGGTCACCTCCGAGACCTGGTACCTCGACTGCTCCGACCCGACCGGCAAGCTGGCGTGCGTCCGCCCGCGCGAGACCGGCGTGGAGTACGACGTCGACCACGCCGTCGTCGACGGCCGCGACCTGTGGCTGGTCACCCACAACCTGACCGGCCCGAACTTCGCGCTGGGCTCGTGCCCGGTCGGCTCGTTCGACGGGGTCGGCGACCTGGAGGAGCTCGTCGCCCACCGCGACGACCGCCGAGTGGAGGGCGTCGACTGCTTCGCCGGCCACATCGTCGTCGCGTACCGCTCGGGCGGCATCGGCCGCCTGGCGCTGCGCGTCCTCGGCGACGCCGATGACGGGGAGTTCCACGAGATGGAGTTCGCTGAGGAGCTGTACAGCGCGGGAACGGGCGCCAACCCGGAGTGGGAGGCCCCGGTGCTGCGCTACGGCTACACGTCCTTCGTCACGCCGCAGGAGGCGTGGCAGCTGGACGTCGCCACGGGCGACCGGATGCTGCTGAAGCGCAAGCCGGTGCGGGACTACGACCCGGCCGACTACGTCGCGGAGCGCCGCTGGGTCACCGCGGCCGACGGCGCGGAGATCCCGGTCAGCCTGGTGCGCCGCGCGGACCTGGACGTCACCCGCCCGAATCCGCTGGTGCTGTACGGCTACGGCAGCTACGAGATGGCGATGGACCCGGGCTTCTCCGTGGCGTCGCTGTCGCTGCTGGACCGCGGCATGGTCTTCGCGTTCGCGCACATCCGCGGCGGCGGCGAGATGGGCCGGTCCTGGTGGGAGAACGGCCGGGGCCTGACGAAGAAGAACACGTTCACCGACTTCGTCGCCGTCGCCGACCATCTGCTGCAGACGGGCTGGACCACCCGCGACCGGATGGTGGCGCTCGGCGGCTCCGCCGGCGGCATGCTCATGGGCGCCGTCGCCAACATGGCGCCGGATCGCTTCGCGGGCATCCAGGCGGTCGTGCCGTTCGTCGACCCGCTGACCTCCATCCTCATGCCGGAGCTGCCGCTGACGGTGACGGAGTGGGACGAGTGGGGCGACCCGTACCACGACCCGGAGGTGTACGACTACATCGCGTCGTACGCGCCGTACGAGAACATCCGCGACGACGTCGACTACCCGGCGATCCTCGCGGTGACCTCGCTGAACGACACGCGCGTGCTGTACGTGGAGCCGGCGAAGTGGGTGGCGAAGCTGCGCGAGCGCGCCCACGGCGGCCCGTTCCTGCTGCGCTGCGAGATGTCCGCCGGCCACGGTGGCGTCTCCGGCCGCTACGCCCGCTGGCGCCAGACCGCGTTCGAGTACGCGTGGCTGGTGCGCACCGCGGGCGCGGCGTAGGCCGCGATGGAGCTGTACGAGGCGATCGGCCGCCGCCGCGACGTCCGCCGCGAGTTCAGCGGAGAGGTGCTTGACGACGATCGCCTGATGCGCATCCTCGCCGCCGGCCACTCGGCGCCGTCGGTCGGCCTGTCACAGCCGTGGGACTTCCACGTCGTCCGCCGCCCGGAGCGGCTCCGCGCGTTCGCGGACCACGTGGCGGGGTGCCGGGAGGACTTCGCCCGGTCCCTGCCGCCGGAGCGCCGCGAGGTGTTCGACCCAATCCGCATCGAGGGGATCGTGGAGGCCGGCACGGGCGTCGTCGTCACGTACGACCCCTCGCGCGGCGGGCCGCACGTGCTCGGCCGCGCCACCGTCGCGGACACCGGCCTGATGTCGGTGGCGCTGGCGATCCAGAACAAGTGGCTGGCGGCGACGGCGGAGGGCGCGGGCATCGGCTGGGTGTCCTTCTACCGGGAGGAGTTCCTGGCGGACTTCATCGGCGCGGAGGCCCCGGTGCGGCCGGTGGCGTGGCTGTGCCTCGGCCCCGTCACGCACCTGGCGGAGGTCCGCGACCTGGAGGCCTTCGGCTGGCGGCGCGGGCTGCCGCTCGGCGACGTCGTGCACTTCGACTGACGCCGGGGCGGGCACCGCCGTCACGCGACGGCCCGGGCGCGGCGGGGTCCCGTCGTCACGCGATGACGCGGAGCACTCCGCGCGGGCGGCGGATGCGGTGCCCCGGAACCGTCGTTACGCCAACGTTCACCGCGCGGGCTCCCCGCGGTTCACCGGGGGTTCATGCGCGCGGGGCACCATCGCGGGCATGACGGGGACGCAGGAGATGCAGCGAATCGGGCGGGCCACGACCGGGGACGACCGGGGGCCCGCCCTCGTCGTGTCCCTGTCCGGGGTGCGGGACGAGTTCCTGCTGGACGCCGCGCGGTTCATCTCCCGGATGGGGGAGCGGGGCGTCGCCCCGGCGCTGCTCGTCGCCCCGTACTCCGGCAAGGACTGGTCCCTGCGCCGCTCGCCGGCGGTGCTGGAGTGGACGCGCCGCCGCCGGGACGAGGGCTCCGAGCTGCTGCTCGCCGGCTTCGACCAGACCGCGAAGGGCCGCCGCGCGGAGTTCGCGTCGCTGGACGCGCACGAGGCGCGGCTGCGGCTCACCGCCGCCACCCGGCAGATGCGCGCCCTGGGGCTGGAGACGGACCTGTTCGCCCCGCCGCGGTGGGCGATGTCCCCCGGCACCCTCGAGGTGCTGCCCGACCTGGGCTTCCGCGTCGCCGCCGACCTGTACGGCGTCCACGACCTGGCCACCGGCGCCACCGACCCGACCCGCGTGCTGGCGATGGGCGAGGGCTTCGGCGCCGCCGCCTGGTGGCGCCGCGCGCTGCGCGCCTCCGTGGAGCGCAACATCGCGGAGGGCCGCCCCATCCGCCTGTCCGTCTCCGCGAAGAAGCTGCGGGACGAGAAGGTGCGGCGCGCCGTCATCCGCGTCGTCGACCGGGCTCTCAACGCCGGGGCCCGCCCCGTCGGCTACTCCCGGGTGCCGCTGCAGCGCATGGCGGCGTAAAAGCGCCGTTTCCGCGGGTGACGGACCGCGGGGCCGTGGGTAGGGTCGCGGGCATGAGCGAGCTCTACGACGTTCCGGTGACCACCATCGACGGCCGCGAGGCGACCCTCGGCGACTGGGCGGGGCATGTCCTGCTCATCGTCAACACCGCCTCCGAGTGCGGCTACACCGACCAGTACGGCACCCTCCAGGAGCTGTGGGACGAGTACTCCCCGCGCGGGTTCTACGTCCTCGGCTTCCCCTGCAACCAGTTCGGCGGGCAGGAGCCGGGCTCCGACGAGGAGATCGCGTCCTTCGTCGACGAGTCCTTCGGCGTCACCTTCCCGATGTTCTCCAGGTGCGACGTCAAGGGCGCCGACGCGCACCCCCTGTTCCAGCTGCTCACCGAGCAGCCCGACGCCGACGGCGAGGCCGGCGACGTGAAGTGGAACTTCGAGAAGTTCGTCGTCGACGACTCCGGCGAGATCGTCGGCCGCTTCCGCTCCGACGTCGAGCCCGACGACGACGCGATCATCGAGGTCATCGAGGACAACCTGCCGGTCTAGGCGGGGCCGTCCCCGCCTTCCTCAGGGGCGGGCGCCGCGGACTCCGCGGGGCCGTCCCCGTCCTCCTCGGGGTCGCGCGCCGCGGACCCGTCGGGGCCGTCCTCCGGCTCGCGCGCAGGGGACCCCTCCGCGCCCTCCGCGGGCTCCCGCCAGCGCGACGGCCCGGCCGCGGCGCCGGCCTCCTCCGCCGCCCGGTCGCGGGCCGAGCCCGCCCCGGCGGCCCGGGAGGCGTCGCGCTCCATCCGCTGCCGCTCCAGCTCCGCCGTCCGGCCGAAGCCGAGGATGCCGGAGCGCCCGCGCAGCCCCATCGCGTCGACGGAGACCTCCCCGTCGCGGAACCCCGCGACCGTGATGTCCCGGTCGAAGACGCCCACGACGACGCGCGCGTCGGGGCCCACCGGACCGGGCCCGTCGAACAGGACGATGTCGCCGACCTCCGGCATGTAGTCGTCGTCCGAGGTGAAGGCGCCCCGGTCGCGCAGCGCCGACTCCAGCTCCGCCACCGACGTCGTCGACCAGGGTGCGCCTGACGACGTGCCGTCGCCGCGCACGGGCAGCCCCGCCTCGGCGAGCACCCAGGACGCGAAGACCGCCGACTCGTCCGGGTCGGCGTCGCCGCGGCGCGCGTCCTCCCCGGCGCGCTCGGCGCCGTCCGGATCCACCGGCGGCTCCTCCGGCGCGGCGTCCTCCGCGTCGACGCGGCCGCCGGGGCCGTTCCCGGTTCCCGCGGCGCCGGTGCTGTCGCCCCCGTCCGCTCCGTTCGGGCCCGCCGCGGGATCGTCGGCCGGGACCTCGTCCGGGGCGGCGGCGTCGCCGCCGGGATCCTGGCCCGTGTCGCCGACGCCCACGCCCGGGAAGTCGCCGACCGGGTCGTCGTCGACCTGCGCCGCGACGATGGCGACGATGGCGCGCTGGTGCTCCGGCGCGTTCGGGTCGATGCCCGGCATCGCGGCCGGGAACGCCAGCCAGCGCACCGGCGCGAACAGGACGGTGAGGGCGGACAGGGCGAACACCGCCGCCAGCGCGATGAGGCCCCAGGGCCGGCGGGTGCGGCGGGGCGCGCCGGAGGGGGCGTCGTCGTGCGCGGCGCGGCCGCCGCGGCCCGCGCCCGCGGCGTCGTCGGCGTCGTCGGACATGGTGGCGAGGGTAGACGCAGGGGAGGGGGACCGTCACGCGGGGACTGCCCATGTCGGGGCGGCGGGTAGAGTGTGCCCCGAGTCAGCACCCACGAGCAGCGAGGAGTCCCGCGTGGCCCGAGTAGTTGTCAATGTCATGCCCAAGGCCGAGATCCTGGACCCGCAGGGCCAGGCGGTGCACCGGGCGCTGGGGCGCATCGGCGTCTCCGGCGTCTCCGACGTCCGCCAGGGTAAGCGCTTCGAGCTCGAGGTGGACGAGACGGTGACCAACGCCGACCTCGACAACCTCGCCGCCACCCTCCTGGCCAACACGGTCATCGAGGACTACGAGGTGGTGCGGGAGGCGGAGGCGTGACGGCGAAGATTGGCGTCATCACCTTCCCCGGCACCCTCGACGACGTCGACGCGGCCCGCGCGGCCCGCCTCGCCGGCGCGGAGGTCGTCGACCTCTGGCACGCCGACGCGGACCTGAAGGGCGTCGACGCGGTCGTCGTCCCGGGCGGCTTCTCCTACGGCGACTACCTGCGCTCCGGCGCGATCTCGTCGCTCGCCCCCGTCATGCAGTCCGTCATCGGCGCCGCCCACGGCGGCATGCCGGTGCTGGGCATCTGCAACGGCTTCCAGATCCTCACCGAGGCCGGCCTGCTGCCGGGCGCCCTCACCCGCAACGAGGGCCTGCACTTCGTGTGCCGCGACCTCGTGCTCACCGTGGAGAACACGGACACGGCGTGGACCAACACGCTGGAGCGGGGGCAGGGCATCCTCATCCCGTCGAAGCACGGCGAGGGCCGCTTCCAGGCCGCCCCCGACACCATCCGGGAGCTGGAGGAGGAGGGCCGCGTGGTCTTCCGCTACCGCGAGAACCCCAACGGCTCCGTCAACGACATCGCCGGCGTGTGCAGCGCCGACGGCCGCGTCGTCGGCCTCATGCCGCACCCGGAGCACGCCGTCGAGAAGCTCACCGGCCCGTCGCTCGACGGCCTCGAGCTGTTCCTGTCCGCCGTCGCCCACGTCGGCGCCTAGCCGGACGCGGGAGGAGAAGCCACCATGACCGACATCCACGTCCACGACGACACCGTCGACAACGCCGCCGCGACCCCCGACCAGGAGCAGCCCTGGGCCGAGCTGGGCCTCAAGGAGGACGAGTACGCCCGCATCCGCGAGCACCTCGGCCGCCGCCCCACCGACGCCGAGCTGGCCATGTACTCCGTCATGTGGTCGGAGCACTGCAGCTACAAGTCCTCGAAGGTGCACCTGCGCTACTTCGGCGAGACGACCACCGACGCCATGAAGGAGAAGATGCTCGCCGGCATCGGCGAGAACGCCGGCGTCGTCGACATCGGCGACGGCTGGGCCGTCACCTTCAAGGTCGAGTCCCACAACCACCCGTCCTACGTCGAGCCGTACCAGGGCGCCGCCACCGGCGTCGGCGGCATCGTCCGCGACATCATGGCCATGGGCGCCCGCCCGGTCGCCGTGATGGACCAGCTGCGCTTCGGCCCGGCCGACGCCCCCGACACCCAGCGCGTCCTGCCGGGCGTCGTCTCCGGCGTCGGCGGCTACGGCAACTGCCTGGGTCTGCCGAACATCGGCGGCGAGACCGTCTTCGACGCCTCCTACGCCGGCAACCCGCTGGTCAACGCCCTGTGCGTCGGCGTCCTGCCGGTCGACGACCTGCACCTGGCCTTCGCCTCCGGCGAGGGCAACCGCGTCATCCTGTTCGGCTCCCGCACCGGCCTCGACGGCATCGGCGGCGTGTCCGTCCTGGCGTCCGACACGTTCGAGGAGGGCGCCGAGCGCAAGCTCCCCGCCGTCCAGGTCGGCGACCCGTTCGCCGAGAAGGTGCTCATCGAGTGCTGCCTCGACCTGTACAAGGCCGGCGTCGTCGTCGGCATCCAGGACCTCGGCGGCGCCGGCCTGTCCTGCGCCATCTCCGAGCTCGCGGCCTCCGGCGACGGCGGCATGGAGGTCGACCTGGACAAGGTCCACCTCCGCGCCGAGAACATGACCGCCGCCGAGATCCTGTCGTCGGAGTCGCAGGAGCGCATGTGCGCCGTCGTCAAGCCCGAGGACGTCGACCGCTTCATGGAGATCTGCGCGAAGTGGGACGTCATCGCCTCCGACATCGGCGTGGTGACTGACGGCGAGCACCTCGTCGTCACGCACGGCGGCAAGGTCGTCGTCGACGCCCCGCCGAAGACCATCGCCGACGAGGGCCCGACCTACCACCGCCCCTACGCCCGCCCGGAGTGGCAGGACGCGCTGCAGGAGGACCCGCAGCTCGAGCGCCCGGCCGCCGACGCCCTGCGGCAGCTGGTGCTGGACATGGCCGCCTCCCCGGCGCTGTGCTCCCGCGCCCACATCACCGAGCAGTACGACCGCTACGTGCGCGGCAACACCGTCGCCGCCCTGGACTCCGACGCCGGCGTCCTGCGCGTCAACGAGGAGACGGGCCGCGGCATCGCCGTCGCCACCGACGCCTCCGGCCGCTACACCCAGCTCGACCCCCGCACCGGCGCCCGCCTGGCGCTCGCGGAGGCCCACCGCAACGTCGCCGTCACCGGCGCGAAGCCGTACGCCGTGTCCAACTGCCTGAACTTCGGCTCCCCGGAGAACCTGGACGTCATGTGGCAGTTCTCCGAGGCCGTCCGCGGCCTCGCCGACGGCGCCGCGGAGCTCGCGGTGCCGGTCACCGGCGGCAACGTGTCGTTCTACAACCAGACGGGCGACGACCCGATCCTGCCGACGCCGGTCATCGCCGTGCTCGGCATCATGGACGACGTGGAGAAGGCCATCGGCGGCCGCCTCGGCACCGCCGAGGACGAGGTGCTGTTCCTGCTCGGCGAGACCCGCGACGAGTTCGGCGGCTCCATCTGGCAGCAGGTCGCCCACGACGCCCTCGGCGGCCTGCCGCCGCAGGTCGACCTGTCCGACGAGGAGCGCCTCGTGGAGTTCTTCCACGGCACCATCGCCCGCGACGGCGCCCACATGGCGTCCGCCGCCCGCGATCTGTCCGAGGGCGGCCTCGCCCAGGTGCTGGTCGAGGCGCTGGCGCAGTCCGGCCTCGGCGCCGAGGTCGACCTCTCCGCCGTCGCCGCCGACCCGTTCGTCGCCCTGTTCTCCGAGTCCGCGTCCCGCGCCCTCGTCGCCGTCCCCGCGGACCGCGCCGACGCGCTGGCCGCCCGCGCGGAGGAGGCCGGCGTCCCCGCCGCCCGCATCGGCCGCGTCATCGCCGAGCCGGAGCTGCGCGTCACCGGCGGCGCCGAGTTCACCATCCCGGTCGCCGAGCTCGAGGAGGCCTGGCGCTCCACGCTGCCGCGCCTGTTCGCGCACGCCGCCGGCGCCAACTCGGTCGTCGAGGCCGAGGAGGACCCGGAGCTCGACGCCACCGACGCCGGCGCCGCCCGCGTCGACGACTAGCCGGCGCCGCCCGCGCCGGCGTCCAGCCGTCGACGGGCGCCCGCCGCCACCGGGCCCGGCCGCCATGGCCGGGCCCGGACCCGATCCCGCACCCTTTTCCCCGTTCCGCACCGCGGCCCCCGCCGCGCGACACCCGAGGAGGACGAATGTCCGACGACACCCGCGAGCCCGCCCGCACCGACGTTCCGGCCGATGCCGCCGCCCCCGCCGCGTCCGCTGCCCCGCCGCCGAGGCGCGTGACGACAACCGCCCGCTCGTCTACCTGGTCTGCAACACCAACTGCGGCAAGTCCCAGGTGGCGGAGGCCATGGTCCGGCTGCGCGCCGGCGACGCCGTCGACGCCCGCTCCGCGGGCCTGACCCCGACGAGGAGGTCAATCCCCGCGCCGCCGCGGCCGTCGCCGAGGCCGGCGGCGCCATGTCCGGCGCGGAGCCGTCGGCGGTCGACGAGGACCTGCTGCGCCGCGCCGACCGCGTCATTGTCGTCGGCGGCGCCCAGCTGGAGGCCGTCGACGGCATGCGCGCCGCCATCGAGCGGTGGACCGTCGACGAGTCCGGCGACACCGCCGAGGAGCGCATGGCGGCGCTGCGCGACTCCATCGACGCCCACGCGACCCGCCTGGCCGGCGAGTACGGCGCGCGGCCCGGGGCGTAGCCGCCCGCGGACGGGGCGGTCAGTCGGCCAGCTGCCGGACCATCGCGTCGGCGGTCGGGCCCACGGTCTGCGCGACGCCGATGAGCGTCGCCGACGCCGGCCCCGTCCAGTCGCCGTAGCCGACGGGGAACAGCCGCGGGTCCGCGGCCGACCGCCATCCGGTCTCCGGGCCGCCGTCGACGTCCGCCTCCCGACCCCGCACCCCGAACGCCCGCAGATGCCCCACGGCAGGGCGGAAACCGGTGCACCATATGACGGCGTCGAGGGGGAGGTTCTCGTCGTCACGCATCGCGCCACCTGCGATGAACCGGTCGACCATCGGCTCCGCGCGCAACCACCCGGCGTCCCGCGCGGCGCGCACGGGCGGCACCGCCACGACGTCGCCCTCGAGCTCCCCGGACCAGTCGTCGTCCCCGCCGGCGCGCTTCCGCGTCGCCCGGAGGAACAGGTCGCGCCCGTCGACGTCGTCGGGCAGGTACGTCACCGGGCGGCGGGCGAGCCAGTGGACGCGGGAGGCGTCGTCACGCAGATCGGCGGCGATCTGCGCCGCCGAGTTCGCGCCCCCGACCACGGCGACCCGCAGCCCCGCGAACTCCGCCGGTCCCCGGTAGTGGGCCGAATGCAGCATGCGGCCGCCGAAATCGCGCATGCCCGGGTAGTGGGGGACGTAGGGCCGCGACCACGTGCCCGTCGCCGACGCGACGACGCGGGCGCGGACGTCCCCCGCATCCGTGCGGACCAGCAGGCGGTCGCCGTCGGGGAGCACCTCGCGGACGCGGACGGGGCGGACGACGGGTAGCCCGTAGCGGTCCTCGTAGCCCGCGAGGTAGTCGACGACGTGGGACGCCGGAGGGAACCCGTCGCCGTCGACGGGCCGCACCTGCCGCCCCGGCAGCGACGACGCCGACGCCGGCGAGAACAGCGTCAGCGACGGCCACGTGCGCGTCCACGCGCCGCCCGGCCCGTCCGGGTTGTCGTCCAGCACGACGTGATCCACGCCGCGGCGCGTCAGCTCCCGCGACAGCGCGACGCCCGCCTGCCCGCCGCCGACGACGACGGCGTCGATGGACGAGGGCAGGTCGGGCGAGGGGCGTGCGGTCATGGCCGCGGCTCCGGGCGGGCCCCCGGATCGAGGCACGCCGACAGTGCCGCGAATCGATCCGGGACCAGCCCGTAGTGGATGGTGCGGCCGCACCGGCGGGCGTCGACGAAGCCGGCCTCCGCCAGGCGTGCCATGTGGTGGCTCACCGTCGCCGGCGCGAGCCCCGTCGCATCGCACAGGTCGACGCCGCGGACCGGGCCGCACCCTCCGGCGGCGAGCACCCGCAGGATGGCCAGCCGGGCCGGATCCCCGAGGACCCGCAGCGCCTCGGCGAGATCGCCCGCGCCGTCGTCGGCGAGGAAGCCGGGGGAGGCGCAGCAGTCCGCCGCGGGGGCGAGGGGGACCGGACGTGCGCTGCTCATGATCCGGACCGTACCATCGCGGTCGTACTATTCGACGGGCATCGAACGCCGATCGGGTGGGGCGCCGTCGAGGCGTCCGGGCCTGCCGGCCGGGGCGCGCGGACCGCCGCGTGCCCGGAGGACCCCGGCGCCCGGCCCGCCCGTCCGACCCGATGCCCCGCACCGACCCGACCCCGGAGGAGCCATGCCAGGACTGTCCCTCTCCGACCGGCTGCTGCCGGTCTGGATCCTCGCCGCCATCGTCGCGGGCATCGCCCTCGGCGCGCTCGTGCCCGACGTCGGCGGCCTGCTCGGAGCCGCGTCCGTCGCCGGCGTCTCCCTGCCCATCGCCGTCGGCCTGCTCGTGATGATGTACCCCGTGCTGGCGAAGGTCCGGTACGGCGAACTCGGTTCCGTCGCCGGCGACCGCCGCCTCATGGGGCTGTCGCTGGCGCTCAACTGGATCGTCGGCCCCGCGCTGATGTTCGCCCTGGCCTGGCTGCTCCTGCCGGACCTGCCCGAGTACCGCACCGGCGTCATCATCGTCGGCCTCGCCCGCTGCATCGCCATGGTGCTGGTCTGGAACGACCTGGCGTGCGGCGACCGGGAGGCCGGCGCCGTGCTCGTCTTCGTCAACTCCGTGTTCCAGGTGCTGATGTTCGGCGTCCTCGGCTGGTTCTACCTCGAGGTCCTCCCCGGCTGGCTGGGGCTGCCCGCGGCGGAGCTGGACGCCGGCGTCGGCGCCATCGTCGCCAGCGTCCTCGTGTTCCTCGGCGTCCTGCTGCTCCTCGGGTTCCTCACCCGCCGCATCGGCGAGCGCACGCGCGGCCGCGACTGGTACGAGCGGGTGCTGCTGCCGAAGCTGTCGCCGTGGACGCTGCGCGGCCTGCTGTTCACCATCGTCGTGCTGTTCGCGCTGCAGGGCGGGCAGGTCATGGACGCCCCCGGCGACGTCGTCCGCATCGCCGCCCCGCTGCTGGCCTACTTCATCCTCATGTTCGGGCTGTCGCTGCTCGCCGCCCGCGCCATCGGCCTGGGCTACGCCCCCTCCGCGACCGTCGCGTTCACCGCCGCCGGCAACAACTTCGAGCTGGCCATCGCCGTGGCCATCGGCACGTTCGGCGCCGCCAGCGGCCAGGCCCTCGCCGGCGTCGTCGGTCCCCTCATCGAGGTGCCCGTGCTCGTCGCCCTCGTCTACGTGCTCCGCTGGGCGGGGCCGCGGCTCTTCGCCGACGCCCCGCACATGCGTGACGACGGGACCCCGCGCCGGCGGCATGACCGCCGCGGAGGGCCCCGTCGTCACGCAACGGAATCAGCTGAGCGTGTGGTGCGGCTCCTTGGCCTTCGGCACCGCCAGCGCCAGCACCGTCGCCGCGAGCGCCGCGGCCGCGCCGATGTAGAAGCACCACTGGAACGCCGAATGCGTCGGAATCGGCGGCACGCCCGGCGCCAGCTGGATGGTGGAGCTGGTCAGGACGATGGCCATCAGCGCGCCCGCCACCGTCGTGCCCACCGAGCGCATCAGCGCGTTCACGCCGACCGAGGAGCCGGACTCCGCGCGCGGCGCGTGCTCCATGATGATGGACGGCATCGCGGCGTAGGCGATGCCGACGCCCGCCGACGAGATGCACGTCGCGACCATCAGCTTCCACGGCGCATCCGTCATCAGCGCCGCGAACACGTAGCCCGCCGCGACGACGAACATGCCGATGGCCAGCGTCAGCCGCCCGCCGATGGACGTCAGGAGGCGGGAGGAGACGGGGGAGAAGGCCATCATCATCAGGCCGCCCGGGGCCATCCACAGGCCCGCCGCCAGGATGGACTGCTCCAGGCCGTAGCCCGTCGCCGCCGGCATCTGCAGCAGCTGCGGCACCACGATGGACTGCGACATCAGGCCGATGCCCGCCATCAGCGCCGCCAGGTTGGTCAGCAGGATCGGCAGCCGGCCGAACGTCCGCAGGTTCACCAGCGGCGCGTCATGGCGCAGCTCCCACGGCGACCACACCGCCAGCACGACGATGCCGCCGCCGACCAGGCCCCACGTGATGCCGGAGCCCCAGCCCCACTCGTTGCCCTTGGACACGCCGACCAGCACGCACACCAGGCCGATGCCCAGCCCCACCGCGCCGACGTAGTCCAGGCGGCCGCCGCGGCCCGGCGGCGACGGCAGTACGACGACCGTCAGGACGGTCAGGATGAGCGCCAGCGCGCCCGCCAGCCAGAACAGGGCGTGCCAGTCCGCGTACTGCGCGACCCACGCCGCCAGCGGCAGGCCCAGGGCGCCGCCGACGCCCAGCGTCGCCGAAATCGTCGCGACGGCCGTGTTCACCATGTGCCGCGGCGCGACCTCGTGGACCATCGAGATGGCCACCGGGATGTAGCCCATCGCCAGGCCCTGCAGCACGCGGCCCGCGACCACCACCAGGAACGAGCTGGTCAGGGCGCACAGCACGGAGCCGATGATGAGGATGGCGCCGGAGATGACCAGCACCTTCTTCTTGCCCAGGATGTCGGCGAGGCGGCCGGCGACCGGCATCGCGACGCCCGCGCCGAGCAGCGTCGCCGTCACGACCCACGACGCGTTCGCCGGGGTCGTGTCCAGGTAGCGGGGCAGCGAGGACTGGATGGGGATGACCAGCGACTGCATCAGCGAGGCGCAGAGGCTGGAGAACGCCAGGACGGCGATGACGAGCACGGGGTTGCGCACGCCGCCGGGCGCCTGGATGGCGTCGTCGGGGCGGGCTGCTGCCGTGGCCGGTGCGGTGCTCAATCGGACCTCCGGGGTGGGTGCGGGCGGACGGGTTCTCGGCGGGCGGGCGCGGGGCGCGTGCCGTGGCGTGCCGTGGGGCGTCGTGGACGCGTGCCATGGCGGTGTCGTGGACGGTGCCCGGGCGCTGCGCGGGGCGCGTGCCCGCCGGTGAAGCTATGTATGTACGGTACATATCCGTAACGAGATGTGTACTCTACACATGTGACCGGGGCCCGGCAACGCGGGCCCGCGCCGGATGCGGAAGGGACGTGGCGACATGCGGGATCTCACGGGCGACGCCCACCTCGACGAGCGCGACCCCCGCGTCGCCGTCACCGGGCTGCTGACCCGGCTGGCGCACCACCAGCGCACGGTCGCGGCGCGGATGACGGTCGGCGACGCCGACATGCGCCTGCTGTGGCTGCTCCGCGACGGCCGCCCCCGCACCATGCGCGACATCGCCGACGCCCTGGGCCGCGAGCAGTCGACCGTCAACCGGCAGGTCAACGGCGCCGTGCAGTCCGGCCTGCTGGGCCGCGGCGAGGAGGAGGGGCGGCGCGCCCACGTCTTCACGCCGACGCCGGAGGGCACGGAGGTGTTCGCCGAGAACCTGCGGATCAGCCTCGGCGCCAACGAGGCCGCGCTCGACGCGCTGGGGGAGCGGGCCGGGGAGTTCCTCGACCTGTTCGGTCGCTTCACGGACGCCTTCGAGGCGGCGGCCGAGGGTGGCGAGGACGCGCCGGGCTCCGGCGGTGCGGGCCTCCGGGCCGGCGAGGGGGCGGGCGACGGTACCGCGGACGATGCGGATTAACCCGACGGCCCGCCGGCCACGCGCCACCCGGGTCGTTTGGACCCTGTTCCGACGCCGCATGCCACCACCCATCGCGCCCTTGCGGTGCATCGGGGTCGTTCAGACCCGGATGCGCACGCCCCTCCACGTGGTCAGACCCACTTCCGGCCGTTCCGACCCAGTTAGAACAGGGTCGGAACGGCCGGAAGTGGGTCCGACGGCAGCGGGAGTGGGTCGGAACGGGGTCGGGATGGTCGAGGCGCCGACCCCGGACGTGATTCGCCGGTCCTGCCCTCCAACCCGGACGTAGTTCGCCCGTCGGGCCCGGCAACCTGGACGCAGTTGGCCCGACCTGGACGTAGGTAGAAGTACGTCCAGGTCGGGCCAAGTAGGTCCGGTTTGGAGAGGCGGTGGGGCGAAGTAGGTCCGGGTTGGAGAGGGAGTGGGGCCAAGTAGGTCCAGGTCTGCCCGCCGGTCAGCCGTCCGTCGCTCCGGCCGTCGCTCCGGCCGCTGGCGCGACCCGCCGCGCCCGCAGGTCCGCGACCCCGGCCGCCGCGACGACGGCCACCGCCAGCAGCAGGCCCGCCCGCTGCCACAGCCCGAGCATCAGGTTGAAGCCGGCGAGCTCGTAGAGCGACGACGTCACGATGGTCATCGCCGCCATTGCCAGCGCCGCCCACGCGAGCACCCGGCCGTCGCCGCGCCGCAGCCCCGGCACCGCGATCATCAGGCCCACCAGCGTGACGACGAGCCCCACCTGCGCCACTGACGACGTCACCGCATGGACGTCGCCCGCCGCGGCGCCGAACAGGCCCCCGTGCGCCCCGGCCAGGGCCGTCGCGGCATCCGCCGCCGGGCCGGGCCGCAGACCCAGCCGCATCGGCGTCACCTCCACGACCGGCATCCGGGCCACCGAGTCCACCACCGTCGCGGCACCCCACACGCCCAGGCCCGCCGCGGCGATGCGCGCCGGCGGGCGCCGCACCGCCCACGCCACGGCGAGCGCCACCGCCAGCACCCCGGCCAGACGGTCGGCCCCGGCGAAGAACGCCCCGTGCCGCTCCGACCTCGCCGCCAGCTCGGAGACGAACCCCCAGACGGTGCTCACCCCGTCGTCAAGCACCGCCTCCAGCACCCACGCGGAGTACGCCGCGGCGAACAGCAAGGCGAGGACCGCGCGCACCCACGCGCCGCGGTCCACGCCGCCGCCGGCGCGGCCCGCGGGGGCGGCGGAACCCGGCATCGCCCGCTACTCCGGCTCGACCAGCGACGGCGGGTCGTACTTGTCGCGCAGCGCCTTCAGCTGCAGGTCGTGGGCGTGGAGCATCTTGTCCTCGTCCGTGACCGGCTCGAAGTGCGGCACCGGCTGCGGCTTGAAGTCGTCGTCGACGGCGACGTACGTCATCGACGAATGCAGCGCCTTCTCCAGGCCGCCGCGGCCCATGCGCGGCTCGCCGGAGTAGACGTGGACGCTCATGTGCATCGACGTGCGGCCCGTGCGCAGCAGGCGGGCGCGGACCTCGATGAGATCGCCGATCTTGATGGGCTTGTAGAAGCGGATGCCGCCCGCGTACACCGACAGCGTGTCGCGGCCGGCCCAGTTCATGCTGCACGCGGTGGCGGCCTCGTCGATCCACTCCATCGCCGTGCCGCCGTGGACGTTGCCGCCCCAGTTGACGTCCGACGGCTTCGCCAGGAAGCGGGTGACCAGCTTCGGCGCCGACGAGTCGGCGGTGTAGGTCTGCGCGCGCATCGACGCCTCGATGTCGCGGCGCAGGTCGAAGCGGGCCTTCGCGGCCTCCTCGCGGCGGATCTCCTCGGTGGTCTTCGGGATCCACTTGGGGACGGGGGTGGGCTTCCGGTTCTCGTCCATCGCCACGAAGATGACGATGCAGTCCGCCGCCCGCGTGTACTCGCCCGTCCGCGGGTTCGCGCTGAACACCTCGTTGACGATGTGCATCGACGTGCGCCCCGTGTACGCCACCTTCGACCGCACCTCCACCATGTGCCCCGACGGGATCGGGCGGGTGAAGTGGATGTGGCCGAAGTAGGCGGTGACGCAGTACTGGCCGGACCAGCCGACGGCGCACGCGTAGGCCGCCTTGTCGATCCACTGCAGCACGCGGCCGCCGTGGACGCTGGTCGAGCCCGCCATCAGGACGTCGGTGGGGGCCGCGAGGAAGCGGAGGGTCACGTCTGGTTTCGGCATGGTCACCGATAGTAATGCGGGCGGCGCGGAGGCGGGCGCCCGGCTCGGTGCGGCCCGTGCGCGCGGCCGGTGCGCCGCCGGTCCGCGCCCGCCCGCGCCCGCCGCGTGCAGGATGGGGGCATGACGAAGCACATCGACCCCATGGAATGCCGCGCGGCCGTCTCCGCCGTCGCGGGTTGGCTGGACGACCCGGAGGCGCCGCGCCCGCCGCGCGCCGCGCTGGCCGCGGCGGTGCGGCAGTCGGCTCGGATGCTGGCGCAGGAGGCGCCGGGGCACGCGGTGGAGCTGCGGGTGCCGCCGTTCGTCGCGGTGCAGTGCATCGACGGGCCCCGGCACACGCGCGGGACGCCGCCGAACGTCGTCGAGTGCGATCCGCGGACGTGGCTGCTGCTCGCGACCGGCCGGCTGGCGTTCGCGGACGCGGCGGCGGGCGGCGCCGCGCCGGGCGGGTCGTTCGACGCGTCGGGGACGCGCGCCGGCGAGATCGCGGGGCACCTGCCGGTCGTCGCCGCGTGAGGCGCGCGGTCGCCCGCGGCGGCGCGTGACGACGGGGCGGGGCCGGTGGGGCGGATGTCCGAGGCTGACATGGCGCGCTCCTCGTGGTCGGGCCCGGGGCGCGGCGCCCGCGGGCGTCCGGCGGGTCCCGCCATGATACGGCGGTCCTATCGGGAGGGGAAGGGGATCCTCCGCGGGTGCGTGAAGAGGCGCCGGTTTTGGTCCCGGCCCGGGGCCTGCGGGTACCCTGGGGGCGTGGCCGATTCCCTGAACTCCGGTTTCCCGGCGACGCGCGCCGCCGCCTCCCCGTTCGACGATCTCGGCGAGACCGAGCCGCGGGAGGAATGCGGCGTATTCGGCGTGTGGGCGCCCGGCGAGGACGTCTCCAAGCTCACCTACTACGGGCTGTTCGCCCTGCAGCACCGCGGCCAGGAGGCCGCGGGCATCGCGGTCGGCGACGGCGACCAGATCCTGGTCTTCAAGGACCTGGGCCTGGTGTCGCAGGTCTTCGACGAGCAGTCGCTCGACGCGCTGAAGGGGCACGTGGCCGTGGGCCACACGCGGTACACCACCGCGGGCGCCCCGGCCTGGGAGAACGCCCAGCCGATGTTCCGCATGAGCGATGACGGCACGGACATCGCCCTGGGGCACAACGGCAACCTCATCAACCACCTGGAGCTCGGCGAGGAGGCGCGGGAGAAGGGGCTCATCGCCCCGGAGGGCCCGCTGCCGTCGGACTCCGACGTCATGTGCGCGCTGCTGTCGCACGAGACGGGCGTCGTGGCCCGCGAGGCCGCCGCCGGCGAGACGGATCTCGCCGGCCGCACGACGGTCGAGGCGGCGGCGCTGCGCCTGCTGCCGCGCATCAAGGGCGCCTTCTGCCTGACGTTCACCGACGGCGACACCCTGTACGCCGCCCGCGACCCGCACGGGGTGCGCCCGCTGTGCCTGGGCCGCCTGTCCAACGGCTGGGTCGTCGCGTCGGAGACGTGCGCGCTGGACATCGTCGGCGCGAGCTTCGTCCGCGACATCGAGCCGGGCGAGATCGTCGCCATCGACTCCTCGGGCGTTCGCTCCGATCGGTTCGCGGAGCAGAACCGCGCGGGCTGCATCTTCGAGTACGTGTACCTGGCCCGCCCGGACTCCGTCATCCGCGGCCGCTCCGTCAACGCCGTGCGCGTGGAGATCGGCCGCCGCCTGGCCCGCGAGTTCCCGGCCGAGGGCGACATGGTCATGCCCGTGCCCGAGTCGGGCACCCCGGCGGCCGTCGGCTACGCGCAGGAGTCGGGCATCCCGTTCGGGCTGGGCCTGACGAAGAACGCGTACGTCGGACGCACTTTCATCCAGCCGTCGCAGACGATCCGCCAGCTGGGCATCCGCCTGAAGCTGAACCCGCTGAAGGAGCAGATCGCGGGCAAGCGGCTCATCGTCGTCGACGACTCCATCGTGCGCGGCAACACGCAGCGGGCGCTCATCCGCATGCTGCGGGAGGCCGGCGCGGCGGAGGTCCACGTCCGGATCGCGTCGCCGCCGGTGAAGTGGCCGTGCTTCTACGGCATCGACTTCGCGTCGCCGGGCGAGCTCATCGCCAACGGCGTCGGCGACGGCGATCTGGTCCACGGCATCGCCACCGCCATCGGCGCCGACAGCCTGGGCTTCGTCTCCGTCGACGGCATGACGGAGGCGGCGGAGCAGACCGCCGGCAGCCTGTGCCGCGCCTGCTTCGACGGCCACTACCCGCTGGGCCTGCCGCAGGGCGACCCGAACGCGGCGGCCGTCGAGCGCATCCGCGCCGCCCAGGCCGGCATGCCCGGCCACGTCGACTGCACCCGCGACGCGCATGACGACGCGGCGCGTGACGACGCCCCCTCCGCGGCGCACGACGCCGTCCACCCCGACCTCGCCACTTCCTAAAGGAGCACCCCGAACAATGAGCAGCGAACCCCAGGACACCGGCGCCTCCTACGCCGCCGCAGGCGTCGACATCGAGGCGGGCGACCGGGCTGTGGAGCTCTTCGCGCCCATCGCCAAGCAGGCCACCCGCCCGGAGGTCCGCGGCGGGCTCGGCGGCTTCGCCGGCCTCTTCGCCCTCGGCGAGTACCGGAAGCCGCTGCTGGCGGCGTCGTCGGACGGCGTCGGCACGAAGCTGGCCGTCGCGCAGAAGATGGGCAAGCACGACACGATCGGCCTGGACCTGGTCGCCATGGTCGTCGACGACCTGGTGGTGTGCGGCGCGGAGCCGCTGTTCCTGCAGGACTACATCGCCATCGGCAAGGTCGTGCCGGAGCACGTGGCGGAGATCGTCTCCGGCATCGCGGAGGGCTGCCGCCTGTCGGGCTGCGCCCTGCTGGGCGGCGAGACCGCCGAGCACCCGGGCGTGATGGACCCGGAGGACTACGACGTGTCCGCCACCGGCGTCGGCGTCGTGGAGGAGGACAAGGTCCTCGGCCCGGACCGCGTGCGCGAGGGCGACGTCGTCATCGCCATGAAGTCCTCCGGCCTGCACTCCAACGGCTACTCCCTGGCCCGCCACGTCCTGCTGGAGCGCGCCGGCCTGTCGCTGGACGAGTACGTGGAGGACTTCGGCCGCACCCTCGGCGAGGAGATGCTGGAGCCGACCCGCATCTACGCCCTCGACTGCCTCGAGCTCATGAACGAGACGGCCGTGCGCACCTTCTGCCACGTCACCGGCGGCGGCCTCGCCGCGAACCTCGCGCGCGTGATGCCGGAGGGCCTCACCGCCGAGATGTCCCGCGCGACGTGGACGCCGCAGCCGGTGTTCCGCACCATCGCGTCGCTCGGCCAGGTGCCGCGCGAGGAGATGGAGAAGACGTTCAACATGGGCGTCGGCATGGTCGCCGTCGTGGCCCCGGAGGACCGGGACCGCGCGATGGCGATCCTCACCGCCCGCCACATCGACTGCTGGGAGCTCGGCGAGGTCCGCGTCTCCCGCGAGGGCGAGGACCGCGCGGTGCTCGTCGGCGACCACCCGCGCTTCTAGCGGACCCGCGGCCGGATGGCCGCGCGGCCGGGGGGAGGGGCGGCACGGCGCCGTCCCCGCCCGGCCGCATCCCGCCGCGGCGCCCGGCGGGACCATGCCCGCCGCGTCAGGGCAGCACGAGAGGGCGGCCCGCCTCCCGGTCATCGGAAAGGCGGGCCGCCCTCTTGCGCCGCACCCGGCGGCGGGGCCCGGGGGCCGTCCGTCTAGCGGCGGCCGTCCCAGTCGCCCCAGTCGGACGAGTCATCGTCGTCGTAGCCGGAGTCCCGGGTGCTTTCGCCGGCGAGCTCCCGCTGGAGCCTGTCCAGGTCCATCTCCGGAGCGTTGTACTTCAGCTGGCGGGCAACCTTCTGCTGCTTAGCCTTGGCACGGCCGCGACCCATGGCGTGACCCCCTTGGTGGTCCGGGGCGCGGAGGATTGTCCCGCCGCCCCCTTGTCTCTGTCAGTGCGTGATTCCTGCAGTACACCATAGCGTAAACGCGGGACGTCCGGCCACGTGCCCCCGACCTGCGGAAACTCCGCGGCGATGCCATGAGGGGCATCATCGCGGCGGTCGCGGGCACGTTGCCGGGAGGGGACGCGGCGGTGACGGAGGGGTGGCGCGGAGCCGTCGGACGCCCGCCGGCCCCGGGGCCGGTCAGCCCCGGCCGCGCAGCCGGTCGACCGCGGCGCGGCCCGGCTTCACCGCGTCGTCGCGGTCGACGGAGTCGGGGTCGACGGCGACGGCGCAGCCGCCGCACGCCAGCTCCTGGCCCTCCTGGGCGGAGCGCTTCACCAGCGCCAGGGCGATCGGCCCGAGCTCGTGGTGGTGGACGACGGTGCCGACGCGGCCGACGGTGCGGCGCCCGGCGGTCACCGGGGCGCCCGGTTCCGGCAGCTCCGCGGCGGAGCCGTCGAGGTGCAGCAGCACGAGGGTCCGCGGCGGGCGGCCGAGGTTGTCGACGCGGGCGACGGTCTCCTGCCCGCGGTAGCAGCCCTTGTGCAGGTGGACGGCGCCGGAGCCGGGGACGGCGGGGTCGCCGATCCAGCGGGGCGCCTCGTGCGGGATCGCCTTCTCGTCGAGGTCGATGCCGGTCTCCGGCTGCAGCGCGGCGACGCGCTCGGCCTCCCAGGCCATGAGCCCGGCGGGCGTCGCGCCGGCGGCGGCCAGCGCCTCCCATGCCGAGGTCAGCGACTCCCGCGGGACGAGGACGTCGACGCGGCCGCCGGCCGGCCACCCGACGCGGCGCACCACGGCGGCCGCATCCAGGGAACCCGCCGCACGCTCCGCGACGTCGCCGGCCTCCGGTCCGACGATCGACAGGATTCCCAGGTCCGCCGCCTCGACGGTGACGTCGGAGCGGAAGATCATCATCGTCAGGAAGCGCAGCAGCGTCGCCTCCTGGGCGGGGGCGACGTCGAGCAGCACCTCGTCGTCGCGCACCGTCACCGCCATGTGGTGCAGGACGCGGCCCTGCGGATCCAGGTCGAGCGCCTCGGTGACGTCGCCGGGCGCGGCGTCGTCGAGCTTCTGCGACAGCAGGGTGTTGAGGTACTCCAGCCGGTCGGGGCCGGCGACGCGGATGACGCGGCGGTGGGAGCGGTCGACGAGCCCGGCGGCGGCGAACGCCCGCTGCTCCGTCAGCGGGTCGCCGACGTGCCACGCGACGCCGGAGCGGCCCCACGGGTCGTCGGCGAGCGGTTCGGCGCCGGGGACGTGATCGAGCAGGGTGCTGCGGTAGTCGTCGGTCACGTCCGCGATGGTAACGCGGCCGGGGCGAATAGGCTAAGGGCCATGACCGGAACCAGCGCCACCGCACCCATCATCGTCGACGTGCTGTCGGGCGACGCCCCGGCGCCCGTCGACGCCACCCGGCCCCTGCTGTACGCCGACGACCTCGGCGCCGTCCGCGGCGACGGCGTCTTCGAGACGCTGCTGGTCCGCGACGGCCACACGTGCAACACGCGCCGCCACGAGGACCGCTTCGTCAACTCCGCGAGGGTGCTCCAGCTGCCGGAGCCGGACATGGGCCGCTGGCGGGAGGCGTCGGCCGTCGCGCTGCGGGAGTGGGGCCGGCCGGACGACGCGTCGATGCGCTGGGTCTACACCCGCGGCCGCGAGACCTCCGGCGAGCCGACGGGCTACGTCATGGTGTCGCCGGTGACGGCGGGCGCCGCGGCCGCGCGGCAGACGGGGGTGCGCGTGATGCTCGCCGAGCGCGGCTTCTCCCTCGACCTCGGCTCCCGCGCGCCGTGGGCGCTCATCGGCGCGAAGACCCTGTCGTACGCCGCGAACATGGCGGCGCTGCGCCACGCCCGCGAGCACGGCTTCGACGACGTCATCTTCACCTCCGCGGAGGGCAACCTGCTGGAGGGTCCGACGTCGACCATCATCGTCGTCCGCGACGGCGAGCTGCTCACCCCGAACCCGGGCGAGGGCGTGCTGCCGGGCACCACCCAGGCGGCGCTGTTCGACCTGGCGGAGTCGCGCGGCATCGCCTGCCGCGGCGCCGTGCTCACCCCGGAGGACCTGCGCTCCGCCGACGCGGTGTGGCTGGTGTCGTCGGTGCGCATCGCGGTGCGCGTCGTCAGCGTCGACGGCGACGACCTCGCCCCGGTCGACCCGGGGGAGGAGGATCGCTTCGTCGCGCTGTGCGAGGACGCCCTCGCCGCCGAGTAGCCCCTCCGCGTGACGACGGGCCCGCGCCGCGCCCGCGCCCGGGTGCGCGCCCGCGTCGCCGCACGCGATGCGTGACGACGGGACGCGCGCGGCGCCCGTCCCCCCCCCCAACGCACGACGGCGGCGGCCGGCCCCGGCCCGGGAAAGGGGGAGGGGCCGGCCGCCGCCGTCGCGGCCGGAGCGGGATCCGTCGTCACGCGAACCCCGCGGGGTGCGGGACTAGCCCGCCCAGCGATGCAGCTGCGCGGACATGCGCGGCACGAACTCGTCGCCGACGACGCGCTCGTCGACCCAGCCGAGGTCGTTGTTCGGCATCAGGCCGTACAGGCGCTTGCCCGGGCCCAGCGACGCCGGGCCGGTCGCCGTCACCATCGTCGACGCGGCCTGCACCTCCCACGCGCGCTCCGAGACCGGCTCGCCGTAGTAGATCTCCACCACGCCGGTGGAGTGGGTGCACAGGAACTCGATCTCGTCCTTGTCGTTGATGCGCCAGAAGCCGCTCTCGCGCAGATCCGGGCCGATGACCTCGCCGTCCTCGTCGATCTTCCAGAAGCGGGACTCGTAGGTCAGGTAGTTCTCGCCGTCGTGGGAGAACGTCAGCTGCTGGCCGAACCGGTACTCGCCGTCGACCTGCGTGTTCGCCTGGCCCTCGCCGCGCCACACGCCGACCAGCGGCAGCAGCGCCAGCAGGCCGTCGTGCAGGTTCGGGCCCTCCCGCAGATTCGCGGTGTCGGCGGGGATCGGCAGACCCGGCAGGTCCGCGATGTTGCGGCCGGCCGTCTCCCTCGCCCGCTCGCGGGCGCGATCGACGGCCGCGTTGCCGTCCAGGCGGGCGCCGGCCGGGGCGCCCTCGTGCTCGGTCGCGTCGTGTTCGCTCATGACCGCCATCCTACGTGGCCGCGGGGGCGGCCCCGATCACCCGGTCGGGTGGTCGCCGGGAGGATGCGCGCGGGGCGTGCCCGGGTCGCGTCAGCGCAGGCCGGAGTCCTTCTGCGGCAGCGCGTCCGGCAGGAAATCCTCCGGGGAGACGGTCGTGTTGACCTGCTCGCCCTCGATGAACACCGAGCCGCCGGCGACGTAGATGCGCGTCGGCGGGATCTCCAGCGGCAGCTGCGCGCCCTCGAGGAAGAGGGTGAACGCCCGCATCAGCACGTCGCGCTGCTCCGGGGCGAGCTCGTCGCCCGGCATCACGTCCACGGAGTCGGGGTACGCCGGGGCCTCGATCACCTCGATGGGGATCACGTGGACGTTCTGCTCCAGGATCCGCAGCTTCACGGACACCGTCGCCGGGCCGTCCCATCCCTCGGGGGTGGCCTCGAAGATGGCCTCCGTCTCCCAGCCGCCGACGGGGGACACGTCCTCCAGGTTCTGGATCACCAGGTCCGTGAAGCCCATCTGCCGGCCCAGCGCCAGGCCGTCGAGCTGGAGCTTGCCGAAGAACTTGTCGGTCTCCGCGTCCTCGAACCGGCCCGTCCACACCGACTCCCGCGGCACCTGCACGTCGACCGCGCCCGACTCCACGGAGACCAGGCCGAAACCGGGCACGTCCAGGTCGCGGGCTCGGACCGACACGGAGCTCCACTGGCCGGTGAACAGGGAGCTCAGGTACGCCAGGCCGCCCAGCGACACGTAGGGGTCGGCGGGCAGGTGCGCCTCGCCGCGGAGATGCTCCGCCAGCTGCCGCTCCGCGTGGATCGCCGCACCCGTGTCGACGCCCACCGCCGCGAGCAGAATCGCCGCCGCGGACCAGGCGGCGATGCGGCGGGGGCGGGAGGAAGTCATAGGTCAATTCCTACCCGACGAAGGGCGTCACCTAGAATCCGGGGCGACGGCGCCGCCCCGTACGGGGTCCACCCGACGCGGCGGCCCGACCGGACACCACCGGATGCCGGCCCCGGCCACCGCGCGGCGCACCCAGCCGCACCTCGGGACGGCGGACCGCTCACAGCCCAACGACGAACCCGAGGAGCGTGGACCACGATGCGCCTGGCGCTGGTCAGCAACGATCCCGACATCCGTGCCAAGGTCCCGACCCTCGCCCTGCTGGGCCACGAGGTCGTCCGCCTGTCCGCCACCGCGCAGTCCGCGTCGCTGCTGGACGACGCGACCGTCGTCATCGTCGACGTCACCGGCCCGAACCTCGTCGGCGCCCGCGAGCTGTGCCGCACCATCGCCTCGGCCAACCCGGACCTGCCGGTCGCGGTGCTGGCCGCCGACACCGCCCTCATCGCCCTCGACGGCGCGTGGGCGGTCGACGACTTCATCCTCCCCGACGCCTCCCCGGCGGAGATCGACGCGCGCCTGCGCCTGCTGCTGTCGCGCCGCCCCGTGCCCGTCACCGACGGCCCGGACGACTCCACCATCTCCGTCGGCGACCTCGTCATCGACGAGCACACCTACACCGTCCGCATGCGCGGCGAGCACCTCGACCTGACCTACAAGGAGTTCGAGCTCCTGCGCTTCCTCGCCGCCAACGCCGGCCGCGTCTTCAGCCGCGCCCAGCTGCTGCAGGACGTGTGGGGCTACGACTACCACGGCGGCACCCGCACGGTGGACGTCCACGTCCGCCGCCTCCGCGCGAAGCTGGGCCGCGGCCACGAGGGCATGATCGCCACCGTGCGTAACGTGGGCTACAAGCTCATCGGCCCGGACGACGCCTGACCCACGTCGGGAGCCCCCGGCCCCGGCGCGCGCCGGGGCCGCGGACGGGCCCCGACCGACGGAAGGCGACCATGACCGACCAGCACCACGACGTCCTCGACGGCCTCGGCGACGGCGGGGCCGCCGCCGCACGCCGCCTCCTCGATGCCGCGGCCGCCGCCGACGGCGTCGAGCCCTTCGGCGAGGCGTTCCTCCGCGGACTCGACGACGACGGCGCCGGCCACCGGCACCTGCGCGTCGAGGCCGGCGGCGAGCTCGCCGGCATCGCCGCCTCCGACGGGGAGTCCGCGGAGCTCGCCGTCCACCCGGACCACCGCCGCACCGGCATCGGGCGCGCGCTGCTCGACGTCCTCGGCCGCGCGGACTCCGGCGACGGAGACGGTTCCGGGGAGGGGGAGGCCCCCGCGGTGTGGGCCCACGGCGACCTGCCCGCCGCCCGCGCCCTGTCGGAGTCGGCCGGCTGGACCGTCGTCCGCGAGCTGCTGCAGATGTCCGTCGGCGGCGACGACCTCGCCGAGGCCGCGCGGCGCCGCCCCGCTCCGGAGGGCATCCGCCTGGAGACCCTGCCGGAGCTGGAGGAGCGGATCGGCGCCGACGCGGCCGCGGAGGCGTGGCTGACCGTCAACAACGAGGCGTTCGACTGGCACCCCGAGCAGGGCGGCTGGACCCCGGAGCAGCTGCGCCGGGCCCGCGACGTCGACTGGTTCGACCCGGCCGGCGTGCTCTTCGCCGTCGACGCGGCCGACGGCGACGTCGTCGGCTTCCACTGGACCAAGCGGCACCCGGACGGCGTCGGCGAGGTCTACGTCATCGGCCTCGCCGACCGCGCCCGCGGCCGCGGCGCCGGCTCCTGGCTGACCCGCGAGGGCATCGCGCACCTCGCCGAGGGCGGCGCCCGCGAGGTCATCCTCTACGTCGAGGGAGACAACGAGCCGGCCGTCGGGACGTACCGCCGCACCGGCTTCGGCGTCAGCCGCCGCGACGTCATGCGCCGCCGCGGATAGCGCGGCATCGGACGGGTCCGCGCGGGGCGGGCCCCGGCCCCGGGAGGGGGAGGAGCCGCGGCGGCGGCCGTCGTCACGCAAAAAACATGCGGTGCGGGACATGTGACGGGGGTGGACGGGTGTGGTTGGTGACGCATCTCTCATTTAGCGGTTGGACAACCCCGCAACCTCACCGAAACACCGTGAACCGCCTGGGAATTGCCTCAACGTCATCTTTGAGTTCACTTTTCGTTCACTTCCGGGTCGGGGCCGGGACACCAGCCGCCTATAGCTTCCGTGACGTCGGGAAACCCGGGTCACCCGGATTTCCGCGCATCAGTCCGCACCCACAAAGCCACGGACCGACCGGAGCGGCGCCGCCGCCGGGGTCCATGACGACACGGAGGAACTCAACGTGCTGAACACCACCCGCCGCCGCTCGGCCGCCATCCTCGGCCTGACCGCCGTCGCCGGCCTGACCCTGACCGCCTGCTCCGAGGCGGGCGGCTCCGGCGAGTCCCAGGCCGAGGGCCTGACCGAGGCCACCGGCCAGCTGCAGGGCGAGGGCGCCACCTCCCAGCAGCGCGCCATGGACCACTTCGCCGCCCTCTACGAGGCCGCGTCCCCGGGCTCCACCCTGTCCTACAACGCCACCGGCTCCGGCTCCGGCCAGACCCAGTTCATCGAGGGCACCGTCGCCTTCGCCGGCTCCGACTCCGCCCTCGACGAGGAGCAGGTCGGCCAGGCCAAGGAGCGCTGCGGCGGCAACGACGCCTGGCACCTGCCGATGGTCATCGGCCCGGTCGCCCTGGCCTACAACGTCCCCGGCGTCGACAACCTGAACCTCACCCCGGACCTGGCCGCCCAGATCTTCAAGGGCGACATCACCAAGTGGAACGACCCGGCCCTGGCCGAGGTCAACCCGGACGCCGAGCTGCCGGACGAGAAGATCACCCCGGTCTACCGCTCCGAGGAGTCGGGCACCTCCCAGAACTTCCAGCAGTTCCTGGCCTCCGCCACCGACCTGTGGGACGAGGAGCCGTCCAAGTCCTTCCCGTCCGCCGTCGGCACGGGCGCCAACGGCTCCGCCGGCGTCGCCGACCAGGTCAACGCCATCCCGGGCTCCATCACCTACGTCGAGGCCGGCTTCGCCAAGGACAACGGCCTGGGCATCGCCAACATCGACTTCGGCAACGGCCCGGTCGAGCTGACCCCGGAGTCCGTCAACAAGGCCCTCTCCGCCATCGACTTCGTCGGCTCCTCCGAGCACGACATGGTCGTCGACACCGACGCCCTCTTCGCCATGACCGAGGACGGCGCCTACCCGCTGGTGCTGACCACCTACGAGATCGTCTGCTCCGCCGGCTACGACGACCAGACCCGCGACCTGCTGAAGAACTTCCTCAACGTCGTCCTGGCCGACGGCCAGGGCTCCGAGCTCGAGGACCTCGGCTACATCCCGGTCGACGGCGAGTACAAGGACAAGCTGAAGGCCGCCGTCGACGCCATCCAGTAGGGCGCCGCACGCGGCCCGCCGGCACGGGGTCCCCGTGACCCCGCCGGCGAACGCGGGGGAGCACCCCGCGACGGGAGCTGACCCGTGAAACAGCGACGGCCGACCACCGCCCACGGGGCGATGGTCGGCTTCGGCCCGGAAGGGGCCCCTCCGAAATCGGCAACCAGCCATTGAAGGAATTGCAATCATGACGTCTTCGTCCCCCGCCACCGGGGAGAAGGGCGACGTTGAGGGCGCGATCGTCTCGAACGCCCCCCACCTGTCGACCCCCGGCAACACCCCGCAGGAGGCGCCGCGCGGCGCCGCCGGCGTGAAGCGGCCCGGCGACCGGGTCTTCGAGATCCTCTCGGTCGGCTCCGCGTCCCTCATCACCATCGCCATCGCCGCCATCGGCATCTTCCTGCTGCTGCGCGCGATCCCGTCGATGCGGAACAACGCGGCGAACTTCTTCACCTACGCCGCGGACTGGAACCTCGGCGACACCTCGGAGATGTACTTCGGCATCCCGAACCTCTTCGCGGTGACCGTCGCCGTCTCCGTCGTGGCGCTCATCTTCGCCATGCCCGTCGCCCTCGGCGTCGCGATCTTCCTGACCAGCTACGCCCCGGTGAAGGCCGTGAAGCCGCTGGCCTTCCTCATCGACCTGCTGGCCGCGGTGCCGTCCATCGTCTACGGCCTGTGGGGCTTCATGGCCCTCGGCCCGGCCCTGTCGAAGTTCTACGAGTGGCTCGCCACGACGCTCGGCCAGCACATCTTCCTGTTCGAGCACTACGCGAACTCCCCGGCGTTCGCGACGGGCCGCAACCTGTTCACCGGCGGCATCGTCCTGGCCATCATGATCCTCCCGGTCATCGCCGCGACGACCCGCGAGGTGTTCGTCCAGACGCCGCGCGGCCACATCGAGGCCGCCCTGGCGCTCGGCGCCACCCGTTGGGAGACCGTCCGCATGGCCGTCCTGCCGTTCGGCAAGTCCGGCTACATCTCCGGCTCCATGCTCGGCCTCGGCCGCGCGCTCGGCGAGACGATGGCCCTGTACATGGTCCTCGCGCCGACCTCGGAGTTCCGCTGGTCCCTGCTCGACGGCGGCACCACCTTCGCGACCGCCATCGCGAACGCCGCCCCCGAGTTCAACGACGACCTCAAGGCGGGCGCCTACATGGCCGCCGGCCTGGTCCTGTTCCTCCTGACGTTCGTGGTCAACTCGGCCGCGCGCGCCATCGCGAAGAAGTAGGAGAACCGACATGAGCGATTCCGCCAACGCCGTCGCCGTGGACCCGAAGGGCCAGGTCCCCACCGGGGAGTCCGCCTTCACGCCCATCAAGGGCTCCCGCATCACCACGGACAAGGTCTCCACGGTCTTCATCTACGCCGCCATGGCCATCGCCCTCGTGCCCCTCGTCTGGGTGCTCGTGGAGCTGTTCAGCCGCGGCCTCCCCGTCATCCTCGACGCCGGCTGGTGGGCGAAGTCCCAGCTCGGCGTCACCGTCGGCGCCGACGCCGGCGGCGCCGCCCACGCCATCATCGGCACCATCGTCCAGGCCCTGGTCACGTCGATCATCACCATCCCGATCGGCATCTTCGTGGCCATCTACCTGGTCGAGTACGCCGGCGACTCCAAGCTGGGCAAGCTGACCACCTTCATGGTCGACATCCTGTCGGGCGTCCCGTCCATCGTCGCCTCGCTGTTCATCTACTCCCTGTGGGTCGTGATGTTCGGCATGAACCGCTCGGGCTTCGCGGTGTCGCTGGCCCTGGTGCTGCTCATGGTGCCCATCGTCGTCCGCAACACGGAGGAGATGCTCCGCGTCGTGCCGCACGACCTGCGCGAGGCGTCCTACGCCCTGGGCGTGCCGAAGTGGAAGACCATCGCGAAGATCGTCCTGCCGACCGCCCTGTCGGGCATCGTCACCGGCGTCATGCTGGCCGTCGCCCGCGTCATGGGCGAGTCCGCGCCGATGCTGATCCTGGTCGCGACCTCCCGCATCATCACGTACAACCCGTTCGGCACGTCGCAGTCCTCGCTGCCGCTGTTCATGCTGGACATGTACAAGGCCGGCAACACCGGCGTCGCCTTCGACAAGATGTGGGGCGCGGCGCTGACCCTGGTGCTCATCATCGCCCTCATCAATATCGTGGCGCGCATCATCTCCGCGAAGTTCTCCGTCAAGAAGTAGTTTCCCCGGGGCCGCATCACGCCCCGCCCCCAGGAAAGGCATCGAAATCATGGCCAAGCGCCTCGATCTCAACAACGTCGACATCTACTACGGCGACTTCCACGCCGTGAAGGACGTCAACCTCCACGTCCCGCCGCGCTCCGTCACCGCCTTCATCGGCCCGTCCGGCTGCGGCAAGTCCACCGTGCTGCGCTCCCTGAACCGCATGCACGAGGTCATCCCGGGCGCCTACGTCACCGGCGAGGTGCTCCTCGACGGCGAGGACATCTACGGCAAGAAGGTCGACCCGGTGGCCGTCCGCAACACCATCGGCATGGTGTTCCAGAAGGCCAACCCGTTCCCGACCATGTCCATCGAGGACAACGTCGTCGCCGGCCTGAAGCTGTCCGGCGAGAAGAACAAGAAGAAGCTCAAGGAGGTCGCCGAGAAGTCCCTGCGCTCCGCGAACCTCTGGGACGAGGTCAAGGACCGCCTGGACAAGCCGGGCGGCGGCCTCTCCGGCGGCCAGCAGCAGCGCCTCTGCATCGCCCGCGCCATCGCGGTCGAGCCGGAGGTCCTCCTGATGGACGAGCCGTGCTCCGCCCTGGACCCGATCTCCACTCTGGCCATCGAGGACCTGATCCACGAGCTCAAGGAGGAGTTCACGATCGTCATCGTGACCCACAACATGCAGCAGGCGGCGCGCGTCTCCGACCAGACCGCCTTCTTCTCCCTCGAGGCGACCGGCAAGCCCGGCCAGCTCGTGGAGGTGGGCCCGACGAAGAAGATCTTCTCCAACCCGGACAAGAAGGAGACCGAGGACTACATCTCCGGCCGCTTCGGCTGATACGTCCCGGACGTCCACGGGCCCCGGCCGCCGCACCACGCGGTGGCCGGGGCCCGTTCGCGTTGGCGGGGAGGGGTTCGTTGGCGGGCCGGGTCGCGTTGCCGGGGCGGGTCGTGGTGGCGGAGACGGACGGTTTTCGGCGGACGGGACCCTGTTGGGACGCCGGCGGAGGAGCCGTCTGCGGGGTGCCGCGCCGGATGGAGCGGTTCCGGCGGTTGGGACCCCGATATACGTGGGTCCCGTTTGCCGAAACGGCTCCATCCGTGGTGGGGAGGTAGCGCCGGAGCCTGTGACCCCGTCAGACGGACCGCTTCCGGCACACGGGACCCTGTTCCGGCAGGCGGAGTGGGGTCCCGTGAAAGGGAGGACCGCACACGTCGACGCCCACCCCGCACCCCGCCCCGTCGTCACGCGGAAACGCCGGCGGGGCACCTCCCGCATGGGAGATGCCCCGCCGGCGTCGAGCGAGGGGAGCGCGCCCCCGCACCCGCGTGCCCGTCACTTCCGGAAGTGGCGCTCCAGGTCGTGGATGCGGGCCTCGAAGATCTCGTCCTCCTGGGCGACTTCCCGGCGCAGCAGCAGCTGCTCGGGCTTGTAGCCGGAGGCGAGGTACACGATCTGGGAGGCGACGGCTACGGCGTGGTCGGCGTAGCGCTCGTAGAACCGCGACAGCAGGGTCGTGTCGACGGTGACGCGCGAGCTGTGCGGCCAGTCGTCGGAGACCGACTGCGCGAGGAGGCGCTGGTGGATGTCGTCGATCTGGTCGTCGTCGGTGTTGAGCTGCAGCGCGGCGTCGACGTCGTAGGTGACCAGGATGTCGTGGGTCGTGCGGGTCATCTCGCCGCAGACCCGGGACATCTCGCGGAAGTAGCCCTCGAGCTCCTCGGGCAGCACCTTGTCGGGGTGGCGCCGGCGGGCGGTGTTGGCGACGTGGACGCTGAGGGTGCCCATGCGGGACATGTCCTCGACGATGTAGATGCCGGAGACGACCTGGCGGAGGTCGCGGGCGACGGGGGCTTCGCGGGCGAGGAGCTCGAAGGCCTGGTTCTCGCACTTGGAGCGCAGCTCCTCGAGGCGGTCGAGGGACGACAGGACCTCCTCGGCCGCGTCGATGTCCGCGTCGAACAGCGCGGTGGACGCGAGCGTGTTCATCCCGTGGATGTGATCGCACATGATGATGAGGTCATGGGCGAAGGAGTCCATCTGTTCCCGGTACACGGTCCGCATGGGTCCTCATCCTAGGGTGCGCTGTAGGGATCCGCGCGCCGGGAGGGCGCCGCCCGGTGGATGCCCGGAGGAGCGTCGCCGGTGACCTGGTGAAACGCGTTCAATGGCGCGGGGGCACCCGCCGCGTGCGCACGCAGGTGAACGGGGGTAAGGCACGTGCGGGGTTGCCGTGGAGGTGCTTTGCGACGTGCGGATCCGCGGCCGTTCCCGATCGTTTCCGGGTCCGTATCACTTGCGCGGATGCGCAGGTGGCGCGGACCCCGGCGCGATCCCCGGGAGCCGCGCGCCGGGCGGTCGCGGGGCGGTTACAGGGCGTGCGTGGGGCGGTCGCGGGGCGGTTACAGGGCGTGCGTGGGGCGTGCGCGGGGCGGTCGCGGGGCGGTCGGCGGGCGTCCCCGGCACGCCCCGGGGAGCCCCGGCGCCTACCCGCCGGAGTGCATGAGATCGGCGCCGTCGGGCACCGACTCGTCCTCCGGGTCGTCGAGCCAGCCCTCGGGCAGCGCGACCTTGCCGGGGGAGCCCTGGCGGCCGCGGGCGCCGTCGGCATCCTCCGGCCGGGCGCCGCCGGCGGGGCCGGTCGCCAGCGCGTCGAGTTGGCCGCGCAGCTCGTCGAGGGAGCGGACGCGGGCCATGGCGGCGCGGGCCTCGCCGCCGGCGGGGAAGCCGCGGAGGTACCAGCCGATGTGCTTGCGGGTGTCGCGGCAGGCGCGGTCCTCGCCGTCGTACTGCGCCATCAGCTCCGCGTGGCGGGCGATGATGGCGCACACCTCGGCCAGCGTCGGCGGCTCGGGGACCTCGCGGCCGTTGAGCTCGGCGGACAGTTCGGCGAAGAGCCAGGGGCGGCCGAGGCAGCCGCGGCCGACGACGACGCCGTCGCAGCCGGTGGAGTCCATCATGCGGCGGGCGTCGCCGGCGGCGAAGATGTCGCCGTTGCCCAGCACGGGGATGTCCCCGTGTCCGGAGGCGACCATGTGCTCCTTGAGGCGGGCGATCTGGGACCAGTCGGCCTCGCCGGAGTAGCGCTGGGCGGCGGTGCGGGCGTGGAGGGCGACGGCGACGGCGCCGTTGTCGGCGGCCAGCCGGCCGGCGTCGAGGTGGGTGTGGTGGTCGTCGTCGATGCCGACGCGGAACTTCACGGTCACGGGGACGATGTCGCGGCCGGCGGCGCGGGAGCCGTCCTCGGCGCCGCGGACGGCGGCGTCGACGATGTTGGCGAACAGGCGCCGCTTGTACGGCAGGGCGGAGCCGCCGCCGCGGCGGGTGACCTTGGGGACGGGGCAGCCGAAGTTCATGTCCAGGTGGTCGGCGAGGTTCTCCTCGGCGACCATGCGGGCGGCCTCGTACGTCCAGTGCGGGTCGGTGGTGTAGAGCTGCAGCGACCGGGGGTCCTCGTCGGGCGCGAACGTCGTCATGCGCATGGTCTTCTCGTTGCGCTCGACGAGGGCGCGGGCGGTGACCATCTCGCAGACGTACAGGCCGGAGACGGTGCCGGTGCGGGCGAGCTCCTGCTCGCGGCACAGCGTGCGGAACGCCACGTTGGTCACGCCGGCCATGGGGGCCAGCACGACCGGGGAGGCGAGCATGTACTTTCCGATGCGCAGTTCCGTCACGCCGCGCATTGTCCCACCTGCGGCGCCCGGGGCGAAAGCGGGTGACGCGGGTTACGCCGGGCGGCGCGGCGCCGGGTCGCGCGGGTGCTCGACCACGACGACGGTGCGGTCGGGGCGCGCGCCGGGCAGGGCGGGGGCGGCGAGGAGGTCGCGCAGGGCGGCGGCGCCGGCGTCGTCGAGGTGCTCGAAGGGCTCGTCGAGCAGCAGGACGGGGGCGTCGGTGAGCAGCGCGCGGGCGAGCAGCAGGCGGCGGCGCTGCCCGCCGGACAGGTCGCCGGCGCCGGCGGCGAGGACGGTGCCGAGCCCGTCCGGCAGGCCCCGCACCCAGGTGCCGAGCCCGACGGCGTCGAGGACGCCGGCCATCTCCGCGTCGGTGGCGTGCGGGGCGCCGGCGGCGAGGTTGTCGCGGACGGTGGTGGCGAAGACGTGCGCGTCCTCCGCGACGAACAGCGCCCCGGGCGCGGAGCATTCCCCGGCGCGCGGCGGCAGCAGGTCCGCCAGCGTCATCAGCAGGGTCGTCTTGCCGGCGCCGGACGGGGCGACGATGGTGCGCCGCCCGCCTGCGGGCACGTCGAGGTCGACGGCGCCGAGTCCCACCGGCCCGCCGCCGTCGCGCGCGCAGACGAGGCCCCGCGCGGTCACCGCCGCAGCCGGGTCGTGCGCGTCGCCGGGGGTCGCCCTCATGTGCGTGACGACGTCCCCCTCCCGCGCCGGGCCCGCCAGCTCCGCCAGGCGGCGCGCCGCCCCGGCCGCCCCGGTGACGGCGACGGCGGCCTGCGGCATCGCGGAGACCGCCTCGAACGCCGCCAGCGGCAGCAGGGCCAGGACGCCGAGCCATTCGGGGGAGTGCGCCCCGCCGGTGAAGCCTGCGAGCGCGGCGGCCAGGACGCCGGCGGCGGTGAGGCCGGCCGCCAGCGCCGACAGTCCCGCGGAGGCCGCGTCGGCGGGGGCGGCCGCCTCGTCGGCGGCGGCGAGGCCGCGGGCGGCGCGGCGGGCGTCGTCGAGCGCCTCGCGCAGCTCCCCGCGCACCCGCAGCTCCGCGGACCCGTCGAGGACGCGGTCGACGGCGGTGACGTGCGCCTCCGTCGCGCTCGCGCGCCGGTCCGCGGCGACGCGGGCGGCCCGGGCGGAGGCGGCCGGGGCGGCGACGCCGGCGACGAGCAGCCCGGCTGCCAGCACCGCCGCGGCCGCCGGCGACAGCAGCGCCGCGAAGCCCACCGCCGCGGCGGAGGTGACCAGGGCGACGCCGGCGGGGACGACGGCGCGGACGACGACGTCGGCGACGAGGTCGACGTCCGGGCCCAGGCGCGTGAACAGTTCCCCGCGGCGCAGCCCCGGCCCGCCCCGGGCGGCGAGCAGCGCGCAGGCGTTCGTCCGGGCGCGGCCGGCGCAGCGCAGCGCCAGCCGGTGGGCGGCCAGGCGGGCGGCGTAGCGGAACGCGGCGCGGGAGATGCCCAGCGCGCGCACCGCCGTCACGGCGACGGTGAGCTCCAGCACGGGCGGCATGCCCCAGGCGCGGACGATGAGCCACGCGGAGACCACCGCCAGCGCCAGGGCCGCCAGCTGCGTCGTGGTGCCGAGGGCCACGGGCCCGATGAGCTCGCGGCGCCGCAGGCCGGTCAGGGGGCGGGCGGCGCGGACGGCCGCGAGGTCCGCGGCGAGGCCCGTGCCGCGGGGCGCGGGGACGGCGGACGTGCGGGCCGAACGGGCGGGATGCGCGGTCATGCCGTCACCTCCACCATGGCGTCGGCGCGGGCGAGGACCAGCGGGTCGTGGGTGGCGACGACGACGGTCGCCCCGGCCGCGGCCCGCGCCGCCAGGGCGTCGAGCATCTCCCCGGCGCGGGCGGCGTCGAGGTGCGCCGTCGGCTCGTCGAGCAGCAGCAGGTCGCGGCCGCCGGACAGGGCCTCCGCGACGGCGGCGCGCTGCCGCTCGCCGAGGGAGGCCCGCGGGGCGCCGCCGCCGACCGCCGCCCGGTCCGGCACCGGCCGCTGCGGCACGTAGGCGGTCCGCGCCCACAGCGCTTCGCCGGTCAACGGGCTCTCGGGAGCCAGGACGGCGGCGACGCCCGTGACGCCGTCGACGGCGATGCCCAGCGCCGCCAGCAGCGCCGTCGACTTGCCGGCGCCGTTCGGCCCGGCCAGCGCCGTGAGCCGCCCCGGCTCCGCCGCCCCGGTCAGGTCCCGGGGGCGGGCGCCGTCGCGGCCCCGCGCGGTCAGCCCGTCGAAGACGAGGCGCAGGCCGGCTTCCGGCGCCGCGGCGTCTGCCGCGGACGCGGGCCCGCGGTCCTCCCCGGAGGCTGCGGCGGAGGGGGAGCGGGGGGGTGCGTCGTCACGCGGGAGATCCGCCACCGCGGCGAGGGCGGCGAGCCCGTCCTGCGCGTCGTGGAAGCGGGCGCCGACCGCGCGCACCGGCGCGTAGACCTCCGGGACGATGATGAGCGCGACGAGGCCCGCCTCCAGCGTCATGGAGCCGTCGACCAGGCGGAAGCCGATGCCGACGGCGACGAGTGCGACCGACAGCATCGCCAGGAACTCCAGCGCCAGCGACGACAGGAACGCGATGCGCAGCACGCCCATCGTCGAGTCCGCGTGGGCGCGCGAGAGGCGGCGGATCTCCGCGACGGGGACGTCGGCGCGGCCGAGGGCGGTCAGCGTCGGCAGGCCCGCGACGAGGTCGAGCATCTGGTCGCCCAGCAGCCCCAGGTCCGCCAGGCGCCGTGCGGTGCGGCCCGCGGTCAGGGTGCCGATGAGCCACATGAACAGCGGGATGAGCGGGAGCGTGACGACGGCGATGAGCGCCGACGGCGCATCCGCCCACCACACCGCGACCAGCGCCGCGGGCGTGGCGACGAGCGTCGCCGCCAGCGCCGGCAGGTAGCCCGACAGGTAGGGGCCGAGGCCCTCCAGCCCCTCCGACAGCAGGGTGCGCCAGGCGGCGCGGTCGACGCCGCGCGGATCGGCGTGGGCGAGGCGGTGCAGCGCGCGGGCGCGCAGCTCTTCGACGGCGCCGGCGGCGGCGCGGCGGCCCCACCGTGCCTTCGCCCAGGCCAGGGCGCCGCGGACGACGGCGACGGCGGCCAGCGCGGCGAGGGCCGGGGTGGCCGCGCCGAGGGGCAGCCCGTGCTCGATGGCGCGGGCGGCGACCCGGCCGACGAGGACGCCGCCGGCGATGATCGCCGCCGCGTCCAGCGCCGCCAGCGCCGCGGCCAGCAGGATCCACCGTCGCGCCGAGGCGGACAGGCGCGGCAGCCGCGGGTCGACGGGGCCGCGCCGGGCCGTCGCGGGCGCCGTCATGCCGCGGCGGCCGGCACCGGCTCCGCCGTCACCCGCCGGCGGAAGACCCAGTACGTCCACGCCTGGTAGCCGACGACGACGGGCGTCACCGCGATGGCCGCCCACGTCATGATGGTCAGCGTGTACGCGCCGGACGACGCGTTGCGGATGTCCAGCGACATGCCGTCCGGCAGCGACGTCGGCATGACGTTCGGGAACATCGCACCGAACGCCAGCGCCGTGACGGCCAGGACCGCGGCGGCGGTCGCGGTGAACGCGAGGCCGTCGCGCCCGGCGGCCAGCAGCGCCGCGCCCGCCGCGACGCCGACGACGGCGACCTCGGTCACGGCCCACGTCCACGGCTTGCCGTGGGCCAGCTGGGTCCACAGGACGAACCCGCCGCCCAGGACCACGGCGGCGCCGGCGGTCCACGGCAGCAGCCGCGCCGCCTCGTCGCGCAGGACGCCCGCGGTCTTCAGCCGCAGGAACGTCAGGCCGTGCAGCAGGAACAGCGCGGTCAGGCCCGCCCCGCCCAGCAGGGCGTAGGGGCCGAGCAGTCCGGCGAGCTCCCGCAGGCCCGTGGCCATGCGCCCGCCGGCGTCGACGGGCACGCCGCGCACGAGGTTCGCCACGGCGACGCCCCACAGGACCGGCGGAAGCCAGGAGCCGGCGACGATGCCGCGGTCGCACCAGCGGCGCCACCGGTCGCCGTCGACCTTCGCCCGCCACTCCAGGGCGACGGCGCGGGCGATGAGCGCCAGCAGGATGAGGAACAGGGGCAGGTAGAAGCCGGAGAACATCGTCGCGTACCAGGCGGGGAACGCGGCGGACAGGGCGCCGCCGGCGGTGATGAGCCACACCTCGTTGCCGTCCCACACGGGGCCGATGGTCTTCAGCATCGCGGAGCGGCGGGCCTCGTCGCGGCCGAGGATCGGCAGCAGCATGCCGACGCCGAAGTCGAAGCCCTCCAGCAGGAAGTACCCGGCGAACAGCACGGCGACGAGGACGAACCAGATGACGGGGAGATCGAGCGAGTCGAGCACGTCAGGGCTCCTTCCCGGTCGTGCGGTCGGCGGACGGGGCCGGGGCGGCGTCGCCGCCGGCGGAGTCCGGGTCCGGGCCCGCGGTGGAGTCCGCCCCCGCCATCGCGAACCGCACCGGCCGCGCGGCGGCGGCGCGCTCGGCGGCGGCCTCCTCGGCGACCTCCGGCGGGGCGGCGTCGGCGGTCGGCCCGTGCAGGACGACGCGGCGGATGAGCCAGAACCACACCACCGCCAGGGCCCCGTAGACCAGGGTGAACCCGACGAGGGAGACGATGACGGTCCACGGCGCGTGGCCGGAGACGCCCATGTCCACGGTCATGCGGATGAGCTCCGTGCGCGGGTCGCCGGCGGACTCAGGGTTGGGGTGGACGACCCAGGGCTGGCGGCCCATCTCGGTGAAGATCCAGCCGGCGGAGTTCGCCAGGAACGGGAACGGGATGGCCGCCAGGCAGGCGCGGGCGAACCAGGTGCCGGCCCGGCCGCGGGGGATGTGGCCGCGGCGGGTCATCCACCACGCCAGCGCCGCGATGCCGACGGAGCCGGCCATCAGGCCGATCATCGCGCGGAAGCTCCAGTAGGTGACGAAGAGGTTGGGGGAGTAGTTGCCCTCCCCGAACGCCAGCTCCGCCTCCCGCTGCAGGTCGACGACGCCCTTCAGCGTCACGCCGCTGAGCTTTCCCTCCGCCAGGAAGGGCAGCACCCACGGCACCTCGATGAGGTGGATGACCGAGTCGCAGTTGTTGTGCGTGCCGATGGTCAGCACGGAGAACATCGGGTCCGTCGTCGTGTGGCACAGCGACTCCGCCGACGCCATCTTCATCGGCTGCTGCACGAACATCAGCTTCGCCTGGACGTCGCCCGTCAGCGCCACGGCGATGGACGACAGCACGGTCGTCCACAGGCCGACCTTCAGCGCGGGGCGGTGCGTGGAGTGGCGGGTCCCGTCGTCACGCGCATCCGCGGCACCATCCGCCGCCGCACGATGCGCGCGCACCAGCCACCACCCGGACACGCCGAGCACGAACGTGCCCGCGACCAGGAAGGAGCCGGCGACGGCGTGGGGGAACGCCGCGAGCGCCGTCGGGTTGGCCAGCAGCGCGCCGATGTCGGCGAGCTCCGCCCGGGCCTTCTCCGGGTTCCACACGGCGCCGACGGGGTGCTGCATGAAGGAGTTCGCGACGATGATGAAGTACGCGCTGATGTTCACCGCCACCGCGACGATCCAGATGCACGCCGTGTGCAGCCAGCGCGGCAGGCGGCCCCAGCCGAATATCCACAGGCCGAGGAACGTGGACTCGAGGAAGAAGGCGATGAGGCCCTCGAGCGCCAGCGGGGCGCCGAAGACGTCGCCGACCATCTTCGAGTACTCCGACCAGTTCATGCCGAACTGGAATTCCTGCACGATGCCGGTGACCACGCCCATGGCGAAGTTCACCAGCAGGATCGTGCCGAAGAAGCGGGTGGCGCGGTACCAGTGAGCCTTGCCCGTCACGGCCCAGAAGGTCTGCATGAGCGCCACCAGCGGGGTCAGGCCGATGGTCAGCGGGACGAATATGAAGTGGTAGACGGTCGTGATGCCGAACTGCCAGCGGGAGATGTCGACGACATCCATGGCTGAAGGGGTCCTCCGGGGAGCGCTTCGGGTGAGGCCGCCGGCCACCTGCGCCTGGCTTGCGTGCGCGGTGGCCCGGCCCATGCGGGTGCTCCCGGCGCCGGCTGCGGCGGGTGCCCCGTCGGGGCCGCGGCGGCGCGCGGCGGGGTGGGCGCCGCGCGCGAAGATCCTCGTATGAGATCAGTCGTAAATTGCCATGAATGGTTCCCGTCATGTCCCCGGGGGCATCGTTCGGGGGTGGCGGGGGTGACGGTTGGTGCGATGCCGGCGGAAGGCGCGTCCCGGTGCAGTGCCCGGGATGCCGGGTGCCGCGGGGTGGCGGCGGGCGGAGCGCATCGCGCCGCGCCGGGCGGTTCGCCGGGCGGAGCTCCGGGCGCGGTGCGCAACCGCGTCGGGCGATGCCGTGGAACCGCGCCGGGCGATGCGCGGGGGAGCGTGGCCCTGCGGGTATGATTGGCCCGTTCGCGCGGACGCGCGAGGGCCTCTAGCTCAGTTGGTAGAGCTACGGACTTTTAATCCGCAGGTCGTGGGTTCGAGCCCCACGGGGCCCACCGCAGGCGACGGCCCCGCATCCCCCCCGGGATGCGGGGCCGTCGCCGATCCCGGGTGCGTTGCGACGCATGCCGCGTGGGGTGGGGCGTGCGCCGCGCGTGCGGGCGTCGTCACGCGGGGCGTTGCGACGGCGACCGCCGCGGCGTCGGGGGCGCGCCGCCTCCGCGATGGCCCGCCACCCCCCGTCCCGCCGGGCCGGGTCGCGCCTCCTCGGGCGCTGCCCGCGCCACCTCGGGCGCTGCCCGCGCCGCGGGGGCGGGGCGCGCGGTGCTGTTGCGCAGCGCCGCTTTACAGGCGTAAAAAACTTACATGCGTAAAGATCAGTCCCCGGCACGGACGGGCAGCCGCTCCCGCGGGCGGCTGCGCGAGGCGACGACCGCGCTGCTCGACGAGCGCGACGCCGCCGACATCACCGTCACCGACGTCGTCGCCGCCGCCGGCGTGACGCGGCCGACCTTCTACGCCGCCTACCCGGACCTCGGCGAGGTCTTCGCCGACGCCGCCCTGCACCGGCTCATCGAGGCGTTCGCGGGCGTCGACCCCGACGACGGGATCCTCGAGCCCGGCGCCGACGGCGTCATCCGCCCCGGCATCCGCACCGCGCTGGAGCGGCTCGAGCCGCACGTCGGGTTCTTCTCCCGGGTGCTGCGCGGGCCGTCGGGCATCGAGGTGCTGCGCCGGTCCATCGACTACGTCGCCGCCCGCATCCTCGTCGGCCCGACGCTCGGCGGCGTGCTGGGCCGCGGCCCCGTGCCCGGCCCCGTCGCCGCCCACGCGCTGGCCGCCGGTGCCGTGTGGGCCGCCTACGACTGGTCGACTTCCGAGGAGCGCCGCCCGCTGGAGCAGCTGGCGGACGACATCGGCGTGCTCCTGCACCGCTCCGTCGTCGGCGGCCTCGGCGACGGCGCCGCGGCGTCGTCGGTCGCCGAACCCGATCGCGCCGACCATTGCGCCTCCCCGACGCCGGCCCCGGAAGCCCCCGACGGCCCCGCCAGCTCCACCGACCCCGAGAGGAGCCTCCGATGACCGCCGACGCGACGCCGGTGCGCGACCCCCGCCGCACCGCGCGATTCTGGATCCTGCCGCTGATGGCGGTGGTGCTGCTGGCGACGGTGCTGGCCACCGCCTACCTGGGCGGCAACGTCAACCCGAGGAAGAACCTGCACGGGTTCCCCATCGCCGTCGTCAACGCGGACTGGGGCTCCGACACCGTGTCGGGCGAGAAGCTCCACGCCGGCGACGAGGTGGAGAAGGGCCTGAAGGACGCGATGTCCGACGGCCGCTTCGACGTCCGCGAGCTGACGGCGGAGGAAGCCCGCGAGCAGATGAACCGCGGGGAGCTCTACGGCGCCATCGTCATCCCGTACGACTTCAGCCAGAAGCTCAACGCGTGGGGCATCGGCACCGCCGTGCCCATCGACGTGGAGCAGCCGGAGATCCGCATCATCGACAACCCGCGGGCGGGCCTGGGCGCCGCGAACGTGATGAACATCGTGGGCCGCCAGGTCTCGGAGCGGCTGGAGGGCTCCATCGGTGATCGGCTGGTCGCCCAGATCAAGGAGGTCCGCGGCGACGAGGTGAAGGACACCCCGGGCACCGCGATGGCCGCGGCCGCCGCCCCGGTGAAGATCGCGGAGGAGGACTTCCGCCCTCTGCCCGACGGCACGGGCAACGGCCTGTCGGCGTTCTACTTCACGCTGCTCATCGTGCTGGCGGGCCTGACGGGCTCGGTCATGGTGAACACGCTGGTCGACTCCCGGCTGGGCTTCATGCCGTCGGAGATGGGCCCGCTGGTGCTGCGCCGCCCGGAGGTCGGCGTCAGCCGCCTCGGAGTCTTCGGCGTGAAGGTGCTCATCGCGGCGGTGGCGGCGGTGGTCGTCTCGGCCATCTACGTCGCCATCGGCACGGCGGTGGGCATGCCCATCGGCCGGCCGTGGCTGCTGGCGCTGTTCACGGGCGTGGCCATCTTCTCCGTTGCGACGGTGTGCCAGGCGGTCAACGCGCTGCTGGGCAGCATCGGCCTGCTGGTGAACCTCATCCTGTTCATCATCGTGGGCCTGCCGTCGGCGGGCGGGACGCTGCCGCTGGAGGCGGTGCCGGAGTTCTTCCGCGCGTACAGCCACGTCGCGCCGATGCACCAGATCTTCCTCGGCGCCCGGTCGGTGCTGTACTTCGACGGGCAGTGGGACGCGGGGCTGGGGCAGTCGCTGCGGTTCGCGTTGCTGGCGACGGCGGCGGCGCTGCTCATCGGCGGCCTCGGCACGTGGCTGTACGACAGGCGCGGCTTCACCCGCCACGGACTTGATGCGGGAACCCCCGGAAAGGAGTCGTGAGCTGGCGTTTTGCCGGATCGGCATGTCGTCGCATAATCTCTTCCGTGTTGCGCGCCCGCATCGCGGGGGTGCATCATGCGAGGACGAGCTCCCTTCGTCTAGCGGCCTAGGACACCGGCCTTTCACGCCGGCAGCGCGGGTTCGAATCCCGTAGGGAGTACCACCTCCTCCCAGGTTGCACCGATTGGGGGATGTCCGAGCAGGCACATGGCCCTGTGGCGCAGTTGGTTAGCGCGCCGCCCTGTCACGGCGGAGGTCGCGGGTTCAAGTCCCGTCAGGGTCGCCATCACGACGGCGGTCACCGGTTTCCGGTGGCCGCCGTCGTCGTGTCGTGCGCGGTCCGCGCGCATCCGCGCCGTTCGCTTTGCGACGTCCGCTGCGCCGTCCCACCGCACCCCGCGGCGGTGCCCGCCGGGGCGGGGGAGCGCCGGGTCCCCGCGGTGGCCGGAGCCGGGGGAGCGGGGTGGTCGCCCGCGGCGCCGGAGCCGGCGCGAGAACCGTTTTCGGGCGCTGCGCTGGGGATTTGCCCCTCCGGAAAACGTCTGTGTAAAGTAACGGCTCGTGCAAGGGACGCGGTCCCGAGCATGGCACAAGGCCCTGTGGCGCAGTTGGTTAGCGCGCCGCCCTGTCACGGCGGAGGTCGCGGGTTCAAGTCCCGTCAGGGTCGCCGAGCACCCGGTTCCCATGCGGAATCGGGCGCATTGGCCAGATAGCTCAGTTGGTAGAGCGTCCGCCTGAAAAGTGGAAGGTCAGCGGTTCGATCCCGCTTCTGGCCACAGTGCTGCAGCGGCGGCCCCGGAACCTACGGTTCCGGGGCCGCCGCTTTTTCGCGTCCGGACCGCAGCTCGGGGCCCCGGACGCGGGCCCGCGCGCCCGTACGTCCGCAGCGCCGCGGCCGCGGCTCAGCCGCGCGGCAGCAGCCGGTCGCGCACGAGGGCGATGATCTCGGCGATCTCGTCGCCGTCGCCGCCGTCGCCGGCCGCGCGGTAGGGCAGGCCCGCGCCGGAGCGCAGCGACAGCCCGTCGGAGATGAGCACCACCGCACGGGCGACGACGGGGTCGGCGCCCTCGGCCTCCAGCACCGACTCCCACCCGCGGTGGGCGGCGCGCAGGGAGGTGCGGGCGCGCTCGTCGCCGTTCATGGCCAGGCGGCACACCGCGTCGTAGCAGAGCGTGAAGGCGCTGTCGGTGTCGTCGGAGGTGCGCAGCAGCCGCTCGGTCGGGCCCTGGGGGTGGGAGGACAGGTCCGCGACGTCGTCGCCGACCATCGCCTCCAGGCGCTCGGCGAGGCCCTCGGCCAGCTTGGCCTTGGAGGGGAAGTGGTACAGCAGGCCGCCCTTGGACACCCCGGCCTCCCGGGCGACGGCCTCCAGCGTCGCCGCCTTCGTGCCGCCGTCGACGACGAGGTGTGCGTAGGCGTCGAGGATCGTTTCGCGGGCGGTGGCTGTCATGGGCTCCAGCATAGGCGCGCGATACGGCGTTTCCGCCGATTGGACGGCAAACCGTCCAGCCGGTACAGTTGGCGGCGTGGGCGCTACTGTACCGTCTGGACGGGTTTTTACGGCGCCCATCCGCCCGCACCCGGGCGGGGCACTGCACGACCACGACGACGGGAAGGAACGCGACGATGATGCGCCACGACGGCGACCGCAGGTACGAACTGCGCACCGACGACGACATGCGGGGCCGCGGCGGCACCGCCGCCACCGGAACCGCGACGGCCGACGCCGCGGATGCCGCCGCCGTCGCCGCGCCCCGCCCGCCGGCCGCGACCCCGCGGGACTGGGCGGCCCTGGCCGTGCTCATGCTGCCGGTGCTGCTCGTCTCCATCGACAACACCGTGCTCGGCTTCGCCGTGCCGTTCATCTCCGCGGACCTGCGCCCCACCGGCGCGCAGCAGCTGTGGATCATCGACATCTACGCCCTCGTGCTGGCCGCGCTGCTCGTGCCCGCCGGCGCGTTCGCCGACCGGTTCGGCCGCCGCCGCATGCTGCTCGTCGGCGCCGCCGGCTTCACCGCCGCCTCCGTGCTCGGCGCCTTCGCGCCGACCGCCGGGATGCTCATCGGCGCCCGCGCCCTCATGGGCCTGTTCGGCGCGCTGCTCATGCCGTCGACCCTGTCGCTGCTGCGCTCCATCTTCGCCCGCCCGGCCCAGCGCCGCCTCGCGGTGGCCATCTGGGCCGTGACGTTCGGCGTCGGCGGCGCGCTCGGCCCCATCGTCGGCGGCCTGCTGCTGGAGCACTTCCACTGGGGCTCCGTGTTCCTCATGGCCGTGCCCATGCTCATCCCGCTGCTCATCGGCGGCCCGCTGCTGGTGCCGGAGTCCCGCAACCCCAACGGCGGCCGCTTCGACCTGGCGTCCGTCCCGATGATCCTCGTCGGCATGGGCTCGCTGACCTACGCGGTGAAGGCCGTCGCCTCCGGCAAGGACCTGCCGGTCATCCTGGTCGCCGCCGCCCTCGGCGTCGCCGGGCTCATCGCCTTCGTCCGCCGCCAGAAGGTCGCGGAGAACCCGCTGCTGGACCTGACCCTGTTCCGCAACCCGCGCTTCACCGGTGCCGTCACGGTCAACGTCGTGTCGGTCTTCGCGCTTCTGGGCTTCATCTTCTTCATCACCCAGGAGCTCATGCTGGGCCACGGCCTCAGCCCGTTCCAGGCCGGCCTGACCCTGCTGCCGGGCGCCGCCGTCGCGGTCCTCGCCGGCCTGCTGGTCGTGCCGCTGGTCTCCCGCGTCCCCATGCGCATGGTCATCGCGGCGGGCATGCTGTTCGGCATCCTCGGCTACGTCATCTCGGCCATCGGCACCGGCGCGCTGACCAGCGTCATCGTCGCCTTCGTGCTGGTGTCCCTGGGCATCGGCATGGCGGAGACGGTGTCCAACGACCTGGTCGTCTCCTCCGCGCCGTCCGACCGCGCCGGCGCCGCCTCCGCCGTGTCGGAGACGGGCTACGAGACGGGCGCCGTGCTGGGCACCGCTGTCCTCGGCGGCGCGCTGACCGCCATCTACCGCCTCGGCGTCGAGGTCCCGGCGGGCCTGCCGGCCGACGACGCCGCGGCCGCCGCGGGCACCTTCGGCGGCGCCGCCTCCGTTGCCGAGGGGCTCGGCGGCGCGGAGGGCGCGCAGCTGATGGCATCGGCCCACGAGGCGTTCTCCTCCGGCATCACCGTCACCGCCGGCATCGGCGCGGCGCTGATGGCCGCGGGGCTGGTCGTCGCGTGGAAGCTCATCGGAAACGGCCGGGCGGAGAACTGAGTTCCCGTAATCTCGGGGTATGACGGTCGAACGAGCCTCCGCCGGCACGATGTCCGGCGACGACAGCCTGCCCCTGGTCATCCGCCTCTTCACCTACACCCGCGACGAGGATGCGTCCGCCGCCGCCGCCCGCCTCCGCGAGGCGCTGGCGGATGGCCTGCCCGACGTCGACGCGGTGGTGCACGAGGACGTGATGCCCGCGTCGGAGACCGTCGACTCGCTCGAGCTGCTGTGGCGCGACGCCAACCCCGGCGAGGAGCCGGGGGACCGCCGGCGCCACCGCCTCACCGTCGTCGCCCCGGGGCTGGGCTACGCGGAGCTGGCGGACTTGTCGACCGCGCTGGCCGACGTCGTCAGCCCCGGCTGGGCCTCCGGCGACGCCGCCGAGCGCGCCGCCGCGGAGCGCACCATCCCCTGCCGCGTCGCCGTCGGCCGCGCCGACGAGCAGCCGGGCCAGGGCATCCGCGTCTCCGGCGACGAGACCGCCGGCAACGCGGCCGGAACCGCGACCGCCGGCGCCGCCGCGGGGGAGGGGGCCGGCGACGCCCCCGCCCAGGCCCCCGTCGTCCTCCACGACGAGGCCGCGTCCCGCTACGTCCTCCTCGTCGACGGCGAGGAGGCCGGCTTCGCCGCCTACACCGATCTCGGCGACGGCGTCGTCGACTTCGACCACACCGTCGTCCACGACGCGTTCCAGGGCCGCGGCCTGTCGAAGCCCCTCATCGCCTCCGCCCTCGGCGACGCCCGCGACCGCGGCATCTCCGTGAAGGCGTCGTGCAGCGCGGTCGCCCGCTTCATCGCGAAGAACGACGGCTACGCCGACCTGCTGGCGTAGCCGCCGCGCGGCGGCCGTCGTCACGCACCACGTGCCGCACGACGGCGACGGGCCCCGCCTCCCGGGTGAACCGGGGGCGGGGCCCGTCGTCATGCGCGGCCCGCGGCCGCGCCGCGCAGGTCGCGCGTCAGATGTAGTCGCCGTCGCCGCAGACGTACACGTCCGGGTCGACCAGCGGCTTGCGCTCCGTCTTGTCGCGGTGGCGCACCTTCGCGGGGATGCCCGTGAGGATGGAGTTCGGCGGGGCGTCGTGCGTGACGACGGCGTTCGCGCCCACCGCCGAGCCCTTCCCGATGACCACCGGGCCGAGCACCTTCGCGCCCGCGCCGACCGACACGTCGTCCTCCAGCGTCGGATGCCGCTTCACCTTCTCCAGCGACCGGCCGCCGAGGGTGACGCCGTGGTACAGCATCACGCCGTCGCCGATCTCGGCGGTCTCGCCGATGACGACGCCCATGCCGTGGTCGATGAAGAACCGCCGGCCGATGGTCGCGCCCGGGTGGATCTCGATGCCGGTGAGGAAGCGAGCGAACTGCGCGAGGATGCGCGCGGCGCCCTTGGCCGCGCCGCCGCGGACCCACAGGGCGTGGGCCACGCGGTGCGCCCAGATGGCGTGGAGGCCGGAGTACACCAGCGCGTTCTCCACGTCGCCGCGGGCGGCGGGGTCATGGGCGCGGGCGTTGTCGAGATCCTCCTTGAGGATCGTCAGCAGGCGAATCATGGGGGTCAGCTTAACGGTCGCTTCTCGGGTGCGGGGATGGACGGGGAGGGGACGCGGGCGCGTGCGGGACGCGGCGTGCGGCGCGTGGCGGCGACGGCCGCCCCGGCGTGTGGTCGGAGCGGCCGTCGCGTGCGATGCGGTGCGTCGCGCGGCGACGCGGTGCGCCGCCGCGGGGCGACGCGGTGCGCCGCTAGTCGCGCAGGTCCTCGTAGAGGATGGAGGAGACGTAGCGCTCGCCGAAGTCGGGGACGATGGCGACGATGAGCTTGCCCTCGGACTCCGGGCGGGCGGCGATCTCCAGGGCGGCCTTGAGGTTCGCGCCGGCGGAGATGCCGCCGAGGATGCCCTCGGCCTTCGCGAGCTCGCGGGAGGTGGCGATGGCGTCCTCGTTGGACACGGCCAGCGTCTCGTCGAGCAGGTCGACGTCGAGGACGTCGGGGATGAAGTTGGCGCCGATGCCCTGGATCTTGTGCGGGCCGGCGGTGCCCTCGGTGATCAGCGGGGAGGCGGCCGGCTCGACGCCGATGAGCTTCACGTCCTCCTTCTGCGACTTGAGGTAGCGGCCGGCGCCGGTGATGGTGCCGCCCGTGCCGAAGCCGGCGACGAGGTAGTCGATGGCGCCGTCGGTGCCCTCCCACAGCTCCGGGCCGGTGGTGGCCTCGTGGACCGCCGGGTTGGCGGGGTTGCCGAACTGGGAGGCGAGGATGGCGTTGTCGGTGTTCTCGACGATCTCCTTCGCCTTGTTCACGGCGCCCTTCATGCCCTCGGAGCCCGGGGTGAGCACCAGCTCGGCGCCGAAGGCGCGGAGCACGACGCGGCGCTCGACGGACATGGTGTCCGGCATGGTCAGGATGACCTTGTAGCCGCGGGCCGCGCCGACCATGGCCAGGGCGATGCCGGTGTTGCCGGAGGTGCCCTCGACGATGGTGCCGCCCGGCTTCAGCTCGCCGGACTTCTCGGCGGCGTCGACGATGGCCTTGCCGATGCGGTCCTTGACGCTGTTGGCCGGGTTGTAGAACTCCAGCTTCACGGCGATGTCGCCCGGCAGATCGGCGCCGAGGCGGTTGAGCTTCACCAGCGGGGTGTTGCCGATGAGGTCGGTGACGTTGTCGTGGATGGTCATGCGTGAATCGCTTCCTTCGTTCGCGGGGAGTCTTCCTCTCGGAGCCGCAGTGTACGTGCGCCCGCCGCATTTGTACAGACAGGTTCGTCTATTACGTGCGGTGTGCACGCATACGTGCAGGTGGCGGCTGGTTCCGCGTGTGTGCGTGACGACGTTCCCCGCTCGGCGTCGAGCCCTGGCGCGGCCGCTTCGGTGACGGGGCAACCGATTCGGCGGCGTGGCCGCGGACGTGGCAGGGCTGCCGGGTCCTGCCGCCCCGGGGCGGCGGCGTCCGGGCGGCGTCCGCGGGTATCCCGATAATTGCCGTCGGCGACGAGATGAAATGAACGCCGATTTCCGGAAATGAGGCGGTTACCGATGCACGGCATTCCCGTTCATTTCCGACACTTGATCGATATCGATATGAAAAAGGCGATTCCTACTTTCTGTGGCACGGGCACGCACGTGCTCCGGCCGTCCCCCTGAACGGTTGTCCGTGAAGGGGACGGACCTGCTCCCAGAAAGGACGGTTCGGGACGATGGTTTCCCCGATTACCCAGACCCTGTCGCCGCAGGCCCTCACGGGCCGGCCCGGTTCCAGCGGAATGACCTCCTCCGATCGCAGGTCCGGTGACGACACCCCGGAACCCCGCGGCACCGTCGGCCGCGTCGCGAAGGCCTCCTTCATGGGCACCTTCGTCGAATGGTTCGATTACGCGGCATACGGCTATCTGGCGGCGACCATCGCCCTCGTGTTCTTCCCCGAGGACGACGGGCGTTCGGCCCTCATCAAGACGTTCGCCCTTTTCGCATTGTCATTCCTCATCCGCCCGATCGGCGGGATCGTCTGGGGTCATCTCGGCGACCGCTATGGCCGGAAGCGGACGCTGAGCCTGTCGATTCTGCTGATGAGCGGCGCGACGTTCCTCAGCGCGCTGCTGCCGGGATACGCGGCCATCGGCATGGCGGCGCCGGCGCTGCTCTTCGTGCTCCGGCTCGTCCGGGGTTCTCCGCCGCCGGTGAATACGCGGGCGCATCGACCTACCTCGCGGAGACCGCGCCGGAGCACCGCCGCGGCCTGTTCGGGGCGATCGTCCCGGCGTCGACGGCCTGCGGCCTGCTCGCGGGATCCCTGCTCGCCGCCCTCCTCACCGGAATCCTCGACGACGCCGCGATGCAGGCGTGGGGCTGGCGCGTGCCCTTCCTCCTCGCGGCCCCGCTGGGGCTCGTCGGCCTCTACATCCGCCACCGCGCCGATGAATCCGTCGTCTTCTCGGCCACGGTTGAGGCCGCGTCGACGGAGCAGCACCTTCCTCTCCGGGAGCTGCTGCGCCATCCCCGGGCGCTCGCCGTCGCCTTCGCCGCGGCCGTCCTCAACGCCGTCGCGTTCTACGTCGTCCTCAGCTACCTGCCGACCTACCTGTCGGAGGAGCTCGGACAGGACCAGACGGACGGCTTCCTCGCGGCGACCGTGGCGCTCGCGGCCTACGTCGTCCTGGTCGTCCTCACCGGCGCGGCCTCGGATCGCTTCGGCCGACGCCGGATCATCATGGCCGCCCCGGTGCTGTTCGCCGTCGCGTCCATCCCGGCGTTCATGCTCCTCGACGGCGCGTCCCTCGCGGGGGTCATCCTCATCCAGGTCATCCTCGGCGCAATCCTGGCGCTCAACGACGGGGTGCTGCCGAGCTTCCTGTCCGAGCAGTTCCCCACGCACGTGCGCCTGTCCGGGTTCGCGTTGACCTTCAACTGCGCCAACGCCTTCTTCGGCGGTTCGGCCCCGATGATCTCCACCTGGCTCATCGGCGAGACGGGGTCGACCATCGCCCCCGCCTTCTACCTCATCGCGGCATCCGTCGTCACCGGCGCCGCCATCCTCCTCGCCCCGCGCCACGCGCGCATCGACCGCTGACCCGGGCCGCCCCGCGGTCCGCGCGGGGCGCCCGCCCGGAGATGAAAGGACACCACCGACCATGAAGCGAATCTCGGAACTGACGTGGGGCGAATACGAGGCGGCGCGCGGCAACGTCGTCGTCCTGCCCGTCGGCTCGCTGGAACAGCACGGCCATCATCTGCCCCTGGGCACCGACACCGTCATCGCGGAGGGGATGGCCGCGGCCGTCGCCGGCCGCATCGGCGGGCTCGTGCTGCCCGCCATCGGATACGGGTACCGCTCCCACCCCTACAGCGGCGGTGGGCCGCTGTTCCCCGGCACCGTCGACCTCGGGCAGGCGACGCTGGCGAACCTCGTCGCCGACGTGCTCTCGGAGCTCATCGCGGACGGCGTCCGCAGGATCCTCATCCTCAACGCCCACTACGAGAACCAGGCGTCGCTGCTGGAGGCCATGAGCGTCGTCGACGCGCGGACGGGCCACGTCGCCACGATGATCCAGACCAACTGGTGGGATCCGCTGCCCGAGGGCGTCCTCGTCGACGTCTTCGACGGCGGCCGGTTCCCGGGCTGGGATCTCGAGCACGCGGCCCTGACGGAGACGTCGATGATGCTGCATCTCGCACCCGATCTGGTCCGCATGGATCGCGTGCCGGGGGACACGGGGTTCGCGCCGCCCCCGTACGTCCGCCTGCCCCTCCGACCGGACGACATCCCGGCGCACGGGGCCCTCGCCGGCGCCGCGGGGGCCACCGCGGAGAAGGGGCGGGCGATCGTCGAGGCCGCGGCGGACGCCGTCGCCGCCGTGTGCGCCGCGGAATTCGGGCTGCAGGTGCCCGAGCCCGACGCTCCGGTGGCGGAGGGGCCGCCCACCGGTGCCGCGCCGACGGACTCCGCGGCGGACGTCGACGCCGCCGCCCGGGACGCGGTCCCGGCGTTGGAGGTGGTCCGATGAGCGCCGACGCCATCATCACGCGCGCGGTCCTCGACGACTCCGGCGAGCTCAAGGACATCGTCGTCCGCGACGGCCGCATCGCCGGCATCCACCGCGCGGCTTCCGAGGCGGCCCCCTCCGGGGAGGGCCGGGGCGAGTCGGGGCCGCCGGTCATCGACGCCGGCGGGAAGCTGATGCTGCCGCCGTACGTGGACCCGCACCTCCACCTCGACTACGCGTACACGGCCCACCATCCCGAGCTGGCCAACGGCACCGGCACGCTGTTCGAGGCGATCGGCAAGTGGGGCGAGGTGAAGAAGGGCTTCACCTACGACGGCATCCGGGAACGGGCACGCCGCGCCGTTGAGGAGGAGGCGTCGCACGGCGTCCAGCACATCCGGACGCATGTCGACGTGACCGATCCCGACCTGACGGCGCTGCAGGCGATCCTCGATCTGCGGGAGGAGGTGAAGCACCTCGTCGACATCCAGATCGTCGCGTTCCCACAGGAAGGCATGTACGCGTACCCGGGCGGACGGGATCTCGTGGAGGAGGCGCTCACGCAGGGCGCCGACGTCGTCGGCGGCATCCCGCACTACGAGTTCGCCCGGGAGTTCGGCGAGCGCAGCATCCACGACATCGTGGATCTCGCGGTGAAGCACGGGAAGCCCATCGACGTGCACTGCGACGAAACGGACGACGATCGGTCGCGGTTCCTCGAATTGCTCGCGGCGCTCGCGCACCGGGAGGGCATCGGCGACCGCACGACCGCGAGCCACACCTGCTCGCTGGGGTCGGCGAATCCGGCCTACGCGTTCAAGCTGCTGCCCTTCCTGGCCAGGACGGGGATCTCGCTCATCGCCTGCCCGACGGAGAACATCCACCTCCAGGGCCGGCAGGACGCCGGGCCGGTGCGGAGGGGCATGACGCCGGTGGCGAAGCTCCGCGAGGCGGGCGTCAGGGTGTGCTTCGCGCAGGACTCCATCGCGGACCCGTGGTACCCGCTGGGCAACGGCAACATGATGAACATCCTCGATGCGGGGGTCCATTACGGGCACCTCGCCGCGCTCGACGCCGCCCCGCTGTTCGACCTGGTGGCCACCGCTTCGGCGGGGACCATCGGCCTGGAGGATTACGGGCTCCACGAGGGTGCGCCGGCGAACCTCATGGTCCTCGACGCCGGAAGCCATTACGAGGCCCTGCGGAACCGGGCCGGGGTCACGCTCTCGATGAGGGCCGGGGAGGTCCTGTTCACCCGTCCGTCCTCGACACCGGAGTGGAGGTGCACCCCCTAGACGGCGAAAAGCCGCGCCCTCTCGGTCACGTGGGCCCCGGGGAGGGGCCCGTGGACGGGCGCGACAGCTGGTCCGGCCGGGGTTGTCGCGGGCCCCTGCCGTCTGTTCCACGGTGCGCCTGTCCACGGGCGTCCTCGGTGGCCGGATCGGTCGATCCGGCGCAACAGGCAGGTATTCGGGCTCGCTGGCACGTGGTCCGGACGCGGGGTATGACGACTGCCTTCACGCGGCAGACCCGCGACCGGCCGGTTCCTACTGGCCGTCGCTTCCCGGGGCGCGTGGCCCCAGTGCGTGTGACGGCGGTCGTTCCAGCTGACCGCTGCGGGACAGCTCCGGATTCGCACCGGATTCCCTCTTTCGCCCCTTCCCGGTCCGGTGCACCGTGGAGGACGATGCGCCGGGGAACGGTCGGGGACCTGTTGCACGGCCCAGCATACGACGGCGGGTCCGGGGCGCGTCCCGTTTCCCGTTTTCCACCCCCGGAGGGGGCGCTGTGCCCGTGCTTGCGCGAACGTGCAGGTGACGGGCGCGGCGCGCGTCGCGCCACCCCGATCCGCGGTTACGGCGGCGCGGGGCGGAGGAAAGGGCCATCATGGGCGGTGACCACCGCACCGACGAAAGGATCGCGAAGACCATGGCCGAGTACGAGACCATCATCACCTCCGTCGAGGGGCGCGTCGCCACCGTGACGCTGAACCGCCCGAAGGCGCTGAACGCGCTGAACACCACCGTCATGGCGGAGCTGGTCGGCGCGGTCGAGGAGTTCGACCGGGATCGCGGCATCGGCGCGATCGTCATCATCGGCTCGGAGAAGGCGTTCGCCGCCGGCGCGGACATCAAGGAGATGAACGCGCTGGAGTACCCGGACCTGTTCGTCGACGACGTGTTCTCCGGCTGGGACCGCATCTCGAAGGTCCGCACCCCGATCATCACCGCCGTGTCCGGCTACGCCCTGGGCGGCGGCTGCGAGCTGGCGATGATGGGCGACATCCTCCTGGCCGCGGACAACGCGAAGTTCGGCCAGCCGGAGATCACGCTGGGCGTCATCCCGGGCATGGGCGGCTCGCAGCGCCTGACGCGCGCCGTCGGCAAGTACAAGGCGATGGACCTCATCCTCACCGGCCGCACCATCGACGCGGAGGATGCGGAGCGCGCCGGCCTGGTGTCCCGCATCCTGCCGCTGGAGGGCTTCGCGGAGGAGGTCGCGAAGGTCGCCGCGAAGGTCGCGGGCATGCCGCTGGCCGCCTCCTACGCCGCCACCGAGGCCGTCGACCGCGCGCTGGAGACGCCGCTGTCGGAGGGCGTGCACTACGAGCGCCGCGTCTTCCACGCGCTGTTCGCCACCCCGGACAAGAAGGAGGGCATGGCCGCGTTCGTCGAGAAGCGGAAGCCCGAGTGGACCCGCTGATCGCGGCGTCATCCGCGTGACGACGGCTTCCGCGCCCGCTCCGGCGGGCCGGGCGCCGTCGCCGCATGCGCCCCGCCGCGGCGGCCGCCGCGTACCCGCGGACGGGCGGCGGGGGCGGACGGGGGAGGGCCGGCGACCTCGGCGTCCCGCGGCGCCGGGGGAGGGGTCCGCGGACTCAAAATCCCATGTCGGGGGCATATGTGGGGGTGACAACCTGAGAGGGGGCCGTCGGGGGTGCCGCCCCCGGGGCGTAAACGGGCGGGGATTCGCCGATTCCGCGTGGTTCCTGAGTGGAACCTGAATAGGAATCAACCCAATTCGCGGGTATGATGTCCACAGAGTCTCAACCCGCTCGCCCTCCGGGGGTGATCCCCCGGGTCAGCCCCGGGCGACGAATCAGGAGGAAGCTGCCATGGACCCCCATCGCATGTCGGACGACAACGAGGTCATCCGGTCCTCGCTGGTCAGTTTGAAGAATGCGACCGGGATCCCCGTCGCGATGTACGCCGACGTGATCGACCCGGGGAAGATGAAGATCACCCACTGGGTCGGCCTGCGCACCCCCGCGCTGCACGACGTCGTCGTGGAGTCGGGCTCCGGCGTCGGCGGCCGCGTGCTGGCCACCCGCCGGCCGGTGGGCGTGTCGGACTACCTGCGGGCGAAGGTCATCACGCACGAGCACGACGCCGCGATCCGCGACGAGGGGCTGCACTCGCTGGTCGCGGTGCCGGTCATCGTCGCCCGCGCCGTCCGCGGCGTGCTGTACGCCGGCGTGCACTCCTCGGTGCGGCTGGGCGACAAGGTGCTGGAGGAGGTCACGATGACCGCCCGCACCCTGGAGCAGGACCTCGCCGTCGCCGACGCATGCCGGGCCGCCGACCGCGGGGGCGCGGCGAAGGACCGCCGGACGATGAACGGGGCGGAGTGGGAGCAGGTCCGCTCCACCCACTCGAAGCTGCGCATGCTGGCCAACCGCATCGACGACGAGAAGCTGCGGGAGGAGGTCGAGGAGCTGTGCGACCAGATGGTCAGCCCGGTCCGCGTGAAGCAGACGACGAAGCTGTCGGCCCGCGAGCTCGACGTGCTGGCGTGCGTCGCCCTCGGCCACACCAACGTCGAGGCGGCGGAGGAGATGGGCATCGGCGCCGAGACGGTGAAGTCCTACCTCCGCTCCGTGATGCGCAAGCTCGGCGCGCACACGCGGTACGAGGCGGTCAACGCCGCCCGCCGCATCGGCGCCCTGCCCTGATCCCGCCCGAGGCGTCGCGCGCGGGTCGCCGTCCGCACGCATCCTCCGCGCCACCACGTGTTTTCGCGTGACGACGGGCCCCGCAACCCTTGGTCGCGGGGCCCGTTTCCGCGTCCGCGGGCGGCGCGGCGGCGGCCCGCACGCGCCACGCGGCGGCGGGGATCCCGCGCAGGGGGCGCCGTCAGGCGTCCGCGCCGCCGGCCTCCGGCCCGTCCCCGTCGCCCGGCTTCGCGCGCTCGCCGCCCGGCACCCACAGCACGTCGTCGCCGCCGTTGGCCGCGCGCGACAGGATGAACAGCAGGTCCGACAGCCGGTTGAGGTACTTCGCGGGCATCGCCGACGTCGTGTCCGGGAACTCCCGGACCGCCGCCCACGCGGAGCGCTCCGCGCGGCGGGCGACGACGCGGGCCTGGTGCAGCAGCGCAGCCGCCGGCGTCCCGCCCGGAAGGATGAAGGAGTTCAGCTTCGGCAGCTCCGCGTTGAATTCGTCGCACCAGGCCTCGAGCCGGTCGACGTACTCCTGCGTGATCCGCAGCGGCGGGTACTCCGGGTCCTCGACCACCGGCGTCGAGAGGTCGGCGCCGGCGTCGAAGAGATCGTTCTGCACGGCGCGGACCACCCGCGCAATCTCCGGGGCCGGATCGCCGAGCGCCAGGGCCTGGCCCAGCACGGCGTTCGCCTCGTCGCAGTCGGCGTACGCCACCAGTCGGGGGTCGTCCTTCGGCACGCGCGAGAAGTCCGACAGCCCCGTCGTGCCGTCGTCGCCGGTGCGCGTGTAGATGCGGGTCAGATGAACGGACATGCCCCGATTCTAGGCGCGGCCGCCCGCGGCGACGCCCGCCCCGCGGCACGGGTGCGGCGGCGGGGGTGACGGGGTGATCCGCCCCGCGGATCGGCACGTCGCAAAGCACATGGAAACCGCAGGTGGCGCGGGACGCGGAAACGCCCCCGCCGGCGGTGCTCCACTTCACCCCCGACGGGGCGGGCGCACGCCCCCTCCGCGGAATACGTTTGAGGAGGACGCGGCCCACCCGCGGACGTCCCCCATGGCGCAGAGAAAGGCCACCCCCACATGCACAAGCACATCGTCGTCTTCGAGGTCGAGGGCGGTTCCGACAAGTACTTCGACGGCCACCGCAAGGACACCATGCCCATCGTCAACGCCATCAAGGCGACCGAGGGCTGGGACGCCGAGGTGGTCTACTACCGCCCGGAGTGGGCCGACGCCCTGTTCGAGTACGTGTCCGGCAACGCCGACGCCTACATCTCCCGCGTCAACCCCGGCAACATCCCCGGCGGCGAGAAGGGCTACTTCGACCTGCTGACCAAGCTGTCGGAGGCCGGCCTCGTCGGCATGTCCACCCCGGCCGAGATGATGGCCTACGGCGCCAAGGACGCCCTGGTCAAGCTCAACGACACCGACCTCGTCCCCGACGACACCGCCGCCTACTACAAGGTCGAGGAGCTCCACGAGACCTTCCCGACCTCCCTGTCCTACGGCGAGCGCGTCCTCAAGCAGAACCGCGGTTCCACCGGGTCCGGCATCTGGCGCGTCCAGCTGGCCGACAAGGAGCTGGCCAAGACCGTCGAGCCCGGCACCGCCCTGCCGCTGGGCACCAAGCTGAAGTGCACCGAGGCCGTGGACAACCACACCGAGGAGCGCGAGCTCGGCGAGTTCATGGACTTCTGCGAGCAGTACATCATCGGCGACAACGGCATGCTCGTCGACATGCGCTTCATGCCGCGCATCGTCGAGGGCGAGATCCGCATCCTCCTCGTCGGCCCGTACCCGGTCTTCGTCGTGCACAAGAAGCCGGCCGAGGGCGGCGACAACTTCTCCGCCACCCTGTTCTCCGGCGCCAAGTACACCTACGACAAGCCGGAGGCCTGGCAGGAGCTCGTCGACATGTTCGCCGAGGCCCGCCCCGTCATCGCCGAGAAGCTCGGCGGCGACAACATCCCGCTGATCTGGACCGCCGACTTCATGCTCGACGACGCCGAGGACGGCGGCGACACCTACGTCCTGGGCGAGATCAACTGCTCCTGCGTCGGCTTCACCTCGGAGCTCGACATGGGCATCCAGGAGCTCGTCGCGCAGGAGGCCATCAAGCGCGTCGAGGAGAAGAACGCGTAGCCTCCGCGCACCCGCGTCCATCACGCCCCCGCCCGCCGGCACCCGTCGGCGGGCGGGGGCTTTTTGTGGTTTCGTGGAGGCCGTGACGAACGAACGATTCCTCGTCGGCGGCGGAGCGACCCTGTCGGGCCAGGTCCGCGTGACCGGCGCGAAGAACTCCGTGCTCAAGCTCATGGGCGCCGCCCTCCTGGCGGAGGGCACCACCGTCCTGCGCAACTGCCCCGCCATCGACGACGTCCCGCTCATGCAGGACGTCCTCGAGGGCCTCGGCTGCCAGGTGCGCCGCGCGCGGGACATCGTGGAGATCACGACGCCCGCCGAGCTGTCCCCGCAGGCCGACTTCGACGCGGTCCGCCAGTTCCGTGCCTCCGTCTGCATCCTCGGGCCGCTGACCGCCCGCTGCCGCATGGCGAAGGTCGCGCTGCCGGGCGGCGACGCCATCGGCTCCCGCCCCCTGGACATGCACCAGTCGGGCCTGGAGAAGCTCGGCGCCCGCACCCGCATCGAGCACGGCTGCGTCGTCGCCGAGGCGGAGGCGCTGCACGGCGCCCACATCAAGCTGGACTTCCCGTCGGTCGGCGCGACCGAGAACATCGTCACCGCCTCCGTGCTGGCGAAGGGCCAGACGGTGCTGGACAACGCGGCCCGCGAGCCCGAGATCGTCGACCTGTGCGACATGCTCAACGAGATGGGCGCGCGCATCACCGGCGCCGGCTCCAACACCATCACCATCGAGGGCGTCGAGCGCCTGCACCCGACCGAGCACGAGGTCTGCGGCGACCGCATCGTCGCCGGCACCTGGGCCTATGGTGCGGCGATGACCGGCGGCGACGTCACCGTCGGCGGCATCGACCCGCAGTTCCTGCACCTGCCGCTGGAGAAGCTCCGCGTCGCCGGCGCGGAGGTGGAGACGTACCGCACCGGCTTCCGGGTCCGCGGCGAGGGCCGCATGCGCGCCGTGAACTACCAGACCCTGCCGTTTCCCGGCTTCCCGACCGACCTCCAGCCCATGGCCATCGCGCTCGCCGCGGTGTCGGAGGGCGTGAGCGTGCTGACCGAGAACGTCTTCGAGTCCCGCTTCCGCTTCGTCGACGAGATGATCCGCCTCGGCGCCGACGCCACCATCGACGGCCACCACGTGATGATCCGCGGCAAGGACGCCCTGTCGTCCGCCCCTGTGTGGAGCTCCGACATCCGCGCCGGCGCCGGCCTCGTGCTCGCCGGCCTGTGCGCGGAGGAGGGCGGCGTCACCGACGTCCACGACGTCTTCCACATCGACCGCGGCTACCCGCACTTCGTGGAGGTGCTCACCGACCTCGGCGCCGACATCCGGCGCGTGTCGTAGGGGACTCGTAGGGGAGGGGCCCGCCCGAACCACCGGCGGTCGACCCATCGGCGCCCGACCCACCGGCGGCCGTCATCACCAGGCGTTTTGCGTGACGACGGCCGCCGTGCGTATATTCATCCGGGTCAGCGCGGCTGGCGGGTTGTTCCTGGTTGTTCCGGGTGCCCGGTTGGTGTGCTGGTTGGGGTGGAGTTCACCTGTGGTTCAGGGCCGGTTGTGGTTCTGGTTGGCGCGGGTTTGACACTCGGTTACGAGATGGTCTAAGCTTCACTTCTGCTGCTTCGGACGGGGTCCGTGAGGACTTCTGGTGCCGGGGTGTGCGCGTGTTTTTTGAGAACTCGATAGTGTGCCGATG
>NZ_JASTTB010000004.1:0-2398 GCF_053525695.1 Corynebacterium sp. 335C
TTTTTGCCAATGACTGCTTGAACATGTTGGCTGCGTCGCCTGGTGCGATGCCGGTGTCAGCCCCTTCCCTAGTCGGGGCTGGTGTTGTGGTGTCGTGTCCCACTCGTTTGCGGGTGGAGCAGGGTGGCGTGGTTGTTTGAGTTATTTTTTCGGATGAATGCCAGGCCAGCGAGTGTTTGCTTGTTGGTTTGTTGTTTGTTCTTTTTTGTCAGGTTTTGGGCTTTTCGCTTAAAAGTCTTTTTTGTGGAGAGTTTGATCCTGGCTCAGGACGAACGCTGGCGGCGTGCTTAACACATGCAAGTCGAACGGTAAGGCCCCAGCTTGCTGGGGTACACGAGTGGCGAACGGGTGAGTAACACGTGGGTGACCTGCCCTGCACTTCGGGATAAGCCCGGGAAACTGGGTCTAATACCGGATAGGACTCCAACGTAGGGTTGGGGTGGAAAGTTTTTTCGGTGCAGGATGGGCCCGCGGCCTATCAGCTTGTTGGTGGGGTAATGGCCTACCAAGGCGGCGACGGGTAGCCGGCCTGAGAGGGTGGACGGCCACATTGGGACTGAGACACGGCCCAGACTCCTACGGGAGGCAGCAGTGGGGAATATTGCACAATGGGCGGAAGCCTGATGCAGCGACGCCGCGTGGGGGATGACGGCCTTCGGGTTGTAAACTCCTTTCACCATCGACGAAGGTTTTCTGACGGTAGATGGAGAAGAAGCACCGGCTAACTACGTGCCAGCAGCCGCGGTAATACGTAGGGTGCGAGCGTTGTCCGGAATTACTGGGCGTAAAGAGCTCGTAGGTGGTTTGTCGCGTCGTCTGTGAAATTCCGGGGCTCAACTCCGGGCGTGCAGGCGATACGGGCATAACTTGAGTACTGCAGGGGAGACTGGAATTCCTGGTGTAGCGGTGAAATGCGCAGATATCAGGAGGAACACCGGTGGCGAAGGCGGGTCTCTGGGCAGTAACTGACGCTGAGGAGCGAAAGCATGGGTAGCGAACAGGATTAGATACCCTGGTAGTCCATGCCGTAAACGGTGGGCGCTAGGTGTGGGTTTCCTTCCACGGGATCCGTGCCGTAGCTAACGCATTAAGCGCCCCGCCTGGGGAGTACGGCCGCAAGGCTAAAACTCAAAGGAATTGACGGGGGCCCGCACAAGCGGCGGAGCATGTGGATTAATTCGATGCAACGCGAAGAACCTTACCTGGGCTTGACATGTACGGGACCGGGCCAGAGATGGTCCTTCCCTTGTGGCTCGTATACAGGTGGTGCATGGTTGTCGTCAGCTCGTGTCGTGAGATGTTGGGTTAAGTCCCGCAACGAGCGCAACCCTTGTCTCATGTTGCCAGCACGTGATGGTGGGGACTCGTGAGAGACTGCCGGGGTCAACTCGGAGGAAGGTGGGGATGACGTCAAATCATCATGCCCCTTATGTCCAGGGCTTCACACATGCTACAATGGCCGGTACAGTGGGTTGCGATGCCGTGAGGCGGAGCTAATCCCTTAAAGCCGGTCTCAGTTCGGATCGGGGTCTGCAACTCGACCCCGTGAAGTCGGAGTCGCTAGTAATCGCAGATCAGCAACGCTGCGGTGAATACGTTCCCGGGCCTTGTACACACCGCCCGTCACGTCATGAAAGTCGGTAACACCCGAAGCCAGTGGCCCAACCCTTGTGGGGGGGAGCTGTCGAAGGTGGGATCGGCGATTGGGACGAAGTCGTAACAAGGTAGCCGTACCGGAAGGTGCGGCTGGATCACCTCCTTTCTAAGGAGCATGTTTTTTGCTCGGCCAGTGTCATGCGCCTGTGGCGCGGCTGGCTGTTTTTGTTTTTTTCGGGTGGAACGCCTGTCGCACCACGCAGTGTGGTGACCGAGTGGCTTGTAACGTCGGCATGCTGTCGGGTGTCTGGGGAGACACGTTTTCCCTTGCGCGCCGGCGCAACGGCAGTCAGACGAGTGGTCTGGTTGGTGGGGTGTTGGTGGTGTTGTGTGAGAACTGGATAGTGGACGCGAGCATCTTGTTTTTCTGTGATTTATTGCATGATCGTTTTGTGTTCTTGTAGGGCACACGGTGGATGCCTTGGCATGGAAGGCCGATGAAGGACGTGAGAGGCTGCGTTAAGCCTCGGGGAGCTGCCAACTGAGCGTTGATCCGAGGGTGTCCGAATGGGGAAACCTGGCCGTCGTTGTGGGCGGTCGCCTGCGCCTGAATTCATAGGGCGTGTGGTGGTGACGCGGGGAAGTGAAACATCTCAGTACCCGCAGGAAGAGAAAACAATTGTGATTCCGTTAGTAGTGGCGAGCGAACGCGGATGAGGCTAAACCGTATGCGTGTGATACCCGGCAGGGGTTGCGTGTGCGGTGTTGTGGGGTGCGTGTGTGCGTGGTCTGCCGGCTGCGC
>NZ_JASTTB010000004.1:2498-5506 GCF_053525695.1 Corynebacterium sp. 335C
CTGGTGTGTTGCGTGTTAGTGGAAGTGGTGTGGAATCGCCCGCCGTAGACGGTGAGAGCCCGGTACGCGAAAGCATGTGGGCACTGGTGGCACGTATTTTCCCCGAGTAGCAGCGGGCCCGTGAAATCTGCTGTGAATCCGCCGGGACCACCCGGTAAGCCTGAATACCTTCCGTGACCGATAGCGGATAGTACCGTGAGGGAATGGTGAAAAGTACCCCGGGAGGGGAGTGAAATAGTACCTGAAACCGTGTGCTGACAATCCGTCAGAGCCTCCTGGTGGGGTGATGGCGTGCCTTTTGAAGAATGAGCCTGCGAGTCAGCGGCATGTCGCGAGGTTAACCGGTTGTCGGGTAGCCGTAGCGAAAGCGAATCCTAACTAGGGTGAGTCAGTGGCATGTCCTGGACCCGAAGCGGGGTGATCTACCCATGGCCAGTGTGAAGCGACGGTAAGACGTCGTGGAGGCGCGAACCCACTTAGGTTGAAAACTGAGGGGATGAGTTGTGGGTAGGGGTGAAAGGCCAATCAAACTCCGTGATAGCTGGTTCTCCCCGAAATGCATTTAGGTGCAGCGTCGTGTGTTTCCTCCTGGAGGTAGAGCTACTGGTTGGTTTAGCGGGACCATCATCTTAGCGACATCAGCCAAACTCCGAATGCCGGTGAGGTGAGAGCACGGCAGTGAGACTGCGGGTGATAAGATTCGTAGTCGAGAGGGAAACAGCCCAGATCGCCGGCTAAGGCCCCTAAGGGTATGCTAAGTGGAAAAGGATGTGGGATCGCGAAGACAACCAGGAGGTTGGCTTAGAAGCAGCCACCCTTGAAAGAGTGCGTAATAGCTCACTGGTCGAGTGGTCCTGCGCCGACAATGTAGTGGGGCTCAAGCATACCGCCGAAGCCGCGGCAGTCACTTTGTGTGGCTGGGTAGGGGAGCGTCGCGTACTGCTGTGAAGCGGTGGGGTAACCCGACTGTGGAGCGTGCGCGAGTGAGAATGCAGGCATGAGTAGCGAATGAGGAGTGGAAAACTCCTCCGCCGAATGACCAAGGGTTCCTGGGCCAGGTTAATCCTCCCAGGGTGAGTCGGGACCTAAGGCGAGGCCGACAGGCGTAGTCGATGGACAACGGGTTGATATTCCCGTACCCGTGGCATGTACGACCAATGGTGAATCAGTGATACTAACCCTCCTGATGCTTCCATGATCCGGCCTTCGGGCTGGTGTTGGTTGCTGATGCAGGGGACCTGAGCTGGTAGTAGCCACGTGATGGGGTGACGCAGGAAGGTAGCCGTGCCACCTGATGGAATAGGTGGTGTAAGCGTGTAGCCCGCAGCCCAGGCAAATCCGGGTTGCTGTGGGGGTGAGACGTGATGCGTACCCGTTGTGGGGAAGTTGGTGATCCTATGCTGCCGAGAAAAGCCTCTAGCGAGGGATGTCACGGCCCGTACCCCAAACCGACACAGGTGGTCAGGTAGAGAATACTAAGGCGATCGGGATAACTGCGGTTAAGGAACTCGGCAAATTGCCCCCGTAACTTCGGGAGAAGGGGGGCCGCCGACTGTCGCCGGGACGTGCTCCTGGCCGGCGGTTGGTGGTCGCAGAGAATAGAGGGAAGCGACTGTTTACTAAAAACACAGGTCCGTGCGAAGACGGTAAGTCGATGTATACGGACTGACGCCTGCCCGGTGCTGGAAGGTTAAGAGGACCTGTTAGACCTTTTTGGTCGAAGCGGAGAATTTAAGCCCCAGTAAACGGCGGTGGTAACTATAACCATCCTAAGGTAGCGAAATTCCTTGTCGGGTAAGTTCCGACCTGCACGAATGGCGTAACGACTTCCCTGCTGTCTCAACCGCAGACCCGGCGAAATTGCAGTACGAGTAAAGATGCTCGTTACGCGCGGCAGGACGAAAAGACCCCGGGACCTTCACTATAGCTTGGCATTGGTGTTCGGTTCGGTTTGTGTAGGATAGGTGGGAGACTGTGAAGCGGCCACGCCAGTGGTTGTGGAGTCGTTGTTGAAATACCACTCTGATCGGATTGGATGTCTAACCTCGGCCCGTTATCCGGGTCAGGGACAGTGCCTGGTGGGTAGTTTAACTGGGGCGGTTGCCTCCCAAAGAGTAACGGAGGCGCCCAAAGGTTCCCTCAGCCTGGTTGGCAATCAGGTGTTGAGTGTAAGTGCACAAGGGAGCTTGACTGTGAGACTGACAGGTCGAGCAGGGACGAAAGTCGGGACTAGTGATCCGGCACTGGCTTGTGGAAGCGGTGTCGCTCAACGGATAAAAGGTACCCCGGGGATAACAGGCTGATCTTCCCCAAGAGTCCATATCGACGGGATGGTTTGGCACCTCGATGTCGGCTCGTCGCATCCTGGGGCTGGAGTAGGTCCCAAGGGTTGGGCTGTTCGCCCATTAAAGCGGCACGCGAGCTGGGTTTAGAACGTCGTGAGACAGTTCGGTCTCTATCCGCCGCGCGCGTGGAAACTTGTGGAAGGCTGTCCCTAGTACGAGAGGACCGGGACGGACGTACCTCTGGTGTGCCAGTTGTTCCGCCAGGAGCAGGGCTGGTTGGCTACGTACGGAAGGGATAACCGCTGAAAGCATCTAAGCGGGAAGCCTGTTCCGAGATGAGGTTTCTTTTGAGGTCCCCTGTAGATGACGGGGTTGATAGGCCGGATCTGTAAGCGTTGTGAGGCGTTGAGGTGACCGGTACTAATAGACCGATGAACACAAACACCATTGCTTGTGTGTGGTGTGGTTGTGCCACGCAGAAGTAACAGTTGTTCGCGTCCATTGCCCAGTATCTGGGACAGCACCCCCCACCCCGATTGTGTGGTGGGTGGCGTGCACGCCACCTGTGATGGTGGTGTGTCCTTGGTTTTTGTCGGTGGCAATAGCGGCGGGGTCACGCCCGGTCCCATTCCGAACCCGGAAGCTAAGCCTGCCAGCGCCGATGGTACTGCACTCGGGAGGGTGTGGGAGAGTAGGTCACCGCCGACAATTTAAATTTCATGT